>CAWDJS010000018.1:0-165000 GCA_963802585.1 uncultured Alphaproteobacteria bacterium | reverse complement strand
GTGCCGGCGAAGCCGCCGACGCGGAATTTCAGTCCCTGCATATCCGCCATCGACTTGATCTCCTTCCGGTACCAGCCGCCCATCTGGGCGCCGGTCGAGCCGGTCGGAATGCCGATGGTGTTGAACTCCTTCAACAGATCGTTCAGGAGCTCGGTGCCGCCGCCGAAATTCAGCCAGGCGATGTGCCCGCGTGTGTTGAGGCCGAACGGCAGCGACGTGCCGAAGGTGAAAGCCGGGTTCTTGCCCCAGTAATAATACAGCGCGGTATTGCCCATCTCGATCGTGCCGTTCGACACGGCATCCAGCACCTGCAGGCCCGGCACGATTTCGCCCGCGGCGAACGACTGGATCTGGAATTTGTTGTCGGTGATCGCGGCGACGCGCTGGGCAAAATACTCGCAGCCGCCATAGAGCGTATCGAGCGCCTTCGGCCAGCTCGCGGCGAGCCGCCATTTTATCTCGGGGTTGGATTGTGCGATCGCGGGCGCAGCGACAGCTGTGCTCGCGGCGAGACCGGCGCCGGTCACTTTCAAGAAATCACGACGTTTCATGCGCTTCCCTCAGTTATGCCGAGCCGTCGACAAGGGAACGATCTTGATGCCGTCTTTGCTTCGCCGATGATCGACGTTGTTTGTTTGAATGCGTTTCCGAATGCGTTTTTGAAGGCCCTCGAGGGCTCTTGTTGTTGGAATTCCGTGACTTGCGGTTCCGCGCACAGGATGGCCAATCGCAACAGCGGAATCAAGGGCAGCCGGCGGATGACGCAGTTGCGAACAACGCCTTTGATTTGGGCGTTTTGACGCAGCAAGCTGAGGTGTGACGCGTCATCTGTTAGACCAAAGAAGAGGTGGGGGAGGCCGCGGATGGCAAAGAAGGTGGTGGTCGCAGGTGCGACGGGGCTGGTGGGCAACGCGGCGCTTCGGCATTTCGGCAGTGGTGGCGGCACCGAGGTGATCGCGCTGTCGCGGCGCAAGCCGCGCGATCTCCATGGCGCCCGCTTCGTCGCGCTCGATCTGAAGGTTTCAGCGGAATGCGCCGCCGTCGCGAGCGAGTTGAAAGGCACCACACATCTCGTCTACGCCGCGCTCTATGAAGAGCCCAATCTGGTCGACGGCTGGCGCGACCCAAAGCAGATCACCATCAACGACAACATGCTGCGCAACCTGATGGGCGCGCTCGAGCCGGTCGCGCCTGAGCTGAAACACGTCGCGCTGCTGCAGGGCACGAAAGCCTATGGCGTGCATGTGCGGCCGCTGACGGTGCCGGCGCGTGAGGGCCGCTCGGAAATGTACGAGCAGCCGAATTTCTATTGGGCGCAGGAAAACTTCCTGCGCGCGCTGCAGAAAGGCAAGGCCTGGCATTTCAGCATTTTGCGCCCCGTCCTGATCGTCGGCCTGGCCATGGGCGGTGCGATGGATCTGATCCCGCCGCTCGGCGTCTACGCCGCCATGCTGCGCGAGCAGGGCAGGCCGCTCGATTTTCCCGGCGGCGCCGCGCGTGTGGCCCAGGCGGTCGACGTCAATCTGCTGGCGCGCGCCATCGCCTGGTCGGGCGAGGCGTCGAGCGCGCGCAACGAGGCCTTCAACGTCACCAATGGCGACGTCTTCACCTGGGAGAATATCTGGCCGGCGATATCCGATGCGCTTGGCATGAAGCCGGGCAAATCAGTGCCGCTGTCGATGGCCAGGGAATTTCCGAACTGGATCGAGCCGTGGCAGGCGCTGCGCCGCAAGCATAACCTCGCTGCGCCATCCTTGAAGGAATTCGTCGGCCTGTCCTTCCAATATGCCGATTACAGCATGCGCTACGGCCACACCGACTCCGGCCCGCCCTCGATCGTCTCGACCGTGAAGATCAACCGCGCCGGCTTCACCGAGATGATGGACACTGAGGACATGTTCCGGAAGTGGTTCAAGCAGGCGAAGCAAGAGCGGCTGCTGCCGTAGTGCGCGATCTCTTCCTTCTCCCCTTGCGGGAGAAGGTGGCGCGGACGAAGTCCGCGACGGATGAGGGGTTCTATCCGCAGTCTCATCTGCGGAGACATACCCCTCACCCGGATCGCATTGCATGCGATCCGACCTCTCCCGCAAGGGGAGAGGTGGACTACCGGCGTGGCTCAAGCCTTCGCGAACGCCGCTTCCATCGCCTTGCGCGTCTTGATGGTGTCGTTGTCGGCGTCGTATTCGACATCGCTCCAGCGCACCACCGCGCCATGCGCGATGTCGTTCTTGAGCTTGACGCGATGCGCCAGGCCAATCGGCAGCGCGCCGGTCTTCAGGCTTTCGGCCGCGGGCATCAGCTTGCCCCACACCGTATAGCCGCCTTCGCCGTCAAGCATTTCGCCGGCGCGCAGATTGCGCTTCGCCACGGAAGCAACATCGCCGCGGAAACCGTAGGGCTGCCCGGTCGGCTCGTTGCGCAAGGCGGCCGACAGGATCGAGATGTTCAGCTCCAGCCCGATCAGGTGATAGGGCTTGTACATCGCCGCATAGCGTCCGCTGGAATCGGTCTTCAGGCCGTACTGCCTGAAACAATCGGCGGCATAGTCGTTCGGCGCTTCCAGCACGGCATAGACGCCCCAGCGCAGATCACGGAATACCGGGCGGCCGTCGCGCTCCAGCGACGACACCACTTCCACCACCCCGGATTTTTCCAGCACGCCGCCTTTGTCGCGCGGCCGCATCACATGCGGCAGATCGTCGACGCCGCAAGGAGGAAACAGCAAGCCGTGCGAAGGCACGTCGAGCGTGCACGCATTCGCGATCGCTGCCATTTCAATGGCCGACTTGGTGCCGTCGAGAAAGGAGTTGAACATCTGCGGGTTCATGCCGGCCGACTGGGCTTCGCTCGCGGTGAGGCCGTAATGCTGCCAGACGCCCTCCGGCGTCACGTCGTGATAGGCGGGCAGATATTTGGTGCCCTTGCCGGCCGCGACCACGCGGAAACCGGTGGCGCGGGCCCAGTCGACGATCTCGGACGTCAGCGCCGGCTGGTCGCCATAGGCGAGCGAATAGACCACGCCGGCCTTGCGCGCTTCCTCGGCGAGCAGCGGGCCCGCCAGCACGTCGGCCTCGACATTCACCATGACGATATGCTTGCCGGCGGCGATCGCCGCGCGGGCATGGCGGATGCCGACGGCCGGATTGCCGGTCGCTTCCACGATCACATCCATCGCGCCGCCGGCAATGGCGCGCGCGCCGTCATCGGTGAACGTCGTCGCCGCGATGCGGCCATCGTCCCAGCCGACGGTCTTGCAGGCATCCCGCGCGCGCTGCGGATCGAGGTCGATGATAACAGGCACTTCCAGCCCCGGCACATGCGGGACCTGCGACAGGAACATCGAGCCGAACTTGCCGGCACCGATCAGCGCCACGCGGACGGGTTTGCCGGCTTTGTGGCGGGCGGAGAGGAGGTGATAAAGGTTCATGAGAATTCCAACGTATTCTGTTCGTCATGGCCGGCATAGCCGTTCGAAGAACGGCGTCGCTCTCGCTCGCCTATGCCCGGCCATCCACGTCTTCCGGAGTCAAGACGTGGATGCCCGGGTCAAGCCCGGGCATGACGAGTCGTAGTGGGGGAGGCGAGCAAAACTACTCCGCCGCCTGCCTTGGCGCCCGCGCTAGCCGCAGCAGCGCGTCGTCGGCAACCGTCTGGATCGGCGTGAAGTCGCGATGCGCAATGTATTCGGGACGCGTCGGTGTGCGGATGTAATTCGAGACCGCGTTCAAGGTCAGATACACGATCTTGCGCGGATAGGGCGTGATGTTGCCGCTCGATCCATGCACGAGATTGCCGTGGAACATCAGCATGCCGCCGGCCTTGCCGGTTGGAGCGACGATGCCGCCCTGCTTCACCAGCCGCGTCACGGTCTCCTCGTCCAGCGTCCACAGCGGATAGGAGGTGGTTTCCAGATCATGCGAAGCCTTGAGGTCGCCGGCGGTCTGGCTCTGCGGCACCAGCATCAACGGCCCGTTGATCGGCATCACCTCGTCGAGGAAGATCGCGATGTTCATCGCGCGCGGCTCCGGCATGCCGTCGTCGCGCTTCCAGGTGCCGTAATCCTGGTGCCACTGCCAGACGTCGCCGGTGAAGGCCGCCTTGGCGTTGATCTTGAACTGATGCATGTAGACCTTCTCGCCAAAGATCTGCTCGATCGGGTCGATCATGCGCGGATGCGCGCCGAGCAGGCCGAAGGCCTCGTTGTAGAGATGTGCCGCAAAGGCGGTGCGCGGCGCGCCGCTCTTCTCGCGCCAGACTTCCGGGCGATTGGCGTCGTAGATGTTGACGGCTTCCTGCGCCAGGAAATTGACTTCCTCCTGGCTGAACAGCTCGGGCAGGAACAGCCAGCCCTCGCGATTGAAATGCTCGATCTGCTGTGGCGTGAGTTTCATGGGTCTTCCTCCTTGCTTCGTTGTTGTCATTCCGGGGCGATGCGAAAGCATCGAACCCGGAATCTCGAGGTTCCCCGATGCGCAATTGCGCATCTGTGGTCTGGTCCTAGCGGACCATCCCGGAACGACGGCGGTTGGTTATGCCGCCTCGTCGATCGCCCTCAATCTCTCTTCCGTGCGTCGTCCCGCCGTCAGCGCGTGCTGTTGCGCCGCGCCCTCCGCGGCCTTCGCGTTACCGGCAAATATCGCCGCCGCGATCGCCTCATGCTCGCTCCAGGCGCTCTCGCGATAATCGAGCTCGGCAAGCACGGTCGCCATCGAGCGGCGCATATGCGGCCATTGCGGCGCGATCATCTCCTCGATCGCGGGGTTGCCCGCGAGCCGGTAGATCGCGCTGTGAAAATCCACGTCAAGCGCGATCAGTTTGGCGAGCGATGTCTTCCTGTCGATGGCGCGCCCGGCCTGCAGCGCCTTTTCAAGCCGCGCGCGTCCGGCAGGATCGATCTTGACGCGATCCGCGGCAAGCCTGGCCGCCAGTGCATCGATGGCGCCGCGCACTTCGTAGAGCTGGCGGATGCGCGCGGGATCGAGCTGCGTGACTTCGAAACCGCGGCGGCCGCTCTCGGCCACAAGTCCCTGCCGGTGCAACAGATGCAGCGCATGCGAGACCGGCTGGCGCGACACGCCGAGCTTTTCGGCCAGCTCGTTCTGGCGGATGCGCTGGCCCGGCAGCAGCGTGCGGTCGGTGATCGCTTCGAGGATCCGCGCATAGACCTGGTCGATGAGATTGGGGAGCGGATCTAACGGAATCATGCCGGTCGTTCGTCTTGGAATACGGAATACCGTATTCGAAGATAGCCCGAAGGTAGTGAGCCGGTCAAGTCGCCAAGTCACTGGGAAATCAAATTAAACAAGGCAGTAGGCCTGACTTTCTGGTCGCCGCACCGCTCCCCGAAGCTCTGCTCAGCCCGCCAGAAACTCCGACACCACCTTGCAGTAGCCCTCCGGGTCCTGCTCGAACATCCAGTGCTTGGCGTTCGGGATGACAGCGGTCGTGGCACCCGTGATGTGCTTGGCCATCTCCCGCCACATCGTCGACAGCGCGCCCGTGGTGTCGGCGCCGCCGATCAGGAGCGTCGGCGTCTTGATCGCGAGCACGTCGGCCATGCTGTAGGGCTTGCGCGCTTCATGTTGCTGGCCGAGAAGCGTGTAAATATTGTCGCGCAATTGCTGCTTCGGCGCGGCGGCGAGGCGTTTCCAGGTGCCTTCGCCGTCGATGCCGTCGACGAAATTTTGCAGCGCGCCTTCGATGTCGCCATCCCGGACCTTGTTGACGGAGAGGAGGACGCGCGCGCTCAGCGCTGACGGCGTCCCCGGCACGACGGTCGGATCCAGCGTGGCGTCGAGATCGCCGCCGGGCTCGGCCAGGATCACCTTGCGCAACAGGTCCGGGCGTTGTTGCGCGACACGCAAGGAAATGTGTCCGCCGCGCGAATGGCCCATCAAATCGACCGGCTTCGGGTCGAGCTGCTCGATGAACGCGATCACGTCGGCGACATGCTGCGCCATGCGGTAGTCGTCGCCGACACCGTTCCAGTGCTCGGGAAAGAAATGCCGGAGGCTGACCGCGATCACCCGGTGCTTTTTCGACAGCGGCCCGAGCACGGCATACCAGGTGCGGAAATCGCCGAGTGTGCCGTGCACACAGACCAGCGGATGGCCCTGTCCCACTTCGAGATAGGGCATGTCGTAGCCGTTGACGCGGATCGTTTGCATGCTCAGCCCGCCAGAAATTCGAGTACGACTTCCGAATATCGTTGCGGCGCCTGCTCGAACATCGGATGCGTGGCGTTCGGAATCATCGCCACCTTCGAATTCGGCACGTGCGCCGCCAGCGTATGCAGCACCTTCGGCAACAGCCCCTTGGTCTTCTCGCCGCCGATGAACAGCGTCGGCATTTTGATCGATTCCGCGTCGGCTAGCGAAAAGGGCGGGCGGTCATCCCGGACCTGCCCGATCAGCGTATACGCATTGTCGCGCAGCAGCTGCTTGGCCATCGTCGGAAGCCGTGGCCAGGTGCCGGGCCCCTCCAGCGCATCCATGAAGAAAGCGAGCCCGCCATCGACGTCGCCGCCGGAGATCTTCTCCGCCGCGGTGGCGAAGCGCGCCAGCAGCGGCGAGGGCCCGGCTTTGTAGTCGGGATCGAGCGAGGCATCGAGCTCGCCGCCGGGCTCGGCTAGGATCAGCTTGCGCAGCAGGTAGGGCCGCTGCTGCGCGACGCGGAAGCAAATGTGCCCACCGCGGGAATGCCCCATCAAATCGACCGGGCCCATGTTCAATTTCTCGATGAAGGCGATCACGTCGTCGACATGCTGCGCGATCGAATAGGTGTTGCCGACGCCGTTCCATTGCTCCGGAAAGAAGTGCCGCAGGCTGACGCAGATCAGCCGGTGCTGCTTCGTCAGCGGCCCGCTCACGCTGCCCCAGATGCGAAAATCGCAGAGCGAGCCGTGCACGCAGACCAGCGGCGGGCCGCCGCTGGACTGGCCCACGTCGAGATAGGACATGTCGTAACCGTTGATGGGAAGGGTTTGCATTTTTGGCTCGGGGAGGGGTGAAATGCGAGGGGAACCAGCTGTGCAAGATTCCCGGAATCCGGGTGGATCGCAACACTTTCCAAGCCTAGATTCCGCATCAAGACCAGCATGGGTCATATGATTGAGGAGCCAGCCATGACCGACCAGCATTTTTGCCTGTTCGACACCGCGATCGGCGCCTGCGGCATCGAATGGGGCCCGCGCGGCATCAACGGGATGCAGCTTCCCATGGGCAGCGAGGACAAGACCCGCGCCCGCATCCGCCAGCGCCGCGGCGACATCGCCGAGACCGCGCCGACCGCCGAGGTGCAAACCGCGATCGACCGGATCGTGGCTCTGCTCGCCGGCCAGCCGGACGATCTCACCGACATCCCGCTCGACCTCGACGGCGTGCCGGAGTTCAACCGCGGCGTCTACGACATCGCGCGCAGCATCCCGCCGGGCAAGACCATGACCTATGGCGATATCGCGAAAAAGCTCGGCGGCGTCGAGCTGTCGCGCGACGTCGGCCAGGCGCTCGGCCGCAACCCCTGTCCGATCGTCGTGCCCTGCCACCGCGTGCTCGCGGCCGGCAACAAGCCCGGCGGCTTCTCGGCCCGCGGCGGCGTGGAGACGAAACTGAAAATGCTCGCGATCGAGGGCGCGGCGGTCAATCACACGCCGGGTTTGTTCGATTGAGCTTGCAATGAATCTGTAGGGTGGGCAAAGGCGCGAATGCGCCGTGCCCACCACATCTCCGCAAATTCGGAAGAGATTTGGTGGGCACGCTTCGCTTTGCCCACCCTACAAATGCTCACGTCGTCTCACACACGAACCCATTCCCCTTGCGCTTGATCCTGCCGGATGACGGCGAGGGGAAATGCGCGGTGCAGCACAGCGTGCTGGTATCGCAATAGCGCTCGAGGAAGCTGCGCCGCGTCACCGCCGCCTGCTTCGGATCGACGTCGAATTTCGGCGACAGCTCCGGATAGAGCGTCTGCAGCGGCGTGTGCATGAGGTCGCCGCCGAACACGGCGTCGTCCTTGCCCTTGCCGAAGGTGAAGGCGACATGACCGGGCGTGTGGCCGGGCGTCGGCAGGATGCGGACGTGATCGCCGAGCGAGAAATCGTTGGTCACGATCTCCGCCTTCTTCGCCTCGACCACCGGCAGCACGCTGTCGGTAAACGGCGGCACCTCGGCCTTGGCGTTCTGCTCGGTCCAGTAGTCATACTCGCCCTTGGCGAACACGTAGCGCGCCTTCGGGAAGGTCGGCACCCAGCGGCCGTTCTCCAGCCGCGTGTTCCAGCCGACATGATCGACATGCAGATGCGTGCACATTACGAAGTCGATGTCGCCGACGGAAAAGCCCGCGGCCTTCAGCGCGCGCGTATAGTTGTCGTCGGTCTTCATGTGCCAGTTCGGGCGGCCGGGGCGCGGCTTGTCGTTGCCGATGCAGCTGTCGATCAGGATGGTGTGGTGCGGCGTCTTGACGATGTAGGACTGGAAACAGAGGATCAGCGTGTCGCTGTCGTTAAGGGCGCCGGCCTTCTTCATCCATGCCCGGTTTTCGGCAAGCACCTCCGGCGTCAGGTCGGGAAGCAGCTCGAGCGCCGGAAAGAACGGAACTTCCTGCTCGATGACGCGGTGGATGGTGAGATCGCCGACCGAGAACTTCAAACTCATCGCGCACTCCTGCATTACATATTATTTGCGCATGATCGTTTCGGAAAACCGCTGCACACTTTTCCGGATCATGCGCTACGCCGTTGGCGGCACCGAGATTTTCACCGAGGGCCGCTCCAGCATTTTCTGGTGGAACTTGTCGAGCTTGGGATAGGCCTTGCGCCAGCCGCAATCGGCGAAGCGGAAGTCGGCATAGCCGAGCACGCAGACGAGGCCGATCTGCGCGATGGTGAGCGGGCCGTTCAGCACGTCGTCGCGCGCCTCGAACCGCGCCATGCCGGTCCAGGCGCGATTCCAGTGGTCGTCGGACCAGGCCTGCCATTGCAGCCCCTGCGGCCGCACCATCTTCTCGTAGCGGCACAGCAGCATGGCATCGAGCATGCCTTGCAGAATTGCATGATCGGTCTTCACCTTCCAGCGCGTCGGGCCGTAGTCGGGGATCAGCGAGCCGCCGGCGATCTCGTTGAGATATTCGACGATGACATAGGAATCGAGAATGACGTCGCCGTTGTTCAGGATCAGCACCGGCAGTTTCTTCAGCGGCGTGATGCGCTGATATTCCTCGTTCGCGGTGCCCGGCGCGACCGCGGCCGGGACCAGCTCGATCTTGTCGATCAGCCCAAGCTCGATCGCGGCGATGCGAACCTTGCGCGCGAACGGCGAGGCCGGAGAGAAAGTGAGTTTCATGGTGTGCCCCCTTGAAAAATCTTTCCGTCGTCATGGCCGGGCTTGACCCGGCCATCCCCGTCTTGGTCACAGCAAGCAAGGCGTGGATTCCCGGCTCAAGGCCGGGCATGACGAGTTGTGGTGTTGATGCAACTACCTCACGCCGCGATGATCTCCTGGCGCTGCTCGCCGAGGCCGTCGATGCCGAGCGTGACGACGTCGCCGATCTTGAGGAACATCTGCGGCTTCATGCCGGCGCCGACGCCGGGCGGCGTACCCGTGGTGATGATGTCGCCGGGCAGCAGCGTCAGGAACGTCGACACATAGGCAATGCATTTCGCCATCGTGAAGATCATGGTCGAGGTGTTGCCGGTCTGGCGGCGCTGGCCGTTGACGTCGAGCCACAGCCCGAGCTTCTGCACGTCGGCGATCTCATCCTTGGTGACGAGCCAGGGGCCGAGCGGACCAAAGGTGTCGTGCGACTTGCCCTTGGTCCACTGGCCGCCGCGCTCCTGCTGGAAATAGCGCTCGGAGACGTCGTTGCAGACGCAATAGCCGGCGACATGGTTGAGCGCATCCGCTTCCGAAACATATTTGGCGCGGGTGCCGATGATGGCGGCGATCTCGACTTCCCAGTCGAGCTTGGTCGAACTCGCGCGGCTTCTCGACCGGGTCGTTCGGACCGGACAGCGAGGTGTTGGCTTTGAGGAAGAAGATCGGCTCCGGCGGGATCGGGTTGCCGGTTTCCTTGGCGTGGTCGACATAGTTCAGGCCGATCGCCACGAATTTGGAGATGCCGGTGACGGGGGCGCCCATCCGCGGCTTGCCCGAGACGGCGGGGAGGGAAGCGGGGTCGATCGCGGCCAGCTTCTTGATGGAAGCCGGGGAATAGGCCTCGCCGTCGAGATCCTTGACGTGCCCCGACAGGTCGCGCAACTGGCCGGATTTGTCGATCAGACCGGGCTTTTCCGCACCCTTATCGCCATAACGAACAAGCTTCATTTTTCATCACTCCCTTGGGAAAGCTTGGATTTTACATCGGATTTTACTTGGAAAGCTTCATGGAACAGCCGGCGGGGAAATTCAACTGCCCGCAGCGCAGGGTAGGGTGGGCAAAGGCGCGTTAGCGCCGTGCCCACCATCCATCCGGTCGCGCCAGCAATGGTGGGCACGCTTCGCTTTGCCCACCCTACGCCCCGAGCGCGATAAACTTGAACGCCTCGCCATCCCGCTTGATATGCCCGACATTGTAATGCCCGCCGATGACAAGCACAGGCCGGTCGGCAAAGCGCGAGAACAATTCGCGCCGCGCCACCACCGATTGCTTGGGGTCGGAATCCGCGGTCGAGGACCAGTCGAGATGCGCCATCTGGCAGGGGTGGTGGGCGACGTCCCCCGTCAGCAGGCCCTCCTCGCCATCCGACTTGATGTGGATGCTCATATGACCCGGGCTGTGGCCGGGGGTGGAGATCATGCTGATCTCGTCGGTCAGTTTCGCGTCGCTGGCGATCAGCTCGGCCTTGCCGGCATCCATAATCGGCTTCACGGAATCGTTGAACACGGCGATATGCGCTGGCTCCACGCTGTGGTCGCGCCAGTATTCATATTCGGCTTTGCCGAACACGTAGCGCGCATTGGCAAAAGTCGGCACCCATTTGCCATCCGTGAGCTTGGTGTTCCAGCCGACATGGTCGACATGCAGATGCGTGCACAGCACGGTGTCGATGCTCTCGGGCGGGAAGCCGGCCGCGGTCAGCTTCTGCAGGAACGGGTCGTTGCGGTTGTTCCAGGTCGGCACGTTGCGGCCCTGCTTGTCGTTGCCGAGCCCGGTATCGACCACGATGCGGTGCTTCGGCGTCTCCACGATCAGCGAATGGATCGACATTTTCAGCCGGCCCTCTTCGGTCGCAAAATGCGGGATCAGCCAGGGCAGCTTCTGTATTTCCTCGTTGCTCGCGAGCGGCAGGATGAAGCGGGTCGAGCCCACGGTTTCCATCTCGACCACTTTGGTTATTTTGACCTTGCCGACCTTCCACTGCATGCCGTTTCCCCGGTTCTTATCTTGCGCAATCGACGACGACGGTGCCGAGCTTGTCGCCCTTCTCGACCGCCTGGTGCGCCTGTGCGGTGTCGGACAGCGCATACTGCCCGGCGATGTTGTGCAGCCGCTTGCCCGCGGCCAGCCATTTGGTGATGTCGGCTTGCGCCGCCGACAACAACGGCCAGGGCAGGGCGAACAGCACCAGCCCGCGCAGGTTGACGCATCTCTCCATCAGCTCGCGCATCGGCACCACAGGCGTGCGATTGCCGACGGTGGCATAGACCGCGATGGTGGAGTTCATCGCCATCAGCTTTGGCGTGGTTGCGACATTGCCGCCGAAATCGACGTCGACGACGTGATCGACGCCGCGCTTGTCCGTGAAGGAAAGCACCTTCTCGACGACGTCTTCCGTCCTGTAATTCACCACGAGATCGGCGCCGGCAAGCCGCGCCTGCTCGCCCTTTGCCGCCGAGCTCACGGTCGCGATCACCTTCGCGCCACCCCATTTGGCGAGCTGCACGGCATAATGCCCGACCGCACCGGCCCCGCCCGTCACCAGCACGGTCTTGCCCGCGAGCGGCCCATCCGCGAACAGCGAGCACCACGCCGTCATCGCGGGGATGCCGAGCGTGGCGCCTTGCGCGAACGAGACCTGATCCGGCAGCGGCGTCACCAATTGCTCGGCGAGCGCGATATATTCCGCCGCGGTGCCGAGCGCGCGGCCGTTGCGCTGGCCGTTGAACAGCCAGACGCGCTGGCCCGCCTTCAGCCGCGTCACGCCGTCGCCGACCTGGTCGATGATCCCGGCGCCGTCGCTGTTCGGAATCACCAGGGGAAATTCCAGCCCGCGATAATTGCCGGCGCGGCGGCCAACATCGGCCGGATTGACGCCCGACGCCTCCAGCCGGACCCGCACCTCGCCCGGACCCGCGACCGGCGTCGGCCTCTCACCATAGGTGAGCACCTCCGCCGCCGGCCCGCAACGCTCGTACCAGACCGCCTTCACAGCGTGCCCGGGAAGGCGCCGCCGTCGAGCACGATGTTCTGCCCGGTGACGAAGCCGGCCTTGGCCCCGCACAGGAAGGCGCAGAACAGGCCGAATTCCTCGGGGTCGCCGACGCGCCCCGCGGGATTGCTCTTGCCGCGCGAGGCGATCAGCTGATCGACCGTGATGCCTTGCCTCTGCGCTTCGGCGACCGCGACCGGCCCGCGCAGGCGGTCGGTGTCGAACGGGCCGGGCAGCAGGCCATTGATGGTGACGTTGTTGATCACGGTCTTGCGCGACAGGCCGGCAATGAAGCCGGTGAGGCCGGCGCGCGCGCCGTTGGAGAGGCCGAGCACCTCGATCGGCGACTTCACCGCGGCGGAGGTGATGTTGACGATGCGGCCGAACCTGCGCGCCATCATGCCGTCCACGGTCGCCTTGATCAGCTCGATCGGGGTCAGCATGTTGGCGTCGATCGCCTTGATCCAGTCGTCGCGGGTCCAGTTGCGGAAATCGCCGGGCGGCGGGCCGCCGGCATTGTTGATGAGGATGTCGGGCTCCGGGCAGGCTTTCAGCACATCCGCGCGCCCCGCGGGCGTGGTGATGTCGCCGACGATCTCGGTGACGGTGACGCCGGGGTTGCTTTTGCGGATTTCGTCGGCCGTCTTCTTCAGCGCTTCCGCGCCGCGCGCGGTCAGCGTGACATGCACGCCCTCGTTGGCTAGCGCGATCGCGCAGGCGCGTCCCAAACCCTTGCTCGATGCGCAGACGATGGCGCGGCGGCCCTTGATGCCCAGATCCACAGTTTCACTCCCGTATTCGGATGGTTTTGCGGACGGACTTTAGCCAGCCCGGCCAGCTTTGGTAAGGGCGGGCCTATCACCAAAATGCATAACAGGGCGCGTGGGTGCCGCGGCTATTTCAGGCGGTCGATGGCTGCGACGGCGTCGGGCGGCAGTGAGCGGAAACCTCTCTTGCCGAAGTCCGAGAACAGCGGCCGGAGCTGCGAACCCGCAAGGAACGCAGGTTCGCGACCGGGCGGCAGGATGCGGTCAAATACCAGCACCAGAGAGGTCGCGACCAGGCCGACGCGGAGCGCGCCGAGCGCCGCGCCGCCGAACCTGTCGGCAATGCCGGCATCGTCGCCGATGGCCTCATTCACCATCATGCGCGCGAGCTTGCCGAGCGCCATGCCAATGACGAAGAAAGCGCCGAGGAAGAACCCCGCGTTGTGCGGAAGCGGAGAGGCGGAGCCCTGGTCGAGCGGGGGAACGTAGGACATCACCCATACCGCGAGCGGCATCGCGACCAGATAGGCGAGAATGGTGACGGCGCTGCGCACAAGGCCGGTGCTGAAACCGCCGAACACGGCGACGGCCAGCCCGATAAAGACGGCGATGTCGAAACTGTTCATGGCGGTTCCTCTATCCAGCTTTTGTCAAGGAACCGGATTTGCGATCGTTAAAATCGTCTGCTTTCGATGCGCAAGCCGACGCCGCCGGTGGTGGGAAGCGCATATCGCGCTTCTTCGTCACATCAATCGTCTCTCTTTATCTCCGGCTTGTCGTACAAGACCGCGTTCAGGAGCGAACTATGAACCTCGATCTTGCCGTTGTAGCTGATGAAGCCGAGCTTGCGAAACTTGTTCATGAAAAAGCTGACGCGGGAGCGGGTCGTCCCGATCATCTCGGCGAGCGTCTCCTGGCTGACCTGTGCGGTGATGGGCTGCGGGGCGCCATCCTTGCCGAAATTTGCCAGCAGCAGGAGCAGACGCGCGAGCCGCTTCTCGCTGGAATTGAATAACTGGTCGATCAGGTCTTCTTCAATGCGGCTGTTTCGGCCGAGAAGATACGCCATGAACAATTCGGAAAACTTCGGCTCGCTTTTAAGTGTTGCAAGCATCGCGGCTTTGGTGATGGAAGTGATCATGCATTCTTCCATCGCCGTCGTCGTCGAAATGCGCAAGGGATGGCCATTCAGGCATCCTTCGCCGAAGAATTGTCCGGGTTCCAGGATTCCGACCACGGCTTCCTTGCCCAGCTCGGAGATGACGAGAACCTTGATCCTTCCCTTCTGGATATAGAAAACCGTATCCGCGGCGTCTCCTTGCGAAAAAACGACCGCGTTCTTGCCAAATTTCAATATGGTCTTGCCCTCGCCGACCTTGGCGAGAAAGAGTTTTGGATCAAAGCTATTCGCGGCTCTTGCCATGCGGCCTTCGACGCCCGGTGCGGGCCCTAATCTTAGCAGGTCGGGCGACCGGCATGTTAAGGAATTTGGTTGTTTGCGCTGGCGGCAGTGTCGACTTCCGCACTCCCTTGGGCATTAGGAATTGGCACCGACCGCAAGCACGCCTTCCTTATTCCGCCGGCAATAGCTTTGGCTGCAGCCTTACCCATTGGGTACGGCGCATGCGATGGATAATGAGCGGTACGCCGCAGAAGAACACCGTGCCAATAACCACGAGGGCAACGTAGAGCCCGGGCGACCCCATTGGCAGCTGATCCGGTGGAAAGAATGCCACCAGAAAACTAAACCCCACGCCAACGAGGCCGATGCCGGCGGTCAGCCACATCCCCGGCAAACCACCCGGCACGCTAAACGGACGAGGCAGTGTTGGCCTGCTGTAGCGAAGCTTGATGGCGGCTGCGTACATGAGCATGTAGGCAATCAGATAGAGTGCGATCGTCATTGCGGAGATCAGGAAGAAAACGACGGAGACATCCTCTATCACGAAATAAAGCAGGGACATCACCGTCACCACGGCGCCTTGCACCAGAAGGATGATCGTGGGCATGCCGTGTTTATTGGTATGCTGCAACGCCGGAGGTAGCTCTCCGTCGTCAGCGGTCGCGAGCAATCCCTGACACGGACTGCCAAGCCAGGCAAAGACACCGCTGATCGCACCAATTCCCACCAGAAACGACAGCAGGGGCACGAGCCATCCGATGTGCCAGACGTCGGCGATGACGGCATTGTAGGTGTCAAAGACGGCGGATTGCAGCGAGATCTTCTCGTAGGGCAGGATCGCCGCGATGGGGATTGCGCCTAATGTGAAGATGACGAGGGAGATGATGGCTCCCAAGCCGATCGCGAATGGATATTCGCGGCTGGGCTGCTTCATTTCGGTCACATGCACGGCCTGCACCTCCACGCCGGCAAACAGCAGCACAATACCTGCCAGAAATGCCACCGTTCCGAAGCCGTGAATTGACGGCCAGTAGCGCGCCTGGCCCGCGTCCGCGACTGCGGGATCGGTCAGATGTTGCCAAGCAACCGGATGGCCTGACGCGACCCAATAGGCAAGCATGATCAGAAGAACAATGCCCGGCACGATCGTTCCGAGGATGAACGTCCAATTGGCGATCCTGGCAAAGACTTCCACACCTTGAAGTACGACAAATGTGGCAAGCCAGTAGACAATGATACAGAACGCTCCGACAAAAATTCCGTTCTTCGCCAATTCAGGGCGCCCGATCGTATAGGCCAGCGCCGCCGCGCCGAACGTTAGCGCGACCGGATACCAAACGACGTTCTGGATCCACTGCAGCCAGATCGCGAGGAAACCCCAACGTATGCCGAACGCTTCTCCGACCCAGGCGTAGATGCCCCCCTTTTTGTCGGCAAATGCGCCGCCCAGTTCGGCCGACACAAGTGACGCGGGAACGAGGTAGAAAATGACGGTGAACACCAGATAGGCGAACATCGTCATTTCTTCCTTGGCCAGCAGCGGCAAGCCACGCAGGCTGGTTACCACGGCGGCCGCCGTCAGAAGCCCAATCGACGTTGCGCTCAGATAGGTTTTGCGATCCGTGATGGATGTCATCGGACTTTCTCCAGCTGTGCCAATGGCGCCAGCGCCGGGGCATGAACGGGCAATCGCTGAACGTTGTCGGAGAGCAGCATCAGCTTGTCCTTCGGCAGACCGTGGTGCGTGAAGGTCGTGCCTTCGTCGGCCGCCTGGGGTACTGCCGGGGGATGCTTTTTCAGGTACTCGATCGATCGCTCGATATCCTGCACCAGCATGTCAGCCATATCGCGGGTGAAGCCGTGCCGGATCAGCACCCGCATCACCACAATGTCGGAAATGTTGGGAAGCATGCTGTAGGCGGCGACTTGCCAGCCTCGCACGCGCAGACGGTCGGAGAGCTCGAACAGCGAATAACCGGGCTGCGCGCCGTCCTTGATCATCCACGAGATGGCCGGAATGCCCTTGCGGCTGTCGCCATCGAAGGCAAGCTCGAACGGACCGAGCTTGCAGATTTCCTGTCCAATGAGTCTGGCGTTGTCGTAGCTGTTCTTCAGGATGCGCCGATAGCCCTCCCGCCCGAGCCGAAGAAAAAGGTAGTATTGCGCGATGATCTGACCCCCGGGACGGGAGAAATTCAACGCGAAGGTCGGCATGTTGCCGCCCAGATAATTCACATAGAAGATCAGTTCTTCCGGCAGGTCGGTGCGGTCTCGCCACACCACCCAGCCCACCCCGAGCGGAGCCAATCCGTATTTATGGCCTGAAGCATTGATCGACCGGACGCGCGGGATACGAAAGTCCCAGATCAGGTCCGGCTCGATGAAAGGAGCCGTGAAGCCGCCGGACGCAGCGTCAACATGCATCGGGATATCAAGATGCTTGTCGCGCGCCAGCGCGTCGAGTGCCGCTGCTACCTCGGCAACCGGCTCGTATTGGCAGGTGAAGGTCACTCCGAAGGTCGGCATAACCGCAATCGTGTTTTCATCGACCCGCTTCATCACCTCCGCCGGCGTCATGCCCAGCCGTCCGCGTTCCAGGGGAATCTCGCGCAGCTCGACATCGAAATACCGGGCGAATTTGTGCCAGCAGACCTGTACCGGGCCGGTGACGATATTTGGCTTCTCGGTCGGTTTTCCGGCGGCGCGCATTCGCTCGCGCCACTTCCATTTCAACGCCAGGCCGCCAAGCATGCTGGCTTCGCTCGAACCTGTCGTCGAGCAACCGATCGTGACTTCCGCCTTGGGTGAATTCCAGAGATCGGCCAGAATATGGACGCAGCGATTCTCCAGTTCTGCCGTCGCAGGGTATTCGTCCTTGTCGATCATGTTCTTGTCGATCGACAGATCCATCAATTGATGGACTTCCGGGTCGAGCCACGTCTGGCAGAAGGTGGCCAGATTCTGCCGCGCATTGCCGTCGAGAAAAAGCTCGTCGCGGACCAGGGCGTGGGCCACGTCCGGCCGCATCCCATGTTCGGGCATGCGATATTTTGGAACCGCAGTGTCGGCTGCCTCGGTACCGAAAATATCTGCGTCCGGCGAGCGCCGTATTTCGTCCCGATCGTGAAGCGGCATCTGTATTTCCAAACTTTTTCTATGAATGTTTTCGCTGAGTTGAGGTCGATAGAGCTCGTCAGTTTATGCGGCGGCAGCGAAATCCGGCGTCGGCCAGTTTCTTGACCGCGAGATCGGCTGCCTGATGGTCGTCGAAAACGGCGATCACGGCATTAGGTTTTGCCATTTGATGGCTTCCTGTTGTCAAGGCGCCGCAATCGTCGAATTGTGGCCATATCGGATTGAAGCGGATGGGGCTTCGCAAGGCGGCGTGCAGCCCTGTGGAATTGCGATCAGCAAGAACGGCGCCCAAGATCGCTCGTTCGTTCAGGCGGACAGCCTAACCGAAACAGCACATAAATCTGGTCAAAACAGACCACGTTGAAGGATTCGTTCGTACGCGTCGCAGTCGTTATTATCGTGCTGCGCTGCCGCTTCGTTTGCCCATTCGTGGCATCTTATTTGTCGCCGGGGCTCGCTATTCGAACGTTTGATCCCCATGTCCATGCTATCCCGATCAACCATCGAGATGGTCGGATTCCACGCAGATATTTCTTGACGGTCCAGTCCGGATTTTCGCGCCATCCCTGAAAATCGGCGCGTGTGCTTCCCTGAGACCTGGCATCTCCACGCCGTTATCGTCATCGAGACAGAAAGGCCCGGCATCGCTGCCAGGTCTTTCTTTTTCCTTCGAGCGCTGAACGGCTGGACTTAGAAATCCATACCACCCATGCCGCCCATGCCGCCGCCACCCGCAGGCATGCCGCCGCCTGCGTTCTTCTTCGGCACTTCGGCCACCATGGCTTCGGTGGTGATCAAAAGAGCCGCAACGGAGGCCGCGTTCTGGATCGCGACGCGAACGACCTTGGTCGGGTCGATGATGCCCTTGGAGATCAGGTTGACGTATTCGCCGGTCTGCGAGTCGAAGCCGTAGGCATATTGATCTTTCTCGAGGATCTTGCCGACGATGACCGAGCCGTCTTCACCTGCATTGATCGCGATCTGGCGGGCCGGATAGGACAGCGCCTTGCGGACGATCTCGACACCGGTCTTCTGGTCGTCGTTCTTGGTGCGAATGCCCTTGAGGTGCTCGGAGGCACGCAGCAAGGCGACGCCGCCGCCCGGAACGATGCCTTCTTCCACAGCCGCGCGGGTCGCATGCATCGCGTCATCAACGCGATCCTTGCGCTCCTTCACCTCGACCTCGGTCGCGCCGCCGACGCGGATCACCGCGACGCCGCCCGCGAGCTTGGCCAGACGCTCCTGCAGCTTCTCACGGTCGTAGTCTGAGGTGGTTTCCTCGATCTGCGCCTTGATCTGATTAACCCGCGCTTCGATGTCGGCCTTCTTGCCGGCGCCGCTGACGATCGTGGTGTTCTCCTTGTCGATCATCACCTTCTTGGCGCGACCGAGCATGGCGAGCGTGACGTTTTCCATCTTGATGCCGAGATCTTCCGAGATCGCCTGGCCGCCGGTCAGGATCGCGAGGTCCTGCAGCATGGCCTTGCGGCGATCGCCGAAGCCGGGAGCCTTGACGGCTGCGACCTTGAGGCCGCCGCGCAGACGGTTGACGACGAGAGTAGCCAGCGCCTCGCCTTCGACGTCTTCGGCGATGATCACAAGCGGCTTGCCGCTTTGCACTACGGCTTCCAGCAACGGAAGCAATTCATTCAACTGAGATAGCTTCTTCTCGTTGATCAGGACGTAGGCATCTTCCATTTCAACGCGCATCTTGTCGGCGTTGGTGACGAAGTAGGGCGAGATGTAGCCGCGGTCGAACTGCATGCCTTCGACGACCTCGAGTTCGGTTTCCAGCGACTTGGCTTCCTCGACCGTGATCACGCCCTCATTGCCGACCTTCTTCATGGCGTCGGCCAGGAACTTGCCGATTTCCGCGTCGCCGTTGGAGGAGATGGTGCCGACCTGGGCGATCTCCTCGTTCGAGGTGACCTTCTTGGAGTTCTTGACGAGGTCCGCAACCACGGCATCGACTGCCAGGTCGATACCGCGCTTCAGATCCATCGGGTTCATGCCGGCGGCAACCGACTTGGCGCCTTCGCGGACGATCGCAGCCGCGAGCACGGTCGCGGTGGTGGTGCCGTCGCCCGCTGCGTCGGCCGCCTTGGAGGCCACTTCGCGCACCATCTGGGCGCCCATGTTCTCGAACTTGTCTTCAAGCTCGATTTCCTTGGCGACGGTGACGCCGTCCTTGGTGATGCGCGGCGCGCCGAACGACTTGTCGAGCACCACGTTGCGGCCCTTGGGGCCGAGCGTGACCTTCACCGCGTTGTTGAGAATTTCGACACCGCGCAGCATGCGATCGCGTGCATCGACGCCGAACTTGACTTCTTTGGCTGACATAATGATCTCCGTTTTCAACTGTCCCAATCCCGGAGGTCGCGCAACCGCGCGAGTTCTCGAGGGGATGAGATTTTAGCTTGCGGCCTCATCCTTCGAGACGCCGGCTGCGCCGGCTCCCCAGGATAAGGAAAACTGGCCGGCGCTTACGCGGCCTTCTTCTTGGCGGCGGGAACGTCGGTGAGAACGCCCATGATGTCGCTTTCCTTCATGATCAGCAGTTCCTGACCGTCGAGCTTGACCTCGTTGCCGGACCATTTGCCGAACAGCACCCGGTCGCCCACCTTGAGGTCGATCGGGATCAGCTTGCCGGCTTCGTCGCGGCCGCCCGGACCAACGGCGGTGATTTCGCCCTGCGAGGGCTTTTCCTTGGCGGTGTCGGGAATGATGATGCCGCCAGCGGTTCTGTCTTCGGCGTCAATGCGTTTGACCACGACGCGGTCGTGGAGCGGACGGAATTTCATGCGATCCTCCTTGGCTTTTGTGATTATTTCTGGATTGGCAGTCGCAATGAGCGAGTGCTAGCCACTCCTCACATAAGCCTGCGACACTGGGGCGCAAGGGGCCTGCGACCCTGGGGGAGGGACGTCGACCCAGGACAGTCCCAAATTCCCTTCGTGAGCGTCGATACGAAGCGGCCCCGGTCCTTGGGGCGAGAACCGGGGCCATCTTGGAGAAAACGACGCGAATGCTGGGCCCGCGACGTCCGGATACACCCGATCACTTCCAGTGCGCCGTCGCTGCTCACTTTTGCTCACGATCCGATGAAATCCCGCGAAACGGCGGATCGGCTGCGGGGTGAATTGCAGGCGCTGACGTAATGCCGCGTGGGTGCTCTCTACGGCCTCAATGAGTCAAACGAGGGAGCACTGACTTGCTCTTGTAGAAGGGAGGCGAGCTTGCGTGCGGCCGCGCGCGGGATGGCGTAGGTTAGCCATCCGTAGCGCTGGTCCCTGACGTGAAGCAATGTAGCTCCCGTTTCTGGCTGTAGCTCTGTTCGCCAATCGGGGTTGGAGGTCGCGGTGACCACCGTGCCGTCCGCAAGGGCTTGAGGAATTTCAGGCAACATATTGGTCCGAAATTCGCCAAGACGCTTCAGGAGTTCCTCGACATCGCTGACGTTCAGTTTCACCGGCGTCGGATTCCTGAAAAGAAACGTTACGGTGAGATGTCGCCGGTCGTCTTCGAGCTTCCAATCAGTGCGCGTTTGGGCGCGACACGGTGTCGCCAGAGCGCAGAGTACTGTTACAAGAACCAATAGCTTCAAATATCCCACATTCATCGACATTATTGCGAGCGATCCCTCCCGCGATTGTCCACCAGAACGGCCCCGGTTCGGCGCTGATAGCGATCCGGGGCCGCTGGAACGGCGCGAGGGCGGCTCGCGCCGTTCCCCTACAGCCGATCACATCCATTTCGCAGCCGATGTTCAATTTTGCTCACTGTCCCAATTTCCTGGGGCGCGGGTGGCCTGACCAGGATAGCACGGGATGGCGAGTACTGGCCTGGCTCCGAACGCACTGGCCGCTGTCCGGACCGATCCAGCGCTGGCAGGCGGGTTGGTGGCGCTGTGCGTTTGCGGGTGTCTTATTCGTTAACTTTTCAAAAGTGAGCAAAACAGCACAGCGCCGAGATGGAGCTGGCTGCAAGCTGTCTCACATCACCGCCCGTCACGGTATCTACCGGTGACCGAGAGAGTTTTGCTCCCGCCTGATGTAAGGGACTACATCATGCCATCATCATCAGTCTTGTTTGATCCAGGCCGCTTCGCCATTCTGCCCCATCCCTGTCCAAAATGCTTCGGTCCGATGGTGCTGACACACATCAGGCCGTCGCGGATCGGATTCGAGAAGCGCACGTTTCAGGGCGTCGATTGCGATCACGTCGATACAGTCATCACCGAGACCCAATCGATGAAGTGGATGTCTTTCGGGCCGCGGGCGCCGGTTTAGGAACCTGGCAGCATGTTGACCGAAATAATTGTGCCGACCATCGCGGACGCCGGGCCCAGATTGTCGCTCGGACGGTGGTTCAAGAGGGTAGGCGATCCCGTGACTTCCGGCGAACCTTTAGTCGAGATCGACACCGACAACGTCACGCATGAAATCCGTTCACCCGTCACAGGAGTGTTGTCGAAAATCCTCGTTCATGACGGCGGTTCGGTCGAAGCCGGCACCCTGCTCGGAACCATTAGCCAGTTTTGAGGCGAAGGTAGAGGCGAAGGTATTGGTCATCAACTCCGGAGCCATCCTGGTACCGCCACCGATCGTGGACGCGAGAACGCCGGTTTCAGCTTCCGTGATCTTGCAGCGGCTGCATGATGAGGTGCCGCCCGGTCACTTCACACTGGGCTGGTTGATGGACAGCCTGCAGAAGCGCTCCTTTGGCATCATCATGCTGCTGCTGGCATTGGTCGCAATCGCCCCAGGGATATCGATCGCTGCTGGAATTTTGCTCATGATTCCTGCATTCCAGATGATAGCCAGCAAGCCGGCGCCTGTGTTCCCGCGCCGCATCGCCGATCGCGGTTTGCCGACGAGACATCTTGCCGATCTCATTCAGCGATGCTTGCCTGGATTGCGCAATCTCGAGACGGTCATTCATCCGCGCTGGCACACTGCGATTGGGCCGACCAAGCGGATTGTCGGCGTCGTTATCATGTTGCTCAGTGCCACTCTCGTCGTGAGCCCCGTTCCTTTCAGCAACGTCGTTCCAGCATCGGTCGTAGCCCTGCTTTCGATTGCCTATCTGGAGGAAGACGGGCTCTTGCTGTTGATCGCATTGTTGGCCGCCCTGGTCGTGTTGGCCGCGGCAATGATGGCGGTGTGGGAGATGGTCGCCGGCACGAAATGGATCGTCGGTCTATGGTAAGCTGTTATCCGGCTCTAGTGCCGACCCCGACGATGGGTCGAACCGGAGTCTTTTTCGAAAGCGCTTTCAATTGAATTTTTCAGGCTGTGTACTGCGCGGTGGATCGCTTGTTCCATCGTCGTTTCCCGATGTGTCACGACGATCGGCTCGTGGCCATCGCGACGCGCTTCGATCATGCAGCATTTGTCGTCATGGCCGGCCTTGTTGCCGACTTCGTCGCTGAGGTGCACATCTATTCGCCTGACGTGATCCCCAAAGCGATCGAACGCGGCATGCACGACGGCTTTCACATGCTCCGAAAGCTGTTCGCCGCCCCGAATGTTTGCATCCGTCCTAACCTCGATCAGCATCAATCGCCTCCGCTGCTTATCGCCTTGAACGCCTTCTGCTCATTTGGCCGGCATTAACCCCAGCCTAGCAGATACAGCAGCCGGCATGTCGGGGATTTCGTTGTTTCGCACCCGCGAGCCTCGTGTAGCGAGGCTCGCGCCGTCCCTAAAACTTTCAACACTTACTCGTGAGCGGCGCGTCGCACAAACGGGCGGCATGTGAGCAATTTTGCTCAGTTTCCACCCCGACTCGGGCTTAGCATGGAAACCTGTGGTGGCTGGCGTTCGGCTACCCGATTGCGGGGACGCAAGGATGAACATGTCGGGCGAAAGCCTTCTCGTCATACTGGCTGTCGGCATCGTCGCCGGCTGGCTCGCCGGTCAGTTCGTCCAGGGCACAGGCTTTGGGCTTGTCGGAGACCTCATCGTGGGAATCGCGGGCGCCTTCATTGCGAGCTGGCTATTTCCGCAACTCGGGATCCATCTCGGTACGGGCATCGTCTCGGCCATCATCGAGGCCGCAATCGGCGCGGTATTGCTGCTCCTGCTCATCAACCTGGTCCACGGAAGGAGCCGGTTGGGAGGAGGCTGGGGCGGCGGATGGCGGAGACGCTGGTGGTGAAGTCGTAGGGCGTGGAGATGGACATGATCCCGCAAACCCGGACGTCCCTGGCCGGTACCAGAAATACCCCCTGGCAATACCTCGTTGAGGCCGATGCCGCCGGAACGATTGCTCAGGGAATTGTCGACACCATACGCGAACCTCTGCTGGTTCTCGACCGGGGCCTGCGACTGGTCGCCGCGAGTCGCGCCTTCTGTTCGACATTCAGGCTCGACATCGCTGATATCATCGGCCAGCCGCTTTATGAGCTGGAGGGTGGCGAGTGGAACATCCCCCAACTGCGGTTGCTGCTGGAGCAAATCATACCCGAGCAAGGGGCCATAGAGAATTACGAAATCGAACATGACTTTCGGGTGCTCGGACGACGAACGATGCTGCTGAATGCGCGGGAAGTATTTTACAAAAGCAACTCTCCCGCGAACATCTTTTTCAGTATCGAGGATGTCACCAGCAAGCGTCTTCTGGAGCGCGAGAATGCCGATCTGCTTCGGCAGAAAGACATTCTGGTTGACGAAATTTACCATCGCGTGGCCAACAGCCTGCAAATCATCGCCAGCATCATTTCCATGAAATCCAGGAAGGTCGTTTCGGACGAGGCGCGGGGAGCTCTCGAGGACGCGCATGGCAGGATCATGTCGATCGCGGTCGTGCAAAAGCACCTGCATGCGTCGGCCGTGGGCGGGTCTGTCGCGCTGATCCCCTATTTGACGAGTCTGTGCGAAGCCCTCTCCCGTTCGATGATCAGCGACGATCAGGCAATTTCGATCGAAGTCCGTGGCCGGGATGGCAATGTGAGCCGCCATAAGGCCGAGAGCCTCGGTTTGATTGTCGCTGAACTCGTGATCAATTCGCTCAAGCACGCATTCGGGAATGCCGGGACAGGCGGGAGCATCGTCGTGACCTACGGAGCCGTCGAAACCGAATGGGCGCTGTCGGTATGCGACAACGGCAGCGGCAAGCAGGAGCGCGAGAGCAATCACCAGGGCGGGCTCGGTACCGGGATCGTCGCGGCCCTCGCCAGCCAGCTGGATGCGCAGGTCGTGACCGAAAGTGGCCCCCAGGGCACCTCTGTTTCCATTGCTCATCGCACGGCCAAAGCCGTCTAACTCTCGTTGCTCAACAAAGCACGAGGCCTCGGCTGACCCCAGCGACCAGCGGGATCAGATTTCGGAATGGGGAGGCTTCAGCGGAATATTTTCGATCGGCGCAACATCCAGGATTGCGCCGGAATCGCCGGGAGCCGCAACGGCATTTTCGCACTCGCAGGCTTCCGCTCCCTCACTTCGAGAAAGGCGCGGCTTCATTCCGGCCATTCTCGTCGCCCAGCGTCTTTCGAAGTTTCGCTGGAAATGAACGGGATAGATGATTGCGCTCATGGCTCCCTCTTCCTGTTGCAGGCGGGAGCGCGGCCACGTCTCTCAGCCACCGACGCCTGGCCTTTGTCGGTGGTCAGATTGATGTAGCGAGCAATCCTCGGATAGATAGGCCGGCTTCAAAAATAAAGCGGTGTGACCCGTTGCTCGGACGCCGGCTGCTGACCTCGTTCGCATTCTCGCTGTGAGAATTAGGAAAGTCTGCCCGGAACCAATGTTGCCGGGGTCACTTGGTGATGGGCGACCGGATGTGATGCCCACCCATCACATCCGATGAATGACGGCCTCAGTCCGCACCCCCGTGCTGAGGTCGTTTCCTTGAGCGCTGCAGATCAAGCACTGAAAGGGTCCAGCGCGATGAGGCTTGTCTCGACGTGATCGCATCTGGGGCATTCGAACAATCGGCGTTCGAAACCTTTTGGCCCCGGCGAAACGCGTTCCAGCATCATCCGCGCCTGGCAACGAGAACAGCGAGGGCGCTCTTCTTCTGCCTGCAACCGCAACGCGATTTCGTGCGGCGCATCGGTGTGGCGCTCGGCAAGGCGCTTCTCATGGCGAGCCAGATCTTCCAGGTGGATGAGCGTTTCCATGGCAACCTTCCTTAAACCGGCGCTTGCAACCCGGAGGAAATCCACTGGATCGAATGGGACTCGGTTACGACGCTATCGACATGGTCGCAATTGACGCCCTGAAATGTGCGCAACTCGAAACCGATGCGCCAGGGTTTGATACGCTTGAGGACCATGGGTCCCAGACATTTGGGACAGGTGTGGGACTGAATCGCAATGCGGCTTGAATCGAACAAGACTGCTGGGGATGGCATGATGCTCACCTGAATTTAGGCGGGGGCACAACATTCTCAATCACCGGCCGATACCGGATCGGCGGCGGTGATGGAGACATCCTGGAGCCAGCGCCATGTCGGCGCTGTTCCATTTTGCTCATCTTTGAAAAGTTAGCACTGCCGCCAGGATCAGGCCTGGCCCTGATCAAATTGGGCCGCAGCGAGTCAAAACAGGGTCAGCGCCGCCATTGGATGCGGTCGGCTGCAAGGCAAAGCTGCAGACCGTCTGTGGTTCGCTTCGTCGCGTGCCAGCCCGGCGGAAACTCGCGCCGTCGCGGCGCCGCTTCATGCTGGACTACAAACTAATGCCCGCCAGAGGCAAAACGCGCTGGAGAATGGCCCCCAGACAGATCAGCACCACGAGCAATTTGAGAAGATTGCCCAGCCGGCCATCCCGGACGAACTTTTCGATGGCCCAGAAGCAGATGGCGCCGACCACGACGATGATTAAGACCCCGATCAGAACCGAAATCATGGCTGCCCCCGTGTTGTTGATTTTAATGACGCCTGCACTCTGCGCTTGATGCTTAGCCTATCGCGGCTTTCGACCACGCGAAAGCACTCCGACGAATGAACTTTGGGAATCTCTACCGAACGACTCCTGTTTTGAGCGTGCGGAGACAGAACTCCGAAAATCGTCGACCCGTGGTCGGAACTAACTGGCCAGTTCAGGCTTGAGTGTGAGTCCTGTTCCTTGGAGGCAAGTTCGATGCCGAGATCTGGCTGGTCACCGAAGCTGGTGCCCTACGGGGCCGATCAGACCACGTACCTCGTTGTGGACAACGTCGGCGCGAATGGCAGCGTCTACCGCGAGACCGAGGTCGAACGGACGGACTTCGAAACCATCATCGCCGATTTCCTGACTGGCCAATTTAATGATCCAATCCGCGTCATCGCCTTCAACACGCTTGAGCACTGGTCGGATGACGTTTCGGAAGCGGTTGCCGCCGAGATCCAGACCCGATGCGACATCGAAGGTGTCTCCGTGCCCGAGCATGTCAGCGATTTCGTGGACCGCCACTGGGGCCCGGTTCGTCAACTCGCGCTAAAACTCGCCTGGCGGACCTGGGATACGCCGGGCAAAGCCCCGGCAGGCGGCATCAACGCCGAAAGCAGGCCACGCCCTGCCTTGCGTTAGCGGTCGCAACTCGCCCGTTTGCCGGCAGGTTCGGCAAGCCTGTTCGACCGTTTCCAGTGAATTCCATGCGCAGTTTGCAGCCCGGATTCCGGCTTCAATCGCGGACTTTCGTGCAATTCCGGTAAATTTGGGCGTGAAAGGCCGGAGCCCGGACTGAGCAGTTTTGCTCAGTATCCGACCGGCGCGTGGCTTACCATGGCAGCCCTCTAGTCACATTGGCTATCGGCATCATGCCGGGGAGGCTGGTGGTGAAGTTCCAAACCGTGTAGATGGACATGATTCCGCAAAACTCGGACGTGCCTGACGCTCACCAGGGACAAGCCCCGGTTGAGCCGCCTCGATCGCACATGTTGGAAAGCATCCCGGACATGATTCAAAGCCAACCCGAACCCCGCGCGCTGGCACGGCTGCTCGCCCGTTATCGCGAGCCCGATAGCGCGCGCGGCGTCTTCGAGCTGATGATCACCGCAGTGCCTTTGCTTGTCATCTGGGCCCTGATGTGGGCGGCTCTCGAGTACGGCTACTGGATTGGCCTGCTGGGAGCGGCTCCTGCGGCCGGCCTGGTCGTTCGTCTCTTCATGATCCAGCACGACTGCGGCCACGGCTCGTTCTTCAGCGGCCGTCTCGCCAACGATTGGGTCGGCCGCGCCATCGGGGTCATGACCCTCACGCCTTACGATTACTGGCGGCATAACCATGCGCGCCATCACGCGAGTTCAGGCAATCTCGATGACAGGGGCGTCGGCGATATCGACGTGTTGACCGTCCGCGAGTTTGCGGCGCTGTCGCCATGGAGCCGGATGCTTTATCGTCTGTACCGGCATCCGGCGGTGATGTTTGGCATTGGCCCCACCTATCTGTTCATCTTGCGGCATCGGTTGCCGATAGGGATGATGCGCAGCGGCTGGGAGCCCTGGCTAAGCACCATGGGCACCAACGCCGCCATCGCTATTCTGGTCGCCGTCATGATCTGGCTGGTCGGCCTTGGGACGTTCCTGCTGGTGCAGCTGCCGATCACGGTTCTGGCGGGCTCGATCGGTGTCTGGCTGTTCTATGTGCAACACCAGTTCGAGCACACGTTCTGGTCCCATCAGGAGGCCTGGACTTTTCACGAAGCCGCCTTGCGTGGCAGTTCGCATTATCAGCTGCCGGCCGTCCTGCGCTGGTTCACGGCCAATATCGGCGTCCACCACGTCCATCATCTGTGCAGCCGGATTCCCTGTTATCGTTTGCCGGAGGTGCTGCGGGATCATCCGCAAATCGCTGCTGTCGGACGAATCACCATGCTGCAGAGTTTGCAGTGTGTGCGGATGGCTTTGTGGGACGAGACAGGGCGGCGGCTGGTTTCGTTCCGGGAGGCGAACATGTGGCTGGGTTCGTCGGTCAAACAGAAGAGCCAGCACGCCTGATGCGTGCAAAATAAAGCTCGTCATTGCCGGGCTTGACCCGGCAATCCATCTGCTTCGCAGAAATCTTTCTTGTGTGATGGATGCCCGGGCCTTCGCCACGCCGAAGGGGCTTCGGCCCCGCAGGCGGATCAAGCGCGGGCATGACGAATGATTGCGAGGCGACGACCTACGCCCTGATCTCCGCCTTGATCATGTCCGCGGCCTTCTCGCCGATCATGATGGTCGGCGCGTTGGTGTTGCCGCCGATCAGGGTCGGCATGATCGAGGCGTCGACGACGCGGAGCCCCTCGAGGCCGTGCACCTTCAGCTTCGGATCCACCACGGCGCCGGCATCATTGCCCATCCTGCAGGTGCCGACGGGGTGATAGACGGTGTCGACCCGCGCGCGCAGCAGCTTGCGGATGTCGTCGTCGGTCTTCACGTCTGATGTGAACATGTCCTTGGTCTGCAGTGCGTGCAGCGAAGGCGTCTCCATCAGCCGCCGCGTGGTCTTGAAGCCCGCGACCATGGCCTCGAGATCGGCGTCCTCGCCCAGAAAATTCGGATCGATGCGCGGCGCGGCAAAAGGATCGGCGGAGCCGAGGCTGACGCTGCCGCGGCTCTTCGGCCGGAGCAGGCAGACATGGCAGGAGAAGCCGGTGCCGCGGTGGCGCTTGCGGCCGTGGTCGTCGACCATCGCCATGCCGAAATGCAGCTGGATGTCGGGAATGTCGAGATCGGGCCGCGTCTTCAGGAAGCCGCCGCATTCGGCGAAGTTGGAGGTGATCGGCCCGCGCCGTTCGCGGCGATATTGCGCGATGCCGCGGAACAGCCGCGGCAGGCCTTTCAGCGAGGTGCCGAAGAAGTGCGGGCTGTCGGACATGTAGCCGAAGATGAAGTCGGGATGGTCTTGCAAATTCTGCCCGACCCCGGGCAGATGATGCACGCTTGCGATACCGTGTTGCGCCAGATCGGCGCTGTCGCCGACGCCCGAGAGTTGCAGCAATTGCGGCGACTGGAACGCGCCGGAGGCCAGGATCACCTCGCGCCGCGCGCGGATCGTCTTCTTCTCCTTGCCCTGCACATATTCGACGCCGACCGCGCGCTTGCCCTCGAACAGGATGCGTGTCGCGCGCGCCAAGGTCTCGACGCGGAGATTGGCGCGGTTGTTCATATGCGGATGCACATAGGCGCGCGCCGCGCTCCAGCGCTCGCCGTTCTCCTGTGTCACCTGGTAGATGCCGAGCCCCTCATGGTCGTCGCCGTTGAAATCCTCCCGGATGCGGAATTGCGCTTCGCCCGCGGCCTGCAAAAAAATCTGCTGTACGGGGTTGCCGGTGCGCAGCTTGTTGACGCGCAGCGGCCCGCTTTGGCCGTGATATTCGCCGCCGAAATCGGCGTTGTTCTCCGAGCGCTTGAAATAGGGCAGCACATCGGAATAGCTCCAGCCGGTGTTGCCGAGCGAGGCCCAGTGGTCGTAGTCGGAGCGATGGCCGCGGATATAGACCATGGCGTTGATGGCGGAGGAGCCGCCGAGTCCCTTGCCGCGCGGCTGATAGCCGATGCGGCCGTTCAGCCCCTGCTGCGGCACGGTCTCGAACGCCCAGTTGTTGACCTTGCCCGCCACCATCAGGATCAGCGCGAACGGCGTCGTCACCACCCAATTGTCGTTTTTGCCGCCGGCATCGAGCAATGCCACCGAGGTGGCCGGGTCTTCCGATAATCTTCCCGCCACCGCGCAGCCGCCCGAGCCCGCGCCCACCACCACGAAATCGAAAACATCACTCACGCGTTAGTCCCCCAGTTTTGTCGTTCTATCTATCCGTTGTCATTGCGAGGAGCGAAGCGACGAAGCAATCCATGGTTCGTCATACGCGGATGGATGGATTGCTTCGCTTCGCTCGCAGTAACGACTAAAGCATAAGCGGTCACTCGTAGATGGGGTAACGGGCCCCGGTCTGCCCTCCAAGCAAGCCGCGCTTGCTACGGCACTATGATGGCGCGCTGCGCGCGGCTTGCTTGGAGGGCGGGCGGTCGTCCCTCACACTGATGGTGTGACGGAGTTGAGGGATGAGCCTCGCTCCAAGCATCGAGGAGAGACGACCATGAACCAGTATGCCGGAATCGACGTGTCATTGGAATGCTCGAGCGTGTGTGTTGTTGACGCAAATGGCAAGATTTTGCGCGAGACCAAGGTGGCCAGCGAGCCGAAGGACCTGATCGCCTGGTTCCAATCCTGCGGTTTCGACCTTGAACGGATCGGGCTGGAGGCCGGACCGCTATCGCAGTGGCTTTTTGCGGCGATGAAGGCGGCTGGGCTTGCCGTGGAGTTGCTGGAGACCCGGCATGTGCGCAAGGCGTTCGAGGCAATGCCGGTGAAGTCCGACCGCAACGATGCGCGCGGGATTGCGCAATTGATGCGGCTGGGCTGGTTCCGGCCGGTACACTGCAAGTCGACGAGCGCGCAAGAGACCCGAGCGCTGCTGACGGCGCGCAAGCTGGTGCAGTCAAAGCTTCGCGACGTCGAGAACAGCCTGCGCGGGATCCTGCGCGGCTTTGGGCTGAAGGTCGGCAAGACGACGGAGCGGGAGTTCGCGGGACGGATCAAGGATCTGGCTTCCGGGCAGCCACACCTTGAGGTGATCGCCCAGGCGCTGTTGGCGGTGCGAGCGGTACTGCGGAAGGAGTTTGCAGCCTTCGAGAAACAGACGCGCAAGATGGCGCAAACCGACCCGCAGGCACGGCTGCTGATGTCGGTCCCGGCAGTCGGCCCGATCGTGTCGCTGACTTATGCCAGCGCGATCGACGATCCGACCCGGTTCAAATCGTCGAAGCAGGCGGGAGCCCATTACGGGCTGACCCCGAAGAAGTATCAATCCGGCGAGACCGACTACACCGGCCGGATCAGCAAGATCGGCGACAGCTCGGTGCGGACTGTGCTCTACGAGGCCGCCCACATCATGCTGACCAAGCCGCTCAAGGGCTGCTCGCAATTGAAGAGCTGGGCGATGCGGATCGCCAAGCGCGCCGGCATGAGTAAGGCCAAGGTGGCACTTGCCCGCCGCCTCGCGGTGATCATGCATCGCATGCTCGCCGACGGAACACCCTTCAACGCCGCCGCCGCAGCAGCTTAACAGGGATAGAGACGCAACAGTTTTCGGGCGGGTCACGACACCAGGCCTTCTCGAAGCGAAGTCCCTTCGCCGGGACGATGGATCAGGTCAGGCCGTTGCCCACCAGGTAGCTTCCTGAGCACGCAAACGTAGATTGGTCGACCTATCCTCTTCCAACCCCATCAGGTGGCGGCCTCGCGCCGACCCCGTACAGAAGCGAGACCCCGGCGAGCGGACAACGCAAAGGGATTGACTATTCGAGGCCCGTTACAGAAGGGTGGGCAAAGGCGCTCTTGCGCCGTGCCCACCGTCTTCGTCGCGGTGGGCACGCTTCGCTTTGCCCTCCCTACGATTGCCCCTTACGACATAAACCGCAGCATCTTCTCCAGCCGCGCGATCTTGCCGCCATAGGGCGGATAGAGATCGGCCAGCCGATTGAGCGCCGAGCGGAAGAACACCGGCTTCAGCTTGCTCAGGTTGTTGAACCCCCATTCGCCGTGATAGGCGCCGCTGCCCGACGCGCCGACGCCGCCCATCGGCTGGTTCACTTGCGTGAAATGGAACAGGCAGTCGTTGACGGTGACGCCGCCGGAGACGGTGCGCGTCAAGACCGCGTCGCGTGCGGCGTTGTTGCGGCCGAACCAGTACAGCGCCAGCGGCCGGTCACCTTTGTTGATGAAGGCGATCGGCTCCTTCTCGTCGTGATAGCCCATGACAGGCAGGATCGGACCAAAGATCTCCTCCTGCATCAGGCCCATGTCGGCTGTCACACCCACCACCAGCGTCGGCGGGAATTTGCGCCGCGCCTTCCAGTTCGGATCGTCGGGCTTGGCCCATTGCAGGATCTTCGCGCCCTTCGCCGCGGCCTCCGCCACCAGCGCCTCGAGCCTGGCATAATGCCGGTCGGAAATGATCGAGGTGTAGTCCTTGTTGGCAGGTTCGGTGCCGAACATCCGGCGCATGTGCGTGCGGACTTTCTCGGCAAAGGCCTGCACCGACTCTTCCGGCACCATCGCATAATCAGGCGCGATGCAGGTCTGTCCGGCATTGAGCAGCTTGGCGTAGCCGATGCGCTCGGCGGCCTCGTTGAGGTCGGCGGTGCGGTCGACGATCGCGGGCGACTTGCCGCCGAGCTCCAGCGTCACCGGCGTGAGATTGCGCCCCGCGGCTTCCGCAACGATGCGCCCCACGCGGGTCGAGCCGGTGAAGATCAGATGATCGAACGGCAGCGTCGGGAACGCCTTCGCCACCTCGTCCTCGATGCCGGTGATGAGCAGTTCGGTCGCATCGAACCTCTCGGCGATCACTTCCTTCAGCAGCGCGGAAAAATGCGGCGTCAGCTCGGCCGGCTTGATCATCACCCGGTTGCCGGCGGCGATCGCGCCGATCGCGGGCGCCAGCGTCAGCTGCAGCGGATAATTCCAGGGCGCGATGATGCCGACCACCCCGAGCGGCTGCGGGATCAGCCGGTTCTTCGCCGGCATGAATTGCAGCGCGGTAGCGATGCGCCGCGGCGCCATCCATTTCTTCAGATGCTTGATGGCGTGCTTGATCTCGACATAGAGGAACAGCGTCTCGGCGATGGTGGTCTCCACCGTTGCGCGGTGGCCGAAATCGGCCGAGATCGCCTGCTCGAAGCGGGCCTCGTTGGCCTCGATGACCGCCCGCAGCCGGCGCAGGCGATCGATCCTCGTTTCACAGGTAGGCAAGGGGTCGGCGCGCGAAGCGTCGAGCTGGGCGTGGAAGGCGTCGTCGAGGGCGGAAAGGGAAGGGCTTTTCAGGGACTGGTCCATGGCATTTCCCCGGTTTTGGCGTTGATGGCCGGCGGAGGCTGGTCCTTTCCAGAACTTCTGGCAAGACTGCGCCTTTTCGGGGGATTTTGGCCCCATATTGCCTGTCATAAAATCGAAAAAAGCCGCCCAAAACCCTTTCCAAAGCAGGTCGGCGTTGGTACATACCGCCAGCACCCGCTGGCCTTTTGGCGGTCGGGATGCCTTCTCAGGAAGCCTTTGGGACGGGAGCATCGGCGCGGCCGCCGCGTTGGCTCAACTCCGTTTCACCTCAGGTTTCTTCTAGGGCGCGCAATGGCTTATCGCGGGGTGGAGCAGCCCGGTAGCTCGTCAGGCTCATAACCTGAAGGTCGCAAGTTCAAATCTTGCCCCCGCAACCAAGACGACACGAAAAGCCCAGCAGTCCCCGGGATTGCTGGGTTTTTGTTTCGGTCTGGGGTATTGTTGCTGGAAAGCCGATTTGCACAAAGTCAGCGGCGCCGTTCACTAAATCGCCGTTTCGCAGTCAGATGGATCAAGAGGGACGCCGAAAATGTCGCATACCTACCGGTTAGACGATGCCGTTCTTCATCGCGGTCAGGGGCCGCAGGGACGGGTGCAGATCGAAGAGCCAAAGGTTTACACCATCATTCGATGCCTACCCATCGAGGCAGACGGACGTCTCAGATATCGCATCAAGTCCGACAAGATCGAGCGCGTCGTGACCGAGGACGAGCTTTCGTATTGTCAGTGAGTTGACGCGCTTGAGTGAGCAAAGCTGCCTTTTGGGGGGAGCAGCGAGGTCACTCGTCAGGCTCATAACCCCGGGGTCGCAAGTTCAAATCTTGCCCCGCGGCCAAGCGTTCCGCCTCCGATACCGCCGCCCACCTCTGGTAGAACAGCACTCGAAAAACCACCAGAGTTTGTGCTGTCAGCCCGATTGCGGAACAAAATAAAACCGCTGCGTCGTCGGATTTAGGCCGTATTGGCACCTAGGTCGGAGGCAAACGTGGTGCGTGGGCGGGGCGCAACACGGGGGGATTCCGTGTCTAGCCATTTGCGATCCGGCATCGCCGGGTTTTTCCTGGTCGCAGGTTTCTCGACGCCTGCGTTTTCGAATGCCTTCACCGATTTGTTCTCGGCCAATGCCGCGCCTGCGCAATCGACGGCGGCGGCCGCTCCGGCGAAAGAAGAGTGCTTGCCGCAACCCGGCAAGTCGTCGGCTGCCGGCCAGCACTGGGTCTATCGTTTCGATGGCCAGCGCAAATGCTGGTTCCAGGCCGCGGAAGAAACGGCGCCCGCGCGAAAGTCGTTTCGTCATCGCGTCGCGACGCGGAGCGTCACCGCGCCGGAGAAGGACACGTCCGCGCCGCGCAAACAGGAGGACGTCGAGGATGCGCATGCGGAGATGCTGAGCGCCGCGCCGGAGCAAACGCCCCAGCCGGCGCCCATGCCAAAGGTCACGATGGTCCGCACCGTTCCCGTCCGGGTAGGGGATGCTGCAGCGATGGTCCCGCCGGCACCCGACCTCGACAAGCCCGGCGCCGATCAGATCACGCCCGATCAGCCGCGCCGGCCCGATGTGGAAACGCTTCTGGCGGAAGCGCCGGCTGCGAGCAGCGAGGTTGCCTCCGCACCGGGAACGCCGATCGCCGCTCCCGGCGCGAACACGGGTGGCGGTGAACACGGAACACCATCATGGCTTGGCGTGCTGATGATCGTGCTGGGAGGCACCGCCCTGTTGGCCTCGAGTCCCACGCTTTGGCAGTCCTTGTGGCCGGTGCGATTTTGGAACGCCAGGACGGAGCTACCGGTCGCAGCATACGACGGCCGGAGCGATCCCTCCTTCGGCGAGGGCGTCCGGTCGGCCAGCGCCAGGCGAGACGAGCGTGCAGGCGATGACCCGCAACGCGGGACAGCGCCGGTACATACCGTCCGCGACCGCCGGACCGTGGCCCCCGCCTTGCCCTCTCGGGAATCTCTTTGGGACGAAGGGATCGACGCGCTTGCCGCGTTGGCCAGCCCCGTTTCGCCGGAGGTTTTCCCTGCAAGGCGCGCAACGGCGTATCGCGGGGTGCAGCAGCGAGGTCGCTCGTCAGGCTCATAACCCCGAGGTCGCAAGTTCAAATCTTGCCCCGGCAACCAGATTTGATGCTGTGATGCAGCCAGAAATCAAAGGCCGCTCCCCGGGGGCGGCCTTTAGCTTGCATCAAACGGCCACCGAGCCGCGGCCGGCTAAATCATTTAAAGTCATGGAGATGCGGTATGGGTCTGGAAGCCGGCCATCAGCCTTGGGGGAAAACGTGCTTGATTTTCAGTTGGAGCATTCTTGCTGGACGACAAAAGCGCAACTGTCCGGTTGGGTCGGCTATCAGACCCGCAATGGCCCCTATGGCTCGATCAGCTCGGAAAGCCCGTCCGATGGCTGGGCGACGATTGCATTTGTGCGCGAAGGCCGCGACGAATCCCCACTGACGGAGCAAGAGCGTGCCTCCGTCCAGTGGGTGATCGATCATGAAGCCGAAGTGGCATCCGCCGTTTTGGAAGGTCTTCCGGCTGAGTATCCCGGGCTTCAACAGCTCTATGGTTACGAGGGGGCGGAACGCGAAGAGTACATGCGCGACATATCGTCCACGGCGGACTTTCGCCAATTGATTGGCCTTCACGAGGTCCATGTCCATCAGCTGCAGAAGGACGGCTTCCATACGTCGGGTATGAATTAGGATGCACATGGGATGAGGAGCACGGTCTTGGCGTACTCATGCATGGAAGCCGCGTTGTCGAGGTTGGCGGCGCAAACACCGCCTTCACGCTGTGGATCGCCGAGCGCGACGCTGACGTGGGGACGTAAGTGGGAAACCCCCGAACCGCCTACGGATGAACGCGAAGGATCCGAACAGTTCTTCGACCAGGAATACTTTGGAAAGCCGCTTCGGGGCGGCTGCAGCGCCAAGGCGCAAGATCTTGCTCACCGCCTGGCATGGCGGGAGAAGCGCTTGATCGCCTATCACCGGATTTCTTTGAGACGGGACATCGGCGCGGCCGGCGCGTTGGCTCAACCCCGTTTCAGCTCAGGTTTCTTTCAAGGCGCGCAATGCTTATCGCGGGGTGGAGCAGCCCAGTAGTTCGTCGGGCTCATAACCTGAAGGTCACAAGTTCAAATCTCGTCCCCGCAATCAAATAAGCCTTTGATTTTACGAGATTTATAGAAAGCCGTCCGCCAGGGCAGCTTCTTGTTTTGCCCCGAGCCGGAAATCAATCCAATCGCTCCCAAAGGAAGCTTTGGAGCGATGATGCGTGGTATGTATTCTGACGCACCGGCAGGAGAGCGGCATGCACACGGAGATCGACAAACACCGGGAGGCCCTGACGGCGCTGTGTCATCGCTATGGTGTGGTGAGGCTCGAAGTGTTCGGCTCCGCCGCGCGCAGTGCCGATTTCGATCCGACCAGAAGCGATGCGGATTTCCTGGTCGCGTTCGAGAAGGTCAGCGGCCTGTCGGCCCTCGACCAGTTTCTCGGCTTCTCCGAAGCGCTGCAACGGCTTCTCGGGCGGTCCGTCGACCTCGTCGAGGCCTCGGCCGTGAGAAACCCCTACGTGCGCGCAACGATCAACCGATCGAAAGAGTTGATCTATGCGGCGTGATCCGCGCGCCTTTCTGTGGGACGTGGAGCAGGCGGGCGGAGCGATCACCGAGTTTACTGCGGGTCTTGATGCCGCAGGCTATCGGGCGAGCCCACTGATCCGTTCGGCGGTGGAGCGGCAATTCGAGATCATCGGCGAGGCGCTGAACCGGCTGTCCAAGGAAGCGCCTGACCTCGCCCGCCAGGTGCCCCAACCTCAGTAAGATCGTGAGCTTTCGCAATCTGCTGATCCACGGCTACGCGGTGATTGACGACGGACGGGTGTGGGAGATTGTCACAACCATGCTGCCGTCGCTGCATGCGACCGTGACGGCTCTCCTGACTGAGCTGGGGCCGCCGGATGCGTAAACAAAACTGCGATTTTTCTCAACCATTTCAACCCGATCACCCCTGTCCAGCCCTCGCAAAAATATTTTACTTCCGTTTTTCAGAAAAGTGTGTTTCTCTCCGCGCATCCTGCTTCCACAGGAGGGGCGGCTCGCGATCGTCACGGACGTTGGAGGCAGGAGGCGGTGGACGTGAGGGTGTGCAGCGCGCTGATGCGCGCCGACGAAAACAGCTTCACGGACGGCGAAGGCGTGTGGTCCTGATCTCCCGACGCTGGGATCAAGTCTTGCGAGACGTTTCGCAGGGCGACGGGGGCTAACCAGCCCGGTACCCCGGGGAGAGCGCGCTATAAGCCGTAACACCATCGCGCAGGGAATGCCGGTTGTCCCGGCTGCCCTGTCGTTGCTTGCGTGCGCAAAGTGCACCTTCTTTGCACGCAAGACCCGCGGGTGCGGCCAGCATCCGGCATTCCCTGCGCCCTCCGTTCTTTCAGAGGGCGCGAAAGATGCATCACCCGGGCACACTCATGCCGCGGGAATGCGGACCTGTGCGCTCCCGCTGTTTGATATTCGAATGGGTTGCTAAGAGCATGATCCGAAAAAGTGTGCAGCGGTTTTCCGAAAAGATCATGCTCAATTAAAAAACTTAAAGCGCGATGACGCGCTTTAAGGCTTCCGCGTCCGCTTCCAGTTCAGGAATTCCTGGAATAGCGCGTCGCCCTCGGGCCGCGGTTCTGACGCGAGCGCGGTGCCGGAAACGCGTTGCGCATTGACATACGTCTCGAAGCGTTGGCGTTCCTCCAGCGACGCGGTGCTGAAATGGTCGTTGAGCCACTTCTGTGCGGGTTCCAGCCGCTTCCAGCCCTCGATGTTGGCGTTGAGATTCACCTCGCGCCATTTCGGGTGATGCCCCGGCTTTTGAAACTCGGCAATGTTTGAAAAGAAGGCGTTCACGAACGTCTCGACCCGATGATAGCGCTCGTTGTCCTTCGGCCAATTGTAGGCGATCAGCACGGCGCCGTCGGCGATGGTCTTGATCGATTGACCCTCGGCAATCATGTCCGGGTAGTCCTCGTGGGTCAGCTCCGCGGGCAGGAAGTCGGACGACAACGCGGAGGTGTAGGGAATCGGCAGAAAGGCCAGGCCGTCGGCGCGGGTGAACCGCGACATCGACTGCGCCGGTTTGCCGGCGACGAGCACGGTCGCCGCGATCTCTCCGCTCTTCAGCTTCAGCAGCGCCTGGGACTGCACCATGTTGACTTCCTCGATCTCGATGTTCAGCCGCTGGAACACGTCGCGCATGGAATGGTTGGTGCCGCTGCCGACTTCGTCGAGATTGACCTTCTGCCCGCGCAACTGCTCGATCGAGGTAATGCCGGATCGGACAACCAGGTGAGCCTCCAGGTTGAACAGTTTCGAGACGATGGCGATCTTGTCGTCGTCGGGGACACCGAGGATTTGGTTCGACCGGCGGAAATGGTTCAGGATGCTGGTTTGCGTGAGACCGATATCGATGCCCTTGAGGCCGCGCACGTCGCGAATGTTCTGCGGGCCGCCGATGCCGACGACCGGCAGCACGCGGAGATTTTCGCCGTCATTGAGCACCGCGGCGAGATCATACGCTACCTGCAGATAAGTCGCATCCGAACCGGGGCTGCCGGAGATGATTGCAACCGTGTTCTGGTTGGGTTGCTCGGCCTTGTAAATGCCGACGCCGACGAAATAGTCGCCCATGCGCTCGATCCAGGACGATTTGTCGTCGATCGTGTTGGTTTTGGGATTGCGCCAACGGAAATCGCTCCAGCCGTGATAGGGCGCCGTGGTGGCGATCCGCATGAAATCCTGGGTCGTGAACTTGCCGTTCTGATCCCTCATGTCGTGCAGGTTCTTGCCGCGGATCCCAGGCCAGGCGCCGTTGGCGACATGCAGGTTGCCGTCGATCGTGTGCACGAAGGGATAGAGGTCGCGATCGTTGAACTGGCCGGCGTTGATGGCGGCGAAGGTCGCTTCCGGTCCCGCCTTCTTGAATTTTTCCTGCACCTTTTTCACCAGCGCGACGGCTTCGTCGCGGGTCCCGAATTGACCCGCATGTGCGGTGAAGGCTGACGCGGCAAGCACCGCGATGGTCAATAACGCAACAAAAACACGAGACATGGTCGCGATCCCCTCCATATCGCTGAAGCGATGATTCCGCTGGGAGAGCGATATGCAATTCGAAGCCCACTAGCGTGCATAAAATGGACCGCGGGTTGAGGCAAGTTGATGGCTGAAATCGGACGACATGCGTCCATAAATCCGTCTAGTCTCGGGCGCCCCCACTCACTGCCGGCCCCACGCCTCAAAATCCTTCTCGGTTGCCTCGCGCGCCGCGCGGGCGGCGTCGTGCAGCCAGCGAGAGCCGCGGGCTTGCAGGTCCGCGGCGATCGGCTTGCTGGCGTCGGGTGTTGCGGCATGGATGGAGGCGAGGTCGGCGCCCATGCCGCGCAACAGCTCGAGCTTGAGGTCCGCGCCGGCGTCGTTGCCGAGATTGATCTTTCGCGAGTTGGCCGAGAGCCGCCGGAAGACGAAATCCCTGTCATCGGCATCCCGGTCGACGTGCAGGAACGGATCGGGCGCGCGATAGGCGCCGGTCGAAAGCTCGAGATAGTTGTGCGGCCGCGGTGTGGTTCCATGCGCCCAATTCCAGGCCGAAGGCACCAGCGCCTTCGCCTCGCGCACCACGCGGCCGCCGCGCCAGGTCGCGACGACAACGAAGCGGGGACGCCCCAGGCTGCCGCCGCCCGCGACGCGGCTGAAGAACGCCGCGTCCTCAGGCTTGCCGGGAAGACTCCCGACCAGCAGCTTCCGGATGGCGGCCGGGGGATCGGCGGTGGTCAATCCGTCGACGTCGTTCCAGAACTTGCGGCGGGATTCGTCGGAGCATTTCACGTAATCGCGAATCCAGATCTCCTGCTCATCCAGCAGCGCGGGCCCGGGCTGCTCCAGGCCTTGGCGATACCCTTCCAGGACCGCGTCGGCGGCGTCGCCGCCACCGATCTTCATCTTCGGCGCAAGCTCGATGCTTGCCGTGAGCCGAACCAGATCGAAGGCGTAGGGCACACAGCCGCTTCGTCGAAATCGTTCACGCCCCACACCCAGCGCCCGTCGTCGTCGCGCCACGTCCCGAAATTCTCCAGGTGAATATCGCCAACGCAGAGCGCGGCCGGCGCTTCGACCAGCTCCGGGCAGATCTTCTCGATGCGCCGCGCCCAGCGATAATAGGTCGCGCGCAGGAAGACGAAAGGATTCTTGCCCATCCGCTCGTGCTTGTGGGCGAGGTCCTCTTCGACCACCTCGCATTGGGTGCGGAGCCAGCTTTCATACGCTTCGGTATCTTCGAGAATGGACAAGCAATGCCTCCCTTGACGTGCGTCTTGTCCTCGGTAAATCGAGCCGGTTTCGTATAGACTGGATAAATCTCGGTCCGGTGAGGCTCACATCATGGCACAGATCAGTATCGTGCATACGACCGAATACACCTACCGCAATCCGGTAGGCCTGCTGCGCCACAAATTGATGGTGCGGCCTGACGAAAGCCACGATCTTCGCCTGCATGGCGCGACCCTCAAGGTCGAACCGGAGCCGACCGGCGTCTATTGGAAGCATGACGTATTCAACAATTCCATCTGCTACCTCGAATGGCCCGAGACACTCAGGACCAGGCGGCTCAGCGTCGTATCGACGCTCGACATGACGCATCACCCCGATGGCCAGCCGCTGCCGGTCTACAGCCTCGACGAAGCCGCCGAATTGTTTCCATTTTCCTACGGCGCCCATGAGATCCCCGATCTCGCGCGCCTTGCCGAACGTCAGTTGCCGGACCCCGACCGCCAGGTCGACGCCTGGGCTCGCCATGTCGTGTCCGAAGCGAACAGCAAACAGACCTTGAAGGTGCTGGAAGCGATGACGCACGCGATCAAGCAGCAGTTTCGTTACAACGCGCGCTACGAGGAGGGAACGCAGACGCCTGCCGAGACACTGGCTCTTGGTTCCGGCACCTGCCGCGATTTTGCGGTGCTGATGATGGAAGCGCTGCGCAGCTTTGGCTTCGCCACCCGTTTTGTCACCGGCTATTTGTACGACGATTCCTCGGGCACGACCCGGGGCGGCGGCAGCACGCACGCCTGGTGCAGCGTCTATCTCCCCGGCGCAGGTTGGGTCGAATATGACCCGACCAACGGGCTGATTGCCGGCGCAAACCTTGTTCGCGTCGGCGTAACCCGGGAGGCCGGCCAGGCATTGCCGATATCGGGCGGCTTCATCGGCAATGCGGAGGATCCAATCGGGCTGCACGTGGATGTATCGGTCCGCGCCGTACCGATACCCTGAGATAGCAAGAAGGAGTCGTGAATGCCGCCAGCTACCCCGGACGATCTTGCCGCCGTCAAGGCCTGGTTTGCCGAGCTCGCCCGGCATGTGCGCGCGGTCGATTTCGCCGCGGCGCGCCATCTGTTCGCCGAGGATTTCATCGCGTTCGGCACCTTCACCGACTTCATGATCGGGCGCGAGTTCGCGGAAGACAATCAGTGGCGCAACGTCTGGCCCACCATCGACGGTTTCGCCTGGCGGCTCGACGATGCAAAGGCGCTGGTCTCGCCGGACCGGCTGTTCGCGGTCGGGCTCGCGGTGTGGGATTCCACCGGCTACTTTCCCGACGGCAAGCCCTTCGACCGCAAGGGCCGCGCCACCGTCTCCTTCACCCGCGCCAGGACCGGCGATCCCTGGACCGCGACCCACACGCATATGTCCCTGTTCCGCGGCACGCCCGATGTGTCGCACGGCAACAAGACGGCGAAGAGCTGACCGGTAGAAGCCGCGCCTGCGAGGCGCGCGGCGCCACAATGCGAGACCGTTAGTCGGACGTCCCCGCTATCGCCGTGCGTCGGGAGCCTGCAGCTTCAAACTCTGGACCTCCGCGGGAGTCGGAGCCCGCGGAGGTCCGTTTGCCTGCGTTATGGTCACGACCACGGACAGAGCGCCATCATGGATCGCGTTGGCGGGGATGGGCAGAGCATAGACGCCGGCGCGCTGGCGTTCCGCTTGGCCGAAAGGCGAGATGGCGCCGAGCAGATCGCCGGCTTGTGTGGTTACGCGAACGCGCTGACCGGGCGCGAGAGGCCCCACCTGCACCTCGAGCCACGCATTGGCGCCCGCGGCAAGCGGCTGCGGCAGCGTGAGCGTTCGCTCCATTCCTCCCTCGGCGGCGTAGGCAAGCGACGCAGCAAGTGCCAGAACGGGTACGCTGTAGCGCACAGGCTACAGCGCCCCGATCGAGACGGACTTGAGCACAGGAGCAGCCTCGTCTCCGTTGATGGGCCTGACACTGATGGCCAGATTTACGCTCCTGTCGGTAGCGGCGAGGGGCGCGGAGGCGAGCGTGGCCGGAAGCGGGACCGCGAAGACGGCTTCGTTCGACATGTGCATGCCTGTCATCTGGGGGCCGAAGAACCCGACGGTTCCTGCATAATATGGGCTGTCGACCCCGAGATTTGTAGCGTTGGCCGGCGCGCCGACGAACACGCGGAACCGGCGGGCGCTCGACGTGCCCTGCGGACGTGCCAGCCTCACCTGCGCCATCAGCGGACGCGGGTTCTCGGCATTGGCACGGCCCTGCAGCGTCGCAGCCGGCACGGCTACCGAGGCGGCATTGGTGGATACCTTCGCTGAAGCCACGGGCGCCTTCTGCGTGGTGAGCCTTGCGACTTCCGGCTTGATCAGATTTTCGCCAAAACCCCTGTCATCGTAATCGTAGTCGAAACGGTCGGTGGCGAGATAGTCGCCAGCCTTGCCGTCCAGGACATAGTTTCCCTTTTCATCCACGAAAAACAGGAATGGCTCGCTGGACAGCGCTTTCAAGTCGTCGCCTTTGGGCAAATAGGGCTGACCGAGCGACTTTTGCTTGCGGGTCCACACGTCCCAGAGCCGGTCCATATTGGCGTGGTGAAGGAAAAAGATTGGATCGACCGGAGAAAGGAAATTGGTCATGTTTCCATAGGGGCCCGGATCGAGAGGGCCCGCGCCGCCGATGCAATTGTGAACGAGATTGTGCGGCTGCCCCTCGAGCACCGAAAAACTCGCCGCCGTACCGGGCGATTCTGAATTGTGAGAGGGGGTCTTTATGCTCGTGAAGCTGAGATAGTTGATCGGGTCGTAGAACTCCGGCGCCAGCAGGCCGGCAGTGACGGTCAGCTTCGACACGGCCTGCGTGGTATCACCGTCCAGATGAGAATTGGTCTTTGACAAATAGCGCGCGGCGCACGTCACCGCGAAGCATTCGTTTCCGGCAACGCCATTGGCCGTCACACCATTTGGACCACTCCAAACGTCGGTGAATTGCATGTAGCCACGCGCATTGAGCTGGCCTTTCTGCGCCGGGGAAAGGCCGTCCCAGTATTTCGAGAGCGTCGGCTGGATGAACGAGGTGAATACAGCGAGGTTTTCCGTATAAGGCTTGTAGGCATCGTTTGTCGGCGACAGTACGCCGTCGAACATGGCATCCGGTATCTGCGGCAACTCGGTCCAGTCCCAGTAGGGAAGAGCGAAATCCGGATCACCACTCAACGCGCGGATGGTTTGCTCGAAATAACCAAGATAGCCGCGATGCCACACGTAGAACCACCAGTTCCCATGTGGACAGTCCATGAGGTGGACGAAGGCATTCCGGAACCAGTTATGAGGGTGATCGGCGGGCAGCTTCAGCATCGCTTCGACGCCTTTGGCGTAGCTTGCGAGTGCCTTCTGGCCTTCAGCGCTGGTGACGTTGCATCTTCTGTATTTCGCCGCCGCAAGCGCCGGCTCGACAGGATAGGCGACAGCGGTGGCCGCCATCGCCCCTAGAAACGTGCGGCGTGTCACCTGATCAATGCGCATTTTCCCCTCCATGTGTTTTCTGGATGTGTTTTCCGGCGATGACGCTTCCGTCGACCGGTCAGGATTGGGTCTGTGGCGGATAGAAGATCGGCGTCTGCGGGTCGCGATGCCAATCGTATTCCGCCGCTGCCACGGCATCTTCGGCCACGGCGCGGCCGGCCAGTCGCGACACCAGGTAGAAGCCGAGGTCCGTTCCCGCCGATACGCCGGCCGACGTCACGTAGCGACCTGCATCGACCCAGCGGGAGACGTTGTCCCAAAGGACCTTCGGCCCTTGCTGCGTCACCCAGCCGAAAGCACCGTGGTTCGTCGCGGCCGGCAGGCCATCCAGCAGCCCAGTGCGGGCCAGTACGGCAGCGCCGGTGCAGACAGAGGTCAAGAGCTTCACCTTGCCGTTCATCTGGCGTACCCACTCGAGCAGCGCAGCCAAACCTTGGGGATCGGACTTTTCGTCCAGCAGCGGCCACGTCCCGCCGCCACCAGGGATCATCAGAAGATCCGGGTTGTCGAGCGCTTGCTTCATATCCCAGTCCGGCAGGACCGCAGGGCCGTTGGCGCTGCTCACCTTTTCAAGGTGACGCGCGATGAGCGTCACCTTGAAAGGATAGGGCGGCGGGTCTGCGTAAGCCTGGCCGAGAAACCGAGCGATGGCGAAGGCCTCTGCGAAGCCAAAGACATCGATTGGCTCAAAACCTTCAAAAACGAAAATCCCGATCCGCTGCGTCGCCGGGAACGCCGTATTGGACGCAGCCGTGCTCATGGCAGCTGCCGGAACGTGCCATGATACTGCTCGAAGCTGAGATCCGGATTCGTGATGTTGGTGACGATGGTATGCCCGATGTAATCCTCGACATGAACGACCGTTAGCTTGGTCAACTCCTGCCAGGTCACCAGGAAAATCCCTTCGGTGATCGGCTCGACCTTGATGATCACCGTTTCCTGACCGACCTTGTTGCCGTTTTTGTCCAGATTGTAGTAGGTCAGCGAGGTGTCCGACGCGAAATCGAGTTCAACCTGAAAGGCGACGAAATCGACGAAGTACCGATGACCGGCTCCAGGAAATCCAGCTTTCATAATACTCCTCCATACGTCTCCGAGAATCATGTGCAGCCGTTACCGCGCCAGTGCCTTGCAAGCTCTCTATCTCCCGTCGTCCCAGGTCGAGCGGCCAATTAGCGATGCATTTCGTGCGTCATCGTTCCGTTCGACATGGTCTTCATGCCGGGCATCCCCAATCCGCCGCCCGGCGCCGATGCATCGGGAACGATGAGGATATTCGCCATCATCCCACTGTCTTCGTGGTCCAGGATGTGACAGTGCATCACGTATTCGCCGATGTAGCGGTCGTAGGTGGTTCTGATCTCGTAATCGTTCTGGACGAAGATGGTGTCCTTGAATGCGTGCCATAGGCCGCAATACTGGTTCTCGAGGCCAAGGCTGTCCGGAGGCACCAGGCATTTTCCCTCTGGCCCGAAGATGCTTTTGCCCTTGAACGTCACATCCATGATTTCGAACGGATTGACATGGATGTGATAGATATGAGGCTCTCCCTCGGCTGTCAGAACCCAGTCCTCGGTGGCGTTGACCTGCATGGTGAATTCCTTGTCGATCCGATCGGGATCGTAGGCCTTGCCATTGATGAAAAAGCCGAAGCTCTTGGGGTCGTGGGGGACAAGCTCGCCGATGAAGAAGCTGGCTTTCCGCGGATTTGACGAATTCGAAGCGGCCCCTTCCTCGGGCATGCCGCGCCACGGCGAAAGATCGCCACGCAGCAATCCATCCAGTGCGGGCTTTGGCAGGTCCCGGTCGTTACGGTTGCCGTCGTGCAGGCTTTGGCGGATGAACGCGCCCAGATCGCTGGCGACGGGCTTGCCGCCGGAGACGGTCACCGTCGCAAGCAACTGCGTCTCGGTCGGTCCCTGGCCGCCGCCCCCGCCTCCCGGATGCGGACGCTCTGCGGGCGTTGCGGCCTGATTTAGCAGGCAATAGGTGCCATCGTGGGGAAAGGCCACCAGAACGTCGCTTCGATAGCCCGGTTGCAGGAAGTTGGTCCCAATGCCTCCACTCTGGCTTTTCTGATCCACGCCGATCGGGTTGATCGCCGACCGGGTCAGTCCATCTGCCGCGATCTCGAATTGCGGCACGAGAGCGACCGCCTTGGAGCCATCCGGAACCAACGTCGGGCATAGTTGCTGGATGATCTGTGCCTGGTCCTTCGCGTTCCCCGTCAAAACACCACGGAGCGCCAGCACCGCCTTCGGGGCGTTCTCGACCATCGGCACGATCTGCAGATTGACCGTATCGTGAATTCCGGCGTGGATAAATCGCCAGCGCTGGATTTCTCCGGCTGGCATCGTGAGCGTTGGCTGCACGACACCGTTGATGCTGGTGAACCGCCCGCTGGTATCCCAGACCGTAGGGGACGACAGCTGGTCATCGAAGTCGTCCACCACGCCGGTCTGCCCGGCATCGCATTTCCAAGTGCCGTCGCTATTCTGGTTGATCTTGCCGGGGGCGTTGAAGCACGCATAGGGGATTTGCTGGAGCAGAAATATCTTCTCCGGCATCGGCCGTCCGGCTTCGTCATGCAGGATCGTGTCGATGTCTCCCGGTGCGCCGCCGACGTAATGGCGATCGCCCCGGATGATGAGGGCGCCGGATGCGCCGCTTGCTACCTGGATGGCGGTCGATCCGTGGCGGTGCGGATGGTACCAGAACGTGCCTGAGGGATGATCCGCCGGGATGTTGACCTCGTATTCAAAGTGGGTCTGCGGTGCGATGTTGAGAAGCACATTATCGCTGTTTCCGGCGGGCGAGACGTGGAGCCCGTGGAAATGCATGTTGATCGTGTTGAAGCATTCAGGACCGGGCGGTGCGTTCGCAGCACAGGTCGGGTCGTTTGCATCGAGCGCGTTGTGGAGGAATATCCGCAGTGTGTTGCCGGGCTTCACGTCGATCGCCGGCCCGGTAAGACATCCGCCGTAGGAGCGTAGTGCGACGCTGTCTTTGCCGCCATTTGGCTGGCCGGGATTTCTGATCTCGTTGGGCGACACCCTTGCGACAAGGTTCAGGGTCACGAGGTTGCCGTCACGCGCGATGTCACCGGATGGCTTGCAGCCGCCTGGCAGAGCCAACGCGGCTCCGACCTTCGCCTTCTCGGGCAATTGTGGCGGCGCGAGGAAAGGTTGAGGCGCGAGTTGCTGCGCACGGACGGGCGCCGTGCAGATCAACAGGAGCAACGCGGCAGCGCATGGAAAGAACGGTCGCACGATCGCACCTCGCTTCAGTCCGCCGTGATTGTCCTGGCTACCGGACTGCCTCGTTGCTTCTCGTCAAAGACGAGATTTCCGTCGCCAAGCGGTAGCCCTGGAGAAATAAATGAGAATACAAACGAGCTTCCGGCAATTTTCACGGCCGCGATCGAATTGAAAGAAACGACCAATGGTTGTGATCTTGTTGAAATTGTGCGTTTGTCAATCTACTACAGATTGTGGTCGTGCATTTCAAAATTGTGACAAAAAGGCGCTCCGTTTCGGTGAGTTCGCTTGGAGCGGAGATTTGCGTGCCGCGAATTCGAACATACAGGCCGCGGCGGCGTGCGGTTGAAGAGCCCGAGGCTCTAAGCGGACACTTCTGTCCTTATGTGGATTTTGCTGCGGGTGCGCAGAGCAACGACGGTCTCTCCACGATCGAAAGAATGGAAGCTACGATGCAAAAAAACAGGCCGGGAGTAAAAATCGCCTAGATGCAAATTCGACATTATGCCTACTATAGGTAGATTTACTCGGTGTAGACGCGCGGAAATATCCGATCGTCCGGACGCGCTTGACGCGAAATGACCCGAGCATGGGCGGGATTGCCTATTCGGCGAGAGGACAGCGATGAGCTCTGCATCGAAGGGCATGGAAGCGCCGACCGCCGGCGACTTGAAGGTAGAGACCGATTGCGCGGCGTTGGAGAAGATTGAACTTGAAAAAAAGGAAATTGCGATACGGATCGATGACTTGTCGAACTGGAAACGAAAGTGGGCGGAATCCTGCCTACAAGGAGGGCGATGTTGACGCAGCCTTGCTGCCATTATCGCTTTTGACGGAATCTCCGGACTTCAAGCGGGACGTTGAAAAGCTTAAGCGGGCGATTGAAGCTCTGGGCCTGGTGCCGGCGCGGGGGCTAGGAATCCAAATCAATTTATTGAATGGCAGCTTTGGCCTTAGTCCAGGAGACCGCTACGCCAAGGTGGCACAGGTCTTGCTGCCCGACGTGATCGGAGCGATGAAGGGCAGCGGATGTGATGAGTATGTCTATAAAAAGCTTGTCGAGAGCGATCAGCTGAAGGAGATCGTCTGGGGCGCGATCCTGGATTGACCACCGTTGTTGTTGTGAGCAATTCACTTTTGTTTCGTTGCGAAGGTAGACCTTGTAGGTTACCACGCTGACGGCAAGCTCACCCCCACGCGCTTCCGCCCTCGAGCGGCGCGAGGCCGCGCTTGAGCGCGCCGATGACGCTGGTGGTGATGCCGGAGGAACGCCAGTCCATGCCCATGACCGCGCCGAACGACTGAAACCAGAAGGGATGCGCGAGGCGCCCGCAGGAATTCCTCGCGGCCATAGTGATGCACGATGGCCTGCGTCATGATCGCGCCGAGGCAAGCCATGCGGCCGGCGAGCCAGTGCGGCACGCGTCCATTGTGGAACGGAAGGTCGGCGCTGCCGGTGCGTCTGGCCATGGTGATTTGCGGAACCCGAGTCGTCCGGAGGCTAGCGCATGATCCGGAAAAGTGTGAAGCGGTTTTCCGAGAAAGATCATGCGCAAACAGGAAATCTAGAGCGCGATGACGATCTCATCGCGCTCTAGCAAAAGTTCAGACTTTGGCATGCCGCTCGGCCATCGTCCGGAACGTGATCGACGTGCGCGGCGCCTCGACCGGCGGGATGCTGTGCTCCCATTCCCGCCGCGCGGGGCCGTCCATCAGGTAGATCGAGCGCGGCGCGGTTTCCAGCGTGAGGCGCTCCCATCCGGCAGCCGTCCTGCGCCGGAAGCGGAATTTGCACACTGAACCCAGCGACAGCCCGAACACCCGGTCATAATGCGGTTTGTCGCGATGCCAGCCGATGCCGACGCCTTCCGCATATTCGGTGCAGAGCACCTGGCCGATGTGCGTTCCCGTGCCGCCGAAGGCTTCGACCTCGGCAATCATTTCGCGCAGCCATGGCGGAATCGGTTCGGCCTGCTCCAGGCGCTGCAGGCTGTAATCGTAGCGAAAGCCGAACGAGGCGACGCGGCGCTTGCCCTCGAACGCGCCGAACTGAAACGGCTTTAGCGGCAGTTCCGCGACGCGCGTGATCAGCTCCTGCTCGCGGTGAGCGGAGACGAAATCTTCCTGATAGCGCAGCCCTTGCGGGACACGGGACGGCGCTTCGAAAAGCGCGAGTTGCGCGGTCAATCAAGCGATCTTTCGACGGCAATATGGGATGAGTCCCATATAAGCCGCGCCAGCACGAAAAGAAGACCGCCCGCGTCCCCGCAAGGGGACGCGCGTTGTCGAAAGTGTGCGGGCTTAAGTGGCCTACTCGTAAAAGCGCGAGCGCCGCGGCGGCCGGGACGGCGGCCGCATCATCAAGGCGAGCGCAAAGCCTATGCCCGCCGCGATCAACAGCGAGCCCAGCGGATTGTCGCGCACGGCCTTGGCGACGGCATCCGTGCCGGGCCCCTTGGCGTAGTCGAAGGCGTCGCCGGCGGCGTCGCGCGCGGCGTCCTTGGCCTGGCCATAGAGGTTCTGCACCTTGCCGGCCGCCTCGCGAACGCGCCCCGCGGCCTGGCTGTCGGCATCGCCGGCCATATCGCCCACGGCGCCTTCCACCTTGCCGGCCATATCCTTCGCCGATCCCACGATCCGATCCTTGTCCATGGTGCAAAACTCCTTCGGCGAAATGCCTGCACGCTAACGGGCGAGGGGGGTGTCGGTTCCTGTCGGCGTCAGGGCTCTTCGAAGTCGAAGATGTCGGCGATCGCCGCCTCTTCGATGTCGCAGGCGACAAACGGCTCGAAGGCGCCGGCGCGGACGGCGCGCCTGATCTGGCACTCGACCATCGCGCGGAACGTGGCGCGCTCGCAGCTTTCCATGGCGGGTTCGCCGCCATTGGCCTTCAGCCATCTGGCGAGCGCAACGATACGCCGGGTGATCTCGCCGAGATCCTCGATCTCTGTCCAGTTCCCGACGATGTCGCGAAAGCCCTCTCTCATGCATGGCGTACGTGGCGCCCGCGCCGATGGTTTCAGGAACTCGCTTGAGTGGACGAGGCGCAGGTTCATGCGGGATGCCCCGCCTTGCCCGCCGCGTCCACATCGATATCGCTGCGCTTCAAGAGATAGTCGAGCCCGCCGACGCGATACCAGCGGTAGCCATAGCCTTCCATCACAAGCCGGTGCCGGCCGCGTTCGTCGGCCTGGCTGTGGTCCTCGCTGAGCAGATTGACCAGCAGTTTTCCGGTTTCGCCCGGAAGTCCGACGGCGAACGCGATCTCGCGCGGCTTCTCATCGAGATTGTGCACGAACAGCGCCGAATTGTTGCGCCAGTCATAGCGGATCACCAGGATCGCCGGATCGCGTGTGTTGATCACCTTGAAATCGCCCCAGCCGATCTCGGGCACTTCTTTCCGCATGCGGATGATGCGCTCGGTCCAGTTCAGCATCGAATTGGCGTCGCGGCGCTGTTTGGCGGCATTGACGTGGTCGTAGCCATAGGGGCCCTTGTCGATGACGGGCGTGGCGGGCTTGTCGCCCTTGGTGAAGCCGCCATGCGGCTCGTTCGACCATTGCATCGCCGTGCGCGCGCAATTGCGTTCGGGCAGCGAAAGATCGTCGCCCATCGCAAGCTCGTCGCCGTAGCGGATGACCGGTGTGCCCGGCAGCGTGAACATCAGGCTGTAGGCGAGCTCGATGCGGCGCCGGTCGCCGCCCAGCATCGGCGCCAGACGCCTTCGGATGCCGCGGTCGTAGAGCTGCATGTCCTTGTCCGGGCCGAACGCCTTGAACACGGCGTCGCGCTGCGGCTTGGTCAGCCGGCCGAGATCGAGCTCGTCATGGTTGCGCAGGAACAGGCCCCATTGCGCGGTGGCCGGCCGCGGCCTCGTCGCGGCCAGCGCCTTGGCCAGCGGACGGGTGTCGGCGGCGGCCAGCGCATAGAACAGATGCTGGTTGACATGGAAGTTGAACATCATCTGCATGCGATCGCCGTCGCGGCCGAAATATTCCATGTCGGTCTCGGGCAGCACGTTGGCTTCGGCGAGGATGATGGCGTCCCCCTCGCGCCATTGCAGGAATTCGCGAAAACTCCGCAGCATGTCGTATTGCTCGACCGGCTTCTTCACCTTGGCGCCCTTGGTCGCGATCACGAAGGGGACGGCGTCCATGCGGAAGCCGGAGACGCCGAGCTGGATCCAGAATCCCATGATTTTCAGGATTTCCGCCTGCACCAGCGGGTTCGAGGTGTTGAGGTCGGGCTGGAAATCGTAGAAGCGGTGGAAGTACCAGGCGCCGGCTTCCCTGTCGCGGGTCCAGGTCGATTTCTGCACGCCGGGAAACACCATGCCCTTGTTGGCGCCCGTCGGCTTCTTGTCGGCCCAGACATACCAGTCGCGAAAGGCTGAATCCTTCGCGCCGCGCGCCGACTTGAACCAGGCATGTTCGTTCGAGGTGTGATTGACCACGAGGTCGATGATCACGCGGATGCCGCGCTGCTTGCAGCCATGGGTGAACTCGACGAAATCGCCGAGCGTGCCATAGCGCGGATCGACGCCGTAATAGTCTGAGATGTCGTAGCCGTCGTCCTTGCCGGGCGAAGGCTGAAACGGCATCAGCCAGATCGTGGTGATGCCGAGCCCACTCAGATAATCGAGCCTTCGGAGCAGCCCCTTGAAGTCGCCGATGCCATCGCCGTTGGCATCCATATAGGTGCCGACGGAAAGGACGTAGATCACGCTGTTCTTGTACCAGAGGTCGTCGATCATCGCGGCCTTCGCTTATCGAGGGGAATACTCGATAAGCGAATGGGCGGCTCGCGGTTCCCTTGGGTCAGCCTGCGGCGATGCGCGCCCCACGCGCTGCCGCCGTTTCCTCCGGCACCGCCTTCAGCTTCTTGCCGCTGAGCTTGCGAACGACCGTATAGAACGCGGGCGTGAACAAGAGACCAAAACCGGTCACGCCGAGCATGCCGGCGAACACAGCCGTGCCCAGCGATTGCCGCATCTCCGAGCCGGCGCCGGTTGCGACCACCAGCGGCGCGACGCCGAAGATGAAGGCCAGCGACGTCATCAGGATCGGCCGCAGCCGGGTGCGCGCCGCGGAGACGGCAGCTTCGCCCGGCGTGGCGCCGGCTTCCTCGGTCTGGCGCGCGAACTCCACGATCAGGATCGCGTTCTTGGCGGCGAGCCCGACCAGCACGACAAACCCGATCTGCGCCAGCACGTCGATCGCCATGCCCCGCCACAACAACCCGGTCACGGAGGCGAGCAGGCACATCGGCACGATCATCACCACCGCCAGCGGCAGATTCCAGCTCTCATACTGCGCGGCAAGCACCAGGAACACGAACAGCGCGGCGGCGCCGAACACCAGCAGGGCCGACGTGCCCTTCTGTTGCTGCTGAAACGCGAGCTCGGTCCATTCAAAACCGATGCCGGGCGGCAGCACCTCTTTCGCCAGTTGCTCCATCCGGTGCAGCGCGGTGCCGGTCGCTACTCCCGGCGCGGCGACGCCCATCACTTCGGCGGCGGGAAACAGATCGTAGCGCGGCACGCGATAGGCGGCGTTTTCGGATTTCAGCCGCGCCACCGTGCCGATCGGCACCATCTCGCCGGACGCATTGCGGGCCTTGAGCCGCGCGATGTCCTGCGGATCCTGGCGGAACGAGCCGTCGGCCTGCGCGATGACCTGGTAGGTGCGGCCGAGATAGTTGAAGTCGTTGACGTATTGCGAGCCGAGATAGACCTGCAGCGTGTTGAAGACATCGGTCGGCGTGAGCCCGACCTTCTCGGCTTTCTCGCGGTCGATGTCGGTATAGATCGACGGCGAGCGCGTGCCGAACAGCGTGAACACGCCGGCAAAGCTCGGATCCTTGTTGGCGGCGGCGACCAGCGCCTGCGCCGCTTTCGACAGCGCCTCGGAGCCGAGGCCGGCGTGATCCTGCACCATCAGCTTGAAGCCGCCGGCGTTGCCGATGCCCTGCACCGGCGGCGGCGGAATCGTCAGCACATAGGCTTCCTGGATCACCGACAGCCGCTTGCGCAAATCGGCGAGCACACTGGCCGCGGTCACGCCCTTGACCTGATGATTGTAGAGCGAGGGCAGCCCCGAAAAGATCGTGCCGGCGTTCGACGCGATGGTGAAGGTGGTTGCATCGAGACCAGCAAAGGGCGCGACATGCTCGACGCCGGGCGTCGACATGATGATCTCGATCGCCTTCTTCACCACCGCCTCGGTGCGGTCGAGCGTGGCGCCCGGCGGCAGCTGCACGACGGTGATGAGATAGCCCTGGTCCTGCTCCGGAATGAAGCCAGTCGGTGCGCGCGCGAACTGGATGCCGGCGACGCCGATCAGCGCCGCATACACCACCAGCACGACGCCGGTGATCTGCACCAGCCGTTGCGTCAGCCGTCCATAGCTCGTCGACAGCCATTCGAAGCCATGGTTGAAGCGGGTGAAAAACCCCTGCACCAGCCGGACGAGCCACGAGCCCCGCTTCTTGTGGCCGGGCTCATGCGCCTTGAACAGCACCGCGCAGAGAGCAGGGCTCAGGGTCAGCGACACGAAGCACGAGATCAATGTCGAAACCGCGATCGTGACGGCAAATTGCCGGAAGAACTGCCCGGTGATGCCAGACAAAAACGCCGACGGCACGAACACCGCACAAAGCGTCAGCGCAATGGAAATCAGCGCACCGCCGACCTCGTTCATGGTGACATGCGCGGCTTCTTTCGGACTCATGCCGCGCTCGAGGTTGCGCTCGACATTCTCCACCACGACGATGGCGTCGTCGACGACGATGCCGACCGCGAGCACGAGGCCGAACAGCGACAGATTGTTCAAGGATATGCCGAGCACGTAGAGGAAGGTGAAGGTGCCGACCAGCGACACAGGAATGGCGATCACGGGAATGATGGCGGCGCGCCAGCTCTGCAGGAACAGGAACACGACGCCGACCACCAGCAGGATCGCGATGAAGATGGTCTTGATCACCTCGTCGACCGATTTGCCGACGAAGATGGTCGGGTCATAGATCACCTTGTAGCTCAGCCCGGGCGGAAAATCCTTGGCCAGCGTCTCCATGGTGTCGAGCACCTCGTGCTCGACGGCCAGCGAATTGGCGCCGGGCTGGGCGAAGATCAGCAGCGGCATGCCGGGGCCGCGGTCCGCGAACGCGGTCGAGCCGTAATCGGCGGCGCCGATCTCGACCCGGCCGACGTCGCGCAGCCGCGTCACGCGGCCCTCGCTGTCCGACTTCAGCACGATGGCGGAAAACTGCTCCGGCGTGGACAGCCGGCCGAGCGTCTGCACGTTGATCTGGTAGGCCTGTTTTGATGCGACCGGCGGCTGGTTCAGCACGCCCGCCGACACCTGGACGTTCTGGGCGCGCAGCGCGTTGAGCACCTCGCTCGCGTTCATATTATGCGCGGCAACCTTGTCGGGATCGAGCCAGATGCGCATGGCATATTCGCGGCCGCCGAAAATCTGGACATCGCCAACGCCGGGCAGGCGCGCCAGCGTGTCCTTCACATGCAAGGTCGCGTAGTTCGAGGTGTAGAGAATGTCGCGCGAGCTGTCGGGCGAATACAGATGCACCGCGAGCAGGATGTTGGGCGTCGATTTCCGCACCTGTACCCCTAACCGCTGCACGTCGTCGGGCAGCCGCGGCAGCGCATCCTGCACGCGGTTCTGCGTCAGCATCTGGGCTACGTTGAGGTCGGTGCCGATCCGGAACGTCACGGTGACGGTGAGCTTGCCGTCGCCGGTCGACTGGCTCGACATATAAATCATGTTCTCGACGCCGTTGATCTGCTGCTCGAGCGGTGTCGCGACCGTGCGCGACACCGTCTCGGCGGAGGCGCCGGGATAGGTGGTGGTGATCTGCACCGTCGGCGGCACGATCTCCGGATATTGCGAGATCGGCAGGATATAGAGCGCCCCTAACCCGATCAGCGTCAGGAACACGGAGAGCACGGTCGCAAAGATCGGCCGGTCGATGAAGGCATGGGTCATGGCGATATCCTGAAGTCAGACTTCGTTCAGCCCTGGTCGGCATTCGCGTCGTAGTGAATCGTGCCGTCCTGCGGCGCGACCTTGGTGCCGGGGATGGCGCGCACCAGGCCGTCGATGACGACGCGGTCATCCGCCTCGAGGCCCGACTGGATCACGCGCAAGCCGCCGCGCAGGTCGCCGGTCGTGACGATCTTCGGCTTCACCGTCGCATCGGGACCGACCGTCATCACCAGCCGCTGCGACTGGTCGAGCACGACGGCGGAGTCCGGCAAGAGATAGACCGGCGCGGGAGGTGCGATGGCGACGCGCAGCCGCGCGAACTGGCCCGGCGCCAGGAACAGGTCGGGGTTCGGCACCGTGGCGCGCGCGTGAATGGTGCCGCTGGAGCGGTCGAGCGCATTGTCGATGAAGTCGAGCGTGCCTTCGCGCGCCAGATTGTTCTCGTCGGAAAGCCCGATCAGCACCTTGTTGGCGAGCGGCCCTGTGAGGCGGGCGCGCTCGCGCGAAAACGTCAGGAAATCGGATTCGCTCATGTCGAAATCGAGATAGAGCGGATCGAGCGAGACCAGCGTCGCAAGCAGCGTGGTCGGGCTGGTGGCGGCGCGGCTGCCGGCGACCAGGCTTCCGAGCGAAACCTCGCGCGCGCCGATGCGCCCGTTGAACGGCGCCAGCACGTGGCAATATTCGAGATCGAGCTCGGCATCGCGCACCCGGGCCTTGGCGTCCGCGACCGCGGCGACCGACGCGTCCTGGTCGTTGGTGCGCTGGTCGACCGTCTCTTGGGTGGCGAAATCGCTGCGCTTGAGCGAGGTCGCCCGCGACAGCTGGTTGCTGGCGAGCGCGACGCGGGCGGTCGCTGTCTGCAGCGCCGCCTTGGCCTGCTCCAGCTTGATCTCGTAGGGCCTGACATCGATGACGAACAGCAGATCACCTTTATGGACGATCTGCCCGTCCTTGAAATGGATCTCGGTCAGCGTGCCGCCGACCTGGGCCCTGAGTTCAACGCGATCGATCGCCGAGAACTGGCCGAGGAAGCCGGCCCGCACATCGAGCTCGCGCTGCAGGGGCTGGCTGACGGTGACGACCGGGGTCGGCGGCACCGCCGCCGCGGCCTGGTTGCCGCGATGGGGCGCCAGGCCGAGCCAGGCGAGAGTGAGGCCCGCCGCCACGGCGACGCCGATCGCGCCGATCTTCCATTTCCACCGGCGCGGCTGCGCCGCCGGTTCGTCCTGCCGTTCACGTTCGAGGTTCGCGGGGTTTGTGATCTGATCCATGAGACTATCCGTGAGTCCTTGCCATGCTGTCCGGAATTCGGCCGCAGCACGAACCGTGCCGCCAGCCATGCGCGCCGGCCGTTGTGGGGTGTCGCGATCTAGGGTCGTCAGAGGGTGGTGCCAGGTCGTTGTCATCTGAGAGGTGGAAAAAGCCGTGCTTGGGATTGATATCTGGAGGAAGCACTCCAATATGGAAACCTCCAGATAAACTCGGGGAGGCGCCGTTCAAGGATTTTTGGAGCGATGACACCAAAAATAATTACAGGGAAGAAAGGTGAGGAGGGCAAACGCGGCCGGGGACGGCCCGCGGTGTTCGACCGCGCCGTGGCGCTGACCAAGGCGATGAAGCTGTTCTGGGAGCGCGGCTATGAGGGCACGTCGTTCGACGAGCTGATATCAGCCATGGGCATCAGTGCCTCGAGTTTCTACAATTCCTTCGGCAGCAAGGAAGCGCTTTATTGCGAGGCCACGCAGTCCTACCTGGAATGGTCGGGCCAGTGGTTCTTCGCGATTCTGAATGACCCCTCGACCGTCACCCGGTCGGCCTTCGCGCGCCTGTTCGAGGCGACCGCGGAAGAGTTCACCCGCGGCGATCACCCGCTCGGCTGCATGATTTCGCTGGCCGGCACGCACTGCCCGCCCGGCATGAGCAACATCCGCGACATGATGGCCGAGCACCGCGCCTTCTCCGAAAGCGCGATGGCTGCCCGCATCCGCAAAGGCATGGCGGCCGGCGACGTGCCTGACGGCACCGACTGCGACATGCTGGCCGCCTATTACAGCGCCGTCGCCCGTGGCCTCGCGGTGCAGGCGCGGGATGGTGCGTCGCGGGAGAAGCTGGCGCAGATCGGGCGGCTGGCTATGAGTGCGTGGCCCGCGGGGAAGAAGAGCAGTCAGCCCTAGATCCGGTGCTCCGATCCGGGCGCACGGACGTCGCGCCGCCGTCTCCCCTTCTCCCCTTGCGGGAGAAGGTGTCGGACAAAGTCCGCGACGGATGAGGGGTCTCCCTCCGCGACCGCGCCTGCCTCGTTCACCGCGCCTTAACCATCGCGTGATCGCCATCACAGAACATTGAAGAAGCCATACCTAGCCTGCCGTCGACAAATAAGGGTGGGGCATCCGACCGCCATCCGACAGGAGAGGCTCCAATGCGTGTCGCCAGAATAGTGTTCGCCATCGCCTTCGCCGCTTTCGCCGTAGCTTCCTGGGCGAAATACGAAGGCTCCTCCAGGCCGCAACTCACCTTTGCCGACCGCTGGGCGCCCGTCGACGCAGCGTCGCATTCGGGCGAGTTTCGCCAGCAGTAAGGCTGAGACTCACGTCTCGCCGCTCTCTCGTTCATAAGCGCTGATCGTCTTTTTGACGTCTTCGAATAGGTCGTCAGGCATTGTTTCCAGACGACCGGCTTTGCGCGTATCGGCTCTAGCCATGAGCTTGCGGTAATCCTCGATGCTGAGCAGCACTAGGCGAGGCTTGTTGCGTTGGGTGATGAGTACGGGCCTGCGGAGCGCCTCGGCAATGATCTCTCTCGGCTTTCGCGAAAAATCGCCCGTCGAATACGCGGTCATGAGAAATCCTCCGTCATTCGCGGCGCACCGCATCGCTTTGATTCCGTCGAGCCAATTCAAGAAACCTGGCTTTGATCTGCGCGAACAAGCCGGGCGGAATGAACCCGTAGCTGAATGCTCCTGGCCTTCCCGGAATTGGCGACAAACCAGCGTTCGGCCATTCGTCGATATTATGCTCGGAAACGATGACCCAGCTTGACGCGTCGTCGAGGCCAAGCGCCTGCTTCACCTTCGCCGGGATTTCCACGCCGACCGCGTCGGCATCGGGCGGCGAATGCGTGATCGGAACCAGCACGACATAGCGCGGCTTCGTCAGGCTGTCGCCCGCAGCAACGAGGCACGCCGGACGGTCTTTGCCCTGATCGCGCCCGGCGGCAGCCTCACGTGACCAAAGGTAGTCATAGCGGACGACGAGGCCCGGCTTCGGATTGGGAAACGCCACGCGGCTGTCTCACTTGAGCAGTTCATCGAGCGCGGCGTGCTCGCCGTCCATCTCGGCCCGCTCCACCGCATCGATGACCACGGAGGCGGCGTCGACTGTCCGATGCGTGCGTTTCGCGGCGGCGGTCAGCCAGTCGTAATGCTCGGCCGACATCAGCACGAACTCACGCCGGCCATGCCGCGTGATCTCGACGGGCTCCCGCTGGGCCTGATGCTGGGCTTCACCGAATTTGCGCTGGAATTCCAATGCGGAGATCTGGGCCATGAGGGGCACTCGATTGACGATATGTGTATTATACGTAATGTACGTATTCCGTCAAGTTTTGCGCGTTAGTTTGTGGCCGAGCGGGTGCACTTAACGGCTTCGTCTTTGGCGATCCGCTCGCAGGCCTATTGGAACTCTCCTTCTACCCGCGTAAATTGTAACGGGGGCAGAGGAACGCGCATGAGTACTGAAAGCGGCGGCGAGCCGGAGTCGGTGGTCTCGAAAAAGAAAAAGGCATCGAAGAAAAAGAAGCAAAAGACTGCGAAGAAGCCAACCAAAGGCAAAAGCATAAAATCCAATCCCGTCACAGCGAAGTATCCGCGCCACACCGTGGAGAAGGCGCTGCGCATTCCGAAAGCAATCATTGATCAGAATGCAGGACACGATTGCACCGAAGCCGAGAGTGCCGTGTTTGTCGGGGTCGGATATAACGGTCCCTATCGCGTCGAGATTAGCTCCTCGATCAAATATGGGTTCCTCTTGCGTCCGACTGCCGGGCGGATCGCGGTCACGGACAGAGCGCAGCGCGCAATCCGTCCACAGAAGGCTGGCGATGATATCCAGGCGCTCCGCGAAGCCATCCGATCAGAAAATTCCGTTAAGACGGAATTCTATAAATTGCGCGATGAAGGTCATATTGAGCGCGTGCCGGGCCTCTCTGGGAACAAGTCTGCTTGGCAGCTGACGGCCAAGGGCAAGACTTATCTCAATGAATAGGGTCAGCTATCAAGTTGCCCGGCCGGCAGCCGTCCTCCTCGCCTGAAACTGGAAACGGCTATCCAGCAAAACTCTTGGCGATCTCGGGAAGTAGCGTTTCGGTCATGTCCTGCGGATGTGCGACCCGATCTGTCTTTGTGGTCGCGCAACCGTACGGCTTAGGGCAAGCCCTAAAGCCCGCCCCTCCTGGGCACGCCGATGTTGTCGATAACCTCAGGCCTTACGCCACTGATCAGGCTTGCCGACGTTGGTGTGCTTGACCCGCTCAACGACGGGGCTGTGACCGGGATTAAGTTCGCGGGCACGCTCGATCGCCTCGCGTTGCGTCGGCAGTACGTCGCTGGCGCGCTCGGAGCTACCGCGACGGACCGCATAATCACCCTGATCGCGGCGCTCAACGTACATCTTGTCCTTATTATTGCTCATCGGAAAGACCTCTTAAAGTTCAGGTGAACCGAGAGATTAGGTGGCGATTCGGCGCCAGATTAGGTCGGCCGAAAAAAGAATCCGGTTGCGCACCGACTCATTGCGATGTGCCCACCAATTCGCGCATCGCCAAACCCGCGATTTTCCCGAACCATTTCAATCCGCTTCTCCCATCCACCCCCTTCATCACAAAAATTTCACTTCCGTTTTTCCGAAAATTGTGTTTCTCTCCCCGCATCCCGCTCCCCAGAGGGGCGCTTCTAGATCGTCATGGGTGTTGGCGCGGGATGCGGTGGACGCGATTGCATTGCCTGACGTGCGATGCGGGAGCGGACGGTCAAGTCGTGTGGTCCTGATTCCCCGACGCTGGAATCAAGCCTTGCGGTTTCGCAAGGCGACGGTGGCTAAAAAAGCCCGGACACCGGGGAGAGCACGAAGTAAGCCGTAAAACCACTGCGCAGGGAAAGCCGGGATGCCTCCGCTGGACCTGTATGCTCGTGTGCGTGTTTTGTGCACGTTTGCACACGAGACCGCGGGTGCAGCGCGCACCCGGCTTTCCCTGCGCCCTCTGTTCTTTTGGGCGCAAGATCGATGCAACACTCGGGCATTTCGTGCCGCGGGAATGCGGAGTCACATCCCCTGTGTTGTCGTGCGCGCGAATGTGCCTCCTTCGTCATTGCGAACGAAGCGAAGCAATCCACGTCTCCGCTTGCCGCGCTATGGATTGCTTCGCTTCGCTCGCAATGACGACGTGGCTAAAGCTGTTTGATAGTCGAATCCGCCTTCACGCAACGCGGCCCGATCGGCCAGCCGCGCGCGCCTTACGCCGCTCCGGTGCCCGTGCCGCGGCGGTTGGCCTGCAGGTGATACAGCCGCTTGGCCTGGAACATCTTCATGTCGGCGCGCTTGACTGCCTGCTCCAGTCTTTCGCCGGGCCGGCTGGTAGCCATTCCGGTCGAAAAACTCAGCTCGGAATCGGGATAATACTGGTTGTTGATCTCCAGAAGTCCGGCGAGCTGCGCGAGGATGGCCTCTGCGACCGCGCTGTCGGTGCCGGGCAGCACGATCGCGAACTCGTCGCCGCCGATGCGCGAGACCGACGCCGGTTTGGAAACCAGCGAGCCGAACACTTCGCCGGCGCGGCGCAGCAGCGCGTCGCCGGCGGCATGTCCAAGCTCGTCATTGGCGCGCTTCAGCCCGTTGATGTCGGCGACGATGAGGGTGACCGGGAACGGCCCCTTGCGCTCCAATCGATTCAGCTCGTCGACGAAGAACGAGCGGTTCAGCGTGCGCGTCAGCACGTCGTGGGTGCCGAGATATTCGAGATAGGCTTCCGCCTTCTTGCGCGCGGTGATGTCGGTCAGCGCGACCTGCACCTGCGACCAGTCCCGCTCGTGGCCCGGCAGCACCGATAACTGCAGCAGCAGATGCAGCTTGGTGCCGTCGAGCGCGTAGTTCACCACCTCGCGCTGCTGGAACAGCTTGCCGTCCCAGAGATCGACCAGCTGCTCGCGGAAATGCGGCTCCATCTCGTCGCGAAACACGCGCGAGAGATTGCGCAGCAGGGTGTCCTTGTCGGGCGCGCCGAACAGCTCCAGCGTGCGGCCGTTGACGTCGAGCACGCGGATCTCGCTCATGCAGCGCGCGACGAACTCGCCGTGCACGTCGGTGAAGACGCGGAAATCCTGGACGCCGCGCTCGCGCACGTCGTCGATCAGGCGCTTCACGCCGGAAAAATCCTCGACCCACAGCGACACCGGCGAATGGGCGAACAGGCCGAAGGCGTAGTTCTCGCTGTCGACGAGACGGCGGCGCGCGGTCTCCCGCTCGCTCACATCCTCGATCGCGATCATGACGCGATTCCAGCTCTCCTCGTGGCCGGGCAGGATGGTGCCGTGGAGCTGGATGTCGAGCCGCTTGCCAAGAAGCGTATAATTCACCGTATGGCTGGAGAAGCTGGTGTTGCCGTCCCAGAGCTGCGCCAGCTCGTTGACATGGCTCGCGAAGGTGTCGTCGCGCATCACGCGGTGAAGATTGTCCATCAGCTCGGCGAGATCGCGGGCGCCGAACAGCGTCAGCGTCTTGCGGTTGACCTTGAGGATGCGGATGTGCTCCGAGCACTCCCGCACGCGGTCGGGGCTGGTGGCGAGAAACGACTTCACGTCGGTCACGCCCGCCGCCCGCCACCGTTCGAACAGCGCCTTGACCGAACTGTAATCCTCGATCCAGAGCGAGACCGGCGCGAGGTCGAACATCTTGGTGTCGTCGTAGGGATCAGGTGACAAAGCGAGCATGAAGGCCTGGGTGGAATGATGATTCGCGTCCGATCTAGCCATAGTTCGCCACGATTCTCTATGGCCATCGGCCGACGCCAAGGGAGGAATTGAGTCGCGAACTCCCGGGTTCCCCGATCAGCTCGCCGTGATGCGCGCGGCGCGCGCGCTGCACGGAATTGAGCACCTCTGCCCAATCCCGCGCCTCGCTTTGCCGGAACAGCCGCAGGCTCGGATACCAGGGGCTGTCGTCGCGGCCGAGCAGCCAGCGCCAGTCCGGCGTGAAGGGCAGCAGCAGCCATGTCGGCCGCCCCAGCGCGCCGGCAAGATGCGCGATGCTGGTGTCGACCGTGATCACGAGATCGAGGCAGCTCATCAGCGCCGCCGTCTCGGCAAAGTTTACGAGATGCCCCGCCACATCGACGATGCCGCCTTGCGCGAGCAGCGCGCGATCGCCGGGCCGCACTTCCTTCTGCAGGCTGATGAAGGTCGCGTTCGCGTCGAGCAGCGGCGCAAACGCGTGAAGGGGAATCGAGCGCCTGTGATCGTTCAGATGCGTTGGCCGGCCGGACCAGGCGAGCCCCACCCGCAGGCGATCGCGAGGACCGAGGTCGGTCAGCAGCGCCTGCTCCCAGGCCCGTGCGCGCTCCGAAGGTGCCGCGAGATACGAGGGGAGTAGCGGGATCGTGTCGAGCCGCGTGCCGAAGGCGAGCGGGAGGCTGCAGACCGGGCAGTGCAGGTCGAAGGCGGGCAGGGAGGTAGCCGATTTCGGCAGGCATTGCGACACGCCCGAAAGCCCCGACAGCAGCGTCACCAGCGCATCGCCGACCACGAGAATGACGCGCGCGCCGCGCGCGGCCAGCAGCGGCACATAGCGGGCGAATTGGATGGCGTCGCCATAACCCTCGTCCTCGTAGACGAGGATGGTCTTGCCCTCGACGTCTTCCTCGCCCTGCCACATCGGCTGGGTGAATTTCGGGTAGGCCGCCGCCCAGACCGCGGTTCGCCGGCGCGCCTCGCGGGCGGCCCATCCGTGCTCGAAATCGCCGGTCAGGAGCTGCAGCATCGCCAAATTGAGTTCGGCTTCCGCATGACGCGGATCAAGGCTCAGGACTTGCCGATAGCTCGCCAGCGCCTCGGCCGGCCGGCCAAGATTCTCCAGCGCCTTGCCATGGCTGAGCCAGATCTCGACATCATCGCGCTTGATCTGCACCGCGCGGTCGAACGCCCGAAACGCCTCGGCGTGCAGGCCCTGCTGCTCCAGCGCGACGCCAACGCTGTAGAGATAGTCCGTCTTCGGGTCCTCAAGGTTGGCGCGCGCGATCCACTCGATGGCGTGGTCGAATTGCCGGGCCTGCAGCGCCAGCAGGCCCATCAGGTGCAGGCTATCCAGATGGTTGGGATCGGCCTCCAGCGCCTGCTTGCAGCAGAGCTGTGCATCGAGAAACCGCCCGGCCTGTTGATGGCGCAAGCCGGCCTGATAGTGCGCAGCCGCAACGTCCTTGCTGGATTGGCCGGCATCTGCCCGGCCTTCACGACGGTCCATCGGCGCTTTCGAGGTGAGATCAAGCCGTAGGTGATTCCCGTGGCATCCGCAACGCGAGCCGCGCTGCGCCCAAATCTCCGCCAGATTGGCGAGAAATCAGCCCCCGGGGCGGCTTGGCGGAGGCAGTGGGGTCGGATTACGATGGCGCCCTAACCGCGTGAAGATCGGCTCAGGATGTCCGCATGTTTGTCGGTATGACGGGAAGGCCGCAGCTCGGGCGTGGCCTTCTGCGGACGGCGGTGGCGATCGCCTATCTCGTCATCTTCGCGCCGGTCCTGATGATCGTGCTGACCAGCTTCTTCTCGCAGCAGATCATCAGCTTTCCGCCGCCGGGACTGACCTGGCACTGGTACGTCAACGCCTGGGACAAGCCCGAATTTTTGCGCGGCTTCGTCACCAGCCTGCAGGTGGCCCTGCTCGCAGCCTGCGTCGGCGTGCCGATCGGGACTGCGGCGGCGCTCGCCATCGTGCGCAGCGATTTTCCCGGCAAGCCGGCCGTCAGCACGCTTTTGCTGGCGCCGCTCGCCGTTCCCGGCGTCGTCGCCGGCTCGGGCCTTTATATGTTCTATGTGCTGGCCGAGAACATGCTCGATCGCGACATCAAGGCAACCACGCAGGGCCTCGTTGCCGCGCATGTGCTGCTCACCATTCCCTGGACGGTGCGGCTGGTGGTCGCAAGCCTGCAGGGGCTGGACCGCGCCGCGGAGGAGGCCGCGGCCAATCTCGGCGCGAGCCCGCTCACCGTGTTCCGCCGCATCACCCTGCCGATGATGCGCCCCGGCATCGTCGCCGCCGCGATGTTCTCGTTCATCCAGAGCTTCGAAAATCTGGATCTGTCGATCCTCCTCGTCGGCCCCGGGCGGATCACGCTGCCGGTGGCGATGCTCAATTACCTCGAATTCCGGATCGACCCGACGCTTGCCGCGGTCGCGACCGTGCAGATCCTGATCGTCGGGGTTCTCATGGTGGTGACCGACCGCTTCGTCAATCTGTCGCGGGTCGTCTGATGGCGAGCCTCCGAATCGAGAAGCTGACCAAGCGTTTCGGCACGTCGCTTGCCGTCGACGATCTCGATCTTTCCGTGCGCGAGGGCGAGCTGGTTGCGCTGCTCGGCCCGTCCGGCTGCGGCAAGACCACGACCTTGCGCATGGTGGCGGGCTTCCTGCCGCCGACCAGCGGGCGGGTGCTGTTCGACAATGAGGACGTGACGAGCCTGCCCGCCTACAAGCGCTCCACCGGCATGGTGTTTCAATCCTACGCGCTGTTCCCGCACATGACCGCCGAGCAGAATGTCGGCTTCGGGCTGGAGATGCGAAACCTCGGCGCCGCCGAGTGCTCCGCCAAGGTCGAGGAGGCGCTGAAGCTGGTGCGGCTATCGCATTTGGCGGGCCGCTTGCCGCGAGAACTTTCCGGCGGCCAGCAGCAGCGCGTCGCGCTGGCCCGCGCGCTCGTCATCAATCCAAAGCTGTTCCTGCTCGACGAGCCGCTCTCCAATCTCGACGCCAAGCTGCGCTCCGAGGTCCGCATCGAGATCCGCGCGCTGCAGCAGCGCCTCGGCCTGACGACACTCCTGGTCACGCATGACCGCGAGGAGGCACTGACCATGGCCGACCGCCTGGTCGTGATGGAGGGCGGGAAGGTGCGGCAGATCGGAACGCCGAGAGAGCTGTATGACGAGCCGCAGGACGCCTTCGTCGCGGATTTCGTCGGCCGCTGCAACATCCTGCCCGGCCGGCGCGAGAGCGAAAGCCGCTTCCGCACCGCGGGCGGCCTGCTGTTAGCGGTCGACACCGCGGCCAATGAGAGCAACAATGCGAACGCCTTCGCGCTGCGGCCCGAGCGGATTTCGATCAGCCCGGGCGCGCAGGGCGAAACCCAGGGCCGGGTGGAAGCCGTGACCTATCTCGGAGCGCAGACCGAATACCATGTGCGCATCGGCAATGAATTGTTCGTGGTGGTGCGGCCGACCCCGGGCGCGAGCGAACCGCTCGCCGCGCTCAAGCCGCAAGACCCGGTTTCCCTGGAGTGGGAGCCCAAAGCCCCACGCCTCGTCCCGCAAACATCCTAAGGAGAGATCGTCATGATATCGCGACGTCATTTTCTATCCGCAAGTGCCGGCGCGGCGACCATGCTGGCCGCGAACGCGCCGATGGCCCGCGCGGAATCGGGCCAGGTCGTGGTCGGCACCTGGGGCGGCGACTACGGACAATTGCTCAGCGACCTCATCGACAAACCGCTGCTCGCGCCCAAGGGCATCGAGGTGCTGCAGGACGTCGCCAACGCCGATCCGAGGCGAACGAAACTGCTGGCGGAGCGGCAAAGCCGGCGCGGGTCGATGGACGTCGCCTGTCTTTCCGACAGCGACCACTATCTCGTGGAGGGCACCGACGCGTTCGAGGCAGTCGACGCCGCCAAGGTTGCGCGGCTCGACAAGGTATTTCCTGAACTGCGCACCAAGACCGCGATCCCGCACATCTATTCGGCGCAGGTCATCCTCTACAATGTGAACCAGGTGAAGGCGCCGCCGACCTCCTGGGCCGATCTCTGGGATCCGAAATGGCGCGGCCGCGTCGGGCTCGTCGACATCCTTTATCCGAACAACACGCTGATGGCCGCGCTGGCTGCCGGCGGCAGCGTCTCGAACTACGATCCCGCCGAGAAGAAGCTGATGGAGCTTCGCTCGCTGGATGCGAAAATCTATCCTTCCAACGAGGCGCTGGCGGCTGCACTCAAATCCGAGGAAGTCTGGCTCACGTCGATGTGGCTTGCGCGCGGCTTCATGTGGAAGAAAGCCGGCATCCCGCTCTCTCACGTCGTGCCGAAGGAAGGCGCGGTGTCGATCGTGTTCGAGGCGAGCGTGCCGCGCAACGCGCGCAACAAGGACGGCGGCTTCACCTATCTCGACGCCATGCTCGATCCGAAGGCGCAGGCCGCCTTCGCCGACAAGATGGGATATGTGCCGACGGTTTCGGACGCCGTGCTGCCGGAGGATATCGCCAAGCAGGTCAGCCTGAGCGAAGCCGACCGCGCCAGGCTCCTGAAACCCGATTACAAATATCTGACCGAGCGGTCGCAGCGCACGCTTGATTTCTGGAACAAGGAGTTCAAGGGCTGATCGTGGCACTGCTGGTCGTCCCCGCCTGCCTGCTGGTGCTCGCCCTGTTGATCGGGCCGATGATCCTGATGTTCCGGATCTCGCTCAACCATTACAGCCCGAAAGAGCTGATGGTCGAAGCGTTTTCCTTCGACAATTACGCGCGTGCGGCGACCGACCCCTATTACCAGCAGATCATCCTGCTGACGCTCGGTATCGCGCTGTTGTGCACGGTGCTGACCCTTGTCATCGCCTATCCCGCGGCCTACTGGCTCGGGCGTCTGCAGAGCCGCTGGAAAAGCCTGGTCGTCATCGCGACACTGTTTCCCTTGCTGGTCGGCAATGTCGTGCGCTCCGCCGGCTGGATGGCGCTGTTCGAGCGCGACGGCCTGATCAATGTCACCTTGAAGCGGCTGCATGTGATCAGCGAGCCGCTCGAGCTGATGTACACGCCGAAGGCCGTGATCTTCGGCATCATCGCGGTGGTGCTGCCCTACATGATCCTGACCATCTCGGCCGTGATCGAGAACATCCCGCGGGATCTGGAGGATGCCGCGTCCAATCTCGGCGCTTCCGCCTTCAAGACCTTCTGGCGCGTGATCCTGCCGCTGTCCGCACCGGGAGTGGCCGCCGGCTCGATCCTGGTCTTCGTTTTGTGCATGAACACCTATGCAACCGCGGTGCTTCTCGGCGGCCCGCGTTTCAAGATGATGGCGCCGGCGGTGTTCGACCAGTTCGTGCGCGGCAACAACTGGCCGATGGGCGCTACGCTGGCTTTCCTGCTACTGGCGGTGACCATGAGCTTTACGATCTTCGGCAGCATCGCCTTTGCGCGGCGCTACCGCGTGCGATAGCCGACACGAAAGACCGCTGAAAAGAAAAGGAAACGCTCCATGAGTGATCAGGCCAAGGCGGAAGTCCCTGCGGGAGATGAGCTGGCGCGCATCCGCAACAAGGGCGAGGAGGCGATCGTTGCGAGAGCAACCTCGCGCGACCGCGGCATCGGGCCGTTCAAGCGCCTCGCGCTGCGCAGCGCCACCGTCATCGACGGCACCGGCGCGCCGCCGATCGGCCCGATCGACATCATGGTGGAGAACGGCCGCATTGTCAGCCTGAAGAAAGTCGTGGGCTATGGTGCGGGTCCGAGCGAGCCGGCCGACCACGAGATCGACTGCCGCGGCAAGTGGGTCACGCCCGGTTTCGTCGATTGCCACGCCCATGCCGGCGTCGCCTATCATTCGGCGAACGGCTGGGTGCCGCCGGTCGATTATGTCTACAAGCTCTGGCTCGCGCACGGCGTCACCACGGTGCGCGAGATGGGCTCGATGAACGGGCTCGGCTGGGTGATCGACCAGCAGCAGCGCTCGAAGGAGAACACCATCGCGGCGCCGCGGCTGCTGGCCTATGCCTATTTCCCCGCCGTCAACGACATGATCAAGACCATCTACACGCCGGAGCAGGGCAGGGAGTGGCTGCGCAAGGTGAAAGCGCGGGGCGCCGACGGCATCAAGTTCTTCGGCGCGCCGCCGGCGATCATGGAAGCTGCGCTCGACGAGTGCAAGAAGCTCGGTCTGCGTTCCGGCTGTCACCACGCGCAGATGGCGGTAACGCGCATGAACGCGCTCACCACCGCGGGCTGGGGCCTGACCAGCGCGGAGCACTATTACGGCCTCCCCGAAGCGCTCTATGAGGACCGCGTCGTCCAGAATTTCCCGCTCGACTATAACTACACCGACGAATATTTCCGCTTCTCGGTGTCGGGCCAGATGTTCCGGCAGGCGGCCGAGCCCGGCTCGCGCAAATGGGAGGAGACGCTCGAAAAATTTCTGGAAATCGGCTTCACCTTCGTGCCGACCTTCACGATCTACGACGCCAACCGCGATCTGATGCGCGCGCGGCAGGCCTATTGGCACAAGGACTACACGTGGAAATCCATGTGGGACTATTTCACGCCGCAGCGCGGCGGCCATGGCTCCTACTGGTACCGCTGGTCGACGCAAAACGAGATCGAGTGGAAGGAAAATTATCGGCTCTGGATGGCGTTCATCAACGCGTACAAGAACCGAGGCGGCCGCGTCTGCACCGGCAGCGATTCCGGCTTCATCTACCAGATCTTCGGCTTCGGCTATATCAGAGAATTGGAGCTGCTGCAGGAAGCCGGCTTCCACCCGCTGGAAGTCATCCGCTCTGCCACTTCGCAAGGTGCGGCGCTGTGCGGCATCCAGGACGAGGTCGGCACCATCGATGTCGGCATGCGCGCCGACATCCTCGTGCATGACCATAACCCGCTGACCGACTTCAAGCTGCTCTACGGCACCGGCGCGATGCGCTTCAACGACGCCACCAACGCGGTGGAGTGGCATCACGGCCTGAAATACACCATCAAGGACGGCATCATCTACGACACCGAGGAACTGCTCGCCGATGTGCGCGAACTCGTCAAGGCGAGTTTCGAGACCGACATCCCCGAGAAATTCGTGCCGCGGGTCGCCGCCGAATGAGCGACGGCGCGCTCGACTTCTTCGTGCTGACGGGATTTCTGGGCTCGGGAAAGACCACGCTGCTGCGGGATTTTCTCGCGTCGCCTGAAGCGGCCGATACCGCCGTCATGGTCAACGAAGTCGGCCAGATCGGGCTCGATGGCGTGGTGCTGCGCGAGGGCGGCGACGTACCGATGGCGATGCTGTCGAACGGCTGCGTCTGCTGCCAGGTCGGCAGCGATCTCGCCTTCACCATCGACCGCCTGATCATGAGCCCGCGCCCCGACGGCGCCAAACCGTTACGCCGGATCATCCTGGAGACCAGCGGGCTCTCCATGCCGGGGCCGGTGCTGCGGACGCTTGCGACCCTGGCCGAGCACCGGATGAAAGTCGCGGTGGTTGGGACGTTCGATCTCACGCGCGGGACAGAAGCCGCAGCATTCGAGGAAGCTATCGCGCAATGGGCGGCATCGCATCGCATCGTGGCGACCAAGGCTGACCTTGTGGCGGCGGATATTCTTGCCGAGGCGCCATCGGCGATCGCGGCCATCAATCCGCTGGCCGAGGTGATTGCGACAGCCGATCGCGCGAGTGCCGTGCTGGCGGCCCTCGCGCCGCTCACATCGGCTCCGCTGCTGCGCGAGATCGGCGCGGCTCTGACCGGTGCGCATCCGCGCATCGCGCTGTGTCTCGCCAGGCCTACAGGCGATGTCGCCTACGCCGATCTCGTCGCCTGGCTCGACAATCTCGCCGGTGCGCTCGGCGAGCGGTTGCTCCGGCTCAAGGGGCTGGTGCGCGTGATGGAGGCAAGGCAGCCGCTGCTGGTCGAGAGCGTCGGCACGATGTTCTCGCCGCCGCGCCCGCTTCGTGTCTCGGACGACGCACCATCGCCGTTCCTGGTCATCATCGCCCGCGATGTGGAGCAGGCGGAGTTTGGACCGATCGCGCCGGTTGGGCTGTTTCAGTTCTCGTCCTGGCGAAAGCCTGAATCTTCGCTGGATTCGCGCCTGACGATGAAGGCCGAATGGGTCGTGTGATGGCATGAGCGGCAGCGCCAACATTGATCGCGCCTGGCGCGTGCCGCCGGGTAAATATCTCGCGGGACGGCCTGCCGACTGCGGGCTCACGCAGCCGACTTCGCAATATGTCACCATGCGCGACGGTTGCCGGCTTGCAGTGGACGCCTATGTTCCGCGGCCCAAGTCCGATACGAGCGGCGCGCAAACCTTCGCGACCATCGTTTTCTTCACGCCCTACTATCGCCGCTTCAGGCTGCGGCCGGGCGGGTCAGGCGAGGTCAATGCCAACACCGGAAAATTCCGCGACTTCTTCGTGCCGCGCGGCTATGCCGTGGTGGTGGTCGATGTGCGCGGCACCGGCGCCAGTTTCGGCACCCGCGACAGCTTTCGTTCGCCGCGCGAGCGCGAGGACTCCCGCGAGATCGCCGACTGGATCGTGGCGCAGCCCTGGTCGAACGGCACGATTGGCGCCACCGGCATTTCCTATCTCGGCGCGGCGTCAGACTTTCTGGCCTCGACCGGACATCCCGCGGTGAAAGCGATCGCGCCGATCTCGGCGGTCTGGGACACTTATGCCGATAATTATTTTCCCGGCGGCATTCAGTTGAGATCGCTGACCAGGGTCTATGACGAACTGATGGTCGGGCTCGACCACGACCGGCGCGATGTCCTCGCGCGATTTTCCTATTTCAACAATCCGGACTTCGAGGGGCCGCAGCCGGTCGACGACGATCCCGACGGCGTCCTCGTCGAGCAGGCGGTGCGCCAGCATCTCGGCAATTTCCGTCAGACCGATTTCATGGCGGAGTTCAAATTTCGCGAGGAGGGGCTACCTTACGATCCTGACTTCTCGTCAGCCTCGATCAGCCCATATTCCGTTGCTGACGGCATCAAGGGTGACGTTGCCATCCTCTCGATCTCGGGCTGGCTCGACGGCGCGGGCTACATGAACGGCGCGATCGCGCGCTACCTCACAAAGAAGGATAATCCGTGCCATCTCCTGCTCGGTCCCTGGGATCACGGCGCGCGCATCGACATCTCGCCCTGGCGCCGCGCGGTCGAGGCGGATTTTCCGCTGCTCGGCGAAGTGCTGCGTTTCTTCGACACCTATCTGATGGGCCGCAACACCGGTTGGCTCGACGAAGCGCCGATCCATTATTTCTCCGTTCATGCCGAAGAATGGCGGTCCGCGGAAAACTGGCCGCCGGTCGAGACGCGGCAGAAATTCTTCCTCGCGCCGGATCGACGGCTTGCCGACGCCGCATCCGGCGCGGGCGCTGACGAATATCAAGTCGACTTCACGCTCGGCACCGGCACCGAAACCCGCTACGAGCGCATCGCCGGTATCGACAGCCGCCATTATTATGCAGATTGGCAGGGACGCACGGCGAAGATGCTGAGCTACGCCTCGGCGCCGCTCGAGAGCGCGGCCGAACTGGCCGGTCACGGCCTCGCCGATCTCTGGCTCTCCAGCAGCGAGCCCGATCTCGCGCTGTTCGTCTATCTCAGCGAAGTCGAGGCCGACGGCACCGAGCGCTATGTCACCGAAGGGTTGTTGCGCGCGCTGCATCGGAAGGAGAGGCCGGCGCCTGAAAGCTATCGCACCACCTGGCCGTTCCGCTCGTTTAGCCGCGCCGACGCCGCGCCGCTTGTGCCGGGCCAGGTCGAGCGCATCCGCATTCCACTGTTGCCGGTCGCGTGGCGATTTTCGGCCGGTAGCCGCATTCGCCTGTCGATTGCCGGTGCCGACGACGATCATTGCGGACAGGTCCCGCATGGCCGGCCGCCGCTCTTGAAAATGTCTTGGGGCGGCGGCCACGCCTCCGCGCTGGAGCTGCCGCTCACCCGCGAGAGCATGACCCGGAAGAGTGTGTAGCGGTTTTCCGAAAAGCATGCCCTCGGGCTTGACCCGAGGGATCATGCCCAATCAAGAAGTCACGGCGCAAGGCCGTCAATAATCGCAAACAATGCCGCAAAGCCTGCGGCAATGGCGGCCCAGGCGCTCAAGCGGCTCTGCATGCTGACGAGCCGCATCGATGCCACGAGGTCGTCGACGCCCTGATTGCCTTGTCCCGTCTTTCCAAGCCTGTAGGTCTTGAACTTCAGCCGTGCCGACATGAACCAAAGCAGCGCCGCAGCCGCAGCGCAGCTTCCCGACAGAATTGCAAGTGTCTCCTTCATGGCCTGCGATCTGGCGGTGGAGGCGCTGCCGTGCGCTTCAACCAACGAAGCCGGCGACGCCGCGTTCCCTAGCAAGGAAGCCGGCGACGCCGCTGCGTTGATCGAGATCAAGCGCGGCGCCGCGCTCGCGCGCCGGGGATGTGGCCCTTGGGACAATTGCCTCGATAGCCGTCCTGAGTCTTGAATGGCCTGGCGCGCTCAAGCGTCGACCCCCGATCCCGGGCGCGCCGATCAGGAGAGCGGCCCCGGTCTCACCCAGGCTGGGGTCGCTCTTTGATCTTTCGGTGATGGTCGGGTCGACCGGCTGGATGTGTGCATCCAACGAGACGGCCCCGCGTCGGGAGGAAGGGGGCTGGAGCCGCCTCGTCGGAGCGCGCCGCCGTGTCAGAGTCCTTCATGGCACGGCGCAGCGGCGGATTAGACGACGGCGGCGCGATCGGCGCTATTGTCCCAAGGTGCCGCGGTCAGTCAGCCGAACTGCCCTGTCTCAGTCATAAGTGGCGGGCCTTCGCAGGCGACGTGCAGCTCTACTCATCACCAGCCGTAGTAACGTTGGCCGTAAGATCCGTAAGGACTGCAGCTCTCATAGCCGTAGCCGCCGCCATACGCACCATAACCACCATAACCGCCATAACCGTAGGAGGGCGCGCTGTAATAACCGCCCGTGCTGTAATACGGAGATCCGCCATAATAGGCGCCGCTCACCAGCGCGCCGCCGATGACGGCGCCGGCCGCCGCCGCACCCCAGCCGAAGCCCCGGCGGCCGAAGCCTCGGTAACCCCAGCCGCCACCGCTCCATCCGCCACCGCGCCAGCCGCCGCCCCAACCCCAGCGCACTTCGACGGTGTTGCCAGCCAGCATGGATTTCATGGTGCCGACATGGGTCGGCAGCGGAGCGGCGTTGGCGCGATTGGCTGCCCCGGCGAGCGAGGCAATCGCAAAGGACGCAGCAAGCGCCAATTTCAAACTACGCATGACTTCCTCCGTCTTGCCTTTCGCAGGAAGCGTTGTGGTGAACACCGTGCATGGCGTTGATCCAGATCAAACCGGCGCTGTCCGGCCGCGTCAGCCCGTTGTAGGTTGCCATTGATGGGCTCATTCTCGGGCGGAGCATGGATCTGCCGGCAGGTACGGACAGGGCGGCAGGGTTGATGCGGTTTCGCCTGTTGGCCGCAACCGCGGCGTTGACCGTCGTCGCAGCGGGCGGCGCCGCGGCGATGCCGCTGACTCCGTTTCGCTATGAAGAGCAGGCGCAGCGGCATTGTCCTGAAGATACGATAGTCTGGCTCGATTTTCGAACACGCCGATATTATTCCAGTGGCCAGACGCGCTATGCGCGCGGCTTTGACGGCAGCTTTGTCTGCCGCGAAGAGGCCCGCCGCAGCGGCTATCGCCGTTCGCTGCTGGGCCTGCGATAGTGCAGGCGATTTGAACGATTGATTCAGATCAAGGCAACGGATGGGCCCGCGCGTAAGGTTGGTTATGATCCCCAGGCAGGGAGGCAAACCATGACGAGCCTTCTGGAGTTCAATGCGCAGGAGTTCAATGCACGCGCGGCGCTTTGTAGGCACTTTGCCATGCTGGAGCCGGACAGCAGATGCATCTGGTTGGCAGAGGCGGAGCGATGGGCGCGCCTGACGAAAGAGAATGAAATCGAGCCGGAGATGCCGCGACATCGCGACGCGGGCATGTCAGCCAGTATTTCAATCTCTGGCTTCGTCAAGCCAGGTCGGAATTGACGCGGAAGAGATTACGCGCTTCGGCAACACCGGGTTGATGGTTCCCGCGATCAATGTCTGGTCTCCGGCCTCGGCCCTCGCCCGCGCAAATGCCCTTGCTTCGTCTTCGCTGGCAAAGGTCTTCGTCGCACGAGGGGCACGATCGCCGCTGCCGCTCGCGATGTAGGAGACATACCAGGTCATCGTGGACATTTCGGCCATGGGACCGTTTGGAGCGTTGACGGCGGAACTGCAAGCGGCGCTCGCAGGCATTCCCCGACAATGTGGTGTTGCGAAAAGCCGTGCGCTACCCCCGGTTGCGTGCCGATTGGCCCAAGGGCCAATTGTCCGGGAGAGGTGAGCAACTGCTATGGACAGGTCATCACGAAGTGCTAGCCTCCGTCGCGAAAGCAAACCGCGGCTGATCCTTGCATGATCACCATTCCGGCAACGATGGCGCAGGCACTGGGCTCGTTTCTGGCCACGGAGACGCGGGGCCGGTTCGGCTCGTCGCATGCGAACCTCGCCGATTTCCTGCCCTATATATCGAGGCTCGCACTGGAATGCATCGGCAACAGCGACGCACTGTATCATGACATCGAGCATTCGATGCTGGTCACCCTCGTGGGCCACGACATCCTGATGGGGCGCGCGCTGATGCGGCCCACCACGCCGCGAGATTATTCGAATTTCATCCTGGCCTGCCTCACCCACGACATCGGCTATGTGCGCGGCGCGGTGCAGGGCGACGGCGACGGCGACTATGTCGCCGATGTCACCGGACGCACCATCCGTCTGCCGATCGGCTCGTCGGATGCCGCGATGGCGCCCTATCATGTCGATCGCTCAAAACTGTTCGTGATCGAGCGTTTCGACACTGTCGAATATATCGACGCCGACCGCATCGCCCGCGCCATCGAATATACCCGCTTTCCCTATCCGTCGGCGTCGAACGAGGGCGCGGACGAACTCAACGAAGAAGAAGGCCTGTTGCTGCGCGCCGCCGATCTGATCGGCCAGCTCGGCGATCCCAACTACATGCGCAAGGCCAACGCGCTGTTCCACGAATTCGAGGAAATCGACCTCAACAAGAAGCTGGGCTACGCCACGCCGGCGGATGTCATTTACAAATACCCGCAGTTTTATTGGAAGAACGTCGCACCGCAGATCCACACCGCGATCCGCTATCTCAACGTGACATCCAGCGGCCGGCAATGGGTCGCCAATCTCTACAGCAATGTTTTCCGCGCCGAGCGCGAGCTGACGCAGTCGGGTCCGCAAATCTAGCCGCCGAAGCCTCGCGCGAATCGGGGTCCCCGTGTGACGCATATTGATCTGAATCAATCAACATGCGTGGGGACGCCACGCACGCTAAGGGGTAGTTCTCGCATCCCGGCGGGCCTAGGATGCACGGCACTTTTTCGCTGATGGGGACCTGGCAAAAAAAGGGGGCGTTGGTGTCGAAGAGCACGGGCAGCCAGCACGCTGCGCTCAAGTCGGAAGTGCTGCTGTTTCCGCAGCCGGCACTGAAACTCATCTACGACACGGCGCCGATCGGGCTCGCCTGCCTGTCGCCGGATTGCCGCTATCTGCAGATCAACCAGCACCTGACCGAAATCTGCGGCATCTCGGTCGAGGACCATCTCGGACGCACGGTGCGCGATTGCGTGCCGGCGCTCGCGGATTCCGTCGAGCAGATCGTGCGCTCGATCATGGAAACCGGCGAGCCGGTCACCGGCATCGAGGTCGCGGGCCAGCGCGCCGACCAGCCGGAGGAACGGAGCTGGATTACTTATTGGCATCCGCTGCGCGCGCCGAGCGGCGAGATCGTCGCCGTCAATGTGGCGGCCGAGGAGATCACCGCGCGCAAGCGCAGCGAGGCGGAGATGCGGCGCGCGCGCGAGGCCGCGGAGGCAGCGCTGGAACATCTGCGCGAGACCCAGGCTTCGCTGGTCGAGGCGGAAAAGCTGGCCGCGCTCGGCCGGCTAGTCGCAGGCGTCGCGCATGAGATCAACGGTCCCGTCGGCTCCAGCCTGACGGTCGCCTCCTCGCTGCAGCGACGGTATGAAGGTTTTGCCACCGAGGTCGGGCGCGGCGACATCAGGCGGTCGGCGCTGAACGAATTTCTCGACGTGGTGCGGAGCGCCTCGGTCCAGCTCGTTGCAAATCTCACGCGCGCTTCCGAGCTGGTGCAGTCATTCAAGCAGGTCGCGACCGATCGCGGTGGGCTCGAACGGCGGCACTTCGACCTGGCCGAGCTCACCGAGCAGGTGCTGATGGGCCTGCGCCCCGAGCTGCGCAAGCGCTCGCTTGCGCTTGATCTCGGCTGCGAGCCGGATCTTGTCATGGACAGCCTGCCCGGACCCTACGGGCTGGTGCTGACCAACCTCGTGCTCAACTCGATCTTGCATGCCTATCCCGACGGCAAGAAAGGTACCGTCAGTTTCCGCGCCCGGGCGCTCAGCGCTGACGATGTCGAGATCGTCGTATCCGATGATGGCTGCGGCATGAGCTCCCAGGTCCGGCGGCAGGCATTCGATCCGTTCTTCACCACCCGCCGTCACGAAGGTGCCACCGGTCTCGGCCTGCACATCGTGCACAGCATGGTGGTCGATCGGCTCGAGGGGCATCTCTCGTTTGACAGCGTGCCCGGCGCGGGAACCACGGTCCGCCTGATCTTGCCACGATCGATCACGTTCGAATCCCATTCCGGAACCTCAACCTGAGAAGCCTGTCGAGGCTGCCGCCAAACCCGCCTTGATCTCGATCAAAGCTCGCCCCTCCCGCTGGTGTTCGCTGGCTCAAGCTGGGCGGTGGGAGGGCGACTATGGTGCGATACGGAAGTCTGTTGTTGGCGTTGGCGATCACGGCCGCGACATCGCTTGGTGCGGCCGCTCAACAGCAGCCTGCGACCGCGCCGCCGCCTGACACACCGTCCGCTGCCGCGCCGGCGGCGCCGGCCCAGGAACTGCTCAAGCCCGAGCAACTGGAGGCTATTGTCGCACCGATTGCGCTCTATCCGGACGCGCTGCTCGCCAACATGCTGGCGGCCGCGACCTATCCGCTCGAAGTGGTGGAAGCCGACCGCTTTGTGAAGGACAACAAGACTCTCAAGGGCGATGCGCTCAAGACCGAAGTCGACAAGAAATCCTGGGACGACAGCGTCAAGGCGCTGACGGCGACGCCCTCGGTGCTCGACATGATGAGCGACAAGCTGGACTGGACCAAGAGCCTCGGCGACGCCATGCTGGCCCAGCAGGCCGACCTGATGGATGCGATCCAGCGCCTGCGCGAAAAGGCGAAGGCGAACAACAAGCTGTCCTCGAACAAGCAGCAAAAGGTCAGCGTCCAGCAGCAGGAGAGCAAGCAGGTGATCGTGATCGAGCCGACCGATCCGAACACCATGTACGTTCCCTATTATGAGCCCGCCACGGTGTACGGCGACTGGCCCTATGCCGAATACCCGCCCTATTATTTCGGCTATCCGTCCTATATCGGCGCCGGCGTGGTCGCGGCGGGCATCGCCTTCGGTACCGCCTGGGCGATCGGCCGCTGGGGCAATTACTGGGGCGGCGGCTGCAACTGGGGCAATCGCAACGTCTATATCAACCACCGCACCACCAACGTCTGGAACCACAATCCGGCGCATCGCCAGGGCGTCCGTTACAACAACGCGAATGTCCAGCAGCGGTTTGGCAACAACAACGTTCGCGCCGGCGCCAATAACCGCATGGATTTCCGCGGCAAGGGCGGCCAGCAGGTGCTCAATCCCGGCAACAACCGTCCAAACGCGGGCGATCGCGCCGGCAACGCCGGTGATCGGGCAGGCGACCGCGCAGGAGATCGCGGGGGCGATCGAGCAGGTGACCGCGCCGCCAATCGTGGTGACAAGGGCGGCGGCAACCGGGCGAATACGGCGGATCGAAACCGCGGCAACGCCGGCAATGCCGGCAATCGCGCCAAGCAGGGCGGCGGAGCCAATCGCGCGGCTGCGGCGAAACCCGCGAGAAGCGGCGGCAGCGGCATGAACGTGTCGTCGGCCCGGGCTGCCAGTGCTGCATCCGCGCGCGGCCGGTCGAGTTTCGCCAGCGCCGGCGGCGGCGGCGGTGCTCGTGTCAGTGCCGGCGGAGGAGGAGGAGGCCGCGGTGGCGGCGGAGGCGGAGGAGGTCGCGGCGGCGGCGGCGGTGGCGGCCGGCGTTCGGACATCGCGCTGAAGCACGACGTCGTCCGGCTCGGTTATCTCGACAACGGCCTCGGTTACTACCGCTTCAGCTACAACGGCAGCGACAAGTCCTATGTCGGCGTCATTGCGCAGGAAGTGCAGGCGCTGCTGCCGGAAGCCGTGACACGCGGGCGCGACGGCTATCTCCGGGTCTTTTACGAGAAGCTCGGGCTCAAATTCCAGAGCTACAGGGATTGGCTCGCCTCAGGTGCGCACATCCCCACGGGATCGAGGATTTCACCATGAAGCTGTTTCGACTTGATCGTATCCGGCTTGCGGCCATGGCTGCTGCGAGTCTGCTTTGGCTGATGCCGGCAAACGCACAGCAGTCCTTCAACAGTCCGGATGACGCGGCAAGCGCGCTTGCCTCCGCCGTCAAGTCCGGCGCCAAGCAGGATCTGCTGAAGGTCTTTGGTGCCAATGGCGAGGACATCATCGATTCCGGCGACGAGGTCGCGGACGAGAAAGCGCGCGAAAAATTCCTCGCCGCCTACGATGCCAAACACACGGTGAAGGTCGACGGCAAGAAGGCGTCGCTGGTCATCGGCGCCGATGATTTCCCGTTCCCGGTCCCGCTGTTCCGCGCCAAGACCGGCTGGCAATTCGACACCGATCGAGGCCGGCAGGAAATCCTGTACCGCCGCATCGGGCAGAACGAGCTCGACACCATCCAGACCTGCCTCGCCTTTGTCGACGCCGAGAACGAATATGCCGACAAGGATCGCGGCGACGGCGTTGGCACCTATGCGCAGCGGATCCTCTCCAGCCCCGGCAAGAAGGACGGTCTCTACTGGCCGTCGGACAATAACGACAGTCCGCTTGGCGAACTGGCCGCCGAAGCGTCGGCGGAAGGCTACAAGGCCGGCAGCGAACCGCAGCCCTATCACGGCTATTACTACCGCATCCTCACCCGGCAGGGGCCGGGCGCTCCAGGCGGTGCGATGAGCTACATCGTCAACGGCAAGATGATCGGCGGCTTCGCACTGGTCGCCTATCCCGCCGACTACGCCAATTCCGGCGTCGTGACCTTCCTCGTCAGCCACGCCGGCACTGTCTACGAGAAGGACCTGGGCGAAAATACCGAGGCCGTCGTCGAGACGATGACCTCGTTCGACCCGGACAAGTCCTGGAGAAAGGTCGAGACCGCGAGTGAGTGATCATGCGTGCGTTGATGCGAATGCTGGCGGCGGCGGTGGTCGCGCTGGCGTCCCTGGGCGCGATGTCGGAGAAGTCGCGCGATCCCGCGGTAAGTGACGGCGAGATCCGTATCGGCAATCTCATGCCCTATACGGGGCCGCTGTCCGCCTACGCTGCGATCGGCAAGGCCGAGGCGGCCTATTTCGACATGGTGAACGCGCATGGCGGCATCAATGGCCGCAAGCTGCGCTTCATCTCCCATGACGACAGCTCCGATCCCTCGAACGCGGTCGACCTCACCCGCGGGCTGGTCGAGCGCGAAGACGTGCAAATGATGTTCGGCTCGTTCGGCACGCCCGGCAATCTCGCGGTGCGCCCCTATCTGAACGAGCGCAAGATCCCGCAATTATTCGTGGCCTCCGGCGACGAAGGGTGGAGCGATCCGAAGGCTTTTCCATGGTCGATGGGCTGGCAGCCGTCGTTCCGCGCCGAGGGGCGCATCTACGCCAATTACATCCAGGCCTTCTATCCCGGCCGGAAGATCGTGGCGCTGTGGCAGAACGACGAGTTCGGGCGTGACCTGTTCAGGGGGTTCGAGGAAGGGCTTGGCGATCTCACGCGCCTGCTCATTGTCGACGTCGCCTTCGAGAGCGCCGATCCGGCGATGGAGACCCATGTCTCGATCCTGAAGCGGTCGGGCGCCGACATCTTCGTCTTTGCCGGCGCGCCCGATGTCGCGGCCAAGGTGATCAGGATCGCGGCCGGTCTGAACTGGCACCCCGTGTTCATCCTGGACAGCGCCGCCGCCTCGATCGCTACCGCGCTGAAGCCGGCGGGCCTCGAGAATTCCGCGGGCGTGATCTCCACCTCGTTCCTGAAGGACGCCAACGACCCGGCCTGGAAAGATGATTCCGGCGTCAAGGAATGGTCGCTGTTCATGAGCCAATATTACGCTTCCGGCGACAAGGACGACAGCGGCGCGGTCTTCGGCTATGCGGCCGCGCAGACCCTGGCGCAGGTGCTGAAGCAGTGCGGCGACGACCTGTCGCCGGAAAACATCATGCGGCAGGCGGCGTCGCTGAAAGACTATCAGGCCTCCATGATGCTGCCCGGGATCGCCATCAACACCGATGCGGGGAATTTCCGTCCGGTCCGGCAGTTGCGGCTGATGCAGTTCGACGGCCGCACCTGGCAGCCGATCGGCGATGTCATCGAAAGCGCATTCTCCAACGTCAGGCGGAAATAGCCGTCAGCGCCGCGATCAGTTGCGATCAGGCTGCTGCCTGCGCCGACGGCGTGTCGCGGCGGTGCAGGGCGAAACCGAGCCCGATCCAGCCCGCGCCGGCCATCACGAGGTCGATGCCCAGGAAGATGCCGAGCACGTAGACGCTGCTGACCGGCCAGCGCGCCAGGATCAGGACGCCGAGCAGCAGGGTAATCAGGCTGGATAACAGCACCCAGAGCCACGGGCTTTCACGCTTCATGCTGAAGGCGAGAAAAATGCGCACGGCGCCGGAGGCGACCAGCGCGGCACCCAGCATCAGCGTGAGCACGACGGCGGCGAACAGCGGATTTTCGAAAGTGATGAAGCCGGCGACGATGTAGAGCACGCCGAGCAGGGCCCAGATCAGGAACTTGCCCCAGCCCTTGCACTGGAAGGCGCTGATGATCTCGGCGACACCGGCGACGATCATCATGACGCCGACCACGAACACGCTCGCGACGGTTGCCATCATCACGCTGCCGAGCGCGATGAAGCCCGCGACGAGATAAACCACGCCGAGGGCGACGATCCAGCCCCATTTGGCGCGCAGCGGCGCCATGTCGGAGGGGGCGCGAAGATTGTGCAGGCTGTCCGAAACGCTGGTCATGACCGTCCTCCAATGCACAAGGCCGGGCGAAGCGCTCTGGCCGGCGCGGCCGTTTCGATCACGTGACACAGTCCAGTCGGATCGCGTCCCGATGGCATTGATCTGGATCAATACCGGGAGTGGAGATTTTCGGTGACGCATTCGGCCCCGTTGCCGCAGGCCGCGCGCAGGTGCTGGATCGATTGCCGCCGGTTCTAGGCGGAAATTTCGCGCTTGGGGTCAATCCCGAGACGCCGGGCACGCTCGCTGCGTTCTTCGGCGAGCAGGTTCAGTTCCCGATCGAGGCAGCGCGCGATTTGCTTCTTCAGGTCTTCGATGTGGCGCTTGTGGCGCCCGGGAAGGTTGGTCGGCTCTGTCATGCAGTCAGGTCTCGCCAATTACGCGTTAAGTCCGCCGCGCCAATACTATCATGCCTTTACTATCATGCCTTTGTCACAATCAAAGCCGGGAGCGTTCATTCTCCTTTCTTCGTGAACGATGGCAATCGGTTCTCGCAATGACTCGATCGGGAGTTGAAATCGTTCGACATTCGACGGCAAATTTGACATCTCGCCGCCATCGCACTAAATACTTCGCATGCGAACTAATTCGACCCCGAACCCGGACCGCCGCCTGATCTTCCTGCTCAACGTCGCGCAGCGCCGCCTGCAGCGTTTCGTCGCGTCGCAGACCAAAGCGGGCGGCGTGACCTCGGCCCAGAGCGGGCTCTTGTTCGTGCTGGGCAAGCGCGACGGCGTGCCGATGGGCGAGGTCGGGGCGGCGCTCGATCTGGGCATGCCCGGCATCAGCGGCCTTGCCGAGCGGATGGTGGAAGCCGGGCTGATCGAGAAACGCGCCGACCCCGCCGACGGCCGCACCTCTCGGCTCTGGCTGACGGCGGCCGGCCGCAAGGCGCTGGCGCGAACCAAAGCCGGCGTCGCTGAGCTCAATACCCGGCTGAGCGAAGGCTTCAGCGACAGTGAAATCGACATTGTCTCGCGCTGGCTCACCAGCGTGCAGAGCAAATTTCCCAAAGGAGACGAGGAATGACCGAGCACGTCAAGATCGAGCACAAGGACCATATTCTAACCCTCACCTTCGCGCGGCCCGACAAGAAGAACGCCATCACCAATGCCATGTATGGCGCGCTGGCGGATGCCATCATCGGCGCCGAGACCGATAAGACCATCCGCGTGATCGTGCTGCGCGGCGAGGGCGACATGTTCACCGCCGGCAACGATGTCGGCGAGTTCGCGATGATGGCGACCGGCGCCTTCAACAGCGAGCGTCACGTCTCGCGCTTCGTGGATGCGATCGCCCGCTCGACCAAGCCGCTGGTCGCGGCGGTGCAGGGCCGCGCGGTCGGCATCGGCACCACCATGCTGCTGCATTGCGACTTCGTCGTGCTCGCCGAGGACGCGCAGCTGTCGACGCCCTTTGTCAGCCTCGCGCTGGTGCCGGAGGCCGCCTCCACGCTGCTGATGCCGCTGCGCATCGGCTATGCCCGCGCCTACGAGATGTTCGCGCTCGGCGAAATCATGAGTGCTTCGACCGCGCTACAGCTCGGTGTCGCCAACCGCGTGGTGCCGCTGTTGAAGCTGCATGCGGAAGCCGCAACCGTCGCCGCAAAGCTCGCGAAACTGCCCGCCGGTTCGTTGGCCGCGACCAAGCGGCTGATGCGCAATGCGCAAGTGCTGACCGCGCAGATCGGCGCCGAAAGCCAGATCTTCGCCGAGCGGCTGAAGACCGCCGAAGCGCGCGAGGCCTTCACCGCCTTCGCCGAGAAGCGGACGCCGGACTTCACCAAGGTGCCGGGCTGAGTGACGCGCATGCCCCCATGGACCTGCGAGCAATGCGGCGCCCAGTTTCCCGAGACGGACAAGCCGCCCGCCTCCTGTCCGATCTGCGAGGACGAGCGGCAATATGTGAACTGGAAAGGGCAGCGCTGGCTCGCGCGCGAGGAGCTGGCAAGCACGCACAGACTGGTGTGGCGCGACGATCTCGATGTTGCCGGCCTCGCGCTCGAGCCATATTTCGCGATCGGCCAGCGCGCGCTGCTGCTCGCGGAGCCGGATGGCTGCGTGATGTGGGATTGTATTCCGCTCGCGACAGCCGAGGGCGTGCAGCAGGTGCGCTCGCTCGGCGGATTGAAGGCGATCGCGGTGTCGCATCCGCACTATTACGGCGCGGTGGCCGACTGGAGCGAGGCATTCGGCAGCGTACCGGTCTATCTGCATGCCGACGATCGGCGATGGATCACGCGCCCGCATCACGCCATCGTGACGTGGACCGGCGAAAGCCTGGACATCTCTGACGATATCCGGCTGTGGCGCGTCGGCGGGCATTTTTCCGGTGGCACGATCCTGCACTGGCGCAAGGCAGCGGACGGCAAGGGCGCGCTTTTCACCGGCGACGTCGCCACGGTCGCGATGGACCGCCGCTCGGTCAGCTTCATGTACAGCTACCCGAATTACATCCCGCTGAACGAAGCGGCCGTCCGCCGCATCGCCGATATTGTCGCGCCGCTGTCATTCGATCGCATCTACGGCGCCTGGTGGGGCCGCAATATCGCCGATGGCGCGAAGGCCAGCTTCGATGCATCGGTGCGGCGCTATCTCGCGGCGATCAAGTCGGCGTGAATCCCGCGTGAATGCAGGCTTCAGTGCGTGATATTTCCGGCCGCCGTTCGGTCCCCCGGGAGAAGAAAATTCCCGGCTATAACCGGTTTCATACGTAGGTGTGGCGCCGAAATCACACTCGCCGACGGATTGTTGGCTTATGGTCATCTTGTCATCGTCGACACGTGTTTGAGCGCTTATCTCGGCTCCATGAAATCCGCAATCAGGCGGGGGAGATTGAAATGAAGGCGATGCGAACTCTTGTGCTTCTTTCCTCGGCGGCGAGCCTCTGCGCTGTCGTCAATGCCGAGGCGGCCGACCTGCCGGTCAAGGCCAAGGCGGTCGAGTATGTGAGGATCTGCTCGCTCTATGGCGCGGGCTTCTGGTACATCCCGGGCACCGACACCTGCATCAAGATCGGCGGCTACCTGCGGGCCGACACCACGTTCAACGGCAGCTCCGCTCATGGTTCGCCGGCGTGGAGCGGCGATTCCGGCCAGCGCAACCGCTATTTTGACGACTTCATCTCGCGCTCGCGCATGGCGCTGCAGATCGATACCCGCACCGCGACCGAATATGGCGTGGTGCGCACCTTCGGTCAGGGCAACTTCCAGTTCAACAATTTCGGCACGGCCAACAATGCGTCGCTCGGCGGGGCTCCGACGGCGCCCGGTGGCTTCAACGCCAGCCTCCTCAGTAGTGCTGGCGGCGGCTATGTCGCGGTGGAATACCTCTTCATCCAGTTCGCCGGCTTCACCTTCGGCAAATCGGCTTCCGCCTATGCCACACCCTGGCAGGGCTTCCCGGCCAACATCTCATCGTTCCTGATGGGCGGCCAGAACACCGACACCGGCGTCAACAATATCCAGTACACCGCGCAGTTCGGCAACGGTATCTCGGGCTCCATCGGCCTCGATGATCCTTCGGTCTGGGACCGCACCTCGCTCTACAACCTGTCGGTCGGCCTCAACGCCGTCGGCACCTCCGGCTATGCCTATGGCGGCACGCAGGCGCCTGACGTCGTCGGCAACCTCAAGGTCGACCAGGCCTGGGGCCTGTTCCAGGTTTCGGCCGCGGCGCACGAGGTCGATGCCTCCTACAACATCCTTGGCGCAGGCGGTGTGCCGACCAACCTGTCGGAAATCTCCGGTCACCCCGAAACCAAGTGGGGCGGCTCGGTCATGGCGGCGTTGAATATAAAGAACCTTCCGACCGGCGCCGGCGACGATTTCAAGATCGAAGGCAGCTATGCCAAAGGTGACAGCAAGAACGTGTTCTCGACGGCCGGAACCACGCCGAACTTTGCCATGTTTGGCGGCAGCAACCGCGCCTATCAGAGCATCGGTTTTGGTGCGACCACGGACGCGGTCTTCCTGCCGATAGCCAACGGCGGCACCGGCGACCTGAAGCTGACCGAAGCCTGGGGTACCCGCGGTTCGTTCACCCACAACTGGAATCCCTACTGGAACTCCGCCATCTTCGGGGCCGCGTCGTGGATGCACTACAACGGCTCGTCCACCGACATCACCTCGGCCAAGGGGCAGTACTGTTTCCAGTACATCGCCAGCAACAAGCTGACGGCTGCCAATACCTCGGCGGACTTCAGCTGCAACCCCGACTTTGCGGTCTATCAGATCGGCTTCAACACCCGCTGGACCCCGGTCAAGGGCCTGACGTTCACGGGTGAAGTGCAGTATGTCCGCCTCGACCAGAACTTCACCGGCACCGCGGCGCTGACGCCTTCGGCGCCGAAGCCGGCGACTTCCTACGAGTTCAAGGATCAGAACACCGTGCTGCTGCAGGTTCGCGTGCAGCGTAACTTCTGATCCCTTCAGCAGGATCAAAAAACAGACCGCGATGGCAATCCCATCGCGGTCTTCTTTTTGTGCTTCGGACGTGCTTTAGGCTTCGGCGCGCAGCACCGAGGCGCCATCCTGCCGCCGCGACCAGGACAGGTAATAGGCGATCGCGGTCATCGTCGCGATGCCGCTCACGCTCACCAGCACCTGCATCGCGACCGACGCCGGTCCGGTGATCAGGACGAAATGCGCGGCAAAGGACAGGAACACGCCGACGCAGAAACAGGCGAGCCACTCCTCGCCGCATTTCATGATCGGCTGCAGCAGCCGCGATCGCAGCGTGGGCCAGTAGCGCGGCACCAGATAGGTGAAGAGCAGCGCCAGCGCGAGCAGATGCACCACGCGGTAGAAGGCGAGGTTTTCCTTGTCCGTCGGCGTGAACGGGTCGAGGCCGAAATCCGGCAGCGTGCCGGCGACCACCGGCGCGTGGGCTGCAACCGTCACGACGAACGCGAACACGAGGTAGGCGATCGCGGCGATGCGCAGCCAGGGCAGGCGATGCGCGATCGCCGTCAGCCTGGCGCCGTTCAGCGCGAACCAGGTGCCGAGCACGAACAGCAGCTGCCAGCAGAACGGATTGAAGTACCAGCTTCCCGACGGGTACGACGGAAAAGTCCAGTCGAACACGCGCGCGACGGCGTAGAGCAAAAACGAGGCCGCAAGCGTGAGGTTCGGCCGGCGCAACGCCGACCACAGCACGAGCGGGAAAAGCGCCATCAGCGCGACGAACAGCTGCAGCGTGTCGAGATTCAGGGGCTTGGCCTGCAGCATGACGCCCCGCATCAGCGTCCGGATCGGATGATCGACGAGGCCGGTGACGTTGTATTCGTCGATGATCTCGGTCGTGAAGTACTGCGCCGCGACGTTGCCGATGATGTCGATATAGATGACGAACAGCACGACATAGGCGGCATAGAGTTGCCACATCCGCCGGAAGATCCGCGTCGCCGCCACCACGAAGCCGCGCTCCTGCGCCATCTTGCCGAAGAAGATGGCGGCGGCGTAGCCCGCGACGAACACGAACATGTCGGTAGCGCCGCTGAAGCCGAAATTGCGCAGCGTGAGCAGGTTCACCACGTTGTGGGGAATGTGGTCGAGAAAAAGAAACCAATTGGCGAGTCCGCGCAGCAGATCGATTCGCAGATCGGGGCTGCGCGCAGCAAGAATTTTCTTCGCCGACAGGTTCATTGCGACCGGAATCAAATTGGTACCATCATATCTATATTCGCAACGCGGCAATTCTAGTCGCAGCGTCCGATCAACTTTGAATAGACTTTGCGTGATGAGAGCCTGCGCGAGATGGCTTTGCCGATGATCAGCAGGCGAATCGGTTAAGTTAACCTTTACAAGCCTGGGCCGCGGGACTCAAACCCGCGTGAGCCGTGCGATTGCATTGCAGGGCGGATCAGACGCGCGGCCTGAGCGAGCGCTGCATGTCCATGGTGTAGGTGTAGCGGCCTTCCGGGTGCGTGGTGACGGTGACCTCGAACAGCTCTTCCTTTGCCCCGTAATAGCGGCGCACCACGCTGAGTGCGGGCGAGCCCGCCTTGACCTGTAGCGGTTTGGCCAGCGCCGCCGGCATGCCGCGCGCGAAGATTTCCATCTGTGCATATTCGGTGGTCTGCCCGAACATCCTTGCGATCTGGTCATGCACCGGCGCGCGGCCGTGGTCGGGCCGCTTCACGACGTCGGCGAATTTGCGCAGCACATAGATCTCGACCCAGCCGAGCGGAGCGGCAAACTGATCGGAACGCCGGATCAACTCGATCAGGAACCAGTGCTTGCCGGGTTCGCACTTCAGAAGACCGGCAGTCTTGCGGTCGGCGACGATGTCGCGGCTTGCGACCACCTCGCGATAGGTTTCGTTGGAATAGCGCAGCCATTCCGACAGCGACTTGACGCTGTGGCTGAACAACACCGGCGGCTCGCTGGCGATCACGACCGAGCCGAGGCCGGCGCGCCGTACGATCAATCCCTGCTCCATCAGGATACGCAGCGCCTCGCGTACGGTCTGCCGGCTTGCGCCATGGCGCGCCATCAATTCGGTCTCGGTCGGCAGCAGGCCGCCGATTTCGGTGCGGCCGAGCCGGATCTCTTTCTGCAGCCTGGCCGCGATGTCGCGATAGCGCGTCGATTTGCGTGTGCGCGATTCAGCCGGCATCGCAAATCACCGGCTGTCCCGATTGCATCGACCGCAGCGCCGCCTCGAACGCCGAGAGCGTCGCGAGCACGTCCGCCTCCGACACGGGGAAGGGATGCCTGCCTTCGACGGCGTCGGCAAAGGCCTCGAGCTCGGCGGCGAGCGAGTCCATGGCGGGATATCCGATGTGATGCGGCGCCGTTCCGGATTTGCGCAGCACCAGGGTGATCTCGTCGAGCACTTCGGCCGATCCTTTGGTGCCGAAGACGTGGACCCGCCAGTAGAACGGCGTCGCCCGCACGGTGGCGAGCGTTCCGGTGACGCCGTTCTCGAAGTCGATCGCCAGCATCGCCGTATCGAGCTGCGGCGGACCCGCCTCGCGCGGATTGAAGCGCGCGTAGACCAGGCCGGCCGGACCGACCAGGCTGGTAAAGCCGTCGAGCACGTGAAGCCCCGCGCCGGTGAGCCCGCCGCCGGGCGACTCCTCCGGCGAGAGCCGCCAGCCCCCGAGGACCGCGTTGGAGTTCTCGTTGCTGTTGTGGCCTTCAATATGGAGGATCGTGCCGAGCTCACCGCTCGCCGCGATCTCGCGCAGCGCGCGCATCGAGGGCCAGAAGCGGCGGTTATGCCCGACCGCGAGCACGACCTTGGCCGTGCGGCAGGCTTCGAACATCTCGCGCGCATCGGCGCGGCGGAGCGCCAGCGGCTTTTCGCAGAATACCTGCTTCCGCGCCGCGGCGGCCGCGGTCACCTGGGCGCGATGCAGCGAATGCGGCGTCGCCAGCAGGATGGCATCGACAGTGGCGTCAGCGAGGATGACGTCAAAATCGCCGGAGAGCGCGATGCCGCGCACCTCGCAGAATGGACGTGCCCGTTCGAGATCGGTCTCGACCGCGCTCATGATCTTCAGGCGTGAACTGCCCTCGGCGGCCTCGACGAGCGCGCGTCCCCAGCGGCCGAGGCCCGTGATCGCGCAGCGGATCATGGCAAAACTCCGTTCGCCGCAGGAGATGGCCGGATCGCTTCGATCACCGCGGCACTGTCGGCGTCGGGTCCGGTGAGTGTCATCGCCGCGCGGAGCAGGGCGGTTTGAACCAGGGTCATCGGCAGATGCTGCTTGCGCAGGCGTGCTTCCTCAAGGATTAACTCGGCGTCCTTCAGCGTCTGGGCGATATGCGATTGGGCTGCGAAATCGCGCTTCAGCATCTTTTCGCCCTTGGTGTCCATCACGCGCGAATAGGCCGCGGATTCCCGCGCGGCACCGAGAAATGCGGCTGCATCGAGCCCCATGCTTTCCGCGAATGCGATGCCTTCGGCAAGTGCGGCGCGGTTGTTCTGCAGGATCAGGTTGATCGCGAGCTTGGTGCGGGCGGCGTCGCCGACCTTGCCGATCCGCGTCTGCCGCGGGCAGAGAATGTCCAGGACCGGCGCGGCCGCGTCGATCACGTCGTTGCGACCCGCGACCAGCGCCATCGCCGATCCCCCGCGAACTTCCGCGCTGGTGCCGGAGATTGGTGCTTCCACGAGGCGCAAGCCAAGCGCGCCGCCGCGTCCGCCGATATCGGCGATTTCATCCGGCGCGCAGGTCGTGGTGCAGATGATGATATCGGCGACGCCGGCACGGCGCAGCTCGTCGAACACGGCTTCGACCTGTTTGGCGTCGAAGACCGCGACGACGATGGTCCGGCACTGTGCCGCCACCTGTGCGGGCGAGGCCACCGCTTCGCCGCCGAACGCCTTGCACTTCACGGGATCGATATCGTATCCGATCACCGGCATGCCGGCTTGGATCAGGCGCGCGGAAAGCGCCGTGCCCATCAGGCCGAGCCCGATCATGCCAACGGGGGTGCGAATGGCCGTCATCTATTGCGGCTCGATGCCGGCTTCCTTGCAGGCTTCGCCCCAGCGCACGATCTCGCTGCGGACGAACGCGCCGAACTCGGCCGGCTTCAGGGGGGCGACGATGACGCCGACATCGGCGAGCCGCTTTTTGGTCTCGGGCAGGTTGAGGTACTTCTCGCTCGCCGTATAGATTTTGTTGACGACCGCGTCCGGCGTGCCCGCGGGCGCAAACAGCCCATACCAGATCATCGACTCGAAGCCGGGCATGGCTTCCGCCAGTGCCGGCAAGTCGGGCAAGAGTTCGTTGCGTTTCGGCGAGGTGACGCCGATGCCGCGCAGCGTGCCGCCCTGCATCTGCGGGATTGCGACGGAAAAGTCGCCAAAGGTGAGATCGATCACGCCGGCGATCACGTCGGTCATGGCCTGCGGCACGCCGCGATAGGATGCCGCGACCAGCGACACGCCGCCGCGCGACTGCAATTGCGCCACCGATATCTGAGACGCGCCGGAGCCGTAGCCGCCGGTCAGGTTCTTGTGCGCGCGGGTGTAGTCGAGGAACTGCGGCAGGTCCTTTGCCGGGAAATCCGGCTTGACCAGCAGCACCATGGCCGTGGTCGTGGTGCGGATGATCGGCGCAAAATCCTTGGCCGGATCGTAGCCGGGGTTTTTCAGCGTCGCGACATTGCTGGCCTGCGTGGTGTTGGTGCCCATCAAGAGGGTGTAGCCGTCGGGCGCGGCGTGGGCGACCTCCTGCGCGCCGATGCTGCCCAGCGCGCCCGCGCGGTTCTCGATCACCACCGGCTGGCCGAAGGCGTCCTGCAGATGTTTGCCGAGGAGGCGGGCGACCTGGTCGGGGCCGGCGCCGCCGGGGAACGGCACGATGATCTTGATCTGCCGCTTGGGATAGTCGTCATCGGCCGCGAGAGCAGGCGCCGCAAACGCGAGCATATAAAGGCAAGCGAGAAATCCCGATCGCAACCGCATCCGCATCCTCCCAACCGTCTTTTTCCAATTTATACGGACAAAGTTGCGAGGATGGCAAGAGACGGCTTGTGAAGTGGGCGTTGAAACATTGAGGCTTGCGTTATTTATCCGTATAAATCGGAGGGAAGCACAAGGCGAGGCGATCATGGCGGATACCAGCGAATTATATGCACGGGGACTGAAGCGGCGCAAAGCGATGTTCGGCGAGGCCGATGTCGAGAAGCGGATGGCGGCGTCCGGCGAGTTTGGCGCGCCGCTGCAGAACGTCATCAACGCCTATGTCTATGGCGATGTCTGGGAGCGGACCGGCCTGTCCGCCGCGGAGCGCAGCCTGGTGATGCTCGCGATCACCGCGGCGAGCAATCGCCCCGCCGAATTCCGCGTCCACGCCGAGGGCGCCCTCGCGAACGGCTGCACGCGCGCGCAGGTGCAGGATCTGCTACTCTTGATCACGATGTATTGCGGCATTCCGGCTGCGATCGAGCCCAACCAGATCGCCGCGGAGTTTTTCGGCAAGGAACCGACATAGCAAACAGCCGGATATCCGACGGCGAGCAACGACAGGCTTGCTCCTCGCGCCCGCATTGTTATATCGGGGCTTTCTACTTCCCGCTTTGCTGCAATGAGCCCCATAATGACCACTGCCACTGATGCCGCCCCCGCCACCCAGCCGTTCCAGGCCGAAGTCTCCGAGCTTCTGCATCTGATGGTCCATTCGGTCTATTCGGAGACCGATATCTTCCTGCGCGAGCTGATCTCGAACGCGTCGGATGCCTGCGACAAGCTGCGCTACGAGGCCATTTCCAAGCCCGAGCTGATCGGCGAGGGCGAGGCGCCCAGCATCCGCATCATTCCGGACAAGAAGGCGGGCACACTCACGGTCGCCGACACCGGCATCGGCATGGAGCGGCAGGAACTGGTCGACAATCTCGGCACCATCGCCCGGTCCGGCACCAAGGCCTTTGTGGCGAAGCTCGCGGAGGCCAAGGACGGCACTGGCCTGATCGGCCAGTTCGGCGTCGGCTTCTATTCCGCCTTCATGGTCGCCGACCGCATCGTCGTCACCAGCCGCCGTGCCGGTTCCAACGAGGCCTGGACCTGGTCGTCCTCGGGCGGGGCCGGCTTTGAGGTGGCGCCGGCCAGCGAAGAGGATGCCAGGCGCGTGACGCGCGGCACCGAGATCGTGCTGCATCTGAAAGAGGACGCGAAAAAATATCTCGAAACCTACGAGATCGAGCGCATCGTCGGCGCCTATTCCGACAACATCCAGTTTCCGATTCAACTGGTGGGCGAAGAGGGCGAGCCGCGGCAGATCAATTCGGCCAGCGCGCTGTGGCAGCGTCCGAAATCCGAGCTGACGGCTGAGGATTACACCAAAGCCTACAAGTCGATCGCGAACGCTTTCGACGAGCCGGCGATGACGCTGCACTACCGTGCCGAGGGGCGCTACTCCTATGCTGTGCTGCTGTTTGCGCCCTCGACCAAGCCGTTCGACATGTTCGAGCCGTCGCGCAAGGGCAAGGTGAAGCTTTATGTGCGGCGTGTCTTCATCACCGACGACGCCGATCTGCTGCCGGCCTATCTGCGCTTCATCCGCGGCGTGGTCGACAGCGAGGATTTACCGCTCAACATTTCGCGCGAGATGCTGCAGAACAATCCGCAGCTCGCGCAGATCAGGAAGGCCGTCGCCACCCGCGTCATCGGCGAGCTGGAGACTCTTGGCGAGAAGGAACCCGAGACCTTTGACAAGATCTGGGCCGCCTTCGGCGCGGTGATCAAGGAAGGCATTTACGAAGACTTCGAGCGGCGCGAGAAATTATTGGCGCTGTCGCGGTTTGCCTCGACCGCCGGCGAGAAGCGCACCCTCAAGCAATATGTCGCGGATCTGAAGCCCAACCAGACCGAAATCTACTTCCTGGTCGGCGACAGCATCGAGCGGCTGAAATCCAATCCACGGCTGGAGGCGGCGGCCGCGCGCGGCATCGAGGTGCTGCTGCTCACCGATCCCGTCGACGCCTTCTGGACCTCGGCGCAGCTCGAATTCGAAGGCAAGCCGCTGAAGTCGCTGAGCCAGGGCGATCTGAATTTCGATCTGATTCCGGTGCTCGACGAGAACAAGGACAACGCCGAGCCGGCCGCGGATGAAGCCGCGACGATTGCGATCATCAAGGCGAGCCTCGGCGACCGCGTCACCGACGTGAAGGCGTCGACACGGCTCACCACCAGCGCCTCCTGCCTGGTCGCCGGCAGCCACGGACCGGATCGCGAGCTGGAACGGCTGTTGTCGCAGCAGAACCGCGGCATGCGCACCAAGCCGATCCTGGAGATCAATCTGCGTCATCCGCTGGTGTCGGCGATCGCGGGCAAGGGCGGCGACAAGGCCATCGCCGACGATCTGTCGCTGTTGCTGCTGGAGCAGGCGCAAATCCTCGACGGCGAAGTGCCGGAAGATCCCGCCGCCTTCGCCGCGCGGCTCAACCGCCTGGTGCTGCAGGGGTTGGCTGGAGCCTAACGCGAAGAGCCGTCATTCCGGGATGGTGCGTAGCACCAGACCCGGAATCTCGAGATTCTCAGGTGCGCAATTGCGCACCATAGCTCGATGCTATCGCATCGCCCCGGAATGACGACTTTAATTGGCGTCTCGAAGCTCACCCCTTCTTCAGCCCCGACAGTTCCACGACCTTGCGCCAGCGCTCGGTCTCGACCGTGAGCATGGCGCCGAACTCGGTCGCATTGCCGGGCAGCGGAATGGCGCCGAGCTCGGCGACGCGTTTCCTGATTTCGACATCGGCCAGCGCCGCATTGATCTCCCGGTTCAGGAGATCGACGATCTCCTTCGGCGTTTCGTGCGGCGCACCGACGCCGTAGAAGGAACTGGTCTCATAGCCCGGCAGCGTGTCCGCGATCGGCGGCACGTCGGGCAGGATCTCCGAGCGTTCGCGCGTGGTGACGCCGAGCGCGCGCAGCTTGCCGGCGCGCACCAGCTCGAACGACGAGGTGACATTGTCGAACATGCCCTGGATCTGGCCGGACATTACATCCGTCAGCCCCGGCGCCGAGCCGCGATAGGGCACATGCGTGAACTCCACGGCCGCCAGCGCCTTGAACAATTCGCCGGAGAGATGCAGCGAGGTACCGATGCCGGAGGAAGCGATCGAAAGTTTTCCCGGATTGGCCCTGGCGTAGGCGATGAACTCGCTCACATTGCGCGCGGGCAGATCATTGTTGACGACCAGCACCAGCGGAATGCGCGCGGCGCCCGCAACCGGCGCGATGCCCTTGGCGAAGTCGAACGGCAGCGTCGGATCGAACGAGGCGTTGATCGCATTCGCGGTCGAGGTCAGCAGCAGGGTGTAGCCGTCCGCGGGCGCAGCGATCACCGCCTGCGTGCCGATATTGCTGCCGGCGCCCGGCTTGTTCTCGACCACGAAGGGCTGGCCCAGTCGTTCGCTGAGGCGCTGGCAGATCAGGCGCGACAGCACGTCGGTGGCGCCGCCGGCGGTATAGGGCACCACCCATTTCACGGAGTGCGTGGGATAGGCAAGTTCCGCCTGTGCCGGGGCGAGACGGGCTGTCCCGAACAGGGTTAATCCCGCGCCGGCGGCGGACTGAAGGAACGCGCGTTTGCTGATCATGTCGGCCTCTGAATTGGTCAGGGCCGGTATTGCAGGAATTGGGCCAGCCCGCACCGCGTTCCCGCCGTCGTGGTAAAGGCTGCGCTACGGTGTGGTGGTAGCGCTATTCGGCGGCGTGCTTGAGATCTTCCGGCTTCACCGGATCGCCGGACTTTTTCTTTCGCGTCCAGCGCGACAGCGTGTTGGAGAAATTGTCGAGGTAGAGATAGACCACCGGCGTCGTGAACAGGGTCAGCGCCTGGCTGACGATGAGGCCGCCGACCATGGCATAGCCGAGCGGCTGGCGAATCTCCGATCCCGTGCCGGTGCCGAGCATCAGCGGCACGCCGCCGAGCAGCGCCGCCATCGTCGTCATCATGATCGGGCGGAAGCGCAGGATCGCCGCCTTCCGAATTGATTGCTCGGGCGTCAGGTGCTCGTCGCGTTCGGCGGCAATGGCGAAGTCGACCATCATGATGCCGTTCTTCTTGACGATGCCGATCAGGAGAATGATTCCAATCAAGGCAATAAGGCTGAAATCGAATCCGAACGCCATCAGGATCGCGAGCGCGCCGACACCCGCCGACGGCAATGTCGAGAGAATGGTCAGCGGATGGATGTAGCTCTCATAGAGCACGCCGAGGATCAGATAGACCACGACCAGCGCCGCGATGATCAGCAGCGGCACGGTGCCGAGCGATTGCTGGAACGCCTGCGCCGTGCCTTGAAAGCTGGAGCTCAACGTCGCCGGCGCACCCATCGTGGCCATCGCCTGCGCGACGGCGCCGGTCGCCTGTCCCAGTGCGACGCCCTGGCCGAGATTGAAGCTGATGGTCACCGCGGGGAACTGCCCCTGATGCGCGATCGACAGCGGACGCACCGGCACATTCGTCCATTTGCAGAACACCGAGAGCGGCACCTGCTCGCCCGTGGTCGGCGAACGGATATAGAGTTTATGCAGCGTGTCGAGCTTGCCCTGCAGTTCGGGGAGGATTTCGATGATCACGTGATAGGAGTTGAGCTGGGTGAAATATTGCGTGACCTGGCGCTGACCGAACGCGTCGTACAGCGTGTCGTCGATCAGCTGCGGCTGGATGCCGTAGCGCGAGGCGGTGTCGCGATCGATGGTGAGCCCGAGCGTGGTGCCCTCGGTCTGCTGGTCGGTGGCGACATCGCGCAACTGCGGCAGCGTCTGCATCCTGGCCAGGATCTTCGGCGCCCATTCGTTCAGCTCGGTGAGATTGGCGTCCTGCAGCGTGAATTCGAATTGCGTCCGCGTGGCGCGGCCGCCGAGCCGCACGTCCTGGGAGGCCTGCAGATAGAGTTTTGCGCCTTCGACCTTCTCGAGCTGCGGCCGCAGCCGCGCGATGATCTGCTGCGCGTCGACGTTACGCTCGCCGTGCGGCTTCAGCGTGATGTACATGCGTCCCGAATTGAGCGCGGTGCCGCCGCCGCCGATGAACATCGCGATGCTGTCGACGGCGGGATCGGCCTGGACGATGTTGCTGAGTACCTCCTGGTGCCTCTTCATCTCGGCAAAGGAGATGTCCTGCGACGCTTCTGATACGCCGGTCAGGAAGCCGTTGTCCTGCTGCGGGAAGAAGCCCTTGGGGATGATCATGAAGAGGTAGACGGAAAGGGCGATCGTGGCGAAGAAGATCAGCAGCGTCGTCCGCTTCCAGCTCAGCGCGAGGTCGAGGCCGTGCTCGTAGGAATGCAGCATGCGCTCGAACAGGCGCTCACTCCACTGGTAGAACCGCCCGTGTCTGGTTTCGTGATGCGAGCGCAGGAAGCGCGAGGCCATCATCGGCGTCAGCGTCAGGGATACCGCCATCGAGACGAAGATCGTCATGGCAAGGACGACCGCAAATTCGCGAAACAGGCGGCCGATGACGCCGCCCATCAGGAGCAGCGGGATCAGCACCGCGACCAGCGACACGCTGATCGAGACGATGGTGAAGCCGATTTCGCTCGCGCCCTTGAAGGCGGCGGCCAGCGGCCGCTCGCCCTGCTCGACATAGCGCGTGATGTTTTCCAGCATCACGATCGCGTCGTCGACCACGAAGCCCACCGCGATGGTCAGCGCCATCAGCGAGAGATTGTCGAGCGTATAGCCGAACGCCCACATCAGCGCGCAGGCGCCGAGCAGCGCCAGCGGCACGGTGATGGCCGGGATCACGGTCGCCCAGAAGCTGCGCAGGAAAACGAAGATCACCATCACGACCAGGAAAATGGTGATCAGCAGCGTGATCTGGACGTCTTCGACCGCGGCGCGGATGGTGAGCGTGCGGTCGGAGATGATCTTGATCTTGATGGTCGGCGGGATCGACGCGATCAGGCGCGGCAGCTGCGCCTTGATCTTGTCGACGGTGTCGATGACGTTGGCGCCCGGTTGCTTGAAGATGACGAGGAATACGCCGCGCTGGCCGTCGGCCCACGCGGCCTGCTTCATGTCCTCTGGTCCCGCGACGGCCTGGCCGATGTCGCGAATCCTTAAGGGCCCGCCATTGCGATAGGCGATGATGACGTCGTTCCACTTCTCGGCGTCGATCAACTGGTCGTTGGCGTAGATGGTGTACGCCCGCTTGGGGCCGTCGATGTTGCCTTTCGGGCTGTCGACGGTGTTGATCGCGATCTGGCTGCGGACATCCTCCAACGACAGGCCCTTGGCCACGAGCTTGGCGGGATCGATCTGCACCCGGATCGACGGTTTCTGCTGGCCGCCGATGAACACCTGCGCCACGCCGGAGATCTGGCTGATCTGCTGGCCGAGCTGCACGTCGATCGCGTCGCTGAGCCGGATCAGAGGCACCGTCTCCGAGGTCGCCGACAGCAGCATGATCGGCGAGTCCGCCGGATTGACCTTGCGATAGGTCGGCGGCGAGGGCAGGTTCTTCGGCAATTGGCCGCTCGCCGCATTGATGGCGCCCTGGATGTCATTGGCGGCGCCGTCGATGTTGCGGTTGAGGTCGAACTGGATGGTGATCGCGGTCGAGCCGAGCGAGCTCGTCGAGGTCATCTGCGCGATGCCGGGGATCTGCGCGAGTTGCCGCTCCAGCGGCTGCGCCACGGAAGCCGCCATGGTTTCCGGGCTGCCGCCGGGCAGGCTCGCGGAAACCTGGATGGTCGGGAAGTCGACCTGCGGCAGCGGTGCGACCGGCAGCAGCGGATAGGAGACGAGGCCAACGAACAGGATGCCCGCCATCAGCAGCGACGTGCCGATCGGAAATCGGATAAACGGCGACGAAATGCTTTCGTTCATGCCCAGGTCCGGTGAGAGCGTCCAGTGACGGCCGGCGCATCTTTTCCCGAAAGCCGGGAGCCGCGCGCGGGTGGCCCGCGAGCACGGATGTGCGTTTCCCAAAACCCTTGCTCGGGTGGTCCGCCGGAGCGAATCCGAAGGCCATCCGTTGGACGGCAAGATAATCCGTCCGGGAGCCGCTTCGCGAACGGAAACCTCAATGAATTCATTCGACCTTCGTCCTATCGACGATCGGGCCGGCCGCTCGGTGTTGCGGGTCGCGGGCAGCAAATTTGCGTTTTAACTGTTCCGCTTAACACCTGATCAGGCTGAGGCGCCTATACAGGGGCCATGAACACCGGCCTCGTCGATCGACAGAGCGAAACGTCGCGCGGAAAACCGTCGGCCGCGAAGGCGTGGCTGAAGGCGATCGAGCTGACCTCGCGCATCGAGGCCGATCCGCGCCGCCTGTTCGCCGATGTCGTCGAAGATTTTGCGGCACGCCAGGGCGATCGGCCTGCGCTGGTGTCAGACTTAGAGAGCCTCAATTATCGCGCGCTCAGCGAGCGCATCAACCGCTACGCCCGCTGGGCGATTGTAGCCGGCATCAAACCCGGCGACGCGGTTTGCCTGATCATGCCGACGCGCCCGGATTATGTCGCGGCCTGGCTCGGCATCAGCCGGGTCGGCGGCGTGGTGGCGCTGATCAACACCAAGCTCGTCGGACAATCGCTGGCGCAATGCATCAATGTCGCCGGCGCCGATCACATTATCCTTGCCGAGGAGCTCGCGGATGTCTTCGAGGCGGCGCGGCCGCAGCTTGCCCGCGCGTCAAGGGTCTGGATGGACGCGAGCCTTGACGCTGTTCTCGCCGAACTCGACGGCGGTCCGCTGTCCCAGGCCGAACGGCGCGACGTCACCATCAACGACCGCGCGCTCCTGATCTATACGTCAGGCACGACCGGCCTGCCCAAGGCTGCGAGCGTCAGCCATCGCCGTATCCTGAACTGGGGCGGCTGGTTCGCAGGCCTCACCGACGCCAAGCCCGATGACCGTCTTTACAATTGTCTCCCCCTCTATCACTCCGTCGGCGGCATTGTCGCGCCCTGCAGCATGCTGTTTGCGGGCGCATCGGTGGCGCTGGCCGAAAAGTTTTCGGCGAAGAATTTCTGGAGCGATCTCGTCCGCTTCGACTGCACGCTGTTCCAGTATATCGGCGAGCTCTGCCGCTATCTCCTGAAGGCGCCGGTTTCCGAATTCGAAAATCAGCACCGGCTGCGGCTTGCCTGCGGCAACGGCCTGCGCGGCGACATCTGGGAAGAATTCCAGTCGCGCTTCGCGATCCCGCGCATCCTCGAATTTTATGCAGCGACCGAAGGCAATTTCTCGCTCTATAACGTCGAAGGCAAGCCGGGCGCGATCGGCCGCATTCCCCCGCTGCTCGCGCATCGCTTTCCTGCGTCAATCGTGAAGGTGGACGCCGAGCATGGCGCACCGCTCCGCGATGACAGCGGCCTCTGCATCGCCTGCGCGCGCGGCGAGGTCGGCGAAGCCATCGGGCGCATCGGCACGGCCGACGAAGGCGGCGGCCGTTTCGAGGGCTATACCGATCACGCCGAGACCGACAAGAAAATCCTGCGCGACGTCTATGCCAAAGGCGATGCCTGGTTTCGCACCGGCGACCTGATGAAGCTCGACGAGCAGGGTTTCTTTCATTTCGTCGACCGGGTCGGCGACACCTTCCGGTGGAAGGGCGAGAATGTCGCGACCGGCGAAGTCAATGACGCAATCCGGGAGTGCGCGGGCGTGCTGGACGCCACGACCTATGGCGTCGAGGTCGCGGGCACCGACGGCCGGGCCGGCATGGCCGCGATCGTCACAGCCGAGGGCTTCGACTTCACGAATTTCGCCGCGCATCTCGCGCACCGGTTGCCTTCCTACGCGCATCCGCTGTTCGTCCGCGTCAGCGCTTCTCTCGATACGACCGAAACCTTCAAGCAGAAGAAGCATCTGTTGATGCGCGAAGGCTTCGATCCCGCCGTCGTCGGTGATCCCCTTTACTTCAAGGACCCGCAGTCCGGCGAGTATCGCCCGCTCGCTATGGAGGTCCTTGCGCGCATCGCGGAAGGTAAAATCCGTCTCTAAAGTTTTACGAAAACTTGTCCTATCGTTCGAATCTTCAGGGTTCGTCGAGGCTGATGTTTACCAACCAAGCCAAAAGGTCGCAGGCGCGGCTCCGTTAATTCACACTTCCGCGCTATGATGATGGCCAACGATTTATTGAAAAGGCGAGTCATTCCATGTCGGTCAGATTAAGGATCATTGCGGCGATGAAACAGATCGCCGAGGAGCAGCACGTGAAGCTGCCGCCGCTCAACGACGAGCTCTCGCTCCACGAAACCGGCTTCGACTCGCTGGCGTTTGCGATCCTGGTCGCGCGCCTGGAGGATGATCTCGGCATCGATCCGTTTACCATCTCGGAGGACGCGGCGTTCCCGCTGACGGTCGGCGATTTCGTCCGGGCCTACGAAAATGTCCCCGCGTGAGGTCTTCGCGCTCCGCGACTATCTCAGCCCGGAGCTGAAGGGCCGTACCATTTCCGACGCGCGGCACCTGCTGTCGCTGACCGACATCCTGTCGCAGACTTGCCTGAGCGACCGCGTGCGGGAGCTGGCGGGGCGCTCGGTGCTGCTTTCGGTCTCCGGTCAATTGCTCGCCGCGCTGGCGATGATCGAGCTCGACGGCGTCGCGCGCCGCATGTTGCTGTGTCCGCCCGATCTCAATCCCGACCACATCCAGGCGCTGATCGAGGATGCCGACATCGAGGCCATCGTCACCGACGAGCCGCGGCGCTGGACCGATGCCGGCGTTTACCTGATCGTCGGCGCGCATCTGCCGGAACGGGCCAAGGTCACGGTGAAGAACGAGCGCGCCACCGAATGGCTGATGCTGACCTCGGGCACTTCGGGCGTGCCCAAGATCGTCGGCCATACGCTGGAAGGCCTTAGTGGCGCGATCGTTGCCGACGGACCGGCGCGCGGCGCGCCGCCGGTGTGGGCGACGTTCTATGATATCAGGCGCTATGGCGGCCTGCAGATTTTCCTGCGCGCCATCATCGGCGGCGGCTCGATGGTGCTGTCCGAATATGGCGAGCCGCTCGCCGATCACGTGGCGCGGCTCTCCGAACGCGGCGTCACCCATATTTCCGGCACGCCGTCGCATTGGCGCAAGCTGCTGATGAGCGGCGCGGCCGCGGATTTCGCGCCGCGCTATGTGCGTCTGTCCGGCGAGATCGCCGACCAGGCGGTGCTCGACGGGCTCGCGCAGGCGTTTCCGAACGCCTCGGTCGGCCATGCCTATGCCTCGACCGAGGCCGGCGTCGGCTTTGCGGTCAATGACGGCCGCGAAGGCTTTCCGGCAAGCCTCATCGGGCCGGATCGCGACGGCGTCGAAATGAAAGTCGTCGACGGCTCGCTCCGCATTCGCTCCAAGCGCGCCGCGCATGCCTATGTCGGCAAGAGCGCCGCAGCGCTCACGGATGCGGACGGCTACGTCGACACCGGCGACATGGTGGAGCTGCGCGGCGACCGCTATCATTTTGTCGGCCGCCGCGGCGGCATCATCAATATCGGCGGCCTGAAGGTTCATCCCGAGGAGATCGAAGCCGTCATCAACGCCCATGCGGAGGTGCGGATGTCGCGTGCCAAATCACGCCGCAGCCCGATCACAGGATCGATCGTGGTCGCCGATGTCGTCCTCACCGCCGAAGGCACGGGCCAGGACAAGGAGATCCGCGAGGAAATTCTTGGGTCCTGCCGCGCCTCGCTCGCCTCACACAAGGTCCCCGCGGTGATCCGCTTTGTCGAAGCGCTGGATGTGACGCCCGCCGGAAAGCTCGCGCGATCCGATGCGTAACGTTCTCGTCACCGGCGGCAGCCGCGGTATCGGCCTTTGCATCGCACAAAAGCTTGCCGAAGCGGGCTTCAACGTGATCGCGGTAGCGCGGCGCGAAAGCGACGAGTTGCGTGTGGCGATCGGCGAGGCCAAACAGGGCAACCTGCACTTTTGCGCCTGCGATCTCAGCGAGATCGACGCGCTGCCCGCCTTTGTCAAGGCGCTGCGCGACGAGTTCGGCGCGATCTACGGCCTGGTCAACAATGCCGGCATCGGCACCGAGGGCCTGCTCGCGACCATGCACAATTCCGACATCGAGGCGCTGGTGCGTCTCAACGTGCTGTCGCCGGTGATCCTCACCAAATATGTCGTGCGGCATATGATGGCCGACGGCGAGGGCCGCATCGTCAACATCTCCTCGATCATCGCCTCCACCGGCTATAACGGCCTTTCCGTCTACGGCGCAACCAAGGCGGCCGCGACCGGCTTCACCCGCTCGCTGGCGCGCGAAGTCGGCAAGGTCGGCATCACCGTGAACGCGATCGCACCGGGCTTCATTGACACCGAGCTGACACAAGGTCTCGGCGGCGAGGGCCGTGATAAAATCGCCAAGCGCAGCGCGCTGCGCCGGCTGCCGGAGGCCGACGACGTCGCGCGCATGGTCGAATATCTCTTCAGCGACGGCGGCCGCAACATCACCGGCAGCGTGCTCACCATCGACGCCGGCAACACCGCCTGACATATCCGCGGTACTGTGCTGCGAGCCGGCTCGTTGCGGCGCACCCGATTGATCTTTCTCAAACGCCACGCGCGCTTTTTGGACGAAGGTCGCCGGCATCGGAAACAGCCGCGGAATAAGTCGATGCCGTTTGATCGCGCACTGCGATGGATTCTCGTCTCGGTCGCGGTTTCGGGCCTGAGCGCGGGCGGGGTCGCTTGGCTTGGGGGCCGCAACGATATCGCCAATACCTGCTTCACGCTGGCGACGATCCCGGTGATCGCTGGCTTGGCGATTTCGATGCTCCGCGACCTCCTGGCAGGCCGCCTCGGCGTCGACGCGATCGCGCTGGTCTCGATGAGCGCGGCCGTCGCGCTCGGGCAGCCGCTGGCCGGTGCCGTCGTCGCGCTGATGTACTCGGGCGGCAATGTGCTCGAGGATATCGCGGTAGCGCGCGCCGAACATGATTTGCGCTCGCTGGTCGACCGTGCACCGCGTGAGGCTCACCGCCGGGTCGGTGATCATATCGAGGATGTGCCCATATCGGCGGTGGCGATCGGCGACCAGCTGATGGTCCGGGCAGGCGAGATCATTCCAGTGGACGGAATTGTCACCTCGCCTGCCGCGACGATCGACCAGGCTGCGCTGACCGGCGAACCCATTCCCGTCGTGAAGACGCGCGGGATGGCCGCGCTCTCGGGCACGCTAAATGCGGGCGAGGCCTTTCAATTGTCGGCGACGGCGGAGGCCGGGGCCAGCACCTATGCCGGCATCGTGCGCATGGTGACGGCGGCACAGACCGCAAAGGCGCCGTTCGTCCGGCTCGCCGACCGTTACGCGCTGCTGTTCCTGCCGCTGACGCTCGGCATCGCCCTGGTCGCCTGGCTAATCTCGCATGATGTGATCCGCAGCCTCGCCGTGCTGGTCGCCGCGACGCCATGTCCACTGATCCTGGCCGCCCCGGTCGCCTTCATCGCCGGCGTCGCGCAGGCGGCGCGGCGGGGCATTCTGGTCAAAGGCGGCGGCGTGCTGGAAGCGCTGTCGCGCGCCCATACCGTGCTGTTCGACAAGACCGGGACGCTGACGGTCGGCGGCGCGAGGCTGCTATCCGTCGAAGTCGCGCCGGGCGAAACGGTCGAGCGCGTGCTGGCGCTCGGCGCATCGCTCGAGCAAGCCTCCCATCATGTGCTGGCGAGCGCCGTCGTCGAGGCAAGCGTCTTGCGCGGCCTCAAGCTCAAGGTGCCGGAGCAAGTCAGCGAGACGGTGGGAACGGGGCTTGTGGGAGTCATCGATGGACAGCGCGTCGCCGCGGGTTCCCGCGACATGATTCTCGCGCCCGGCCAGATACCGTCCTGGGCGGTGCGGGCGATCCGCCGCGCCTCCTGGCGTTCGGCGCTGGTCGTGTTCGTCGCCGTTGAAGGCAAGCCGATCGGGGCGTTGCTGCTTGCCGACGAGCTTCGGCCCGACACGCCGCGCGCGATCCGCCTGCTTCGTGATGCCGGCATCGCCCGCATGGTGATGGTCACCGGTGACCGGGCCGTTGCGGCGCAGGCGATCGGCGCCGCGCTCGACCTCGATGCGGTGCTCGCCGACCGCGTGCCTTCCGACAAGGTTGACGCCGTGCGCGCCGAGCAACAGCTGCATCCCACCATCATGATCGGTGACGGCATCAACGATGCGCCCGCGCTCGCGTCAGCCGACGTCGGAATTGCACTGGGTGCGCGGGGCGCCAGCGCCACATCGGAGGCGGCCGACGTGGTGATCCTGGCCGACCGGCTCGACCGGGTCGGGGAGGCTATCCTGATCGCGCAGCGCGCGCGCCGCATTGCGGTGGAAAGCATCGTTGCCGGGATGGCCCTGTCGCTGGCCGCTATGGCGGCTGCGACGGCGGGCTGGCTGGCGCCGGTGCCGGCGGCGATCGTGCAGGAAGTGATCGACGTGGCCGTCATTCTCAACGCGCTGCGCGCATTGGCGCCGGCGTATCGCCTTGCCGGGCGGAGCATGACGGCGGCCGACGGCGACGAATTGCGCCGCAATCATCAGGCGCTGATTGTTCACCTCGACCGGCTGCGATCAATTGCGGACGCGCTCGACGATGCCGCGCCGCAATGCGCTGCGGCCCTGATTGCGGAAGCGAACGGCATCGTTCAGGAACGAGTGGTCGTGCATGAGCGGGACGACGAAGGCTCGATCTATCCGAAACTCGCTGGGCTCCTGCGCGAGAATCACAGCCTTTCGGCGATGAGCCGGGCTCACCTCGAAATATTGCATCTCGCCCGTCTGCTGGCACGCGTGGCGGAGGACTTGCCGTCGGAAGCCGTCGACCGCTATCTCATCCGTGATGCCCAGCGCATCATTGAAGCGATCGAGACCTTGGTGCGAATGCACACGGCGCAGGAAAACGACATCTACGAGGCCGTGGCGGCACGGGTGGCGTAGGGCGCACTGGACGCGATATCTCGGTTGGTCGTTCGCGGGCCGTTTACTTCGGATGTTTCGGCAGGTCGATGCGCTGGTCGGAGAACTCCGGCGGCCCTTCGATCAGCCTTCGAATCCGGCGCTCGCGCTCCTCAGCAGACAGCGACGGATCCAGCATCGCACGGATCCGGCTGATGGCTTCGTCCTCTATCTCGCCCGAGTGTTGTTGCACCATACGGTGCATACCCGGTGCCGGCACGGCCTTGAGGCCAAGCTCGATCAGCTGGCGGATCGCGTCGGAACGGTGGAGATGACGCGCTTCTGCCCAGGCATCGATGGCTGCCGTCAGGCTCTGCGACAATTGCACGGCGCTGACGGCGTCGCGACCCGCCCGAACTGTGTGGTTTTTCTTTTCGGTATCCGACACCCTTCAAATCCGCTCGAAACAGACTGCCCCGCTTGTCGTGTAAGCTCTTTTTGATGCCTGCCGCTTGACGGAGATCAATGACCGCGCCGCCGCCCCACCGTTGCCGGCCGGGTGCCATCTTGTTTGTGACGGCCATTTTGAGCAGTATCCCGCGCCATTCGCCCGAGGCCTGCCGTGCAATTCATCCATACCTTCCAGCTTCACGATTTCCTCGATACGCTCGTCAGCCTGTTTGCCGCTTTCGTGCTGGGGACGCTGATCGGCGCCGAGCGGCAGTACCGGCAGCGCAGCGCGGGGCTGCGTACCAACGTGCTGGTCTGCGTCGGCGCGGCCGCCTTTGTCGATCTCGCCAATCGCCTGACCGGCGCAGAGGGCGCGGTGCGCGTGATCGCCTATGTCGTGTCCGGCATCGGCTTTCTCGGCGCCGGCGCGATCATGAAGGAAGGCCTCAACGTCCGCGGCCTCAACACCGCCGCGACGCTGTGGGCTTCCGCGGCGGTCGGGTCCTGTGCCGGCGCCGACATGGCGGCGCAGTCGGTGGCGCTGACGATTTTCGTGTTGGCCGGCAACACGCTGCTGCGGCCGCTGGTCAATGCCATCGATCGCATTCCGCTGAGCGAGCGCTCGTCGGAAGCCAATTATGAAATCAGCATCACCACCGACGCGAAGCATTCGGCGGAGATACGCGAGCACATGAACGAGCGGCTGGACGCCGCAAGCTATCCCGTGCGCGAGACCAAGATCGTGTTTCACTCAAACGACAATGTCGAGGTGTCGGCCGTTCTGGTGCCGCTCGCGGTCGAGCCCGGCGACCTCGACGGCGTGGTGGCCGATCTCGCAAAACTGCCCGGGGTCAGCCACGCGACCTGGAATGTGAGCGCGCTGGAGTAAACCGAGGGAGGATGCCATGGCGACACGACGCGATTTCGTGCTTGGCGCAGCCGCGGCGACGATGCCGCGATTGATCACCACGGGTATCGGCGGGCCGGCCGCCGCCGCTGAAACGCCCAAACGGGGCGAAAAAGATTGGGATCAGGGCGCGGTGCAGCATCTGATTCCGACCGCGAGCCACGACCGTTTTCTGATCAAGGCATCGTTCAAAGAGGCCCAGGTCGCGCCGCCGACGCTGGAAGTCGGCAACACCAAGGTGCGCGGGCAGTCCAACGCGGCGGCCGGCGATTTCTGGCAGTTTGACGTCACCGGGCTTTCGCCGGCGACGCCCTACAAGCTTTCATTGAAGGGTGCCGGCGGCAAAGCGCTGTGCGAGCCATGGCAGCTTGCGACGTTTCCCGCGCCGGAGGTGACGCCGGAGCGGCTGCGGGTGATGATCTATACCTGCGGCGGCGGACACGAGGGGCTGAACCAGGGCCTGCCCGAGGGCAAGATCAACTGGCTGCCGTCGGCGCTGCGCCGGCGCCTGCTGGCGCGCGGGCTGTCGTTCAAGCCGGATGCGTTGATCGCCAATGGCGACCAGATCTATTGGGATTTGCGTGCGCCGCAGGCTTCCAGGGGCAGCGGCGCCTCGCCGCTCGGCAAGCAGCTTGCGGGGACGTTCGATCGGGCACAGCCGGTATTTGGCACGGCGAACGAGGCGGTGTTCCGCCGCGCGACGGCGGCGCAGATCATTCCGCAATATGGTGCGCTGCTGCGTTCGACCCCGGTCTTCTTCATGCAGGACGACCACGATTATTTCGACAATGACGAGGCGACCGACGACATCATCACCTTCCCGCCGGATGCCTTCATGCTCGCGCTCGCCCGCGCCACGCGCCAGCTCTACTATCCCGAATATCTGCCCGACCGGAATCGTCCGCTCGGGCTTCCCGGCGCGTCGGCAGCCGATCGCCCGCCCGGCGTCGGTGAAGCCTTTGGCACGCTGCGCTACGGCAAGCTCGCCGAAATCCTGCTCTACGACGTCCGTCGAACGGTGACGCTGGCCGGACCGAGCGCGGTCTTCCTCGACGGCACGGTCGAGAACTGGCTGCGGTCGCGGATGACCGATCGCGAGATGATCCACCTCGTCAACATCCCCTCCAACCCGCCGGGCTGGAGCGCGGGCAAATGGGGCGAATGGTATCCGGACATTCTGTCCAAAGACGGCAAGCTGACCACCGACGTGCCAAAACCCTATTGGCAGAGCGGCTGGCTGAAGCAGCACGACCGGCTGATGGCGGAAGTCGCTGCCATGCCGGGCCGGATTCCGCTGGTCGTCTCCGGCGACCTGCATGCGATCGCGGAGGGCCGCATGCAGCGCAGCGGCGCGCTGGACTTTGGCAAGAACCCCGTGGTGGTGATCCTGTCCGGCCCGCTCGGCACCGGCGACCGCGGCTGGCCTTCCGCCTTCCGCGGCATCGGCGCCACGCCCTCGACGCACCTGACCATGGTCGAGGATTTGAAGCCGATCGAGGAGAACGGTTTTATTCTCGCCGATTTCACCAAAGACGGCATCACCGTGCGTTACTTCCGCTTCAGCTACCACACGCAGTCGGCTGACGCGATCGACACGCTGGAACCGTTCCGCGTGACCGAGCTGAAGCGGCCGTAGGCGCTGTGAAGAGGTCAGGGTGAGTTGACGCCGCGCAGGGACTACGCTCCATCCCCCGCAAGCGGGAGAGGTGAAGCGAGTTCACGCCTCAGATCGTGGCCGCACCCGGCTTGGGATTACCGAGGTCGTCGGTCGGCACCAGTTGCTGGTTGAAGGCGGCGAAATACGCCGCCCATTCCGGCTCGCCGCTATCGACCATGACAGCGCCGTCCTGCCAGATGTCGTTGTGGTCGTTGGAATTGTCGTCCGGGCGATGGACGAAGCCTTTGGTCGAGCCCTGGTTGAGATGAACGTCGTGGATGCCGTCGCCGGTGTTGTAGAAGCGGCCAAACACGTAAACATCGAAATTCTGCTGGTGCGCCTTCGACAGCAGGCGTGCGAGCGTTGCCACAGGCTCGGCTTCTTCGGAGCCGTCCATCACATCGCTGTCGCGCCATTTGCCGGTGTTTTGCAGGAGATCGCTGCGCATGAAATCAAGCGCGGGCAGGGCAGTCTGTCCGGTCAGGTCCTGCGAGCCGGCCGCGGCTGCGGCGAGCGTCTGGACGATGGAATGCCGGAAGTCGAAGACGAGCTTGTATTTCAGCAGATCGTCGGCGTCATTGGTGCCGACATTGACCGCGACGTCCCATTTGTCGCCGTCGACCGGCATGCTGAAGTGCAGGTGATACTGGATTTCGTCCTTGTGGCGCGATGGCTTCAGTTTGGGCTCGGAGGTGATCTTGGCTTTGACAAATCCATAAGGTAACGCCACGGCAATATCCTTTCGGTTTCAGGAAATAAAATCTTCGCTGTCGCCGGCCAGCAGCATTTGCGGGATCTGCGAAAACTTCCAGCCATCGCCGTCGGCTTCGAGTACCCAGACGATATCGAAGCGATCATCGGGCCAGGTTTGCGGCACGATCGGCGCATTCGGCAGCAATCCGACGAGAGTGGGAATGAGCTCGTGCTCCCAGCACACCAGCACGGTGCTCCCCTGCTTCAACACGCTCTTCATCAGCCCATCGGTGTCGTTCTTCAGATGATCGACGATGATAATGAGGTCGTCGAGCCACTCTGACAGCGGCGTCACGGTCTCTTTCGGGCGATTGCTTTTGCTGTGCGGTCCGATGCCGGAAGCGAAAAGTATGTTCGGTGTTCGCGTGGGATCCGAGGTGAAGAAATGCACCAGCGCGCCGGCGCGCTGCCAGCCGCGGACGATCAGGCTTTCCGCATCCTGCTCGCCGCTCTGCTTGACCCCTTGGTCGCCTGCTGTGGGCTTCTCGGCGTGGCGAATGAACATGATGCGGCTCGGCGCCATCTGGGGCCTCCATCGTTTTTCGATCGGCGAACTATTTCACGCAGCGGCCGGCGTCGCCCGGAGAGGTCGGGATTTCATAGGCGCCCGGCGATTGCGTCCGGCCATCGAAGAAAATCGCAAGCTGATTGGCGATGCCGAGATCAGTCGCGCCGCGCCGGCGCACATTGATCAGGCGCGCGATGTTCCATTCGTCATGCGAGCCGTAACTGTAGGTCACGGAGGCGCGCAGCCCGTAATAATTCCGGAAGTCGGACTTGGCCTTGGCGGCGCCGTTCTGGTCGACGGACTTCTTGAGGTCCGGGTCTGCCGCGGCGTTGGTATCGAACCAGGCGTCCAGCGCCTCGAGATCGCCCTGGCCGGTCAGGTGAAAATATTTCCCGAAATCGGTCGGGCCGGCGAAATAGAAGAAATCGAAATCCTCGCCGAGGCCGGTCGGCCCTTCGAGGATTTGCGTCCACATGTACATGAAGTCTGCGCCGCTGGCGCCGCCCATCTTGTCGCCGGCCTCGGTACCGGGGTTGAGCAGAAACATCGATTGCGCGCCGAACCGCGCGGTGACGTTTTGCGCGGCTTGCGCGGAAATTCTGGAATTGAGGGTAAAGGAGCCGCCGCCGGCCGGCGAAAGCGGAATGCTGAGATAGCCGATCGACTTGCCTTGCGCCTTGTTGTCGGCGAGCAATTTGCGGACGCGCTTCACATTGTCGCTGATGGCGTCGCGGTAATCGCTGTTGACGCAGTAGCAGATGTCGAGCTTGGTGCAGGCGGTCGCCAGGGTGCCTGCCGCGGCTACCTGCGGCGCAAGCAGCGACAGCGCCGCCATGGCGAGCGCCAGGCCGCCGCCGCGGATTTCTGCCTGAAAGGATCGGGTTCGGGCCGGAACGATGCAAAAGCGCTTCATGTCTTCACCCGCTCAGGTCTCGATCGCCGCGCCTCGGATCGTTTGCGATCCGGCAAGCCCAGGATAATACGTGTCTCTCAATATAAAAACAATCTGAGATTGCTTGACGTGCGGCCAGCGGTCAATGCCCGCCGCGCGCGTAGATTTCATAAGCCGTGACCAGGATTTCGAACGCGATCAGGAAAATCACGATCAGTTCCAGCCGCAGCGAGCGTTTGGCGTCGATGATGTCGGCCAGCGTGGTGGCGGTGTCGGAAATGACTTCGAGCTTGCGGTTCAGGATATCGACCCGTTCGGAGAGCTCGTATTCGTCCTCGAGCCGGGCATAGAGCCGTTCGAGATCGGGGCGGTCCCAGAGCACGTCGGGCTTTTCGTCGACGGCGACGCGGCCCGACACGCGGTGCTGGACCAAGAGCGAGTTGCCGAGCAGTTTCAACAGATCGGTCCGGCTCTTCGAGGTCTGGCCGGAAGTGGCAAGCTCGCGCGCGAGCGGCTCGATGGTGTCGAACACATTGGCGACCTCGCGCTCGTCGCGCCCGAGCACCACGCTCTTCGCGAGCGCATCGGACACGACCAAGAGCCGCTCCAGCGACATTTCCCGCACCTGGATCGGCCCCCCGACCGGGATCGGCTCCTCGGCCTCCCGCGCGACCTGAACCTTCGCCCATTCCTCCTCTCGCGGGGTGATCTTGCCCGAGGTGCGTGAGTTCAGCCGCTCGAGGAATTCCGCCTCCTGGTCGGCGGTGAGCCCCAGCAAGACGACGACACCATAGCGAAACACCACGGCCAGACCGTAGGTGCCGATGCGCACGCCCAGCGGCGTGCTCGACAGGATCTCGCCCTCGAACCCGGCCGTGTTGATGCGGTCGCCGATCTGGAGCGCGTGCACATTGATCTGCGTGGGGGCCTGGTCGGTCATGCCTCAGGAGTAACAGAGGATGCGCGTTTTTTCGATGACGGGGATCGTGTCAGTGCGCTGCGTCATCCGGTCGCCGTCGGGAAGGCCGCTGAAAGCATGGGGCTTTCGGGCTGCTTTTTGCATTCGACGTTCGGCTCCGATATTTTTGAATGAACCCGTTTATTCAAATCGACCGTATCTCTACAAGTTTCGGACCAAACGATCTCACCCATGACCAGCGACACCTTCTATGGCGGCATTCCGGTGTTCCGCGGCTTCACCAAGCTGATGGAGCCGCAGCTCTATGCGCCGTTGCCGGACGACTGGGCGGTCGGTGTCGCCGATATCGTGGAATCGACCAGGGCGATTGCGGCGCAGCGGTACAAGGCGGTCAACATGGCGGGCGCGGCTGTCATCGCCTCCGTGACCAATGCGCTGGGCGGCCGCGAATTTCCCTTCGTGTTCGGCGGCGATGGCGCGAGCTTTGCGGTCTCGCCCGACGATCTCGCCGCCGCCCGCGAGGCGCTGGCGGCGACCGCGACCTGGGTCAGCGAAGACCTCGACCTCGTCATGCGGGTGGCGCTGGTGCCCGTCAGCGCGATCCGCGCGCAAGGGCTGGATGTGCGCGTGGCGCGGTTCGGGCCCTCGGCCAACCTGTCCTATGCGATGTTCTCCGGCGGCGGGCTGGGGTGGGCGGAAGCCGCGATGAAGCGCGGCGAGTTCACGGTCGACGCGGCACCGCCGGGCACGCAGCCTGATCTGTCGGGGCTTTCGTGCCGCTTCGAGGAAATTCCCGCCGCGCGCGGCTTGATCCTCTCGGTGCTGGTGGTGCCGACGGCCAACGCTGAGCCGACAGCCTTCCGCAAGGTGATCGAGGACGTCATCCAGCTCGTCGAGCGCACGCCGGATGCGGGGCGGCCGGTGCCGTCGGGCGGTCCGCCGCTCAAATGGCCGCCGCAAGGGCTGGACTACGAGGCACGCGCCGCGCGCGGCGGCCCGCTGTGGGCGCGCAAGGGCGCTGTGCTGGCGCTGACGCTATGGGCCTATGTGGTGATGCGCTTGGACATCAAGGTCGGCGCCTTCGTGCCGCAGAACTATGTCCGGCAGGTGGTCGAAAATTCCGACTTCCGCAAATATGACGATGGCTTGCGCATGATCCTGGACTGCGCCGAGGAACTGGCGAGCGCGCTTACCGAACGCCTCGCGAGGGCGGCCGAGAATGGCGTCGTGCGCTACGGGCTGCACCGGCAGGACGCCGCGATGATGACCTGCTTCACGCCGTCGGTGATGCGCGCCGACCATGTGCATTTCATCGACGGCGCCCGCGGCGGCTATGCGTCGGCCGCGACCGCGCTGAAGGCGATGGCGGCGTAACGCATCACCACGGCAAGCCGTTGAGATCGAGCACGCCATCGCGCGGCGCGCGGCGGATATCGAACACAAAGGGCGCCATCAGATCGAAACGAACGCGCCCGCTGCTCTGTTCGCAGTAGACCTCGCCGGTGAAGGGATGCCAGCCGCGCGCCTGATAGAACGCGAAATTGTGCTCCTCGCAGAACAGCACCGCAAAGCGCGCCGCCTCGTTGGCGCGGATGGTGTCGATCGCCGCATTGAGTGCGAGACTGGCATAGCCGCGGCGACGGCAGTCCTCGCGGGTCATGACGCCGCCGATGCCGCCGACATGGAGGGGATGCCCGTTCCAGGCGATGGTGCGGAAATAGATGCCGACATGGCAGGCGAGCCCACCCTCCGGCGCATCGATCAGCACGCGCAGATCGGCGTGCGCCCATTCGATATGGCCCCACGGCAGTTTCTCGAGGATGTGCGGCCCGAACACCGCGTTATTCAGGGCCTCGACCTGCTTCCAGGAAGCGTCGCCATTGAGTATGTCGATCTCGATACTCATCGCTTTCTTGCCGATTTTCCGTGGGCCGCTTGTGATCGATCCCACAGTGGGCGCGCTTGTCTTGCTGTCATATCGCCAGATGATATAATTTCGCGACAAAACCCGGAAAAACGCGATGCGCCGGCTTGCCGCCTTCCTTGCTATTGCATGGACCTGCTGCCTTGCCAACCAGCCGGCCCTGGCCGGCAAGCGCGTGGCGCTGGTGATCGGCAATTCGAGCTACCAGAGCGTCGCGGCGCTTGCCAATCCCGTCAATGACGCGGCCGCGATGGCCGACATGCTCAAGAACGCTGCCTTCGACGTGGTCGTGTCGCGGCGCGACCTGAAATCACAGGACATGCGCCGGGCGCTCCGCGAATTCACCGATTCCGCCCGCGGCGCCGACATTGCCGTGATCTATTTCGCCGGCCACGGGCTCGAGGTCGACGGCAGCAACTATGTAGTGCCGGTCGATGCGCTGCTGGAACGCGACGCCGATGTCGACGACGAGGCGGTGTCGCTCAACCGCATCCTGCTCGCGGCCGAGCCCGCGTCAAAACTGCGGCTGATCATCCTCGATGCCTGCCGGGACAATCCGTTTGCTAAGCGGATGAAGCGGACGCTGGCCTCGCGCGCCATCAGTCGCGGGCTGGTCGGCGTCGAGGCCAACCGGCCGAACACCTTCATCGCTTTTGCCGCCAAGGAAGGCTCGACCGCCGCGGACGGCGACGGCGAACACAGCCCGTTCACATCAGCGCTGTTGAAACATCTGACGCGGCCGGGGCTCGATATCCGAAAAGCCTTCGGCTACGTCCGCGACGACGTTATGAGCGCGACCGGCAATCAGCAGGAACCGTACACGACCAATTCGCTCGGCGGCAATGACGTGGCGCTGGTCGCGGCACCCGAAACGCCGCACGCGCCGCCGGCACCCGTATCCAACAGCAATGCCGATATCCGCCGCGACTATGAGCTCGCCGAGCGCGTCGGCACCATGGAGGTTTGGAATTCCTTCATCGAGGCACGTCCGTCCGGCTTCTACACCGACCTCGCCAAGGCCCAGCGCAACAAGCTCAGCGAGCAGAGCGGCAAGGGGGAGGACGATTCGAAAATCGTGGCCGCCGAACCGCCCAAGCCCCCAGAGACGCGAACCGGTTCGGCCAAGCCGGATGAGCCTGCGGTCGCTGCCCTCCCGCCCGCGCCTGCCGCAGCGCCGGAGCCGCCAAAGCCCGCCGGGCCGACGCCGCAGGAGATCTCGCGCTCGCTGCAGACCGAGCTGCGCCGGGTCGGCTGCAAGGCCGGCGATATCGATGACGAATGGAGCGCCACCGCGCGCAGGGCGCTGTCGCTGTTCAACGAGAACGCCGGTACCAGATTCGACGTCAGGCTTGCGAGCCTCGATGCGCTGGATGCGGTAAGAGCGAAGCCGGGCCGGGTGTGCCCGCTCGAATGCGATCGCGGCTTTCGCGCCAGCGGCGATCATTGCGTGAAGATCAGCTGCGATGCCGACCAGGTGCTGGCGCCGAACGGCAGCTGCCGGCCGAAGCCGGAGCGCGCGCCGAAGGCGGTCGCCCGGCGGCGAACGCCGGGTTCCGGCGGCGGACGCAAATGCTTCGTCTATAACGGCACCTCGTTCTGCGAATAAGAAAGCCCGCCGAGGCAGCCTCAGTACGGCGCGCATTCGGCGTGGGTGAGTCGCGGCCTGGAGCAAATGGCGACGAGGCCGCCATTGCCGTAGAAGGTGTATTCCCGCCGGCCCGGCTTCAGCCGGTTTTCGATGTTCAAGCGGCAGGAATTGCCGATCACGGTCATGGTGGCGATGATCAGGTTGTTCGGATATTCCCGCGTTGCGCGAAGCGTGTGCTGACTGACGACCCGCAGCGACGCCGAGCCGCCGACCGCTGCGGTCGGCCGGCCGCCCAGCTTCGCGGTATAGCTCTCCTTGCCCTGGATATTGGACGACATGTCGAGCGTTGCGGTGCGGTCGGTCGAGAGCGTGCCGGAGCCTTCGGCGTGAACCGCAAAGTTCTGCACGGCGGGCTTGGTGCAGGTGGCGAGCGCGTCGAACGAAAAGCGCGCGCGGACAACGATGCCGGCGGCGTTGCCGGCGACCGGCAGTGACATGACCAAAACTGCAAGTGCTGCAAGGCTACGGGCGGTTCGGATTGCCATGATTTCCCCCATAAACGTGCTTCAAGAAACCAACAATCGTATCGCCCGATTTAATTCCAGCCGATGACGGTTTGCAAACACCTCGACGCGCCCCACGGGCCGGTTTTTGCGGAAAAATGCGGGTGTCGGAGACCGTTGGAACCTTCTATAAGGGAGGCCCGTTAAGCCACGTCTCCCTCAGTTCCCGGACACATCCCATGACCTTTACGCTTCCCCCCCTGCCTTACGCTTATGACGCCCTCGGCTCCCATATGTCGAAGGAAACGCTGGAATTTCACCACGACAAGCACCATCAGGCCTATGTCACCAACGGCAATAACGCGATCAAGGGGACCGAATTCGAAGGCAAGTCCCTCGAGGAGATCGTGAAGGGCTCCTACAACAAGAACGCCGCCGTGTTCAACAACGCCGGCCAGCATTACAACCACATCCACTTCTGGAGCTGGATGAAGCCGAACGGCGGCGGCAGTAAATTGCCCGGCCGGCTGGAGAAGAAGATCACCGAGGACCTCGGCGGGTTCGAAAAGTTCAAGACCGATTTCGCCGCCGCCGGCGTCGGCCAGTTCGGCTCCGGCTGGTGCTGGCTGCAGGTCAAAGGTGGCAAGCTCGAAATCTCAAAAACCCCCAACGGCGAAAATCCGCTGGTGCATGGCGCCACGCCGATCCTCGGCTGCGACGTCTGGGAGCACTCCTATTACATCGACTATCGCAACCGCCGCCCGGATTACCTGAAGGCGTTCGTCGATCATCTCGTCAACTGGGATTACGTCGACGAATTGTTCGGCAAGGCGGGCTGATATATCCGCATAGCCGTCATTGCGAGGAGCGTTAGCGACGAAGTAATCCACATTTCCGCTTGCTGCGGCATGGATTGCTTCGCTTCGCTCGCAATGACGAAAAAAATGGGGCGGTGGCGCAAGCTGCCGCCCTTTTGCTTGCGCCGATCCTTGCGGGCGCCGCGCGCTTGCGGCAAAACCGCAAGCGCCGGTGATATCGTGGAGAAGCAGGCAATGAATTATGTGCTGGTGTTTGTCGGCGGCGGGCTTGGCGCTTCGCTGCGACACTTCGTCAACGTCACCTGCGCGAGGTGCATCGGCACCGGCTTCCCCTGGGGTACCTTCATCATCAACATTACGGGGTCGACCGTGATGGGCCTGATCGCCGGCTATCTCGCCTTCAAGGGCGACGCGTCGCAGCCCTGGCGCCTGTTCATCATGACCGGCATTCTCGGCGGCTACACCACTTTCTCAGCCTTTTCTCTCGACTCTGCACTGCTCTACGAACGTGGCGCACTGGGATTGGCCGCTGCCTACGTGTTGGGATCGGTGGTGCTGTCGATCGCAGGACTCTTCGCCGGCCTGGCGCTGATCCGCTATCTGACCTGAAGCGCAATCGCGCATGGGCACTGTTCACACGCGCATGGATTTGGCCGCACTTCCGTTTGCAACACTTAAGGCGCCCCACTAAGCAGGATGGATTGTCCCACCGCGCCGGCCCCAAAACCCTTGTCAGAGCTTCCATTGAAAGACCCGGCGATCGCCGAGGAGGCCGAGCCAGCGCCGCGCCGGAAGCGCAAGCCGATCGGCTGGTCGATGATCGCCATCGTCGTGCTGGTGGTGGTCAGCGCCACGCTGGTCTGGCGCCGCGACGGCTTGTCCGGCGTGCTCGAAATCCTGACCCATGACCTCGCGCTGTTCGGCGGCATCCTGCCGCGCGTGTTCGCGGGCTGCCTGCTTGGCGCCTTCATCGCGGAGATCCTGCCGCACGACAAAGTCTCGCGCTCGCTCGGTCCGAGCTCCGGGCTGAAGGGGCTTTTGATCGGCGCCGCCTTCGGCGCGATCCTGCCGGGCGGCCCGTTCACGGCGTATCCGGTGGCGAGCGCGCTGCTCACCGTCGGCGCCGATTTCGGCGCCACCATTTCCATGGTCGTGAGCTGGACCCTGATCGGTTATGGCCGCGCGGTCGCCTGGGAATTGCCGATCATGGGCACCGACTTCACTCTTTGGAGAATTGTGATCGGCCTGCCGCTGCCGCTGATCGCAGGCGCCTTCGGCCGCTTCGTCTATGTGCGGATGTATCCCGCGAAGGACGAGGACGAATGAGCGCGGCGCTGCTGATCGACATCATCCTGTGGGGCTCGGTGCTCGGCGTCGGCTTCGTTGCGTATCAGCGCGGGCCGGAGGTGATGACGTCCTCGCTGCGCGAAGGCACGTGGGATTTCATCAACGTCGTGCCGCGCATCGCGCTCGGCGTGCTCGGCTCGGGCTATGTCGCCGCCGTCATCCCGCAGAAGATCATCACCAGTTGGCTCGGACCGCACAGCGGCTGGCTGGGCGTTGCGACCGCCGTGGTCGCGGGCGCAGCGACCCCGGGCGGGCCGGTGATCGGCTTCTCCATCGGCGCGGTGGCGCTCAAGGCCGGCGGCGGCTCGCCGCAGGTCGTGGCCTATGTGGTCGCCTGGGCGCTGTTCGCGTTCCAGCGGCTCTTGCTGTGGGAAATCCCGTTCATGCCGGCCAAATTCGTGTGGTTTCGGGCCGCGGTCTCGGTCCCGCTGCCTTTCCTGGCCGCCGCCACCGCGATGGCGATTGGTAAACCCTAAGGCGTTGATCGCCTTGGCAGATGTTATGTTATAATATAACGTCTCTGCATGGTTCCCCACGATCACAGCCACCACCACGGCCACACGCACAGCCATTCCCACGGCGCTGCTTCGCCGCATCCGGCGCAGGCGGCGACCTGGTCTATCCTGCGCATGCCCGTGGCTTCCAGGTTCGCCGCGGCGCTCGCGGCCAGCGCCTGCCTGTGGGTCGTGGTGTGGCTGGCGATGAGGTGAGCGATGGCCGCGCAACTCACCCTCAGCAATGTCACGCTCGGCTATGACCGCCATCCGGCGGTGCATCATCTCTCGGGCGATATCGCTTCCGGCGCGCTACTGGCCGTCGTCGGGCCCAACGGCGCCGGCAAGTCGACGCTGTTTCGCGGGCTTGTCGGCATCTTGAAACCGCTCTCCGGCTCTATTTCCCTTGGTGGCCTCGATGCACGCGACATCGCCTATCTGCCGCAGACCGCCGACATCGACCGCAGCTTTCCGATCACCGTGTTCGATTTCGTCGGCACCGGGCTGTGGCGTGCGACCGGCTTGTTCGGCGGCATCGGCAAGGCCGAGCGCGACAAGATCAACCGCGCGCTCGCCGCGGTCGGGCTCACCGGCTTCGAAAATCGCACCATCGGCACGCTCTCCGGCGGGCAGCTGCAGCGCCTCTTGTTCGCGCGCGTGATGCTGCAGGAGGCGCGGCTGATCGTGCTGGACGAGCCCTTCAACGCCATCGATACCCGCACCGCGGATGATCTGCTGTTGCTGGTGAAGCGCTGGCATGCCGAAGGCCGCACCGTGTTGGCGGCCCTGCACGACATGGATCTCGTGCGTGCGCATTTTCCGGAGACACTGCTGCTCGCGCGCGAGCCGGTCGCGTGGGGCGCGACCGCGATGGTGCTGACCTCCGAAAATCTGATCGAGGCGCGGCGGATGTGCGAAGCCTTCGACGACAGCGCTGCCGCCTGCATCGCCGATCCTCCATCGCGGGCGGCCTGACCGTGTCACTCTACGCCGCGCTGGTCGCGCCCTTCACCGAGTTCGAGTTCATGCGCCGGGCGCTCGCCGCCATCATCGCGCTGTCGCTCGGCGGCGCGCCGATCGGCGTGTTCCTGATGCTGCGGCGGATGAGCCTCGTCGGCGACGCCATGGCGCATGCGATCCTGCCCGGCGCGGCCATCGGCTTCCTGCTCTACGGACTCAACCTGCTGGCGATGATCCTGGGCGGCCTGGTCGCGGGCTTTCTGGTGGCGCTGCTGTCCGGCGTGGTCGCGCGCTCGACCGGGCTGAAGGAGGACGCCTCGCTTGCGACCTTCTATCTCGCCTCGCTTGCGCTCGGCGTCACCATCGTCTCGGTCAAGGGCACCAATATCGACCTGCTGCACGTGCTGTTCGGCAATATCCTCGCCATGGACGATCAGACACTGCTGGTCGTTGCCTTCAATGCGACGATCACGCTCCTGGTGCTGGCCGTGATCTACCGTCCGCTGGTGATCGAGAGCGTCGATCCGCTGTTCCTGCGCACCGTGAGCCGGGCCGGCACGCCTTCGCATCTCGCTTTCCTTGCGCTCGTCGTCATCAATCTCGTCTCTGGGTTCCAGGCGCTCGGCACCTTGCTTGCGGTGGGCCTGATGATCCTGCCGGCGGGAATCGCGCGGTTCTGGTCGCGTGACATCACGGGCATGATATGCATCGCCGTCCTGAGCGCGATGCTGTCGGGCTATGTTGGTCTGGTGCTGTCGTTCCAGACCAGCATTCCCTCCGGCCCCGCGATCATCCTGGTCGCGGCAGGGCTCTATATCGCCTCCGTGTTGTTCGGCAGCGTCGGCGGGCTGGTGCGGCAGCTCTTCCCCGGCCGCCATCTCGAGGCTTGAGCCATGCGGCGGCTTTGGCTCATTGCGTTCGCTGCGGCGCTGGTCGCGACACCGCTACACGCCCAAGACCGCCTCAATGTCGTTGCGAGCTTTTCCATCCTCGCCGATTTCGTGAAGAAAGTCGGTGGCGACAAGGTCAATGTGGTGACCCTGGTCGGTCCCAACGGCGATGTGCATGTCTATACGCCGGCACCATCCGATGCGAAGAAAAACGCGGACGCCAAAATTCTCTTCATCAACGGGCTCGGCCTCGAAGGCTGGCTGCCCCGGCTGGTGCAATCCGCCGGCAGCAAGGCCGCGATCGTCACGGCAAGCAACGGGGTTGCGCCACTCCAGCATGGCTCCGACGCCGATCCGCATGCCTGGCAATCCGTCCCAAACGTCAAGATCTATGTCGGCAACATCCGCGATGCCCTGATCGCGGCCGATCCCGCGGACGCTCCGGTGTTTCGCAGCAATGCCGAGCGCTACCTGGCCGAACTCGATAGGCTCGATGCTGAAGTCCGCTCGGCCATCGCAAAAATCCCGCCCGAGCGGCGCAAGGTGATCACGACCCACAACGCCTTCGGCTATTTCGCTGCCGCGTACGGCGTCGAATTCGTGGCGCCCGTCGGCGTGTCCACCGAGACCGAGCCCAGCGCACGCGACATCGCGCTCCTGATCCGGCAAATCAAGGCCGAGAAAATCCCGGCGGTCTTTCTGGAAAATCTCAGCGACGACCGGCTGATCGCCCGGATCGCGGCCGAGACCGGGGCGAAGGCCGGCGGCACCCTCTATTCGGACAGCCTGACCGGCGAAAAGGGGCCCGCACCCACTTACATTGACCTCATAAGGCACAATATAAAGGCCCTGACCAGCGCGCTCGGCAATTGAGGGCAGGGGGCCACCCCGGCCGCCGGCGCTGCCGAAGAAGCCCTGCTCTGAGGTTGTTATGGCTGAAATTTCCAAGATCCCCGTGACCGTGCTGACCGGCTATCTCGGCGCCGGCAAGACCACGCTTCTGAACCGCATCCTGTCGGAGAACCACGGCAAGAAATACGCGGTTATCGTCAACGAATTCGGCGAGATCGGCATCGACAACGACCTCATCATCGGCGCCGATGAGGAAGTGTTCGAGATGAACAATGGCTGCGTCTGCTGCACCGTGCGCGGCGATCTCGTGCGCATCATGGAAGGCCTGATGCGGCGCAAGGGCAAGTTCGACGCCATCATTGTCGAGACCACGGGGCTCGCCGATCCGGCGCCGGTGGCGCAGACCTTCTTTGTCGACGAGGACGTGCAGAAGAATGCGCGGCTCGATGCCGTCGTCACCGTGGCCGACGCCAAATGGCTGTCCGACCGGCTGAAGGATGCGCCGGAAGCGAAAAACCAGATCGCGTTTGCCGACGTCATCGTGCTGAACAAGACCGATCTCGTTTCCAAGGGCGAGCTTGCCGAAGTCGAGGCCCGCATCCGCGGCATCAACCCCTATGCAAAACTGCATCGCACCGAGCGCTGCAAGGTTGCGCTGTCGGACGTGCTGGAGCGCGGCGCGTTCGATCTCGACCGCATCCTGGACATCGAGCCGGATTTCCTTGAAGTCGACGATCATGACCATGATCACGACCACCATCATGGCCATGACCATCATCATGATCACGGTCATGGTCACGGCCTGAAGCACTACCACGATGAGGACATGCAATCGCTGTCGTTACGCACCGACAGGCCGCTCGATCCCACCAAGTTCATGCCGTGGCTGCAGAACCTGGTTGCGACCGAGGGCCAGAAGATTTTGCGCTCGAAGGGCATTTTGGCCTTCACCGACGACGAGGACCGCTACGTCTTTCAGGGCGTGCACATGATGCTGGAAGGCGATCACCAGCGGAAATGGAAGAGCGACGAGAAGCGCGAGAGCCGTCTCGTCTTCATTGGCCGCGAATTGCCGGAACAGGCGATCCGCGATGGCTTTGAAAGCTGCATCACCACGTGATGAGCAATTTCGAACCCGGGGGCGAGCAGGCCTCGATTGTTTCCGTCACCGACCGCGTGCGCGCGGTTGCAATCGGTGTGCCGGTCACGGCGGTGCATTTCCTCGGCGACAAGGCCGGCTTTGTCGGCGCCGAAGACAACGTGTCGTTTGTCGACGCCGAGGGCGAGATTTCCAAGGTCGAGGTTCTGAGCGGCGGCATTCTTTGCGCAGCCTCCGACGGCAAGCGCATTGTCATGGGCGGCGACAACGGCAAGCTGGTCGCGGTCGACGCCAAGGGCGAGGTGACCGAGCTCGCGGTCGATCCAAAGCGGCGCTGGATCGACAATGTCGCTGTCCATCCGGACGGCGCCGTTGCCTGGTCGGTCGGCAAGACCGCCTTCGTCCGCAGCGGCAAGAACGAGGACAAATCCTTCGAAGTACCGTCGACCGTCGGCGGCCTGGCTTTCGCGCCGAAGGGCCTGCGGATCGCGATCGCGCATTACAACGGCGTGACGCTGTGGTTTCCGAACATGGCGGCGAACGGCGAATTTCTGGAATGGGCCGGCTCGCATCTTGGCGTCACCTTCAGCCCCGACAACAAATTCCTGGTCACCACGATGCATGAGCCGGCAATGCATGGCTGGCGGCTTGCCGACAACCGGCACATGCGCATGTCCGGCTATCCTGGCCGCGTCAGATCGATGTCATGGAGCGCAGGCGGAAAGTTTCTCGCGACCTCGGGCGCCGACATGGTGATCATGTGGCCGTTCGCGAGCAAGGATGGACCGATGGGCAAGGAGCCCGCGATGCTGGCGCCGCTGCAGGCGCGCGCCACCACTGTGGCCTGTCATCCGAAGCAGGACATCCTCGCCTGCGGCTATAACGACGGCACTGTCCTGATGGTGCGGCTCGAGGACGGCGCCGAAATCCTGGTGCGCCGGAATGGCACGGCGGCGGTGGCAGCGCTCGGCTGGAATGCCAAGGGCACGCTGCTCGCTTTCGCCGATGAGGAAGGCGACGCCGGTATCCTGCCGCTCTAGATTCTTGATTGAGCATGATCTTTTCGGAAAACCGCTACACACTTTTCCGGATCATGCTCTAAGCCTCGGTTCCAGAGGGAACCATTGGGCCAAGCCAGCCGTTCATACCCGCGGAGGACTTGCGAATGAACGAGATGTCGCCCGATACCAAGCGCGCGATTGGCTGGCGGATATGGCTTGCCGCGCTGCTGCTGACGACAGGGCTGGCGATGACCGGCCTCTCGCTGGCAAAGCTTCAGGCGCAAAACCAGCTGCAGATGGCGCAGGCCACGGGCACACCGGGCCAGCCTTTGCAGGCCACGCCCTCTCCATCGCCTTCGAGCGCGCCGCCAGCGGAATCAACGCCGGGCGGCACACGACCGACCACGCCGGCCCCCGAGCCGGCCCGGCCCGATGCGCAAGCGCAGACCGAAGGCGCCGCCAGGCCGGCGCTGCCGCCCGCGCCGGCGGAGAAGATGGCGCCGCCGATCAAGGACAAATAGCTGCTATTTTGAAAAGCTGCCGCTTTTCCAGTCTCGCTCCTGACGCACTGCCGCTCCATAATGGCATGCACAACCAGAAGCGAGCCAAGACCCATGAAGATCGATGACGTCAGGAAAAACGCCTATTCGATGCCGCTGACCAACCCGTCCTTTCCGCCGGGGCCCTATCGCTTCTTCAACCGCGAATATTTCATCATCACCTACAAGACCGATCCCGAAGCGCTCGCGGCCGTCGTTCCGGAGCCGCTGGAGGTCGCGGAATCCGTGGTGAAATACGAGTTCATCCGCATGCCCGACTCCACCGGCTTCGGCGACTATACCGAGACCGGGCAGGTGATCCCGGTGCGGTTCAAGGGCGAACTCGGCGCCTATACCCATGCGATGTATCTGGATGACGATGCGCCGATTGCCGGCGGCCGCGAGCTCTGGGGCTTTCCGAAAAAGCTCGCGAAGCCGAAGATCGAAGTCGAGACCGACGTGCTGGTCGGCTCGCTGCATTACGGCTCGGTGCTCTGCGCATCAGGTACAATGGGCTACAAGCACCGCTATGTCGATCACGAAACCGTGCTGAAATCACTGCACGCGCCGAACTTCATCCTGAAGATCATCCCGCATGTCGACGGCAGCGCGCGTATCTGCGAACTGGTGCGCTTTCAACTCGAGGACATCACGCTGAAGGAAGCCTGGACCGGCCCCGCCGCGCTCGGCCTGTTCCCGCACGCGCTCTGCGACGTCGCGCGCCTGCCGGTGCGCGAGGTGGTCTCCGCCCTGCATTTCAAGGCGGATCTGACCTTGGGGCTGGGGAGCGTGGCGTTCGATTATCTGGCGAAATGAATTGGCATCTCACATCGTCATCACCGGGCTTGACCCGGTGATCCATCCGTCTTGAGATGATGGATGCGCGGGTCAAGCCCGCGCATGACAACACGAGGGGGCGCCGGGATGCGTCCCTCACCGCACCAGAATATTCCTGAACTGCCACGGATCGCTCGTATCGATATCCTCCGGAAACAATCCGGGGCGATCGGTCAGCGGCGTCCAGTCGGTATAAAAACCCTTCACCGGGCCGAGATATGGCATCTGGATTTCCAGGCAGCGCCTGAAATCCATTTCGTCGGCTTCGACGATGCCGGCGGTCGGATTTTCCAGCGCCCACACCATGCCGGCGAGCACGGCGGATGACACCTGCATGCCGGTGGCGTTCTGGTAGGGCGCGATCTGCCGCGTCTCCTCGACCGAGAGCTGCGAACCATACCAGTAGGCATTTTTCGCGTGTCCGTAGATCAGCACGCCCAGCTCGTCGATGCCGTCCTCGATCTCGTGCTCGTCCAGAATGTGCCAGCTCGGCTGCATCCGGCCCGTGGCGCCGAACATCTCGTGCAGCGACAGCACCGCGTCATTGGCCGGGTGATAGGCGTAGTGGCAGGTCGGTCGGTAGATCACCTTGTCGCCGTCGCGCACGGTGAAATAATCCGCGATCGAAATCAACTCGTTGTGGGTGACGAGGAAGCCGTACTGCACGCCGGGCGTCGGGCACCAGGAGCGCACGCGGGTGTTGGCGCCGGGTTGCAGCAGATAGATCGCAGCCCCACAGCCGTCGGGATGGGTACGGCCGTTGTCCGGCATCCATTTCTCATGCGTGCCCCAGCCGAGCTCGGCCGGCTGCATGCCTTCCGACACGAAACCTTCGACCGACCAGGTGTTGACGAACACGTTCATCGGCTTCGGCTTCTTGGAGCGCTGGGTGTCGCGCTCGGCGATATGGATGCCCTTGACGCCGAGCTTGTGGGCGAGCTGGCCCCAGCCCTCGCGGCTCTTCGGCTCGTTGAAGGGCGTATTGGTGTCGTGCGCGATGTTGATCAGCGCCTGCTTGACGAACCAGGACACCATGCCGGGATTGGCGCCGCAGGTGGAGACCGCGGTGGTGCCGCCCGGGCTCTTGTGCTTGGCGGCCAGCAGGGTCTCGCGCAGCGCGTAGTTCGAGCGCTTCTCGGTCCCCATGCTCTTGTCGAAATAGAAGCCGGTCCACGGCTCGATGACGGTGTCGACATAGAGCGCGCCGATCTCCCGGCACAGCGTCATGATGTCGACCGAGGAGGTGTCGACCGACAGGTTGACGCAAAAGCCCTGGCCGCCGCCCTCGGTGAGCAGCGGCACCAAAAGTTCGCGGTAATTGTCCCTGGTGACGCCCTGCTTGATGAAGCGCACGCCGTGCTTCTTTGCGAGCTCGCCGTCCTCATGCGGGTCGATGATGACAAAGCGCTTCTTGTCATAGTCGAAATGCCGCTCGATCAGGGGCAAGGTGCCCTTGCCGATCGAGCCGAAGCCGATCATGACAATGGGGCCGGAAATTTTCGCGTGGATTGGCGAGGCGGGGCTCATCTTGATGGGTCTCTCCGGAAAAGTGCTGACGGACAAAGGGCGGGGATCAGGCGGTGCGTCGCTTGGCGGTCACTTCGATCTCGATTTTCATCTCGGGCTTGTAAAGGCCGACGACGACGAGAAGGGTTGCGGCGGGACGGATGTCGCCGAGAACCTCACCACAGACCGCCAGATGCGCATCCCCGTCCCTGGCGTCGGTGATGTAATAGGTCGCGCGGACGATATCGGCCATCGCGAAGCCGGCCTCCTGCAAGGCGGCTTCGATGGTCTTGAAGCAGTTGCGTGACTGGCTCGTGACATCGGCCGGCATGGTCATGGTAGCATAGTCATAGCCGGTGGTTCCCGCGACAAAGCAGAAATCGCCGTCGACCACGGCGCGGCTGTAGCCGGAAGTCTTTTCAAACGGCGAGCCGGTCGAAATCAGACGGCGTGGCATGTCGGACCTCGTTGAAAGCGCGTCAAACACGAAAGCGTTTGACGCGGGTTTAAGGGGTTTTCCCCCGCGGGGGCAAGCCGGGTTTCAGGGCAGGCGGCGGGTGACGTCGGGCGAGGGCGGGGGCGAGCCCCAGCGGCGCACGAGGATGTCGCGGACGATCATCACCGTCATCAGGATCAGCATGATCGTGGTGACGGTGCTGCGGAAACGCGGACGCGCGGCCACGCGCGCGATGGCTCGATTCTTCGGCATGGTGATGGCGCCTATGCCGCCGCGGCTGCGGTGCGCAGCACCTTCTTTGCGCGCACGGCCTTGCGCCTGGGCGCGGAGGCGCCGGTCGGCACGATCATGCCCCAAGCGCCGTCGAGCGCGCGGGGGGTAAAATCCAGCGCCAGCAGCCGCTCGCGCTCGAATACGCCCGGCAGCTGCAGCTCGCCGGTCTTCTCCGCCGAGAAGCCGAAGCGCGCATAATAGGGCGCGTCGCCCAGGAGAAGAACCGCGCGATGGCCACGCGCGGTCGCCGCCGCGAGCGCATGGTCCATCAGCGCGGCCCCGACCCCGAGCTTGCGCCAGGCAGCGCCTACCGCAAGCGGGCCGAGGATAAGCGCCGGGATACCCCCGGCGCTGACGTGCCACAACCGCACGGTTCCGACCAGCCGGCCTCGCGCCACGGCCGAGAAGGCAAGGCCTTCGGCGGGCGTGCGTCCGTCACGCAGGCGCTGGCAGGTGCGCGTATGGCGGTTGTCGCCAAAGCAGGCATCCAGCAGCGCTTCACGCGCGACGTCGTCGGAAGTCCGCTCCGCACGGATCGCGAACGGAGCGGCTTTCGAGGTGAGGTCAACGGGGGTCTTCCGCAATTCGGTCATGGCACGTCAGTCCTCGCTCCAGCGGTTTTCGCGCCGTGGAGCGTCGTCAGAAATAGCGATGATGGGAGAGAGCCGGCGCGCCGGCTCCCGATTAGCCAAACCTCAAAACGAGGTCAGATGTGGTAGGTCCGCAGCGGCGGGATGCCGTTGAAGGCCACCGACGAGTAAGTCGACGTATAGGCCCCGGTCCCTTCGATCAGCAGCTTGTCGCCGATCTCGAGCGTCACCGGAAGCGGATACGGCATCTTCTCGTACAGCACGTCGGCGGAATCGCAGGTCGGGCCTGCGAGCACGCACGGCGTCATCTCGGCCCCGTCATGCGGGGTGCGGATGGCATAGCGGATCGACTCATCCATGGTCTCGGCGAGACCGCCGAACTTGCCGATGTCGAGATACACCCAGCGCACTTCGTCCTCGTCGCTCTTCCTGGAGATCAGGACGACTTCGGACTCGATGACGCCGGCATTGCCGACCATGCCGCGTCCCGGCTCGATGATGGTTTCCGGGATCTGGTTGCCGAAATGCTTGCGCAGCGCGCGGAAGATCGACCGGCCGTAGGTCACCACCGGCGGCACGTCCTTGAGGTACCTGGTCGGGAAGCCGCCGCCCATGTTGACCATGGACAGGTTGATGCCGCGCTCGGCGCAGTCGCGGAACACCTGCGAGGCCATCGCCAGCGCGCGGTCCCACGCCTTCACCTTGCGCTGCTGCGAGCCGACATGGAAGGAGATGCCGCACGGCTCCAGGCCCAGACGCTTGGCGAGGTCGAGCACGTCAACCGCCATTTCCGGGTCGCAGCCGAACTTGCGCGACAGCGGCCATTCGGCGCCGGCGCAGTCATAGAGGATGCGGCAGAACACCCTCGCGCCGGGGGCGGCCCGGGCGATCTTCTCGACTTCGGCGGCGCAATCGACTGCGAACAGCCGGATGCCGAGCGCGAAGGCGCGCGCGATGTCGCGCTCCTTCTTGATGGTGTTGCCAAAGGAGATGCGGTCAGCCGTCGCACCGGCAGCCAGCGCCATCTCGATCTCGGCGACAGTTGCGGTGTCGAAGCAGGAGCCCATGGAGGCCAGCAGCGACAGCACTTCGGGCGCCGGGTTCGCCTTCACGGCATAGAACACGCGGCTGTCCGGCAGCGCCTTGGAGAAGGTCTGGTAGTTGTCGCGCACGACTTCGAGGTCGACAACGAGGCACGGCTCGGTGTCCAGGCCCTCGCTGCGGCGGTTGCGCAGGAATTCCCTGATACGTTCGGTCATAGCACCCTCCAAACGGCCCCAGCGACGGGAGCCCGTTCAAATAGTTTCTCGGACCTGAGTTCTTCGGCGTGACCGCACGATGGAGACGCGGTTACGCCTTGGAATCAGACCGAATTGTGCTGCCGTGGATTGGTTGGGAATGCTCCCGCCCGCACACCTGGCAATGAAGGACAAGCCTTTTCAGTAGCCCGCGCCGGCGTTGGAATGCCGGTAGAGACCAAAAAAGCCCGATCCGTCGTTGCTTTAAGTCGCGTCCCCCGTTGAGAGCGGGGTGCGCCGGTTCGCCTCCGGCTGTCAGTCACGGTTGCAAGCGGTGGAGGAGCCTTCAACGGCATCCCTGGAGAGAGATGCTGGCCGCTTCTTTGTCTTCGACGTTGCGCCTCTCGACGTTCCGTCTCTGACCCGAGCCTTAAGCTCGATGCGACCCTCGGTCCTTTCACCCCTTGGCGGCTGTCCGGCCTCTTGTCCGGATACCTACCGACTGACACACGACCACAGGCACGTGCGAAATTGGGCAAGAACGCAAATAATCTTTTTGACTCAGCTTCGCAAGAATTTTTTTAGGCTCTCGGCAAATTTCCCTAACGTGTGATTACGAGCGCGCGCGTCGACCGCTCGCGCAAGCGCGAAGATGAACAGACGTTAAGTTTTTTTAAGAAATGCGCTGACGAAGTTGTGCCTGTGCCGCAGCGACTTCTCGAAAGCACGCTTCAAGCGCGCCGGGAGAACGGCTCGATGCGCTGGGCCGCGCGGACGAAGGCCACCATGACAAGCACGCCGAGCCCGAACAGCACGGCCTGGAGGATGTGGGCGCCGGTGTCGTCGAGCCCGAACAGGATCGCGAGCGCCCAGCCGCCGGCAAATGCACCTCCAAACACCTCGGCGCCGATCAGGATCGCGGCCGATACGACGGTGATGACGCTTCGCCAGACGATCTGGCGCGGGGCGGTCGGAGAGGTCTCTGGGCTCATGTCGTGGTCCTGTTTGAAGGGCCGCAATCTCTCCGAAAAGGGGCCGGCTCGCAAGCGTAAAAGGCCCAAAAACGGCCCTTCGCGTGATATAGCAGGACCCCAAGAAGCCAGCACAAATACGGGAATTTTGCGATGTCAGAGACCGCTGCAACCACGCTCAATCCGCTGCTCGAGCCCTGGCAGACGCCGCATCAGACGCCGCCCTTTGCCGAGATCGCGCCGGAGCATTTCCTGCCCGCCTTCGAGCAGGCCTTTGCCGACCACACGGCCGAGGTCACCGCGATCACCCATGATCCGGCCGCGCCCGACTTCGACAACACCGTCACGGCGCTGGAGCGCTCCGGCAAGCTCCTCAACAAGGTCTCGGCGGTGTTCTACGACCTGGTCTCGGCGCACTCCAACCCGGCGATCCTCGAGATCGATAAGGAAGTGTCGCTGCGGATGGCGCGGCACTGGAACCCCATCATGATGAACGGCGTGCTGTTTGGCCGCATCGCCATGCTGCACGAGAACCGCGCCAACCTTAGGCTCACGGCTGAGCAGGTGCGCCTGCTGGAGCGCACCTATACGCGCTTCCACCGCTCCGGCGCCGGCCTGTCCGAGGAGGCCAAGAAGCGGATGGCCGAGATCAACGAGCGGCTCGCCCAGCTCGGCACCAGCTTCAGCCATCATCTGCTCGGCGACGAGCAGGACTGGTTCATGGAGCTTGGCGAGGACGACCGCGCCGGCCTCTCCGACAGCTTTGTCGCCGCCGCCAGGGCCGCGGCGGAAGAGCGTGGGCTCGCCGGCAAGGCCATCATCACGCTGTCGCGTTCCTTTGCCGAGACGTTCCTGAAAAACTCAGGCCGGCGCGACTTGCGCGAGAAGGTCTACAGGGCGTTTGTCGCCCGTGGCGACAACGGCAACGCCAACGATAACAACGAGGCCATTGTCGAGATCCTGGCGCTGCGCGAGGAGAGCGCAAAACTGCTGGGCTATCCGACCTACGCCGCCTATCGGCTGGAGGACTCCATGGCCAAGACGCCGGAGGCCGTGCGTGGGCTGCTGGAGCGGGTCTGGAAGCCGGCCCGCGCCCGGGCACTCGCCGACCGCGACGAACTGCAGGCGATGATCGCGGCCGAGGGCGGCAACTTTGCGCTCGCCCCCTGGGACTGGCGCTACTACGCCGAAAAGCTGCGGCAGGCCAAAGCCAATTTCGACGACGCAGCGATCAAGCCGTATCTGGCGCTCGACCACATGATCGAGGCCGCCTTCGACTGCGCCACTCGTCTGTTCGGCATTACCTTCGCCGAGCGCAAGGACGTCCCGGTCTGGCATCCGGACGTGCGGGTCTGGGAAGTGAAGGGCGCGGATGGCCGCCACAAGGCGCTGTTCTATGGCGACTACTTCGCCCGCTCCTCCAAGCGCTCGGGCGCCTGGATGACCTCGCTGCGCGACCAGCAGAAGCTCGACGGCGCGACCGCGCCGCTGATCATCAATGTCTGCAACTTCGCCAAGGGCGCCGATGGCGAGCCCTCGCTGCTGTCGCCGGACGACGCGCGGACGCTGTTCCACGAGTTCGGCCACGCCCTGCACGGCATGCTGTCCAATGTGACCTATCCCTCGCTGTCGGGCACCTCCGTGTTCACCGATTTCGTCGAGCTGCCCTCGCAGCTCTACGAGCACTGGCAGGAGCGCCCCGAGGTGCTGCAGAAATTCGCGCGGCACTACCAGACCGGCGAGCCGCTGCCGGAAGACCTGCTGCAGCGTTTCCTCGCGGCGCGCAAATTCAACCAGGGCTTTGCCACCGTGGAGTTCGTCTCCTCCGCGCTGGTCGACCTCGAATTCCACACCCAGCCGGCTTCGGCGAGCCGCGACGTGCGCGCCTTCGAGCAGGCTGAATTGAAGAAGATCGGCATGCCCGAGGAGATCTCGATGCGGCACCGCCCGACCCAGTTCGGCCACATCTTCACCGGCGATCATTATGCCGCGGGCTATTACAGCTACATGTGGTCGGAAGTGATGGATGCCGATGCCTTCGGCGCGTTCGAGGAGGCCGGCAACATTTTTGACCCCGCCACCGCAAAACGCCTGCACGACGATATCTATTCGACCGGCGGCTCGGTCGATCCGGAAGCGGCCTATGTCGCCTTCCGCGGCCGCGAGCCGGAGCCGGATGCGTTGCTGCGCCGGCGCGGCCTGCTCGAAACGCCGAAAGCGGCGTGAAGGTGAAGCGGCGCGCTTTGCGGCTCCTCGCCGGCCTGCTGCTGTCGCTTCTGTTCGGCGCGAGCGCGGCGGAAGCCCATCCGCATGTCTGGATCACCTCGGTCAGCGAGCTGGTTTACGCACCTGACGGCACGCTGACCGGCGTGCGCCACGCCTGGACTTTTGACGAGATGTTCGCGAGCTATGCGCTGCAGGGTCTCGATGCCAGGAAGAAGGGCGAATACAGCCGCGAGGAACTGGCCCCGCTGGCAGAGACCAATGTCGAGGCGCTGAAGGAATATGCCTATTTCACCTTCGCCAGGGCCGATGGCAGCAAGCAGCGGTTCTCGGAGCCGGTCGACTACTTCCTCGATTACAAGGATGGCCAGCTCACGCTGCATTTCACCCTGCCGGCGAAGACGCCGTTCAAGGCCAAGCAGCTCGTGCTGGAAATCTTCGACCGCTCCTATTTCGTCGACTTCAAACTCGCGGAAAAGGACCCGGTCAGGCTCGTCGGCGCGCCCGAGGGCTGCCAGATGAAATTTGAACGGCCGCGCGACGGCTCGGCCAATGCGCAGACGCTGAACGAGCAGACTTTCGCCTCTGGCGGCGATAACGCCAACTATGGCGTGATGTTCGCCAACAAGATCACGGTGGACTGCCCGTGATGCGGCAAGCCCGTCCGTTAAGGGCATTGGCGATCGGCCTCGCGGCGGTCGTTGTCATGCTCGCCTTTGACGGCGCGCTGCACGCGCTGCTGGCGCAATCGCCCTTCGGCGGGCCGCGGCCGCCGGCCGAGCAGCCGGTCGGCGGCATCGTCGGCTGGATCCTGGAGCGGCAGTCCGAATTCTATCGCGAGATATCCGCGACCATCCGCAGCGCCAAGACCGACGGCTCGGCGGTCTGGACGCTGCTGCTGATCTCGTTTGCCTACGGGATCTTCCACGCCGCCGGTCCTGGCCACGGCAAGGCGGTGATCTCCTCCTATCTCGTCGCCAACCAGGAGACCGCGCGGCGCGGCATTGCGCTGTCGTTCGCCTCAAGCCTGCTGCAATCGCTGGTCGCGGTCCTGATCGTGGCGATCGGCGCCTGGCTGCTCAACGTCACCGCCAGGACCATGTGCTCCGCGGAGAAGACCATCGAGATCGCGAGCTACGCCCTGATCGCGTCCTTCGGCGCGCGGCTGGTCTGGGTCAAGGGCGGCGCCTTCATCCGCGCGCTGCAGGGCGAGCGGGGAGAGCCCGCGCTGGCCGTCGCGGCGCATCATCATCACCACGACCATGATCACGGCCACGGCCATCACCACCATCACGGCGACGGCCACGTCCATGACGAGCATTGCGGCCATTCGCACGGCCCGGAGCCGAGCGAACTCGCCGGTCCCGGCGGCTGGCGACGCGGGCTGGCGGCGATCTTCACCGTCGGCATCCGCCCATGTTCCGGCGCGATCCTGGTGCTGGTCTTCGCGCTGGCGCAGGGCCTGTTCTGGGCCGGCATCGCCGCGACCTTCGTGATGGGGCTCGGCACCGCGATCACCGTCGCGACCATCGCCGTGCTCGCGGTATCGGCGAGGGACGTGGCGCGGCGCCTCAGTGGAGCCCGCGACGGTGGCGGCGCACTCTTCCTGCGCGGCATCGAGTTCGGCGCCGCCGGGCTGGTGCTGCTGTTCGGCGCCGGCCTCCTGTTCGGCTACATCGCCGCCGAGCGCACCACCTGTTTTTAGTAAAGCTTCGTAGGGCGGGTTGAGCTGTTTTTCCGGCCGCGAAACGAAACTATCTCGCAATGTCGCTACGTGCGAGATCCTGCCCCGCTCATGACGCACAAAGACTGAGGATCGAACTCCGGCATACTCGCCATTCAGGAAACCCCATGAAACTCCCTCGTAGAGCCTTTCTGCATCTGGTAGCCGGCACTGCCGCGCTCCCGGCCACTTCGCGGATCGCGAAGGCGCAAAGCCGTTCGGCGGGGCAGCCGCCGGACCCGTCCGTCCGCCCGCTTGCCGAGAAGCTTGCAGCCTATGCCGACGGTCTTCGCTACGAGGATATCGATGCGGCAACCATCGAACGGGTCAAAACCCACGTTATCGACACGATCGGATGTGGAATCGGCGCCTTCGATGAGAAACCGGTAGGCATTTGCCGAGACGTCGCGCTTGCGGTCGGCGGCAACGCGACCATTATCGGCACCGACCGGCGCACGACACCCGACCTTGCGTCCTTCGCCAATGGTGCCGCCTTCCGCTACTTCGACTTCAACGACACCTATACCGGACGCTTTTCCGTCCATCCCAGCGATCACATCGCGGCCTGCCTCGCGGTGGCGGAGGCCGAAGGGGCCAGCGCAACGGATTTAATCACCTCGATCGTCATCGCCTACGAGGTGAACTGCCAGCTGGTGGACGCGCTCGACATCGCGACGCGCGGCTGGGACCCGCCGGTGATGAGTCTTCCAGCCGTGGCGCTCGCCGCGGGCAAGCTGATGAAGCTCAGTCCCGGCCAACTCACACAGGCGGTCAATCTCGCCGTCAACGACCATATTCCGATGGCCCAGACCCGGGTGCAGACGCTGTCGGACTGGAAGGGATTCGCGGACGCGGAAGCCGCACGCAATGCGGTATTCGCCGCAACTCTCGCGCGGGGCGGCCTGACCGGCCCGGCCCCCATTTTCGAAGGGCAATCGGGTTTCTTCAAGCAGGTGTCGGGTCCGGCGAACATCGATCCGGGCACGTTTGGCCGACCAGGCGTGCCCTTCCGCATCCTTCGCTGCGCCATAAAACCCTATCCGGCGGTGATCTACACCCAGACGGCGATCGTGGCCGGAATTGAAGTTGCCAAAGAAGTGGGCTCGCTTGATCGCATTGCAGCGATCGAGATCGCAACGACCAGCCGGGGCTATCAGCGGACCGGCAGCGAACCCGAAAAATGGTCGCCGAAAACCAGGGAGACGGCGGACCATAGCTTGCCCTACATCACGGCACGCGCGATGTTCGACGGCGACATCACCCATGAGAGTTTTGCGCCGGAGATGTTCAGCGATCCGCGCATCCTTGCCTTCATGCAAAAGATCAAGGTGAGCGAGGACCCCGTGCTCACGGCACGGATGGGAGCCGCGGTTCCCACGCGCGTCACGGCCATCCTTTCCGACGGCCAGCGAATTTCGCGCGAAGTCGACTACGCACCGGGTTTCGCGGAACGGCCGATGAATAGATCGGAAGTGGAAAGAAAATTCCGCGGCAATGTGGGCAAGCGTTGGTCGCCGCAGCGGACGGACGCGACCCTGCAAGCGCTATGGGCGCTCGATCAGACGGACGATCTATCCATTTTGCTCGGCCGGCTCTCGATGCAGACAAAACCATGAAGCCTTGCGTGCGTCTGCACCAGTCCTGGAACGGCTGGAGGCTTTCATGAGCTACCCAAGGATCGTACTGGCTGGCTTTGCCCTGATGGCAGCGATGTGCGCCGCCGGCAGTGCGGATGCCGCCGAAATCAAGGTGCTGTCATCCGGGTCATTGAAGGCCGCACTAGCCCAATTGCTTCCGGACTTTAAAAAGTCATCCGGCAACACGGCAACCGTCGAATACGGTCCAGCAGGCGCAATTGTGGGCCGCGTTGAGAAGGGCGATGCCGCCGATGTGGTCATCGTATCCAGGTCACAGCTCCGGAAACTTGAGAGCAATGGCAAGGTGGTCCCGGGAAGCTTCGTCAACATAGCCGCAATCTCACTTGGAGTTGCCGTGCGCAAGGGAGCGCCCAAGCCGGATATCAGCAATGTGGAGGCGTTCAAGCGCGCGCTGCTCTCCGCTCGCTCAATTGGCTATCGCGACCCGATAACGGGCTCAACGTCCGGCACTTATACGGCTAGCCTGCTTAAGCGGCTCGGCATTGCGCAAGATTTGAAGCCGAAGCTCGTTCTCGATAGATCAGAAGGCGATGCTCCCGAGAACGTCTTCCTGGGGGTTGCGAGGGGCGAAATTGAAATGCAAATCGGCCAGATCACCGAGATCGCTATCGCACCCGGTGTCGATCTTGTCGGTCCACTCCCAGGCGAGATTCAGAATACCACTTTGATGGCCGCCGGGATCAGCACCACCAGCGAAGCGCCAGACGCCGCCAAGGCATTCATTGGCTTCATATCGTCCCCCTCGGCTGTCGCCGTCTTGAAGGCAAGCGGATTCCAGCCGGTCGGTAAGAACTAGGCTTGTATCTGCCGGCCTCTGGCTTGCATTTCCACGTCGCCTCAAGCTTCGGGAACATGGGCCAAGTCGGATCGATGCGCGCCGGCACACGCCGTGATCATGAACCTGGCCAGACAGTCTTCCGGGAACGCTTTGAGGATTTCACGATACACAAGCTCTGCGGCCGGAAAATTTCCTCCCTCGAACGCCTGCGACGCCGTCCAGGTCATCTCGCTCAGCAGCTTGTCCATCTCGCGAGGCCGTACCTCCGGATCTTCGTTCGTAGCAAGGCCGAGCAAATCATAGACCATGAATTCTGCCGGTGCGTCGCTTGTCAGCGCCACTACGGAGGTCTGTGATCGATTTTGGACCAACCGATATGGTCCCTCACATCGCCGCGCGCAAAACGCATCAGCGGCTCTAAGAATTTTCGTTCGACACCCCAAAAAGACTTTTGCAACAAAATCTGCCAGAAGCGGACATTACGGTTGAAGACCGCTAATGACTGCCTCCAGCACCCGCAAGGCATCAACTGTGCCGTCTGCTTCGCCTTTTTCAAAGTCTTGCTCTGTCACCGCCATCGTGTTCGTGACATGTGCCAAGCACAAAACGTTGTTGTTCGTGGCACGGGCAAACGCGTAAAGAGCTGCGGCTTCCATTTCGACGGCCAATATGCCCTTGGAGCGCGCGGCGGCAATTGCTTCCTCTGTTTCGCGAAACGGCGCATCCGTTGTCCAACTAGACCCGGTGACAACGTTCACGCCTTTGCCTTTCAACGCATTTGCAGCCGTAGCGACCAAATTCGGCTCTGCGTCGCTGTATTCTGAAGGAACGGCGTAGTGATAACTTGTTCCCTCATCACGCAAGGCGCGATCAATCACAACGAAATATGGAAGCTGACCGGCGGGCGTGATTTGACCGGCGGAAGTGATGCTAACTAGCAAGTTACAACCACTGGCGAAGAGCTCTTCCGATATAAGTACAGCGAACGGCGCCCCCACCGCACAACCAACAATGCCTACAATCCGTCTGCCGATCGTGAAAGTAAACAGCTCGGTATGATAACAAGGCCAGTTGTTTGCTGGATGCGCCTGACCCGTCGCCTTAAGGCGGCGGACAATATCTCCGTCGGGGTCCAAGATGCAGACAGACGGTACATTTGTAGCCGCAAGCCCCTTTTGGCGGCGCGCTTCACGCAAGAGCGCGGAAGGCGCGAATACTGATTTGGCCGCGGGGTCTTTGGTGTCGAGCAATGGCGGCATAACTGTGAGACTCATGTGCTTACGCGGTGAAACAGAACGCCATAGTGATAGGGCGGTACTTCGACAGTCTTCGTAAATTTCAATCCGCGACCTTCCACTGACTTTATGGTTTCCTCCGGTGACATTCTCAATTCTGTTTTTGGCCCGCGCGGTTCCCCAAGTATGGGCGTTTCTTCACGCGGGCGCCTATGCCAATTGATGATGGCAAAATAGCCGTCTGCTTTCAGTGCACTTGCCACGGCTTGTGCCAGCCGAGTGCGGTCAGGGACGCCATGAAACGCATTCGCCATGAAAACAAAATCCGCTGGTCCTGCTAGTTTGGCAATGTCGTAGGCGTCACCGGCGATGAAGTCGCAATTTGTTACTCCGCTTTCCATTAGCCGATGCCGCGCGACTTCCAGCAAATTCGGGTCAATATCAATCGCAGAAACGTGCCTTGCGACCTTTGCTATTTGAAGGGTGAACCAGCCGTCACCTGCGCACAGGTCGATCACGTCCATACCAGACCGCAGACCGACCGCCGCAAGTACTCCCGCAGGGTTGGGCCAGAGTGCCTCCCACCATCCGGCAGTCGGCATCTCGGTGCCTTGAAAAAAGCCTGCCGGGTGGTCGGGCATGGACAGTGATACCGCGTTTCACGCCTTGCACTTATACAACGACGCGTGTTCGAGAAACTCAATAAGAGTCCACTTTGGGGGCATTAGCCTCCAAATTATGACGCATAGCCGCGCTTAAGAAGCATGGCTGCAGCGCGCTTAAACTCATCCGCCGTCGGAAGTAAAAAGTCGAGTGCATCAGCATATCGCGTGACAATGTTGAAAATAGCACCAACAGCAATTGCGTCTTTCAGACCGTCTGCACTGACGCCTGAGCGAAGCACAGCATTCGCATGCTCGGGGGTCACTTCCATTGGCCTCAGCGTCATAATTTCCAGGAACATCAATACAGCTTTCAGGCGCTCACTGATGGGGGCCGTACGAAAGTCCGCAAGCGTCGCGTCAACCTGCTGTCTCTGAATTTCTTTTGCGGCGACAGCTCCGTGAGCGCCCTCGCAAAATGCGCATGAGTTCCATTTCGCGACCATCGCGGCCATCAGCTCGCGTTCGCCAACGCTCCACGAACTCGGCCCACGCATCGCTGCCTGCGTCCAGGCGCCCATTGGAACGCCGAAAAAATCCTTGTGGTAAAATGCGACGCGCGCCGCATCTGGCAGGCGCATTCCCGACACCAGCGAGATGAAAGAGATGAGCGCGCGGTTGAGGATGCCATCGCCTCGGTCAATCTCACGAAGTCGCATCGGTGGCGGCCTCCAATGCTCTGATCGCCTGGCGCCAGCGACGGAGACCCGCCCCGACTGACGCGGCGATTACAATTTCGAAGGTGGCCTTCTCACTCTTCATCTCTGACAGGACGTTTGCTACTTGCGCGTCCGTGACACGACAAGCCGATTCTCCGATTTGCCGTGCGAGATCGTCACACGCTCCCGCTATGGGCCGCCCACCCGCCGCTCGTTGCGCTACCGCTTCGCGTAGCGCAGGAGGGGTTTCACCCGGCCCTTCCAAAACGCGGCGCCCAAGAGCATCGGCAAGTGCCAGATAGTCGGACTGAGCCGATTTTGCCATTACACACCTCCATTCCCTCGCCAGGGGCAGCTAGAATGTGAACTGGCAACATGTCCGCTTTGGGGTCAAAAAAACGGTCCTGACAGCCCCGCAACGCCACTTGCGTTCTTCCCCGATCAACTGACATCATCGGATCGGCCCGGCTGGTCCGCCGTGGCGGGCTGCCCCGGAATGACGGCGCGTGATTTGCCCGACGGCGGACAAATCAGTTCGCTTCTGGTTGCGTGGCGCCGACGACCGGCTGCTGAGGTCCCGAAAACCCGGCGCGCCAAAAAATTAATTTTGCGAGCGGATTCAAGCTGGTTGAAGCGATCCGGCGCCGTCCGCTAAAATTTTCACTTCCGTTTTTCAGAAAAATGTGATTGTATCCGCGCATCCCGCTTCCGCAGGAGGGGCGTATCGCGATCGTCACGGACGTTGGATGCGGGGATGCGATGGACGCAATTCGGCCGCCAGACGTGCGGCCGATGTTGCGGACGAGCGAAATCGCGTGGTCCTGATCCCCCGACGCTGGGATCAAGTTTGCCGGTGACAATCGGCAGACGACGGTGGCTATCAAGCCCGGACACCGGGGAGAGCGCGTATAAGCCGTAAACCATTGCGCAGGGAATGCCGGCATGTTCGGCGTACCTGTCACGACTTGCGTGCTTGCTTGCTATCATTTTGCCCGCAAGGCTTGCGGGTGCGTTCGGCATCCGGCATTCCCTGCGCCCTCCTTTTTCGAGGGCCGACGATCAGGCATCACCCGGGCATTTCGTGCCGCGGGAACGCGGCGGCGCGCCGGAACTCAATTGCGAACAACGTCTAGCCCGGCAGCCACTGCCGGATCAGCGGCAGGAAGAAGATCACGGTGTTGATGGTGAAGCCGACGTTCCAGAGGATCGAGCGCAGCCGCGGGCGGTTACCGATATAGGTCAGCACATAGGCGATGCGCACGATCAGGAACAACACCGCCAGCTCGTTGATCAGGTTCTGCGGGGCGGCGCGGAATTCGGCGAGCAGCACGGCGGCGGCGAAAAACGGAAAGGCCTCGATGCCGTTCTGGTGGGCGCCCAGCGCGCGGGCGCGGATCGCATCCTCATAAAAAGCGGGGTCGCGCGGCTTGGCATTGTCATATTGCCGAAATCCGATCCATTTGATCGGCACGATCGTCAATAGATAAAGCGCCACGGTGGCGAAAACACAATATTCGGCGACCGTCATGCTCCCTCCCCGGCGCCCGGAAATTGGGTGGGACACTAGCGAATGCGCAGCCTTCTTGACAAGGTTGGTCCAGCGAGCGAAGCCACCACCGACATGACGACCGCCGTTCCCATCGAAAGCATGCAACCCGCCGCGGCGGCAAAACTGCCGCATGTCGGCGTATTGCTGGTCAATCTCGGCACGCCCGACACTGCCGATGCCCGGGGCGTACGGGTCTATCTCAAGGAATTCCTGTCCGACCCGCGCGTGATCGAGGACCAGGGCCTGCTCTGGCAGCTGATCCTGAACGGCATCATCCTGCGCACGCGGCCTCGGACCAAGGCGCGCGACTACCGGAAGATCTGGAACAGGGAACGGGACGAATCACCGCTGAAAACCATCACCCGCGCGCAGTCGGAGAAGCTCGCGCGCGGCCTTGCCGCCCACGACCATGTCGAGGTGGAGTGGGCGATGCGCTACGGCAACCCGTCGATCCGGTCCGGGGTCGACGCGCTGATGGCGCGGGGCTGCGAGCGGCTGCTGGTGGTGCCGCTCTATCCGCAGTATTCGGCGGCGACATCGGCGACCGTCTGCGACGAGGCGTTCCGCGTGCTTGCCTCGCTGCGTGCGCAGCCGACCCTGCGGGTGACGCCGCCTTATTATGACGCGCCCGATTATATCGAGGCGCTGGCGGCATCGATCGAGGCGCATCTGGCGCAGCTGCCGTTCAAGCCGGAACTGATCGCGGCGTCGTTCCACGGCATGCCGAAGGAATATGTCGACAAGGGCGACCCGTATCAGGCGCAATGCATCGCGACCACCGACGCGCTGCGCCGCCGCCTGGGGCTGGACGAGACGACGCTCCGGCTCACCTTCCAGTCGCGCTTCGGCAATGCGGAGTGGCTGCAGCCCTATACCGACAAGACCATCGAGCAGCTGGCGAAAGACGGCGTGAAGCGCATCGCCGTGGTGATGCCGGGCTTTGCCGCCGATTGCCTGGAGACGCTGGAAGAGATCGCGCAGGAGAACGCGCATATCTTCAAAGCGAATGGCGGCGAGGAATTTTCCGCAGTCCCTTGCCTCAACGACAGCGACGGCGGCATGAATGTCATCCGCCAGCTCGTGCTGCGCGAGCTGCAGGGCTGGATCTGACCGCCGATGGTGGAGTTTACGAAGACGCTTTGGCGGCGCGAAGTGATCGGCCTCATCGCCGGCGCGCTCGCCGCGCCGTTTGCGGCGCGGGCCCAGCAGCCGGTTGATCGGCCACGCCGTCTCGGCGTGCTGTCGGTGACGGCTTCCGAGGATCCGATCGCCCAGGTTCGCACCGCGGTGCTGAAGGAGGGGCTGGCCGCGCTCGGCTGGAAGGAAGGCGAAAATTTTCGGTTCGAATGGCGCGACGGCAATGGCGAGCGGGCGCGCATCGCCCGTTTTGCCAGCGAGCTGGTGGCGCTCGAGCCAGACGTGATCCTCGCGGTCGGCACGCCCTGCGTTGCCGAATTGAAGCGGCGGACCAGCACTATTCCGATCGTGTTCGCCGTCGTCACCGATCCGGTGGGGCAAGGGATTGTGGCGAGCCTCTCGCAGCCCGGCGGCAACATCACCGGTTTCACCGATTACGACGGGCCGATGGCCGGAAAATGGCTGGAGATGCTGAGCCAGATCACGCCGCGCGTTACGCACGTGGCGGTGCTGTACAATCCGGAGACAGCGCGGTTTGCGCCGCTCATGCTGCGCGCGATCGAGAATGCCGCGACGTCGCTCTCCATCGCCGTTCGCGCGGCGCCCGTTGACGACGGAGCCGCCGTCACGACAACCATCGCCGCCTCGGGGCATGAGAAAAACACCGGCCTGCTGGTGCTGCCGGATTTCTTCACGCTCTCCAATCGTGCGCTGATCGTGACATCGGCCGCCCGCGCCGCGGTGCCCGCCGTCTACTGGAGCCGCGTCTTCGTCGACGATGGCGGGCTGATGGCCTACTCGACCGACACCGCCGACCTGCTTCGCCGCGCGGCTTCCTACATCGATCGCATCCTGAAGGGCGCGAGCCCGAGCGAGCTTCCGGTGCAGAATCCGACCAAGTTCGATCTGGCCGTCAATCTCAAGGTTGCCGCCGCGCTCGGCGTCACCGTCTCGCCATCGCTGCTCGCGACCGCGGATGAGGTGATTGAATGATATAACAGCGGACTTTTCCTCAAATCCGCAAGCCACTTGCGCGGTTAACGCGTTCGCCATCTGGCGGCCGTCAAACTCGTGCCTACGTAATTGGGTGCAACAACAGCCGGGTGAACCGGCGCCGCCGGCACCAAGACAAAACAAACGGCGTCCGCGAGCTGTTTCTGGCGGGCATTTGGCGCGCGACCACCAAGTCGCGCTTGGAGGGAATATGTCTGGTTTCGACGTCTTTGCGATCGTCCTGGCCCTGCTCGTCATCGTTACCCTGTTCTCCGGCGTCAAGACGGTGCCGCAGGGCTATGACTGGACCATCGAGCGGTTCGGCAAATATACCCACACGCTGGAGCCCGGGCTCAACATCATCGTGCCGTTCTTCGACCGCGTCGGCCGCAAGATGAACATGATGGAGCAGGTGATCAACATTCCCGAGCAGGAGGTGATCACCAAGGACAACGCCACCGTCACCGTCGACGGCGTCGCCTTCTATCAGGTGTTCGATGCCGCGAAGGCGAGCTACGAGGTGTCCAATCTCAACCAGGCCATCATCGTGCTGACCATGACCAATATCCGCTCGGTGATGGGCGCGATGGATCTCGACCAGGTGCTGTCGCATCGCGACGAGATCAATGAGCGCCTGCTCCGCGTGGTCGATGCCGCGGTGTCCCCGTGGGGGCTGAAGGTCAACCGCATCGAGATCAAGGATATCGTGCCGCCCGCCGATCTCGTCGAGGCGATGGGCCGGCAGATGAAGGCCGAGCGCGTCAAGCGCGCCGACATCCTGCAGGCGGAAGGCCAGCGCCAGTCGGAAATTCTCCGCGCCGAGGGCGCCAAGCAGGGCCAGATCCTGCAGGCCGAAGGCCGCAAGGAGGCCGCGTTCCGCGACGCCGAGGCCCGCGAGCGCTCCGCGGAGGCGGAAGCGAGGGCGACGCAGATGGTGTCGGATGCGATCGCCAAGGGCGACGTCGCTTCGCTGAACTACTTCATCGCCGACAAATACATCAGGGCGTTCGGCCAGTTCGCGAGCTCGCCGAACCAGAAGATCATCATGCTGCCGGTCGAGGCCGTGAGCCTGCTCGGTTCGCTCGCCGGCATCGGCGAGATCGCGAAGGCGACCTTCGGCGAGAGCGAAACGTCCGCGCAGGCCGCCGTGCGCCGCACCACCTCGGTGCCGACGACGGGCACGGCGACATCAGTTCCGCCGCCGGTCGAGCCACAATAGGAGTGAGTGCATGATCCGGAAAAGTGGATACCGGTTTTCCTCGCGACAAACGCGTAGCGTTTGCGCGGAGATCATGCGCCAATCATAGAGGTCGTGTCATGACGGAAATGTTTTCGACGTTGGGCACCTGGAACTGGCTGATCTTCGGCTTCATCCTGATGGCGCTGGAGCTGGCCGCGCCGGGTGTCTTCCTGTTCTGGTTAGGACTCGCCGCGCTGCTGGTCGGTCTGGTGTCGTTCGCGCTGCATCCGTCCTGGCAGTCGCAGCTCCTGATGTTCGCGGTGTTCGCCTTGGCGGCCGTGCCGATCTGGCGGCGGCTCGCACGCAGCAACAGCGAGGGCAGCGTGAGCAATCCGTTCCTCAACCGCCGTACCGCCGCGCTGATCGGCCGCGAGTTCACGCTGGAGAAGCCGATCATCGACGGCTCCGGCACGGTGCGCATCGACGACACCGTCTGGCGCGTTGCCGGCCCCGATGCCCCGGCCGGCAGCCGGGTCAAGGTCGTGCAGGCCGACGGCGCCAACCTCACGGTGGCGGCGGCGTGATATCTGCCTATCGCTTGCTCCACCGCTCCGCAAACTGGTGCAGCGGCAGGAGTTTCTCGCTGAGCTCGCGGCCCAATGCCGTGAGCGCGTAGCCGCCGCCGTCGCCGAGCTCGATAAAATCGGCCTCGCGCAGCTCTTTTAGCCGCTCGTTCAGCACCGTGGGCGAAGCCTCGTCGCAGGCGGTACGCAGCGCGCGCGAGGTCAGCGCGCCCTCGCGCAACTCCCACAGGATCCGCAAGCTCCAGCGCCGGCCGAGCAGGTCGAGCAGCACCATGATCGGCCGCCCGGTGCGCGAGCCGCGGACGCGGCGTTTTGTCATGGCTGAGGCCTGTTTCGACACGGGCTTTTCCTTTGGAGCGCTACGGAATATGTAGCATAATGCTACGTATAATGTAGCACAGGAGTCCGCCATGTCACGTATTTCGCCGCTGGAGCCGCCTTATGCGCCCGACATCAAGGAGCAGTTCGACCGCATCATGCGCGGCGCGCCGCCGCTGGTGCTGTTCCGCGTCATGGCCGGCCATGCCCGCGCCTGGGAGAAATTCCGCGCCGGCAGCCTGCTCGATCCCGGGCCGCTTTCGCTTCGAGAGCGCGAGATCGTGATCGACCGCACCTGCGCGCTGAACCGATGCGAATATGAATGGGGCGTGCATGTCACGATCTTCGCTGCGGCCGCGCAGCTCACGGATGAGCAGGTCCGTGCCACGGTGTCAGGTCCGGCCGATGCGCCGTGCTGGTCGGAGGCGGAGCAGGCGATGATCGCGGCTGTCGATGCGCTGCATCACCGCGCAACGCTCACCGATGCCGAGTTCAAGGCGCTGGCGGCGCATTACGACGACGACAAGATTCTGGAGATCATCCTGCTGTGCGGCTTCTACCGCACGGTGTCGTATCTGGCGAACGGCTTGCGGCTCCCGCTGGAGGAGAAGGCGGCGCGGTTTCCGCAATAACGGCTAAGCCACGCCGGCCCGCAGCAGGTCGTGCAAATGGATGATCCCGACCGGCCTGCCCGTTTCGGTCACGACCAGCGTGGTGATCTTGGCGGAGTTGAGCAGCTCCAGCGCTTCGCTGGCGAGCGAATCGCGATCGATCACCTTCGGCGCGCGCGTCATGACGTCCTCGACCGGAAGCGTCATCAGGTCGGGCCGCATCTGGCGGCGCAAATCGCCGTCGGTGATGATGCCCACGATCTGGCCGCGCGGATCGACGATGGCGACGCAGCCGAATCCCTTTGCCGACATCTCGACCAGCGCTTCCGACATGATGGTGCCGATCGGCTTGATCGGCACCGCGTCGCCGGTGTGCATGAGGTCGCTGGTGTGTTTCAGCATTGCGCCCAGCTTGCCGCCGGGATGGAATTTGGCGAACTCCAGCGCGGTGAAGCCGCGGCTTTCCAATAGCGCGATCGCCAGCGCATCGCCGATCGCGGCCTGCATCAACGTCGAGGTGGTCGGCGCCAGGTTGTGCGGGCAGGCTTCCCGTGCCTTCGGCAGCTCCATCACGATCCGCGCCGCCGCACCCAGCGAGGATTCCGCGTTCGACGTCACCGCGATCATCGGGATCGCAAAGCGCGCCGAGTAATTGACCAGGTTCTTCATCTCCGGCTGCTCGCCGGACCATGACAGCGCCACGATCACGTCGTCCGGCGTGATCATGCCGAGGTCGCCATGGCTTGCTTCGGCCGCGTGCACGAAAAAGGCCGGCGTTCCGGTGGAAGCCAGCGTCGCCGCGACCTTGCGCGCGACATGGCCCGATTTGCCGAGCCCGGTGACGATGACGCGGCCCTTGGCCTGCCGGATCAGGTCGACGGCGCCGGCGAACGCCGTGCCGAGCGCACCCTGCAGCGCTGCGGCGATCGCCGCGATGCCGCTGGAGCCAACCTCGAGCGTGCGCAGCGCCGACTGGATGGCGGTATCAGCGTTCCCGGTGCCGGATGATGGGGTCATCAGCGGTTGTTGGCTTGCCATGTCGTGAACTTCCGGAGGAGGAGCCTGCCCCGCCGCCTGCTTAGCACGGCCGGCGAAGCGAGGCGACGCGCCAGGGGGCCGTTCTCAACGGCTCATTAACCATAATTGTTTTAACTCCATTAACGACTTGTTTCCGCCGCGTCCATCCTTCGCGCGGCGCGAATAGGTCGCATAAGTATCTGATTTTGTTGGAGTTTATAGATCGTGATGGCGGGTCCAGCAAGGGGCCGAAGAAAGCGCGTATCCTTCCCGCGCGCCGCTTTGGCTTGCCTTGCGCTGATCGTCCTCAGTGAAACGAGGGCGGAGGCCCAATCGGTCACCCCGGACCTGTTCAATCCCAAACGGACCACCCAGATCGCGCCCGAGAATCTGGCGCTCCGGCAGATTTCCGGGACCCCGAGCAGTGCCGTGCTCGATCCCGACGGCAAGCTCGATCCCAACAGCAAGCTCGATCCCAATGCCGCGCCCAGAAAGCGCAAGACGGACCAACCCGCGGAGCAGCAGAACGGCAAGGTGCCGACCTACGGCCTGCCGGCCGCCAACGGCGCCTCGGAGGCCGGCTACGACTCGCTGAACCGCAAGCGCCAGCAGCCGAAATATTATCCGGCACAGGCCAGGCCGAAGAAGCCGACGGGCCCGGGCTCGCCGCCGCCCAAGGATCCACCGCTCAACGCCGCCGGGCAATTGCGCCTCTCGATCCCGCCGTCGGAGACCGCTAACAAGCAGCCGCTGCCGCCGGCGATGGCCGGCACCGTGATAGGCCAGCCGCAACGGCGGCGGCTCAGAATCGACGACGATCCGTTCGGCGCGGTCGGCGATTATGCCGGGGCCTTCCTGATCAAGTCGGCGGTCGAAGTGTCCGGCGGCTACGACACCAATCCCGGCCGCACCTTCGAGTCGCACGGCCTGCCGCTCTGGGTGGTGGCGCCGGAATTTCTCGCGGTCTCCAATTGGGAGCGCCATGCGCTGGTCGCCGACCTGCGCGGCTCCTTCACCGGCTATGGCGGCTCGCTGCCGCAAACCATCGGCGGCCAGATCAGTTCGGCGCCGACCAATGTCGACCGGCCGGATTTCACCGGCCATGTCGACGGCCGCCTTGATGTCACGGAGGACTTCGACCTCACCGCGCAGACGCGGCTGCGGGTTGCAACCGACAATCCCGGCAGCCCGAACATCCAGGCCGGCCTCGCCGGCTATCCGGTCTACGCCTCGTTCGGCGGCACCTTCGGCTTCGACCAGCACTTCAACCGCCTGCAGGTCTCCGCCGGTGGGACCATCGACCGCACCGTCTACCAGGACTCGACGCTGACCGACGGCGAGCATTCCTCGAACGACGACCGCAACTTCAACCAGTATGGCGGCATCAGCCGCGTCTCCTACGAGCTGAAGCCGGGCCTGAAACCCTTCGTCGAGGTCGAGGGCGACACGCGCGTGCACGACCTGCCGTTCGACCGCAGCGGCTTCCAGCGCGATTCCAACGGCGGCTATGTCAAGGGCGGTTCGTCGTTCGAGTTCTCGCGGCTGTTGACAGGCGAAGTCGCCGTCGGCTGGACCGAGCGCACTTACGTCGATCCCAGGCTCGACCGGCTGCAGGGCCTGCTTACGTCAGGTTCGCTGATCTGGACAGTCACGCCGCTCACCACCGCCAAGTTCGTGGCCGATACCCAGATCTCGGAAACGACGCTTGCTGGCTCGCCCGGCGTGCTCGTGCACACCTTCGCGTTCGAGGTCGATCACGATTTCCGTCGCTGGCTGACGGCCATCGGCAAGTTCACCTACGGCACCTACGACTATGAGGAAAATATCCGCAAGGACAAGACCTACTCGATCGAAGGCGATCTCATCTACAAGATGACGCGCAACCTCTGGATCAAGGGCACGCTGCGCCACGACATCCTCGACTCCAACGTGCCGCTGGCCGGCTCGAGCGCAACGGTCGTGATGCTCGGCGTGAGGCTGCAGAACTAGCCAAGGCTCGTCATACGCGGGCTTGACCCGCGTATCCATCCTAGAAGAATTCTTTCGAAGGGGATGGATTGCCGGGTCAAGCCCGGCAATGACGAGCCTATTGCGGCTGGATCAGCTTACCGAGAGCGCAGAGTTCACCTTTCGGAGCGACTTGTTGATGATCATTTTTCGATCGTCATCGGTGACGCCTCGGATGGCATCGTCTATTTTCACGCCGCGCCGCTGCATGTCGCGGTCATGCCGATATGCTCTCGACTTTTCCGCTTCTTGTTTTTTTAGCGCGTTTGAATCGTTGTCGGACACGGTGAAGTCCTCCCCGTCGAACCTCGTTGCGAATTGTAAGCCCTGCCCCGCGCGCAAAATAGCTTCTCGGCGTTCTGCCGCAAGCAAGGCTTGTTGTTAAGCTTGACGCGGAAGGTTAATCGTCTGTCCGTCGTCGTCATTGCGGGCCAACGGTGCGCGCGAAGGCGCGCCGATGACCGGCTCGGCGGAAGCAATCCATGCCTCGACGAGCGGAGAGATGGATTGCTTCCGCCTTCGCTCATCGAGCTTCGGCGGACACGTCGTTGCTTCGCGCCTCGCCATGACGCGGATGGATATCGACGTCGCTTCATATTCAAACTGTCAAACAGCCGGAGAGACACGACTCCGCATTCCCGCGGCGCGAAAGCGTCCGGGCCTTGCAGGAATTGCGTCCTCGATGAGCAAGAGGGCGCAGGGAATGCCGGATGCTGGCCGCACCCGCGAGCCTTGCGTGCAAAGAAAGTGCACTTTGCGCACGCAAGCAACGACAGGGCAGCCGAAACACCCGGCATTCCCTGCGCAATGGTTTTAACGGCTGCTTCGCGCTCTCCCTGGTGTACCGGGCTTGTTAGCCACCATCCCCCCGGGCTCGTGAGCCCTAAGGGTTGATTCCAGCGTCGGGGAATCAGGACCACTCGACTTGGCCGTCCGCGACCCCATCGCACGTCTGACGACGTGATCGCGTCCACCGCATCCCGCGCCCGACACTCGTGACGATCGCGAAGCGCCCCTCTTGTGGGCACGGGACGGGTTTATGATTAGCAGAAATTCGGAAAAATGGAAGAGAAATTTTGAGGCAAGGCCGATGCCGTGCCAACGGCTTGAATCATTTGGCGAAATCAGCGGCGCGCCCACGATGAACTTGATCGGAATAGGCGCGACTAATCGCATGACCGGATCAATGGAGCCAGGAAATGCAGGGTAGGAAATCTTGGATCGGCCTGCTCGTCGCCTGCTGTATCGGCGTCTGCAGTGGGGCAGCCGCAACGCAGCCGGCGGCGCCGCCCGCGGGTTACAAGATCGACGAGGAATATACCCAGAAATCGCTGGACGGCGCGACAGCGATCGAGCAATACCTGAACAAGGATACGGAGGACTGGAAGTGGCAGTTCTGGGTGCGCCGGGAGGGCGCATTCACGCAGCTGGATGCGGAGCTGGCCGACTATCCCGCGGATTTCATCTTCACCAACGATCTGAAATGGATCGTTCGCGTGCAAAAGATCGGCTCGGGCACTGCCACGCTCCATCTATACCGCCTCACGCCGGAGGGCTATGTGCCCGCGAGCAAGAAGCCGCTCGGCGCGCTGGCGTGGGACTACATGAAGACGAGGCCCGACTGGCGGAAGATCGTGAAGGCGCCGGAGTATCACACCTCGGCGTATCTGCTGGAGGGGCTTGAGCAGAACTATCGCGGGCTCGGCGTCGATTGGCCGGCGAACCGCTATCTTCTGATCGGCCTGTCGGGGGATGCCGACGTCAAGGGTCGCAAGCCCATGCAGACCGGCGTGGTGAACGGCTGGCACTGCAGATATGACCTGCAGACCGGCAAGTTCGACGTGCCCGCGCTTTTCTCACGCGACAATGCGAAGGCCCTCGTGCCCGACTGAGCGGGGCTTTTGATCGTCACGACACGTCGCCGCCGATGTTCAATTCCAGTCCGCCGCCCCGTTCACGGGGCGGTAGCCCAGTTGACGGAAGCAGCAGTTACTTCGCGTATTTGCCCGCAAGTTGCGGGGTGATGTCGGGGTAGGAACCCGGGCTCTTCTCCCTGGCCTCTTCATGCATCTGGAGGCGGGTCTTGCGTGCCCAGCTGCGCTTCAGGTCGTCCTTCACGCCGAACTTCAACCGGCCGAGCCCTTCGGTTTCGAGCTCGATGGTGTCGCCGTCCATAAACGGGTTGAGACCCCGGTGATTGGTGCCGGTCGCGACGATGTCGCCGGGCAGCAGCGTGTGGATGGTCGACAGCCAGGCGATGCACTTGGCGATCCTGTGGCCCATATCGTCGGTATTGAAGTTCTGCATCAGCACGCCGTTGTTCCACAGCTTGATTTGCAGCTTCAGCGGATCCTTGACTTCGTCGGCGGTCACGAGATAGGGGCCCATCGGGGCGAATGTGTCACGGCTCTTCATCTGGAAGAACACGTTGCCCTGTGGCGGCAAGCCGCGCGCCGAACCGTCGACGAAGTTCATGTAGCCGAAGACGTAGCTCATCGCATCAAGCTCGCTGACGTGGCTGCACGTCTTGCCGATGACGACCGCCATCTCGGCCTCGCCCTCGAAGATTGTGGCCGGCACGTCAGGCAACACCATCGTGTCGCCGTGCCCGATGATTGCACTCGGCGATTTGTGGAAGGCGTTGATCGGCGCCGGCGCGCTGCGCGTGCCATCTTCCATGTAGTTGACCGCCATGCAGTCGATCGTGCGCGGGCCCGGCACCGGCGGACGGATGCAGACGCTAGAGGCCGGCACCCCGGCGCCGCGCGCCACCGCCGCCTCGAGCCGCGGCCTGGTGCTGCCCCAACGCTCGATCAAGCCGTTCATTAAATCGCCCGGGCCGGTATGCGGGATGTCCGTCACCTCGGCACTGACATCGACCACGGCGTCGCCCTTCAGCACGCCGAGCTTGAAATCATCGAAATAGAGTAACTTCATCGTTCGCTCCCCAGCTTTTGCGCCGAGCCTGCGCCCACATCGGCCGAGCGCCGCGCCAACCGTTCTGGCGAAGCAAACATGGCATCATTGGGCTGTGCCGCCAAGGTTATGATATTGGCTGGCGTTTTCCTGCCTGCGATCATGCGACGTTCACGCAGTGAGGCTGGCGCAACAATTCACGAAAGTGGTGCCGGGCCGCCCCGACGTATTCGGGGAACGATCGGCAGCGGTGGGTTCGTGAGTAGATCAGGTTCAAGCCGGTTCGTGAATTTCGAGCTGGCAAATTGCACCAACACCATTTAACCCGTAGAGCGGGAAAATGGGCGGAGGCGTGAATGTTGCACCTTAAGGGCATAGTGGACGTTCAACGGCTGATCGATGAAGGGCTCCCTGAAGGTCTTTCATTGGAATACAAGGCCTCCCCAGCGCTGAATAAGACGAGCGATGCACGTTCTGAACTGGTGAAAGATGTTACCGCTTTTGCCAATTCGGCTGGTGGTCAGATCATTTACGGTATATCCGAGAATGCCGGTTTACCTCTACGGCGGTTACGGTGTGGCGCAGGATTTTCCCAAGGCGCGCGAGTGGTTGGAAAAGGCCTGCCAAGGAGGCTCTAAAAAAACTGCCGATCCGTTAGACAGTGACTGGAGCTCTGCGGATGCGCACACTGCTGCTGCTATCCCGGCAACGCTTAGGCAGCTCATGCCCGTCAATACAAAACTCGGATACAAACGCCCTCCTTAGGCGCCAAAAAAGCTAGATTTATCAAAGCTGAAGCGGGGTAGTGATAGTTCCCCCCAACTGTAGTCTCACCTCGGCAAATTCGTCGTCCCCATCAAGAACTTGTCGATCGACTGCGCGCAGAGGCGGCCCTCGCGGATGGCCCAGACCACCAGCGACTGGCCGCGGCGCATGTCGCCGGCGGAGAACACGTTGGGGCGCGAGGTCTGGTAGTCGACCAGGTTGGCGCGGACGTTGCCGCGCTGGTCGAGGTCGACGCCGAGCATCTTCAACAGGCCCTCGTGCACGGGATGGACGAAGCCCATGGCAAGCAACACGAGCTCGGCGTCGAGATCGAACTCGGTGCCGGGCAGCGGCTTGAACTTGTCGTCGACCTTCACGCAATGCAGTTTTGCCACTTTGCCGTCGCTGCCTGTGAATTTCTGCGTCAGCACCGCGAACTCGCGCGCGGCGCCTTCGGCCTGGCTCGATGAGGTCCGCATCTTCAGCGGCCAGTTCGGCCAGGTCAGGCCCTTGTTCTCGTGCTCGGGCGGGGCCGGCATGATTTCCAGTTGCGTCACCGACGCAGCGCCTTGGCGGAACGAGGTGCCGATGCAGTCGCTCCCGGTATCGCCGCCGCCGATCACGACGACATGTCTGCCGCCGGCGAGGATGTCGGCGGTGCCGTTGAGCGATTCGTTGCCGACGCGGCGGTTCTGCTGCGGCAGGAAGTCCATCGCGAAATGGATGCCATGCAGATCGCGGCCGGGGATCGGCAGGTCGCGCGGGGCTTCCGCGCCGCCGGTCAGCGCGATCGCGTCATATTCGTTGAGCATCTCGCGCGGATCGAGCGCGCCATTGGCCCCGACATGGACGCCGTAATGGAAGGTGACGCCCTCGGCCTCCATCTGCTTGATGCGGCGGTCGATGACATTCTTCTCCATCTTGAAGTCGGGAATGCCATAGCGCAAAAGGCCGCCGGCCTTGGCGAATTTCTCGTAGACATGCACGTTATGGCCGGCGCGCGCGAGCTGCTGCGCGCAGGCGAGGCCCGCCGGACCGGAGCCGATCACCGCGACCTTCTTGCCGGTTTTTTCCGGCGCGATCTCCGGCTTCAGCCAGCCGTTCTCCCAGGCGCGATCGACGATGGCGCATTCGATGGTTTTGATCGTGACCGGATTGTCGTCGATGTTGAGCGTGCAGGAGGCCTCGCACGGCGCCGGGCAGATGCGCCCCGTAAACTCCGGAAAATTGTTGGTCGAATGCAGGTTGCGCGAGGCTTCTTCCCAGTTGCCCTGATAAACGAGGTCATTGAAGTCGGGGATCTGGTTGTTGACCGGGCAGCCCGGTGTGCCCGGCTGAACCGAGCCGGTGCCGTGGCAATAGGGAATGCCGCAATTCATGCAGCGCGCGGCCTGGTCGCGCGTCTCTTTTTCCGTCAGCGGAACGACAAATTCGTTGAAATGCTTCACCCGCTCGGCGACCGGTGCGTACTTGCGGTCATGCCGCTCGATTTCCAGAAAACCTGTGACCTTACCCATTTAAACCTGACGCCCCTGCGTTTCTTTTGGTCATTCCGGGATGCGCCGCAGGCGCAGACCCGGAATCTCGATGTCGTCTTGCGAGATTCCGGCTTCGCGCTTCGCGCGCCCCGGAATGACGCGTTGTGATGCTACGCCCCGATTGCAATTTTCGGTTCGGCGTCGGCATTCGCCTTCAATTCCCGCAGCGCGCGGCGGTACTCGACCGGCATCACCTTGCGGAATTTCGGCAGCCACTCCTTCCAGTTCGCCAGGATCTCGGCGGCGCGCCTGGAGCCCGTCGCCTTGGCATGGCGCGTGATCAGGACGTGCAGCCGCTCGATGTCGGCGTCGAGCAGGTTCTTGAACACGTCGACCCGGCCATGCGCCTCGAGATCGCCGGTGTGGTGGTAGGCGTCCTCGTTGATCAATTCTTCCGAGAGCAGCGGCTCGAGCTCGACCATCGCCATATTGCAGAGCTTGTCGAAGGAGCCGTCCTCGTCCAGCACATAGGCGATGCCGCCGGACATGCCGGCCGCGAAGTTGCGCCCGGTCTTGCCGAGCACGACCACGATGCCGCCGGTCATGTATTCGCAGCAATGGTCGCCCGCGCCTTCGACGACGGCGATCGCGCCGGAATTGCGCACCGCGAAGCGTTCGCCGGCGATGCCGCGGAAATAGCATTCGCCCTCGATCGCACCATACATCACGGTGTTGCCGACGATGATGCTCTCTTCCGGCACGATGCCGCTGTTGCGCGGCGGCTTGACGATGATCTTGCCGCCGGAGAGGCCCTTGCCGACATAGTCGTTGCCTTCGCCTTCGAGCTCGAAGGTGACGCCCTTGGCGAGCCACGCGCCGAAAGCCTGGCCGGATGTGCCCTTCAGGCTCACATGGATGGTGTCATCGGGCAGGCCTGCATGGCCGTAGATCTTCGCAACCATGCCTGAGAGCATCGCGCCTGCCGAGCGGTCGACATTGTTGATCTCGGTCTCGATCTTGACCGGCGCGCCGCGGTCGAGGGCGGCCTGCGCGCGCTCGATCAGCCTGCGGTCGAGCACGGCCTCCAGATGATGGTTCTGCGCCTCGGAGTGATAGATCTTCTGGCCCTTCTCCTCCTGCTGCCGCACGAACAGTTTTGAGAAATCGAGGCCCTTGGCCTTCCAGTGCGCCACGAGGCGGGTCTGGTCGAGCAACTGGGTCTGGCCCACCATCTCGTTGAAGCTGCGGAAGCCGAGGCTTGCCATGATCTCGCGGACTTCCTCGGCAACGAAGAAGAAGTAGTTGATGACGTGCTCGGGCTGGCCGGTGAAGCGCTTGCGCAGCACCGGGTCCTGGGTCGCCACGCCGACCGGGCAGGTGTTGAGATGGCATTTGCGCATCATGATGCAGCCGGCCGCGATCAGCGGCGCGGTGGCGAAGCCGAATTCGTCGGCCCCCAACAGCGCGCCGATCACGACGTCGCGTCCGGTGCGGAAGCCGCCGTCGACCTGCACGATGATGCGGCTGCGCAGCCGCTCGCGGACCAGCGTCTGGTGGGTTTCGGCGAGGCCGATTTCCCAGGGTGAGCCTGCATGCTTGATGGACGTCAGTGGCGACGCACCCGTGCCGCCTTCAAAACCCGCGATGGTGACATGGTCGGCGCGCGCCTTGGCGACACCGGCCGCGACCGTGCCGACGCCGATTTCGGACACCAGCTTCACCGAGACCAGGCCGTCCGGGTTGACATTCTTGAGGTCGTAGATGAGCTGCGCGAGGTCCTCGATCGAATAGATGTCGTGATGCGGCGGCGGCGAGATCAGGCCGACGCCCGGCGTCGAATGCCGAACTTTCGCAATGGTGGCGTCGACCTTGTGGCCGGGCAGTTGCCCGCCTTCGCCGGGCTTGGCGCCCTGCGCCATCTTGATCTGCATCATGTCGGAGTTGACGAGATATTCCGTGGTGACGCCGAAGCGGCCGGAGGCGACCTGCTTGATCGCCGAGCGCATGGAATCGCCGTTCGCCATCGGCTTGAAGCGGTCGGATTCCTCACCGCCTTCGCCGGTATTGGACTTGCCGCCGATCCGGTTCATGGCGATGGCGAGCGTGGTGTGCGCCTCGCGCGAGATCGAGCCAAAACTCATCGCGCCGGTGGCGAAACGCTTGACGATGTCCTTGGCCGGCTCGACCTGGTTGAGCGGCACCGGCTTGCGCTTCTCGTCCTCGGCGCTCTTGATCCGGAACAGGCCGCGCAGCGTGACCAGCCGCTCGGATTGCTCGTTGAGGATCTTGGCGAACGACTGGTAGCGCTCCTTCGAATTGCCGCGGGCCGCGTGTTGCAGCAACGAGACCGATTCCGCCGTCCAGGCATGGTCCTCGCCGCGGGTGCGGTAGGCATATTCGCCGCCGACATCGAGCGCGGTCTTGTAAACCTGCGCGTCGCCGAAGGCGTCGGCATGCCGGCGTGTGGTCTCTTCCGCGATCTCGGACAGGCCGACGCCTTCGATGCGGGTGTGGGTGCCGGCGAAATATTTCGCGACGAAGTCCGCCTTCAGCCCGACGGCATCGAAGATCTGCGCGCCGCAATAGGACTGATAGGTCGAGATGCCCATCTTCGACATCACCTTCAGGAGGCCCTTGCCGATCGACTTGATGTAGCGCTTGACGATCTCGTAATCGTCGAGCGATCCCGGCAGGCGGTCCTTCATCGCGACGATGGTCTCGAACGCGAGATAGGGGTTGATCGCTTCGGCGCCATAGCCGGCGAGGCAGGCGAAGTGATGCACCTCGCGCGGCTCGCCGGATTCGACGACGAGACCGACCGAGGTGCGTAAGCCCGTGCGGATCAAATGATGATGCACGGCGGCGCAGGCCAAGAGCGAGGGAATCGGAATCCGGTCCGAACCCACCATGCGGTCGGACAGGATGATGATGTTGATCCCCTCGCGCACCGCGCCTTCGGCACGCGCGCAGAGCTCGTCCAGCACCTGTTCGAGGCCGGCCGGTCCGAAGCCGGCGTGAAACGTGGTATCCAGCGTGCGCGACTTGAAATGGGTGTCGGCAACGTCGGAGATCGAGCGGATCTTCTCCAGATCGGCATCGGTCAGGATCGGCTGGCGCACTTCGAGCCGCTTGGTTGAGGCCAATCCCTGCAGGTCGAACAGGTTCGGCCGCGGCCCGATGATCGAGACGAGGCTCATGACCAGCTCCTCGCGGATCGGATCGATCGGCGGATTGGTCACCTGCGCGAAGTTCTGCTTGAAATAGGTGAAGAGCGGCTTTGGCTTGTCTGACAGCGCCGAGATCGGCGTGTCGTTGCCCATCGAGCCCGCGGCTTCCTCGCCGATCGACGCCATCGGCGTCATCAGGATGGTGATGTCTTCCTGCGAATAGCCAAAAGCCTGCTGCCGGTCCAAGAGCGGCAGGTTGGAACGCATGCCCTTGCTCGCGGCGTCGGGCAATTCCTCGAGCTGGATCTGGGTGCGGCCGAGCCATTCGCGATAGGGATGGCTCTTCGCAAGCTGCGCCTTGATCTCGTGGTCGGGAATGAGGCGGCCTTCCTGGAGGTCGACCAGCAGCATCTTGCCGGGTTGCAGCCGCCACTTGGTGACGATCTGCTCCTCCGGAATCTTGAGCACGCCCATTTCGGACGCCATCACGATGCGGTCGTCGCTGGTGACGAGATAGCGCGCCGGCCGCAGGCCGTTGCGGTCGAGGGTGGCGCCGATCTGGCGGCCGTCGGTGAAGGCGATCGCGGCGGGGCCGTCCCACGGCTCCATGATCGCGGCGTGATATTCGTAGAAGGAGCGGCGCTGCTCATCCATCAGGGGATTGCCGGCCCAGGCTTCCGGAATCATCATCATCACCGCATGCGGCAGCGAATAGCCGCCCTGCACCAGGAATTCGAGCGCGTTGTCGAAGCAGGCGGTGTCGCTCTGGCCTTCATAGGAGATCGGCCACAGCCGGTTGATGTCCTTGCCGTAGAGCTCGGAGCTCACCGAGGCCTGCCGCGCCGCCATCCAGTTGACGTTGCCGCGCAGCGTGTTGATCTCGCCGTTATGGGCGATCATCCGGTAGGGATGCGCCAGCGACCAGGTCGGGAAGGTGTTGGTCGAAAAGCGCTGGTGCACCAGCGCCAGCGCGCTTTCGAAATCCGGCTCGTGCAGGTCGGCATAGTACTTGCCGAGCTGGTCGGCGAGGAACATGCCCTTGTAGATCACGGTGCGGCACGACATCGAGCAGGGATAATAGCCCGCCAGGCCGCGGTCGCGGCGCAGATAGATCGCCTGCGAGATCGACTTGCGCAGGATATAGAGACGGCGCTCGAATTCGTCTTCGCTCTTCGCGCTGCCGTTGCGGCCGATGAAGACCTGCATGTGATAGGGCTCGGTCGGCTTGACGGTGACGCCGAGCGAGGAGTTGTCGCTTGGCACATCGCGCCAGCCGAGCAGCATCATGCCTTCGGCCTTGATCTGGTCGGCGACAATGCTCTGGATCACCTTCCGCCATGCCGTCTCCTTCGGCATGAACAGCGCGCCGATGGCGTATTCGCCGGGATCGGGCAGCAGGAAGCCGATCTCGGCGGCCTTGCGCTTGAAGAAGGCGTGCGGGATCTGCACCAGAATGCCGGCGCCGTCACCGAAGCGCGGGTCGGCGCCAACGGCGCCGCGGTGCTCGAGATTGCAGAGGATGTTCAGCGCATCGGAGACGATCTGATGCGACTTCTTGCCCTTGATGTTGGCGATGAAGCCGACGCCGCAGGAATCTTTTTCCAGCGAAGGATCGTACAGGCCTTCGGCGGGCGGGCGCCACGTGTGCAATTCGCGGGCGACGGGTTTCGAATCCGCGCTCGACGACAGCGTTTCTGCCACGATGTGTTCGCGCTCGATTTCCGACCCGCTCATAGTGCGTCTCCCCGAATAAGGGCCTTGCCGTTGCGTCTTCGGCGCACCTTGGGCGTTCCGCGGCACCCCAAGAAAAAAATGGGGGTCACCGCTCGTCCCAAAAGCGAGCCGTATTTTCAGAGTTCAGGCTCAGCGTTCAACGTCCCTGGAGAACGGCTTCGCCTGGTACCTTTGCGGCGCTAGAGGCCGAACTTTCGTTGCAATCCCTATGCCGGTTTCGCAACGAAATTTGAGACAGCTATGCTGTCCTAACTTCCACCATGCCTTATTTTTCTCTACCACACAAGCGCGAGAAAGTCCGCAGGCGCCCATGCAACTGCAAAGCTGATCTGTGCTGCCGCGGATTTGAAGCAAACGTGCCGCGATCCGGCCCAAGCAGCGCCGAAATCACCGCCGAGATTGCCGCCGAGCTTAACTCGAGGGCTTAGCGGGGGCGCTTGCAGGAGCAATGAAGCGATGAAGCGTTTCGCAGGATGGGCCGTGATGGCCGGATTGATATTGGCGAGCTCGGCCGCCAATGCTCAGATGCCGGCGCCGTACCGGGGTGTCTCCGATTTCGACGGGCCGTATGCGCGGCCCTACGGTGCCGTGCCGCCGGCGCCGCCGCCGGTTTACAATTATGGCGGCTACGGCCAGTCGCTGCTGCCACCGCAGGAAGTCTACGCCGTGCTGCGCGACAACGGCTTCTCGCCGCTCGGCATTCCGCATCAGCGCGGCCTTGTCTATGTGATCGCAGCCATCGACCGTCGCGGCGAGGACGGGCGGCTGGTGATCGACGCCCGCAACGGGCGCATTCTCCGCTTCGTGCCGGCCTACGGCTATGGCTATGGCGGCCCGGCGCCCTACGGCGAAAACTTCGGGGCGGAGCAGATGTCTGCCCCCGGGTCTGATGCCGCCATGCCGCCGCCGACCGTGATCCGCGGCGTGCCGCGGCCGCCGGCCTCGGTGCCGCATGTCGCCAGCCGCGCCGTGCCGATGCCTGCGCCGAAGCCGCAGCAATCGGCCGCGATCGAGGCCAGGCCGGCAACGCCGCCCGCGCCCGCGGCCAGCACTGCTCCAGCAGCGCCGGCACCCTCGCAGGCGAACGCGTCACCGCCGCCATCGGCTGCGACCGTCGGCGAAGCCAGGCCCGCGCCGGTGATCCGGCCGACGCAGCAGATGCCGGCGGCGCAGGGGCTGGACTAGCGTCATTGCGAGAACAACAAAAAACGCCCCGGTTTCCGGGGCGTTTTCCTACACAACGCTACGTGACATCAGGTCCGATCAGGCCGCGGCCTTCTGGGCCGAACCGTCGACCACCTGCGGAGCGGCAGGCGCGACTGAACCGATCGGAATGCTGCGGGGCTTCTTCGCCTCGGGGATCTCGCGGACGAGATCGACATGGAGCAGGCCGTGCTCGAGCGAGGCGTTCTTCACCACCACGAAGTCGGCAAGCTGGAACACGCGCTCGAAGGCACGCGCGGCAATGCCGCGGTAAAGCACTTCGGCCTTGTCCTTGCCGTTCTCGCCCCCGACCTTCTCGCCCTTGATCGTCAGCGTATTTTCCTTCGCGACGATGGAGAGCTCTTCCTTGGCGAAGCCGGACACGGCTACCGAGATGCGGTAGGCGTTCTCGCCGGTGCGCTCGATGTTGTAGGGGGGATAGCCGGGGCTGCCGTCAGAGGTGGCCTGGTCAAGCAGGGAAAAGAGACGGTCGAAGCCGACGGTGGAGCGATAAAACGGAGTGAGGTCGTAGGTACGCATCGGAATAGTCCTCCATTGAGCGACTGTTGAGATACCCGCCCGCCATCGGGCCGGGCTTAGTCCTGTGCAGCCTCAATGTTCGGTTCGATGTCCCGAAACACTGGTAGCGGCCTGCACGTTGGTGATATGGGAGAAGGCAAGACGGCGTTCAAGAGGGCGGGAGTAGAGCCTTTTTTGACCGTTCCCGCCCTTGTTTTTCAGCCTTTTCCTCCTATTCGGCTCCTCCTATTCAACTCGGCCCATGACGCTCGTCTCGATTCCCGCCAATCCCGTTCCGGAAGACTTCGTCTCCGGCACGATACGTACGCCCGACGGCGCTGAATTGCGCTTCGCGCGCTGGGCTCCGCCGGCGGGCCGCAAGGGCACAGTCTGCATTTTCCACGGCCGCGGCGAGCAGATCGAAAAATATTTCGAGACCGTGCGCGACCTGCGCGACCGCGGCTTTGCGGTCGCCACGATCGACTGGCGCGGGCAGGGCCATTCGTCGCGCCGCCTGCGCGATCCGCGCAAGGGCTATGTCCGCAACTTTGCCGACTACGAGATCGACGTCGAGACCTTCGTGCAGCAGGTGGTGCTGCCGGATTGTCCGCCACCGTTTTTTGCGCTGGCCCACTCCATGGGCGGCGCGGTGATGCTGCGCCTCGCCCATGCCGGCAAACGCTGGTTCGACCGCATGGTGCTGTCGGCGCCGATGATCGATCTGCCCGGGCGCGCGACATCGCTGCCGGTGCGGCTGTTGCTGCGCGCGATCCGCCTGGCCGGGCAGGGCGGCCGCTACGTTCCCGGCGGCGACGATACGCTCACCGGCACGCGTTCCTTCATCAATAATCCCTTGACCAGCGATCCCGTCCGCTACGCGCGCAACGCCGCGGTCCTGGAAGAAGACCCCACGCTCGGTATCGCCTCGCCGACAGTGGCCTGGGCCGACACCGCCTTCCGCGCCATGAACACCTTTCGCCAGGTGTATTATCCCACGCAGATCCGCCAGCCGATCCTGATGCTGGCGGCCTCCAATGACGCCGTGGTGTCGACGGCGGCGATCGAGGAGTTCGCCTATCATTTGCGCGCCGGCTCGCATCTCGTCATCGCCGGCTCCAAGCACGAGATCCTGCAGGAGCAGGACCGCTACCGCGCGCAATTCTGGGCGGCGTTCGACGCGTTCGTGCCGGGCACGCCGCTGTTCGGGTGAGCATTCTCTTGCTCAGGAATCCGCGGCACATTTCGTTCAGTCCTGTACTTCGCGCGGATCGCCCGCTTGCCGCCGCCCGCCATGGAGCCACGCCGCGAGGCCCGGACTAAGACATTGGCTGACCCTGGTCTCGTATAGCGTCAGGTCGTCATCGGTAAGGACGTCACGCCAGCGGCCGTTCACACCCTTGTTGAAGAAGCGCTTCGAGCCTTCGGGAAACATCATCCTGGTCTGGGGCATCAGCCCATCGCCTGCGGCCCGCATCGCCTCGAAACCCGCCGCGCGCACGAGGGACGGCCACAGGTCGTTGTCGATCTCGATGTCAAGGAAGCTGGCGATGCGCCGCATCTCGGCCTCCAGGTCGCCGGAAAGATCGGCGTAGTGGACGAGCAGGACGTTCGGCCGCTTGCGCTCTGCCCAGTATCCAGTCTCGAGGTCGAAAAGGAACAGGCTCGGCGGGCCTTCGACAGCGCCTCTGACCGGCTTGCTCGCGAGCCATTGACGGAAGTAATCCCTTACGTCGGCCGGCGGCCGCTCGTAGGGCCTTGCGATGACCGGGTCTTCTCGACCGATTGCGTCGAAGCGCGCCGTCTGCTCGTCACTGAAGCCGGTGAAATGGTTGTGCATCGACAACACCGCGTCGCGTCCGTCACGGGCGACGTGGATGTATTTGACCTCGTCGTAGAGCGGCAGGCCGTCGATCGGCAGATGGGTCTTCAGGAAGCGACGGTGCCGCTGAGCCCCGAGAATGTCTTGTATCTCGTCGGCGGTGAAACGAAATCGCGCTTCGACCCAGGGCGAGACCGCCGCCAGTGGGCGGACCTGCGCGTCCCCAAACACGAGCGAACTGACGATCTGCTGCATCCAGGTCGTGCCGCACTTCGGCGCCGTGGCGATGATGATGTCGTCCGGGCGCGGCGCGTAGCCGTCCCAATAGCGGCTGTCCAACGTCCAGGTCCGATATTCGCGCAGCGCCGACCGCACCAGCATAGCCTTGCCCCGCCTCAAGGAAAGCCGGGGAGTTTAGGGGGCGGGCGCCACGGTGTCGATGGGCCGCGATCGGGCCAGCCGTCCCGATCACGTCACGGCTTTGCTCAGCTAGTCCGCGGCGCGCTTGGCGACCAATTCAATTTTGCCGAACGGCACGCCGGCCTTCAGCAGCCCCTCGCGGTAATGCGCGACGTCAGCCGGATTTCTCCAGTGGAAATTGCGCAAGTGCCGTTCGACGCTGAAATTCGGATAATTGCCGAGCAGCGATTCGGCGGCTTTGGCGGCTTCCTCCGTGCGGCCAAGCTGCGCCAGCGCCGCCGTCCGTATCGCCAGCACCTGCAGATGGTTGGGATTGAGGTACAGCGCCTCCCGCGCCCAGGACAGGCAGGCGTCGTATTGGCCGAGGAGATAATGGCTGAACGCGATCGAGGCCGCCCATTGATAGCGCGGATCGCTGTTGCCGCGCTGGACCGCCATTGAAAGCAGCTCGATCGCCTGGCGATGCTCGCCGATCAGGAGGTGGCAGATTCCCTGCACGCCGCGCGCCCCCATGTCGTAGGGGTTGAGCGCCACCGCGCGCTCGATCGCCTCAATCGACGCTTCATAGCGTCCCTGCATCACATGCATATAGGCGAGGATCGAGAAGGCAAAGGACGAACGCGGATCGAGCCGGACGCTGCTCTCGGCAAGGTCCATCGCGGTGGACCACAATTCGCGGCTGCTCCGGAGCCAGCCATATTGCACGCCCTGGATCATGATGGTGGCGAGATAGGCGCGGGCGATCGAAAGTTCGCCGTCGAGCGCAATCGCCTGCTTGAACAGGTCGATCGAGGTTTCGAAATCCTCCTTGGTCTCGCGATAGTAATGCGACAGCCCCTTCAGGAACCGTTCCCAGGCGGTGAGATCGGAATGCCGCGCCGGCATCGAGGCTTCCGCGCGGTAGATCTCCGGTGCGATCGCGGCCGACAGGCTGGTCGTGATCTCGTCCTGCAGCGCAAAGAGATCGTCGATGTCGCGGTCGTAGCGGCCGGTCCAGAGCTGCTCGCCGCTCTCGGGCGCGATCAGTTCGGCGGTGACGCGGATCTTGTTGCCGGCGCGGCGCACCGAGCCCTGGATCAGGTAGGTCGCGTCGATCTCGCGCGCGATCAGGCGCGTGGTTACATTTTTGCCCCGGAAGGCGAAGGTCGAGCTTCGGCTCAGCACGCGATAGAACGACTGCAGCGACAGCGCGTGGATCAGGTCCTCGGTCAATCCGTCGGCGAAATATTCGTCGGCGCTGTCGCTGAGATTGTCGAAGGGCAGCACGCCGATGATCGCGGTGCGGTATTGGGCGGGCGCGTTCGAATGGTCGCGAGCCACGCGAATGGCATCGATCCCTTCCGGCGTCCAGGTCCAGACATGGACGGGATCGGCGATATTCTTGAAGCGATGCCGGCCGGTATCGGCCAGTGGCACGCTCAGGCGCTTGCCGGCCTCCGCAAAAGCCTTGTCCGACACTGCGATACCGCCGGGCGTGGCCACCACCTGCAGGCGGACCGCGATGTTGACGTCGTCGCCGAACACTTCGTCCTCGTCGGCCATGACGTCGCCCATGTGCACGCCCATGCGGAAGTGCATGGCGCGCTCGGCCGGCAAATGATGATTTCGTTCCGCCATCATCGTCTGCATCTCGATCGCCGCCTCGATCGCGCCGACGATGCTCGGGAACTCGACGAGGAAGCCGTCGCCGGTATTTTTCACCAGCCGGCCGCCGTGGTTGAGGATGGTCGGATAGATCGCGCTGCGATGCGCCTTGAACGAGGCATGCGTCCCCGCCTCGTCGGCCCCCATCATGCGGGAGTAGCCGGCGATATCGGCGCAAACAATGGCGGCGAGACGTCTCTCCATCGGCCCCGTGCGCGGGAATCGCCACCTGCTGGCGATCGACAGGAATTCTGCAAGTCGTATCTGACGGAAGAGTTGCCCGGAGGCAATAGTCATGCTTACCGGCCGCCATTAACTTGTATAAATCCGCCGCCGCTGCGGCGTTCGACCACGCCTTTTGGCACGGGAACCGTTCAAATGTTGGGCATCCACGATCTCTGGCTCTTCGTCATCTCCGGACTTGTGCTCACGCTCGCGCCAGGGCCTGACCTGGCTTATATCATCGCGCGCAGCGCGCAATTCGGTTGGCGCGGCGGTGCTGTCGCGACATTCGGAATCAGTACAGGTTGCCTCGTCCACGTCTTCAGCTGCGCAATCGGGCTTTCGGCGCTTTTGGCGGCCTCAGCGATGGCGTTCATGGCGGTGAAATGGGCGGGCGCGGCCTATCTCTGCTTCATCGGGATCAGGATGCTGCTGACGCGTGAGGGCGAACCGGCCGGCTCGCCGTCGGGCGGCGCCCGTGCGATCTCGCTCTCGAAAGTATTCTGGCAGGGGGCGCTGACCGACGCGCTCAATCCGAAGGTCGCGCTGTTCTTCCTCGCCTTCCTGCCGCAATTCGTTGACGCCGAGGCGCCGCACAAGGCGCTGGCCTTCCTGCTGCTCGGCACCATCTTCGTCTTCAACGCCACGCTCGTCTGCCTTGCCATCGCCGCGTTCTCAGCGAAAGCGGCAAGCCGCGTGCGCCAGTCCGGCCGTGTCACGGGCTGGATCAATCGTCTGCTCGGCGGCACCTTCGTCTATCTCGGTGCCCGCAATGGCGATGCTGCAGTCGCGCTAGGTCGTGGACTCATAAACTCCAAGGCGTGTACTCATAAGTGCCAGCGAACCTGATGTCCGCTTCCAGGGTACAATCGGGCATCGCAAAGCCACGTTGAATCGGTCGAAAATGACCCTCTGCGGACAGAGAGTTGGGTCCTGCCGCCGTTGATCTAGATCAACTGGAAACCTTGCACTCGCCATTAAGGGGGGCACGGGATGCAGGTTTTGTGATCACATTAAATCGCGATTGGTCTGGTCGGTCATTCGTTACTGTGGAGGTCGCGCAATGAGATGCAGGTTGATTATCCTTACGTTCGCGATCCTAATTGTCCCAGCGTTCGCTGGTGAAGCGCTTGCCACGACGGTCGATATTCGCAGCATCACCTGTAGCGAATATCTCGCCATGCCGGCTGCACCGTCGAGCAAGTTCTCGGCTTGGATGACCGGCTGGTTTAGTTATCAAAGTCGGAGGACGTTTGTAGATTTTGACCTGCATCGGACAAATGTCACAAACGTAAGAGGGTGGTGCCAATCCAACCCGAGTGCCAGTGTGATGGTAGGCCTGGAAAAATCGATAGGCGTAACCGCGGTGCCTAACGCTACGCTGGATTTTAACAAGATCACTTGCGGAACTTGGTTGGGGTACGGTCCAGAGGATCAAGATTTTGTAAGATATTTTATGAGCGGCTACTACAACGCGGCGGCAAGCAACAGTGTATTGGATTACGACCGCCTGCAGAGGAATTCCAGTGCGGTCGTCGCGTATTGCAAGAAGAATAAGTCCCGCACTCTACCAACGGCCATTCAGAATAGAGCTAGCTAGCTGGCTGGACCAGTTTCCAGCCGCTTCCGAGCGACGGAGAGCGCCCTACGAATGCATACGAACTCGGCCATTAACATGGCTTCTGCTCATGGCACCAATT
>CAWDJS010000017.1:0-497203 GCA_963802585.1 uncultured Alphaproteobacteria bacterium | reverse complement strand
ATAAGGACCCATGCCGGAGCCGGCCTGCAGAGCGCCCATCGCGCCGATATTGACGATGCGGGCCGCCCGCCGAGTTGAGAAGATGCGGGATCGCCGCGCGCGAGGCATTCAGCGCGGTCTCGACATTGAGAGCATACATGCGCTGCCAGGCCTTGGGATCGCCGTCGGCAATGGTCTCGAAGGTAAATCCGCCGGCAATATTGATCAGCGCGTCGACCGCGCCGAAATGAGCGGCGGCGGCATCGATCGCTTTTTTCGCCTGTGCTGCATCAGTCAAGTCGATGCGGCCGAGGTCGATCCGCTCGGCTGTTGCCGCGAGCTGCGACGCAGCATGATCGATGCCGGCCACTCTCGCGCCCCGCGAAAGGGCTTCCTCGGCGACCACCTTGCCAAGCGCGCCCAGCGCGCCTGTGATGACAACGACTTTACCCTGTCCGCTTGCCCCAGACATGCTCACGCCACTCATCACGTCTTCCACTTGATCATCGTCTGCAGGACGCTCATTGCGCGGCCGGCGTAGGGCGGCTGAAATAGCATCTGGATCGGCGAGAGAGGGCCTTGATAGAAGACCGGGCGCAACTTTGAAAAGGTGTTGAACCCCTCGCGCGCGTGGTAATGGCCCATGCCGCTCGCCCCGACCCCACCGAATGGCAGGTCGTGCTGGCCGACGTGCAGGAGAGCTTCATTGACCGATACGCCACCCGACATGACCCGCGAGATGTAGAAGTCGCGCAGCTCGGCATTGTGAGTGAATGGATAGATTGCCAACGGGCGGTCGTGACTGTTGATATAGTAGGCTACCTCCTGCCGATCTGCATACGTCTTGATCGGCAAGATCGGGCCAAAAATCTCGCGCTGCATGACAATCATGTCCTCTGTTGGATTCAGCACCAGATGCGGCGAGAATTTGCGGCGCTTCGCGTCCGGCTCCTGCTGTTCCGCGAGATTGATCAGAACTGCTCCCTTCGTACGAGCGTCCTCCAGTGTCGCCTGCAGGCGCGCGAACGCCCGTTCATCGATAATCGACGTGTAGTCCTTTCCGTTGATGTCCGGAAAGCGCTCAGCGAAAAGCCGCCGGCAATGGCCGACGAACTCTTCCTCAGTCCCTTTGGGCAGAAACATGTAGTCTACGTTCGTGCAGATCTGACCTGCGTTGAACATCTTCACCCAGAGAATCCGTTCTGCTGCCGTCTTGATCGAAAAGTCGGGCCCGACGATCGCAGGTGCCTTGCCACCAAGTTCGAGCGTGACGGGGGTGAGGTTGCGAGCGGCGTTGGCCATGACCGCGCGACCGGTAGCACCGGATCCCGTGAACAGCAGATGGTCGAAGGGCAAGGACGAGAACGCGGGGCCTCGTCCGCCACCATCTTCGAAGAAGGCAAGCTTTTCGATCGGGAAATAATTTGGAGAAACACGCATCAGAACCTGGGCAAGCGCTTTTGAATTTTCCGACATCTTGACCATCGCACGATTGCCGTCAGCCACATCACTTCCAGATTGCGGCCAGCCTCACGCTCCAGCCGCCGGCTCGATTGGACCCGGTTGAGATAGCCATAGATATAAAGCTTCAGCATCGCCGAGGGATGATATCCCGGCCGGCCGGTCGCTGCCGGGGTGACGCCGTCGAACCCCAGTTCGCCCAGTTCCAGCGCATCGACGAACACATCGACCGCCCGAACAGGATTACTCTCGTCCACCCAATCATCAAGGCACTCCGGCAACAGTGTCGTCTGCTGGCGATCCGCCCCTCGAACGAAACCCTTCATCATCCCCCCGCGATTTAGCAAAGAAATCATAGCATCGGTCAGGTTTTCACACAGGCTGGGTCAAAAGCGTCGGTTTGGCCAAGTGCCAGCTACGCGACCGCAATCGCGATCTCGATGGCCATGACCGCTGTAGGAGCGGCGGCTGTTTGGCTCGTTGTGAGATAGGCCGCAACCGCCGTACAGGCCGAAACGTAAACGTCGCTGCTTGATCCAAATCAAGCAAAGCAGACGGCCTTGCTCCATCATACGCGTTAACCCTTCCGCGAATGCCTGGGCCAACATTCGGCAAAGGAGCGCGCGCTAGATGGCCCGGTTGGTCATAACCTGCTGGCAATGCGACGGCTCTGGTCGGGTCTGCGAAAGTCACCCTAAACGGCCATGGGAAGGCGAGCATGCATGTGGGTGCGGTGCGGCTGGCATGCGCTGCCCAATTTGCAATCCAAGTGACGGTCTGACCGCGCCTCAGATGCCGAGGGGCTCAGTCGACGATGATAACGGCGGCACACGCCACTAGGCGGATGCTTGGGCCGTAGCGCCGCCGGTGCGTAATTCCGTTGTGGGGCTGCGACCGCGGGGTCTCACGGGCGCCTTTCGTGCTCTACGTAAGGTCCCCGTCAGCATCGAGGCGTAAGCTTTTCGTCCTTGTGGATGGAGAGGGCAGCCAATCCGCGTTTTAGCAATCATGGCGCTCGCACTGCTACTCGCCGGCTGCAACGGCGACCGTCTGAAGCAGAGCACTAATATGCACCAGGCACGGCCACAAAGTTGGTGGCCTTTCCACCCCCACGACGCGCTGTAGCTCGCCGCCCCGTCGAGCTGTCGATGCTAGACGGCTGACCTCCGCGCCTGATCCCCTGTTTTGTTTGCGCGACTCAACTAAAGGTGTTTTGTGGCGCCCGGGGTGGGTCAAAGTGAGCCTCGCAATGACCCGAAAAGAAATTGCCGTAGAGTTTGTCATTCCGACGGTGTTTGCGATCGCGGTGGCTCTGGTGCTGGGGCTGGTAGTCTCGGCTAGCGCCTTCTCCGCTTGAGCTACGCGCCAAGCCCTCAGGGGGGCGGCTTTCGCGCGTCCCTAGGTTTCGGTAGGCAACGCCTGCGGAGGAATGGGGGGACGCTCCAATGACCGACCCGACCAAGTTTCGGCGAGAGCTCAGCGATCTTGCGGACGCACTCAGCGACGCATGTGAAGGCCTGGGAGCGGCCATACAGAGAAACGTTCCGGCCGGCGCAGATGTCTCTCCTGAAGGCAAGCTCCTGGCCATGGCCGAAGAGCTGAGGCGGCTCGCCAAAATGCTCGCTTCGCTGAACGAAGGTTCCGGCAGCATACATTGAGGGAACGCCTGCGGCCCAATCCCTAGCGGCTTCACTCCGGCGCCGATCGGCGGAATCATGCGGGATGACCCAAGAGCCGCGCCGCATGCTCGCGCCATGGACGGTGGAGGAAGGCGAAAGCTCTTTCATCGTGCGGACTGCAAATGGCTTCGTCGTGTCGATCACCTATTTCGATGACGAGCCAAACCGCGATTTCAATCTGCGCAAGGAGGAAGCGCGGCGCCTAGCGGTTGCGATCAGCCGGCTGCCGGAGTTGCTGGGGAACGAACGGGGTCAGCGGTGAAGCTTACGGCCATTGAAATCCCGCCCTAGGTCGCGCGCCGGCCTCGTGGAGACATGTGCGCGTTCTACGCGGAGTCACTAGGAACAATTGGTAGTACCCCCCGTTGCTCGTTCTCTTCAACAGAGGAGGACCAACGATGGTTACGGAATCAAGAGAAACAGGTTCCCTTATCGGTAGCGACAAGGTCGAGGGTACCGCCGTGTACGGAGCTAACGACACCAAGATTGGATCGATAGAGCGCGTCATGATCGACAAGATGACGGGCAAGGTTTCGTATGCCGTCTTAAGCTTCGGCGGCTTTCTCGGGATCGGCGACGACCACTATCCGCTCCCTTGGCAGTCGCTGAAATACGATACCAACCTCGGCGGTTATCGCACGGGTATTACCGAGACACAACTAAAGGGAGCGCCTAAGTACAGTAACGACAACACTTGGAATTGGGCCGATCCCGCAAGGGCCCGATCAGTAAATGACTACTACGGCGTCGCAATCTAGACAACATAGAAGGCTCGCTCTGAGGCGGCCCTATCTTTTAGACAATCATCTGGCCCAACGGACTATTCCGCTAGGCGTTTTTGGCCGGCCGGGATTCGCTTTCCGGCCGGCCTACACCTATCTTCGGTCCATGCGCAAGTTCGAGTTTTGCATCCCGACCACCGGCAAAGCTGTGCCCGCCGGGGACGATTGGTTCCACGAGATCAAATACGACGGCTACCGCCTGCGCGTCGAACGCGATGGCGACCGCGTCCGGCTGATCACCCGAGGCGGCTATGACTGGTCAAAGCGCGATCCATGGATCGCGGATGCGGCGCTGAAGAACCGTTGTAAGCAGTTCGTCATTGACGGCGAAGCCGCGGTCCTCGGTGTCGACGGCGTCGCTGATTTCAACGCGCTGCACTCCGGAAAAAAGAACGCCCAGGTGCAGCTCTGGCGCTTTTGACGTGCTGGCGGTCGACGGCGATGATCTCCGCAACCTCCCGCTCTCGATGCGAAAGACGAACCTTGGCCGGCTGTAACAGGACCTCGCGCACTACGCGCTTCGTTGTCGAATGCGGCGCGCAGTATGTCGCTTTTGCTAAGGATCACGCGCCCGACCAAAAGCCCCGGTGCGTCCAATGTGACACGCCGTTCCTGGTCAAGGACAAGGGACGCTTTCTCCACTGCGAGTCGCTTCGCTTCGATTGACGGGTTAGCCGGGCACGATCTTCTCTGGCTGTTCCGGAGTTCCTCTCGCTCAAATCCTTCTCGGCAAGAAGCCAGAGCTCGTCTTCCCTGCCTTGCGGCTTGCCGGCCTGTTCCCAAAGCTCGTGCGCTCGGGCTCGTATCTGTTCTTCAGTGGGATTTGGCATGGCCGCGCCTCCGGTACGCCCGTCAATTGCAGGGGACAGGGCTTTGTTCCTTTGGTCTGATGAGCCGCAGGTCGCCAGCCCTAGGAACGTCGCGGGACATCCCTTGTTCTATGAACATGAAACATCTGTCGCCTGAGCAGGTGCTGGTGAAATGCCCGCAGTGTGGGGCCTGGCCGATGTCGCTCGCCCCGCAGGAGAGCGCGGCTTCCTTTGGGCGGCTTACCTTTAGGTGCTCGAAGTGCCAAGCGCAGGCCGTCTACACCGTCGGCGTGGCGGGACTTCTCATTCCTGCCCCAGGAGGGAGCCGCTGAGCCGTGCCGGAATGAAAAGCCTCGTGCCAAGCGTCGCCCCGCTGACGGGGCAATCTTCAGGTCTCTATTGGGCCTTTACGGCAACGACCTGGCGCCCGCTGCTTGCCTTCGGACGACAATGGCCCGGCCTACAGTTACCGGTGGTGATCGTTTCCGCGACGGCTTGCTTTTTCGGCTGAAGACTGGTCGCGATCAAAGATAAGAACCCGGTCAAGCAGAGCGCGGTCGCGGCGACGATACCCAAGCTCACGGCACCTCGCACCAGCAACTGTCCCAACGCGCGTAGCATGATCTTCTCGGGTGGAAACGCTCCAACCCGCATATATCGCGAAATCGTTAACTCCAGATCATCGCCCCTGGCGCGGGGCATTGGCAACCAGTTTCGCGATCGATAATAAGCAGAGCTGCACTCTCGCCGCCCCTGCCCCCTATGTCGGATATCGAGCCGCGGTTCGTGTGCACCGCCTGCGGCAAGCGCGGCGCTGACGTTCGACCGGATTTCAATTGGAAGGAAAAGCCGGTCGCGATGATAGGGTATCCCTAGTGCCCCTGGTCCCGTCCGTTGGCGATCCGATCCCGTACTGGTCGAAGGACACGCCGATCCGCTCCTCTCGGCGCCAGACGACGTGACAGGGAATGCATGCCCTTGTCCGCCTTAAAGACAAGGTCAAATCGCTCGGGAATGTGGTGGGGGCGAGTAACCTCGATCGCCGCACCATGGCTGAGGAAATGAAGGGCCGCCTTGTCGGTAAGACGGGCGGAAGTTGATGTCCTCTGTTTCGGGGCTACGTGAAGCCAGCCAATGTCAAAGCACATCGCCGTGATCGCCGCTTGACCCGGAACCAAAACGGCAAGCGCAAGGTTGTCGTGATAGTTCGGGAGCGTGACGGTAATTCGGTCCCGGCAGTTTTTAATTCGGACAGCCAAGCTGCTTCGTTCGTTCGCGCGCGTATCGCGAAGGAACCGGTTGTGCATGCCGACGAAGCAGCATCATGGGATAAGCTGCATGAGCATTTCGAGATCAAGAGAATCAACCATCAGGAGGCATACAGCCTCGATGGCGCGTGCGCTAACATGGCTGAAGAATACTTCTCCCGCCTGCGACGCGCAGAAATCGGCATCCATCATCACATCGCGGGAGCGGATCTGCTTCGCTACGCACAGGGGTCCTCATGGCGAGAGGACAACCGCTGAGTCTCAAACGGCGATCAGGTGAACCGGATTGCAGGGCTGGCCTTGAAGCGCTGCAGGAGCGTGGATTTCACCGGCTATCGGCAGGGCACACGGCTCAATCGCCTGACTGCATTCTATCCTGCAGAGACGTTTTGGGCTCCCGACCGTTGGAAGGATGAGCCATGAAGCGATCTCTGCCGCCCAGATCGCACGCCCCTGGAAATCATTTTCTATATTTGATCCATGCGTCGTCGTCGCTGATCCGGGTGTATTCCCCACTCTTCAATTCAAGAAGCACGTGCCGGCCACATTCCGGACAGTGGTTGGGAAGTCGCGGCGTCAACCAGCACAGACGATATCCGCAGCAAGGCATCTGCAACAGTCTAAACGGTATGCGTTCGTTCACACCAACACTTGTGCTTACGACGGTCACCATAAAACCTGCTTCATAGTCGCCGCAGATCCTCTCACAAATAATTGTCGTGCCGGGCGGAATGTTCCTATCCATCTGTACGAGATCGCCATTCGGCAAATGTCTGTGCTTAGGCAGTATTAAGGACCGCGAGAAAAGCCGGTACGCATCGCGGATATTAAGGAAATGTTTCTGCGGATGAGGGACGAATAGTGCCCGGATTTAGCCCGAGGCTAAAAGCCTGGTTCGCACTAACCTCGAGGGCGACCGCAAGCGCGAGACATTGTGCGGATGATCAAGCAACTGTTTCGGTTTAGTTCGGACAGTGAGTTTCGAACTCGCTCAAAGGAACGTGACGCGGATACGGACAACGAATCGATCATGTCGATCGCCGCCGCAATTGAGGCGGCCTTGAATAGGGCCGACCTAGATGACTATCTGACGCGAGCCGAAGACCGCTCGACAATGCTCAACAACTCAGATGCCGAGATCAGGCGCGGGGAAGAGCGGCTGAAAGTGCTCGATCAAAACATCAAGCACGTCAAATTTCTCGAAACTGCTCGGCGAACCCGCTTTCCCGATCTGAAGACAAAGCGAGCGTAAAGCATGACTTGTCTGGATCTACATCAACAAGGCGAAAGAGGTCGGTGACCTCGATCACCTAAAGGCCCTTGCCAGCGAGGAAGCCGCCGAGCGCTGGTTTGCCGAGCACGATCCCGAAGGTTTAGCGTTCGAATATCCAATACAGGGGTGACTTGCGTCATGGTTGGCAAAACACCGGGCTGGTTCACGTGGAAAGGTGAGCGCAAGCTGACCTCGATGGCAAAGAGCGGTGCAAGCCTGTCTGGGATCGCCGCACATTTCGGAACGTACGTGGAGACGATCGAGCAAAAGGCAAAAGCGCTGGGCGTTCCGATCAAGCGGCATCCGAAGGAATAGGCCGAGCACGATCCGGAGGGCGTGGCGTTCGAGTCCGGTGTTGTCCTGATTAGGGACACTCAGCGGGAATTTGGAAAGTCGCGGCAAACATTCGAAGATCGAGGTGGCCGCCCAAATCTGGTTCGAATTTCGCCGCCACAGGGCACAAACGGCCCCTCGAGGCGTTTAGGCTGAACCGGCGCAGCGCAGCGCCCAGATCGTGGGAGGGTTTGCAATGAAATCGATTAGACCGGTCGTTGTCGCTTTGTCGTGCTTGTGCTTCCAAGCCGGGACCGCATCGGCTGATGACGCCTCTCCGCCCAAAGCTACCGCCACCCGACCAGCGAAAGAAACGACGGGGCAGACCTCTCTGCCAAGCACCGCCCCTCCCGCAACGACAACACAGCCGACGGCGTCCACTGATCAAGACCCGACCGCTAAGAAGATGAACGAGGACGGAAAGAAAGAATTGGAGAAGGAGGGAAAATAGCTATCTCAGCTACCCCTCAATACTCGCCCGGCGTCGTTGAGCAGCCTGAACTGCGCGCTCCGGGGCATGGCGACCGGTGTTTCCGGTTGATGGCGACCACCATTTCCGATTGATGACGACCACCTGTTCCGGTCCATGGCGACCAGGGCAACAGGGCTGTGGACGGGCGTGATGAACGCCGTTGGGTGATCGGCGAATCAGCCGGACCTCGCTCCTTTTTCCAGAGGAGCGGGAATGGCCCAATCGAGATTACCCATGCGCAAGATCCGCGATGTGCTGCGGCTGTCGGCCGCCGGCCTGTCCAAGCGTCAGATCGCAGCGAGCCTCGGGATCGGCCCGACCGCTGCCGGGGCGTGCCTGCGCCGGGCGCGTGAGGCCGGTATCAGTTGGCCACTGCCGGACGATCTCGGTGACGCCGCGCTGGAATGCCGCCTGTATCCGGCGCCTGCGGCCGCGGCCAAGGACTGGCGGTCGCGGCCGGACTGGCCGGCGGTTCATCGCGAGTTGCGCCGCAAGGGGGTGACGCTGCAATTGGTGTGGGAGGAGTACCGCGCCACTCATCCCGACGGTTACAGCCGCAGCCGGTTTTGCGAACTGTATCGCGCCTGGGAAGGCCGCCTGTCGCCGACGATGCGGCAGGCGCACGTGGCCGGCGAGAAGCTGTTCGTCGATTATGCTGGCACGACGATCGACATTTTTGACGCGACGACCGGTGAGGTGCATGCCTGCCAACTGTTCGTCGCAGCCCTCGGTGCGTCGAGCTACACCTACGCCGAGGCGACGGCCACGCAGTCGCTGCCCGACTGGATCGGATCGCACACACGCGCGTTCGCCTTTTTCGGCGGCGTGTCGGCGATGGTGGTTTCCGACAATCTGAAGTCCGGCATTACCAAAGCCTGCTTCTACGAGCCCGCCGTCAATCGCGCCTATGCCGAGATGGCGGCGCACTACGGCACGGCGATCGTGCCGGCGCGGCCCAGGAAGCCGCGCGACAAGGCCAAGGTCGAAGTCGCCGTGCAGGTCGCGACGCGCTGGGTCATCGCCAAGCTCAGGAACCGCCGGTTCTTCTCGCTGCCGGAGCTGAACGCGGCGATCCGGGAGTGCCTCGTAACACTCAACGACCGAGTGTCGCGGCATCTGGGCGCGAGCCGGCGCACCTTGTTCGACGCCACAGACCGATCGGCCTTGAAGCCGCTCCCAACGGCGCCTTACGTCTATGCCGAATGGAAGCAGTGCAAGGCCGGCCTCGATTATCACGTCGAGGTCGAGAAGCACTACTACTCGGTGCCGCATGCGCTGCTGCGTGAGACGCTGTGGGCGCGGATCACCGCGCGGACCATCGAGCTTTTCCATCAAGGCAATCGCGTCGCCGTCCATGTGCGCTCGTCATCCAACCGCCGCCACACGACCGTGCGCGAACATATGCCGTCCAGCCACCGGCGCTATGCTGACTGGACGCCGGAACGCATCCAGCGACGGGCGAACGAGATCGGGCCGAAGACATCGGCGTTGATCGAGATCATTCTGCGCGAGCGAACGCATCCGGAACAAGGCTTCCGCGCCTCGATCGGTATCCTGCGGCACGCCTCCAACTTCGGCCATGAACGGCTCGAAGCCGCTTGCGGTCGCGCCCTCGACATCGGCGCGCGCTCCTACACGTCGGTGACGTCCATCTTGAAGAACAATCTGGATCGCCAAAGGCCCGCCACCGCCACGGACGGGCCTGCGATAGTTCATTCCAACATCCGTGGCCCCCGCTACTTCCACTGAGGAGACGACACGCAATGCTGACCCATCCCACCATCGACCAGCTTCGAGCCCTCAGGCTCGACGGCATGGCGGACGCCTTTATCGAGTTGCAAACACAGGATCACGCGAAGGACCTTGGCCCTGCCGAATGGCTGGCGCTGATGCTCGATCGCGAAGCGGCGCACCGCGGCACGCAGCGGTTCAAAAGCCGGCTGCGCCATGCGAAGCTGCGCCACGGCCAGGCCTCGATCGAGGATGTCGACTACCGCACGCCACGGCGGCTCGACAAGGCACTGTTCCAGCAGCTGGCCGCCTGCCGCTGGATCGCCGAGCATCGCAACCTGCTCGTCACCGGCCCGTGCGGCGTCGGCAAGTCATGGCTCAGTTGCGCGCTGGCACAGAAAGCCTGCCGTGACGGCTACACCGTGCATTACGCGCGCGTGCCACGCTTGTTCGCTGATCTCGAACTGGCCCACGGTGACGGCCGCTTCGCACGCTTGTTCCGCATGCTCACCAAGGCCGACCTGCTGATCCTCGACGACTGGGGGCCGGATCGTCTCAATCCGAACCAGCGCCGCGATCTGATGGAGATCGTCGAAGACCGCTACGGCGCGGGATCGACGCTGATCACCAGCCAGTTGCCAGTCGAGGCATGGCATGACGTCATCGACGAGCCAACCTTCGCTGACGCCATCCTCGATCGCCTCGTGCACAATGCCTACCGCCTCGCGCTCGATGGTCCCTCGATGCGCGATCCGAAGACGGCCAAGTCCGACACTGCGGGCCCGGTCGTCGAAATGGCGGATGCGACGGCCACAAAGCCGACCAAGGCGATCAAAAAATGACCCCCGTCACTAACCGGCCGCCCGCGCGCGGCGCTGCGTCTAACTCGTGGCGGTCACTCCGCGCCGCGCACGGGCTCCACCTGAAGCTTGACCGAAGCCACAAATACTGAGATCAAAACCTGCATCCAACGGCGTCATCCACTCTTGCGCCGCCCTGGTCGTCATCGACCGGATCAAGTGGTCGCCATGCGTCGGAATCCATGGTCGCCTTCACCGGAATGCGCATTGATGCCTATACCGCTCAATAGAAGACCCGCCGGTTGAGAAGGCCGGCGGGCTCTGTGGGTTGTGACCGGTGTCGCGGTACGCGATACAAATCCGCGACGCCGCAGGATAGCGCTGGCAGGTTGACGGCCGGTTACCTCAACCCATGCGGTGCTCAAAGCCTGTCGATTGCCGCTCCGATGATGCGGAGCTCTTCATCAAACAATTCTATCGCGGGATCGACCTTAACCCAGCTCTTCGGCTTATCCTCAAGCTGCTTCCTAAGCCTTTCCCGATGTGCTCTGAGATCCTCGAGCGCAGTACGGTCCTTCAGGGAGAGATAGCCCTCGACAATTAATTTCATCGCTTCTGACATAATTACTAATCAGTCACTAATATAGGAGACAGATTCTGCTCGAAAAAAAGATCGAACGAGAGCGCGGTTCTCTTGAATTTGTTGCAGCTCGACGTCGATCCGATCGTGCAACGATTCCCCTTTTGCAAGCGGCTTCCGTGCCGTCCCGGTCCTCTTCATGTAATTCCACACCATCTCATCCGGATTGAGTTCGGGGGCGTAGCCCGGCAGAAAGTGAAATTCAAGCTTCCCTTCGGTCGACGCAACGTAATCTTTGACGATCTTGGCTTTGTGGGCAGGCAGACTATCAAGAATTAGGAGCACAGGCTTCTTACGACGAAACATCATTGCCTTGAGCAGTGCAATAAATAGCTCCGCGTTCATTCCACCCTTGTAGGTCGCGCACCAGAAACCGCCTTTGGCATTTACGGCTGAAGCCGCCGAGACGGATTGTCGTGTGCCGGGCACAAAAATAATCGGGGTCTGCCCTTTCACACCCCAAGTCTTTCCTTGCACGGCTTCGGAACGAAAGCCGGACTTATCCCAGAAAAAAATCTCGGCACCTCGCTTTTTTGCCCGTTTCGCAATGGCTGGATAGACGTCGGTTTTCCACGCTTCGATCGCAACGGGATCTCGCTCGTAAGCTCGCTTCAGTGGCTTCTGCGGCGTCAATCCTAATTTTGCAAGTAACTTTCCGACAGCGGTCACACCCAAATTAGCTTCGAATTTGTCCGCAATCAGCTTGCGCACGATCAACCTCGTCCACATGCCGAAATCAAAGCCGTGCTGACGAGGATCCTTTCCGTTGATCCACCGAAACAATTGTTGCTCTTGCTTGGGCGTGAGCGTTCGTGGGCGCCCCGTTCCTTTTCGTGAAATTAGCGCGCGCAAGCCGCGCCCTTTCCCTCGCGCCTCTCGCAACCATTTGTAGATGATCTGACGACTGAACCCATAGGAGGCAATCACGACGCTCGGTTTCTCGCCGTTCCATACGCGCTGAACCGCCATCCGACGAATTTCTTCTAAGGTCTTGTGATCTAATTTTCGTCCGTCCCGCTTCATGAATGAATTATATTGAAATCGACAACTTGTCGCAAGACATCTGTCTTCTAAATTAGTGACCGATTAGTAAATCCGCCGACCGAATACCCGCCGGCCGAAATGGGCCGACGGGCATATCGTTCCGTGCTTTTGCGACTACCGCAACATCACAGTATTACCTTTCAACCGCCGGCGATGGCTCGCCAGCCGCACACTCCGACTGGCACGGGGGTGCTGCACCAATTGTCTTGCAGTTCAGTAGCGCGAAAATTTGTAATTTGACTCTGGGCGGATTCAGCACTTTGCTTGGCAAGTTAAATTTCTGATCTATCCACAAACTATCTTGAGTTGTTGTTGCTTTCATAATGGCTTTGGGGGCGAAAATGAGCCTCAATCCGAAGCGTTTGTCTCACCTCAACGCGCGATTTGAAATCCTCACCGAGACTGAAGCTCATCTCAAGGCGCAATTCCTCGAACTGACGGAGTTGCGCGAGCGGGTGAGAAAGGCACAATTTTCAGCGGATCTACAAAACAAGACGCGGGCCCGAAAGCCCGCGCCAGTGGTTATCGCCGCAGCCGCCTAACGTGCGCGGCCAGCCGCCGCCGGTTGCGGGTCCGGTGAGATCGCCGTCGGCGCTTCGTTTGCCCGTGCTCGGTTACTAAGGACAGGTTGTCCTAAGTCGAGGACGGGGCCGTGGTTGGCTACGCTATCACGGCGTTCATTTCCGCCAGGCGTCGGGCGAGAGCCCGCAAAAACCGGTGGCCATGATTTTCAATTACCAATTCCCCGACTCAGCGGAAGGTGGTCATCTGGATTGGGGTAGCTCAAAGCGAGCGTCCGCAATGACCCACAAAGTGATCACGTTTGAATTTGCCGCCCCGCGGTGTTACCCCGCCGCACGCTGGGGACCGTATTGTCGCGATCTATTTGACGAACCGCTACCTCGGCCCTGTCGATCAGTCGGAAACCAATCATTCCGTCGCCGGCGGCCGCGGAATGGCTGAGTTGCCAAAATCTGATGGGCGGTTTTCGCGCGTTCACCTGTTGCTCTCTGGTATGAGGTGATACACCGTCGCCACCGCCTATCCATGCGGGGCCGAGTGCGTCGCCTCGCCGCCTGGTCGAGATTAGGCTGAAGGCGAAGAAGTGAAAAGCACGAAGATCCGCATTCGGCGAACCACGCGAGTGCTTGTCATGGTCCGGGACTGGACCTTACCCGAACTTCTCCCGGGCGCGATGTGGCCCGCAATTAAGCCCGCACAGAATCCTCGGACCAAAGCTCATCGGGCAAAGTCATCTAGAAAGAAGGCGCCCCAGCGATTTGCGAAATAGCCAAGCCTCACGGGCGGCTTTCGCGCGTCGCCCCCATTGATCGCGCAAGCCAGGTGCGCTTGGATGGGAAACCAATGAAGACATCAGCGGAATACTTGGCCCTGTCGCAGCGCTACCGCATCGCAAAACTCAGCACGCGGGATGCCGCTGCGCGCGATCAGCTTGAGATATTCGAGCGCAGCTACTTCATCCTTTCCCAGAGCGCTCAGATACTCGTCCGCTCGAAGGCTTTCCGCATGGCGTTTTTCCCGCACCCACGACGCACAGTAGGCCGCCGCTGATCCGCCGCCTCGTCGAGATCGGGCTGAAGGCGAAGAAATGAGGAGCGGCCAAAAATCTTGGACACCCGAAGATGACGCGATCCTCCGTCAAGAGGCGCTCAAAGGACGATCTGCTGCCGAGATAGCTCGCAAGCTAGATCGGACGGAGTTTGCCGTTCGTTCGCGGGCCTATGTTCTACGGACTATATTGCGGCGGCGAAGGTCTGGCTGACAAGCCCAGCCGTCCGTTGGATCCGCGCCGTAGCCGCGCCACTTGCTAATTTGAATTTGACTTGGTGAGTTGCCGGGCATCAGGTCGTTGACCGGCGCTCAAGCGAGGATTGACCGCAGCACCCCGCGCAAGCTTCGTCCAGTCTTCGGCGAGGCGCTGCCATGCCTCTTGATCAGCACGGTTCGTAGCTTTCTTTGCGCTCTGTTCGCATTCCGCGGCTTCGCGGCGATAACGCTGTGCAGGGGTTTCTAACTTCATGGCGGCAATCCCCTTCAAGGACCCATCAACAGCCCTTGGCCGCTCTGCAGAGCGGTTCGGTTCATGGCCCGCGCAGTAACACTCTCGGCATAACACTAAGGTTGAAAGCCGATGAACCTTTTTGCGCTGGCTGTAGACGAACCAAAGATAGGCTACTCAAGTTCCTAACTCTGATAGCCGTCGGCACCTTTGGCGTTGACGGCTTCTTTTCATTGTTGGCGCAGTGCACCCCATTATCGCGCGAACACGCATCCATCTAACGCTGGGGCGCGTTCTACCGTTAAGGGGTGGGTTCAGGAACGGTTTCGAGTTCGGGCCTGTTGTGAGCAACAGGGAGTGCCGATCCAGTCACGAGTGACTTGTCATGAGAGTTCCTTTTAACCCAAGGCCACCGCTCCCGTCCGACGACGAGCTTAGACAGTCGCTGGAGGAATTCTGGGCACTCCGGATCGCGGTAGACGCTGCTGACCGTGCCGCCGCAGCCCTCGAGTTTGATTCACAATCCGCGCCTGCCGCCCCATCTTCACCCTACGGTGAAAACGTTCGAGTTCTGTATCCCGACGGCCCGCGCGGCCGTCCCCGCCAGACCTAACTACCCGCGCTCCCCCTCAGGAAGTGCGTATCCGAAAATCTTCCATCTGCTTGCCGTTCCGCAGTTGAGCCAAAAGCCATCGCGGCTGCTTTCCGCGGCCCGCCCAGGTCTCTGATGGTCGCAAGGGATTGCGAAACTTTGGGACGACTGGAGGGTATGGACGCCGCGTGCGGAGGGCGGACGCTGTTTGCAGCTGTCCCAATCTCTTCTCCAGTTGCGCCTTTTCTCCAACATCTTTGAAGCCAAGAGAGTGACTGTCTGCTCATGCAGAGACCAGAGCTCGTCTACCGACATCGAGTTGAGGTTTGATCGCATTTTTTCCACCCTTTGTTTTTTCCTTGCATTATTCCGCCCGTTAAAACGGGCACAAGTGTGTAGTTAATTTGGAATAACGACGGCGAACGCGGGGGGATTCCCGACCTTGGGAGTTGACATTTGAGGGCCCTGGCGGCTCTGGATCAGACACGACGTCTCGTTTGCAATTCGGCGGAGCTGCTTGCCTGCGCGCGGCGACAGGGCAGCTAAGCTCTGCTTCAGGCAATCAAGGAAGCGATCGACGACTACGCCGAATGCGAGAAAGGACACCGCGAATATTTCTGGGGCCGACCGCACAGCGCAGGGTGGTAAGCACACATGAAGAGAGCCATGATGTCACCGGCCGACGAGGCCTGGTAGTACCGATCGAAGCGCGGCAGGTATCGGCAGCGCACCGACGCGCCGATTGGAAAGCCGGTAAAGGGCAAGCGCCGGAGGTCAACGGTAGGCGGTCATCGAACCTTCGCGCGCGTCAAATACGTATGATTATTGGGGATTGGTTGACAATTTTGCATTGCACAAGCAAAGAGGTTTCACATGAGTGACCGCCTTTTGCCCAATGAGATATGGCCGCCATTAGCGCGCAAGTGGCTTGTCGGCGTCTGGATATTGTCGACGGTGCTGGGAACGACGGCATGGTGGGCGAGCTTGGCTTGGGCCGCAATTCGATTAGCCCAGGTAGCGTCCTAAAACGCGGCTTGTAGCCAACCAGCTACTTCCATTCCCGAACAGACCAGCATTCCCCACAAGGCGATATTGATTTGCAAGACTGTCGACACAGCGTCTCTCCCCTCCGTACTTGGTGTACGGTTGGCAAAATAACCTCTCTTACGTCGCTTGGTTCCGCCGCTGGAACACAGTTTCCTAAAAGGTTGAGTCTTTCAAGAAATTGGCGTGCTGCGGTGCGAAGCATCGCGATGCTATCGTCCCCGATCGCAATGACTTGGACTGTGGCGTCAATCACGTTGTTTGTATGCTCGCCACGGCCCGCCCGTGTCTCGCTCCGATTTTCCGGATTGCGATATTTGGGGAGAACTTTCGGATAAGGACGCCGCTCGCTCCTCGCACCGCTGTTCGCGACAATGGAACCGAGCTAGTTAAGCCGATCCTCAAGCATAGCCCGCTCGGCCGCCATTTTGTGACTCAGCTCAGCAACCACGGACTCGTGCAACTCCCAAAGCTCGTCCACGGACATTGATTTCAAGTTGTTGTTCTTCTTCATTCGCTTCGACCTAATCTAAGATTGTGTGTCACACTAGGGCCTGTTGAAATTCATTGGGAATTTATCACGGCCGCGGCGAGATGGATATTGGCGGCGAAGCTCTGATCGGTTTTGTCTGCGCGCATGGCGATGCGTTTGAATTCCTTGAGCTTGCAAAAGAAGTTTTCGATCAGGTGGCGCCACTTATAGATTTCCGCGTCGATCGGCAGAGGCGAAGCGCGTCGTGGATGCTGAGAGATAACGATCTTGGCGCCGCGCTCGTTGAGTTCGGCGATGATGGAATTGCTGTCGAAGGCCTTGTCAGCGATGAAGCCCTCAAAGGTGAGACCGTCGATGAGCGGAGCAACCCCCACCGTATCGAAACGATGGCCGGGCAGGAGAACGAAGCGGACGAGATTGCCCAATGCGTCGGTCAGCGCCAGAATTTTGGTCGTCACGCCGCCTTTGGAACGGCCGATGGCCTGGCTCTTAGACCCCCTTTTGCCCCTTGTCCGTGGCGATGGACCTTGACGATGGTGGCATCGACCATGGCGTATTCCATGTCTGGCGTGTCGGAGCAGGCCTCGAAAAGCCTGGTGAAAACATCCGCTTTGACCCAGTCGCGGTAGCGCTTGAAAACAGTGTTCCAGTTGCCAAAGAGCGGCGGAAGATCACGCCACGGGCTTCCGGTCCGCACGATCCAAAGTACGGCTTCGACGAAGCGGCGGTTGTCGCTTCCGCTGCGTCCGGGATCCGTCGGCTTACCCAGACAATGCGGCTCCATCTTCGCCCATTGGGCGTCCGTCAGTACGAATCGTTCCATCCAAAGCTTGAATCACAAGCAACCCTCAAGTGCAGATGAAGGATCACGCATGAGCAGCGGTCGCTCCCCGATAAGGGAGGACACGGCGGCGATACTGGTGAGTACCGACGGACGCCTTCTCTTCAAGCTGCGTGATAATCTCCCGGGGGTTTCGGATCCGGGGAAGATCGGCCTGTTTGGAGGCCGACGAGAAGGCGACGAGAGCTTCCTGGATTGCGTTGTCCGCGAAGTTCACGAAGAGATCAGCCGCTATCTGGCACCAGAGCAGTTTGAGTTTATCGGACGTTACTTTGGCCCCGATCATGTCACCCCCGGTGGCACGCGTCATTGTGAAGTTTTCGTTGCTCGCGATGTACCTGTCGACGAGCTGACGATTACAGAGGGCCGTTTGATCGTCGCCTCCTTCGACGAGCTCGAGCAGATTCGCGACCAGTTGGCGCCCTCCTCAAGATACCTGCTGGAAATGCTGGAGCATGCGAAGCGGTTAGCCTAGTACAATCCGGAGGGCGTGCAGTAAATAAATGAGGGCTGCGCAGGCCACGTCTTTAATTGCCAAGGGGCCGAATCCAAATGTTCACCGGCGGGATCAATTCGGAATAGATATTCCCCTCCAAATCAAGGATGACTTGCACGCGCCTGCCGTCTTTCAAGGTCGCATCGCCTCGCCAAATCCCGCGGCTGTCCTTTTGCAACCCAGAAACTTTTGAATACCCTTTCCCCTCAATTCGCTGCTGCGCCTGTGTTTCACCGAGGCTGTTTGCACCCTGCAGGTAAGGTTTCAAATTTCGGCTTCGGGGAAATTCGAACGGAGGCACTGCAGAGTAGGATGGATAAATGGTCCCAGAGTAACAAGGGCTGCTGGGATCAAAATATCCACGCCGGCGGCCGCCAAGCGATTGGTAATCGCCGAGCAACTGGCGATCACGAGACGATGGGTAGCAGGGACTTAGAGGGCTGGTTGCAAATGAAGATGGAAGAGTCGGGACAGTCGGATAAGCCGACGGCCTTGTCGGCTGCGTCTGAGCGAAACTTAGCACGCCAATGAAGGCCGTCATAACGACTGCAATAAGATATCGCACGTCCATTCCTCTGCGAACGACTTGCGCCTCCAAACCCCGCTCAGCCATGCGTATTTTAGGCGCCTTAGATTAAGCGGCAACCACCCCATGTCCATTGACTCAACCCCTGCGAGAGGAGTGATACGCTGGCCGATTGCCCGTTGGCTGTTTGTGGAGTTGCGTCATGCGTCGCTCGCCATCAATCCCAGATGCCGCGTAAGCCGATAGAGTTGCCGCCCGAGGTCGCCAAGCCCTTCGTCGCCGATATGCTGACATATTACGCCGAGACCAACCCCATCAAGCGCGACGAGATTGCCGCTCGGCAAATGTCCGTGCTTAGGTAATATCAAGCACCGCGGGAAAAGCCGGTTCGCATCTCCGACGTGAGAGAGATGTTCCGGCAGATGATGGATCACGCATGACGAACGATAATCGGGCTGGTGACACTCGGGCGCACGCTATTCTTCAGCGGACGCTATCGGAGGACAAAACGGTCTGGATCTACATCAACAGCGCAAAAGAGGTCGGTGACGAGGATCACTTGAAGGTCTTTGCCAACGAGGATGCCGCCAGCGCGTGGCTTGCAGAGCACGATCCGGAGGGCGTGGCGTTCGAGTATCCGATCTCCGCGTAAGTGATTAGCCTGTTCGGACGGCTGGTGGCGGAGTTGCGGGACGCAAAATGTGTCGAACAGTTGTGATCGTTGCGAAAATGACTACAGCCGCAAATAGGCCGGCTAATGCGGAAAATATATAACGCGGGTCCATTGCACGCCCCCCATACTCAGCCCAAGGGCAATTTCAATAGCTGGCTAGGACCAAAGTCAATCCACCTTTGATCTCGCTCAGCCCAATTGACTCAACCCCGGCGCGAGGAGTGAGATAGCGCCCGCTCAACTAAAGGGGAGACAGCTGTGCGAATGGACCCAGAAGCTACCGAGCTGTTGGTCGGATAACCGCTGCATGGATGCAGCGGAGAAGGCCTAGCAAGCGGACATCGGGCCGAAGTCGAAGCAGTAGAGCGATAACCGAAGCGACCGCCGACGAGGCGATACTGAACAAAGCAGTCCGAGGGACCTCAGTAACCGAGCAGCGCTAGACCAGCCAGCTGACAGCAAGAATGGAACAGGCCAACACGGCGACGGATGCCAAAGTTGCGATAGCTTCACTGAACGCGCCATAACATTGATCTCACTTGAGCAATGATGAATGCTAACCGGCGAGATGTCCGCAATCATGGCTGAAGAGCTCCGTCGCAGGAAGATTGTGCAATTGTCGCAAAATCGGCACACCATCGTTCATTCGGCCCGCAAAAGTCCGCAATTCTTCTTAGCAATGGCGAATCGGTGAGGGGATTTTGTCAGGTGTATAGACTGAGCAAGAGTGCTGGATGGGCGCTTGCGATAGCGAGCATGGCGCTGCTTGCTGGAGCCTCTGCCTGGATCGGCTATGGTAGGTCGGGTCCGAGCGTCGCAAAGGACTACGAGGAGTGTGCTGATGAGGCCAAGACCAACGCCTCTTCAGATACCGAATACTCGAAGCTGATCATGCATTGCGGCGAATGCTTCGCTGGCCGTCGAAAGGCCGGCGGCGGATACGCCTATTTCGATTTTATGCAGAATAAGACGTTCGATATCGCGGGCCCTAATCCGACCGAAAGCGAACGCAAACTGATTGAAAGCGCCTACATGGAATTTCTCGGCGCACAGCGACGAGAGATGCTTTCATCGGATCTGGCAAGGCAACAGGCCGACCGGGAGCAGGCAGCTTGGAGGGCGGCTCAGCAAGATGTCGGGCCACCACTGGTTCTCACGCCAAAGGTTCCGCTTCCGGCTAAGCGGCCCGCCGTCGAACACTCTAAAATTTGTGAAGATGGATCTTTATCGTGCGGCTGGGCAAAACTGTCCACGGCCGTGAGAAATGCCTTTGCCTCATCTGCTGGTGCAAGCCGATAGTGCGCTGCGAGGGAATTTCTGTGCGCAGGTAAAGGATGAAGCCGAGATGAGCAGTCCCTATCCCAACATGCGGCAGCGGGACATTTTGCAGAAGCTCATGCAAGCGGAGTGGACGCCACATCAGCGATTGGCGCCAGCAGGCGAAGGAATACTCGGCAACATGATCAGGAACGGTTGGATAGATTGCAGAGCGACTGACTACTGTCCCGCGAGCTACCGAATTACCGAACGGGGCAGGCGAGCGTTCAGAATCCCAATGCCTTTGAGGTAACTGCTTCGCTACGACTGGTCTCTGCAATGCCTTGAGTGACTTATCCACAGGAGCGCGCAACACTATAAGCTTGAGTAGCACCCCGCCGCAGACTAGGGTGTTACGCTCTGGAGGGATCAACCGATGATGAAGGATCGTTTCCTTTCTGACGATCGTGTTCCTCTCTTTCTTTCCAATCTCGCCGAAGAGCCCGAGCAATCGCGGATGAGGAAAGTTGTGTCGTCGGAAATCTTTAGGAAGATTGTCTTGGCTTTCACAACTGTAGCGATGGTGTTCGCGATCGTATCGGTGGGAAAGTTAATCTTCTTTGCGAGCGTCACGGCTTCCGAGGTCAGCACGCCGGCTCCTCGGGACGGCAGCGTCCATTCCACGCCCGCGATTCAATCAACCGCCAGCGCTGAGCCCTTGGCGGGGACCCCACCGGGCGATGCACTGCTTGCCGCTTTTAAATCTGTCCTTGAGAATAAGGCCGAAGTAGATCAGCCAAGAACCGAAGCCTTGTTCAATCAATTCCAGGCCTGGGCGGCTGAGGAAGATACGCAAGCACAGGTCCGGCCGCCCCAGCCGGTACAAGGTGCCCAAGCACCGCAAAAAGCCCGGGCACTGCCCTTACCAAAGCCTCGACCGATCCAAGCCGCTCGGGCACAGGACCTCTCACAAAATGCCCATGGACCTGTGCGAAGCTTCAGCTGGCACAATTGACCTCTCTGGCACGGGCGTCAGCCCTTTAGAGCAAGCCGCTCCAGCAACGCTCGCTCATGAAAGTTTGGATCTACATCAACACGGCGAAAGAGGTCGGCGCCCCAAGAGATTGATGATTTGTGCTGACGTCGACGTGGCCGCTCCGGCGCGTTATAGAGGTCGGATGAAAAATACGGTGCTGAGGTGCATTGCGCGGGCATGCGTAATAGGGCTTGCCATCGCTTCCTGGACTCCGGGAGAGGCAATGATCAGAACCGGTTTCAACACCCGGCTCGAACGCACTGTGGCCTACTTGGTCGCCGGAGCTTTCGTCATCCTGGCCTATCCGCAAAAACCGATCTGGTTCATTGCAATGATTCTTTGCACCTATGCCGGAATACTGGAATTCGGCCAGATCTACATTCGGGGCCGCCACGCCGCGGTATTCGACTGGATTGCTAGCTCCGCAGGGGTACTTTGCGCCTCCCTAACAGCAGCCGTTTTTGACAGGTGGGCGACCGGATGACGGGAACACGGACGCTGCCGAACACTGGTTTGCCGAGCACGATCCGGAAGGCGTGGCGTTCGAGTATCCCGTCCGCACCTGAGGGCAGCGTCCAGCCAGGAAAACTCATACTGGCGATTGACTAAACTCCTGCGCGAGGAGTGAGATGGGGCTTCTGATAGGGGGCAGCCGTGCGGGTAAGCGCGCAAAGTGGGGCGTTAGCTTTCCAATGCGCTCAAGGCAAGAAAGGTAGGTATCGATGTCGCACCGACGTGCGCATCGGAAAGCCAGTGAAGGGCAAGCGTCGGCGGATTCACAGATGAAATTCGTAGCCGCTCGCCCCTACGCTGATCCAGACGTCGCTGCGCGCAAGCTCGTCGAGATCGCCAACGCGGTTGAAGTCGCGCAGGAGGGCCGCATCCTCATAGAGAAGATCAACGGGCCGACGCTATTTCAGCTGAAGGCCACGCCAGCCGAATAACAAGGCGGGGCTAGATCGTGCGATCGCCAACGGCTGGCTGGTGCTGCACGAGAGCGGTACTTTCGAACGCTGAACTCAGGCGGGCGCGGACCTATTCGCATAGGGAACCACGCAGGTTCCTAGGACTTGAATCCGTGCGCGGTCCAGGTCTCCCCCGACCGGCCGCGTCTGCTGATGGGCCCCCAGGTTTCGCCGGTGCGGAGCTTGGAGCTTCTCGCTGCGGGATTTGCCATCGCGGCGCCGGCTTACTATATCCAATCCCATGCCTCGCGAGCCCATCGAACTACCGTCCACCGTCGCGCGCAGCTTTGCCGAGGGCATGCGCCTCCATCACGCGACAAAGGACACCATCGAACGCGACGAGATCGCAGCGCGCCAGGCGTGGCTGCTGAGCGAGCACCTTGGTCCGCGCGAGAAGAAGTTGCGGCTCATCGATGTGAGGGAAATGTTTGGGCAGATGAAGGATCGCGCATGAGCAGCGGTCGCTCCCCGATAAGGGAAGGCACGGCGGCGATACTGGTGAGTACCGACGGACGCCTTCTCTTCCAGCTGCGTGATAATCTCCCGGGGGTTTCGGATCCGGGGAAGATCGGCCTGTTTGGAGGCCGACGAGAAGGCGACGAAAGCTTCCTGGATTGCGTTGTCCGCGAAGTTCACGAAGAGATCAGCCGCTATCTGGCACCAGAGCAGTTTGAGTTTATCGGACGTTACTTTGGCCCCGATCATGTCACCCCCGGTGGCACGCGTCATTGTGACGTTTTCGTTGCTCGCGATGTACCTGTCGACGAGCTGACGATTACAGAGGGCCGTTTGATCGTCGCCTCCTTCGACGAGCTTGAGCAGATTCGCGACCAGTTGGCGCCCTCCTCAACGTACGCGCTGGAAATCTTCCTGAAGCTGGAGCGTGCGCAATGGTTTGCCTAGACGGTCCGGAGGGCGTGGCGTTCGAATATCCGGTAACCTGATTGACCAACGTTCCTTGCCGCGGCGCCGTAGTGGCGCCCATGCGTTATTCCTTGGGGGGAGCCAAGGTGGGCTCAGGTAGCCTCAATCTAACTTTGCAACTTGCTGATGATCCGCCGTCGCGGCGGTTTCAGGGGTAGGTAGGTAAGATACGACCGCCACGTTCGTTTGAAAGGCGCTAACCTGTGCCCGCTATCGGGCATTGCTTGCCCGCACTGGACAGCCCAAGGATCGCCCACCCGATTTCGATTTCTACCGTGCCAGGGTCTGCGTCCCGGCGGGCCAATGTATTTTCAGAGACTGTGCAATGAGCGAGTTAGTTAAATTGGCGGACCGGCGTTTTCCTTCGCACGTGATCGAAAAGTTGGTGCGGGCCGGGTATCTGCTCAATTCAGAGAGGCTCAATCCAACCGCAGTCGAGCGCGCTTGGGAGCGTTTTGAGCAAGATTTAGAGCGGCGTATTGCGGATCGTTACGATCCCAAATCCTAATGGCACGTCTTTTGTTATGCAGCGTCCAGATCCTTGGTTGCGCCTGCGACTTCATCCGCCAGAGCCGTGAGATGATCCGCGATCTGCTGATACATCTTTTTCTTCTGCGGGTCAGTGGCCAAGCTTGCGACCAATGTGCATTCAGCAGCATCCTTGCGAATCATATCTAGCTTGTCTGACAGACTACTCAATTCCAATTCTCCCAAGATTTATAGCTGAGTTATGACAGCGAACATTCTTGGCGATTCTGCGGCCAAGCACGATCTAGAGTGGTGTGACGTTTGAATATCCGGGAGTTGACGGCTTCCTTTTGATGGTCCGTTGCTGCCGCGACGTCCACACGCTGGCGAGTTATTTCGGGTCGGTGCTGCCACAGTAGCGGCCGGCGAGAAATGCTTCCACGGGGCTGCGGCGCGCTGTGGCTCACCCAGGCTGGCGCGGACCTGTTCGCGCGACGATGCGACGGATGCGGTAACCTTTAATAGTTAGGTTAAATTCAAGCCTTTATTGCCGTGCTTCGACACTGAAGCGATGCTAGCGCCGCCCGCTAAGTTGGCCGAACGTCCCCATTCCAACGGTCAAATTTCAATTGTCGGGCGAAGGGCCGCTGCAGGAATTAGCCCTCGTGCGGCGGCCCACTTTTTCTTGGTCGGATCAATTTTCATGGCAAGAAAAGATGTGCCCAAAAAATCCCGTGGCCGGCCGGCTACTGGAAAGGGCACCCAGGTCGGCGAGCGGTGGCCTTCGCGAGCAATTGAGCAAATCGACGAGTGGCGCCATCAGCAATTAGACCTTCCTGGCCGGCCCGAGGCCATCCGCCGCCTCGTTGAAATCGGATTGAAGGCGAAAGGCTACTAGGATGGAATACGTAGCCCTTGTGGAACAGCTCGATCTTTCGCATTGGCTCATCATCGGCGGCGTAGCGTTCGTCCTGTTCGGTGTCGTGGGTATCGTCGTCCGCCGCGCTAGGAACTAGGTCCATGTGGCGATGGTTCAGGTGTCTCTTTTGGCGGACCCTGGATCAATTGATGCCGGATGATCGGCCGGTCTTTCTGACGTGGCTGATCCTGATATTGCTCGTCATCAACGGAATCATTGTCGTACGGCGCTAGTAAATTTGGCAGAGCGACCAAGCTGATCAAGTGTTTCAGCGCAATTGTCGGCTGAAGGTCGCCTCCAAAGGGCCGAAAGGCGGGTAACTATTCATTAGTTGATCGAAGACCTCCTGCTCCGAGACTGTCCAACAATTGAGGCGCACCATGCGTAGCGATTGGACACGGACACGGTTGGAGACGGCTCTCTTCATCGCGGGTCTTATGCTCGTATCCGGCGGCACCGTATGGGCAACAGGTAGCATCGGCTGACGTCATCACCGAGCTATTCAGGCCGGCAATTCCCCGGGTCCCGCTCTTATAAAGCCGTGCGACCCCGGCGCTGCAGCTTCATGCGATCCACCAGCACTACGGCGGCAAGATTTGACTGGCCCAGCGGGAGAAATATTCGGATGATCAAGCAACCGTTTTGGTTCCGTTTCCGCGATGGATTTCAAACTCGCTCTAGGTCCTGTGGACACTTATCGCATCCACAAGATGGTGGCTGCGAGAGTGACGACGGCAAGGTAATTTCGGGCTGTCTCTTCGAAGCGGGTAGCGACGCGGCGGAATTGCTTGAGTTTTGAGAAGCAGCACTCGACGAGATGACGCTGGGCATAGAGATACTTGTCGAGTGGATATTTGAGTGCCCGTGACGGATTGTTCGGGATAACGGCGATCGCTCCCTTGGCGGCGATGGCCTCGCGCAAATGATCGGCGTCGTAGGCTGTGTCGGCCATGACGACCTCGGCAGGTAAGCCTTCGAGCAAGGCAGCAGCTTGCGGCGCATCGCCCTTTTGACCCGCGGTCAACGTGAACCGCTCGGGACATCCCAGGCCTCGAACCGCCATATGGATTTTGGTGCTCAGGCCGCCGCGCGAGCGGCCGATCGCCTGATCTTCAGCCCCCCTTTTTGGCCCCGGCAGCATGCTGATGGGCTCGACGATAGTGGAATCGACGATCAGATATTCGAAGTCCGGATCATCGGACATCGCCTCAAAGATCCGCCACCAAACCCCCTTGAGGCTCCAACGACTGAAGCGCCGGAATACACTGTTCTAATCCCGAATGCTTCAAGCAGATCACGCCAGGGAGAGCCCGTACGAACGATCCAAAGCACGCCTTCCACGAACATCCGATTGTCGCGCCCGGTCGAGCCTTTCTGGTCAGGCCGACCTATAATCAGAGGCGCCATCCGTTCCCAGGCTGCGTCGTCCAAAACCAAACGGTCCATCACACCCAAGACTGCCTCCCCAAAAGCAGCCTTGAATCTGATTTGCCCCCAAAAGGGAATCCTTAGAGTCCACACCACCTAGGCTTGGACGATCCTTGATGCACGGTGTCGCTCCCCAAATGCGGTCGAGTAGTCTGCCCGTTGTCAGGCTGAGGAACTGGGGGTCGCTCCCCCGGCTTCCTTTGTCTATGAAGTCCGATGCGGCTGAAGCTGTGACGGAATCTCTCCGTCTTAAAGTGGCACAGCCGCTTTCTTCGCTGCCATACCCTCTTCCGTGAGCCGATACGCAGCATCCCTTCCCTGCCCCTGGCTTTCGATCCAGCACTTTTCGAGCAGGCGTTGCAGCGTTACGGAATTTTCGGGAAGCTCAATAGCATTGACCCAGCCACGACCGCGAAGCCACTGCATGAATTGACGTTCGCGATGATTGGGAACAAGGGACATTTTTGGTCGCTCAATTCCCTATGTGTCGAGTTTGAGTATGCGAAAATCGAGGCGTCGACCACCTAGCTCAACCCGTTCCGCATCACGTCGGGCTTCTTCCCGGTCAGCCATCCGTTTGAGGCCGGCACGTAGCGCGATCTCGGCTTCGTTCATGCAATTGCGAGTTTCGCGGCGGTCGAAGGATGTAAGCGAAGGATCGGCGAGGCGACGCCAAGCTGTGCGCATCCACTCGCTCAACGCGCTTACATCGTCGTCCAGAGTTGCTGCCATTGGAGCCACCGGCAAGGTTTCAGCATTTAAAAATCATCTTTCCGAAATGGGAGAAGGCCGGCGGGCGTTACGCCGCCGACCTTGCCCTCGCGACTGTCAGCCCGGCCAGTCCGGTTCCGCCGCGTTAGTTAGGTCAATCATCCAGATAAATGGTTAACGTTTGGTAAAAACGATGAAGCGACCGACCCAGACCGCGAAACACAATGCCACAGGCATGTCACCATTGACTGGGCAGATGGTCGGTCGTGCGAGAAGAATTCGACGGCTCTAATCGGCAATATCGACTTCGTGTGTCCCCTCCGAGGTCATTACAGGCTCGTCGCCTTGCATCTTGACGTAGCCCCATCTCGACCAGCTTTCGGACATCCGCGGGATCCGGCGGGCTTAATTTCAGCCGCTTGGCCTTGATGTCTCGAAGGACCCAGCGCAGTCGAATTGCGGCGTCGAGCCCGAGGCTTTTAAGTCCTTCCGGTATTTTCAACGGCCCCCCGGCGTGGCCGGAAGGAGCGTTCCCGCCACGCCGACCCTGTAGACCTCGAGACGCCGGCACTTCGGGCACTTGAAGCTGAGCCGACTAAAGCCAAAGGATGCCACTTCATCCTGCGGAGCTAGCGACATCGGCCAAGTGCCGCACTGGGGGCATTTCACGAGGACCTGCTCGGGCGAAGGATCGCGCATGTTCCTAGAACAAGGGACGGCTCTCGACGTTCCTAATGCTGGGCTAGGGGCGGCTCATGTCGACGATATCTGCGTCGGCCGCGGCGCCGTTTCGCAGAAGGATTACGCCCAGCGACCCGAGGATGGTGAGAACGAACACGACGACAGCTGGCGTAAGGCGCCACTTCGACGATGGTGATTTGTAAGATGGTACAGACCGCTGGCCGGCGGCCTCAGTCGCTCTCGCGCGACGCTCGCCCCAGAAGAACATTCACGTCAGGACCGGACCGACCGTACAACTCAGCACAATCCAACCGACCAGGACCTCGATCACAATCCGCATTTTCGTCGTCCCACCGTGGAGACGCGGTGGTTGATAATAACGCTCGGCAGGTGGACAAGGTATGGTTCGTGGTCTGATCGCGAACCACCCAGAACCTCACCAACGTTGTGAGCGACAACCTGTTTGCAGCTGTGATCAACCTGTTAGGAATGCGCAACCATGGCTTGGCGTTCTGCCTCTGCTACCCTTGCTCGCAGTGCCAAAAGTTCCGCCATTGCGGCTTTGAGATCGAAGTCTGGCTTGGGTGGGGCGCGCCGCTCGGCTACCTTATGAAGAGGATTTTCTACGTAATAACCTTCCATCATTGGAAACTCCTACCTTCGCAATCCCCCCCTTGAAGGTATGAAAGTAGCGCAAGCTGAGCATGGCGCCGAGTCCGCATCACTACGGTGTTCCCGGAATGGAACGGGACGCGGCGTTCGCACCATCGGGCGCGGCGTTCCGAAGGCCGGCCTGCCGACCACGCCCGTCAGTCGAATCGAAGGGCCTGATAGTGCAGGAAGCGGCCCTTATCCTTGAGCAGGAACGGCGTGTCACATTGGACGCACCGGGGCTTCTGGTCGGGCGCGTGATCCTTGGCTAGAGCAACGTACTGCGCGCCGCATTCGAGATTTGGACAGCGAAAGCCGTAGTGCGAGAGGTCCTGCTTCATGGGGCACACAATATGAGTGAGTCGGGCGGCTAGGTCGACGGTGGCCGCCGCGGAGGCGGCGCATGACGGCCGCGCCGTGGTGTTCATCATCGTTGGCCGCGCGATCCCCTACTACGTAGTGCGCTAACCCCGTGGAGCGGTAGCCATGCTCAAGAACGTCGCAACCGGATTTGTCTTTGTGGCTTTGATTTTCATGTTCTTCCTTGCCTACGCCCAGAAATACGAAGGGTGCGTGCGCGGGCACTCGATCAATACCTTTGAGCCTTGCGGATCAGTCACCCATTCAATCTAGCGCCGGCCGCCCGGTATTGCGGCCAGGATGCGCGCCCGGAGCCCAGTTGCCCTACCGCTGCCGCTCCCAGGTAGCGGCAAAGCTGGTTGGCGCTATCCCGTCAACAACACGTGTTCTGAGGAGCGCCTCACCCCCTTCGGCGATGCGCCGTCTTGATTGGTGAGGCGCTCGATAATAGCTTCGACGCTTACGGCAGTGACCCTCGCAGGCCGATATCCAGTGTGAATCGACCATCTTTTTCAGGGGCGGGGCGGTCATCAACTGATAACTGCTTATCAGTTGGCTGCTCTCTCTGTTCGGACGCGATGAAAACTTGGCCACGTGGCTCAGCGAGTCCGACACTCCGAGCGAGGATCGCGCCGAGCAGTACCATGCAAATGACCATCCCGCTCATGGCGGCGGTCAGATATTGATCGGACCCGTGGCGCATCACTGTCGCACCCATGCGCATCGCCGCCCGGCCCGCTGCAACACGTCGTTGAGTCGTGAGGCGGTTTGGTGGCGTGCCGGCGGCGATCCGTTGACTCCGCGGCGACGTTATAGCGCCCCCTATTCGCTGAATGGTACTGGCCGAAATAGGCCAGCCTTCATCCCAAAGTAACATTGTGGAGACGATGCTTGGCTGGACGACACCGTGTATGAGTACGATGCTGGTTTGGATGCCAGGTTTGACGGCTCTTGCCAGTTGGAGGTGAAGAGATTTGACGGAGCGTGGCTCTTGAACATCCGTTAGTCGACCGATCGCTTTGTCGCCAATTCCGGGGCCTAAGGGCGAGACATTTGTTGCCGCCATACGGGGCACGGCGAATTTGCTGATATGGTAAAATATGCTTTGAATTAATTACGCCGAGCTAAATTAGGAGTGAGTTGCCGCACCTCGAGGTGAAACATGAAAGCACTCAGTTTTGGATTCTTGTTGGCCATCGGCACACTATCGGCTGCCCATGCGCAACGCTCTCCCGATACGCTGCCTTTGGTGACCGTTGATTGTTACCAATCGTTTGCCGCGAAGGCGCCACTGCCAGACCTGCCCGCCAAGGAAATCGCACTCGACGGCGGCAATCTCGAAACGCCGCTGATCCGATACAGGCTTCAGGTCGCTGATAACAGAACCCTCAAAGTCATCAGAGACCCGAGCCGTCCTGTCTATCGCACCGAATACGGCAAGAGTGTTTGGGAGATAAAGCGAGATTTTACGAGTACGCATCAGGTCGTGGGATGGCGGGAAGAATTGCAAGGCGGCGTCGTCAGGCTTTTCACGTTCGATTTTGAGGATCTTTTGCTTAGTACGATTGACGTTTCGCTGGCCTATTCAGCTGCCGCGGGGGTCGAACTCCACGTGATGAAATGCAGTAAGTCGGTTTAGTCCGATTCCGAGTGCTGGCTGTCGAGTTTGTCGGCGAGCTAGAGCGGTCTCCCCTACGCCGACTTTCGCTGCCTCGCTTTAGGGATGGGCCAGTTGTCTCCGAAGATGTCAGAGAGGCCGTTCGGAGCGCTCTCGAAAGGGTGGTCGCGGAGTTTATCGCCGAGAATGGCCGGGGGTGCTGGAGTAAGGCTGGCAAAAAGGGGTAAACGTGCAAAATAGGACGTTCGCTTTCCAATACACTCAGGCACGGCTATCAACACTAATGCCCGTTGCTGTCCGACATGGTGCCATAATGTTTCGACTGTCCTGGCTAGGAGCGGCGCTCGCTGGCAGCCTTTTGGCTTCGCCTACAATTGCCGAGCCCATCTATCCCGACCGAGACAAGCCGGACGTCGACCTTTACGCGCTGATGTCGGGCAAATGCCCGACCCTGAAGATCGCTGGGAATACCTTCGCATGCAAAGCAGTGGCTTATTTCCATAGCGAGAAGGGCCGGGCCAGCTTCACTGTCGCGCTCGATGATCCGGCCGATACGAACCACATTATCTCGTTCTCCGGCGAATACAGCCACCGGACCAAGGAAGACCTCTATCTGCTCGCCGTCGACCGGATGGAGCTCAACTCCGGGGACCGACCGAAGGTCGACGGGCTGCCCGTGCCCGCGCTCGAAAGCTCCGACGGCGCATGCCGGCAGAACGGCAATTTCGCCAGGCTCCAAGTCTCCAGCATCACTTGCACCGCGACCGATAAGAAGGGCCGGCAATACCAGCTGCAGTTCGAATCCGACGGCTCGCCGATCACGGTGCGGCGCGTCCGGCAATCTGCGCCAACGATCCGACAGGATCCGTATCGAGAATAGTGAGATTTCGTTTCACGCTACGGGAGGAGTCGAGCGCGCTACCTTTGCCTGAAATCGATCCTGATAGTGGGTTGCCAAGTCCTTCCGCCGGGTCTTGGATTTGACCTAGGAGCTTGGCGCCATACCTGCAACATCGAGCCCAACCCCAGCGCCATGCCTGCCCCCCGTCCTCTCCTCAGCCGGCGGGGTTTGCTTTTTGCCGGACTCGTTCTCGCCGCGAACTCGTCCGAATCAGAAACGCATCTTGCGTTCGTCGACGAGCGGCCGTTGACAATCTTAAGACCCACACTTCGCCTCATTCCGTTGCCCCCACGCTTCGGGATGGGGCGATTTGCGCCACAACGCTGCCCTTGGCGGCCGCCGGTAGGCTCTCGCAGGGCGCGCAACCCAAAGGTTTTGGGGCCTTCCCGCATCGCCATGGTTACCTACTCGTGTGCGCGATCGTCCTGCTTTCGGTAGTGCGGGTAGCATGGTCATTAACTTTTAGCTTAAGCCGACGCAATGGAAGAGCGGCGTGCAGCACCGAGGCGACGAGTTTTTAAGGCCGGATCGATTGAGTTCGATGGCGCCAGCATCGACTGCACGATTCGCAACCTCTCGCCGGTTGGCGCATCGCTCGATATCGCCAGCCCTGTAGGTATTCCCCACGAGATCACGCTGAACTTGGTGACCCACCGAATGCGACAGCACGGCTATATCGTCTGGCGAAGGGAACGACGGGTAGGCGTTGCGTTCAAGTAAACGGCGCCGCCTTCAACTCGACACGAATCTGCAACGATCTGGCTGCGGGGGATCGTGGCTTCTGTACCCCTGAAATCCACAGTGCCCGTCTCGTCAATTCCACCGCACCTCACGGCGCGGCGGGGCATTTTCCGGGATGGAGGTCGCCATGGTGAAAGAGCGCTGCAGTGCCGAGCAGCTCGCCGACATGATCGTTCAAAAGATCAACGTGACCGGCGTGGAAGTCGCCGTTCGCAGAGATCACGCTTACGGCTGGGTGCCCACTGCTGTTTCGACACCCGCGGATCCTATCGGCTTTCAGAGGCGGGCTGACGAGATCGCTCATGTTCTTCGCGCACGTTTCGAATTGGCTTGAGCGCGTTGCTTTTGGCGAGCGCCGGCGAACTACAGTGCAGCAGCCCCATCGGACATCGGCCAAGGTCCGGCAATCGTTAAGAACACTTAAGAAAGAAGGCGCGACGCAACACGAACTCTCCTCAATTCCCGCAACGCCCTTCACGATCCGGCCCTTGGTGCGCCTGAAACTCCAAGCACCTTCGAGTTGCCGATGCCCATCGGCGTGTACCGTGTAGCTCCGCTCCATCCTCAGAGCCCCCAGCCCCGATGGAGCGGAGTCGCCTTTGAGCGATTTGCCAGTACGGTGCACGTCAAGCACCGCTAAAACCCACAACACTGACCGACAGCGCCCAAGTTTACCGCGCTGGTAAAAGAAGGCCGCCATTCGCGACGGCCCAAGTTTAGGGAGGAAGCCGCCCATGAGCGGCAATTGCAACGTTAAGGCGATTCGCGCTTAACAGCTGTTGCGTCGAACACACAATCGTCACAATTCGCTCGGGCCGGCTTCACGCTGGTCCGGATTCGAACTCGAGGCCAATTGCGACGCGCCCGCGGCTCTCTTCAAGTTTCGGCGGTATTCTTGGCCGAAATCGCGACAACAACGCCGCAATATTGCCGACAGCGGCTCTCACTCCCGCCGTGGACAGCATTCACGATCGTCCTGCGGCTGAGATCAATTCGTGGGGGCGATGATGAAATTCCTAGCGTTCGCCATTGTCATGGGTGTGCTGGTCGCCGGCTCCGCTGCTTTCGTCAGCACCCATCCGCGCTCAATGATGGCGTGCACCTCGAACTGCGGGTGATGCCCATGGACGCGTCAATTATCATCGTGGCGGGCTACCTCTCCATCAGTGCGGGCGTATTCGCGGCTCTATTCGTGCACCGTCGCCGATCGTTGCCACGCCGGAGCCGAGGATTTGCCAGATCGCCCTCGACTGCAGCGTCTTGGACGATCGCTGCCTCGAACTAACCGGCTGAGGCCGTCGTCGTCTCCGTACCTCATCGAACCACACCGATCGATAGTGGACATACCTGCCCTTGTCCTTCGCGAGGAAGGGCGTGTTGCAGTTGACGCAACGCGGGGGTTGCTCTGGCGCGTGGCCCCTGGAAATCGAGACATACGGAGCACCGCACTCGAGATTTGGACATTGAAAGCTACGAGGCGCTCGTCTTCACTCATTGTTAAAGTATGGCTGAGTCGGCCCCCATCTCGACGGTGCCGCGATGCCACTGACGCAGAAATCAAAAGACGCGAAAGTGCACTGGTCGACGAACATCCGACCCGCCAGCTTAACCGCGAAGTAGCCAGCTAGGCCGCGCAGAGAAGCGCGACGTCCTATCCCTCTCGCGCGGAAACGAGCATATGCGGCTGCCTCGGGCGCCTGGATACGTCAGCAGCCACGGCAGATGCTCTTCATCCGCTTGTCTAGCGCTTCGTCCGTATCGGCGGACGCCTTCTCCGCTGCCGTCTTGTCGTCAGCCTGCGTGGTCTGAGCCGCTGGCTGCTTGCCGGGATGGGCGTGCCGGTGACTGCGAGCATCGGCCGGTGACACCGACGCGATCGTTAGAATAAGGCAAGCCAGGATGATGTTTCGCACAGCCTAACGCTCCGTCTATTATCGAGATAGATTGCGGATCTCCCGAATAAGGTGCTCCCATTCAGCTTCGGAGCTCTCCTGATGTGTAGCTTCCGGGGCTCGTTCGGGGAGTTCTTCCTCGCGGCCGATGTATTCGTCATGGTGACTAATTTCGTCACCATTCTCCATCGCAAGCTCAACGTCGCGCAGCGGCATGGCTGCAGGCTCAAGTGAACGAGAGGCTGCGCGTTTACCCTTGAGTGCTGCCAAAAAACAGGCAAAGCCGATTTCGGCCAGCTTCCAGCGTGAAACTGGGATGATGATCTTTGCCTCGCGATCCATCGCGCAAAGGACGCCATTGACGTACACGATCACCTTATCGGGACCGCCGCGCATTTCTCCTTTGGACGCATCGTAAAACCGGGCATCCAACCGGTTCCGATAGATAAATCTGGCTTCCATAACTCCATCTCCGTGCAACGTTCGGAGGATGGGAAAGGTAAAAAAGGACCACCCCCTTGGCCCACCTCTCCCGTTTTGATTTTACTACCCTCCGTGCCCGACAGGTGTGGCCCCGGCGCCACAAATACCCCCTGAATTTGGCAATCGGCTCCACGGCAGGACATGATGCCCTCCATCAAGGCCGCAAAGACGTTCGGATGACCTGGCATGATGGCCCAGTGAGGAGGACCGCAGAGCAGGCGCTTGGCAGCCATTCAGAAGCTCGTACTGGGGTTGGCGCGCGTCGGCGATTTCCGACGAGCCAGCTTACCCCGCGCTGACAGGGGATGGAAAAGGACTATTCCTCAGCGCCTTGCGGCGACCACTGCATTTCAGGGAGACATGTGGTCAAGGATTCAGCTGCCCTTCTGGGCGCCCGAGGGTTGCCCAATCGATGCCGTGGCATGGCCGCTGGCACGTCACCAAAGCGCCAAACAACTCGCGAAGGCAGGTAGGTGGGGTACTGAAGGGGCAACGCGCTTGTCATTTCGACGACCTGTTACGAGCTACAACTCATCATCGAGGCGACATCTATCGACAACTGTTGTTGTGCTCGCCGTCGCCATTATCGGCTCGCTGAGCGCCATCCTGGTGCGAACGAGCGCTGCGGCACACACGGATTTACCGATCGTCGACCTAAGGAAATCAATTCCTTAGAACTAAGATCAGCGAACCATGTCGGGGGCGTCATCGCGCCGCGCAATCAGCACGTCAAAGAGATAAGGCTGATTTCCGGTGGCTGTGAGCGTTTCGCTGCGCTCCCGAAATCTGCGGCCAACGACCGCGACAGGATCGCCGCATTACCGCCCATAGCCGTTCTCATTTCTGCCGTCGACCACTTGGAAATTCAATCCAGTATCCAAGGTGATTCGATTCGGAGCGATATTTCAGAAGAAAATATGGCCATGCTCAGCATCCCCGACAGCTGGTGATGCCCGTTAGCCGCCCTCAAGAGGGTGGGCAAAAGTTATAAACTTGTAAGGCAGCTCATACGTGGATCTCAACCGCGCAAGAGGCTGGTAGTAGGAGGTGTTGCGATGTTTGACGCGGTAGTTTCCGCCTTCTTTCGCACTGTTCTGGATGAGGCCTGCGTTGATTTGCCGGCACACGAAGCCAAGAAGACACCGCACATTGCCTCCCAAGCCATTGAGACCACCCCAAAGGGTGAGTTGGATGCCGACAATTTGAGGGCTGCTGGACGCCAGGCACTCCTGCCAGCACCCTCGATGTGGAATTAGGGCAGACCGTGGAAGCCCAAATTGAGCAAGCTCAGCACTTTGCCGTTTCCGACTCCGACTTGTCCAGGGCAAGCGGCGGCATGGGTTACCGCCGATCGTTCGTCTCAGAGGTTCTACGCTCCGACTAAATTAGATCACAAACCGGAGCCACGCTCGCTGTTAGGTCATTGGAGTACGTGTCATGACCATAGAGCGATATCCCGAAGAATTTCAGCAACTAGCCCCTGAGCAGTCATTCGAGGAAGAACTGGCGAAACAGCATCTCGCTGTCGCGCGCGACGCCAACGAAATTGCCCGCTCTGCTTCCTACTTCGCAAGCGATGCAGCGGCGGCAGCACGACTGCAGGCGCGCATCGCTATAGCAGCGCTTATAATCGCCACGCTTGCACTAGTTGTTAGCGTTGTAACCCCAGATGCGATCAAGTCTTATGTCGCCGCGTATCCTTGGCAATCTTGGTTTTCCGCGCATTAGCCCTCCCCCGGCTTGCGTCAGCGGTGTCCATCCCCAATTATTGCAGACCTACGGGCGGCCGGCGCAACAAGCTTGAACGCCATCGCGGCGGGTTTGACCGAGAAAGAGATTCCCTACCCCGCGAAACGGCAGTCGCTGGAGATCTGGCGGCTGTTGGATCTTTAGAATCCGCTCGGTTTCGGGAATCTAGTGCCGGGCCGAAGTGATTCCTCCTGATCCCCGTAGCGTATGACCGGCGATGGGGGCGGACCGTTTGGATCGACTTTGTCGTCCTCGGGGCGGTAGCGATATCGCGGGACGATGTAAGAATCCCAGTAGGGTGTCGGCGTTGGGACGGGAGCAACGTAAAGCCTCTCGCGCGATCCCTGTGCATGGGCCGTTTCCATACTACAAACCATCCCTAGCGCAAGCGCTACTGTCATCAGCCTCATGCCTTGGCCTCCTTGCTACGAGCCAAAATAACAAATACCCGCTCATGCCGTTCCGCTAATTATAGGCCCGCCTGTGAATGGGCGCACTAAAAACCACTACTTTACTGACGCTGCCCTTTTGGGGGTGGGGGAAATTCCCTGAACGACTTTCATCTCAAATTGAGACGAAACGCCTGCCGCACTTGCCGCACTTGAGGTGCTGCAGCGGTGCTGCGGGTACTGCGCAAGACTGCAGCACCGCACCCCTATAGTTAGGGGGTGCGGTGGTGCAGAAATCAGAGGGTTGCCCAGGTGCTGCAAACGGGGCGTTGGGCGTAGCGTATTGAGGGCCAATTAGTTAAGACGTGGACTCATTAGCACTGAGCCATAGCCTGATTGAGGCGAGTTGAACGAAGGCGAGGTAGTTGGCGGCAAGTTTGTCGTAACGGGTCGCCACCCGACGACATTGCTTGATCCTGTTGAAGAACCTCTCAACTCGATTGCGGGCGCGATATAGGTAAGGATAAAAACAGATCGGCTCGCTGCGATTGCGTTTGGGCGGGATGTTGGCCCAGCGCCTTTCTTCATCGCAAGTTCTCGAATCCAATCGGCGTCATAGCCACGGTCCGCAAGCAGCATCGATCCAGGCTTTTTGCGAGACAGGAGTTTTCCAGCAAGCCGATTATCGTGAGCCGCGCCGGGTGTCAGCGCAAGCCGGACCGGCAGGCCGTTTGAATCGACAAGCGCATGAATCTTGCTCGTCAAGCCCGCATGACCGTCCTATGCATTGTCTTCTATTCCGGTTGATGCAGGCTCCATGCTGATGCACACGGACAATCGACGTGTCGATCATTTGCACAGCAGCATTATGTGCGCCTGCCAGGGCGTTCATAATCGTGGCCCACACACCTGCTCGTCGCCACGAACGAAGCGGTTGTAGCAGGTAGTATACGGGCCGAAGGCATCAAGTAGATCGCGCCATGGCGCCCCGGATCGCAAGACCCAGAAGATGCCGTTGAGTACACGGCGGTCATTCACCCGCGGTACGCCCCGCGGCTTGTTCGGCAACATTGGCTTGATGGCGGACCACTCCCGGTCGGTGAGTTCGTAGCGCATGATTCGAGCCCCCTTGGCACCCATCCTCGTCAGTGCCGGCGTCATTTGGTACGTGCAGCAATGGTAGTCTGGATCCGCACGGGCCCTGGAAGCGTTCAGGACGCGAGCAGCACGAAGAACACGCCAGCGCAAACCGCGCTCAACCCGGCGCGACCCTTCGATGCATTGGGTGACGAGATGGCCGAAGTCGAGCATGAGATCGATCGCGGCCGTGATGTCTTTCGAGATGCGCCTGGCTGCCGGAGGCGCGTCGGCGGGTTGTCGACGACCCGCGAAGGCGCGCTCGGCTGGGGCTGGCGGCGTGATGTCTTTCATGTTCACCGTTGGCGCCGCCCCCCGCTGTCGCAACGCACCCAAACGTGACGTTTTGCAGATGGCCGTTTCCCGATTCTGGGAAAGCCGCTGGCGCGGGTTTGGCTGGCGGGCTTGAGTGATGCGTTTGTTCATCGGCAATCACGCACCGCCGGAATCAGTTCGGCGCGTCTTTTGCCCGGGGGCGGCGCGGCGCATGGTCTTCCTTGCCCATCAGATGATCTTCGATGTTACTGGCAGCCTCCTCGCAGACGGATGCCAGATCAAGCAGTTCGTCCTTGATGAAAGGGTCATCGGCCCGCTCGGCAATTTCCCGATATATGGCCGCATGCACGCGTAGACGGTCAGGCCAATCTTGCGCGCCGAACACGGTACCGTTGGGCTGAGAGTCGTGACAATCCATGGTCGGCTTTCACTTGAACGCTGAATGCGTAAAGCTGATCTAGGTTTGTAATTCGCCCACACCATTAAATTGGGCTTTAGGGCTCCAAGTTAAGGAAGCGAGGCCCCATGAAAAACCCGCCGGTTGAGAAGACCGGCGGGTTCTGTAGGTTCTTATGACCGGTGCCGCGGTACACGATACAAATCCGCGACGCCGCAAGACAGGTTGACGGCCGGTTACCTCAGCCCAAATGTGGGTGCTCAAAGCCTGTCGATTGCCGCTCCGATGATGCGGAGCTCTTCATCAAACAATTCTATGGCGGGATCGACCTTATTCGAACGCCACACCTTCCGGATCATTCTTGGCAAACCAGGCGTTGGCAGCATTCTCACTTGCAAAGACCCTTAGGTGATCGGCGTCGCCGACCTCTTTTACTATGTTGATGTAGATCCACACGGTCATGGTTTTGCCTAATGCCGCGTCCCTGTCGCGACCGCGATGTCACCGGAGGTCAACGTCTTGTTGAAGTTGATCCACTCGACAAGAAAAGTGGTCTTTGCCCGTTCCAGGGTTTTCTCTGTGCCCGACGATGACGCTGGCTCGGGTATGAAAACGCTGATCGTCCACTCCCAGTTGCCCTCTTCCAGCATTCGAATGCGGCCCACCAGCTGATTGTTCTGGGATCGAAACACAGAATAGTCGTTTGCCAGAGGCTCACCGGCAATGACGGTCGGAGCAGCGCGAGGGTATGTTCGGTCATGCCTGATCCTTCATCTGCAGGAACATCTCCCTCGCATCAATCACGCGCAGCTTCCTTTCTCGCGGACAAGATGTTCGCTGAGCAGCCACCCCTGGCGCGCTTCGATCTCATCGTGCTTGATGGATCCTTTGTCGCGTGATAGAGGCGCATGTCCTTGTCAAAGCTGCCCGCGGCGGCGGGCGGTAGTTAGATAGGTTTGCGGGACGTGGGTTGGATATAGGAAGCCGGCGCCGCGATGGCGAATCCGGCACGGGAAGCCCCAAGCTCCGCACCGGCGAAGCCTGGGGCCCATCAGTAGACGCGGTCGGTCGGGGGAGACTTGGACCGCGCACGGAGTCAAGTCCTAGGCACTTCGATGGTTCCTACGCCGAACAGGTTTGCGCCGGCTCGTGTGATGCGGACAAGAGAACCGCTCTCGTGCATGTCCAGCCAGCCATTGGAAACGGCAGTTCTAAGTCCAGCCTTGAACTCGTCCGGGGAGCCCTTGAGCTGGAGCACAAACGGCCTTTCGATCTCTTCAAGATAAATGCGGCCGTCCTGGATCGTCTTTATCCCTTTCGCTACCTCAAGGAGCTTCCGCGCAGCGACCTCCGGATTCGCGGAAGGTTGGGCTCAGCAAATTTCATGACCATATTACCTTATCGCGCACGTCTGTTGCGAAGGCCCTTGCCTGTTCGAGGGCCCTCTTGCCTCGTTAGCAGATCGGGCCGCAGTCGCCTGCCGGGCTCCTCATCCCAATGGAAATACTTCGACGGCCTTCCATCCGGAAACCGGATTTCAAAGCTGCCGCACCGGGCACGACCTCGTGCTTGATCAGTCTGATCGGCATCCCGCATGATTCCGCCGATGCGGGCGGGAGGGAAACGGCTAGGAATTGTATGAATGCGCCCTGACGTCCTAAACGGGCCGCGCTGGAAGCGTTTGCCGCCGCCACTCCGCTGCCTCCGCCGAGTAATAACGCACCGGCGGCCAGACGTCGCGGCGGCAAACGGCCTGCCAACTTCAATGGCGTGTGCAGGCAAAATCCGATGGCGTTCGTGGCGGCGTAAGCCCATCGCTTGGATTGCAGAGCGCACAAGGCATGTCCGCGGCACCGCAGCCACATGCCTCCGCGCCCTCCCACGGCCGGTCGGGGTGGGCTTCGCACACCAAACCGCAGCCGTCGCAGCGCCAGCACACTAGAACCAACCCGACCATTTTTGCGCGCTCCTCTGCCGGATTGGTGGCGGCACCTGTACGACCATGCAACTGTAGTTCGCGAACGCGCGCCTATTGCCAGTCCGCGGCGCGCGACCCCGGACACGGGGGTAGGCCCGGGACCGCCACCTTGGCGGCCTGAGTCCCCGAGGAAGTTTGGGGGCCACCTGAGAAGCGAAGAATCGCCTCTTGAGCCGGCTTATTCGTTCTCGGCCGCCCTCCAAAAAAAGAGCCCCAGCTTCCGCAAATAATGCACGGGCGCGGGTACGGCGGGGCGGCAAACGGGCTTTCATTCAATCGATCGCGCTTCATATCTCGGCGACGACGTCCGGATGCTTGACAGCCTTGCGGAGTTCGTCCGTTGTTGGTTCGCGGAGTATGAGGTCTTGTTCTACAATCATGAGATGGCCGCAGCAGGCACAGACCGTGACGCTCAACGTCGTCCCAAACTCCGTATCATTGACCGGCTCGATCGCACAAATTACGGTGTCACAGCGGCAGCAGCGTGCTGCTTCTATGCAGATAATTCTCGCCATAGACACCACAATGTTCGCCCTGCGCTTACAGCTTAGCGTGGATTGGCGAATGGTCGCGCCGATTTTTTAGGCAAGCCGAGGCTGCGCGGCGTCTGAGGTTGGTTTAAGTTGACTTGCCAGAACCGCTACCGCCCCTGAACCTCGCGACCCCCAGCAAGATCCGAAGGTTATGGGCTCGGGTCCGAACGGCGGATTCACTGCGGCCGACCTGGTGCGCGATCTCGACGGCGGTCCATCCGGCAAGCGCCGCTTGCTGGAGGATGGCATCTTCTTCAGGCGTCCATGGCTCCCGACGGTTGCTCATCTGCTCTTCGCCTTCAGCCCGATCTCGACCAGCCGGCGGATGGCTTCCGACAGTGACTATTCTTCCGTCCATCGTCCATGCAACGGGTCCCATTGATGTTTTTGCTTGGAATGTAATCGCATCTCGGCGAGCGCTTTCTGGGCAGCGCGGCGGTCCAGCCATTCCGTGATCCACGATACACCAAACCCCGATTCCAGCGAAAACGCCCCACATGGCGCAGCAGTCCCCGAGCCGACTTTGACAGACCACCACGATTTCCCCGAGCGGGCAAATCATGTCCTGCAGGCTTGACGAGGAGGACTGGTCACGAACCGCCCGGTGCCGATCGCGCCGGAAGCGTAACCGGCAGCGGCTGGCTGCTCTCGCTAGCTACTTTCCGGCGCAAAATTGATGCTTTGGGAAGAGTGGTCAAGGGCGCGCAGCAACGCAAGATCCGCCGGAGACGACCGGCGGGGGTTTTACAGAAGCTGATGGTGAGGGCGGGCGGATCTACCGGGCGGTCCACTTTTCGATTGCGCGGCCGATGTTGATGAGGTTGTCGGCAATGACGCCGAGGCCAACCCAACGCTTCATCCCGGCATCGCCTTTGTAACGGCAACGGTTAAGCCCATGCCGCCGCTTGGTCACACTGATGCGTCCCTCGCATCCGGTCCGCCATTTCTGGCCGTCGCGGAACCAACGCTTCTTCTGCTCGCGGCGGCGTTCAAGGCTCTTGGTCGAGCGGTTGGGAATGCAAACGCGCTTGACGCCTTTTGCTTTCGCGGCTGCCTCGTTCTTTGCAGAGTAGAAGGCGGCGTCTGCCGCTACGAGGCGCGGTGCGCGTCCGAGCATCGCTTGATGCGTTTCGATGGCTGCGATCAGCAACTCCAAATCGTGCGGTCGCTGAGCGTAGACTTCATAGTCGATCACAATCTGGTTTTCGGCCTCCTGCAGTTTTACCATCTTGCCGAATTCGTTGGGCTTGCCCGCCTTGCCCTTACGGATGATTTCTGTCGACGGCTCGAACAGGCTGAGGATCTTGCCCTCGGCGCGCGTATCGCCGCGGAAGATGCGCGCTCTGGTCTGCTTCATCACCTGCTTGATCAGCGGCACCATCGCATCGAGTTCCTGACGCAGGCCCTCCAGCACCAACTGCCTGCGAATGCTCGAAGCGCGCTTCACTCCTGCGGCGATCTCTTTGGAGAACCGCTTCGCCTGTCCCACCACCCGGCTGGTCGAGTTGAGCAATTTGCCGTACGCCTGCGTGAGCTTCTCCCGGCTCTGCTTGGCTTTGGAGCGCGCCGCGCGCGCGATGTCCAGCACCCGCAGCTTCACCGTCCGACTACGGTCGCACAGTCTGGCTCCAGTCTCGCCGGCGATCGTTGTGATCTTCTTCATGGTACGGATCAGCACCCGAACCCCGTCTCCCAACAAGCTCGAAGTCGGTCGGATAATGGATGTTGGTCTCTACCACCGTCGTATCCACGCGCATTCTGCGCCCTTCCATCGCTCCCTTGTCCCGTGCGAGCCTTACAAGTCTTTCATAAATCTGTTTGACCACGTCCGGCCCCACCGCCACTCCCCAGCGGCCCATCGTCTTGGCATCGGGCGTCTTGGCGGCGCCTACGCGGGTGAAGTCGCGGTACACCAGGTTGGCGCGCACTTCGCGCTCCAGCACGCCATAGCTCCAGTTACGGATGTGCTTGAGGATCAACAAACGCAGCACCACCTCGGCCGGAGCACTTGGCCGGCCGCGGCTGCGGCTCTTGGGATGCCGCTTCGCCAGCGCTTCGTACACGGCCGCTACGATTTGTTCGTCCGCCAGCACCTGATCGGCGTGCGTCATCCAGCTTTCGCGGAGATCGCTCACTTCCTCGGCGATCAATCCATCGCCGAAGCTGAGCTGCGCGCGTCGCATCTTAATCACGGCTCCTCCCCCCGCGCTTTGCCGCGGTTTTCTCCGGACGCAGCAAATCGTGGTTGATCTCGCAGATCGTCTCGATCGTCTCCTTCAGTTTCTGATAATTATCGAGCCAACGGCGAACCTCGGGAACCCGTTCGCGACGCACGCTGATTTGCCGGGTGCGTCCGCCGGCATAGCTCACCGTTAGAACGAAGACCCGGTGCCCTTCGCCGCGCGCGCATTTCGGGCAATCTTTGGTATGTCGGACCGTGCGCTCCAACAGCGAGCCACGCAGTATCTCGCCGGTGATCGGCAATTTACTGACCAGCTTTTGACGCGCTCGCAGCGCTTGCTCTCGAATCATTCACAAGAATAAATCAACCAAAGTAGCCTACGTCAATTACATTCCCGTCCGACCTTGCAGTTTTCCGCACGCAGCGCGATTCTTCCGCAATGCCAACCAGAACGTATTTTGCGCCGGAAAGTAGCTAGGCGGCTGCGGCGATAACAACGGGCGCGGGCTTTTGGGCCCGCGCCTCGTTTTGTAGATCCGCCGAAAGCTGTGCTTTTCTCACCCGCTCGCGCAGTTCCGCTAGTTCGAGGTATTGCGCGTGGAGATTAGCTTCTGTCCGGGTGAACATTTCGAGGCGCACGTTGGCGCGAGATAACCGCTTCGAATCGAGGCTCATTTTCGCCCCCAAAGCCATCGTGAAAGAAAAGCAACTAGTTCAGAAATTTAACTCGCCAAACAGCAAAGTGCTGAATCCGCCCCAGAGTCAAATTACCAAATTGCCGCGCGACAGTGTTGCAAGATGGTGCAGCACCGCTGCCCCAATCGAAGTGCGCTGCTGGCGAGCCATCGCCGGCGGTTGAAGGTAATTGGGTGATGTTTCGGCAGTCGCAAAAGCACGGAGCCCATTTCGGCCGGCGGGTATTCGGTTTGCAAGGTTAGGGGTTCTCAAGCTCCAAATCCCTGCAATCTCAAATGCCTCCGCATCCGAAAAAACAAACTCCTGCTCAATCGCTTAGAGGCTTGTTCACGGACGACTACATAGCGACCGTCTCTATTCACGGCCAGTCCTACGGTTCACGACCTGATGCCGACCCAATTCCATACCCATCCGGTCGGTGAACCGGAGGCAGTTTCGATTTTCGTAAGCGAGTTTGTAATGACTGAATTGATTGATCATCCCTATCGGCGCGTCCTCGCCAAGTGGTCGACAAGCTTGTTCTCACTGGATATTTGCCGGCCTCAAAGCGTCATCAGATCAGCGTCGTCATGGCCGCTTGGGATCGCTTTAAACGCGATGTCGATAGGCTAATTGGTCGCGACCGTCTGAAACCATCATGAAGAGAGCCATGATGTCGCCGGCTGATGAGGCCTGGTACTGCCGACCAAGGCGCGGCAAGTATCGACGTCGCACCGATGCTCGATTGGAAAGCCGGTGAAGGGCAAGTCACGGCGGCAATCCAAAGTTCGCCGAGCCTCGTCCTACGCCTCCCTGACGTTACCGCTCGCAAGATCGTCGAGCTCGCGAACGTCATCGAAGCCGCGCAGGACGACCGCGTCCTTGTCGAGAAAATCAACGGGCCGATGCAGCTGAGGGCCACGCCGGCCGACTACAAGGCGGGCCTCGATCGTGCCATCGCCAACGGCTGGCTGGTGCTACACGAGAGCAGTACTTTTGCACGCTTCACACAAACCGGCGCGGACCTCTTTGCATAAAACGCCGAACTCCGGATTCCGATAGCGCTTTTAGGAGAGTTTAAGGACTTATTTAAAGGTTCTGCGAGGGTCGCATCTTGGGCGATTACTATTAATTGGATTGTCATGCTCATTTTTTCATCTGACCGGCCAATTTCAAAGCTCGCGGTTACGCGCCGCAACGCTTGCGAAGCATTTTCTTGCTTCGCTTTTCGGCTCGCATCGTGCTCGCTGCCAACAGCGGCGGAGCTGCGCAGATGACAGGCGAAAGTCGAAAATCGGATCGCGTTCGATTTGAACATTTCTGCAGCCCGGTGAACATAGTGGCCATCGATGGGACATGGCGACGACAATGCTCGCTACGGGACGTTTCCGCGACGGGAGCCCAACTCGAAATTGAGGGTACGACCGACGTTTTTCAAGCGAAGGAATTCTTCCTGGTCCTTTCATCGACCGGGACCGCGTTTCGCCGCTGTGAACTCGTCTGGATTAACGGCTTGACTGTAGGGGTGCGCTTTATTGTTGAGAATAAGAAAAAGAAAGCGACCGCAACGCATTGATGGACCGCGCCAGAACTCGGCGGGCTTTGGTCATACAATGAACGCGAAAACTGAAAGCTGAAGAAGAACTAGTCGAAAGTTAGGAGGTGGTTGGCGTCTGCCTGGCTACCTTGCGCGTGCCCGACCAGATGATGAGGTCATTGTGCAAACAATCGAAACAATCAGTTTCCATGAAGCCGCACGCTGTCGCCGCGCCCGGTACAGCGGACGGGCAGCGGAGCTGAATTTGAACGGCTCAAAATTTTTCGACGTGGTCGGCTCCGTCCAGGAAGACCGATACAGCTGCCCACAACGATGGATCGTCACAATCATCGCAACGGCGGAAAGGCCTCCCCTTGTGGGTTGGCGGTATAGCTCGCGGCCTTGAAACCGACGTTCCGATATCAGGTCTAGGGCACGCCGGCTGAGTACAAGGCTGGCCTCGATCGTGCGATGCCAGGAAGGCTGGCTGGTGCTCACGAGAGCGGTACTTTTGTACGCTTCGCCCAGGCCGGTGCGGACCTGTTGCTCAGGAGTCTTTGGTCGAAACTCGACCCGGCGGCAAGGACGACAAGGCGGTTTCGACGGGCGAAGGTGAAACCGATATGCTCAAGCCTGTAACCATCACCGCCGACTTCGCGCCATCGCCTTCAAGGACCTGCCGGGGTGGGCCTGCGTAGCCGGTCGTTGGGGAAGCGGAGACAGCAATGCCGGTTACTTTCACCTCGCTGGGTTGCATTTCTTTAGAAGGATCGTCTCCGTCCTCCGTCCCGTCTAGCCCGGCCTTGATGATCTCAATCTCCTCGGCGAGGTCATCGAGGAATCTTTTTGGAGAATTGAGCCGCTCGAAGTCGCTGTAAGTACTCTGCCGACCGTCTAAAAGACCCTGAAGCGCTTTGCGGTCTTTCAACTTCACATATAACTCCACCATCAACTCAAGTGCTTTGGGCATTGTTGCCTCAAACAATCTAGGTGTCGTCAAAAGAGTCGTCTACATCATCTGAATTTAGATAATATTAGCGGACAATACGCGTAGTGTAAAAGGCCAAACGGGCACGTAGATTGGATTCGTAATTCCGGCTTCGCTCCCTGTATTTGGCCCATGCCCCGCAAAGGCTATCAAATTACCGCCCGCCGTCCCGCGCAGCTTCATCGCAGACATGGGCGCTTTTTTCGCGGTAAAGGACAGCATCAAACGGGATGAGACAGCAGCGCGCCAGCCCTGGCTGCTCAACCAACATCATGGACCCAACGCGCTCGCCGGCGACGTGGGCGTATCGGTATCTTTGTTGAGTTCGTAATCGTAAATAGTGCGCTCGACCCGGTAACGTAGATAGGGCGACGTGAAGGAAATCACCGCGGTGAAAAGGAAGCCGAGAATGCAAAATCCCAACGCCGCTCTGAGTGTGAGATGCCGGATTGCGCGGGAGCATTCGAATCAGTGCACGACGTTCGTCCATGCAAGGTTATGAAATGCGTCCGGGTATGAGAGATTATGGAATAGGGCAAAGCGCGAGGTCGAGCGCGCGGCAAGTTAATCGATCGAATGTGCCGCGACTGGCTTCCCGAACAGTTTGTCCAATTCGGCATCCACGTCCAAGGAATTTCCGCCGTCGTCCTTGACCAGAACTTCCCAGCCCTCTTCGGCCCAGACTCGGGCCTTCGCGGCTATAACGAGCAGGCTCTGCCTCTCACAATACAAGGAGCTGTCGTCCTTCGTTGCGGTAATGATGTAGGGCATAATTCAATCCCTTCGTTTCGCGAGCCAACGATAGCCAAGCGACCAGTTCTGGCCCGAATATGCTTTCGGGATGACAGTTCGAAGGCAAAGGACGTATAGCTGGCAGTGGCGCCTTGTGCCGGAACTGTTTGGCTTGTCTACATGATCGACCGTGTCGACTTTCAGATCCCACCGGCGGGCCAAGATGGTACGGCGTCATTTGCGGCGGTGATGGTCAGGCCTGGACCACGACGGTCTACCGAACCGGCAAGCAATGGAGCGAACATCCAACGCTCGCCTGGTTGCGTTCTCGATTTGGCTTTCCAACGGAGGAAGAGGTGCGCGCCTGGCTGGTCAAGCAACCGGACTAGGCGCGCCAGGGCCGCCGAAAAACGATAGTCAACTGCCCCGTAGAAATACTGGAAGCAGTCTGGGCCGGTTTCACATCTTCGAATTGCCTTGTTGCGAACTTACCGCTTTTTGCAAACAGGATATCATGAAAATGCGTAGCACCTCTAACGCGGGAATCACGCTCGGCGTAGTAGCGGCACTTGCAACAGCTATCGTTGTCCTGCACTCGCTGGTCTATCTGAGTATCCAACCCGGAACTCTTTCGGCGGCAATGCCGCCTGCCGTCGTCCACCAGTCCAAATAATCCGGATGAGAGGTCCGGCGCACTATCGACCGTCGATTATGTCCAGCCGCACTCCGGTTCTGTCGCCCTCGATGTTCGGTGATTGTCGGGGAAAAACCGCCGCCTGCAGCTTTACTTTGGCGATATGGGATTGAGTAATGATGTCGACTGCAGCGGAGGATTCCATGAAACCTCGTGATCTGGCAGATAGCATGTCTAGTGCGACGGCATCGACAACGTTTACTTTGCCGGTAACTGAGGCACGCGCTAAGGCGCGCGAAATTATCAATCGCGGCGCGAGCAACGGCCTTGTTCCTATTGTCGAGAATTGGCGACAGCATTCTGATGGTCAGATCGAATTCACGGTCCGAAAACTGCAAACCCCAAGCACATAATCATTCTTGAGGGCGTTCACGTCGGGGACAGTCTATTAGGAATGGACTCTGGCACATGGCGACGAGACTAATATGGTTTGCGCTATTTAGCCTCGCAGCCGTCGCCGGTCTTGCCACAGTTCGATCGATCGTCGGACCGTACGTTGTCGACCGAGCTTTGCCGGCGGCTGTCGCTGCCACCGACACAGCTTTACCCCTCTCAAAAGGTGATCGTCTGCCTTCCGCGTTCTTTGATGGCGCACCACGCGAAATCCCCGTTGTCGCGGTGAAGGTCGCACCGATCGAAAATTCGCAAAAACCGGAAGCTACAAACAATGACATCGTTAGTTGGCACTGGCACCAAGGTACGAAAATCGTTCGTCGTCGGAGAGCGCAGTAATTGACAGAAGCAAGCCTCTAGAATTGGTCCATTGTTGCCCAAGCGGGTCTGCCCGGATGGTTAGCCCGCGCGGATTAACGTTGAGCGGTTAGGTTAAGAGCGAACAGAGGTTGAGCACCCTTTGATCTGCCACTATCGCTAGATTACCGAAAAAATTGATCGGAACAATCTCTCTCCTTGGGATGCATGGTCAGTTTTCACTTGTTCGGTGCGGGGCGCGAGTTTTCCAAGGCGTTCCCGGTGGCCCAAACTACGCTGGAGAACGCGACGCCTTGTCAGACGAAATAAAATGCGAAGCTTGTGACGGCACTGGAGTGCAAATAGTCAAACAATCTTTGGAACCCGGCAAACGAATCTATCCCGCCCGATGCAAAGTTTGCAGCGGCAAGGGTCGGGTAAAGAAGGCGACCGATTGAGGCCGGATCAAAATCCAAACGAGGCTAAATTTCCTGCAGCATCGATAGCCAACATGGTAGTACTCATCCGCCGCCACGGCGGCGCGGATTATCAGAATTGCGATCAAGAATCCTTTGCCGTGATGTCGACATCCTTGCTGCAAATGAGTTGCGTCAAAATCAACAGTGCGATTATTGCTCCGCTGGCAGACGCGTACCTTACGGAACGATATTGCACTCACAAGCTCCTCACGCGCTGGGGCAGGAAGCCTCGCAGCCGAGGCGCTCTCATTAAGATGACCTCCCGCAGTCGAGTCCCTAAGCGAAACTGGCGCAATCGTTCGCGGATGCGATGTCTTGGAATTCAGCAGGCCAGTTGCTCTGCGGTGCAGAAATCCGGGGCGCGCCAAGGTGACTGTTGACGCTGCCAGGCATCGAACCATCGTTGCGTTTAACGCGCTCGGGCGCGGCAATTTTCGGATTATCCGTAATAATAGCGAACTTTGCGGCGGCGAATACCCATGGTTTTCGGGTTCGCCAAGGCGTATCAATTGACTTTCGGCGACCCTATTGCAGCATAGCGAGATTGAGATTGGTCGTTTTCCGCAGGAGATTTGACATGAGTGGACGGGGGAGCTTCGGTCAGCTCTTGTTCGGCGGGTTCCTGATCTTTGTTGGGGTTATCTTATCGGTCACCCCGCTACGCGCCGTGCCAGATGACGATGCAGCTATTGCAACGAGTTTGGCGGATATGCTTCGTGCCGGACGTCAGGTGATTTCCAACAATCAGGGCCTGATCAATGACCCAAACCTTGGCGACAAGGGACTGACCGGCCAAGTGGTTCTGCAACAGGCGGTCGAAATCTATAAGAAGGCGACCGGGATAGACCCGTCCGGTATCGATCCTGCCTCCCGCTTTGGCAGGCTTATGCATGCCCAAATGGATGCGATTGTCGAGACGATCGACGCCAACCAGACCACCATTAATGCCAAAGGTGTTGGCTTTAAAGCATTCATACCCGCCGTGTTTGCCCGGTTGGTCAATGAATCGTTCGAGAGCCACGCCAAGAACGAAGCCCAAGTTAAGGTCACGGCGCCTGAACAACTGGTGAGGAACCGAAAATCTCGGCCCGACCAGTGGGAAAGCGAAGTGATCCGCAACAAATTGCTTCAGGCGGATTGGCCGCGGGCGCAAGCCTATGCGGCTGAAGTCGACTTAAAGGGACGATCAGCATATCGGATGATGATGCCCGAATACTACGCGAACTCGTGCCTCAGCTGTCACGGATCCCCCAAGGGGCAAACGGATATCACCGGCTATCCGAAAGAAGGCGGCAAAGAAGGCGATCTCGGTGCGATCATAAGTGTCACGCTTTTTAAATAGCACCCAACACAAATGGCCCGATCTTTCGAAGCATTATCAGCCCAAGGCTCTCCAAAGAGTAACCGTTCATTCTCTAGCGAACGGTTCGCGGCCTTTTTGAGGTTTGTGCCGTGATGTCTCGTATCACTATTCGAGCCAAACTCATTTTATTGTCAGGCGCTTTACTCTGTATGTTAATCGCCACCAACCTGTATCTGACACGCACACTTTCAAATAACTCGGCAGCTGTTACCAAAGAGACCGAGCTGAGCACCGTCATTGAAGCGGCAAATAGTGCACGGATCGCATTCGGGGAGATGCGCTATTGGCTGACCGATTTGGCCGTTAGCCTGCTCACACCTTCTGAACGCAACGCTGCGGCGGCACGCGGTCGGATGGACGGCTATCTTGACCAGCTTGCATTACGCAAGCCCAAGCTCGTCGCTATCATCCGATCCGAGCGTGACGAATTCGAAAAATCCGCGAACGATGCTGTCGATAAATATACGAACGATCAGCGCGTCCTCGGCAATTCGCTGCTCGCGTTGGCCCGAAATCACAGTGTCAAGGTCGACGAGCTACTAAATTCACTTATCAACGAATTGCGGGCGGAGCTTACGGTCGAGCGGGACCACATCGTCAATGACGTTACGGCTGCGACTAACGGGACTTTGATAGCCGACCTTTTGATCGTCGCGCTCGGCGTTTTATTTACTTTTGTTATCCTGCGGTCGATCGCAGTCCCCCTTCATCGCCTCGTCGGCGCGATCGACGGCTTGAGCGCCGGTGACTTGTCAGTCCCGATCCCCTCGGCAGGTCCCGACGAGATCGGCGCCATGGCGCGCACACTCGCTTTATTTCGTGACAGTCTCAAGGAGCGAGACCGCTTCGCTGCCGAAGCCGAAAGGCAACGAAAAACCATCGCAGCTGCTATTGCTACAATCTCAGAAGGCTTCGTGCTTTACGATTCCGAAGATCGAATTGTTTTATTCAACGAACAGTTTCGCGCAATTTACCCTGGTCTCGCCGACATTATCAAACAAGGCACAACTTTCGGAGAGGTACTCGAGGCAGTGATCTCGCGTTCTCTGGTCGACCTCGGCGGCCAGAACCCACAGGAGTGGATCGCCGAGCGCAAGGCACGGCGGGAGCATTCAGGTGGATTTGCCGAATACCGATACGGGGGCCGGTACGTCCGCATCAGCGAGCGCCGAATTCAGGGTGGCGGAACGGTCGCCGTATATTCCGACATCACAGAGCTTCGGCAGCACAACTTAGAACTTGAGCAGGCACGTGAATTATCGGAAGTCGCCAATCGAACCAAGAGCCAGTTTTTGGCCAACATGAGTCACGAATTGCGTACGCCCCTTAACGCGATCATCGGCTATAGCGAAATCCTTCAGGAGGACGCGGCGGAAGGCGGGCAAGAGCAACTTGTGGCCGACCTCAAGAAAATCGAGGGCGCTGGTCGACATTTACTAGGGCTAATCAATGACATTCTCGACCTTTCAAAGGTTGAGGCGGGCAAGATGGAGGCGTTCATCGAGGAGGTCGATATTTCATCGCTGCTCGGCGAGGTCGGAGCCATCATAAGACCTTTGGTCGCCAAGAACGGCAATACGCTCGAAATCCGTGCTGCGCACGACGTTGGCAGGATGCGTACGGACCGCACCAAGGTAAAGCAATGCCTGCTGAATGTTCTCAGCAACGGCAGTAAGTTCACCCAAGACGGTAAACTCACGGTCACCGTTGAGCGTTCGGATCGAGCCATGATCCGAATAGCGATCTCGGATACGGGCATCGGCATGAGCGAGGAGCAGCTGGGACGGCTATTTCAGGCCTTCAGCCAGGCCGACGCTTCTACGACGAAGAAATTTGGAGGAACGGGCCTTGGTCTCGCTATCACGAAACATTTCTGCCGTTTACTTGGCGGCGACATTTCCGTCGCGAGCCGAGTTGGAGAAGGATCGACCTTTACGATCGTCATTCCTGATCAGACGGCGGAGCCCGATCGATCCGAAGTTTCAATCGACACTCAAGGACCGACACCTGAGGCGATCGAGGCCAGCAAGTCGTCCGTCACCGTGCTTGTGGTCGACGACGATGCAGCTTCACGGGATTTGCTTACATCGAACCTAAGGCGCGAAGGGTACCAGACGGTCCAAGCCCGCGGTGGCGACGAAGCCCTTGAACTTGCGCTGAAGCTGAGACCCGACGCGATCACGCTCGACGTGTTGATGCCTAAAACCGACGGCTGGGCCGTTCTCGGTGCTCTTAAGGCCAATCCAGACCTGTGCAACATACCCGTTATCATGGTCACTGTTGCCCCAGACCGCGGTATTGGCCTTTCGCTCGGGGCCGCCGAGGTCATGACTAAGCCGGTCGATCGCGCAGAGCTGACCTCGCTTTTGCGTAATCTTTTATCTCGTGACGGTCCGATCCTCTTAGTCGAGGATGATCCTGCAACGCGCGAGACGGTACGTAATACGATCGAGAAGATGGGACTAACGGTTGCAGAAGTGACAAACGGACGAATGGCACTGACTTGGCTCGCCGAAAATCAAACGCCCGCCTTAATCCTGCTCGACTTGATGATGCCAGAGATGGATGGCTTCGAGTTCCTTGATACGTTCAACAGTCGCGTCGACTGGCGTCACGTTCCCGTGGTCGTCATCACGGCCAAGCAGTTGACTGCCGCAGAACGAGGCATGCTTTCGGTGCGAACCATTATCGAGAAGGGCGATTCGATCGACAGGGATATCGCCGCCGCGATCGGGAAAGCAGTGGGGCGCCGTCCGCTACGCGTCGGCGCCGAGACGTAATCGTCCGCGATGATTTTGATGGTGAATTGATGGCCAAGATATTATTAGTAGAAGACAATGAAATGAACCGCGACATGCTCTCGCGCCGGCTGATCCGAAAGGGATTCGACGTCGTAATGGCGGTCGACGGCGAACAGGCCATAGCCCTGGCCCAGAGCGAACTTCCAGATCTGATTTTGATGGATATGAGCTTACCGGTGATTGACGGATGGGAGGCAACGCGACGCGTCAAATCCGCCGATGGAACCTCTAAAATCCCCATCATTGCGCTCACAGCACATGCCATGTCGGGTGATCGAGAAAAGACACTTAACGCCGGATGTGACGACTACGATACAAAACCGATCGAGATGTCACGCTTGCTTGAAAAGATCGAAACTCTGTTACGACGCGATTGATCATGCTCCGTTGGTTTTTGCAAAGTGACTGATCCTGCCCAGCGAATGGAACGCGCGCTCACTGCCTTTATGCGGCAAGAATTCGGAGCGCCGATCGCAACCATCATTGGCTTAACCGAGATGTTAATCGAGGACGCCCGTAGCAGCCGGGATGAATCGTTCGTTTTAGACCTTGATCGCATCCACTCCGCTGGTCGGTTGCTTCAGGAGCAACTCGACCGGCTGATTAAGCTGGCGACAAGCGGCGGTTTGGGCGCTGGAGACGATTCTGCAGCCTTGAGAACCACACTTCGACATGATTTGCGCACGCCATTGAACGCGGTCAAAGGCTATGGCGAATTGATCCTAGAAGAGGCCCGCGATAATGGCCGCGAGGAACTGCTTACCGATATCGCAAAGGTCGTTGCCGCCGCCGAACAGATCCTGAGTCAAATTGACCGGCTGATCGGCTTGACGGAGGAGGGGAAGTCTTCCGATGCGTCTCAAGCGGCAAATCCACCGCGCGATCTCGTCGGCGAAATTTTGCGATCGATTCAGCCGATCGTGGCTAAACCAAAAACCAACCTTCTGTCGGGCCGGATACTGGTGGTTGACGACACTGAGGCCAATCGGGATCTGCTTTCACGCAGGCTTCGCCGCCAAGGTCACGCAGTCGACACCGCCGATGGCGGCACAGCAGCTCTGGAAGCGATGGCCAAATCCGAGTTTGACCTCATCCTGCTGGATCTCATCATGCCCGATATAAATGGACTACAGATATTAACCTGGCTCAAAGCCAATCCGAAGCTGCAGCACATTCCCGTAATCATGATCTCGGCGTTGGACGAGATCGACAGCATCGTGCGTTGCATCGAGGCTGGAGCCGAAGACTATGTTCCAAAGCCTTTCGACCCCGTCCTCCTCGGCGCGCGTATCGAAGCATCCTTGGAACGGAAGCGTCTGCGCGACCGCGAGCGGGCATTTACCAATGAATTGCAAGCGGAAAAGGGTAAGACCGAAGCGCTTTTGCTCAATATTTTGCCGGGAACAATTGTCAATCGGATCCGCAAAGGTGAACTTGCGATAGCCGATCGTTTTCCCGATGCAACAATTCTATTTGCCGATCTGGTCGATTTTACAAATCTTGCCGGCCGACACTCCCCCGGGAAGATCGTTGAGCTGCTCAACAGCTTGTTCTCAGATTTTGATAAGCTCGCCAAGCGCCTTAAAGTCGAGAAGATAAAAACGATCGGCGATGCCTACATGGCGGCCGGCGGATTGCCAGAAGAAAGTCCCGATCACGCGGTTTCAGTCGCGGAAATGGCGCTTGGCATGATCGATGCTGTGCGCGAGGCCGGAAAGCGCTTTGACATGGCACTCGAAGTGCGAATAGGCATCCACACCGGAGAGGTCGTCGCTGGCCTGATCGGTCAGCATCGATCGATTTACGACGTATGGGGAGACACGGTCAACATCGCAAGCCGCCTGGAGTCCTCGGGATTACCTAGCCGCATTCAAATATCGGAGAGCACTCACCAACATCTCAGCGATGCCTTCCGTTGCGAGTTGCGCGGGCCAGTTGAATTGAAGGGTAAGGGTACAATGCTGACTTATTTTCTGTGCGAACGCGTCAAATAGCCATCGGGTACAGGAGACAAATCAAGTTCAATTCTCGGCTCTCCAAAGTGACGACAACATCACGCCGAGAATACATCTGTGGTGCGTTCCTTCACGCGCCGAACTGAAGCGGGCAATCTCCTCGCACCGATCCCATGGCCCAACGGGCAGGCGGCCAAGACCAACCGTTAGGCCCCCCACATTGCTCAAGCAGCAATTTGCCGTTGAGCTGCGACGTCCCCCAAGCGCTGCGCCTGCTTCACCGGGGCCAAAACATGGCTTTGCGCTGGGAGCTTCTCGGTAGGAGGAACAGGCACAGGCACCGTGGTGGTGGCTTGCAGTTCGGGCTTGATTGTGCCAGTCGCCCAAATACTCCTCAGCATCGCACCCGTTGTGGACAGTGCCGAGGCGTTCACGGTCGTCGCGTCAAGCCCCGACGTAAACAATTTCCGAACCAACAGGTCTCGCTCAAGGCATGGAGGCAAGTCAAAATGCACGGCGAGAAACCGACCCGCCTGCCGAACAACCGTTGCGGAGACAAATCCAACTCCGGTAAGGAAAATACGTGCTTTCTCGCCGGTTTTGGTGGCAAGCGCGCGGTTTTCGTCGGCAACGATAGCAAGACCCGAAAGCGATATATCCATGATCCGTCCGGTCGACAGCGCGCCATTGACCGCAAATATCCAGACCGGCTCGTCTAGCTTGAAGCGCTCTTCTCCGCGCCGCGCCGGCGCTTGCAACGACATCATGCAAACCAAAAAGAGCACGAGAACGTTGATTGCTGACCAACCAGCCACCATTAAGAGAAGACCAGACTGCCCGATAATTCGCAGATCCGGCTGCGAATTCACCAGCAATCCAAGTATGGTCATCCCCATCAGGGATGCCGAGGTCCAAAATATCTGTCGGTCATAATCAGAGATTCTTGCCCCCGCTCCTTTAGGCGTCACCTTGAAGACATGACCAAACGGCTTGGCGATCGTCATGAGAACGGTCGGCAGGATCTTGAAGCTCTGGAAGGTGCCATGAACTTGCGCGGCAAACGGAAAATATTGCCGCGGCGCGAAGGCCCAAATCCCGCTGGCGACCGCAACTATCATGGGAAGCAGATAGTAGAGGACAGCTTCCGGAGTTACGTTGACCATCGGCAACACGCCGGTCCAGAGGTAAACGATAGGCGCGATCAATGTCAGCAGAAGCGCGAGACTTTGAGACAACCAATGGGTGGGCAGGAATAGTAGGCGCTGCATCAGGGAAAGGTGCCGCCCCAGGGGGCCGGCGGCCAGATATAGAATTTGCATGGCGCCGCGCGCCCAGCGCTTGCGTTGCACGAAGAACGCCTTGAGGCCCTCCGGAGCGAGCCCAAACGCCAACCGTTCGCACAAATATCGTGTGATGTAGCCCTTACGCAGCAGCGTAAGGCTGAGAAGCATATCCTCGGTGATCGAATCGGTCGGCAAAGCGTCACCAACGGCACGGAGAGCGTCCCGGCGCGTTACGGAATTGGAACCACAACAAAAGGCTGCATCCCAACCATCGCGGCTTCGCATGACAGCCTCAAAGAAGAAACGCTGATCGTCAGGCAGAGCCTTTTGCAGCGCCAAGCTGGATTGCGTTGGATCATAATTATAGAATGCGTGCGGCACCTGCACGATCCCAATTCGAGAATCAACGAAGAATCCCATGGTGCGATTGAGAAAATTCCGCTGCGGAATGAAATCCGCGTCAAAGATTGCGAAGAACTCAGAGTTGGTCTTGGTCAAGGCGTGGTTGATGTTGCCAGCCTTAGCGTGCGAGTTATTCGGACGCGTCAGATAACCCACACCTTTTGACTTACATAAGTCAAGCAGCCATGGACGACGCCCGTCGTCGAGTACCCATATCTTGAAGTTTGGATAATCGATGCAGAGTGCGCCAGTGATGGTCTTTTCTAGAACTTCGATAAACTCGTTATAGGTTGGAATAAAGACATCGACCGACGGCAACTCTTCCGACGGCAGGGAGCGCAGCCGATCCTCATGGACATCCGCCTCCGCACTGCGATCGCTCGTCCGTAAGAACATGAGATACAGGATTAGCGCGTCGAACAGCGCCAGCAGCTCAACCGTGAAGCAGAACCAGACCCAGCTTACCTCGTACCATTCGCCGTCGGCTGGGATTACGGTTTCCAAGAACCGCCAGCCCAGATATCGAGCTATGATGAGCCACACAACGCCAAAGACCAGGTTTCTCGCCCAAGGCCGCGACAGCGGGAGCGTCGGACCCAATAAAACGATTGCGCCGAAGACGAAGGTCAGCGGCGCCATCAACTCAAAATAGGACAGAGAATCGGCGCTCATATCTATTCGATGCGCGAGCGCGAAACGGAGGCCTGACGTGCCACGTTGCTGCCGTCCATTGAGCCCACCTTGAAAAGCCAATCCAGAAAGGCAAGACCGCTTCTGTTGAATCGAACCTCTGCCATTCGACCCACATCGCAGAAGCTGTTACGGTTGTCATCAGCCTCATCCTGCGGCAGTTCCACCTCGACAGCGATGCTGTTGCTGGCAACGCGCGGAATCTGCGCGGCAAACAGGCGGTCATCCGTTCTCGCTGCAGAGCCCAGGACCTGCCGTACCCTACCTTGTCTCCATTCGGAGCTCCCTATGAGTCGCACTGAGGGCGAATCCCCTGCCTTGGCCCGTTCGAACTCCCGCTCCGGTAATTCAACGACGACAAAGCGGTGCGCGCAATCGGCAAGATCCAGGATGGTCTGACCCTCGGTCACGGATGATCCGGGGCTGGCCGACACCGACCAAACCACATGGCTAGCAGGCAGGATAAGGTCGGAATGCCCGATCCGGTCTAGCCGAGCTCGCTCCTCCTGAATTTCTGCTTCGATCTGAAGTGCGCGCGATCGCTGCTGCAGCATCTCAGTCTCGAGATCCTGACGTCGAAGCACCAGCCGATCACGCTGCTGCTGCGAATATGGCACGTCATTTGCGCCGTCTCTGAGGAAGATCCGTTTCTGCGCAGCAGACAGCTCGCCCCTTAGTCGTTTTATCTTGGCACCGGTCATTACGCAACGGGCCGTATTCGCCTCCTGTGTGGCCGATGCTTCCGCCGAGCGAATTTGTGACGCGTACCCGGATTTGACTAGTTCGCTCATCCGAGATTCAATGTTACGGCGCTGTAACTCCTCGGCGAGACAACCGGCCCTCTCCGCCTCCGCTTCAACGATCTCCCCACCAAGACGCTCGATCATACCGTCCTGATAATTAATCGTCCGAGTCTCGAGTTCACGGTCGACGGACGCAATTTCGTCTAGCTGACGCTTAGCTAATTCGGTCCGATCCCTCGCAACAGCAACTTGCTGTTCGAGGTCGAGAAGGTGCCGTCTGTCCGGAGAGAGCGTATCGATTAGATTTACGGTTATCGAATGGTCGATGGTATCGCCCTTGCGGGGCAGATCCTGAGTAAGGCGGCCAGGGATCGGCGCCGTAACCCGCATCAATTCCGCGTTCACGAACGCAACGGGAGCAATGCGATACGCGATATGGGGGAAAAAGGCCCAACCACTAAGCAGGAGAAGCGTGAAGGCCAGCGAGACGCGGACGCGCCAACTGCGGACTAGCCCTTCGATCAAGGTTGAGAAATTCGACATCATGGCCTGCTGTCAGTTCAAATCCATTATCACAACTCAAAGCTGATCACGGCAGGCGTTAATTTCGGCTCCAGATCCTGCACCGGACGATCGTGCATCGTGCCGATCGGCGCCGATGGCAGCTCGAATTCGGATTGGTGGGTTAATGCCAAGTAGCGTGCGATCTGCTTTTAGAACTTGCCAACCATTTGAGCCTTGGGCTTGGTTAGCGAGCCATCAATCATGTTGTAGGAATTTGCACCAACTCGCGTCCGATTTTTTTGGAGCTTTGGGCCTATTGCAGAGAGGTTTGCGAAGTGAGCATTGCCGTTCCGCGCGAGGAAATAATGTCCGTACCAAAATCATTTCTGCACGAATTGCACGAAGCCATTTCGCGCGGGTCAGCCGAAAGCCGCGAGAAGGCATTATGGTACGCAGCGGATATTTTGACGGTCGGCACCTATAGTGACGAGGATATCTGGGTTTTTGGAGAGGTCGTTGGACGGTTAGCAGATTCCATTGAGGTCGCAGCGCGCGCAAAGCTCTCTCAACGCTATGCCCACGCAAGTACTGCCCCTGCCAACCTAATCAAGAAGCTTGCTTTTGACAATTCGATCGAGGTCGCGAGGCCGATCCTCACACATAGCGATCTCCTCGATTCCAAGATGTTGATCCGCAACATTAGGGAGAAAAGCCAGTCTCACCTTTTGGCAATCTCTAAGCGAAAGTCGATTCCATCCGTGGTTACGGACGAGCTTGTGACGCGTGGCAACCAGGAGGTGGTTGGTTCAGTTGCAGAGAACACGGGAGCCCAGATTTCCGACTTCGGCTTCCTGCACATGATCAAGCGGTCCAATGGGGATTCCATTCTGATCGAGCAACTCGGCCATCGGAAGGATATTCCAAGGCCGATGTTCCAGCAGCTTATTTCGAAGGCATCAGCCGACGTCAGGCGCAAGCTCGAGCTGGAGCGTCCTGATTTGGTCGGCGAAATTCAGACGTCGGTGGTCCAGGTGGCAGGATCACTGCAATCCCGATTCGGACCGGCGTCGAAAAGCTTCTTCGAAACCAAGCGGGCAGTTACAGCGCGCCATCAACGCGGCTTGCTGAACGAGCGGAGCATCGTCGAATACGCTCTCGCCCATAAAGTTGAAGAAACAACCGTTGGACTATCTCTCCTATGCACATTGCCAATTGGGGCGGTGGAAATGGCGCTCATGGATCGAGAGATGACACTAATCTTAGCAAAATCTCGCGGCTTTGATTGGGACACCGCGATGGCCTTACTGTTTCTAGGTGCTAAGGATCATCGTATCAAATCTCAAGACCTAGATGAATTGAAGGAAGAGTTTGCGCGTCTCGATACAACGACCTCGCACGAAGTGTTGAGCTATTATCGATCCCGGAAGCACTCGGCTGCCAGCGATTTGGATTTGAACAGGCTTCCTCAACTCCACAGGATCTAAACCAGTCCCTAGTCATAGCGGCCGCGAACGAGTAACAGAATCTCACCGGCCAGGCGAGCAGATCGACTTCTGCGCATTCACAAACCAGTTGTTATGAAACAAGCCGGCCGCTGAGCAGTCGCGCTTCCTTGCGCCACGGCTTGCACTCTCAATTCCGCGCAGCCCAACTTTTGGGATATCGGCGCCGGGTAGCCACCACCATGACGGGTCAGTGCGAGCAGCCCATTAACCCAATCGGTAACTTTTACCGCATCCGCCGTTCTGGCGGCTGAACTCTCATGATATTGCCGTCGCTATGCTGGAAGGTCTCTCCAAAAGAGAAGTTGCGGTCTGGACTATCTCCCTCGCTGTTGCAGTGGCGCTGATGACCTTGGGCTCTATCTATTTAGTTGGCTCAATGTTGACAGCCGATGCGTCGCAAACCCACGCAAAGCAAGATAGGCAGACATCTGGTCCGCCTTCCGTTTCTCCCTAAGCTATGAGCTGACCTATCCGGCGGCGTGTTTGTGAAAGGGGGCCCTTAGCTTTCCCAAGTGGACGATGCTCGCCTCGGTATCTTCCGCAACAGACGTCTCTGCCTCCGCATCGAGGTCTGAAATCACTTCCTCAAATGCTGAGATTGCTTGCTGCACAGTTGCGATCTGCAGAAGTTGCCAGCCGCCAATTGGACCTACGTGCCGCTGCAACGCCACGACTAGCTCGCGTCGCTGCTCTTTGAGCTGAACAAGGGGCAAACCATGATCGGGCATGTAGTTCATCACAACCTCCTGGATTATCGGAGCTTACCAGAGCCCTCTTTAGTGCCGGCTCCAGATTTGCGGACAGTTTTACTTAAATTCCTACGAGGCCAACGCCGTTTATGCCGAGCGCACTCTTGCCGGGCACTGGTAGTCGATGGCCAGAAGGTGCCACTCAGGTCTGAATGAACTCTCCACGTTCTTTAGGAGCTTGTTAACCGTCCAAGCCATGTTTTCGCCTACGAAGCAGCCGAACCGTGCGTCCGGCCGACAGTCGCGCAGGCAAGCCGTGGGCGTAGCGCTCGCCGGCTTTCTCCAGTCGGGACGGGGGCCTTGAACGTAGGATTTGAGATGCGGGATCTTCAACAGGCACGCATCCTGTTCTAGCGAAAGAGCCCGCCCACTACATACTGGGGCGCCGTCGAGATTTTACGATTTGTTCGACAGGCCTCAGGTTGCCTTGTGCCCGTAACTGGCTCGGGGTCATTCCCGTCCAGCGCCTGAAGGCGCGCGTGAACGCGCTGATTTCACGGTAGCCAAGCAACCAGGCGACCTGGGAAATCGGCAGATCGCCTTTCCTCAGGTAGTGTTTGGAAAGGTTGCCTTTAAACTCTTCCAAAATCTTGGAGAAGGTCAATCCCTCCGAGGAAAGCTTGCGCACCAGCGTGCGGCGACTCATACCAATCCGCCGCGCGGTCTCCACGGCCGTCGCCTTTCCATGGGGAAGCAGGGGAGCCATTGCATTCTCCACGCTTGAGCGTAACGTGTTAAGCTCTGGTCTGCGGTGCTCAAGCGCCTCCTCGCAGTATTTGACCAAGAGTTCGTTGAGATGAGGGTCCGCACTGCTGATCGGCATCAGTTTGACGGCTCCTGGGAAAACGACTTCGTCCACACTCGCTCCAAATTCGATCGCGCATCCCAGAAACGACCTCAATTCGGCGGGTGTGTTCGGTCGGTGATGCATGACCCTTATTCGACTAGGCACCAATCGACGATTGGTGAGCTGACGGCACAGGCGAACGACGGACACCATCCAAAATTCAATGTGCTGCCGATCCGATTGTCGTTCTACCCCGACATAGTTCAGGCCAATGGCGGCTTCCTTCATGCCGCTGTATTTGAGTGAAACTCCTTCATTCGCGATACCGCTGTAGCGTACGACCCTGTGCAAGGCTTCATTCAGGATTTCGGAGGACGCCAAAACATAAAAGAGCAAGCCAATTTCGCGAAGGTCATAGTCGCGTGCCAGATGATATCCCAAGAGGTTGTCCTGCAATGCGTCGGCCGCAAGCTCCAACAACCTGATCTGGCTCCGCGCCTTCACGCGGACGTTTCGGTTGTCGATTTGCTCAACGGTCAGTCCGACTTTCGACAAAAGAGGATTCAGATCAAAGCCAGACTGGCGCATGCGGGCACATACCAGCCGGGCAATCCCGCCCGTGGCGGTTGGCATCGAATCGAAGCTCGTTGGTCTCGATACGCGCACGGCGCTACCATGCTTGTTGTGTATTCGTTTGCGATCTGTTCGCCAGGTCGGGCGACGCTGGCGCAGAAAATCAAATTATTGGCTCATGATAACAAGCTCCGTGCGTGCTGTCTGATAAATCTGTTTGGCCCCTAGCCCGCGGGCTTCCGGCTCTTGCAATTTCGGCTGCGGCATTTCAGCGATCTCGGGATTGGCATGCACTGGCGGCACGTGCGGTACCGAAGTGCACACGGAAATTCCGCCGCATTCAGGGTTCGATCGTGAGCAGAATATCCGACAAGTTGCTTAGCGAATTACGAATTGCGGGAGCTTACGTTAAGCTCTTGTGCATTCCGGATGATAGATCCGAGAAATCAGTTTCGCTCGCCCGTATTGGGAGTTGCGAGGTTCGAATTTTTGAAGGATCGCAAGTCACTTCGGACGGCATGCGATTGTTTTGGCTGGAGCTGTTCGATCACGTCGCGAAACAATCGGTCGACAGTTTCAGTTGCCAAGAGATCGAAGACGCCGTGGCCGTCTTCGAAGATTTTATCTCACAGGCAGATCACTTGAAAGAAGCGTCGGGTCCGGACGGTGCAGGAACGCAGGACTGAACTAATTCCCTGATACTCTTTGAAGGAACAAACTCTATTATGTCGACACTAAACCCCAACAGTATCGCGCTCCTGATCGATGGCCCCAACCTCTACGCGACCGCCAAGACGCTCGGCTTTGACATCGACTACAAGCGGCTACTCAAGGAATTCCACAGCCGCGGCAAGCTCCTGCGGGCTTTCTACTACACGGCGATCATCGAGGATCAGGAATATTCCTCGATCCGTCCTTTGATCGACTGGCTTGACTACAACGGCTACACTGTCGTGACCAAGGCGACCAAGGAATTCATCGACGCCAGCGGCCGCCGCAAGGTGAAGGGAAATATGGACATCGAACTCGCGGTCGATGCCATGGAACTCGCCGAGCATGTCGACGAGATCGTGCTGTTTTCCGGCGACGGCGATTTTCGCTCGCTGGTTGAAGCGGTGCAGCGACGAGGCGTCCGTGTCACTGTGGTCTCGACGATCTCGAGCCAGCCGCCGATGATCGCCGATGAGCTGCGGCGCCAAGCCGACGTCTTCACCGACCTTGTCGAGCTGCGATCCAAGCTCGGTCGCGATCCCTCCGAGCGTACGCCCCCGCGCAATGGGATCGAACGTTGAGCGCTCGGCCGGATTACGTAATGCTCGTCTGCCGAAATCCGAAGTAGCCAGAACCCGCAGTCCAGTTCTTTCGTGCTGAAAGATCAATCGAGGGCCTTATTCGTCACCCTTAGTCGTTGTGCGAGGATTCTCATGACTTTAAGGGCGAAATACGGGGTTTGGCTTGCAAGAAAAAGAAACTGCTTTTCCGAGATGGGAACAAGCTCAACGTCGGTGATCGCCATGGCAGTCGCGCTCCTGGGCTCGCTGTCAATCAACGCCATTTCACCAAAAATATTGTCAGCCGTAAGATCGGCCATCGTTCTGTTGCCGATTTGAATGCGCACGTAACCGCTCTTGATAACGAAAAGCTCGTCAGCCTCCTCACCTTCGCGGAAAATGACACCTCCGGCTCTTACTCTGCGCGTCTCGACATCATTACCAGTCAAGACACTAAAGCTTGTATCGGCTGTCATTGCCAACTCCCAAACCACGAAGAAGCGATCTTAGCAGAATTACGAACGCTCTGGTATCGGGCTAAAATGGTTGTTCTGGATCAAAAACAGAATTTTATCGCTTCGAACGAGCCTAGCGACCTTTCGTCCGGAAGCAGGGTCTCCGCTCGGGCCTCGCCGGCATGGGTCGCGTTCGGAAACCAGTCTCCGCGGGCCGAGCAACGCAACACGCCTCGATAGACCTACCTTTTGCCAAACCAACCACCTCGGCATACTTTGCAAAAAGGGACTCCGTTGAAATGGATATCGTCACCCGCGGTTTGTTGACCGAGGCTGAACCTAGAGACCTTTGGAAACAAACTGATTTGGGTGCCTCCAGCCGTAGCGACCTTGAGGCGCTTGGCCACGATCTGAAAACTGCGGAAAGCAACGCCAAGACTTTGGAATCCCGCTACCTCTCTTTGGTCAAGGCCGAGCACGACAAGATCAAACATGATGCAAGCGTGCTAGCAGGGAGAACCAATACCCTCGCGAAGTTCATGGCCATGATCGACGAGCAGCACGCTGACATGAAATCCCTTATTTCCAGAATATCGGCCGGACGGCTCGAATATAACGCTGCTTACGAGAAATGCGTTGCACTATTTGTGCGCGAGTTTGGCCTCTACAAGGTAGTCAACGGGCAGATCATATTTCAGCTTCAACCCACGGCGGATAGCTACAATGACGAAGCAGCGAAGATGGCTGCTGCTGCAAGCCGCCTTAACGAATTGGACGCTGAAAGGACACCGCTGAAACAGCCTCAGCTGGATAGGTGGAAAAACCTCGTCAGCCGCTAGGCGCGACGCATGGGTGTTTCGGGAAGTCACTCTTCGCAAGCCAGAGATTATGGAATGGGGCAAAGCGCGAGGTCGAGCGCGCGGCAAGTTAATCGATCGAATGTGCCGCGACTGCCTTCCCGAACAGTTTGTCCAATTCGGCACCCACGTCCAAGGAATTTCCGCCGTCGTCCTTCACCAGAACTTCCCAGCCTCTTCGGCCCAGACGCGGGCCTTTGCGGCTATAACGAGCAGGCTCTGCCTCTCACAATGCAAGGAGCTGTCGTCCTTCGTTGCGGTAATTCTGTCGGGCATAATTCAATCCCTTCCTTTCGCGAGGCCAACGACAGCCAAGCAACCAGTTCTGGCCGAATATGCTTTCGGGATGACAGTTCGGAGGCAAAGGAAGTATAGCTGGCAATGCGCCTTATGCCGGAACTGTTTGGCTTGTCTACATGATCGACCGTGTCGACTTTCAGATCCCCCCGGCGGCGCTAGGATGGTACGGCGTCATTTGCGGAGCCGGATTATCACCATCGCAAGATGCTGAAGGGGGCCGGAAGTCGGCCCGCAACATCAGGCGGCTGGCTTGATGTTGTGGTTGATCCGGAACACGTTAGCGGAATCGCATTTGGTTTTCACCGCTAGGAGCCGAACATAGTTGCTACCATAGGTCGCCTGGAGCCTGGCGTCGCCCTCATCATCCATAATAAAATTCGGATAGGCACCGGCGAGAGCGAACGGATGCACGGCTTCCCAAAAGGCCTTGGTCCATCGCGTGACCGGCCCAGCATTCTGCCGTTCGGATCGATTCCGGCGATTACCATCGACTAGGTAGCATCGCGGCAATTCCAGGCTTCTCGGCGCTCCCGACTCGATGGACGGCGCCATCGATCGGGTAAAGATGCATTAACGAAAGTTCGCTCGGCGTCCTTGCCGCCTGTTCGAGATGGATGTCGATGGCTACGTCTGGAGTCTTGACGAGATCTCCCCGCCAATACCACTGCATTCCCTTAGAGTAGAGCCCGTCGAACATGCTCTGCAGGGCGGATAAGGCACAGTTCCCATCCAATTGAGCCACGGCGTCGGCAATGCATTAATCAGCGGTGCCAAGACCTTCTTTCCATTGTCCTCGGAACCGTCGTAGCAGCACATCAAAAGACAGATGCGCTTTCCCAAAACTCTTCCGGAAACGGCGGACTGGACAGGGCCGTCTTGAGTCCTAGAAAACTGCTAAGCTCCTCAGGCGCTGTCGGCAGAAATTCGCGATAACGTTGCATGATTGATCATCGGCGAGAAAATCGTGGTCGCGCCACTGCTGAGCGATCGCTACCGCGCCCCCTTAAGCGTGCACGACGTTGTGCAGGTCACCGTCGTCCCGTTGTCGCAAGTGATGCAAGCATCGACGCAGAGTTTCAAATTTTTTGGATCGTAGGGCGGACGCCGCGCTGGGCAAATCGCGCCTGTCGTATCGCCGGCGGCCGTCGCCGGCGGACAGGGTGCAAAGGCTGATAGGTAAAAAACTAAGATAGCCAACGTTCGCATTTAGCCTGCCCATCTACGCGCAAGTTCTCCGCCGGCGGGCGTTACGCCGCCGGCGTTGCCCTTGCGACTGCCGGGCCGGCCCGTCCGGTTTTGTCGCATTCCGGCGACGGAGCATGGAGTTAGATAGTTAACAAAAGGTTGCCATGGCGGCAGAGATAGGCTTGGATGCCTGCTTTCTAAGGGGGCATTGCGTGACTGGACCGAGACTAGCAGGTCGTCCTTGGACGACTGCTGACGACAAACAGCTTCGCGAGCTTCTCGCATTGGGCTTTAAAGCATCGGCAATCGCTCGCAAGCTCGACCGATCCATCGGGGCCGTTTACGCCCGCGTGAGCGTGCTCAAGAAAACACTTTTTGCTGTACGCTCTCTTCCATCCGAGCGAATGGATTTCTACCGCGCCCACGCGGAGAGCAGCAAGACAGCCGTCCGTCAATAGGAACAGCCGAGCACGCGTCGCCCTGGGGTAGGTGGAAGGCGGGAGTGCTCGGCTGTCAGGCCGCCCGGCGGAGCGGCCGTTCGTATGGCTGCCTCGACATCCGCGCTCGGCCACATCGGCACAATGAGCGAGAATGTCGGAGATTAAAGACCATTGCTGTTGATTAGATGCGCGCTGTCCAATGCAACACGTTTCTTTGAAAAGCGAATACAGAGAAGCCGGCAAACAACAGCGAGGCACCGGCCGCGAGCAGAAAATACGCTAACACCATCCTGGCACACCCCAACAGAGGAGCACGAACACAGCGCGCCGCGCGCACTCCAACATCAAGCAAGCAATTTCAGATGAGTGGTAGGCCGTCCAGTCACCGCCGGACGGCTAGACTAACAAAGCGTGTCCGGCCTCTGAGCCGGTCCAACATCGAATTTCGGCGAGGCCGTGAAGCTGCGCTCGGGCTTCGCTGCCTCTCATCGAGCGGTTCGTCACGCCACCCAACTGTCATCAGAATACTCGATAAAAGTTTATCGACAATCGAAAGGAAGAATTAAGGTTACCCACCAGGTTCCTTCCGACATTTGAGGGGCACCGGCCCTACGCAAAGATCGGCTAAAATTCTCCGAAACATTGAAGCCGTCTCGAAATGGCTACGGGCTAGGCTGGCTATTCAGGAGATTTTTCGATGAGCTATTTCCCCGATCATGGTCTACCACTAGTCCAGCTCAAGGAGCAGCGCCGTGAGTTGGTAGTCGCGCTGCAGCGGCACGCGGGCCCAATTAGCGGCTGGCAATTGCTGCAGATCGCAACTGTGCAGCAGGCAATCTCGGCATTTGAGGAAGTAATCTTTGATCTCGATGCCGCGACAGGAACATCCATTGGGGATGACACTGAGGCAAACATAGTTTGCTTACGCGATTCGCGTGACCAGAAAAGACGATGCATGGATGGCCAATAGCATTTGGACGTCGCAACCAGAGAAGAGCATCAAGATAGCCGCGATGGCAGCTTCAAATGCAGAGTTTGCGAGACCGAGGTTCATTCGTGGTCTGGCTGCTATGATTTGTTCGATTGGAAGGCCGTAAAGATGAGATTGCCCACCTTTGGGAAAAAGAGGTGACCTAATCCGCATCGGATTCGCTCAACGTCGGCCTTAGCGTGAATCACGGCATCAAGCGCGACGGCTTACCGCTGATGGTACGCTCGGCCGCAGCCTTAGGTGCCGTCTTTGGTGCCGTTTTTTCGAAAGTCAGATGTTATGAAATAAATCGGTCAATGGCCGAGACGATGCCCCCTTGCACCACCGTCGCCAAGTCGCGAGCTTTGATTGCTTGACAGGTCTCGCGACGACTTGCCCAACGAGTAATTGCAACTTGCGTTGGCTGTCAGATGTGACAACCTGTTGGCAAACTAAATGCCCAACGAAGGGCGTCGAAATCTGCTAATTGGCAAGACTTGGCCTCCTCTACCGCTTGAAATTTGTTTGCGATCGCTCTGCTTCTGTCCCGCCTTCGCTTCGATCTCTCGTTTCTGACCTTCCGGCCCGTGAGAGAGGCTGGTTCACGCCGATCCTGGCTGGCGGACGGCACGATCCCCGTAGAAGGGACCAATCCAACCTGGGATTGGTCGATATTGACCGATTTCAGAACGGTTGAAGAAATTTGCGGAGCGCGCGACGGATAAGATTTTGTGTCTATGACTACTATGCGCTCGTCATCTGAACGAGCGATTCCAGAAGCATTAGCAGCGTCAAAGTGGCCAAAGGCAAACCTAAAAGAAGCAGCGCCCGCCAGAATGATGAGAAATGATAAGCCAAGCCAAACCGTCCTGATCACATTGAGCCCCCAACTCGCCGAAACCATCGAGAGCTAGACTACCCTAAATATCCTGCCGCGGTGCGAGGTCGGTAAAGCATCTCTTAATAGAAGGTTAATGGTCAGACCTTATGTGATCGTTTCGACGGCGGAGACCCATAACGAAATCTAGATCGTCCGCGAGCTTCTTATGAGAAACAACGCAAGCGCGACGGTGATTCTGACAATGCCAATGAGCGCTCTGACCGGAGCTCAAGTGCGACACCTAACAACACAAAGAGCCCGACTACCGTAGTCGCGCGGTTCGACAGCTAGCGGCGCGAACTCTTCTGAGCCAAGCCTGAACTATCTGGTCGACGCTTGCACAAGGACGCCATAATGGCGAGCAAGCTATCCTTGGTGGGGAACCTCAAAACTAAAGTCAGGTCGGAGGCCTTAGGCCGGTCGAAGTCGCCCATTCGTGGATTTGTACGGCGGCTCCGTCGTAGCGCACTTTCCGAACATTGCGCCGCTCAGGGGTGCGCGTGTCCTGCGCGCGGCGCTTCGAATAGAAAAACGCCCACGTTAGACACGGACCAACGACACAGCTGAGCAGTATCCAGCCGCCGATTATCTCAAGAACGAGTTTCATGGCATTCCCCCCGGAACGGACCGCAAGCAAAGACGCCAATCTTGCCGGCAGTTCGATTGGACCGGGGCAGCATTTTGACGGCGACACGCTCAAGGTACGGCGGGCCACACGCACCCGTGGCGGCGGCGGAACCATCTTCCCTGGAAACGGACGTCGCTTGTGCATGTACGAGAGGACCGCACCAGTTCCAGATTTAACCTGCACTCGGACATCAAGCTTAATAGCCAACTCCAATTGCCGGTCTCTCCGCTTGTCCTAAGCTGGCTGCAACCGCGCGACGACTGACTACTGACGCGCGTCGCGCGGCCAGGGGTCGCCTCTGCCCCACAGCGGCGGCCCCGCCCATGGGAAAATCGCCAATGCGCATTGGTCAAGAACGTCGAATGTTCAAGAGGACTTGGCTACAAAGAAGCGCGCTATTGATCATCCCCGGCCTTCGAGGTGTCTATTCCTGTGGGATACGCGATCTGAGCGGTCAACGCGCAGGTCTGCGCCTCGATTGCCTTGTGTTGCTATCGACCGACTTCCGGCTTTCGTTTGACGGGGTCCGCCACACATTTGCGTGTTGCTTGATCTGGCGAGAGGGCGACTTCGCGGGAATTGCGTTTCAGTCGGCATCAGGCAACCGCTAATAAAAATGCAACTGAGAGCTCCGCCCGGAACTCGAGTGCGACATCTAAACAACACAAAGAACCGGACCACGTCAGTCACGCGGTCCGATGTCGAGCGGCGCGAACTCTTTCGAGTCAAGCCTGAACTATCTGGTCGGGGCTTGCGCCGGATTGCTGCCAACCGCTGGTTCGCCGAGCACGACCCGGAGGGCATGGCGTTCGGAGTGCCCGGTGATTGACTGATCATTTTTTTGGCCGGTTGCTGCCGCGACGTCCGGGTGCTGGTTCGATATTTCCGGCCGGGGGCAGCAGAGTAGCGGGCGGCGGGAACGCTCCACGCGACCGCAGCGTCGGCTTTCGCGCATTGATTTAACCTTTCCGTAATCGACTAAGGGCACCGTCTGCTCGCTCTATTTCGGGAATAGATTTTATCTCCATTTGATTATCCAGCGCGGCCTAGTCTCGATATCGGAGCTTCATCGTTCATCCTTGGGCAACGGCAATTCCGTGGGGGCTCAAAGGAGTGAGGATGTCTGGGCATGACCTCTAGGATGGAGACTTTGTTGCAGATTGCGTGGTGACAATTGGCGCAATAACCATTGTTGGTCTTACAGTTGTGTTGATTGTCGGTTTGCGGTGCTTATGACGTGTCGAACGGTCAATGCGCCGTTCCAAAATTCGACAGTGCGGCGCCTTCGTGGAGCTGAAGGTGCCGCACTCAACAACAACCTACGTGTTCGTCCAGTGTGCTTTATGGCGATAATCAAATATTCCGGATACAAGGGCTGTACCCTGATTGCGCGCGAGCATGCTTGTGGTTGGGCGGTTGAGATTGTTTCGCGCACGCTAGAACAGAAGCTTCAAACAACGACTTGCCGCGCGCTGTCGGATGCCATTGGGGAAGCCCATAAGCTAGTCGATTGTCTTCATAGCACTGACGACGCCCTGTAGCTTGGCGCCGTTCCGTGCCCAAGGCAGGCCCGCGGTAGTGCTTCCGTTGCGTGACAATTTCCCGATGCTGTTGCCGACGAGCAACTGAGCTTTTGTTCCTGCATCGGAACCGCACATTGTGCACTTACGCCGAGAATAGTCGGCTCTAGGATTTAAGTCTCCGGGCTGGGGCGATTCTTAGAACAGCAATTTTCGAACCCGGAGATTTTTTAAAATGATCCTGGAGATCCTTGCAATCTATTCTCTGATTAAGTTCACCAGTGTGCTTGCTCGGTTGATTGGACGCCGACGCGATGTGTTTCACTATTTGTCGATCCCAAACTAATCGGGCGTAGTCTCGATGATGCGGGAATGCGTGGCTGTTTGGTGTCGCGATTGCATGGTGTCTGCTGGTTGCCTCAGCGATGATATTGATGACCTTTGCACGCTGACCCCAAAGGATAGCTATATTGCAAGCCGCGCTGGAAAGCGCTGTCATTGCACCATGAACAGGCCTTCTTCCTGGTATGATCACCGCGCCGAAACTTCGCGGTTTCTGACAGGCCTCGCAGAAGCGCGCCTCGAGTGTTGCCGAGCGAGCACGTCATGCCACACGCCAAGGTGTTCGGCAGCTGGATGCTCATCGAGGCGATCAAATCGACGATGCGCCAAGAGACCGCCTCCGGGGGTCTTTTTCATTATTTGAAAAGCCGCTAAAGTACACAGCGACCGGCTCTCCTTTGCCATGACCGGTCCCACGGTTCGCGCCCCGATGCCGACCCAAATTCCATACCCCATCGGGGCGCTGAACTGGAGGCAATTTTTGATTTTTTCAAGTGAGTTTTGTAATGGGCGACTTGATTGATCATCCCTATCGACGCCTTCCCCGACAGGTGGTCGATAAGCTGGTGCGCACCGGATATCTGCCGGCATCGAAGCGTCACCGAACCAACGCGGTGCTGGCCGCTTGGGATCGCTTTAAACGGGATGTCGATAGGCTGATTGCGGCTCGCAACGGTCCAAGGCAACCGTCATGAAACGAGCCATGATGTCGCTGGCCGATGGAGCTTGGTACTATCGACCAAAACGCGGCAAGTATCGACGGCGCACCGATGTGCCGATTGGCAAGCCAGTGAAGGGCAAACGTCGTCGTGTCCAGGAATAATAAACGCCGCCCGCTTGAAATACCTGACGGACGGCGTGGTTGGCTCCAGCCCCGAGAGGGGACGAACAAAATCCCGGGCATCTGTTAGTCGCCACGGCGGGAGCCAAGGTTCAATCCCAATGGCTCCGGTACCAAAACACCGTAGTCTAACCGAATCCCCGAGCCCGTTGGAACGCTCTAAGGTATCCAGTGCCGGGGCTGGATTTCATCGCGAACAATTATTTTGACCGGCAAGGGATCGCTGCGGAGCGGCCCCTTTTGATTCCGGCACGCCCTTAAGTTGCAACAACACTCCCATCTTCGCTGTCGCCGCGGGTTTGTTGAGTACGCTTTGCCCCGTCTCGCCAACTTCCACCGCACCCCGCGGCGAGACGGGGCACTCTCGTGCGACCACGCTCGCCCCCGGTGCGATCCGACCGCTGCATTCATGTAATAAGCGCTAAGCTGGTGCCTGCTGCACTCGGCAGCCCACGGACGCGACCCTATCTCGTTCCTCCGGTCCCAACCCGATCGGGTCTGCGTTCCGGCGGCAGTCACAGGCGCTATGCCCAAGGCCATCGAACTACCGCCAGCGGTCGCGCGTCGCTTCCCGGAAGACATGCGCGCCTATTTGGGTGAGAACTCCATCAAGCGTGACGAGATCGCCGGCCGGCAGATGCACGCGCTAAGGCAGTATCAAGGACCACGGGAGAAGCCGGTTCGCATTCCCGACGTCATGGAGATGTTCCGCGAGATGTGGAAAGAGGAGCAATGACCGTCTGGATCTACATCAACTTGCGAAAGAGGTCGGCGATGTCGATCACCTCAAGGTCTTCGCCAGCGAGGATGCTGCGAACGCCTGGTTCGAGGAGCACGATCCGGAGGGCCTGGCGGTTGAGTATCCCGTTTCCGAATAGCTTCCGACGAAAAAGCCCCGCCGCGCCCTGGCTCGCGGCTTGCCTAAAAAATCGGCGCGACCACTCGCCAATCTTAAGCAACACTCTACGCCGCAGGCGCGGGGCGGACATGGTGGCTCCCAATGGCGAAGATTATCCAGATAGAAGCAACGTGCTCCCGCTGTGACACCATGATTTATGCGATCGAGCCGGTCGATGATGCGCCGGAGTTTGGGACGGTGCCGTTGAGCGTCACGGTCTGTGCCTGCTGCGGCCATCTCATGATTGTCGAGCACGACCTCACACTCCGCGAACCAACAACGGACGAACTCGGCAAGGCTGCCAAGCATCCGGACGTCGTCGCCGAGATACGAAGCGCGATCAATTGAATGAAAGCCTGTTTGCTCGCGCGACGTCGCGGTGCTGGTGCGTTATCGGGCGGGCTGCTGTGTGGAGTGGCGCCCGGCGAGAAGACGCTCCACGGGGCCGCCGATTGATGATTTGCCCGCTCTGTCGGACCGCGAAATCATGGACACTGCTGTCATTCCGTCGCCGCAGACCTAACCTCCACGAAGAGACACACTATGCGCCGCCATAAATTCGATGCCGAAAATTATCGCGATCAACCAAAACGGATTGCGGAATATCTGAATGATGCCCTCCAAACCGGCGATGCCGCTCTCATTGCGGGGGCGATCGGTGACATGGTCCGTATTCACAGCATGTCTGCATTGGCTCGCAAAATTGGTATGGACCGCAAGAATCTCTACAGATCGTTCGGCGGGAAAGCGGCGCCGAGACTTGATACGGTGCTGAAAACTCTTGTCGGCCTTGGATTAGAGTTGGAGGCGAAGCCACCAGGAAAACGCGCGACTGAAAAGGGGCTGGCTGGTGCTGCACGAGAGCGGTACTTTTGTACGGTTCACGCAAGCCGGCTCGGATCTGTTCGCCTCGGACCGCAAGAGGGGATTCTGATGCGCATAATGGCTTTGGCGATCTTGCTGATCGGCGCGGCCTCTGCGGCGTCGCCGGCACACGCTCAAACGTACGGTCGGAATTTCCCAATTTGCCTACAGAGCTGCGCATTGGGAGGCTGCAAGATCGAATGTGACTACACTTCACTGGCGCAATGCAATGCGTCAGCGTCAGGCCGAGCAGCCCAATGCTTGACCAACCCATATTTTGCACAAACATATCCGGCGCGTCGAAGCTACCGACGCGCCCACTAGGCTAGACCACATGATTGCCGCGAAGGGCCAACGATTCGTCAATGTCGGCTCGGGCGCCTATCTTCAGCGCATGCCCCGCGGCGGATGGAGTCGCCTATCGCCGCACCGGGCTTCTATAGGTCGCGCGGCCTTGGCTGGGCTCGGTGTCAAATGTCCACCGCGCAGAGCTGGCGGAAACCCGATAAAGACGACGAGACCCCTTTGGCCGATCACGCGCAGCATTTAGCAGACATAACACGCGCCGTAGAGCTACAAGCTCCGTCATCTCCCGTTCTAACTTTAGCAATTCACTCTTCAGCAATTCACCGCGCTGTCTCGAAATAGCTTCGATCTGAGCCGACATTGAACGTACCCCGCACTAAAACGGGGCAACATTACCACAAAACATATGACTGCTTGTGTGCAGTTTTGTGCGACGCCGAAGCGAATTTGCGCAAATTTTGCGCGGCTCGCCTGGTGATCAGGCGGATGCTTTGCGGATCAGAAAGTCGTGCAGCTTCTTACCGGTTCCTAACTGGGCGGCCAGCCAACGCGGCTGCTTGCCACGGCCCGCCCATGTCTCCCTCCGATTTTCCGGATTGCGATATTTGGGGAGAACCTTCGGATAAGGACGCCGTTCGCGCTTCGCACCGTTGTTCGCGACAATGGAACCCAGCTTGGTAAGCCGATCCTCAAGCATAGCCCGCTCGGCCGCCATTTTGTGACTAAGCTCGGCAACCACGAACTCGTGCAACTCCCAAAGTTCGTCCACGGACATCGATTTCAAGCTGCTGTTCTTCATCGCTTCGACCTGATCTAAGATTGTGTGTCACATTAAAAGGCACGTAGGATTTAATAAACCAGTTTTCAACAGCCAAAATCAAGTTGCGAGTAAATGGCCGTGCACATTTGCAATAACCCTATCGATAATCATCCTACTATTATTTCGCCTGCATTAGATGCTTGGACGGATGCGCCAATTGTGCTGCTTGAAACGACGCAATTGCGGGCCTATATTCACCTCACGTCCCATAAGCCTATCGAAATTACCGCCGCGGTCGCGCTCGCAGCTTCATAGCGGACATGCGCGCTTTCTTCGCGGTTGAGGACGGCATCAAGCGAGATGAGATCGCAGCCCCCCAGGCGTGGCTGCTGAGCGAGCATCCCGGCCCGCTAGCTACTTTCCGGCGCAAAATTGATGCTTTGGGAAGAGTGGTCAAGGGCGCGCAGCAACGCAAGATCCGCCGGAGACGACCGGCGGGGGTTTTACAGAAGCTGATGGTGAGGGCGGGCGGATCTACCGGGCGGTCCACTTTTCGATTGCGCGGCCGATGTTGATGAGGTTGTCGGCAATGACGCCGAGGCCAACCCAACGCTTCATCCCGGCATCGCCTTTGTAACGGCAACGGTTAAGCCCATGCCGCCGCTTGGTCACACTGATGCGTCCCTCGCATCCGGTCCGCCATTTCTGGCCGTCGCGGAACCAACGCTTCTTCTGCTCGCGGCGGCGTTCAAGGCTCTTGGTCGAGCGGTTGGGAATGCAAACGCGCTTGACGCCTTTTGCTTTCGCGGCTGCCTCGTTCTTTGCAGAGTAGAAGGCGGCGTCTGCCGCTACGAGGCGCGGTGCGCGTCCGAGCATCGCTTGATGCGTTTCGATGGCTGCGATCAGCAACTCCAAATCGTGCGGTCGCTGAGCGTAGACTTCATAGTCGATCACAATCTGGTTTTCGGCCTCCTGCAGTTTTACCATCTTGCCGAATTCGTTGGGCTTGCCCGCCTTGCCCTTACGGATGATTTCTGTCGACGGCTCGAACAGGCTGAGGATCTTGCCCTCGGCGCGCGTATCGCCGCGGAAGATGCGCGCTCTGGTCTGCTTCATCACCTGCTTGATCAGCGGCACCATCGCATCGAGTTCCTGACGCAGGCCCTCCAGCACCAACTGCCTGCGAATGCTCGAAGCGCGCTTCACTCCTGCGGCGATCTCTTTGGAGAACCGCTTCGCCTGTCCCACCACCCGGCTGGTCGAGTTGAGCAATTTGCCGTACGCCTGCGTGAGCTTCTCCCGGCTCTGCTTGGCTTTGGAGCGCGCCGCGCGCGCGATGTCCAGCACCCGCAGCTTCACCGTCCGACTACGGTCGCACAGTCTGGCTCCAGTCTCGCCGGCGATCGTTGTGATCTTCTTCATGGTACGGATCAGCACCCGAACCCCGTCTCCCAACAAGCTCGAGTCGGTCGGATAATGGATGTTGGTCTCTACCACCGTCGTATCCACGCGCATTCTGCGCCCTTCCATCGCTCCCTTGTCCCGTGCGAGCCTTACAAGTCTTTCATGAATCTGTTTGACCACGTCCGGCCCCACCGCCACTCCCCAGCGGCCCATCGTCTTGGCATCGGGCGTCTTGGCGGCGCCTACGCGGGTGAAGTCGCGGTACACCAGGTTGGCGCGCACTTCGCGCTCCAGCACGCCATAGCTCCAGTTACGGATGTGCTTGAGGATCAACAAACGCAGCACCACCTCGGCCGGAGCACTTGGCCGGCCGCGGCTGCGGCTCTTGGGATGCCGCTTCGCCAGCGCTTCGTACACGGCCGCTACGATTTGTTCGTCCGCCAGCACCTGATCGGCGTGCGTCATCCAGCTTTCGCGGAGATCGCTCACTTCCTCGGCGATCAATCCATCGCCGAAGCTGAGCTGCGCGCGTCGCATCTTAATCACGGCTCCTCCCCCCGCGCTTTGCCGCGGTTTTCTCCGGACGCAGCAAATCGTGGTTGATCTCGCAGATCGTCTCGATCGTCTCCTTCAGTTTCTGATAATTATCGAGCCAACGGCGAACCTCGGGAACCCGTTCGCGACGCACGCTGATTTGCCGGGTGCGTCCGCCGGCATAGCTCACCGTTAGAACGAAGACCCGGTGCCCTTCGCCGCGCGCGCATTTCGGGCAATCTTTGGTATGTCGGACCGTGCGCTCCAACAGCGAGCCACGCAGTATCTCGCCGGTGATCGGCAATTTACTGACCAGCTTTTGACGCGCTCGCAGCGCTTGCTCTCGAATCATTCACAAGAATGAATCAACCAAAGTAGCCTACGTCAATTACATTCCCGTCCGACCTTGCAGTTTTCCGCACGCAGCGCGATTCTTCCGCAATGCCAACCAGAACGTATTTTGCGCCGGAAAGTAGCTAGAAGAAGCTGAGGGTGATCAACATGAGGCAGATGTTCGTCGAGATGAAGTCTGAGGCGCTTTAGGCCGCAACTCAGCCAAGGCCCACGACCCAACCTAACATCGGCAGCCCAGCGACAGTAAGGACATTAGCCGCCGGGTCATGATCAGCGGGTGCTCGGAGCGAGCCCAAAAATCTCGCGGAAGTTCGATGAAGTTTTCTAATCTCATGAAGCCCATTGGCTGCACCCGTTGGACTAACAGACGGTCAGTTCTATCCAGCTTTCCGCAGGGCTCAGATCGCCCTATTTTCGGCTGACAAAACAGGTTGGCCGTTTTCATCGATCGGTAAGCCAACCTTTTCGCGCGAAAGAATGCCCAAAGTTGCGATCTGTGACAAAAAGGGTCTCAGGAGAAGGCCGTGACCTGTAAGCTCCGAGGTCCGACGCCCTCTCAAAAGCTTGCGACATCTTCCGATGCAAAAACAAAAGCAAAGCCCCGCGCTACCCGACAAAGTAGATCCGTCAGCCCCCCTCCGCTTGAATATTGCCGCCAGGATAGCATTTCCCGACGGGTCCATGACGGCTTCAGGCCTGCGAAGAGAGGGAGCTCGGGGACGACTTGCGCTCGAGCGTATCGCAAATAAAGACTACACTACGCTTGAGGCCATTTGGAACATGAGGAAGTTATGCCGCGTACAAGCAAGGGGATCCGGTTGTACAAGCGAAAGGCCCGACGCAACGGAAACAAGCTTGTTGGCCAAGCCGTTTGGATCATCAAGGATGGCGATCGGCATATCGCCACGGGATGCGTTGCGGGCCCGTCTCAAACAAGGCCCCCGCCAAGAGCCGAGCAAGCGCTAGCAGACTATATTGCGCAAAAATACGAGCCGGATCGGCGCCTGCGGGACATCGAAGATATCGATTGCGCCGACGTTCTCTCAATCTATTTGTCGGATGTTGGTGAGCCGGGGAGCCAATTTGAAATAGTGGGACGAATTGATCGTCTTAATGAATTCTGGGGCAACAAGAAGTTGGCACAGATCAATTCTCGCACCTGTGCGGCCTTCGTGAAACATCGGGGCAGAACAGGTGGTGCGCGAAGAGACCTTGAGACTCTTCGAGCCGCCATCAACCATCATGCAAAAGAGGGACTTCATCGCGGACTGGTTCGCGTATCGCTTCCGCCAAAAGGCGAGGCCCGCAGCCGCTGGCTGACCCGGGGGGAAGCAGCGGCATTAGTCTGGCAATGTTGGCGGTATCGGGAACAGCAAACCGTTCATTCTGGCAAATTCCAGGGTTGTCCCGTGCGGACGGAACGACGGCCGTTGAGGCACATTGCCCGGTTCATTTTGATCGGTCTGTATACGGGCACAAGGGCGGGCGCGATCGCCTCTGCTTCGCCTTACGCGGACTCTGGTCGCTCTTATGTCGATCTCGAGCGCGGTATTTTTTACCGCAAAGCGATCGGCAGACGATCGACCAAGAAACGCCAAACGCCAGTACCGTTGCCGCCCCGACTGCTTGCACACATGCGGCGCTGGAAGGAGCGCAAGCTGATCGCAAGCTGTTTCGTCGAGTTCAACGGAAAGCCGGTCGCATCGGTAAAGAAGGGTTTCCAGACGGCTGTGAAGCTTGCGGAGTTACCCGACAAGGTGACCCCTCACACCCTTCGCCACACCGCTGCAACCTGGTTGATGCAGCGCGGGGTACCGGCCTGGGAGGCGGCCGGCTTCCTCGGGATGTCTGTAGAGGTTCTACAGAGCACCTATGGGCACCATCATCCCGACTATCTTCGGGGTGCAGCGGCCGCAATTGGGCAAAAAGGGCGCTACGTTTCGGTGGTTGAAACGGTGGTTGACACGGGAACCCGGGCCGCGGAGAAGAAAAAACCAAAGGAATCATGGTCGGAGTGGCAGGATTCGAACCTGCGACCCCTGCGTCCCGAACGCAGTGCTCTACCGGGCTGAGCCACACTCCGACTAAGACCGCGGCTTATAGCCGGGGGCTTCGCGCACCGCAAGAAGCCGATTTTGGAGATTTGAGCCCGATGAATGTGGGCCTGAGCACCCTGATCTTGCCTGCCGGCGACGCCGCCGCGGCCGTGGCCGCGCGTACGCTTGAGGCGGGCGGCCTGGTCGCGTTCCCGACCGAGACGGTCTATGGGCTCGGCGCCGATGCCACCAACCCCGCCGCGATCGCCCGGCTCTACCAGGCCAAGGGCCGCCCGGCCTTCAACCCGCTGATCTCGCACGTCGCCGATCTCGCTGCTGCCGAGAAGATCGGCCGCTTCGATGGAGAGGCGACGCGGCTGGCGCGCGCGTTCTGGCCGGGCCCGCTGACCCTGGTGCTGCCGAAGACCCGCGATTGCGCCGTGGCGGATCTCGCGACCGCAGGACTCGACACGATAGCCATCCGTGTGCCCTCGCACCCCCTCGCCCGCGCCATCCTGCATGCCTTTGGCAAACCGGTGGTGGCGCCGTCGGCCAACATCTCCGGCCATGTCTCGCCGACCACCGCGGCACATGTGCAAAGCGATCTCGAGGGCAAGATCGATCTCATCGTCGATGGCGGGCCGGTCGAGGTCGGCGTCGAATCCACCATCGTCGGCTGCTTCGAGCAACCGATGCTGCTTCGCCCGGGCGGACTGCCGCGTGAAAAAATCGAGCGCGTGCTCGGCCGCGCGCTGTTGCAGGCGCCCGCGGACGCAGAGAGCGACAGCGCCCAGCCGCTGGCGCCGGGCATGCTCGCCTCGCATTACGCACCGCGCACGCGCGTGCGGCTCAATGCTGCGACGATTGCCCCCGGCGAGGCGCTGCTCGCCTTCGGGCCGCCGGTAGCCGGCTCGGAACATGCCGCCGCTGTCATGAATCTGTCCGCTCGCGGTGATCTGAATGAAGCCGCCGCCAATCTTTTCGGCTATCTTCGCACGCTCGACGCGAGAGCGGCCGCGACGATCGCGGTGATGCCCATTCCCCACCACGGGCTGGGCGAAGCCATCAACGACCGGCTGCGCCGCGCCGCCGTCGGGAGGGAATGACCGGGACTTGAGACAATGAACATCGTGCAACCGACCGCCCCGCCGCCTGCCCTCTCCGCCGATCTCATCACAAAATTCCGCAAGATCGTCGGCGACAAATATGCGGTGACTGATCAGGCCGACATCGCGCCCTACACCACCGAGGAGCGCGACCTGTTCCGCGGCCACTCGCCGCTGGTGCTGCGCCCCGGCTCGACCGCGGAAGTCGCCGCGATCTGCAAGCTCGCCAACGCGCACAAAATCGCGCTGGTGCCGCAGGGCGGCAACACGGGTCTCGTCGGCGGCCAGACGCCACACAACGGCGAGGTCGTGATCTCGATGAAGCGGATGGACAGGATCCGCGACGTCGACACCGCCTCCAATACCATGACCTGCGAGGCCGGCGTGATCCTGCAGGTCGCGCAGCAGCGCGCCGCCGAGGTCGATCGCCTGTTCCCGCTCTCCCTCGGCGCCGAGGGAAGCTGCACCATCGGCGGCAATCTCTCGACCAACGCCGGCGGCACCACCGCGCTCGCCTACGGCGTGGCGCGCGAGATGGCGCTCGGGCTAGAGGTCGTGCTTGCCGACGGCCGCGTGATGAATCTGCTGTCGAAGCTGAAAAAGGACAACACCGGCTACGATCTGCGTAACCTCTTCATCGGCGCCGAAGGCACGCTCGGCATCATCACCGCGGCGACGGTGAAGATGTACCCGAAGCCGCGCGCGATCGAGACCGCCTTTGTCGGCCTCAAATCGCCGGCGGAGGCGCTGAAGCTGTTGTCGCTGTCGCAGAACGAGGCGGCGGGCACGCTGACGAGTTTCGAGCTGCTCTGCGAAATGTCGGTCGATTTCTCCGTCCGTCACGGCATCGACGTGCGCGATCCGCTCTTGGCCAAGCACCCCTGGTATGTGCTGATGGAGCTGTCGTCGCCGCGCGACGACGCCCGCGCCACGCTGGAAGCGATCCTGGCCAAGGCCCTCGAAGACGGCGTCGTCGATGACGCCGTGATCGCCGCCAATCTGAGCCAGCGCCAGGCGTTCTGGAAGCTGCGCGACGAGATGTCGGCGGCGCAGAAGCCGGAAGGCGGATCGATCAAGCACGACATCTCCGTGCCCGTCGCTGCGGTGCCCGATTTCATCGCCGAGGCGGACGCGGCGGTGGTGAAACTGATCCCGCGCTCTCGGCCGGTGCCGTTCGGTCATCTCGGTGACGGAAATATCCACTACAACGTCAGCCAGCCCGTCGGCGGCAACACCGCCGATTTCATGAACCGCTGGCATGAGGTCAACAAGGTCGTGTTCGACATCGTGCTCAAGATGGGCGGATCGATCTCGGCCGAGCACGGCATCGGCGTGCTCAAGCGCGACGAGCTGCCCGAGGTGAAGGACAAGACCGCGATCGAGCTGATGCGCGCGATCAAGGCGATGTTCGATCCCAACGGCATCATGAACCCGGGCAAGGTGCTTTAACTCAGGTTGCTCAGTCATGATTGCCGAACTCGCCATCACCGAGATCGAGGACGCGGATGTTTCCGCCGTGGTGTCGCTGTGGGAGCGCTGCGCGCTGACGCGGCCGTGGAACGACCCGGTCGCCGACATCGCGCTGGCGCGGACGAGCGCGAACGCCACCATCCTGCTTGGCCGTGAGAACGACCACATCGTCACGTCTGCGATGGTCGGCCACGACGGCCATCGCGGCTGGGTCTATTATGTTGCCGTCGACCCCGACTGGCGCGGCCAGGGACTTGGCCGCGCCATCATGGCCGCGGCGGAAGACTGGCTGCGCCAGGCCGGCATCGCAAAACTGCAATTGCTGGTGCGCCGCGACAACGCGAAGGCGAGCGCCTTCTACGAAACCATCGGCTATGATGAGGCGCAGGTCGCCGTCTTCGCCAAATGGCTCGACGGCCGCGAGCCGGCGCCGTAGCTCCCCGTCAGGTGATATCAGGCATGAGCATTTCAGACCGCATTCGCGTCAAGAACGTCCGCCTCCTCTCCGACAATCATTACACCTTGAAGACCACGACCTTCGAATGGCGGCGCGCCAACGGCGAATGGCAGAAGCAGGACCGCGAGACCTATGACCGCGGCAATGGCGCGACGCTGCTGCCTTACAATGTAAAGCGGCGCACCGTCGTGCTGGTGCGCCAGTTCCGCTATCCCGCCTATGTCAATGGCTGCGACGATCTCCTGATCGAGACCGCGGCGGGGCTGCTCGACAATGAATCGCCCGAAAACCGCATCCGCGCCGAAGCCGAGGAGGAAACCGGCTACCGCCTGCACGAGGTTCACAAAGTGTTCGAAGCCTTCATGAGCCCGGGCGCGGTGACGGAGAAGCTGCATTTCTTCGTCGCCGAATATGAACCCGACATGAAGATCGGCTCCGGCGGCGGATTGGCCTCCGAAGGCGAGGACATCGAGGTGCTGGAGCTTTCGATCGACGAGGCGCTGGCGATGATCACCGACGGCCGCATCGCCGATGCCAAGACCATCATGCTGCTCCAATATGCGGCGCTGCATATTTTCAAATGACGATGCCGCAATTACGACTGTCGTCCCGGCCAAGCGAGCACGCGAGCGCAGAGCCGGGACCCATAACCACACATGCCAGCGTGGAACGACGCTGGAGCCCCAGCGTGCCCGACAACAAACGCCGGTGGTTATGGGTCCCCGCTTTCGCGGGGACGACAGCGGAAAATTCAGCGACCAGCCGCCTAGATCGCCTTCGCCGCAACATTGGCGGCCGCCAAAATATCGCGCCGCGCGCGCCCGTCCTTCACCGCGCGCGCCATCGCCGCTGCGCCCGACAGGATCGCAAGCAGCGCCAGCGCCCGCTCGCGTGCATGCGCGCCGCGCAGGCCGCCGGCGATCGCCTCCACCAGGCGTTCGAGCTCGGCTTCATAGACCGCGCGCGTTGCATCGTCGGCACGGGCGACATCGGAAGAGAAACTCGGCAGGCCGCAGGCCTCGTCGAGTGCGGCTTCCATGCGTGGGCCGAGATAGAAATCGATGAACGGCTCGCGCCAGTTGCGGCCGTGGGTCTCCTGGAATTTCAGGATGCCGCCGCGCAGGAACGCCAGGGAGTCGGCAACCGCCAGCCGGAACGCCTCGGCCTTGGAGTCGAAATGGGCGTAGAACGCGCCCGACGTCAGGCCCGCCCCCTTTGCCAGCGCATCGACGCCGGCACCGCCGAAGCCGCTCGCGCGGAAGCCGCGCCCGGCCGCGTCCACCAGCCGCGCCCGCGCGTCGCCTTCATCCTTCTTCGGTCGCGCCATTAGGGAGCCTCTCGGGTAGTTGATAACGATCGTTATATTATCGTTGGCAGGATAACGATCGTTATGTTTAGACAGATAACGATCGTTATTTAATGATCGCCGCGACCGCTGGCAACGGCGGCGCCCACCCCGTCCACGGAGATCCTCTCATGCCGATCCAGATCATCGTTCCCGAAGGTACGCTGACCCCCGCCGCCGAGGCCGAAGCCTTCCGCAAGCTGACCGAGCTGTTGCTGCGCCTGCACGGCCTTACCGGCAACCGCTTCATGACCCCGAACGTCATCGGCGAAGTGACCGTGGTGCCGAAGGGCCGCACGTTTTCCGGCGGCAAGCCCGCCGACATCGCGGTGTTCGAGCTGAAGGTGCCGTCCTTCGTGCTGCCGACGCAGGAGCTGAAGGACGCCTGGATCGCGGAAGGCACTGCAATCATCGAGCAGGCCGCCGCCGGGCGTATCAAGCGCGAGCACATCTACGCCAATGTCAACTATGCGGTGGAAGGCGCCTGGGGCATCGGCGGCAAGGCCTTCAGCAATGAGGCGCTCGGATCGGCAGTGGCTGCGGGCTGATACTTTGAAATGAAGCGCTGTCACAACCACGATCGTCGTCCCGGACAAGCGAGCGTCAGCGAGCGCGATCCGGGACCCATAACCACAAATCTCGGTATGAAGCGACGCTGGAGCCCCGGCGCGCCCGGCAACACGCCGGTGGTTATGGGTCCTCGCTTTCGCGAGGACGACAGCGGTGAGATTAAAACAAGCTGCCCTGCCCGTCATCGACCGCAGGCGGCGCCGCCTTGCGCGGCGCGGCCTTCCTCGGCTTCGGCGCCTCCTCGGCGGCGCGCTGCTCGTCGGTGATCGGCAACAGGAGTTGCGCATCGTCGTTGTCGGCATGGTTGACCCGCGTCGACACCTCATGCCAGGTGAACTCGCCCTCAAGCGGCCCCTTCAACAGCGCCATCACCGGCGACGCGTCGTCACTGCTGCAATCGAGCCAGCGCGCGAAGTCGTCGGGCATTAGGGTGATGGGCACGCGATGATGCAGCACCGCGAGATCGGCGCTGGCCGGCGCGGTAAGGATCGCCACCGTGTCGAGCTCCTCGCCGTTGGGGCCAATCCAGGTTTCCGCAAGCGCCGCGAGACCGAAGATATGGCCATCGCGGCGGTGAATGAAAAAGGGGCGCTTGCGCCCACCCGAGGCCTGCCATTCGTAATAGCCGTCGGCCGGGATCAGGCAGCGGCGGCGGCGCATCGCATTCTTGAATGCGGGCTTGTCGTTGATCGTCTCGGAACGCGCGTTGATCAGCAGGGTAATTTTACGGGGGTCCTTGATCCAGGACGGAACCAGTCCCCAACGCATCAATTTGAAATGTCGCGTACCGTTTTCGATAATGACTACAGGTATAGGTTGTGTCGGCGCGATATTATGCCGTGGCGGGAAATTTGGCTGCTCTACATAGCCAAATACCTGCCGTATCGCGGCTGGAGGCGAGGTGATGACAAAGCGTCCGCACATTCTGTAGCCTAAATAGGCATCCGTTCAGAGCCTTTTAACCCCGAACCGGAACACTGCCAGTGATGACCGCCACGGCCCAACCATCTGCGCGATCCAAAACGCACCCGACGGGCCTCGATGCGGCAGCCCGCGCGGCGGAACTCAGGGCTGCCAATATCAATCCGCAGACCGGGCTTGCCACCGACTATCTCAATCACTTCAACGAAGCCATCATGCTGCTCGAGATGGTTCCGGACATGCCGGATTGCGCGGAGGATTTTCTCGCTTGGACGCCGCTGTCCTATGCCGAGCATTTCACCGCCTCGAATTTCAAGGCAAAGGAGCTTGCGATCTCGGCCTACGAATCCGCCGACCCCGATACCCGCGCGGAGTTCGATCAGATGGCGGAGACCATGACCTCCATCCTGAACGAAGTCGGCGCCGCGATGCGCGAGGCGACGCAGGACCAGACCAAGGCGAAGCTTGCAGAACAGGCGATCGGCTGGCTCAAGCCGCTGGTGGCCGCCGCCGGCGGCGTCATCAATGGCGGCTATGAGTCCGACGTCGAGACCATCATGGCGGCCTGATCGCCGTGGTCCTGGCCAATCCCTCCCCCCGTCCCCAGCTTGCGGTCTCTGCGGCCATCTTCCGCGACGGCAAGGTGCTGCTGGTGCGCCGCGCGCGCTCGCCGGGCAAAGGATTTTATTCGCTGCCGGGCGGCCGGGTCGAATTCGGCGAGAGCCTGCAGCTGGCGCTGGCGCGCGAGGTCGACGAGGAGACCGGGCTTCGGATCGACATTGTCGGGCTTGCCGGCTGGCGCGAGGTGCTCCCCGGCGGACCGGGCGACGGGCACTACGTGATCATATCGTTCGCGGCGCGCTGGACGGCCCGGGAACCGGTGCTGAACGACGAGCACGACGATTTCAAATGGCTCGAGCCCGGCGCCTTCGGCGATCTCAGGCTCACCGGCGGCCTCTCCGAGGTGGTCGAGGCCGCCCGCAAGCTGGTCGAAGGCTAGCCTCTGGATCGAAGGCGGGTTTCGCGCCTTGCTTCCAGCGCATTTAAAAGGCTATCACCCGGGCACCCCTCGGAACCCGTTAATGCCGAAGCGACTTCTCGCCATTCTGATTGCTGTTTTCTGCCTTTGCGCGCCCGCGCGCGCCGAGGACGCCGCCGCGCCCTTCGACGGCGACCTGCAGCGACTGGCCGAGATCCTCGGCACGCTGCATTATCTGCGTGGCATTTGCGGCAGCAATGAAGGCGCCAAATGGCGCAACCAGATGCAGGCCCTGATCGACGCCGAAACCCCCGCCGGCGACCGCCGCGCCCGCATGATCGCGGGCTTCAACCGCGGCTATAACGGCTTCCAGCAGACCTATCGCACCTGCACGCCGGCGGCTCTGGTCGCGATCCGCCGCTATATCGACGAAGGCTCGAAAATCTCGCGCGATCTCACCGCCCGCTATGCCAACTGAGACCACGCTTTTCTTCGATCTCGACGGCACGCTGACGGACCCCAAACCCGGCATCACCGCCTCGATCCAGTACGCGCTGCAGAAGCTGGACCGCGAGGTGCCCTCGCAGGACGCGTTGGTCTGGTGCATCGGCCCACCCTTGCGCGCGAGTTTTGTGACATTGTTGGGCGGCGACGAACTCGCCGATCGCGCCGTGGCGCTCTATCGCGAACGCTTTGGCGATGTCGGGCTGTTCGAGAACAGCGTCTATCCCGATATCGCCGACGTGCTGGCGTTGCTCACGCAGCCGTCCCGGCGGATGTTCGTCGCCACCAGCAAGCCGCACGTCTTTGCGAAGAGGATCATCGATCACTTTGGCCTTGCAGGCCATTTCGAGCACGTCTTCGGCTCCGAACTCGACGGCACGCGCGTCCACAAGGCCGATCTTCTCGCCTACGCGCTCGAACAGACCGGCGTCGATGCTTCGCGCGCTCTGATGATCGGCGACCGCAGCCATGATGTGAACGGCGCAAAGGCCAATGGCATAGACGCGGTCGGCGTGACCTACGGCTATGGCAGCCGCGAAGAACTGATCACGGCCGGCGCCCGACATCTCTGCGCTTCGCCGCGCGCGATCTGGGATGTTGTCCACAGCGGTGCGGGCCGTTAACCTTTCCTAAAGAACCGGTCTAGGCTTCGCGGGCAAGCATGATACACAACTCGCGTCCGACGCGTTCCGCAACGGAAGCGCGCCCCTCCTCAGTCGATTTCATGCGCCCCATGTCATTTGCTTTCGCTCGCGAACCTCTGCCCGACCATGAGCAGAAAAAGGCCGCGCTCGGCTATCTCAACGAGGCCTGGGCGGAAGCGCGCCATGATGGCGTCGACGGCGATTGCCTTGCGCAGGCGAGTTTGTTTGCGGCACTAGCGGAGTTGGTCGGGACCTACGGCGAGGAAGCCGTCGCGAAATTCGTCGAGGGCGTCCCTGTCCGCGTGCGCAACGGCGAGTTCTCGATTTCGCTCGCGAAGCAGTAAGCACAAACTCGGTCGTCATCACCCGCGAAACCGGGCGATGACAGGCTTCATGGTTTGAGCGTTTCCAGGAATCGCACCGGCTCGCCCTGCGAGGCCGTCACCAGTTCGCCCTGCCACATCACCCGCCTGCCGCGCACGAAGGTGCCGACCGGCCAGCCGGTGACGCGAACCCCATCGTAAGGCGTCCAGCCGGCCTTCGAGGCGACCCATTTGTCGGTGATGACCTCGCTACGCTTGAGGTCGACCACGGTAAGGTCGGCGTCATAGCCGGCGGCGATGCGGCCCTTGCAAGCGATATTGAAGAGCCGCGCGGGGCCGGCGCTGGTGAGGTCGACGAAGCGCGCCAGCGACAGCCGCCCCGCATTGACGTGGTCCAGCATCAGCGGCACCAGCGTCTGTACCCCGGTCATGCCCGAGGGCGAGGCCGGATAAGCCTTGGCCTTCTCCTCCAGCGTATGCGGGGCATGGTCGGACCCGAGCACGTCGACAATCCCCTGCTCGATGCCGCGCCAGATGCCTTCGCGGTGATCGGCCGAGCGCACCGGCGGGTTCATCTGCGCGCGGGTGCCGAGTCGCTCGTAGCATTCGGGCGCGGCCATGGTGAGGTGATGCGGCGTCGCCTCGCAGGAGGCGACGTCCTTGTGGTCCCTGAGATATTCAATCTCCTGCCTGGTCGAGATGTGCAGCACATGGATGCGTTTTCCCGTCTCGCGGGCGAGTTTGACCAGCCGCTCGGTCGCCATCAGCGCCGCAGTCTCGTCGCGCCAGACCGGATGCGAGCGCGGATCGCCCTCGACCCGAAGACCCTTGCGATCGTTGAGGCGGTATTCATCCTCCGCATGAAACGCAGCGCGGCGGTGGATCACCTGGAATATCCTGCGCAAACTCTCGTCGTCCTCGACCAGCAGCGCACCGGTCGAGGAGCCGATGAACACCTTCACCCCGGCGCAGCCGGCCGCGCGTTCGAGCTCAGGCAGATCCGGAACGTTCTCGCGGGTGCCGCCGATGAAGAAGGCGAAATCGCAATGCATGCGATGGCGGCCGCGCTTGATCTTGTCGGTAAAGGTCTCCTCGGTCACCGTCAGCGGATTGGTGTTCGGCATCTCGAACACCGCCGTCACCCCGCCCATGACCGCGCTGCGCGAACCGGTTTCCAGGTCCTCCTTGTGCGTCAAGCCGGGCTCACGGAAATGCACCTGCGTGTCCATCACGCCGGGGAGGATGTGCAACCCCTTGCAGTCGATGATCTCGGCAGCATCCGCTTGCGACAATCCGCCGATTTCGGCGATGCGGCCATTGCGGATGCCGATGTCGCGGACCCCCTCGCCGTCCTGATTGACCACGGTGCCGGATTTTAGAATGGTATCAAACGTTTGAGTCATCGATCTCGCGTGTCATTTCAGGGGAACTGGCGCGTGCGGGCCTTGTTCCCAGCACCTTAGCCCCTTAACTTGCCATGTGATATCGGCTAGCTCGGTTTCAACAAGAACTTCAAGAGCAACCTCTTATGAAAGCAGCGTTTCTTCCTGACCGGGGCGTCGTTAAAGTGACCGGCGAGGACGCGCGCAATTTCCTCAACGGCCTCGTCACGACCGACCTGACGCAGCTCGCGCCTGGGCTCGGCCGCTTCGGCGCGCTGCTGACGCCGCAGGGCAAGATCATCGTCGACTTCCTGATCACGGAAGCCCCCAGCGGTCACGGCGGTGGCTTCCTCATCGACTGTCCGCGACCGCTGGCAAAGGGCCTGGCCGACAAGCTCGGCTTCTACAAGCTCCGCGCCAAGGTCGCTGTGGAAAATCTCTCCGACAGCCTTGGGGTGATCGCGGCCTGGGACGGCGAGCCTGCGATGAAGCCGGATCTCGCGTTCCGCGACCCGCGGGACGCCGCGCTCGGCTGGCGCATTCTGGCGCCGCAAGATCTGGCGCAGAAGGTCGCCGATCTCATTGGCGCCGAGCTCGTCGACAGCGCCGCCTATGAGGCCCACCGGATCGCGACCGGCGTGCCGCGCGGCGGCCTCGACTTCATCTATGGCGACGCCTTCCCGCACGAGACCAACATGGACCGGCTGCACGGCGTCGATTTCGACAAGGGCTGTTATGTCGGCCAGGAAGTGGTGTCGCGGATGCAGCATCGCGGCACCGCCCGCACCCGCACCGTCCGCGTCACGCTGGACGGCGCGCCGCCCGAGGCCGGAAGTGCGGTGCTTGCCGGCGACAAGCCGGTCGGCACCATGGGCTCGACCTCCGGCCAGAACGGGCTCGCGCTGATCCGGACCGATCGCGTCACCGACGCGCTCGACGCGGGGCTTGCGCTCACCGCCGGCGGGCTCGGCATTCGCCTCGCCGACCCCGACGCCTTCCGGTCAACAGCCAAGCAACCCGTCGCATGAGCCGGTCCGCACGCCTGCATCCCGACGGCAAGACGCGCTGCCCCTGGCCCGGAGAAGACCCGTTTTATGTCGCCTATCACGACACCGAATGGGGCGTGCCGGAATATGACGACCGCGCGCTCTATGAGAAGCTGATCCTCGACGGCTTCCAGGCCGGCCTGTCCTGGATCACCATCCTGCGCAAGCGCGACAATTTCCGCCGCGCCTTCGACGACTTCCAGCCGGAAAAGATCGCGCGCTACAATGCAAAGAAGGTCCACGCGCTGATGAACGATGTCGGCATCGTCCGCAACCGTTCCAAGATCGAAGGCACCATCGAAAGCGCGAAGCAGTATCTCAAGATCATGGAAGAAGGCCCGGGTTTCTCGAAGTTTTTATGGGATTTCGTCGACGGCCGCCCGAAGGTGAACCAGTTCAAGACCACGGCCAGCGTGCCGGCGTCGACGCCGCTCTCGATCAAGATTTCCAAGGAGCTTGCCGGCCGCGGCTTCAAGTTCGTCGGCCCGACCATCGTCTATGCTTTCATGCAGGCTACCGGCATGGTCAACGACCATCTGGTCACCTGCTTCTGCCACGCCAACTGCGGCGCCAAGCCCCGCGCGCCGCGCCTCAAAGCCAAATGACGGCCGCCAAACGCGCCGCGGCCGACACCCGCGTCTGGCAGCGCATGCTGTCGGGACGGCGGCTCGATCTGATCGACCCCTCGCCGCTCGACATCGAGATCGCCGACATCGCCCATGGGCTGGCGCGGGTGGCGCGCTGGAACGGCCAGACCAGCGGCGCGCATATCTTCTCGGTCGCCCAGCACACGCTCCTGGTCGAAGCCGTGATGCGGGCCGAGAGGCCGAGCATCGACGAAAAACTCCGCCTTGCCGCACTGCTGCATGACGCGCCGGAATACGTCATCGGCGACATGATCTCACCATTCAAGGCGGTGCTGGGCGGCGATTACAAACTGGTTGAAAAGCGCCTGCTCTCGGCGATCCACATCCGCTTCGGATTGCCGCCGGAGCTGAGCGCCAGCATCACCCAGCAGATCAAGAACGCCGACCGCGGCGCGGCCTATCTCGAAGCCACCATGCTGGCCGGGTTTTCCGAAAGCGAGGCCAGGCGCCTGTTCGGCCGCGATCCCGGACTGCCCGAGAGCGTGCGAGAGGACTATCTGACGCCCTGGAGCGCGGCCAAGGCCGAGAAGCGCTTCCTCGCGCAATTCAACTCGTTACAGGCTCGAACGCAGGCCTCTTGAACACAAGCCTCGAACCTGCTTTCACCGCTTCGGCCACAGGCCTATATTCGCCGGAAAAGGACCGCCATGATTCACGTCTGCTCGTTGGCTGCATTGCCTGAAATCGTCAAAATGACCGGCGCCAGCCATGTGCTGACGGTCATGGGCAATGTCGACCAGGTGCAGCGGCCGGCGTCGGTGCTTGCCGCCAACCATCTCAGGGTTTCCATGGACGACATCACCGAGCCGATGGAAGGCTACACGCCGCCGTCGGAGGCGCATGTCGAGCAGGTGCTGAACTTCATACGCGGCTGGGACCGCAACGCACCGATGGTGATCCACTGCTATGCCGGCGTCAGCCGCTCCACCGCCAGCGCCTTCGCCGCGGCCTGCATGCTCAACCCGCATCGCGACGAGATCGAGATCGCGCGGAAAATCCGCGCCGCTTCCCCGATCGCCTCGCCGAACCGGCTGATCGTCAGCCTCGCCGACAAGGCGCTCGGCCGCGACGGACGGATGGTCCGGGCGCTGGAAAGCATCGGTCCGGCCACCATGATGGTCGAAGGCAAACCGTTCCTCGTCGAGCTCGAATAATTCAATGATCGCGGCTACATGAGCGACAAGCTTCTGACGCCGATCGAGATCGACCTGACCGCGGCGATTGTCGCGATCGAGGGCAATGAGCCGCTGATACTCACCGCATCTGGCAAAGCCGGCGACAGGATCACCGGCCTGCCCTTCGGTCCCTTCGACGCAGTCTCGCACCGCACCTTCGAGATCGGCCTGCGTGCCTGGGTCGAGGAGCAGACGGGCTTGCGGCTCGGCTATGTCGAGCAGCTCTACACCTTTGGCGATCGCGGCCGGCACACGATGCCCGGCGACACCGACGTCCATGTCGCCTCCATCGGATATCTCGCGCTGACCCGCGCGATCGACAACGGCACGGCGAGCGCGCCGGGCGCGAGTTTCGAGCCGTGGTACCGATTCTTTCCCTGGGAAGACTGGCGGCAGGACCCGCCCGGAATCATCGCACGCGACATCCTTCCCGAACTCACCAAATGGGCCGCGCAAGGGGACGCGCCCGAGACGGCGCGCGCGCTGCCGCGCAAGGACCGGGTGCGGCTCTATTTCGGCACTGAGGGCGCGCATTGGGACGAGGAGCGTGTGCTCGACCGCTACGAACTGCTCTATGAAGCGGGGCTGGTCGAGGAGGCGCGGCGCGACGGGCGGCCGGCGGCCCTGCAGCGCAAGACACTGCCCCATCTCGGCAGCGCCATGCGCTTCGACCATCGCCGGATCCTGGCCACGGGAATTGCGCGGTTGCGCGCGAAATTGAAATACCGCCCGGTGGTGTTTGAACTTTTGCCGCCCGAATTCACACTTACGGAGTTGCAGCGGACCGTGGAAGCGATCTCGGGAAGGCATCTGCACAAGCAGAACTTCCGCAGGCTCGTGGAGACAGGGGCGCTGGTCGAACCGACCGGCGTGACGTCGACACAAACTGGTGGCCGCCCGGCCGCGCTGTTTCGCTTCCGCCGCGAGGTGCTGCAGGAGCGGCCCGCGCCGGGCTTGCGCGTGAGCGGGCGGCGCTGACAAACTGGCGAGCCCAAACCTTCGGGCTTCAAGGCCTGGAGATTTGATGTTCTTACTCTCGCTGGTGATAGCGGTCATAGCCTTGGTGGTCGCCTACAAGGCATCAACCCGGGCCGATGAACTGCTCAAGCGGCTCAGCGCGCTCGAGGCGCGCGCTTCAAGTGTTGGTGCAGCGCCTGTGCCTCCGCCGATCCCGCCAGTCGCGGAGACCGAACTGGCCCCGCCGCTCATCGCCGAATTGCAGAGGCCCGCGAGTGCAGAACCTCCAGCGCCACCACCCGTGGAAACGACTGCGTTTGAAACCCCCGCGACACCACCGCCACCCCTGCCGCCGCCGGCCGACCGCGGATTCGAGGAACAGCTTGGCACCCAATGGGTGGTCTGGATCGGCGGGCTGGCGCTGGTGCTCGGCGGCTTCTTCCTGGTGCGCTATTCGATCGAGGCCGGGCTGATCGGTCCGCGCGTGCGCGTCATGTTCGGCGGCATCTTTGCGCTCGCGCTGCTTGCGGCCGGCGAGTGGACCCGACGCAAGGAAAGCATTTCCGACATCGTCGCGCTGCCGATCGCCAACATCCCGGCGATCCTGACCGCAGCCGGCACCGCGGTCGCCTTCGCTACCGTCTACGCCGCCTATGCGCTCTATGGCTTCCTTGCACCCGCCAGCGCCTTCATCCTGCTCGGCCTCGTGGCGCTCGGCACGCTCGCCGCAGCGCTGCTGCATGGGCCCGCACTCGCCGGCCTCGGCGTGGTCGGCGCCTTCGTCACGCCGCTATTGGTATCCTCCGCGCAGCCGGATTACTGGGCGCTCTACATCTATCTCGCCATCGTCACCGCGGCGGCCTTGGGGCTGGCGCGGATCCGGCTGTGGCGCTGGCTCGCGGTCACGACGCTCGCCTTCGCGCTGTTCTGGACGCTGCCCTGCCTCGATTGTGGTCCGCCGATGGTCGGCCCGCATCTGTTCCACATCGTCGTGGGCTTCGTCCTCGCGGCCCTGCTCGTGGTGTGCGGCTTCCTGTTCGGACCGGCGATCGAGGATGGCCAGATCGAGCCGGTCTCATCGGGATCGCTGGCCGCCTATCTCTTCGCCGCCATGGCGATCGTGCTGGCGAGCTTCCATGCCGATATGGCCCTGATCGTCTTCGCGATCCTGGTCGCCGCGACGCTGGCCATCGCCTGGCGCGCGCCAGCGGCGACGGGCGCGGTCGGCGCCGCCGCATTCTTCGTGTTCGTCGTGTTCGCGGAATGGGCGGTGCGCGGCAATCCGGACATGCTGGTGCTGCCCGGCGGAGCGCTGCCCGGCATCGGACCTAACGCCACCGATCAATCGGTGACGCTGCATCTGGCCGCAGCCGCGCTGTTCGCCGCCGGCTTCGGCCTTGCCGGATTCTTTGCACAGGGCCGCTCGGCGAGTGCGATCATTCCGGTGGTGTGGTCGGGCGCGGCGACCTTCGTTCCGCTCGCGCTGTTGGTCGCGCTCTATGCGCGTATCGCTCATCTCGACCGCTCCATCCCGTTTGCGATCCTCGCCGTGATCCTTGCCGCAGCCTTCGCCGGCGCGACCGAAATCCTCGCCCGCCGCGAGAGCCGGCCGGGATCGATGATCGCGACCGCGCTGTTCGCGACCGGTACGCTCGGCGCGCTGGCGCTGGCGCTAACGTTTGCGCTGGAAAAAGGCTGGCTGACGATCGCGCTGGCGCTGATGTCGATGGGCACCGCCTGGATCTCGCTACAGCGGCAGGTCTCGTTCCTGCGCGCGCTGGCGGCGATCCTCGCCGGAATCGTGGTGCTCAGGGTCGGCTACGAGCCGCGCATCGCGGGCGATGCGGTCGGCACGACGCCGATCTTCAACTGGCTGCTCTGGGGCTACGGCATTCCCGCCGCCTCGTTCTGGATCGGAAGCATCTTCCTGCGCCGCCGCGCGGACGATGCGCCGCTGCGCACGGTCGAAGCCGCCGCCATCCTGTTCACGGTGCTGCTGGTATTCATGGAAATCCGCCATGCGGTCTATGGCGGCGATGTCTATCATGCGATCCCGTCGCTGTCGGAGTTCGCGCTTGAACTGTGCGCCGGGCTCGCGATGGCGATCGGGCTCGAGCGGCTGCGGCTGCATACCAACAGCATGGTGCACGACGCAGGCGCCGTGTTGCTGACGGCGGGCTCGGGGCTGGTCGGCGTGTTCGGCGTGCTGATCCTGGAAAATCCCCTCCTCAGCAGCGTCGAGCTTGCCGGCAGCTTTCTCAACCTGCTGCTCCTGGCCTACGCGCTGCCGGCGGTCCTGATGCTGCTGTTGTCCTATGCGGCCGTGGGCCGGCGCGGCGCGGCTTACGCCAACACCCTCGCGGCCGGCGCGCTGATCTTCGCCCTGACCTATCTGACGCTGGAAATCCGCCGGCTCTATCGCGGCCCGTATCTCAACGTCTTCGGCATCAGCGGCGCCGAGCAATATACCTATTCGATCGCCTGGCTTGCCTTCGGCGTGGTGCTGCTCGGGATCGGCATAGCAGTCAACTCGCAGCGTGCGCGGCTGGCCTCGGCGGCCATCATTGCGCTCACGATCCTCAAGGCTTTCCTGATCGACATGTCGACGCTCACGGGTATCTACCGTGCGCTGTCGTTCATCTGCCTCGGCCTGGTGCTGGTCGCGATCGGCTGGCTGTATCAGCGCATCCTGTTCCGCCGGCGGCCGGCGTCGCCGCCGGCCATGTCGTCGGAGTAGCGCATGATCCGGAAAAGTGTGTAGCGGTTTTCCGAAAAGATCATGCGCAATCAAAAAGCTAAAGCGCGATGATCACATCGCGCTTTTGTCAGGCCGCGCGCACCGAATTCAGGAATTTTGACACTTCCGACTTGAGCCGGCCGGAGTCGGCGGACAGCGTCTGCGCCGCAGAGAGCACCTGCGAGGAGGCAGATCCGGTTTCGCTGGCGCCGCGCTGCACGTCGGTGATGTTCGACGAGACCTGCTGGGTGCCTTGCGCCGCCTGCTGCACGTTGCGGGAGATTTCCTGCGTCGCCGCGCCCTGCTCTTCGACGGCGGCCGCAATGGTCGAGGAAATTTCCGACAGCCGCTCGATGGTGCCCGAGATTTCCTTGATCGCGCTCACCGATTCCTGGGTTGCGGCCTGGATGCCCGAAATCTGCTGGCCGATCTCGCCGGTCGCCTTCGCGGTCTGCTCGGCGAGCGCCTTTACTTCGGAGGCCACCACCGCAAAGCCGCGGCCGGCTTCGCCCGCACGCGCCGCCTCGATGGTGGCGTTGAGCGCGAGCAGGTTGGTCTGGCCGGCGATGGTGTTGATCAGCTCGACCACGTCGCCGATCCGGCTCGCGGCCTTCGATAGCTCGCTGACGCGCTCGGTCGTACCGCGGGCCTGGCCGACGGCATCGCTCGCCATCCGCGCCGATTCCTGCACCTGCCGGCTGATCTCGTTGACCGAGGATGTCAACTCCTCGGTCGCCGACGCCACCGATTGCACGTTGGTAGAGGCTTCTTCCGAGGCCGCGGCAACCGTCGTCGACAGTTCCTGCGAACGCGCCGCGGTCGAGGTCAGGGTGCTTGCAGAAACCTCGAGCTCACGCGAGGCCGACGACACGGTTTCGACGATGCGGCCGACCGCACCTTCGAAATCATCGGCCATCCTGGCCATCTCGGCCTTGCGCTGGCGTGCCAGCACCTCGTCCTGCTTGATCTTGGTCTCGGCTTCGTCGCGTGCCTTCTCCTCGGCCTTGACCTTGAAGGCCTCGACCGCCTGCGCCATGTCGCCGACCTCGTCCTTGCGGTCGAGCCCCGGCAGGATCACGCCGAAATTGCCTCCTGCAAGCTCCTTCATGCCGCCGGTGAGGCCGGAGAGCGGCCGGATGATGCCGCGCGCGATCAGGAAGGCGATGGCAAGACCGAGCAGCACAGCAAGACCCGCGACCATCTCCTGCATCGTGATGGTGGAGTCGATCCGGTCCGCCGTCTCGGCCGTCGTCTTCTTGAAGGCCTCGTTGATGGCCTCCTTCACCTTGTCCATCTTCTCGATGGCGCCCACGACCACCGGCGTGATGCTGTGGTAATAGAGATCGTCGCCCTTCACGAGATTGGGGCCGGTCTTGTCGAACGCTTCGGCATATTTGGCAATGCCGGACTTGACCACCGCCAGTTGCTTGGCGAGTTCCGGCGGCAAGTCCAGCTTCTCCAGCGCCCCGACCTGCTCCTGCGCCTTGCCGACATTGGTCTTGAAGGTGGCGAAGCCCTTGGCATCGCGAGTCGCCAGCATGCGCCAGTTCGCGACGCGAACCAGCAACACCTTGGACTCCAGCACATTGGCGTTGTGCTCGAACGGCGTGCCCCGCGCGGCATCGACGAATTTCTGCACCTCAGCTGCCATCTGGTCGCCTTCGGTATAGAGCAGCGCCCGGCCCGCCAGCATCTGCTTGACCGCGTCGCCCAGCTCGGCGCGCTTTGTCTTCAACTCGGCAATCGCCTTGGCAGCTTCGCGATAATTGGTCTTCCGCTCCTCGCTCTTGGTGGTGCGGACCGCCTCGTCGAGCAGCTCCGCGACCTTTGCCAGACGCTTGTCGGACTCGGCGAAGGAAGCTTCATCCTGGTCGAAGGTGTAGCGCAGGATGCTACGGCGGATCGCCTGCAGCTCCGTCGTGATTTCACCGACACGGATCGCATTTTTCGATTGCAGGCTCAGCAGGTCGACCTGGTCGCGAATGGCGCCGAGCTGCGACACGCCGAAGGCGGCAAGCCCCGCACAAAACACCAGGAGGATGCCGAAGCCAGCATAGAGTCGGCCACGAATCCGGAGGTTCAGTAATGACATGGGGCAATCCTTGCAAAGGTTGGAAACGAAACGGCCCGACGAGAGCACTGCCGGGGAGACAGGCTGACGCAGCGACGCATTGTCGCGCTTATGCTTAAGCAATAGGCTCAAGTTCCCAAGCAAATCTGAATATCGGCGCCCGTAGGAGTACGGTGGATTGAGCGGAAGCTTTTGAATTCGTACGCACAATAGGCTGCATACAAGCGCCAGCATCCCTCGGGTGCGAGCCGGGCACAAAAAGCTTTGGCCCCAAGAGGGGCCGTAGCGATTCGCACTTCTGTTCGGTGGGATCGGGCGTCAGGCCCGACAGCAACTGCGCCGCCGAGAGCACCTGCGAGGACGCAGATCCCGTCTCGGTCGCGCCACGCTGCACGTCAATGGCGAAAGAGTTGGATGAGCTTGCCAACAAGGTCGTCGATTTTGCGAAGGGCAAGGCGGAACAGGACCGGGAAGTTGCGCTCCAGGAAATGTCTTCGGCCGAGCGCAACTCGCTGGTGATCGGGTTCATCGTAGCGCTGGTTCTGGTCGTGACCTGCGTATTTTCCGTCTTCACCATTGCCAAGCCGATGCAGGCGCTGACGCGGGCGATGCGCGAACTGGCAAACGGCAATTTCTCCGTGCTGCTGCCCGGCCCCGTAGGATTACTGAAGGGTTATCGGGAATTGGCAAGGCGCGCCCGCGGCCGGTAAGATAGAACTCTTGAGACCTGCTCTGCGTCGCTGCGCCGCAGCCGCCTACTCCAGCGCCTCGCCCAACAGACGGATGCGAAAGACGGGCTTCTTGGCCTCGTCCAGCAGTTCCATGCGCCATTCGGTCCCGAGCTTCAGGCCGCGCGAGATACCGCCGAGCAGGTTGGCGCAGACCGCCTTCATCTCGGTCCAGGCCGCCTCGCGGTCCTCAAGTTCGAAAGGCTGATCGGCGGCGCCGGCATAGCGGCCCTGACTGATGCGAAAAAAGTAAAGCGGCATTCTTTGAATCCATGGGTCCGAGGACCCACCCCTCGCCGGCAAAACTGGATCGGAGAACGCTACAAAGGCATGAAAGTATGCCCCCGTATGACTACGGCGAGACGACAGCGCAGGCGTCGCCTGCGGCTTTTTCGGGATCTTCGGCGGGAGATTGCGGCTAGCGTAGCGCTGCGGTCACTCGGTCGAGCGGCGCAGTTCCGGCGTGCTTTCGGATTTCGCCGGTTCCGGCTTCACCGGTTCGAGCTTGGCGCTGTCGACCTGCGGGGTCTCGACGCGCGCGCTCACCTCGGTCCGCGTATCGATCGATCCGGTCGGCTCGGCACGGCGCAGCGAGCGCGGACGGGCCACTGCGCGCGCCATCAGCATCTGCGTGCCGCCCTGGTTGCGGAAATCGCAATAGGCGAAGCCCATGCCGGAAACGGAGCCGCGGAAGCTGACTTCGGAAGTCTTGTCGAGGTTGAAGCAGGGCTCGAACGGCAGGCCGCGCAGCGACGCGCATACCGACTGGCCACGGATCTGCAGCGTGTTGCCGGGCAGGCGGACGTGCCGGATCGGACCTGCACCCGAAAACTGCACCGCGCCGGCGGCGCCCATGTCATCGAGGATGCGGCCTGCGCCGCGGGTGCCATCGGCGCAGGTGAAAGCGAACACCTTTCCGGCGACGAATTTACGCGCCTCCTCGGCAGTCATCATCCCGGCCAGTGCCGGCATGATCATGGCTCCGGCGGCGACGGTCCCCAACACAAAACGCGCAAGCATTTTCAAAACTCCGACTTGACCCAAGCCGCGGGCGACGCTGGTCCCCTTTACCCGCCACTTACCATACTAACCGTGGCAACATTGGAGCAGCTTGGTTGGTAAAGTCTGAACATCGTTAGACAATTTTTACCACGATTCGACCGCGGACCTCGCCCGCCAGGATTTTTGGACCTGTGGCAATAACTTGGTCGAGCGGAATTTCATGAGTTATTTCAGATAGTTTTGTCCGGTCCAGGTCGCGGGCCAGCCGCTCCCAGGCGGCTTTTCGCGGGCCCAGCGGGCACATCACGGAATCGATGCCGAGAAGGCACACCCCCCTCAAAATGAAAGGTGCAACCGAGGCTGGCAGATCCATGCCGGCTGCAAGTCCGCAGGCCGCGACCGCGCCGCCATACTTCGTCATCGACAACAGATTGGCGAGCGTGGTCGAGCCTACGCTGTCGACGCCGCCGGCCCAGCGCTCTTTCGCGAGCGGCTTGCCGGGCGCGGACAACTCGTTGCGGTCGATCACCTCGGCAGCGCCAAGGCTCTTGAGATACGGCGCTTCCGATTGGCGCCCGGTCGAGGCGATGACGTGATAGCCGAGTTTGGCGAGCACGGCGATCGCAACCGAGCCGACGCCGCCGGCCGCGCCAGTCACAACGATCGGGCCGCTCTTTGGCGAAAGGCCCTGCTTCTCCAGCGCGAGCACCGCAAGCATCGCAGTGAAGCCGGCGGTGCCGATCGCCATCGCATCGCGCGCCGACAGGCCGTCCGGCAGACGCACCAGCCAGTCGCCCTTTACCCTCGCCTTCTCGGCGTAAGCGCCGAGATGCGTTTCGCCCAGGCCCCAGCCGGTGCAGACCACCTTGTCGCCGGCCTTCCACTGGGGATGCGAGGATTGTTCGACGGTACCGGCGAAATCGATGCCGGCGATCATCGGGAAGCGCCGCACCACTGGCGCCTTGCCGGTGACGGCAAGGCCATCCTTGTAGTTCAGCGTCGACCATTCGACGGCGACGGTGACGTCGCCCTCCATCAATTCGGCTTCGTCGAATTGCGTGAGCGCCGCGGTGGTGCCCTTCTCCGCCTTGTCGATCCTGATCGCCTTGAACGTTCCCAAGGTAAACTCCCCTGAACTTCTGTTTCAGGGGATGTTTAGCGGATCACGCAGGCTGCGCAACGGCCCTTTCAACGGGCTTTTCCACGATCGGCAGATTGATCAGCGCCGACAGCACGCCGAACAGCACCGAGAGCCACCAGATCGGCGTGTAGGAACCGAATTTCTCGAACACGATGCCGCCGAGCCAGACGCCGAGGAAGCCGCCGACCTGATGGCTGACAAAGGCAAAGCCATAGAGGGTCGCAAACCAGCGCGTGCCGAACATCAGCGACACCAGTGCGGAAGTCGGCGGCACCGTCGACAGCCATAGCAGGCCGGAGACCGCGCCGAACGTAATCGCAGAGAACGGCGTGATCGGGAACGAGATGAAGGCTATCGTGGCGAGCGCGCGGGCAAAATAGATCACCGACAGGATGTAGCGCTTGGGCATGCGATTCTGCAGCCAGCCGACGCTGAGCGAGCCGATCATGTTGAACAGGCCGATCGAGGCCATCACCCAGCCGCCGATATGGGCGGAGATGCCGCGATCGACCAGGAATGCGGGTAGATGCACGGTCACGAAGGCAAGCTGGAAGCCGCAGGTGAAGAAGCCGAGCACCAGCAGCACGTAGGAGCGATGGCCGAAAGCTTCGGCGAGCGCCGTCCTGAACGATTGCTGCTGCGCCGTCGGCACATTCGCCGCGGTCGCTGGCGGCGTGGAAAGCGCCAGCGCCAGCGGCACGATCAGCAGCATCAGCGTTGCAAACACGGTGAGTGCCGTCTGCCAGCCGAAATTATCAATCAGGGCCACACCGAAGGGCGCGAACGCGAATTGGCCGAACGATCCGGCCGCGGTGCCCGCTCCGAGCGCGATGCCGCGCCGCTCCGGCGGCAACAGCTTCGAAAATGCCGACAGCACCAGATTGAACGAACAGCCGGACAGTCCGAAGCCGACCAGCACGCCCGCGCCGAGATCCAGCGACAAGGGCGTCGCGGCGTAGCGCATCATCAAAAGACCGCCCGCATAAAGCAGCGCGCCGACCAACATCACGCGGAAAATGCCAAAGCGGTCGGCGATGGCGCCCGCGATCGGCTGGCCTAATCCCCACAGCAGGTTCTGCACGGCGAGCGCGAGCCCGAATACGTCGCGGCCCCAGGAAAATTCGTGGCCCATCGGCTGGATGAAAAAGCCCATCGCCGATCGCGGGCCGAAGCCCAGCATCGCGATCGCACAGCCACAGAAGATGATGACGGCCGGCGTGCGCCAGCTTGTGACGATCGAAGCCGGCCGGAGATCGCCTGCGGTTGTCGACATGAAGTGCCCCTTCTTGGTCGCGGCTCGGAATTGGCCGCGTTGGTTACGGGGAGTTAATGCATCTGCATGGAAATCCAAGGATCGGGCCGGAAAAATTTTCACGCAGCGCAGCGATGCAAATCCCCGGGGTCAGACACGACGACTTGATGGCTCTGACACCTAGCGGAGCCAAAGAAGCCGTGTTAAGTTCGATCTACTCTCATTGAGCATAATGTATTCGGTGCAGAGCAGCCGGCCCCGACAGGCCGGATTTCTAACAACGCAAATATGCTCATATTGAGCATATAATTCTATGGAGGCACACCATGCCAATCGCCGCCATCTACGGCCCGGACGATTTCGAGAAACCTGCGTCCCGGTCTCCCATGCCGCTCCCGGCCCGGGCCCGCTCTGGTGCACGCGCGGCCGCGCTGCCGAGGCCATCGCTGGAATGGACGCCCGAGGTGGAGCGCGCCACCGCGCCTCTCTATGAGCGCGTGAAAAGCGTCATCACGCCGCTCGAATGGCCGCTGATGGCACCGACCATCAAGGCGATCAACGAGCTCAAGGTTCAGCGCGATGCGGTGATCCTCGCGCACAACTACCAGACGCCGGAAATCTTCCATTGCGTCGCCGACATCAAAGGCGACTCGCTGCAGCTCGCGGTCGAAGCCACCAAAGTGAAAGCTTCCACCATCATCCAGTGCGGCGTGCACTTCATGGCGGAGACCTCAAAGATCCTCAATCCGGACAAGCGCGTGCTGATCCCGGACTCGCGTGCCGGCTGTTCGCTCGCCTCCTCCATATCAGGCGCCGACGTGCGGCTCCTGCGCGAACGTTTCCCCGGCGTGCCTGTCGTCGCCTATGTCAACACGTCAGCCGATGTAAAGGCGGAAGTCGACATCTGCTGCACCTCCTCGAATGCGGTCGCGGTGGTCGAGAGCCTGAATGCGCCGGAAGTGATCTTCCTGCCGGACCAGTATCTCGCGAAATACGTGGCGTCGCAGACCTCCGTGAAGATCATCGCCTGGAAGGGCGCCTGCGAGGTGCACGAGCGGTTCACCGGCGATGAGCTGCGCGCCTATCGCGAAGCCGATCCCTCGGTGCAGATCATCGCCCATCCGGAATGCCCGCCCGACGTGCTGGCCGAAGCCGACTTCACCGGCTCGACCGCGCACATGATCAACTGGGTGCGCAACAACCGGACCAAACGCGTGGTGATGATCACCGAATGCTCGATGGCCGACAATGTGAAAGCCGAGCTGCCGGATGTCGAGATGGTGCGCCCCTGCAATCTCTGCCCGCACATGAAGCGGATCACGCTGGCCAGGATTTTGGACAGCTTGCTGACGCTTACCGAGGAAGTCACAATCGATCCCATGATCGCCGAGAAGGCGCGGTATTCGGTCGAGCGGATGATCAACCTGAAGAACTGAGGCTATGCCATGACAAACAACATCCACGACCTCACCCGCAAGACCGACGATGTCGTCATCGTCGGCGGCGGACTTGCCGGATTGTTCTGCGCCCTGAAACTCGCGCCGCGTCCGGTCACCCTGATTTCCGCCGCACCGCTTGGCGAAGGCGCTTCCACCGCCTGGGCACAGGGCGGCATTGCCGCCGCTGTTGCCGAGGGCGACAGCGCCGAAGCGCATGCCGCCGACACAATTGCGGTCGGCGGCGGCATCGTCGACGAAGAGATTGCGCTCGGGCTCGCGCGCGAGGCCGGCGCACGTATCGACGACCTCGTGCGTTACGGCGTCCCCTTCGACCGCGACATCGAGGGCAAGCTCGCGGTCGGCCGGGAAGCCGCGCATTCGGCGCGCCGCATCGTGCATGTGCGCGGCGACATGGCCGGCAAGGCGATCATCGCGGCGCTGACGGAAGCCGTGCGCCGTACGCCCTCGATCCGCGTGATCGAAGGTCTTGTCGCCGAGCAGCTCTTGACCGAGGACGGTGCGGTCACGGGGTTGCAGCTGCGCAGCGCGCACGATGCGACCGCACGGCCGGTGATCATCGCCTCGCGCGCGGTGGTGCTCGCGACCGGCGGCATCGGCCATCTCTATGCGGTCACGACCAATCCGCAGGAAGCAAGCGGCCTTGGGCTCGCGATCGCCGCCCGCGCCGGTGCCGTGATCGCCGATCCCGAATTCGTGCAATTCCATCCGACCGCGATCATGGTCGGCCGCGATCCCGCGCCGCTTGCAACCGAGGCGCTGCGCGGCGAAGGCGCGACTCTGATCAACAATTTTGGCGAACGCTTCATGCAGAAGGCCCATCCGCTGGCGGAGCTTGCACCGCGCGACATCGTGGCCCGCGGCGTGTTCGCGGAAATCGCTGCCGGCCGCGGCGCCTTCCTCGATGCACGCCAGGCGCTCGGTCCGCGCTTTGCGGAAAAGTTTCCGACCGTCTATGGGAGCTGTCTCGCAGCCGGCCTCGATCCGGCAACCCAGCCGATTCCAATCGCGCCCGCCGCGCACTATCATATGGGAGGCATCGCCGTGGATGCGCACGGCCGCAGCTCGCTCAAAGGCCTGTGGGCCGGCGGTGAAGTCTCCTCGACCGGTGCGCATGGCGCCAACCGCCTCGCCTCGAACTCGCTGCTCGAAGCCGTGGGGTTCGCCGCGCGTATTGCGGAAGACATCGCGGGGCAGCAGATCGAGGCGGCCGCTATCCTGCCACCCGTGCTGGTGGTGCCGCGCAACGGCGCCCTGCCCGCGCTCGCCGAGAAGAAGCTGCGCGCGATGATGAGCTCACATGTCGGCGTCGTCAGGGACGGCGACAGGCTCGCCGAAGCGGTGCGGAGTTTCGCCGCGTTCGAACGTGACGCCGGCAGCATTGCGCTCCGCAACATGGCCACCACGGCGCTGCTGGTCGCGGCTTCCGCCTGGAGCCGCCGCGAAAGCCGCGGCGCGCATTTCCGCTCCGACCATCCGGCGGAAAAGCTGCTGCTCGCCCATCGCTCCATGACCACGCTCGCCGCCGCGCACGAGATCGCGGAGACGCTTGAAATCCGCGAGCCGCGAACCGCGCAACCCATGATCGCCTAGAGGTTTGTGATGCTGCCCACCAACTCCCTGCTCAATCCCGAAGCCTTCCTGTCGCCACTGGCGATCGACGAGGCTGTCAGTCGCGCGCTCGACGAAGACCTCGGCCGCGCCGGCGACATCACCTCGATGGCAACCATTCCGGAGACGACACCGGCGCGCGCCATCATGGTGGCGCGGCAGGGCGGCGTCATCGCAGGCCTGCCGCTCGCGGTCGCGACATTCCGGAAGCTTTCGCCCGACATCCGGATAGACGCACATGTCCGCGACGGCGCGGCGGTCGAGACCGGCAAGCATGTGCTGACTATCTCCGGTCCTGCGCGCGCCGTGCTTACGGCTGAGCGCACCGCGCTCAATTTCGTCGGCCGCCTCTCCGGCGTCGCGACACTGACGGCCGACTACGTGCGGCGAACCGCCGGAACGAAATTGCGCATCTGCTGCACGCGCAAGACCACGCCGGGCCTGCGCGCGCTGGAGAAATACGCCGTGCGCTGCGGCGGCGGTTTCAATCACCGCTTCGGGCTCGATGATGCGATCCTGATCAAGGACAACCACATCGCGGTTGCCGGCGGCGTCACGGCCGTACTCAAGCGCGCCCGCGCCTATACCGGCCATCTCGTCAAGATCGAGATCGAGGTCGACACACTCGATCAGTTGTGCGAGGTGCTCGACACAGGATTGGCCGATGTAGTGCTGCTCGACAACATGGACACGGCGACGCTGACCGAAGCGGTGAAGCTCGCGCAAGGGCGCGTGGTGCTGGAAGCTTCCGGCGGCGTGACGCTGGACTCGATCGCGAAGATTGCCGCAACCGGCGTCGACTATGTTTCCTCAGGTGCGCTGACGCATTCGGCGCCGAATTTCGACGTCGCGCTGGATATTGAGGCGTAACTCGTCATTGCCGGGCTCGACCCGGCAATCCATCCTGCAAAAGTGACTTCTTCGATGAATGCCCGGGTCAAGCCCGGGCATGACGAGCTGATAATCTCAACGCCGCACCGAGTTCGGATACATCTCGGCTTCGCTTTTCGCTTCCGCCGCAAGCTGCTCCGACAGCGCGGCGGTCTGCGCCGGCGTGCCCCAGCTTGGCGCATCGCTGCCGTCGCCCCACGCCTTTGGCCGGTAGAAGGTGTGCACGCCGAACTTGTACAGCTTGGTCATCTCGCTGACCCAGGACGGGTGCACATAATAGGCGTGGTAGTGCGTCGACTTGCCGACTTCCGGCAGCCAGATCTGGCCTTCGAGCATCGCCTTGGCGATCTTTTTGGCGCGCTCCCACATGTCGGGCTCGCGGATCACGTCGGCATAATTGTCGCAGGCGAAGGTGAACTGGCAGGCCATGTGCCGGTGCTTGTTCTGGTAGACCACGCCGCAGACATCATTCGGATATTTGCCGGAGAAGGCGCGGTTCATCACCACCTGCGCCACCGCAATCTGGCCGCGCACGGCCTCGCCGCGGGCCTCGAAATAGACCACCTCAGCGAGACATTTTTCGGCCTTGGCGCGCGACTTCTCGTCGGTGAGGCCGAGCCGCTCGGCCGGCGTCTTCGACAGCTGGTTGTCGGCGTTGACCTCGCCCTTTGGCGCGACGCTCTCGCCGCTTTCCGTCTCCTTCGGATCTTCCGCGCCAGGGGGCAGCGACGCCATCACCTTCATGTCCGGGTCGGGTACCACGGTCGGCTCTTCGCCGGGCTGCCAGCGCTCCATGCGATCGAGCGAGCCGCCAAGCGAAGAGTTGCCGAAGAACAGGCTTGAGGTCTTCACGCTAAAAGGCTCCCGCGATGGCGCCGGCTCGATCTGGATCGCGCCGCGAGAGTTCTTCAAATCGTCCATCGGCTGCGCTTCCAGCGACAGCGAGATGTCGTATTTCGGCAATTCCGGCGCACTGTATTGCGGCAACGGCGGCGCGTTCAGCGCGGCCTGCAATTCCGGATCGAGCGGCGCCTGCTGCGGCAGCGGCGCGGCTGCGGTCTTCGCCCCCATCACTGACGCATTGGAGGTCGATGGATCTTCGAGGGAACGCTGCGGTTCGTCGGGGCGGCCGGTCTCGGGCTCGATGGCGAGCGGCGCGGCGGCGAGACGATCGCCCTTCAGCGCGCGGTTCACCTTGGGGAAGTCGGAGGCCTGGTAGCGCGGCGGAGGCTGCAACACCGAATTGCGCGGCAGTGCGCCCGTGATATCTGCGGCGGCAGCGTCGAGACTGGCGAGCCGGTAGTTCACGCTCTCGGGCGTAGACGTGCCGATCGGACGGCCAAAACTGTAGGTCGCGAGCTGGATGGTGGCGGCGGCGCCGGTGACGCGTTTCTGCCAGCGCTCGCCGACGCCGGGCTGGCGCGCGAGCAGCGAGGCGATGTCCTGATATCCGATCTCGTTCGGCATCAGAGCGAAGACACACAGCGCAAAGCCGAAGGACGCGAAACGCACGCCCCTCGGCCTCTTACGCTGGACTGGTATCAACGCACTCACGCAACGCTACACACTCAAGGTGAGTTCGAACGCAGTACATCCGTGCAATTCGATCTATTCCGGTGATATCCAGTTTAGGTTGCCGGGGCGTTAATCCGCGTGGCCTGCGCGACACAGGCAAGCGATCGCGGCGATTGCCGCGATGACATCAAAAACGTTGGTAAATGGCGCTTGGAGAGAAGTGGTAAATATCCGGTCAACAAAATGAGTGAAGATTTTGACGCGCAAGCGCGTCATTCCGGGGCGATGCGCAGCATCGAACTATGGTTCGCAATTGCGAACCTGAGAATCTCGAGGTTACGGGTTCGCTCGTTTCACTCGCGCCCCGGAACGACATTGCCTATTGATCCCGTATCATTACGGGACAACCGACTCGTCATTGCGCGCGGCTCGGCCTACGCTTGGCTCGCGACCGCCTTGCCGATCGCGGCTTGCGCCGCGGCAAGACGCGCGATCGGCACGCGATAGGGCGAGCACGAGACGTAATTGAGGCCGATCTCGTGGCAGAACGCCACCGACGCCGGATCGCCGCCATGCTCGCCGCAGATGCCGACCTTGAGATCGGGCCGCGTCTTGCGCCCGCGCGCCACGCCGATCTTCACGAGTTCGCCGACGCCTTCCTGATCGAGCGCGATGAAGGGATCGATCTCCAGGATGCCCTTGCTGACGTAGGGGCCGAGGAAGCTCGCCGCATCGTCACGGCTGATGCCATAGGTCGTCTGCGTCAGGTCGTTGGTGCCGAAGGAGAAGAAGTCTGCGCTCTTCGCTATGTCGCCCGCGAGCAGACAGGCGCGCGGCAGCTCGATCATGGTGCCGACCTGATAGGCGAGCTTGGTGCCGGTCTCCTTCATCACGGCCTGCGCGGTGGCATCGATGCGCGCCTTGACGAGATCGAGCTCGGCCTTGGTCGCGATCAGCGGCACCATCACCTCCAGGCCGACCGCCTTGCCGGTGCGCTTCTGCGCCTCGACCGCGGCCTCGAAGATCGCGCGCGCCTGCATCTCGGCAATCTCCGGATAGGCGATCGCGATGCGGCAGCCACGGAAGCCCAGCATCGGGTTGAACTCGGCGAGATCGCGGGCGCGATCGGCGAGCCGGCGCGGATCGGTGTTCATCGCGCGCGCGACTTCCTCGATCTCGGCATGGGTGTGCGGCAGGAACTCGTGCAGCGGCGGATCGAGCAAGCGGATCGTGACGGGCAGACCCTTCATGATCTCGAACAGCTCGACGAAATCGGCGCGCTGCATCGGCAACAGCTTTGACAGCGCCTGGCGGCGCGCCTGCTCGTCTTCGGCCAGAATCATCTCGCGCACGGTGCGGATGCGGGTTTCCTCGAAGAACATGTGCTCGGTGCGGCAAAGCCCGATGCCTTCGGCGCCGAACTTGATGGCGGCGCGGGCGTCCTCAGGCGTGTCGGCGTTGACGCGCACGCCGAGCTTGCGGACCTGGTCGGCCCAGCTCATCAGCGTGCCGAACTCGCCCGACATGGCCGGCTCGATCATCGGCATGCGCCCCGCCAGCACCTGGCCGAGCGAGCCGTCGATGGTGATGACGTCGCCGGTCTTGAAGGTGCGCGAGCCGATGCTCATGGTGCCGCGGCCGTAGTCGACGCGGATGGTGCCGCAGCCGGAGACGCAGGGCTTGCCCATGCCGCGCGCCACCACCGCGGCGTGCGAGGTCATGCCGCCGCGCGTGGTCAAGATGCCTTCGGCGGCGTGCATGCCGTGAATGTCTTCCGGCGAGGTCTCGATGCGCACCAGGATGACTTTGCGTCCGTCGGCCTGCAGCTTGGCGGCTTCATCCGACGAGAACACGATCTCGCCGGCGGCAGCACCGGGCGAAGCCGGCAAGCCGGTTGCGATCACGTCGCGCTTGGCATTGGGATCGATGGTCGGGTGCAGCAACTGGTCGAGCGAAGCCGGATCGATGCGCGACACCGCTTCCTTCTGCGAGATCAGGCCTTCATTGGCGAGCTCGACCGCGATCTTCAGCGCCGCCTTGGCGGTGCGCTTGCCGCCGCGGGTCTGCAGCATCCACAATTTGCCGCGCTCGACGGTGAATTCCATGTCCTGCATGTCGCGGTAATGCTTTTCCAGCATGGTGTAGATCCGCGTCAGCTCGTTGAACGCCTCGGGCATCGCGATTTCCATCGAGGCCTTGTCGGAGCCGGACTCCTGCTTCGCATCCTCGGTGATGTCCTGCGGCGTGCGGATGCCGGCGACGACGTCCTCGCCCTGCGCGTTGATCAGGAACTCGCCATAGAGCTTGCTCTCGCCGGTCGAGGGATTGCGGGTGAAGGCGACGCCGGTCGCCGACGTATCGCCCATGTTGCCGAACACCATGGCCTGCACATTGACCGCGGTGCCCCAGGATTCCGGGATATCGTGCAGCTTGCGATAGGTCACCGCGCGCGCGTTCATCCAGGATGAGAACACCGCGCCGATCGCGCCCCAGAGCTGGTCGTGCGGATCCTGCGGGAAGTCCTTGCCGGTCTCGCTGCGCGACCGCGTCCTTGTACTTGCCGACCAGATCGACCCAGTCCTCGGCGGAGAGGTCGGTATCGAGCGTATAGCCCTGGCTGTCCTTGAAGGTGTCGAGGATGTCCTCGAAATGATGATGCTCGAAGCCGAGCACGACATCCGAATACATGGTGATGAAGCGGCGATAGCTGTCATAGGCGAAGCGGCGGTCGCCGGACAATTCCGCGAGCGCTTCCACCGTCTCGTCGTTGAGGCCGAGATTGAGCACGGTGTCCATCATGCCCGGCATCGAGGCGCGCCCGCCGGAGCGCACTGAAACCAGCAGCGGATTCTTCGAGTCTCCGAACACCTTGCCCGTCAGCTTGCCGACGTGGTCGAGCGCCTTCTCGACCTGCGCCTTCAATTCCTTCGGATAGGTTTTGTCGTGGGCATAGAAATAGGTGCAGACCGACGTCGGGATGGTGAAGCCGGGCGGCACCGGCAGGCCGAGATTGGCCATCTCGGCGAGATTGGCGCCCTTGCCGCCGAGGAGATCACGCAAGCCCGCCTTACCCTCGGCCTTGCCGTCGCCGAAGGTATAGACCCACTTACCCGCCTTCACCGGCTCCGCCACGGCCGGTTTTGCAGGCTGCTTCGCCACCGGCTTAACGACCGGCTTGGCGACCGGTTTAGCCGGGCTTTTCGTTAGCGCCTTGCGAGCCGGGGCGACGGGGGCGGCCTTCGCCCGGCCTGTCGCGGATGGCTTTGATTTCGCTGGGATTTTCTTCGACTTCGCAACGGCTTTGGCCATGGCTTTCTGAACATCCGGTGAGAGGAAGATTGGCGCGCTTACACCACTTTGGGCGGTTCCGCGCAAGCCGCGAAACCGCTCCTTCCCGCGCTACATATGGAGCCAGTGGAGCAGGCCGAGACCGACCAGCCCGATGACGATGAGATAGATGGCTACGATGAAGTTGAGCAGGCGCGGCATGATCAGGATCAAAATGCCGGCGATCAAGGCCACGATGGCAGGGATGTGCGCAGTGGTGATGGTCATCGATACTCCTGTGATGCGGTATTGCTGGTGATGCGGGGAATCGTTCCGAGGCCGGCATTCTAGCTTCGCGGGTTCCGGAATAGGAGACGCGGACGGCGTCTTTGGGTTCCACGGCTCACAAAAATGAGTTCCGTCCTTCACAAAAATTGCCCGAAAATGCCGCCGATGAGACCGGTTGTTCCCAGGAACGATGGGCTACGCGATGCATTGGGCTGCGGTGCGAGACGCGAGGCCCAAACCTGCCTGCGTCATGAGAGGAGCAACCAATGCAACATAAAATACTTGCCATCGCAGCGGTCGCCGCCGCGCTTGGCGCACCCGCGTCAGCTCTGGCGCAGAGCGATGTCACCGTCGGCGTGGCTCCCGGCGGTCCCGGTGTAGCCGTCACCGAGTCCGAGGGTATCGTTGTCGGGCAGCGGCCGGCCTTTCGTGAATATGTGATCCGCGAGCGCGTGCCGACCTACACCATTCCGGATCGCGTCGTCGTGGGCACCGTGCTGCCCGAAGCCGGCGTGACCTATTACGACGTGCCGCAGACTTTTGGCGCAACGCCCTATCGCTACACCGTGGTGAATGGCGAGACCGTGCTGGTCGAGCCGCGCACGCGCCGCATCGTCCAGGTCGTCGAGTAGCGTGTGATGAGTTAGCTGCTGAAACTGAATGTCCGGCAAGCCGCAGCGGCAACCGGGCATACGAGCCCCGCCTGGTTTTCCCCCGCCAGGCGGGGCTTTTTTTATCCTTCGATCTTGGAAAAATCCGCGACCGCGCGCGTGGCGCTGCGGATTTCGTTGAGCAGCTTCAGCCGGTTCTCACGCACCTTCGGATCGTCGTCGTTGACCTTGACCTTGTCGAAGAACGCATCCACCGCGGGACGCAGCGTTGCCATGAAGCTCATGGCGCTGGCGAAGTCCTCGTTCATCACGGCAACGGCGGCTTCCACCTTCACCAGGTCGATCACATCGGCGAGCGCCTTCTCTTCCGGCAGACTATAGAGCGCCGGGTTCGGTGCGCCGTCAAACGTGCGCTTGTCCCGCTTCTCTTCGATCGCGAGGATGTTGCTCGCGCGCTTGATGCCGGCAAGCAGGTTCTTGCCGTCATCGCTGTCGAGGAATTTGCCGAGCGCGTCGACGCGGCGGACCACCATTAACAGATCGTCCTGGCCTTCCAGAGCGAACACGGCGTCCACTAGATCGTGCCGCGCACCTTGGTCTCGCAATTGCACTTTCAGCCGATCGGCGAAGAAGGACAGGAGATCAAGGCTCAATTTCTGAACCTGCTTACCCGCCCACGGAACGGAGATCACTCCAACCGAATTGCCCAGATGCCCTAGCGCCTCGTAGATTCGCTCGGCGTGCTGATCCAAGAGACTGGTCAGACCGATCCTGCGTTCATTGTCGTTTAGCAACCGGATCACGCCCAATGCCGCCCTGCGCAGCGCGTACGGGTCCTTGCTCCCCGTTGGCTTCTCATCGATCGCCCAAAAACCAACCAGCGTGTCAATCTTATCGGCAAGAGCCACCGCCACACTTACCGGATCGTTCGGCACGCGATCGGCGGGACCTTGCGGCTTGTAATGCTCCTCGCTTGCCACGGCGACCGAGGCAGGTTCGCCTTGCGCCAGCGCGTAGTATTTTCCCATCAAGCCCTGCAGCTCTGGGAATTCGCCGACAACTTCCGTGAGCAGATCAGCCTTCGCCAGATGCGCAGCACGCTTGGCCTTCTCGACATCGGTGCCAACCAGTGGCGCGATCTCCGCCGCCAGCTTCTCGATCCGCTCGATGCGCTCGGCCTGCGTGCCCAGCCTTTCGTGAAACACGATCTGCTCGAACTTCGGCAGCCGGTCCTCGAGCTTCGTCCTCAGATCGGTTTCGTAGAAAAACTTCGCGTCTGACAACCGCGACCGGATCACACGCTCATTGCCGGCAACGATGGCCTTGCCGCCGTCGCTGGCCTCGATGTTCGCGGTCAGCACGAATTTGTTGGCGAGCTTGCCGGTTTTGGGATCGTTGACGACAAAGCACTTCTGGTTGTTGCGGATGGTGGCTCGGATCACCTCGCCCGGGATCGACAAGAATTCCTGCTCGAACGAGCCCATCAGCACGACCGGCCATTCCACGAGCCCCGCGACCTCGTCAAGCAGCGCCGCATCCTCGACCAGTTCAAAGCCCTGCGCGAATGTAAGCTGTTTCGCGTCGGTCAAGATCGTGTCCTTGCGCCGCTCCGGATCGAGCACGACTTTCGCCTGCAGCAGCTTTTCCCGATAATCCTCGAAACGGCGCACCGAGATCGCCGCGGGCGCCATGAAGCGGTGGCCGTAGGTGGTCTGGCCGGTCTCGATGCCGTCGATGGCAAACTTCACCACATCCGGCTCTTCCGTCTCCAGGCCAAACGTCGCCGTGATCGCATGCAGCGGCCGCACCCAGGACAGCGAGCCCGGCTTGGCCGAGCGCGCGCCCCAGCGCATCGATTTCGGCCAGGGGAAGGTGCGCACGATCACCGGCAGCATTTCGGCCAGCACCTCGATGGTGGCGCGGCCCTTCTTCTCGATCAGCGCGATGTAGAAATCGCCCTTCTTGTCCGGCTGGATTTTTGCCTCGCTGAGCGAGGCAAGGCCGGTCGCTTTCAGGAAGCCCTGGATCGCCGCATCGGGCCCGCCGACGCGCGGCCCGCGGCGCTCTTCCTTCAGGTCGGATTGGCGCGCGGGAATGCCATGCACGGTCAGCGCCAGCCGCCGCGGCGTCGCAAAGGCTTTTGCGCCTTCATAGACCAAACCCTCGGCAACCAGCTTGTCGGTGACCATGCGGCGCAAATCGTCGGCCGCCTTCGCCTGCATGCGCGCGGGGATTTCCTCGGAGAACAGTTCGAACAGAAGATCAGGCATTAAACCGGGAGCTCTTTATGCGAGCCGTCGCACAGCGGCGCATTCTTGCTGCGCTTGCAGGTGCAGAAGAACACGCGTTTGGTCTCCGGCGCGATGTACTGCACCGGGGAGAACTCGGTGTCCTCATGGGTGCCGTCGCAGAACGGCTGGCTCGACGACAGGCCGCAGGCGCACCACCACAGCTCCTCGCCCGCCGTTACCTCGACGGGATGCGGCGCCCTGCCGCCGATTGCCGGCTCGCTCATGTTGCCCTCCCTGCTTCGGTGTGGACCCAGGCCTCGCCGCAGGCTTTTGCAAGCTCGCGCACGCGCAGGATATAGCTCTGCCGCTCCGTCACCGAGATCACGCCGCGCGCATCGAGCAGGTTGAAGACGTGGCTCGCCTTGATGCACTGGTCATAGGCCGGCAGCGCCATCTGATGTTCTTTCCGGTTGCCCAAGTTTTTGTTTTCTTGCCAGCCCGCCGCGAGATATTTCTTGCACGCATCCTCGGCCATCCGGAATTGCTCGAACAGCATCGCGGTGTCGGCCACTTCAAAATTGTGCCGCGAATATTCCTGCTCGGCCTGCAGGAACACGTCGCCATAGGTGACGCGCTCGGCGCCGTCGCGGCCGTTGAAGTTGAGATCATAGACGCGGTCGACGCCCTGCACATACATCGCAAGCCGCTCGAGCCCGTAAGTGAGCTCGCCCGCGACCGGCGCGCATTCGACGCCGGCGACCTGCTGGAAATAGGTGAACTGGCTGACTTCCATGCCGTCGCACCAGCACTCCCAGCCGAGACCCCAGGCGCCGAGCGTCGGGCTTTCCCAGTCGTCCTCGACAAAGCGGATGTCATGGACGCTGGCGTCGATGCCGATCGCGGCCAGCGACTTCAGGTAAAGCTCCTGAAGGTTCGGGGGCGACGGCTTCATGATCACCTGGAACTGGTAGTAGTGCTGCAGCCGGTTGGGATTCTCGCCATAGCGGCCGTCCTTCGGCCGCCGCGACGGCTGCACATAGGCGGCGTTCCACGGCTTCGGGCCGAGCGCGCGCAGCGTGGTCGCGGGATGGAAGGTGCCCGCCCCCATCTCCATGTCGTAGGGCTGCAGGATCACGCAGCCTTGCTCTGCCCAGAATCGCTGGAGCGCCAGGATAAAGCCCTGGAACGAACGTTCCGGACGCATATGGGCAGGCAGCGTATCCATCGTCGCTAGCTTGGGTCTCGCGAAGGGGGTAAAGCGCGCGGGACCGTATCGGCGGCGGGGATGGGAATCAAGGCAAGGCGGCTGGTATCCTCATGGTGAGGAGCGCCGCAGGCGCGTCTCGAACCATGAGGCCCGGGTCGCGGCCTCATCCTTCGAGACGCGGGCTCGCGCCCGCTCCTCAGGATGAGGGTTTGGGAGGATTTAACCCGGCCGATAGGCGCCGGTGACGGGGTCACGGCGCAGCGTCTTGATTTCGCTCGCACTCGTGGCCTCGGCCACGCGGGCGAGCCGCATTTCCTCAAGCTCCTGGTTGATCCGCTGCGCCGTCTTGTAGGCCCAGCGAACCACCGCGAGCCCGCCCAAGACGCCCGCGAAAGCGATAAATGGCGGCATCGGTCGATCCTCTACTGGTCGCCCCCAATTCATATTTTCACCCAAACGAGCCGCCGCCGCAATCGGCGTTTTGGGGCAAAATGGCGCGCTCACATCCCTGTTAGAAGCCGTAACGGGCCCAAATCGCCCGAGTTTCCAGTGCCGAAATCAGCTCATCCGGAAGGCCGGAAACGCCATCCAGTGCCACCAGCGCGCCGGCTCCAGGAGAGCGGCGGCCGAGCAGGCCGGCCAGCATACCGCTCGCCGGTGCGATCACGGGGGTGAGCACCTTTTCCCCATAGCGGGCGCGCAAGGTCGAGCGCAGGTCGCCGATGGCGTCGGCCAGCCCCAGCGACACCGAGGTGTCGCCGGCCCAATATTCGCCGGTGAACAGCTCATCGTCGGACCGCTTCAGCCGCGCGCCGCGGCTCTCCTTCACCAGCGCGATGAAGATGGCGTGGATTTCGCGCTGGATCGCCTTCAGCCGCGCGACGTCATCGGGGTTTTCGGGCAGGAACGGGTCGAGCATCGCCTTGTGCGAGCCCGCGGTATAAAGCCTGCGCTCGACGCCGATCTTCTTGATCAGCTCCGTCATGCCGAACGAGCCGCCGACCACGCCGATCGATCCGAGGATGGACGAGGGATCGCAAAAGATCTCGTCGCCGGCGCAGGCAATCATGTAGCCGCCGGACGCGGCGACGTCCTCGACGAAGACCAGCACCGGCAGCTTCTTCTCCGCGGCGAGCTGGCGGATGCGCAGATAGATCTGGCGCGACTGCACCGGCGAGCCTCCGGGCGAGTTGATCAACAGCGCCACCGCCTTGGCATTCCTGGTGGCGAACGCGCGCTCCAGCATCTTGGCCACGCCCGCGAGCGTCATGCCCTGCCGCAGCGGCGTGACCGCGCCGATGACACCGGACAGCCGGACCACGGGGACGACGGCCACGCCGCGCCGAAAGCGCGCCGGCAGCAACGCCACGCAACGGTCGACCAGGCCCGGCCACCCGTCACGGATCACGACCCGATCACTAAATTGTTCCGACATCCCGGTTACCTCGAATTAACCATTTTTTATCACGCCACTGTCATTGCTTCGACTGGAACACGCCTTGCATTGCGACCATTGCTTGCTGCAACGGTGCAGCGGAGACTGACATGAAAATCTATCTGCTGATGATGCTGATCGGTACCCTTCTGACGGCGGTCCACTTCACTTCGGTGCCGGAACAGCGCTCCAAATCGCTGCAGCAGTAGACGTCCCTTTCGAGGCTCAGGGGTTTGCCAATGGCAGGACCCCGTCCCCTGCTAACATTTTCGCGACCTGTTTATTAGGCAGGCCTGACTCATCATTGAGCAGCAGGCTCGCCAGCACGCGCGTCGGCGCCTTGCCGCCCTTGATCGCGCGAATCAGCACGCGAATCGCGGGCTTGGCGGCGTCGGCATGCACGGGCAGGATCGCGAGACCGCCGAAGCCGCGCCCGAGAGCCGCCAGCACCTCCGTTAACCCGTCGGCGCGCCAGATCAACGTCAGCGCGCCGCCGGATTTGAGCAGCCTGCGGCCGGCGTGAATCCATCCCTCCAGCGTCTCGGCATCGGCGACATGTGCGGAAGCACGGGATTTGTCGGGCGAGACACGATGCCGTGTGGCAGCGTTGAACGGCGGATTCATCAGCACGAGGTCGGCGCTGTCGGGCGCCAGCCCTTGCGCAGCGAAGACCTCCGCGGCCGAGGTTACGTCGAGCACGACCACATCGGCATCGATGTTGTTGGCGCTGGCATTGTCGCGCGCGAGCGCGGCGAGCTGCGGATCGATCTCGACCAGCGTCAATGCGATGCCGCGGACGCGTTTGGCCAGCGCCAGGCCCGCGGCACCAACGCCGGCACCGAATTCGACGGCGCGATCGCCTGGACGTGCCGCCGTCGCAGCCGCAAGCAGCATCGCATCATGGCCGGAGCGATGACCGGATTTGGGTTGGCGCAGGCGCAATTGGCCGCCGAGAAAGGTGTCCTCGGTGGTCCCAGTGAGAACCTCACTCATCGGGCCGCAATTCGTGCGACAGTCCGGCGTCCGCGAGGACCTGTCGCGCGGCCTTGACGTCGTCGTCATGGACCAGGATCCGCCGGGGCAGGATGCCGAGCGAGCCTTCGATGATGCTCATGTTCTGGTCCGCGACCAGATGATCGATGTTGGCGCCGTCGAGCAGCGCGCCGACCGCCGAAACCAGCACGATATCGTTGGTCCGAACCAATTCCCGCAACTTGCCACACTCCTCAAAGCGATCCGATGAAAGTCAATGGCAACCCTGCCCTTGCCGCATCGCGCCGCAGTTTCTATTCTTAGCTGCAGGATAGCAAATGTGGAGACCGGCGTGGCGGTTATTGTACCCTTCGAGAACCCCCAGGACCCCTCGATCGAAGCGCTGGTCGGCCTCGTTGCCGCCGACATGGAGCGGGTCAACGCCACAATCCTGTCCCGGACCGGCTCGGAAGTGACCATGATCCCCGAGGTCGCCAACCACCTGATTTCCTCGGGCGGAAAGCGGTTGCGCCCGATGCTGACGCTGGCGATGGCCGGCCTCTCCGGCTATGCCGGTGACGGCCATATCAAGCTCGCCGCCGCGGTCGAGTTCATGCACACCGCGACCCTGCTGCACGACGACGTGGTCGACGAGAGCGAGCTCCGCCGCGGCAAATTGTCCGCCCGCATGCTGTGGGGCAATGAGGCGAGCGTGCTGGTCGGCGACTTCCTGCTCGGCCAGGCGTTCCGGATGATGGTCGAGGTCGGCTCGCTGCGCGCGCTCGACATTCTCTCGGCGGCGGCCGCCACCATCGCCGAAGGCGAGGTGATGCAGCTTGCGGCAGCGAAGAACACCGCGACCACCGAGGACGAATATCTTGCCGTGATCCGCGGCAAGACCGCGGAATTGTTTGCGGCGGCCTGCGAGGTCGGTCCCGCAATCGCCAACCGGCCGAAGCCGGAGCAGACCGCGTGCCGCTCGGTCGGGATGAATCTCGGCATCGCCTTCCAGCTCGTCGACGACGTGCTCGACTATGGCGGCAAGTCCGCCAAGCTCGGAAAAAATGTCGGCGACGATTTCCGCGAGGGCAAGATCACGCTGCCGGTGGTGCTGGCGTTCCGCCGCGGCAATGACTCGGAGCGCGCCTTCTGGGTCCGCGCGCTGGAGCGCGGCGAGATCAAGGATAGCGATCTCGATCATGCCATCGGCCTGATGACCAAGCATCGCGCGCTGGAGGATACGCTGAGCCGCGCCCAGCATTACGGCGCGATGGCGGTCGATGCGCTGGCGCTGTTTCCGGGCTCGCCGATGAAGTCGGCACTCGAGCAGGTGGTGGCGTTCTGCCTGGCGCGGTCGCATTAGTGCCACTGCCCGCGGCCGATTTTTCGCTGTTCCTCGCGGCCGCGCTGATTGTCGCCGCCGTCCCCGGTCCCGGCATTTTCTATGTCGCGGCGCGGACGCTCTCGGAAGGCAGGAAAGCCGGCATCGCGTCGACGCTCGGCACCGCGCTCGGTGGCCTCGTGCACGTGATCGCGGGCGGGCTCGGCATCTCGGCGCTCATCCTCGCCAGCGCGCAGGCCTTTGCCTTGCTCAAATTTGCCGGCGCGCTTTATCTGGTCTGGCTTGGCATCCGGGCTTTTCGCGAAGCCGGCCAATTGCCACTTGCGACAACGAAGCCCGCCGGGAGCAGGCGGGCGTTCCGCGAGGGCATTCTGGTCGAGGCGACCAATCCGAAGACTGCGGCGTTCTTTCTCGCCTTCATCCCGCAATTCCTCGATACGGCCGCGGCCCATCCGGCGCTTCAATTCATGATGCTGGGCCTGATCTCGGTCACGTTGAACACGCTCGCCGATCTCGTGGTGGTCGCGGTTGCCTCCGCCACGCGCACAAGCTTCGTGCTGAGGCCTCGCCTGTTTCAGCGGCTGCGGCAGGGCTCGGGACTGTTCATGATGGGATTGGGCGTCTCGCTGGTGCTGGCGCGCAGGCCCGCGAATTAGCTCAGCACGCCCGCATGCACCCACCAGTCGGGGTGATCGCGCCGGATCTGCTCGGAGGCGGCATGCGCCTTCGCGGCATCGGCAAAAATCGCAAAGCAGGTCGCACCCGATCCGGACATCCGCGACAGCAGCATGCCGTCCGCCGCGCCGAGCGCCGACAACACGTCGGAGATGGCCGGCTGGACGCGAATAGCGGGCGCTTCAAGATCATTGTCGACAATGCTGATCGCCTCGACCCAATCCGAAATCGAAGCGCCGTCCTCCGGCCAGGCTGGCAACTCGAGGACATCGGCGGCGCCGACCAGGAGTTCGCCGTTGCGCAGGCCGAGCGCGGCAAACACGTCCTTGGTTGCGACGGGAACACAGGGGTTGACCAGCACGCTCGGCAGTTTCGGCAGGTTCAGCGGCAACAGCTTCTCGCCGACGCCGGTCATGTCGCAGGCTGAGGAGCCTAGGCACACCGGAACATCGGCGCCGGTTTGAAGCGCGACGTCGAGCACGCGCTCATCGTCGAGTGCAAGGCCGTTCAGCTTCGCGAGCAGCCGCAAGGCTGCGGCCGCATCGGCCGAACCGCCGCCAATGCCGGCAGCAACCGGCAGGACCTTTTCGAGCGTGAACGCACCGAGCTTCAAATCCGGCACGCGCCCGGCCAACAGCCGCGCCGCCTTCAGCACCAGATTGTCATCGGTAACGCCACAGGCCTTCGCCAGCGGGCCGGTAGTCGTGAGCGACAATTCGGCGCCCGGCTCCAGCGTCAGGTGGTCGGCGCAATCGGAGAACGCTACCACGCTTTCGAGATCGTGATAGCCGTCGACGCGACGGCCGATCACCCGCAGGGTCAGGTTGACCTTGGCACGCCCCTCATCACTCAGCATCGGCGCGAAGCTCCCCAGCCCCAGCTCGAAAGGACCTTAGCCGCCCTTGCCGTCCTCTTTGCCGTCTTCCTTCTTCTTGTCGTCGGATGCCGTCGCCGGCGAAGGATCGTCCGTCATCCCGTTCTCGATCTTGGCCAGGATCTTCGGCAGGTCATCCGCCTCGGGCTTGAGGTCGCGGGCATGCGCCCACTGGAATTTCGCTTCCAGCTTGCGGCCGACGCGCCAGTAGGCGTCGCCGAGATGGTCGTTGATGGTCGGATCCTCGGCCCGGAGCTCGACCGCGCGCTCGAGGTTCTTGACCGCTTCCTCGTAATTGCCGATGCGATAATAGGCCCAACCAAGGGAATCGACGATATAGCCGTCGTCGGGACGCTGCTCGACGGCGCGCTTGATCATCTTCATGCCTTCGTCGAGATTGATGCCCTGGTCGATCCAGGAATAGCCGAGATAGTTCAGCACGTAGGGCTGATCGGGCTGCAGCTCGAGCGCCTTTTTCAAGTCGGCTTCCGCCTTCGGCCACTGCTTGGAGCGCTCCTCGCAGATGCCGCGGTAATTGTAATAGACGCTGTTGGCCTTGTCGTTGCCTTCCGGCAGCACGGCGATGCCCTTGGAATAGGTCTCGGCGCAGTCGGCAAATTTCTTGCGGCCGCGCTCGATATTGCCGAGCGCCATGATCGCTTCGAGATCCTTCGAATCGCCTGCGACCACGTCCTTCAAAATCTTGATCGCCTCGTCGCTGCGGTCGGCGGCGTCAAGATCGGTCGCGAGCTGGATCTGGGCGTTGCGCTTCAAGGGCGAAGACGCCGGCACGCGCTCATAGATCTTGATCGCCATATTCGGCCGCTTCACGGATTCATAGAGATCCGCGAGCGACAGCAGCGCCAGCGGATGATTGGGCTGCAGATAGAGCGCGAGTTGCAGATAGACCAGCGCCAGGTCCTCGCCGCCGCGACGGGTCAGCGTCGCGCCGATGCCGTAGAGCGCTTCGGCCGCGCCCGCCTGCGCCGAGTCGGCCAGCGGCGGCAGCTTCTTGCCGGCCCTGGTCTCGCGCAGCCCTTCCACCACCAGCGGGTGGCGCGCGAGCTTCTTGTCGAAGGCTTCATAGACGGTGGTCGCCTTGTCCTCGTCCTTGTTGCGCGTCAGCCAGTGCGCATAGGCTTCGGTGATGCGTAGCATGGAATCGTCGAGCTTGTAGGCGCGCTCGAAGCGCTGGCCGGCTTCCTTTTCCTTGCCCGACAGTTCCAGGATCATGCCGGCATGCAGATCCTTGAAGATCGGATACCATTCCGGACCGGTCAGCTTGTCGATGCCGGCAATCGCCGTCTTGGTGTCGCCGCCGCCATAGGCCGCCCAGGCAGACAGCAGCGTGGCGACGAGATCGGTGATGGGACCGCGGACCGACTGGTTGATGTTAAGCTGAGCGGCCGCATATTTCTTCTGCTTCAACGCCTGCACGCCGACCACGAGCCGCGCGACGCGGTTCGACTTGTCGGTGGTCAGGATCCGCTCGGCGAGCTTGACCGCCTCGTCGATATCGCCGTCGGCGACCGACGAGATGAAGGCGCGGTCGAGCAGCTCATTGTTCTTCGGGTCGGTACGCAGCGCCGAGCGATAGAACTCGGCTGCGGAGTTCGCATCGCGTTCCACGCTGGCGTGGCGGGCGGCGAGATAGCTGCCCGACGTCGTCAGCGACCTCAGGTCGGTGCGGGAGGGGAACTGCGCGGCCGTGGCGTCCGGATGATCGGGCGTCTGCGCCGAAATCGAGCCAGGCACGACCATCGCGGTCAGCGCGAGGGCGGCAACAGTCCAGCGATTGCAACGAATGGAAAACATCACGGTTCGCTCTGGGTTTTGAGGAATTTTGGATCGTCCCGACGCTTGCCCAAATGGCCGCATCGGGAAACGCCGTTGGTGCCGGACAATGCCGCGTTTGCCGCCCAATCGCAAGGATAGCGGCGATTTTTCATTTCAGGGACTCATCGTCGCCGGCCACACTCCAGAACCGCTGCAGTGTGGCGTTATCGTGGCCGGCCGGGCCGTGGTCCGTGAGCTTCGTCACGCAATCGTGCGTTACATCGCCTCGTAATTGGGCCCGCCGCCGCCCTCCGGCGGAACCCAGGTAATGTTGCCGTTCGGGTCCTTCACGTCGCAGGTTTTGCAATGGACGCAGTTCTGGGCGTTGATCTGGAAGCGCGGGCCGGAGACCTCCTCCACCCATTCATAAACGCCGGCCGGGCAATAGCGGTTGGAGGGCCCCGCGAACACGTCGTGCTCGGAGGTCTTCTGCAGGTTCATGTCCGCGACCTTCAGATGAACCGGCTGATCCTCTTCGTGATTGGTGTTGGACATGAACACCGAGGACAGCTTGTCGAAGGAAATCTTGCCGTCCGGTTTGGGATAGGCGATCGGCGCGTGCGTTTTCGCAGGGTCCAGTGTCTTCCGATCGGGCTTGGCATGCGACTGGGTGCCGAACAATGAGAATCCGAGCGTGTTGCACCACATGTCGAAGCCGCCGAGCCCGACGCCGAGGATGGTGCCGAGCTTCGACCACAGCGGCTTGACGTTGCGAACGGGATAAAGGTCCTTGCCGACCGCCGAATCGCGCCAGGCATTTTCATAGTCGACGAGTTCGTCATTGGCGCGGCCCGCGCCGAGCGCGGCTGCAACGTGCTCGGCCGCCAGCATGCCGCTGCCGATCGCATTGTGCACGCCCTTGATGCGCGGCACGTTGACGAAGCCCGCGGCACAGCCGATCAGCGCGCCACCGGCAAAGGTCAGGCGCGGCACCGACTGATAGCCGCCTTCGGTGATGGCGCGCGCGCCATAGGCGAGACGCTTGCCGCCTTCGAACACCGGCTTGATCGCGGGATGGGTCTTGAAGCGCTGGAATTCGTCGAATGGCGACAGATATGGATCGTCGTAGTTGAGATGCAGCACGAAGCCGACCGCGACCAGATTGTCGTCGTAGTGATAGAGGAACGAGCCGCCGCCGGTCTTGGTGCCGAGCGGCCAGCCGAAGGAATGCTGGATCAGCCCCTTCTTGTGCCTGGTCGGATCGATCTGCCAGACCTCTTTCAGGCCGATGCCGAATTTCGACGGCTGGCTGTTCGCATCCAGCGAATATTTCGCGATGAGCTGTTTTGTCAGGCTGCCCCGCGCGCCTTCGGCGAACAGCGTGTATTTGCCCAAGAGCTCCATGCCGCGCGTAAACGAATCCTTGTGCGTGCCGTCCTTGGCGATGCCCATGTCGCCGGTGGCAATGCCGCGCACGCCGCCCTTGTCGTCGTAGAGCACTTCGGCAGCAGCAAAGCCCGGATAGATCTCGACGCCCAGCGCTTCCGCCTTGCGCGCGAGCCAGCGACAGACCTGGCCGAGCGAACCGATGTAGCAATGATGATTGCTCATCAACGGCGGCATCATGAAGTTCGGCAGCCGGATCGCGCCCGACCCCGTCATCCAGTAAAAATGATCGTCCTTCACCTGCGTCTTCAGCGGACAGTCTGAATCCTCGCGCCAGTCAGCAACGAGCTTGTCGAGCGCGATCGGGTCCATCACCATGCCCGACAGGATATGCGCGCCGACTTCGGAACCCTTCTCCACCACGACGATGTTGAGGTCGGCATTGAGCTGCTTCAGCTTGATCGCGGCCGACAGGCCCGACGGGCCGGCGCCGACGATCACGACGTCGAATTCCATGGATTCGCGCGGGGGTAATTCTTCGCTGCTCATGATCTCTTCCCGGCCCGGTTGGAACGTTTCCAAATTTCCCCGTTGTTTCCGATTTTTGCCGTCAGGACAACCTCCGAAATGCGTTTCATCATGGCGCAATGCGGCGTAAATTGACGCGATGTCGATGCCCGCGCCCGATCCCGCCCCCACTGTCGCGCAATTGCTCGCCTTCTATCTGGAGGCCGGCGTCGATTGCGCATTGGGCGATGAGCCGGTCAATCGCCTGGCCGATCCCGATCTCGTCCCTGCTCCACCGCCCCGCGAGGCGCCGCCGCAGCCGATCGCAAGGCCGGTGCCGGCTGCGCTCATGCTGAGCGGGCTCGCCGAGCCCCCACCGGCGCCGGATGCGGCGATCGCCTCGGCGCGCGAGCTCGCGCGCACCGCACCGACGCTCGAGGTGCTGCGCGAACTGCTGGAAAAATTCGACGGCTGCGCGCTGAAATCGACGGCGTCGCGGCTCGTCTTCGCCGACGGCAATCCGAAGGCGCGCGTCATGTTCGTCGGCGAGGCGCCCGGCCGCGACGAGGACATCGAGGGGCTGCCGTTCGTCGGCCGTTCCGGAAAACTGCTCGACCGCATGATCGCCGCGATCGGGCTCGACCGCAGCAAGGCCTATATCGCCAACGTCATTCCATGGCGGCCGCCCGGCAACCGCACGCCGACGCCGCAGGAGACGCAGATTTGCCTGCCCTTCATCCAGCGCCAGATCGAGCTGGTCGATCCCGACGTGCTGGTGACGCTCGGCAATCCCTCGACCCAGACTTTGCTCGGCACGCGCGAGGGCATCATGCGCACCCGAGGCAAATGGTTCGACTACGACACCGGCACGCGCACCATCCGCGCGCTGCCGACGTTCCATCCCGCTTATCTGTTGCGCTCGCCGTCCTACAAGCGGATGTCGTGGCAGGATCTGCGCGCGATTGCGAAGGTGCTGGCTCAATAACGCTACTGCCCCTTGGGCCGCACGATGGCCCAGCCGATGCGCAGGAGCGGTTGCCTTCCGTTCACCAGCCATTCGAAGGAGCGCGGCACTTCCGGCGCGAGGCCGGGGAAGCGCTGAACGATCTCGGGGGGCGGCGCGCCTGAAGTGTCGGAGGCGCGCCAGACCACGACGCCACCGGTCTCGTTGAATTTTTGCGGCGTCAGCCAGGGCGTGCGCTCCGGCGTCGCGTCGAGGAACAGATGCGGACGGCCGCGATCGAGCGAGACCAGGCTTGCGATCTGGGCGTCGCCTGCGACCGCCCGCAGCCGCTGATTGGTGCGCCGCTCAAAACTCTCGCCGAAGAACTGCGCGATGGAGCGTGCCGGCAGCGAGGTGGCGACCTCATTGCTGCCGGTCCAGGGCAAGAACAGCGTGGCAGCGGCCGCGGACAAAGCAGGGGCAACGATGGCGGCGGCCCACACCGTGCGCAACAGACGCTGGCGGCGCAGATGCACGAGATCGCCGGTCGCGACGATCGCGGCGAGCCCCGACATCAGAAGAGCAATGCCCGCCCCGCCCACGACGCGGTCGAGATTGAACAGGCCGGAGATCAGGCTGCCGGCAAAGGCCGGCGCGATGGCAAAGAAATAGACGAAGTTGCGCGCGAGCGGATCGACCGGCGGCCGATAGATGATCGGCGCTTCCTCCGGCGTGCGGCTGAACAGCCGCGTATTGAGCACGATCAGGATCGCGATGCCGAGCATCGCCAGCACAAGACCGCCAAGCAGCCAGCCCCAATGCACCGCCCGCGCGCTGAGCTCGGCGACCGGCGGCAGGGCTGGCCAGACGAGCGCGTCGGCGCGGAACAGCCAGATGAGATAGGGCAGCACCAGCACCACGACTACGAGCAACGCGAACAAGGGATCGAAGGAGGTCAGCGTGCGCCGTCCGCGCTCGGTTGCGAGCGCAAAACCGGCGACCAGCAACAAGAGCCCGATCGCGGCCGATGTGGTCAGCAGGAGCAGCCCCGCCTCGATCGACCAGGCGAACCAGACATTGCGACGGTTCTGGCCGATCAACTGCCAGGAATGAAACAGCAAAAGCGCCCAGAGCGGCCGCGCCAGCACCAGGGATCCGAATTCGAGGCTCGGCGAGGAGAAGGCGGTGACCGTCATGGTCAGGAGCACGGCGAGCACGGCCTGCTGGCCGCCAACGATCGAGCGTGCCAGGCAGTAGAGGAACCAGAAGGTCACGACCGAGCAGAGCTGGGCGAGCAAGTAGACGCCGAACAGATGATTTCCGGCAGCGCGGAAAGCGATGTCCGCGAGCCAGAATGCCAATGGCGGGCCGAGATCAGTGCCGACCTGGTACTCGCGGCCGAAGGCGAGCACGGTCGCGACATTGCCGGGAGGGCTCGCATAGAACAGAAGCGGCACGAGCAGCCACAGCGCCGCCTGGAACATCACCACGATCCAGACCACCAGCCTCGGCCGGGCCCGGATCAGTTCAATTACGAGTGAAGTGAAACGCATGAAACGTCCGGAAGCCCAAGCCGGCATGGGGAGCCGGCCCCATCGATCCCCGCTTGTTTGATAGAGCGCGCGCGCGCCCGAGGCAACCGGACTTAGCCGGCGGCGGAAATTTCGGTCTCGATGGAGGTATCGACCGCAAAAAGGTCGGCTTCGCGCTCGATCGTCCACGGCTGGTGCTTTTCGCGCGCCGCGACGACGGGCGCAAAAAAGCGGCGATGATGCGCGGACGGACCGAGCCGGTCCAGCGCCGCGAGATGCTCGGGGACGGCATAGCCCTTGTGCTGCTCGAAGCCGTAACCCGGGCAATCCTGCGCCAGCGCGCTCATCAGCCGGTCGCGCGTCACTTTCGCGATGATGGAAGCGGCCGCGATCGACACCACCATGCCGTCGCCGCCGATCACCGCGTCGCAGTCGCAGGGCAGCGCGAGGCGGTCGCGGCCGTCGACAAAGACGTGTTTCGGCATTTCCGGCAATGCCTGCACCGCGCGCGCCAGCGCCCAGAGCGAGGCACGCAATATATTGTCGCGGTCGATCCGCGCCGGCGAGGCGAAGGCGACCGCAAAGGCCGAGGTCGCGCAGATCTTCTCGAACAGTTCCTCGCGCTTCTCCGCGGTCAGCCGCTTGGAATTGTCGATGCCCTTCGGGATGCGGCCGGGATCGAGCACCACGGCCGCCGCCACCACGGGACCCGCGAGCGGGCCGCGGCCGGCCTCGTCGCAACCCGCGATCGGCCAGATGCCGCGCTTGAGCAGCGCGCGCTCGCGCCGAAAACTCGGCGCCGCGACCGCGATCACGCCTTTCGGCAGGTTGCTTTGCTTTTTGGACTTGTCCCGAATCATGCCGGGATCGTGCGCAGGCCGCGCGCACGACGCAACCGGGAACTTCAGCGTGCGGCACGGCTTTCACCGCTCTCAACAGCACCGTTAATCCGGCAGATGCACACGGCGATCATCGCCGACTTCGATATTGGGCGCGACCACGACTTCCCAGGGGTGGCCGTCGGGATCGGCAAAATATCCGGAGTAGCCGCCGTAGTCGGTCTTGCGCGCGGGCTTCAGTAGTCCCGCGCCCTTTGAGATCGCGAAATCGAGCACCGCATCGACTTCCTCGGTGGAATTGCAATTCCAGGCGAGTGTCATGCCACGAAACGCCTGCGGTCTTGGCATATCAGGCAGCGTCACGTCCTGCGCAAGCTGATCCCATGGAAACAGCCCGATCACGGTGGCGCCGGTATCGAAGAACGCAACCATCTCGCCGGTCGCACGAAACTTTCGCGCAAAACCCAGCGCCTCATAAAAGGCGATGCTCTTGCGCATGTCGGCAACGCCAAGCGTGACGACGGTAAATCGCGGAACCGGCGGCGGCGGGCTTTTACTCACGATGCGTCTCCTACTCCGAACTTCAGAAAAGACTGAGCTGCTGCCCGCCGCCTTTTGGCTTCACGAAATGGTCCGTGGTCAGTTTCGAGCGGCGCTTGTTCAGCCCGAGCTTCTCGCAGGCTATCTCGAAGCGGCGGCCGATCATCCAGGCCATCGGCCCGGTGCCCTTCATCCGCGTGCCCCATTGCGAGTTGTAGTCGCGGCCGCCGCGCATGTCGCGGATCAGGGTGAAGACGTGGCGATAGCGGTCGGGATAATTCGCCATCAGCCATTCGCGGAAGAGATCGCGCACCTCCAGCGGCAGCCGCAGGAGCACGTAGCTCGCTTCCTTGACGCCGGCATGGGCGGCCGCATCGAGGATGCGCTCGATCTCGCTGTCGTTGAGCGCCGGGATCACGGGCGCCACCATCACGGTGGTCGGAATGCCCGCCTCCGACAGCAGTTTCAGCGCCTCCAGCCGCTTCGGCGGCGTCGGCGCGCGCGGCTCCATGGTGCGCGCGAGTTTCGGATCGAGCGTGGTCACCGAGATCGCGACCTTGGCGAGATTGCGCTTGGCCATCCGCGACAGAATATCGATGTCGCGGACGACCAGCGCCGATTTGGTGACGATACCGACGGGATGGCCGGCCCGCTCCAGCACCTCCAGAATGCCGCGCATGATTTTGTGCTCGCGCTCGATCGGCTGGTAGGGATCGGTGTTGGTGCCGATCGCGATCATGCGCGGCTCGTAGTCCGCCGCCGCCAGTTCCTTGGCCAGCATCGCCGGCGCGTCGGGCTTGACCAGAAGGCGGGATTCGAAATCGAGACCCGGCGACAGGCCGAGATAGGCGTGGGTCGGCCGCGCGAAACAATAGACACAGCCATGCTCACAACCGCGATAGGGATTGATCGAGCGGTCGAAGCCGATGTCGGGCGAGTCGTTGCGCGTGATCACCTTTCGCGCGGTGTCGATCTCGATCGTGGTCTTGAACGCCGGCAGGTCGTCCAGGCTCTGCCAGCCATCGTCGAAGGCCACGCGCGCCTCGGCCTCGTAGCGGCCGCTGGCATTGGACTGGGCGCCGCGGCCACGCCGCCGTTCGCGGTCGATCGCGACCGCAAGCTCGGGGAAAGGCGCGGGTGCAGACGCACCCGCCGGTTCGGAGGGCGCCGTGACCGGCGGGTGCTTGAGGGCACGAGAGGATGCTCGACTCATGGCTTCTAGATAGCACGTCATGAGAACAAATCAAGAACAATCGATTTGGATGGCGAGCGTTGGAAGCAGCTGGCCACGCGCCGCCTACCTCGCTCCACGACAGTTTTATGAATGATCTGGCTCAAGGAATTGATCGCGCAGGCAGTGCATATGCTTTGCCATCCAAGGCGGGATGGCAGGGCATGAAATCGCAAATCATCAGAGAACTGGGCGAGGCAGACATTCTGCTGCCGTCGCTGGTCGCAGCGGGACTGGCGGCCAATGACCGCGTCAAGGTACGCATGAGCGCATTGCAGGCGGCCGCGCGGCATGCGCGCGAACCGGAGCGACCGGTCACGGAACTTGCAGCCGAGAGCCGTGCTGCGGGACTTGCGCCAACACCGCTCGCCGACCTGATCCGCGGTGCGCATGTCGCGGGCGACGGCCGCATTGCCGCGCCAAACCTGGCGCAGCTGATCCGCGACATCGCCGATGATGCGGCGGAAATGATCCGCGCAGTCGGCGCCGGCAACAAGACCGAGGGCGACGCGGCTGCCGCGAGACTTGCCACGATCCGCAACGCGGGCCTGCTGGAGGCTGCAGGCGACGTCGAGGTTGCCCGTATCGCGCGGCTGACCAGTGTCACCGAGGAAGGGACCGACAGCCTGCATCGGCTGGTGATGGACCTGCACAAGGCGCTCAACCGGCTGGCTGCCGTCTGCTCGGAAGAGACCCTCGCGGGTGCGCATGTCTTCGGCCTGCGGCCTGAAGACCGTGCGACGGTCGAAAGTTTCATGCGCGGCGTGAACGATACGCGTATCCTGAAGTTCAACCATCCCGGGCTCGATACCGTGGCCATGCGCTCGGGCGAGCGGCTCTTGATCCAGAACGACATCGGCACGACCGACGCGCATGTCCTGGTGGTCGCAGTCGACGAGCATGGGGTGACAGTCACCTATAGCGACGTGCATCTGGCGCGCGCAAAATTCTTCATCGCGCTCTTCGACAAATTCCAGATGCATTGGAGCGGGCTGGACCGTCATGCGGCATCCGGGCTTGGCGAGGATAACGCCTTCTTTCTCGTGACGGGCCAGTTCCAGTCGGAAAGCGCAGAGCAACGCAACGCCTTCCTCACCGCGCTCGGTGCTTCGCTGGTGTTCCTGATCGACTGGAACAAGGCGCGCAAATTGCTGCGCAACTGGGTCAGCAAGGACGACGCGGTGCACATCCTGGAATGGGCGGCGCGGCACAAGGTCGGCCACCGCGGCTTCCTCGAACTTGGCGGCGGCGAACTGCTGGGCGCCGCGGTTCGCAACGTGGCCCCCACCCGCATCGGTTTCGGCGAGCGGCTTGACGAAGCGTTGGGACGCACGGCCACGATCGAACTCGTCAAATCGGCGCTGCGCAATTCGACCGAGGCGCTGCGTAGCGGCCAATCGGTCCGGCTGGTGCGCGACCGGATCGAAGCGGACCTGGCGCGGCATCTGGAGCGCGTCGACAGCACCCTGCTCGCCATCGTGCTGCGCCAGATCGGCTTGGCGCACGACATCGCTGTCGAAATCTCCCGGCACGTCGAAGCCATCCGGTCCGACCGGCCGACGGATGGCAAAAGGCTGGCCGCCCGAGCGAGCCGCATCGAGCAGAAGGCCGACCACATCGCGATCGAAGCGCGCAAGGGGATATCCCGGCTCAATGCCAAGCCGGTTCTCGAACAACTGATCGATCGCGCCGAGGAAGCCGTCGACGAATTGGAGCAAGCCGCCTTCATCGCTTCGCTGGTGCCGCCGTCGATCAACGCGGCGCTTGCCGCCGCGCTCGCCGGGCTCTGCGGGATCGCATGCGCGGCGACGGAAGCCGCAGCCTCCGGCCTTGCCGCCGCGGTCGAAGTCCCGGAGCGGCGCCGCGCCGATTCCGAGGATGCGCTGGCCGCGGTGGTGAAATTGATCGACGCCGAACACGCGGCCGATACCGCCGAGCGTGCGATCACCGCGCTGGTGCTGGCTGGCAGCTTCGACGTGGCCGCATCGCTCTCGGTGCTCGAACTTGCCCGCGCCGTCGAGCGGGCCACCGATCGGCTCGCCGGTTTTGGACATCTGTTGCGGCGGCACATCATGGCCGATCTGTCGGCGTAGAGGAATTTTCAAATGCCCATCATACGTATCGGCGGCGTATCGACCGAGCGGCATTCCGCGGAGACCATCGGCGCCAAGGCGGCCAATCTGGCGCAGATGGCGGCGCTTGGCTTGCCGGTGCCGCCCGCCTTCGTGCTGCCGGTCGAACTGTGCGCGGACATCATCGACGGCAACCCACAGGCGGAGCGCTGCCTCTGCGAGGGATTGAAGCAAGGCATCGAGTTCCTGGAGAACGCGACCGGCAGTCGTTTTGGCGACCGGCGGCATCCGCTGCTGGTGTCGGTGCGCTCCGGCGCGGCCCGATCCATGCCGGGCATGCTGGACACGGTCCTCAATGTCGGCTGCACCTCGGCGGCGGTGCAGGGCTTGATCCGGATGACCGGCCGACCGCGGCTCGCGTGGGATTGCCGGCGTCGCTTTCTGGAAAGTTTCGCGGAAACGGTGCTTGGTATCGACATCGGCCCGCTGGCGGCGCGACTCGCCGAATTGATCGCGAGCGAAGGGGTTTTGAACGATCGCGAACTCGACAGCGAGGCGATCGAGCGCCTGGCCGGCGACGAACAGACGCTGGTCGAAGGCGGCGACGATGGCTGGCTCGAAGATGCAAACCTGCAGGTCGAAGCCGCGGCGCGCGCGGTCTACCGTTCCTGGATGAGCGAGCGGGCGCAAACCTATCGCCGCCTGCAGAAGCTTGACGGACTGAAGGGCACGGCCGTCACGGTACAGGCCATGGTGTATGGCAATGGCGGACTTTCCTCCGGCGCCGGCGTGGCGTTTTCCCGCGACCCTTCGAGCGGCGCCGCGCGGCCGATGATCGACCTCGTGCTGGACGCGCAGGGCGAAGACGTCGTCTCCGGCCGCCGCACGCCCGACACCGAAGAGACCATCCTGCGCTCGCTGCCGACGCTTTCGGCCGAGCTCGGCGCGGTGCTGAAGCGGCTGGAGCGTGAGTTCGGCGATGTGCAGGATGTCGAATTCACCGTCGAAGACGGCAAATTGTGGATCCTGCAGACGCGCGCGGCCAAGCGCACACCGCGCGCGGCGCTCGGGATCGCGATCGATCTCGTGCATGAAGGCCTGATCAGCCGCGAGCAGGCGCTGGAGCGAGTCGCCGACATCGACCTTGGCGCGCTGGTCGAGATTTCGCTGGCCTCTGCGTCGGAGCCGGTCGTCGCCGGGATCGGCGCCTCGGGCGGGATTGCCGCCGGACGGGCCGCCTTCGCCTCCGCCAGCGCCGCGCGCTTCTCGGCCGAAGGCGAGCCGGCGATCCTGATGCGACCCGACACCTCGACCGAGGATGTCGCCGGCTTCGCGGCCGCCGCCGGCATCGTGACCGCCGTGGGCGCCCGCACCGCTCATGCCGCGCTCGTCGCGCGCCAGATGGGAAAACCCTGCGTGGTCGGCTGCAGCGGCATGGCGATTGACTTCGCCGCCGGCCGGGCGCGGCTGGGTGAAGCGGCAATTTCCGAAGGAGACTGGATCACCATCGACGGCGACAGCGGCAAGCTGTATCTCGGCCGCCTCGATACCATCGCGACGCGGCCCGACGCGGAACTCGCCGAGGTTGCGGGCTGGAAGCGCCATGCGACCGAGACCGTCCCGACGAAATCCCTGCAGCTTTGCGCGGCCATTCCCGAGCAGACCTGACGCGGGCTGCGACCGGACCGTTAAACTTACCCGGAATTGCCGAAAAAAACCGCACTCGCCGGGCTGTCTTGAGTGTGACAAGCTGATAACAGTGCAGCGTTTTCTTTTGCGTGAGCCAACCTCATCCATGCTGAGCGTGATCATCCCCACCGAAGGCCTCGAACAACCCGCTGTCGCAACGCTTGCGGCGCTGGTACCGGGAGCCGCGGCCGGAATCATCCGCGAGGTCCTGCTGGTCGACCGTTCCGGAAATGGCGTGATCGAGCGCGTCGCCGATGTCGCGGGCTGCCGCTTCCTGCGCTACGAGGGCACGCGCGCGGCGGCGATGGCGGCCGGTGCGCTGCAGGCGCGCTCGCCCTGGCTGATGTTCCTGCGTCCGGGCGCCGTGCTCGACACCGGCTGGATCGAGGAGACCAGCCAGTTCATCCAGGGCGTGGCGGCGAGCGGCCGACAGCGCGCCGGCGTGTTCCGTTATGCCCGTTCGCCCTATGCCGACACCGGCCTGCGCGACCGCTTCAGGTTCATTGCGCGCACCATCGCGGGACCCCTCTCCGACCAGGGGCTGCTGATCGCGCGCGATCATTACGACCGGCTCGGCGGCTATGAACCGGATGCCCGCCGCTCGGAGCAGCGGCTGTTGCGCCAGCTCGGCCGCTCCTCGCGCACGCTGCTGCGCAGCCGGATCGTGATGGTGTGAGCCGCACAGGATAGTGCGCCCAAGATATACTTGCCAAAGTCAAATAATTATTTGACAATGGCAAATATTGAGGTGGCTCATGTCCTTCACCGACTCCGACGGCCAGATCGCGGCGGTTCGTGCCTTCAACCGCTTCTATACCCGCAGGCTCGGCGTGCTCGACCAGCATCTCGGCAAGAGCCCGTTCTCGCTCAGCGAGGCGCGGGTGCTCTACGAGCTCGCCCATCGCGATGACCTCGCAGCGAGAGACATCGGCATCGAGCTCGGCCTCGACCCCGGCTATCTCAGCCGCATTGTCCAGAATTTCGACGAGAAGGGGCTGATCACGCGAAAGCCCGTCCCTTCGGATCGCAGGCAATACCAGCTCAGCCTCACCGCCAAGGGGCGCCAGGCTTTCGCCAAGCTGAACCTGAGCTCGCAGAACGAAGTCGCCGCGACGCTGGCGGTGCTGTCGCCCGGCGATGCCAGACGGCTGACGCAAGCGATGGGGACAATCGAGGAGTTGCTGGAGCCGCGCTCCTGCGAGCGCGCGCCGTTCCTGCTGCGCAGCCACCGCGTCGGCGACATGGGCTGGGTGATCTCGCGGCAGGCCGCCGCCTATGCCGAGGAATATGGCTGGGACATCAGCTATGAGGCGCTGGTCGCCGAGATCTGCGCGCAGTTCATCAAGAACTACGACGCGGCGCGCGAGCATTGCTGGATCGCGGAAGCAGGCGGCGAGCCGGTCGGCTCGATCTTCCTGGTCAAGGGCACGGACGAGGTCGCGAAGCTCCGGCTGCTGTTGGTGGAGAGACAGGCGCGCGGGCTCGGCGTCGGGCGCGCGCTGGTCGAGCAATGCATCCGCTCCGCCCGCGAGAAGGGCTACAGGAAGATGACGCTGTGGACGCAAAGCATCCTCCTCGCCGCGCGCGGCATCTATCAAAGCGCCGGATTCCGCCGCGTGGCGGAGGAGAAGCATCACAGCTTTGGTGTCGATCTGGTGGGCGAGACGTGGGAGCTCGATTTGTAAGCGTCTGAGCTGCGAGCTCTTCCAGAGATGCGAATTTCAAACAGCCCCACCCGTCATTGCGAGGAGCGTGAGCTCCGAAGCAATCCACCTATCGGCTCGTGGCGATATGGATTGCTTCGCGGAGCCTGTCATCGGGCCGCGCTTCGCGCGGACCCGTTGGCTCGCAATGACGACGAGCGACAGCATTCTCGCGGCGCGCTTCGCCCGAGGTTTGCTCTTGAATTCCCGCCCTCTCCAATCAGAGGGCGCGGGGAATGCCGGGCGCCCGATGCGCCCGATAGCCGCGTGTGCAATGGTAGTGCAAGAACGCACACGCGTTAGTCAGGTCACACCGGAATCACCCGGCACTCCCCGCGCAATGGTTTACGGCTTACTTCGTGCTCCCCGGCGACCGGCTTTCTTGCCACCGTCGCCCGCGCTCCTTGAGCAGCGAACTTGACACCAGCATCGGGGTGTCAGGACCACACGACTTCGCCGTCCGCCTCAGGCGCCCTCGTCGGGGAACGCCATCCGCGTCCATCGCATCCCCGCCCCGCGCTGGTGACGTTGCGCAACGCCCCTCTGGGTGGGACGGGATGGCGATGCATATAGCCCGGCCTGAGCTTCCGAAAAACAGAAATATTTTTGCTTCGGGATCTGGACACGTCGGGCAAATCAGATGTAACGCGCCGGCCGCTCGCGGCGGGCTAGCTCTCTCCTTCGTCATTCCGGGATGGTCCGAAGGACCAGACCCGGAATCTCGAGATTCCGGGTTCTCGCTTCGCGAGCCCCGGAATGACAATTACGCCGACGCGCCCTGGGCCTTCGGCCGGCGCAGATGCTCGTCGAGCCGCGGCATGATTTCCACGAAATTGCAGGGCTGCGTGCGGTAATCGAGCTGAGCCGCGAGTATACCATCCCAGCCGTCGCGGCAGGCGCCGGGCGAGCCGGGCAGACAGAAGATGAAGGTAGCACCCGCGACACCGGCGGTGGCGCGGCTCTGCACCGTGGAGGCGCCGATCTTGGCGTGGCTCAGCATGTGGAAGGCGATGGAAAAACCATCCATCCGCTTTTCGAACAAGGGCTCGATCGCTTCCGGCGTGACGTCGCGGCCGGTGAAGCCGGTGCCGCCTGTCGTGATGATGACGTCGACACCCTGATCGGCGATCCATTTCCGGATCACGCTTCGGATCGCCTCGACATCGTCGGTGACGATCTCGCGCGCGGCGAGCTTGTGGCCGGCCGCAGTCAGACGATCCGCCAGCGTCGTGCCGGATTTGTCGTCGGCCAGCGAGCGCGTGTCCGAGATCGTCAGCACCGCGATGTTGAGCGGAATGAATTGTTTTACCTCGTCGGTCGACATCTAATCGTTACCTCGTGTCCCGGACGCGGTGCAGCGCGCGCCTAGCGGTGCACCGCAGAGCCGGGACCCATTAACAGGACCGCTCTCGCTTGTGGGCCCCGGATCAGCAGCGCACCACTTCGTGCTGCGCAGCATCCGGGGCACGATCATCAGCGCACCGCGCCGGGGGCGAAGGTATTGCAGGCCGATATCGTGCCCTGCTGATAGCCTCTCATGAACCATTCCTTGCGCTGCGCGGCGGAGCCGTGGGTGAAGGAGTCGGGCACCACCGCCCGGCCGGCATTACGCTGCAGCGTGTCGTCGCCGATCGCGGACGCCGTCGTCAACGCCGCATCGATGTCGCCGGCTTCGAGGAAGTTCGGCCGCTTCTTCTGCTCGAGGTTGGTCCACATGCCGGAAAGGCAATCCGCTTGCAACTCGACCTTCACCTGCAGCGCGTTGGCTTCCGTCTTGCTGCCCGCAGCCTGCTGCGCCTGGGTCACCTTGGGCAGGATATTGAGCAGGTTTTGCACGTGGTGGCCGGCCTCATGCGCAATGATATAGGCGGCCGTGTATTTGCACGCATTGCCGGAGCAACCGCGGAAGCGCGTCTCGATCTCGCGGAAGAAGCCGGTGTCGAGGTAGATCTTCTGGTCCGGCGGACAATAGAACGGCCCCATCGCCGATTGCGCCATGCCGCAGCGTCCGCCATTGGTGGCGTTGCGGAACAGCACGACCTTCGGCCCCGTATATGATTTTCCGCTCGCCGAGAACTGTTCGCTCCAGCGGTCGTCGATCTCGCCCAGGATACCGGCGATCATGCTGCCCATCTCGTCGGATGGCGCGCCGGTCTTGCGCTGCCCCGAGGGGCGATCGGTCTGATAGGTCGAGCTCTGGTTGCCGCCGGTGAGGATTTCGGCGCCGCCGATCAGGATGCGCGGATCGATGCCGAAGGCGTAGGAGACGAGGCCGAGCACGATGAGGGTGCCGATGCCGAGCCCGCCGCCGCCGATCGGCAACCCGATGCCGCCGCCACCGCCGCCTCCGCTGTCGTCGCGACGGTCCTCGATATCGCTGCTGCGGCGGAAATCATCGTAACGCATGGCGATCTTCCTCTATTATTCGCGTTTTCGCGCATCTATTTCGCGCTTCCGCGCAATTGCGCGGCTTATTCGTGCCTTCGCGCGTCCACCAACGCCAGAACTAAAATTTGCGTTCCATTAATCAATAACCCGCCCGGCAAAAATTGCCTAGCAGGCAAAAAATGACAAAGCGCTGTTTCGATAACCCCGTGTTTACCCAAGCGGGTCAATGTAGCGCCAGTCGGTTTGTTGGTCCCGCGTCGCCGACAGCGTCGCCTGAGTCAGAGTTCTTGAGTCATGGTTGAGTCGCGTCGCGGGGCGTCTGCAAGGGCGCCCCGCACAAATTTTGAGTCCCCGGCAGATCACCGCGTCATCGTCGGTGATTGCGTTGCCGAGATGTCGAAGCTTGCGGCCGGCTCGGTCGACCTGGTGTTCGCCGATCCGCCCTACAATCTGCAGCTCAAGGGCGAACTCAAGCGTCCCGACGAATCCCATGTCGACGCCGTCAACGACGACTGGGACAAGTTTTCTTCCTTCGCCGCCTATGACGATTTCACCCGCGCCTGGCTGCTCGCCTGCCGCCGCGTCATGAAGCCGTCAGCGACGCTGTGGGTGATCGGCTCCTACCACAACATCTTCCGTGTCGGCGCGGTCATGCAGGACCTCGGCTTCTGGGTGCTCAACGACATCGTCTGGCGCAAGTCCAATCCGATGCCGAATTTCCGCGGCCGCCGCTTCACCAACGCGCACGAAACCATGATCTGGGCCGCGCGTGACGAAAAAGCCAAGGGCTACACCTTCAACTATGAAGCGCTGAAGGCCGCCAACGAGGACGTGCAGGCGCGCTCCGACTGGCTGATTCCGCTCTGCACCGGCGAGGAACGGCTGAAGGGCAAGGACGGCAAGAAAGTGCATCCGACGCAGAAGCCGGAAGGCTTGCTCGCGCGCGTGCTGCTGTCGTCGTCAAAACCCGGCGATCTCGTGATCGATCCCTTCAACGGCACCGGCACCACCGGCGCCGTGGCAAAACGTCTCGGCCGCCGCTACATCGGCTTCGAGCGCGATGCAGACTATGCCAAGGCCGCGAAGGAACGCATCGCCGCCATCGAGCCGCTGCCGGAAGCCACACTCGCCCCCTTCATGACCGCGCGCGACGCGCCCCGCGTGGCCTTCTCCGAGCTGATCGAGCGCGGCATGATCCTGCCCGGTACAAAACTGGTCGACGCCAAGAAGCGCCATGGCGCGCTGGTGCGGGCCGACGGCGCCATCATGCTCGGCGACAAGGTCGGCTCGATCCACCGCATGGGCGCGGTGGCGCAGGGTTCGGAAGCCTGCAACGGCTGGACCTTCTGGCATGTCGAGACCAAGGGCGGCTTGCGGCTGATCGACGAGCTCCGCGCCGAAATCCGCTCCGGCATGGCGGCGGGCTAGACATCGACCTCGCCGCGCATTGTAGGGTGGGCTGAGCGAAGCGAGCCCACCATTCGGCGCCGTCATGCGCGATGGTGGGCACGGCGCGAAGACGCGCCTTTGCCCACCCTACAACTCCATCCTTTGGTCCTTCCGTGATGGCGCGTAAGCGTCAGACCCGGAGTGATGACAAGAAGCCGTTTCACAAACTCGTCGCTTGCAATTTGCAAAAAACATGCACATGCATGGAACGCCCCGCAGCGTATCAATTTCGCCGGGTCAACGAAAACGGAGGATTTCAAATGCTCAAATTCTACTTCAACGGTGCGCCGAACCCCAACAAGGTGGCGCTGTTCCTGGAAGAGACCGGCCTGCCCTGCGAGCTCGTGCCGGTCGACACCCGCAAGGGCGAGCAGTTCAAGCCCGAATTCCTCAAGGTGAATCCGAACGGCAAGGTGCCGGCAATCGACGATGACGGCGTGTTCGTGTTCGACTCGAACGCTATCCTGCTCTATCTCGGCGAGAAGACCGGCAAGTTCATGCCGCCGAACAACCCGCAGAGCCGCGCGGCCATGCTGTCCTGGCTGATGTTCATCGCCACCGGCCTCGGCCCCTATTCCGGACAGGCGGTGCACTTCAAGGTCGCCGCGCCGAAGGACCTCGAATACGCGCTCAACCGCTATCTCTACGAAGCGCATCGCCACTACAAGATCCTCGACGATCATCTCGCCAGCAGCAAATACATGGTCGGCGACACCTACACCATCGTCGACATGGCGTTCTGGGGCTGGGCGCGGCTCGGGTCCTTCGTGCTCGGCGAAGAGGGAGCCGCCAAATACAAGAACGTGAAGCGGCTGGTCGACGAGGTCTCGGCGCGGCCCGCTGCGGCCCGTGCCGTCGCGCTAAAGGACAAGTTCACCTTCAAGGCTGATATGGACGACGAGGCGCGCAACTTCATGTTCGGCCATCTCAAGACCAAGGCGGCTTGATCGAGCCACGATCACAAAACGGCGCCCTTCGCGGGCGCCGTTTTCGTATTAGCCGTCGATCGCGGCGACCGCCTCGATCTCGATCAGCCAGCCCGGCCGCATCAGGCGGCTGACGACAACGAACGTGCTCGCCGGCGGCTTCTCGACATTGATGTAACGGTCGCGTATCGGGCGCAGCTTCGGGACGATGGCCTGATCCACCTCTGCGACGAGGTAGTAATTGAGCTTGACGATATCGGCCATGGTGCCGCCGGCTGCTTCGACCGCAATTTTGAGATTGGCGAAGATCTGCTCGACCTGCGCCTCGAAATCACCCTCGCCGATCATCTTGCCGGACGCGTCGCTCGGGACCTGGCCAGACAGGTAGACGATCGTCCCGTGATTGACCTTGGCGACGTGCGAATAGCCCGCCGGCCCCGGCGGTATCAGGGCTTTCGGGTTGATGAATTCCTTCGATGGCTTCGACATGATCCTCTCCAGATGGCGGCTGCGACGATGGGGTGTATGTCATCTGACATCGCCACGGCCACCTCAAGACCAAGGCGGCGGTGTGATTATTCCACCGTCATTCCGGGACACGCGCTTCGCGTGGACCCGGAATCTGGACCTGCGGCGCGAGATTCCGGGTTCGAGGCTGCGCCTCGCCCCGGAATGACGCGGAAGATAGTTACCCGCCGATCGCAGCGACCGCCTCGATCTCGATCAGCCAGCCCGGCCTTGCCAGCCTCGTCACCACAACCAGCGTGGAGGCCGGCGGCTTCTCGACATTGACATAGCGGTCGCGAACGCTGCGGAATTTCGGCACTTCATCGGCGCCCACTTCCGCGACGAGATAGACATTCATTTTGATAAGATCCGCCATGGTGCCGCCGGCCGCTTCCACCGCGGCCTTCAGGTTCTTGAACACCTGCTCGGCCTGCGCCTCCAGATTGCCCTCGCCGACCAGCGCCCCGGACACGTCGGCCGAGACCTGGCCGGCGATATAGACCAGCGTGCCGCCGCTGACCTTGGCGACATGCGAATAGCCGGCCGGCTTCATCAGGGTCGGCGGATTGAAGATTTCCTTAGGCATGGTTTCCTCCCGTTGGAACGCGCCATTATAGCTCAGGTGCATGACGCGCAATCCGCGGCCGGCAGCGCTACCCGGCCGCGCGCTTTTTCTCCTGCGGAAATGGACCCAGCACGCGCTCGCAGAGCGTCGAATCCTGATATTCCCTGATCTCGCGAATCCTGCCGCCATGGATGCAGTAGAGCAGGCAGTAGTAATTGTCGTAACGCGCGCCGTTGGTGGTCTCCATCTCGCCGCGTGCCTCCACCACCACCCATTCGTCATCGGCGATGAAGCGAAACGGCACGGTGCGGCTGTTGTCCTTCAAAAGCGAGCGCACATAGCCGAAGAGATCACGCAGCACGGCTTCCTTGCCGTGAAAGGTCTGCGACCAGGAATATTGCCCGGTGACGGTCATGGTGACGTCGTCGGCGAGCGCGTCGCGAAACGCCGTACGGTCGCCGGCGGCGATGCCGGCAAAGATCATTTCCATCAGCTTCTTGTTGTCGGCGGCGCTCACGGCGTTTCTCCATCGATTGGTTGTTGCCAATCATGGCGCCGCGTCCGCTCATTCTTCCAATCGATAGTCCATATGATATATATTCGCTCAATGAATTTGAATTCGCTTGACCTCAAGCTGCTGGTCGCGCTCGACGCGATGCTCAAGGAAGCCAGTGTCAGCCGGGCGGCGATGCGGATCGGCCTGTCGCAGCCGGCGGCTAGCCACGCGCTGCAGCGCTTGCGCGACCTCGTCGGCGATCCGCTGCTGGTACGCAACGGCGCGCGCATGGAGCTGACGCCGCGGGCGCTAGGCTTGCGCGCGCCGCTGGCGCAGGCGCTGGATCAGGTGCGATCACTGTTCGTGCCCGATGCCTTCGATGCCATCAGCAGCGAACGGCAGTTCCGGCTGATGATGCCGGATCTCGCGGTTGAGCTGTTGATGCCGTCGCTGATGGAGAAGGTGACGAAAGCCGCGCCCAATGTCCGCATCGACGTGGTGCCATGGCGGGGATCGGCGATCTTCACGCCGGAATTTGCGCGCACCATCGATATGGTCATCTCGCTCGGCAATGCCTTCAAGGGATTTCACCGCCAGCTGCTCTATACCGACGCCGATGCGCTGGCGGTGCGGCGCGGGCACCCCATCGGCAACAAGCTGAAGAAGCGGGATATCTTCCTCGCCGCGCGGCACGTCGCGGTCATCATCCGCGGCCAGAACGAGGATTTGATCGAGGGCTGGCTGCGCGGCAAGGGCATCGAGCGCCGGATCGCGCTGGTCGTGCCCGGCTATATCGAGGCGCTGCACGTCACCGCGCGCACCGACCTCGTCGCCTTCGTGCCGCGCCGCCTGATCGCGGCACTGTCGAAGCAATTGTCGCTATCGACCATCGCGCCGCCGCTCGATCCCGGCATCGACGAGCAGTACATGTTCTATCCGACGCGGGCCCAGATGGACCCCGCCTCGATCTGGCTGCGGAGGCTGGTGCTGGCGACGGGGCGCGAGCTGGAGCGGAAGAATATGTAGATGGGGTAACGGGCCCCGGTACCCCATCTACGAATTAAGCCGCCTTGGCCTGCTGCTCGCCCATCACCTTCTGCACCGCGGGGCGTTCCGCCATGCGCTTCATGTGATCGGCGACCCGCGGCAGCGTCTTGAGGTCGACGCCGTCGCCCTCGAGCCAGAGCGCGATGGTGTAGAGATAGGGATCGCAGACCGTGTACTGCTCGCCCATCACCCAGGGGCCCTTCAGCATCCCCTTTTCAATCAATTCGAAACACCCGGCCATGCTCTTCGACACCGTGCGCTTCATGTCGGCGAAGGAGGATTCTTCCGTGGCCCAGCGATAGCCGCGCCCCTTGTGCGCGTGCGCGACATGCACGGTGGCGCAGAGGTAGTTGTTGAAGGACTGCACCTGTGCAAACGCAAAGGGGTCGTCGATCGGCGCGAGCTTCGCTTTCGGAAAGGTTTGCGCGATGTAGGCGAGGATCGCGGGCGTCTCGGTGATGATGCCCCGGTCGGTCACCAGCGACGGCACCCGTCCCTTGGCGTTGATCTTGAGATATTCGGGGCTCTGCTGCTGGTTGGTCTTGAAGTCGAGCCGCTCGGTCTTGTAGTCGGCGCCGGCCTCTTCCAGCGCAATGTGGGAGGCGAGTGCGCAAGTGCCGGTCACGTAATAAAGCTTGTACATGGTCGTTTCCTCTCGAAGAAGGCCGGAGGTTAACGGCACGGCCTGCCGCCGTCCAGCCGTCGCAAGGCCGGGCTTTTCGCGGTTGCCCACGGCGGCGCTCCCATGTCATGACCAAGGGGATCGACAGGGGCGTGTGTCATGACGGTATTGATCGCAGGTGGCGGAATTGGCGGGCTGACCTTGGCGCTCAGCCTGCACCAGATCGGCGTTCCCGTCCGCGTGTTCGAGAGCGTGCCGCAGCTGAAACCGCTCGGCGTCGGCATCAATGTGCTGCCGCACGCCGTGCGCGAGCTGATCGAGCTCGGGCTCCTGGACCGGCTTTCTGCCGCCGGTGTGGCTACCCGCGAACTCGCCTATTTCTCCAAGCACGGCCAGCCGATCTGGAGCGAGCCGCGCGGGCTGGAGGCCGGCTACAAATGGCCGCAGTTCTCGATCCACCGCGGCATGCTGCAGCAGATCCTGCTCGATGCCGCCACGATGCGTCTCGGCAGCGACAACATCCGCACCAGCCATCATCTCTCCGGCTGGACCGAGACGGAGAATGGCGTCCGCGCCGATTTCATCGACAGGGCGACCGGCAAGCCGGCGGGAAGTGACGAAGGCGCGCTCCTGATTGCCTGCGACGGCATTCATTCCGCGGTGCGCGAAAAGCTCTTTCCCTTGGAAGGCCCGCCGATCTGGAACGGCCGCATCCTCTGGCGCGGCATCACGGCCAGCGACGCGTTCCTCTCCGGCCGCACCATGATCATGGCCGGCCATGAGGTGCTGAAATTCGTCTGCTACCCGATCTCAAAGGAGCCCGACACGTCGGGCAAGTACCAGATCAACTGGATCGCCGAGCGCCACATGCCGCCGACCTATCAATGGCGGCGCGAGGATTATAACCGCACCGCGAAACGCGAAGAATTCATGCCGTGGTTCGAGAACTGGAAATTCGACTGGCTCGACGTACCCGGCCTGATCCGCAACTGCCCGCGCGCCTATGAATACCCGCTGGTCGACCGCGATCCGCTGCAGCGCTGGACGTTCGGCAAGGTGACGCTGCTCGGCGATGCCGCGCATCCGATGTATCCGGTCGGCTCCAACGGCGCCTCGCAGGCGATCCTCGATGCCCGCGTGTTGACGCGCGAGATCCTCGCGCAGGGAACAACCAACGCCGCACTGGTCGCCTACGAGGCCGAGCGGCGCCCGGCCACGTCCGATCTCGTCATGCTCAACCGCCGCAACGGCCCCGAGCAGGTGATGCAGCTGGTCGAGGAGCGCGCGCCCGACGGCTACAAGGTCGTGACCGACGTGCTGTCGCTTAAGGAGCTGGAGGACATCGCCGCGAACTACAAACGCGTCGCGGGTTTTCAGGTCGAGGCGCTCAACGCCAAGCCGCCGATCGTCCAGGTGCCGAAGGCGAGAGCGAGCTAGCGGATCGCCTTCGCGGCATCCAACAACCGCTCGACGGCGGTTGCGGTTGCGAGCAGCGTGCCGTCGGCAGCCGTCAATCTTCCCTCGACAAACGCAATCGACTTGCCAAGTTGCGTGACCTTTGCCTCCGCGGTGATCGGCCCTGGCTTTGCGGGGCTGAGGAAATTCACGGTCAGGCTGACAGTCGTCGTGTAGCTCTGGCCCTCGGTCATCACCAGCACCGCGGGGCCCATGGTGTCGTCGAGCATCGCCGACAGGATGCCGCCCTGGACGAAGCCGGCCGGATTCAGGAACTCGGGCTTGCCCTCGAAGCCGAGCCTGATCCAGCCGTCTTCGGGACGCGCATCAAGCAATTGCCAGCCCAGCAGTTTTGCCACGGGCGGCATTGTGATTTGGTCGAGCGCAGTCTTGATCATGGGAACCTCCATTGGGCTCTTCGAGACCTAGCGCAAGGCTGCTGCCAGCGTACTGTCAGCGCCCGAGCCCATGCGCGACGACCTTGCGCATCACGCTCGGCAACGCCTCGTCCCGCAAGGTCGCGATCGGCACCCAGCGCATGCCGGTCGGCGCCCGCGTGCGCGGCGGAACGCGCGCGGTGTAGACCACGAGCTCGAGCGGAAAATGCGTGAAGACATGGCTGACGATGCCGGCCTTGCGATGCCAGCGCGCGACGCCCTTGACCGCAGGCGCCTGTTTCAGCGCCGCCTTGTCGTCCTGCGCCGCGCGCCATTCGGAGCCCGGCACCTCGGTCATGCCGCCGAGCAGGCCCTTTTCGGGGCGGCTGCGGACCAGGAGATCGTCGCCGCTGGTCACCACGAACGCCGCTCCGCGCCGCAACTCGCCGGTCTTCTTCGAAAGTTTGCGCGGAAAGCTTTCCTGGTCGCCGCGCACGCAGGCGAGACAATCCTCGTTGAGCGGACACAGCGCGCAGGCCGGCCGCTTCGGCGTGCAGATCGTCGATCCCAGATCCATCAGCGCCTGCGCGCTGTCGCCGGCGCGAGACTTCTCGTCGCCTGCGCGAGACTTCTCGTCGCCGGCGCGGTCCGCGCCGAGCAGCGTTGCCGCGAGCTCCCGGATTTTCGGCTTGGCCTGCGGCAAAAACTCTTCCACCGCGAAGAGCCGCGACACCACGCGCTCGATATTGCCGTCGACCGGCATGGTGCGGCGGCCGAACGCGATCGCGGCGATCGCGGCGGCCGTGTAGGGCCCGACGCCCGGCAGCGCGCGCAGTCCCTCCTCACTGTCCGGGAACGCGCCGCCATGCTGCAGCATCACCGTCACGGCGCAGGCATGCAGGTTGCGCGCCCGCGAATAATAGCCGAGCCCTGCCCACATGCGCAGGACATCGTCGAGCGCGGCGCGCGCCAGCGCCCCGATTTCGGGCCAGCGCGCCACGAACTTCTCGAAATAGGGCCCGACCGTCTTGACCCCGGTCTGCTGCAGCATGATCTCGGAAAGCCAGACCCGGTACGGATCAGCCAGCTCGCCGGCCGGCGGCCGCCAGGGCAGCTTGCGCCGGTGCCGGTCGTACCAGGCGAGCAGGTGTGCGGCGCGGTCGCCGCCAGCCACGGCGGCGAGAGGCTTGCTTCTCGATACTGACTTCAGCGCTGGCACAGCTCAGCATAGGACGAGAATCGCCGCGCGAACAAGAGTTTGGGCGGGTATAACGCGTCGCGTTATAAACGGCCACGAGGCGGGATCGGATGCATGTCGAAATCGTCGACCACGACGGCAAAGAGCGGGCTGGTGCGCAATCCGCACCCCGGCGAAATCCTGCTCGAGCAGTTCCTCAAGCCGATGGACCTGAGCCAGAATGCGTTGGCACGCGCCGTTCATGTGGCGCCGCGCCGCATCAACGAGATCGTGCTCGGCAAGCGAGACATCACGGCGGATACCGACCTTCGGCTCGCGCGCTATTTCGGCGTCTCGGAAGGCTTCTTCCTGGGACTTCAAATGGACTACGATCTGATGCAGCGGCGGCGACAGATCGACCGCGACCTGAAGGCGATCCGGCCCCGCGCCGCGTAGGGCGTGTACGCATAAGCGAAAGATGTCCGCTTTTAGGAGGGGTAAGGCAGACCTAGTGGGGGCGCGGGAGATTCAACCCTTTTTGACTCCAAGCAGACTTCTACAAACCGCGGGCGACCACGGGCGGAGCCAAAACTTGCGGTTCCAAAGCCCGCACAGATGCTATCGCAGCCCAAATTTCGATAAGTCATTCGAAAGCCGCTCGACAAGATTTCGGCAATGGGATTCGCCAAACCCGCGAGCCCAAGCTTCCTTTTGGTCGACTTCCGGTTGAAGGGCGCTCAGCGCAGCCGCCTGCCAATGTTTTCTCATCTCACCAAACGGTAGCGCGTCCGTCTCGGAAACAATACCAACGAAAGGCAGCAGGTCCGGATCCCGTTCATCAAGTCGCGCCGTCATGCCGGTCGCAACAATTATCTGTGCGCCCTCGATGTACGACAGCTTTCCAGCCAGCATGTCTTGCGCGGCTTTGAGCATCATGCCGCGGGCCGCCAGAATCTCAGATTCGCTCCAACTCATCGCTGCTCATTCTTCTGTCGGCAGAGCCGAGCGGCCTCCATTATCATGTCAAGCCAGCAATGTCGCTTCTTGACTGGCACCAAGCACACATGCTGCTGGCCCCCCGAATGTCCGCTTCGGAGAGATAATTCAGGCATCGAAGCCCATGGGCGTTTCGGATTTTTACGAATACACGCCCCACCGAGACGACCCCGCCCGGCGGTGATATAGTCCGCCCATGGCAAAACCCGGCCGGGTCAGCGCAAAACCCCTCTCGCTCCTGCTCAGCGACGTCTTCTCCGACGCCTATGCCAAGCAGGGCTTTGCCGCGCGCGAGCTGGTGACCCGGTGGGCCGAGATTGCCGGCCCGGAAATCGCCGCCCATTCGGAGCCCTTGAAGATGCAGTGGCCGCGGCCGGTCGAAGGCCAGCCGCAGGAGCCGGCCACCCTGGTGCTGCGGGTCGAGGGCCCGATGGCGCTGGAGATCCAGCACTCCTCGGACGTGATCCTGCAACGGGTCAACCGCTTCTTCGGCTGGAGTGCGGTGGGCAAGCTGGCGCTGCGCCAGGCGCCGCTGTCACGGCGCGAGCGGCCCGCGCCACGCCGCGCCCCGGATCCGAAGGAGGTGGCCGAAATCGCGGAATCCCTGTCCTCGGTCGAGGACGAGGAATTGCGCGCCGCGCTGGCGCGATTGGGCGCCGCAATCAAGCGAAATTGACGCTTGGGCAGGGACGCGGTCCGGACCGGCCATTGCCACCTCTGCCTTTTCAAGCTAGCGAACAGGCCTCTTTCAAGACGCGCCATTTTCGGGAGTAGACCTTGATCATCACGCGACGCGCCTTCACCGCCGCCCTGTCCCTGACCGGCCTTGCCGCGCTCGCAGGATTCTCGCCGCTGCGGCTGATCTCCGAGGCCATGTTCCCGGAAGCGATGGCGCAAAATGCGGCCGATGTCGCAAAACCCGTGTCGCTGCCGGACATGGCGCTGGGACCCGCCAACGCCACCGTGACCATCACCGAATACGCCTCGATGACCTGCCCGCATTGCGCGGCGTTCAATGCCGAGGTGTTCCCCAAGATCAAGTCGGAATATATCGACACCGGCAAGGTGCGTTACATCTTCCGCGAGTTCCCGCTGGATATCAAAGCCGCCGCCGGCTCGATGCTGTCGCGCTGCATCGCCAAGGACGACTCGGCGAAATATTTCGCGGTCACCGACCTCCTGTTCCGCTCCCAGAACGACTGGGTGGTGAAGAACACCACGGAGACGCTGACGCGGATCGGCAAGCAGGCCGGCCTCAGCCAGCCGGAAGTCGAAGCCTGCCTGAAGGACCAGAAGCTGCTCGACAAGATCGCCGCCGACCAGAAATACGCCAGCGACGTGCTGAAGGTGGACTCGACGCCGACCTTCTTCATCAATGGCGAGAAGATCAAGGGCGAGACCACGATCGAGGAGTTCGAGAAGCGAATCAACCCGCTTCTCAAGAGCTGATTCTCTTCATCTCGAAGCTGAAGTTCCCTTCAAGGAATTCTGCAAGCAGATCAAGCCGCTGTTGAACGGCTGATTCGCGGTCAAGATTCAAATTCGCGGATAACCCCAACAAAAGCCTTGGGAAAACAGGCTTGTGCCGGTTGCCCTGCGGTCATGGCAAAGCCATTGTCCCGGGCCATCAGAGGCGCCGAAAGCGACTCAGCCCCCACACCGACATTGCCTTCTATGGTATTGTCCCGGCAGGGAGATTCGCGCCCTGCCAACAGAGATTGTTGTTTCATGAAGCTGACGCGTCTTCGCCTCCACGGTTTCAAGTCGTTCGTTGAACCCACTGATTTCGTGATCGAACCCGGCCTCACCGGCGTCGTCGGTCCGAACGGCTGCGGCAAGTCGAATCTGGTCGAGGCGCTGCGCTGGGCGATGGGCGAGACCTCGCACAAATCGCTGCGCGCCGCCGACATGGACGCGGTGATCTTCGCCGGCTCCGGCAACCGTCCGGCGCGCAACCACGCCGAAGTGGTGATGACGATCGACAATGCCGACCGCACCGCGCCGGCCGCCGTCAACGACAGCCAGCACCTGGAAATCTCCCGCCGCATCGAGCGCGAGGCCGGCTCGGTCTATCGCATCAACGGCCGCGACGTGCGCGCCCGCGACGTGCAGATCCTGTTCGCGGACGCCGCGACCGGCGCGCGTTCGCCGGCGCTGGTTCACCAGGGCAAGATCGGCGAGATCATCCAGGCCAAGCCCGAACAGCGCCGCCGCGTGCTGGAAGATGCCGCCGGCGTCGCCGGCCTGCATGCCCGCCGCCATGAAGCCGAGCTGCGGCTGAAGGCGGCCGAGACCAACCTCGTCCGCGTCGAGGACGTGATCGGCCAGCTTGCCGGCCAGATCGAAGGGTTGAAGAAGCAGGCGCGCCAGGCGATCCGCTACCGCGAGGTCGCGGCCAAGGTGCGCAAGGCGGAAGCGATGCTGTACCATCTGCGCTGGCTCGAGGCCAACGCTGACGTCGGCGAGTCCGCCCATACCCACGACCTCGCCGTGCGCGAGATGGCCGAGCGTACCCGCGAACAGGCCGAAGCCGCCCGCATCCAGGCGGTCCGCGCCTCTGAGCTGCCGGCACTCCGCGAAGGCGAAGCCCGCGCCGCCGCCGGCTTGCAGCGGTTGACCAATGCGCGCGACCTGCTCGACCGCGAGGAAGAGCGCGCCAAGGAACGCGTCGCCGAGCTCGATCGCCGCCTGACGCAGTTTGCGGCCGACATCGCCCGCGAGCAGCAGCAAGCGACCGACGCCGATGTTGCGCTCGGCCGGCTCGACACCGAAGACGCCGAGTTAAAGGAAGAGATCAAGTCGCGGGTCGAAAAGCGCTCCGGCGTTGACGAACGGGTCGCCGACGCCGAGGCGACGCTGGCCGACGCCGAGCGGCTGTTCGCCGAGCTCACCACCGCGCTCGCCGACCTCACCGCCAAGCGCACCCAGTTCGAGGCCAATGTCCGCAGCCACCGCGAGCGGCTGGCGCGGCTCGACCAGGACATCGCCAATGTCCAAGCCGACGAGCAGAAGCTGGCGCAGGAGACCGGCGGGCTCGGCGACCTCACGGCACTCGCCGCCGCCATGGAGACCGCGCAGCAGAACCGCACGCAGGCCGAGACCGCCGCGCAGGAAAGCGAAGCGGCCCAGGTCACCGCCCGCGCCAAGCTGGAAACCTCCCGCGCGCCGGTGGCGGAAGCCGACAAGCGCGTGCAGCGGCTGGAAACCGAAGCGCGCACCATTGCGAAACTCGTCACCGGGGCGACCAAGAACCTCTGGCCGCCGATCATCGACGGCGTCACCGTCACCAAGGGATTTGAGAAGGCGCTGGGTGCCGCACTCGGCGACGATCTCGACGCGCCCGTCGATCCCTCCGCGCCGATGCGCTGGACCGTGGCCAGCGACGGCAGCGACGATCCCTCCTTGCCCGCGGGCGTCGAGCCGCTGGCGGCCCATGTGCAAGCGCCGCCGGAACTGGCGCGGCGGCTGAAGCAGATCGGCGTGGTGGCGAAGGAGCGCGGCGCGGAGCTGGTGTCGCAGCTCAAAACCGGCCAGCGGCTGGTCTCTCCCGAGGGCGACGTCTGGCGCTGGGACGGTTTTGTCGCCGCCGCCCATGCACCCACCGGCGCCGCGCGCCGCCTCGCCGAACGCGCGCGGTTGGTCGATATTGAAAACGAGCTCGAGCAGGCCCGCCAGGATGCCACCGCCAAGCGCCAGGCGCTGGAGGAAGCGGACGCCGAGGTGAAGGCAGCTACGCAAGCCGAGAGCGGCGCCCGCGAAGCGTCGCGCGCCGCGCAGCGTGAGGCCGATGCCGCGCGCGAGCGCCATGCGGCGACCGAGCGCGAGATCAACCGCCACGCCGCGCGCAAGTCGGCCCTGTTCGAGGCCTATAGCCGCCTCTCCATCGACCGCACCGAGGTCGAGGGCGCGCATCAGGCTGCCGTCGACGCGCTCGCCGAATTGCCGCCGAGTCTGGGGACCGAAGAGAAGCTTGCTTCCGTACGCACCGATATCGAGGGCCACCGCCGCATGGCAGCCCAGGTGCGCGCCGAAGCGCAGGCGCTCGCCCGCGAGGCCGAGCTCGCCGACCGCCGCGTCCAGGCGATTCTCGCCGAGCGCGGCGAATGGGCCAACCGGAAAGCCTCCGCCGCCTCGCAAATCGCGACCATCGAGGCGCGTATCACAGAGGTGACGGCCGAGCGCACGGAACTGGAGAACGCGCCGGCGGTATTTGCGGAGAAGCGCAGCGCGCTGATCTCCGAGATCGAGCATGCCGAGAGCGACCGCCGCGTCGCCGCCGACGCGCTGGCCGCCGCCGAAACCGCAATGGCGGAAACCGACCGCGCCGCCAAGGTGTCGCTGGAAGCCTTGTCCAGTTCGCGCGAGGCCACCGCCCGCGCCGAAGAGCGCATGGAAGGCGCGAAGCGACGTCTTACCGATGTCGAGCGCGAAATCCATGACATGCTCGAGTGCGAGCCGCAGGCCGTCGCGGGCCTTGCAGAGATCGAGCCCGGCGTGGAGCTGCCGCCGCTCGCCGAGATCGAGGAAAGCCTCGAGAAGCTGCGCCGCGACCGCGACCGGCTTGGCGCGGTGAACCTGCGCGCCGAGGAAGAGCTGCGCGAGGTCGAGACCCAGCACAATACGCTCACCACCGAGCGCGACGACCTGGTCGAGGCGATCAAGCGGCTGCGCCAGGGCATCCAGAGCCTCAACCGCGAGGCGCGCGAACGCCTGCTCACCTCCTTCGAAGTGGTCAACAGCCATTTCAAGCGGCTGTTCACCGAGCTGTTCGGCGGCGGCGAGGCGGCACTTCACCTGATCGAGAGCGACGACCCGCTGGAAGCCGGTCTCGAAATCATCGCAAAGCCCCCGGGCAAGAAGCCGCAGACGCTGTCGCTGCTCTCGGGCGGCGAGCAGGCGCTAACGGCGCTGGCGCTGATCTTCGCGGTGTTTTTGACCAACCCCTCGCCGATCTGCGTGCTGGACGAGGTCGACGCGCCGCTCGACGACCACAACGTCGAGCGCTTCTGCAACCTCCTGCACGAGATGACGGGATCGACGGACACGCGCTTCATCATCATCACCCACAACCCGATCACCATGGCGCGGATGAACCGGCTGTTCGGCGTCACCATGGCCGAGCGCGGCGTGTCGCAGCTGGTCTCGGTCGCGCTCGATGAAGCGGTGAAGATCCTCGACCAGAACGTGGCGTGATCGGCCCCGATCTCCCCGCCGAACTCAAGGCCGCGCTCGACGCAAAACTGGAGGGCCTGTCACGCAACGACGTGGCGGCCCGCGCGACCGTGATCTCAAAGACCTATCGCGACGGCGGCGGCTCCGGCACGATCAAATCCGAAACCGATGCGCTGGCCTACGCGCTGGCACGGATGCCGGCGACCTATGCCGCCGTCAGCGCCTGCCTCAACGCGCTCTGCGAAGCGCGGCCGGATTTTGCGCCGACATCCCTCCTTGATGTCGGAGCCGGGCCGGGCACGGCGAGTTGGGCCGCAGCACATGCCTTTCCGTCACTCAGCTCGTTCGCGCTGCTCGACGCCAATCCGGCGCTGCGAGCGCTGGCGCTTGATCTCGCGCGCGACAGCACGCGCCTTGGCGATTGGCGTTATGAGCCCGGCCAAGCCAGTGCCGCGCTCGCCAGGGCCGGGACGGCCGATCTCGTCATCGCGAGCTATCTGATCGGCGAACTCGGCGAGGCCGAGCGTAAGTCGCTCGCAGAAGCTATGTGGGCCAAAACCGGCGACACGCTCCTCATCATCGAACCCGGCACGCCCGCGGGCTATGCACGTATCCTTGCCGCTCGCGGCCTACTCATCGCCGTCGGCGCTGATGTCGCGGCGCCCTGCCCGCATGACGCGAAATGCCCGCTCACGCCACCCGACTGGTGCCACTTCTCGCAGCGGCTTGCCCGCTCGCGCGCGCACAAGCAGGTCAAGGGCGCCGACGCTCCCTTCGAGGACGAGCGGTTTTCCTATGTCGCGCTGACGCGAAAGCCGGCCGAGCAGCGCGCATCCCGCGTGCTGGCGCAGCCCGCGCTCGGCAAAGCCGAAATTTCGGCCAGGCTCTGCACGCCGGACGGTGTCAGCCTCGCCAAGGTGCCACGCCGCGACAAGGCGGCCTATGGAAGCGCCCGGCACTGGCGCTGGGGCGATGCGGTCATGGAAAAAAGTTAACGCTTTCCACGGCTTGGCAGTTGAACTTCGCACCGCTTGCGTGAGACTAAGGAGATACCCACCTCGTGGCGGCTGATGCACGCGCGCCCTTTCATCTAGATTATTGGCTTTCTTACCTCTCCAGGAGTTTCTCCATGTCCGGCTGGATCGTTCTCGGCGTCATCGTCGTCATCGTCTTCCTCGCCTTCGGTGCCTATAACCGGCTGGTCGCGCTCGGCCAGCGCGTCGGCCAGGCCTTTGCCGACATCGACGTGCAGCTCAAGCAGCGCCACGATCTGATCCCGAACCTGGTCGAGACCGTGAAGGGCTATGCGGCGCATGAGCGCGGCACGCTCGACGACGTGGTCAAGGCTCGCGGTGCGGCAATGTCGGCGCAAGGCCCGGCGCAGGTATCGGCGGCTGAGAACCAGCTCTCCGGCGCGCTCGGCCGGCTGATCGCGCTGTCGGAGGCCTATCCGGACCTCAAGGCCAATGCCAACTTCCAGCAGCTCGCGAGCGAACTGTCCGATCTCGAAAACAAGATCGCGGCGAGCCGGCGCTTCTACAACAACGCCGTCCAGGAATACAACACCGGCATCCAGCAGATGCCGGCCGCGCTGTTCGCGGGCATGTTCGGCTTCACCAGGAAGGACTTCTTCGATCTCGGCGCCAGCCGCACCGAGGTCGAGGCCGCGCCGAGTGTGAAGTTCTAGGCGGACAAAGCCGCTCCCCATGGCCGCTTACGGTCTTTACACCCATATCGCCGCGAACAAGACCCGTTCGATGGTCTTGCTCGCGGGCCTGTTCCTGCTGGTCTATGTCATCGTCTATGCCGGCGCGCTGATCATCGAGGTGCTCAACAACGGCGATGGCATCGTCAACTATTACCTGATGGCGGCGCTATCAGACGTGATCCGCACCCTGCCCTGGTCCACGGGAGCGGCGCTGCTCTGGATCGTGATCGCCTATTTCTTCCATCAGAAGATGATCGATGCCGTCACCGGCGGCGAGGACGTGACGCGCAAGGAGCAGCCGCGGCTCTATAATCTCCTCGAAAACCTCTGCATCTCGCGCGGCATCCCGATGCCGAAGCTGAAGATCGTGGAGAGCGACGCGTTGAATGCGTTCGCGACCGGGCTGAACCAGCGGCAATACGCCGTCACCGTCACCACCGGCCTCCTGAACAATCTCAACGACCAGGAAATCGAGGCCGTGCTCGGCCACGAGCTGACCCACATCCGCAACGGCGACGTGCAGATGATGGTAATCGCCGTCATCATCGCCGGCGTGGTCGGCTTCTTCGCCGAGCTGCTGTTCCGCGGCTTCTCCAATTTCGGCTATTGGGGCGGTGGCTGGGGTGGCGGCGGATCGTCCTCCTCCTCCTCGTCCTCTTCGTCGGACAGTGGCGGCAGCGACAAGAAGGGCGGCGGCGGGGCCGCGATCCTGATCGTCATCGTCGCGATCGTGCTGATCATCCTCGCCTGGGCGCTGTCGCAGCTCGTCAGGCTGGCGCTGTCGCGCTCGCGCGAACTGCTGGCGGATGCCGGCTCGGTGGAGCTGACCAAGAATCCCGATGCCATGATCTCGGCGCTGCGCAAGATCGAAGGCCGCGGCGAATTGCCGGGCGCCACCTCCGCGGTGATGGAACTCTGCGTCGACAACCCGCGCGAGGGCTTTGCCGACCTGTTTGCAACCCATCCATCGGTCGAATCCCGCGTCGAGGCGCTGGTGAAATATGCCGGCGGCCACTACGAGGGCCCCTTGGCATTGCCGATGCAGCCGTCCGAGGAACAGACGGAACAGCCGTCCGACGGCTCGATCCAGGATGCGACGCCGCCGTCCCTGCCGCAGGGACCATGGAACGACGGCGCCTCGCAGGGCACCCCGACCGCCGCTCCGCCGCCGCTGCCCGGCGCTGTGCCCGGGCCTTGGGGCAATACCACCGGTCCATGGGGACGGCACTAGCGCCTCGGACGGGAGAAACCGCTTCGCGCGACCAACAATTCCGTGCGAAGCGCCCGAACAGATGGTGCAATCAATTGAATTCTCCCTTGTTTCTGCCATGTTCGCGCCCAAACAAGGGTTTGAGCAGCCGGCCATAGATGGTCGGGGGCGTTGAAGGGACCGATATGGCGAAGCCGGCAGTAATTGTGGTGGGCGCGGACAAGGGCGGAGTCGGAAAGACCACGGTGTCGCGGACCTTGCTCGACTATTTCAGCGCCAACAGCGTGCCGACCCGGGCCTTCGACACCGAATCACCGCGCGGCACCTTGAAACGCTTCCATCCCGACATCACGGAAATCGTCGATATGACGACGACGTCCGACCAGATGAAGATCTTCGATACGCTGAACGCGGTGTCGCCCTCCGTCACGGTGATCGACGTCCGCGCCGGCCTGCTTTCGCCGGCGCTGGCCTCTCTCCGCGACATCGGCTTCCTCGATGCCGCCAAAAGCGGCCAGATCACCTTTGCCGTCTTCCATATACTGGGACCCTCGATCGCCTCGCTGGACGAGATCGCCGAGACCGCGAATTTCATGTCGGGGGCAAAGTATTTCCTGGTGAAGAACTTCATCAACGACACCCAGTTCTTCCAGTGGGACCAGGCGACCTACAACTCCTATTTCCACCGCATCAAGGATGCCACCGAGCTTACCATCCCGAAACTCAACGAAATGGCCTACGAGCAGGTCGAAGTCTCGTCCGTGCCGTTCCTGAAATTCGTCGCCAACAAGGGCGTCCACGACGAAGCGGCGAACTATTCCTTCGTGCTGCGCGGCTATGTCCGGCACTGGCTCGCCAATGTCTGGAGTGAGTTCGATCGCATCAAGCTGACCGACATCGTCGGAAGCGGCAAACCCGTCCCGCGCAACAGCGAAAAATAATCGCGCGGCCCATCGCAATTCGGCTGGATTAGCGCAAAAAAATCTCCTGATATAGACGGGATGCCCGCTACCCCCGTCTACATCGTTGGCTCGCCCCGCCCGCAGGTCGGCAAGACCCTGATCGCGCGGCTGCTCAGCGAGTTCCTGCTGCTGAAGAACGGCCGGGTGGTGTCCTTCGACATCAACCTGAAAGAGCCGTCGCTGCTGGACTATCTCCCGGACGTCACCGAGACCGCCGACGTCATCGACACCTACGGCAAGATGCAGCTGATGGACCGCCTCATCGTCGACGACGGGCTCTCCAAGGTGATCGACCTCGGCTACCACGCCTTCGACGAGTTCTTCAAAATGTCGGAGCAGATCGGCTTCCTGAAGGAGGCGGCGCGGCGCAATGTGGCGCCGGTCATCCTGTTCGTGGCCGATGTCGACCGCACCTCGGCGCGCGCCTACGAGATGCTGAAGCTGCAGATTCCGCCGTCCAACCTGATCGTGATCGACAACGAGCATGTGGTGCGCGGCGAGTTGCCGGAGGCGATGTCGCACGGCCGCGTGCTGCGCGTCACCGCGCTGCCGACATTCCTCAAGACCTATATCGACCGGCAGAGCTTCTCCTTCACCGGCTATCTGCGCCAGGAGAAGGACTCCTCCACCGAGCTGCACCAATGGATCCGCCGCAACTACTTCATGTTCCGCGAGCTCGAGCTGAATTTGATCCTGCAGAAGTCGTAGTGTCCCGGCGAGGGCGGTGCATGATCTTCGGATGCCGCTTAGGGTGCCGGTTCACACAATCGGTAGGACTCGACACCGGCGAGGAACCACGTGGGGAGAGGTTTCAGCTCAACTGGCTGAAGCCTGTTGTGCCACGGAGTGCCGAACAGAGCGTCGCGAACCGCAGCAGTCAGGAAGACGCCGTTTTCACCGCTGGCCAGGAGCTTGGCCGAGGCATTCTGCAATTGTGAGGCAATCCAGACGTCACGTCCGTACAGAAAGGAGCGAAAAGCGTACATTGTGCCGCGGTGCAGTCCGATGCTGATCGCACAGCCCAATAATTGCTGCTGGCTCGCGTCCCAGCTCCTGCTCAAGTGCTCTGCCCCTGCGATGGCCTGTCCAGCCTCGGCGAATGTAATGCAATAGGAATCACCAAGGTTAAAGCGGATCTGGCCACCAAATTGCCGCGCTATCCCGCGGGTCACTGCATCGAGCGTATCGAGGATGCGCTCCACTGCGGTGCCTGCCGGCTCGGCATCCATGACTCTACCGAAGCCGATAAGGTCCAAGTGTAGAATATAGGTGTCGGCGATGGTGCGTGTGCGATGCCGCTGTTGAATGCGGTAGACTGGCATCGCTTCGGCAAAGCCCTTGAATTCGAACGTGTCGACCAATGCCGTCTGGATTTCTGTCGCCGATGTCAAAGCAAGCCGGGCAGCAGCGGTGAGGTAAATCTCGTCGGGCGGTGTCACGGCCTCAATGCGGGTGGCGAGTGCAAAAGCCTCACCAATGAAGTCGCCGTCCTGAAGGGCGATATCCCCGAGTGCGATAACAATGCGTATGGCCATACGCTCGTCGCCACGATTGGGCTGTGCGAGCCGTAATGCTTCCTGCATGGCTATCGCCGCTTGGGCCGCAGCGGTGACGCTGGGAAATTCCAGCCAATGGCCGTCTCCGGCTGCCTTGGTGATGCAACCGCCGTGCTCCCCGGCGTGATGAGCGAGAAAGGTGCGATGTTCGGCAAGGAGACCCTGCAGATCGGTGGCAAGCAGATCATGAAAGCGGGCTGTCGAGCCGCTGACATCTGTCTTCATGATGACGGCAGTTCGAAGCGGATTCATGCACGCCATCGATCCTACGCACTCGTCTGTATGCAGCTTACGATATTTGCCGGCATGTTGCGAGACGAATTGGCATTGCGGGCGAATCGACTTCGTCGCTGATCGTATCGAGCTTTGGAGTTCAAGGGACGGCGTGGTTTCCTGATCCCCTGAAAGGCCTTTGCGCCGCCGCGCTGACGCACGAGCCGACCGGATGGCGGCATCATCCGACGAAGACGAACGCCGCCCGCCACTGACGGTCTCGCGCTGATTTCAGCAGGTCAACCCCGGAAAATGCATTCGGACTTGCGATGCGCTTTCGCCTCACTCCGGCTCACAATTTGTGCCCTTTCTGGCGCAGCGCCTCGACGAGGAGGAGCCGCAAATCATCCGCAGCCTTGCGGCTGACGTCTTGACCGATTTGCGCGGTCTGCTGCGCAATTGCCGATGATTGTCCGAGCAGCTTTTGTCCGACCGGCTGACGATAGAAGGCGTCCATCTGGCGTATTTCGTCGACGGTGAAATTGGCTGCGTAGACGCTTGCCGCCTGCTCGAGCATTTCATTGTAGTATGGCGTATAGGCGTCCACTATCCGGGCGGCGACGAGGTCATAGTCGTTTTCGAGTTCCGCCCGTTCCTGTGTCACCACCGGCTTGATGCGGAGCAGAATGGCGGGCAGGAGCGCCTTGTACTGGTCTCCCAGCTTCATCGTGACCACGAGGCTTCTCGCCGCCTGCATCGCCTCGGGCGAGGACGTCTGCGCGGAGCCGGAGAAATTGAAACAGAGAAAAATCCCGACGAGGATCAATAAAGGTCTGCGCATGAAAGCCCCGCGCTTGCCTGGAAATGCCGCCCTATTGAACAGCAATCTGCGGCTCCCGAATCATGTCTTTCTCACTCTCGGCGTCGGCTTCGCCCTCGCTGGTGTCCCCCACACGGACAAACAGATCGGGCACGGCTTCCGCACGGTCCAGCAACCAGGCTATTCCGGTCATGATCAGAATGCCGGCGCCACTGACGGCAAGCTGCTCCCAGACGCCCCTGGTGTACTGCATCAGGACCCAGTGCGCGGAAAACGACAGCAGGACTCCGATACAGAAGATCGGCAGCGAATGCCGGCCACAAAGGATCATCGGGCTCAACCATCTTGACTTGAGCGGCTTCCATTTGGGCGAGACGAACAGTGTGACGATGGTGGCGAGCGCGAGGAAGTGCGTGAAGCGCAGCATGTCGAGGTCGCTTTTGTCGATTGGATAGATCGCCTTGATCATCCATTTCGGGACAAGCGATTCGAGGAAGGCGCTATGCCAGGTCATCACGATCCCCAGCGCGAAGAGGAGCCAGGCTGCAGCTATGGTCAGGGCCGTTTTCGACCAAACCCATTTCGCGATCTTTGCGATCTCGCCCAGACCGCACCACGCGGCGAACACAAACATCAGCTGCCAGCAGAACGGATTGAAGTACCAGGTCGTGCCCGGCGGGTAGGACGGGATGTTCCAGTCGAACCAGCGCGCCAAAATGTAGAGCACGGCGGAAGCGGCCAGCGTCACATTGGGCCGGCGCACCAGACACCAGACCATGAACGGCGCTGCGAGCACCAGGATGATGTAGAGCGGCAGCACGTCGAGATTGACCGGCTTGTAGCGCAAGGTCATCGCTTGCCCTATCAGCACGTCCGGATGCTGCAGGAAATTGAAGACGTTGAATTCGTTTTCATACAGCGGGTTGTCGAATCGCCGTGCGGTGCGGGCAATCTGGGCCGTGAAGATCAGGAACAGCATGATATGGGCGACGTACATTTGGGCGGCACGGGTCCACAGCCGCTTGATCGCTGCCAGCAACAGACCGCCACGAATGATCGGCGCGTAGATCCAGCCGACGAGATATCCGGAAATGAAGACGAAGAACTCGGCGGCATCGCTGAAGCCATAGTTTCGCAATGTCAGCCAGGACACGACGTCGTGCGGGATATGATCGAGAAAGATCATCCACAAGCCGACGCCGCGGAAGAAATCGAGCCGAAGATCGCGTTCGACGGGTTTGAACAGAAGCGTCGAATCCCATTTGGTCATGGCACTGTCTTCTGTTTGATGCGGCGGCTGCATTGAAGCCTGGATATCACCCGCTTCTGTTGCCGACCCCATCACTGTAGCACAAACCCGCTCTCTCGGGAGGCGCTGTTTTAGCGCGCGGCGCATCCGCACTCTGATCCACCTGTCAGCCATGGATGGCGGCTTGCCGTGTGCAGGCAGAGCAGCCTATGCTGGTGAAAATACAAGAAAGTGACCCGGGAGGGATCATGCGTCATCCGCTTCTCGCTGCCATCGGTGCGGCCGTGGCGACTGCGTTTCTGTCTGCCGCCGCGGCGCAAGTGCCCGCAGCGGTGCTGACCGGGCTGGTCAGTTCGCCTGAGGAAGCGGCGATGGAAGGTGTGCTGGTCAGCGCCACGAAGGCCGGCTCGAACATCACAGTCACGGTCGTCACCGGCGCGGACGGCCGCTACAGCTTCCCTGCGAACAGGTTAGGTCCGGGTCGATATACACTGGGCGTGCGCGCGGTCGGTTACGAGCTTGATCAACCCGAGGGGATCGAAATCGGGGCAACCGGAGCCAAGGATCAGAAGGAGGATCAGCAAAAGGATAAGCACGCCACAACGAAGGACCTCAGGCTCGGCAAGGCCAAGGACCTCGCCGCGCAATTGTCGAACGCGGAATGGCTCGCGAGCGTCCCCGGTACCGACAAGCAAAAGGATCAATTGCTCAACTGCGTCGGTTGTCATCGGTTCGAACGCATCATGCGCTCGAAATATGACACCGAGGGTTTCCTCACCGGGATATTGCCGCGCATGCAGAGCTATGTGCAGCAGAGCCTTCCGATCCATCCGCAATTGCGCCCCGCAGAGCGCTTGATGGAAGAGCGCGGCGAGGATCGTATCGAGGTCTATCGCGCCGTGGCGGATTATCTGAGCACGATCAATCTCAGCAAAACAGAACAATGGAATTATGCGCTAAAGACCTTGCCCCGTCCAAAGGGCCGGGCGACGCGCGTGGTGTACACCGAGTACGATCTGCCGCGCGAGGAAGTCGCTCCGCATGATGTGATGGTGGCTAACGACGGGATCGTCTGGTTTTCCAGTTTTGGCGAGCAAAACCTTGGCCGTCTGGACCCCAAAACCGGCAAGGTCACCGAGTTTCCCTACCCGAAGCACCGGGAGAATTTTCCGACCGGCAGCCTCGGCCTGCGCGCCGACAGCGGGGGCAATTTGTGGCTCGGCAACATGTACCAGGCGACGATCGTCAAGTTCGATCCCCGTGCCGAGCAATTCCAGTTCTGGACGCTGCCGGCCGAGCGGAATATCGACGCCGCGCAGATCAACATGGTGAGCCCGCAGAGATCGAACGTCGACGGCAAGGTCTGGACCCAGAACAATGGCTTTGCCGGCGTGCACCGGCTCGACATTGTCACCGGCAAGATCGAGACTTGGGAACCGTTCAAGGGCGCTCCCAAGGGTGAGCTCCACAATATCTACGACGTCATTCCCGACTCCAAAAACAACGCCTACTTCACGGATTTCCGTCAGGGGCAGATCGGACGCATCGATGCCGTGACCGGCGAAATCTCGCTGTTCCAGACGCCGACGCCCCGCTCTGCGCCCCGCCGCGGCAATATGGATGCGCAGGATCGTCTCTGGTTCGGCGAGTATCGGGGCGATCGCATCGGAATGTTCGATACCAGGACCCGGGAATTCAAGGAATGGAAGCTCAATACGCGCTGGTCCGCGCCCTATGATGTCGTGCTCGACAAGAACGAGGATGCATGGACCGGGTCGATGGTGACAGACCAGGTCACCCGGCTGAACACCAGAACCGGCGAGATGGTCGATTATCTGCTGCCGCGCTCGACCAATATCCGCCGGGTTTTCGTCGACAACAGCACGACGCCGGTGAGCTTCTGGGTGGGCAGCAACGACGGCGCTTCCATCGTGAAAATCGAACCGCAGGACTGAATCAGCGAGGACTGAAGCAGCGGCGGCTGCGAGCCTGCCGCAGAGCGAGCAGCGTTGCAACGCAGCACGGCGCTGGGGCGCAACCCACGCTTGTTCAAGCATCACAGCGCTCGTGAAGTCTGAAACGGTCAACACTGCTGACCATCCTAGATTGATGAAATGCCCGTCATCAACTCTCCATCTTTGATCGTCAATCTGACCGCACTCGGCGCGGGGCAAGGCGTGCAATGGCAGTCAGTCCAGGCTGAAAGCAGCTGATCGGCGACGTTGACCGAGGGTCAAACGTACCGGCAGTTGCGCGCGCAATGGCAAGCCGACGCATGATCAACCGCAGCTGCCGCTCGCGTCCGGCATCTGCAACAACAAACATAAACTGGAGGAAGTGCCCATGAAGAAGCAATGGCGTCATTCTCGCCTCTGCATTGCAGCGACCGTCGCGGTGCTCGCCGCACCGTCGGCGTTTGCCCAATCGGTCGATACTGCGCGTATCGACGCCGGTGGTCAGAACGACTGGCTGACCTATCACGGCTCGTACAAGTCCTATCACTACAGTCCCCTCGCCCAGATCAACGCCGGCAACGTCGCCAACCTCAGTGTCGCCTGGATCCATATTCCCGGACGCTCGACGCGCGGGCTGCAGTCGATGCCGCTCGTGGCCGACGGCGTGCTCTACTACACCGGTTCCTACAGCCGCACCTTTGCGCTGAACGGCGCCACCGGCGAAGTGATCTGGTCCTACTTCCCCGAGCTGGACGAAGCGCTGATCGCGCGCCAGACCCACTCCCCCTACAATCGCGGCCTCGCGCTCGGCGAAGGCAAGGCCTATGTCGGCACCATGGATGGCCGGCTCATCGCGCTCGACATGAAGACCGGAAAGGTGATGTGGGACACCAAGCTGATCGATTCCCAGAAGCTGACCGTCGGTTTCACCGGTGCGCCGCTTTATGCCAAGGGCACGGTGGTGATCGGTTCGCAGGGCGGTGAATGGCCGGGCCGCGGCCCGATCTTCGGTGTCGATGCCGCCACCGGCAAGAAGAAGTGGGAATTCCTGACAGTCGCCGGCACCGACGAGGCGATGAAGACCTGGGGCAATGACTCCTGGCGCACCGGCGGAGGTGGCGGCTGGATGCCGGGCACCTACGACACCGAGACCAATACGGTGCTGTGGGGCACCGCCAATCCGGCGCCGCTCTACGATTGGTCGGGCGCCGATTACAAGACGCAGGGCGCGCGCCCGGGAGACAATCTCTACACCACCTCGGTGATCGCGCTTGATCTCGATACCGGCAAGCTGAAATCCTATCACCAGGAGCTGCCGCACGACGCCTGGGACTTCGACAGCGCGGTCGGCGAGTTCCTGATGCTGGAGCGCGACGGCCAGAAGTACGTGGTGCATCCGAACAAGAGCGGCTTCGTCTTCGTCTACGACCGCAATCTTGCGGTCAAGAACGTCTGGCGGCTCGTTGAGAACATCAACTTCGTCAAGGATATCACCAAGACCGGCGAGTTGATCGGTCGCCGCGACTTCACTGCGGGGAAAGTCGAGTCGCCGCCGCTGTGCCCGCATATTTCCGGCGGCATCAGCTGGAACTCCGGCTCCTACAATCCCAAGACGGGCCTCTACTACAAGCTCGGCCAGGAATGGTGCATGACGCTCGAGGTCACGAAGACGACTCCGATCGTTGCCCCCCAGGCCCAGCTCAACATCGGCGCGGACTTCAAGATCACGGCGCCGCCGAGCGGCGAGATTTATGGTCATCTCGACGCGCGCGATCCGATCACGGGTGCCAAGAAGTGGGAAGTCCGCTTCCCCGAACCGCCGCTCGGCAGCGTGTTGTCGACCGGAGGCGGTCTGGTGTTCGTGCCTGACTCGCGCGGCACCGTTCATGCCTACGATGCCGAATCCGGAACGGAGCTGTGGAATCACGGCGACGGCACCGGCCACCAGGGCGGCATCATCAGCTATGCCGTCAACGGCAAGCAGTATGTCGCGGTCGTCGCCGGCTTTGGCGGCATGGCGTCAGATGATTACGCGCCAACCTTCGGCGGGGTCTACAAGAGCATGCCGCGTGACGACGGCGCGCTCGTCGTCTACAGCCTGAAATAGGCTTTCAGCACGATCTGTCGGGGAGCGGCGTTACGCCGCTCCCCGACATGTTGAAGTGGAGTCGATAAAGCTGACAGGTGGGTTTGGCCGGCATGCGATTGAATTGGAATATGTTGATTTGGAAGATACTGGCGTTGTTGCCGCTGATGCTCGCCGTTCCGTTAGCAATTTCCGCCATGCCGGCTCGAGCGCAGCAGCCTGCTGCCCCCACACCGGATAACGGGCCGCTCGATGTCGGACAGTTGTTCGCAACGACCTGTGGCTGGTGTCACTCCGATGGCGGTCGCGCGGCGGGCAAGGGACCGCAGCTCATGGACAGCCAACGCGACGACGACTTCATCCGCAACCGCATCAAGAACGGCAAGCAAGGCGCGATGCCCGCCTTCGGCGCCGCATTCAGCGATGCGCAGATCGACGAGATCGTCAAATACATCCGGGCGCTGAAGCCGCGCCAAGGCTGACCCACCAAGGCTGACACACCAAGGCTGAGCAGGGCAAAGCAGGAATGATGCGCACCGGGCAACTGATGAAGAAGACCATCCTCCCCCTCATGATCGGCGCCCTGATCGGACTGGCAGGCGAGGCGCAGGCGCGATCCCTCGATGCGATCCGCAATTCGGGCGTGCTCGGACTGTGCGCCCACCCCAACTCGCTGCCGTTCGCCAGCAAGGCGGAGAACCCGCCCGGATTTCAGATCGAGTTGGGGAACGCCCTGGCACGCGAGCTTGGCGTCTCGCTCCGGCCCGACTGGATCATCACCCAGTACCAGATGCGCAGCGCGGGCTGTGACATCGTTCTGGACGTCATTGCCGATCGCGAGGCGCAGGGCGAAACCAACTTGCGGATTTCAAAGCCGTATTATCGCACAGGCGTCGCGCTGGCCGTGCCTCAGGCAAGCCAGCTCACCTCGTTCAAGAGCCTCGACGAGCATACCAAGGTCGGGGTCCTGGTCGGATCGATGGCGGCCATGACGCTCAGTCAACGCCATGTGCCGACATCGACCTTCGGATTCGAGGTCGACAGCCTGGACGCCCTTGCCAATCATGAGATCGACGCAGCAGCGGTCACCCCGACGATGGCCAGCTATTACAACCTGACGCATCCCGACAAGGCGATACGCATCCTCGATCTCGATGAGAGCGAGCCCAACCTCAACTGGAATGTCGCCGTCGGCATGGTCCGGCCCGATGACAGCTTGCGGGATGCGGTCGATCACGCCATGGAACGGCTGAGTGCGGACGGCACGATCAAGGCGATCTACCACCGTTACGGGGTGGCCCTGCAAAAGCCGCGATAGGCGAGTATACGACGAATTGAGAGAACTCCGTGTGGAGTGCCTCATCGCGGCACCCGCTCCCGGCATTGAGGGCCTCGTCGCCCTCGATGCCGGCTTTTTCGCCGCCGTCAGGAAAGCATCGCGTGCCGTCTCAAGGCGCGATCTCTGATGGCGTCCGGCGAAGCAGCCTCGATCTCGCCGCGATCGATGCCGATGTCCCTGAGCTGCCGCTCGTCGAGACGGCGCAGGACGGCCAGGTTTGCCTGATGTGCGCGCTGGGCGAGGATGGCCGCAACCCATCCGTTGACCAGCTTGAGAAATCCTCTGCCAACCGAGCGGATCGCCGCCCAAATGTATGATGGGTCGGAATGACCCGAGTTCATGTTCAATAAAGTCATCATCCTGCTTTCTCTGATGTCGTTCTAAAAGCTGCCCTCCCTTCTCCGGTATGCACGTTGCCGACGGCAAAAACCTTCAGGGCGCCCTGATTTCTCGTCCAGAAACGCTTGAAATAATCTGAGCGCATCGACGGAGCAGACCGGCATGCCGGCGCGAGCCTGTCTCGCCACGACGAGACGGCCTCTCTCCCGTTTGGACTGTTTCGAGAACTTCCTATCGGAGCCCGGCGCGCCGGAAGGCCTCCAGATAGCGCGCGCGTTCGGCGTCGCACTTGAAAGGCATCTCGTTGGCGAGCCACGAGAGCGAAAGGTCGGGCTGGACGCGGAGCAGCGCCTCGAGCGCCTTGGCCGTCAACTCCGGCTGGTCCGACATGGCGGCCGCGGCGGTCAGCACGCGGTGCCCGCCGACGAAGTCCGGACGCAGCCGCATGCTCTCGCGCGCGAGACCGATCGCCTCGTCATAGTTGCCGCCGACGAACTGGCTGTAGGAGGCAACGCCATAATAGATGGCGGCGAACGGATCGTGCGGGCTCAGCCGCAGCGCATGCCGCGCCTCGCGATCGCCCTCCTCCCAGCGGCCGCAATAGGCCAGCGACACGCCATAATAGCCGCGCGCGGGCGAGAAGCTGGGATTGAGCTGCAATGCCAGCTCGAACTCCGAGAGGCAATCGTCGAAGGAGCGCGTGAACAGATAGACGCATCCCAGCGCGTAATGCGCCCAGGCATCCTCGCTGTCGGCACGGATAGCGGCGAGCGCGGCGCGCTCGGCGACCAGAACCGCCTTTGCCATCCCCTCCCATCCCATGTGGGCGCCGAACATGTGGCTGGTGGCGAGCACGCCGAGCGCCAGTCCGTAATGCGGATCGATCTTGACCGCCTTGTCGAGCAGCGCCTGAGCGAGCATGTTGTCCTGCCGCGTCACGCGCCAGTAATGCGACAGCGCGCGCATCACGAGCTCCCAGGCGTCCATGCTGTCCGGCGCCTTGCGCTGCGCGCGGAAGTTTTCCGCTGCGTAAAGCTTCGGCTCGATCGCGGCAACGATGGCCTGCGTGATCTCGTCCTGGACGGCAAACACGTCGGCCAGATTGCGGTCGTAGCGTTCCGCCCAGATATGACTGCCGGTTGCGACGTCGTTCAGCTGCGCGGTGATGCGCACGCGATCGCCTTCCTTGCGAACGCTGCCCTCGACCACATAGGCGACGCCGAGATCCTCGCCGACCTGCTTCAAATGAACGGACTTGCCCTTGTACATGAAGGAGGAGTTGCGGGCGATCACGTAGAACCAGCGCAGCTTCGACAGCGCCGTGATGATGTCTTCGCTGATTCCGTCGGAGAAATATTCCTGTTCGGCTTCGTTGCTCATGTTGAGGAAAGGCAGCACGGCAATCGCCGTGCGGTCGAGAACGGGCAGCGCCAGCCGCGGCAGACCGCCGTCATCCGCGGCAGGCGACAGCGGCGGCGACGGCGCCGCCTCCAGCTGCTCGGCATGGACATCGCCGACAAAACGAAATCCCTTGCGCATGATCGTGCGCAGCAAACGCTGGTCTCTGCCGGTGTCCTTGATCGCCCTGCGCACAGAATTGATGCGGCTGGTCAGCGTCGATTCCGAAACGATCCGGCCATCCCACACCTGGTCGAACAGTTCGTCCTTGCCGACGACGCGGTCGCGCTTCTCCAACAGGTACAGCAACAGGTCAAACACCTGGGGCTCGAGCGGCACGCCCTGCCCGGCGCAGCTCAGCTCCCGTCGCTCGACATCAAGCACATGATTTTCAAAGAGAAATTTCACTACAAAACCCTGTCGCCAGCCATCCTAGGGAAAAAATAACCACGCCAGAACGCAAGAGCGCAGTTGCCCGTCAGTCGTTGAGTCCACGGAGCGTGGTGCCTGGTTCATCGCGGCATAGCCGCGTTGCAACCAGAACAGGGCAGACTGAAGGAAGACTGTGGCGGCCATCACACTGCCGCGCGACAAACCGCCACACCCGATCCCGAAGCAGTCAGAGTAAATGGCCTTCCGGCACTTTCGCGTAGGCGGGCTTCAGCCTGGCCTTGATGAAATCGAGTTGATCGTTGCCGAAGAACATTTCATCATCGACGAAGAAGGTTGGCACGCCGAATACGCCGCGCGCCACCGCGCGCTCGCTGTTGGCGGCAAGGCTCTCCTCCACCTCGGCAGACTCCGCCATCTCCCACAATTCGTCCGGCAGCGCGCGGCTCGCTGCAAATCGCGACCGTCCTTCTGCACTCGCCAGATCGTCCAAGCCGGCCCAGACCGCGCTGAACAAGGCATCGTTCACCTGCTCGAAAATGCCGAGTTGCTGGCCGGCGATTCCCGCGCGCGAAAACAGGCCATTCTCGCAGCGTCCATTCCGCAGCGCTTCGAGCAACGCCCGGTTGGGAGCAAATGGGACACGATAGAGTTTCGCCCAGCGCGTGGCGTCCAGCGCCGCGTATTTCAACTTTGGCGAACACATCGGCGTAGGCGTGTTGTTGACCTGCTTCATGACCCGAAGGATGTCGACGGGTTCATAGGCGATTTGTGTGCCCAGTGCCGTAACTTGCGTGTTGGCCAGGTAGGCGTAGGGGCTGCGATAGTCGAGAACGAACTCAATCATGATCTCACCGTCCTGTGTTGGACCGGCGATCCTGGCCGAGTGACTTTGCGGGAATATTTCGGGACTGATGATTCAGGTTACGGATGCAATGCGGACGCGGTTTTTCGCTGCGTCCGCACGCCGTGATAACCGAAAGTCAGCTCGCGCGGGATTGAGCCTTCTCCGCGCGGTGCGGCAGAGTCCAGTTCGGCCGGACGAAGTGACAGGTGTAGCCATCAGGATATTTCTCCAGATAATCCTGATGTTCGGGCTCGGCTTCCCAGAACGGTCCGACGGGCGCCACCTCGGTGACGACCTTGCCCGGCCAAATACCGGACGCATCGACATCGGCGATGGTGTCCAGCGCGATCCGCTTCTGCTCGTCGCTGGTGTAGAAAATGGCCGACCGGTAGCTTGCTCCCCGGTCGTTGCCCTGGCGGTTCAACGTCGAGGGGTCATGGATCTGGAAAAAGAATTCCAGCAGCTTCCGATAGCTGATGAGCTTCGGATCGAAGATGATCTCGACGGCTTCCGCGTGATTGCCGTGGTTGCGATAAGTCGCGTTCGGAACCTCGCCGCCGGAATAGCCCACCCTGGTCGAAATCACGCCCGGATACTTGCGCAGCAGGTCCTGCACGCCCCAGAAGCAGCCGCCGGCAAGGACCGCGCGTTCCGTCGAAACTGTCATGTCCGTCCTCCTGGGTTCACGATGCGAAAGCAAATATAGGCGACCGCAGGCTCTGCGCCAGATGCGGACTTTCCCTTGCAGGCCACATGGCCTGTCCTAGTGTCCCTCGAAACTCATCAGCGTACGCACCGGCACGTCCATGGCGCGGAGCTTGGCGGCGCCGCCGAGGTCCGGCAGGTCGATGATGAAGCAGGCAGCCAGCACATTGGCGCCGATCTGGCGCAGCAGTTTTACCGCCCCTTCGGCGGTGCCGCCGGTGGCGATGAGGTCGTCGACCAGGATCACGCGCTCGCCGGGATGCACGGCGTCGGCATGCATCTCCATCTCGTCGATGCCGTATTCCAGCGAGTAGGCAATCCGCACGGTGGTGTGCGGCAGCTTGCCTTTCTTGCGGATCGGCACGAAGCCGGCGGAGACCTGGTGCGCCACCGCGCCGCCGAGGATGAAGCCGCGCGCCTCGATGCCCGCGACCTTGTCGATCTTGGAGCCGGCCCAGGGATGTACCAGTTCGTCGACCGCACGGCGGAAGGCGCGCGCATCCGCCAGCAGCGTGGTGATGTCGCGGAACAGGATGCCCTTTTTCGGGTAGTCCGGAATGGTGCGGACGGTGGCTTTAAGATCGTGATCAAACGTCATTTGGTTTCAACCCTGTGTCTACTCCCGTCATTGCGAGGAGCGAACCGACGAAGCAATCCATGTTTCCCGATGCGGCGAAATGGATTGCTTCGCTTCGCTCGCAATGACGAGGCCTCTCAATTTGCCTCCAGCCGGAACGCATTCTCGACGATACGCAAACCCACTTCCCCGCCAAGCGACATCAGCGACTCCGGATGAAACTGCACGCCGCCGACCGGCAGGGTCTTGTGCTCGATCGCCATGGCGACGCCGTCCTCGGTGCTCGCGGTGACGTCGAGCACGTCGGGCATGGAGTCGCGCTCGACATAGAGCGAATGATAGCGGCCGATCACGATCTCGTTCGGCAGGCTGCGCATCAAGCGCCCGCCCCTCACCTGCACCCGTGACGGCCGGCCGTGCGCGGGATGGCCGAGTTGGCCGAGCTTGCCGCCAAAATATTCGCCGATCGCCTGCACGCCGAGGCAGACGCCGAAGATCGGCAGCTTCCTGGCGATCGCCGTGTCGATGGTCGAGGAAATCTCGAAATCTTCCGGCCGGCCGGGACCGGGCGACAGCACCAGCAAATCCCATTTCCTCTGCTTCAGCATGTCCTGCGCATGCACATAGCGAACCACGGTGACGCTGGCGCCGACCTGGCGGAAGTAGTCGGCGAGCATATGCACGAAACTGTCGTCGTGGTCGATCAAGAGCACCTTCTTGCCCGAACCGGTGGCATCCGGCGCAAAGGCCGACAGCGGCTTTGGCGGATCGCCGCGCAGCGCCTGGAACAGGGCGGCGGCCTTGACCTGGCACTCGCGGTCTTCGGCGGCGGGATCGGAATCAAACAGACAGGTGGCGCCGACCCGCACCTCGGCCAGTCCATCCTTCATGCGGATGGTGCGGATGGTGAGCCCGGTATTGATGCTGCCGTCGAAATTCACGCAGCCGATGGCGCCGGCATACCAGCGCCGCGGCGAACGCTCGTGGTCCTCGACGAACTGCATCGCCCAGAGTTTTGGCGCGCCGGTCACCGTCACCGCCCAGGCATGGGTCAGGAACGCGTCGAGCGCGTCGAAGCCGGGCCGCAGCATGCCCTCGACATGATCGACCGTGTGAAACAGTTTCGAGTAGGTCTCGATCTGTCGCCGCGCCAGCACCTTGATGGTACCGGGCACGCAAACGCGCGCCTTGTCGTTGCGGTCGACGTCGGTGCACATGTTGAGCTCGAACTCGTCCTTTTCCGAGTTCAGGAGCTGGCGGATCTGCTCGGCATCGCCGATCGCATCACGGCCGCGCGCGATCGTGCCCGAGATCGGGCAGGTTTCCACGCGGCGGCCGTCGGAGCGCACGAACATTTCCGGCGAGGCCGACACCAGGAATTCGCCGTCGCCGAGATTCATCAGCGCGCCATAGGGCGACGGGTTGATGCGACACAGCCGCTGGAACACTTCGGCCGGCGAGCGCTCGCAGGGCTCGCCGAACAGCTGCCCCGGCACGGCCTCGAACAGATCGCCGCGGGCGAACGCCGCGCGCGCGGTCTCCACCGTGGCCTGATATTCGCCGGGCGCGTGATCGGCAAAGCCCTGCCGCGGCGTTTTGGCATAGGCGCTTTCCGCGGTCTCGCGCGGCAGGCCCGCGGTCGATTTCCCCTTCCAGGTGAAATCGTAGCTCAGCACCGCGCCGCGCGCTGTGGCACGGTCGTAAGCCAGCAAGCGGTCGGGCACATAGAGCACGATGTCGCGCTGGTCGCTCTCTCGCGCGCGCTTCTGCACGAGGTCCTCGATCTGGAACACGAGGTCGTAGGCGAAGGCGCCGAACAGGCCGAGCATCCCATCGTCATTCGCCGAGAACGCCGCGATCATGTCGCGCACCAGCGACATCACGCTGGCGCGGCGGGTGCGCTGGTCCTCCTCCACGGGTGCTGCGCCGCGCAGGATGTGGCCGACCAGATGCGTCGCGCTTTTCTCCGTGATGACGACACACGGTTCGCGCAAGGTATCGGCAAGGAAGGCGATCAACACTTCGCCGCGCGGGTTCAGCGCAATGAGCGAGAAGTTGACGCCGGAAGTCTCCAGCACTAGCGGCGGATCGGAGAAGCCGAGGTCGAAACTGTCATAGCGGCCGGGCACCGTGGTGCCCGAGGACAGCACCACACCACGGCGGCGGTCGAGCAGGTCGATCAGCGCATCGAGCCGGTTGGCGCCGCCGGAGAAATGCTCGACCACGCGCTGCACGGCGAGGCCGCCGCGGGTCGTGTAGCGGCTCTGCTCGGGAAGCGAGAAGACGGTCCTGTTCATGTGTTCCTCTTACGAAATTGGCCGAGGGAACGCCACACAGGACAAAGCAAGACCGCCTGCGATGGCGGCCCGAGAACGATGAAAGACAGAGAAAATCGCACCGGCCACCTTTTAGAAGGTGGGCCACCAACGACGGGAGGGGCGGATGACGGTGCTCATGGCCAAAGGTAAACACTACCGTGGCGGGGGCCGTCAAGGGAGGCCGTGAGTGGACGTGCCCAAAAAACGGCGTAGCATGCTCTAAACCCTCATGGTGAGGAGGCGCATCAGCGCCGTCTCGAACCATGAGGCCCCGATGGTGGCCTCACCCTTCGAGACGCGGCTTACGCCGCTCCTCAGGGTGAGGGAAATAGCAGGGAGTCGCCCCATGATCACAGGATTGGGATATGCCGGGTTCGGATCGTCCGCGCTCGAGGATTGGCGGCAGTTCGGCACGAACATGGTGGGACTTCAGGCGGTCGAGCGCGGCAACTCGCTGCTCGCCTTCCGCATGGACGACCGCAAGCAGCGCATCGTGATCGACCGCGCCATGGGCGACGGCGCGCGCTTCTTCGGCTGGGAGGTCTCCGATGGCGCGGCGCTCGATGCGCTCGCCGCGCGGCTCGAAAGCGCCGGCGTTGCCGTCACCGCCGAACCGCAGACGCTGGCCGATGCGCGGCGCGTGCGCGCGCTGATCTCGTTTGCGGATCCCGCGGGCAACCGGCTCGAGGCCTTTCACGGCGCCGAGATCGACGAGACGCCGTTCTCGCCGGGCCGCTCGATCTCGGGCTTCCGCACCGGGCCGCTGGGTCTCGGCCACGCCGTGCTGACGGTGGAGAACATCGAGCCGATCATGGCGTTCTATATAAAAGTGCTCGGCTTCGGCTTGTCCGACTACATCGAAAAGCCGTTCCGCGCCTATTTCTTCCACGTCAATCCGCGCCATCACTCGCTTGCGCTGATCGAGACCGGCAAGGCCGGCATGCACCATCTGATGGTGGAATTGTTCTCGCTCGACGATGTCGGCCAGTCCTATGACGTCGCGCTCAGCGAAGACCGCGTCAATGTCACGCTCGGCCGCCACACCAACGATCTCATGACGTCGTTCTACGCCAAGACGCCGTCGTCCTTCATGATCGAATGCGGCTGGGGCGGCCGCGAGATCGATCCCCAAAACTGGCAGCCGGTCGAGATGCATCACGGCCCGAGCCTGTGGGGCCATGAGCGCGTCTGGCTGCCCGAGAAGGACCGCGAGGTCGCGCGCGAAATGCGGATGAATGCCGCCCGCGAAGGCCTGCGCGCGCCGGTGCAGGTGATGGAGGGCAATTACAAGCTGATGTCGGGCACGTGCGCGTGGTGGGACGGGGTGAAGCAGTAACCATCCCGCGTCGTCCCGGCGAAAGCCGGGACCCAAAACCACAAGCCAATGTCGTCAAACGATACTTGGCGACTTGCACTTCCTCAAATCGCGCGGTCTCGGCGTATGGGTCCCGGCTTTCGCCGGGACGACAGCAGGGAATCCCTACCCCAGATGCTTCCGGAAATACTCCGTCGCCCGGCCCCAGGCTTGCTCGGCGCATTGGCGGTCGTGCACGGAGAGGCGCTGCTCGTTGGCAAAGCCGTGCTCGGCTTCGTAGCGGTGAATATCAAGCGACTTGCCGGCGGCCTTCATGGCTTTCTCGAAGCCATCGACCGCAGCCGGCGTGCACCAGTCGTCCTTGCTGGCGAAATGCGCCTGCAGCGGGATCCTGACATCCGCGGGCTTGGCGGCGGCCTCCGGCGGAATGCCGTAGAACACGACGCCGGCCGTCAGCTCCGGAATCCTGGTCGCGCCGATGATGGTCACCGCGCCGCCGAGGCAGAAGCCGGTCAGCCCGACCTTGGCGCCGTTGCGCGCGAGATATTGCGCGGCGCCGCGCACGGTCTGGGTGGTGGCGTCCATGAAATCCAGCGAGTTCATTTCCTTCCCCGCCGCATCGGTGTCGTGATACGGCACCACCGTGCCCTTGTAGAGGTCGGGCGCCAGCGCATCGAAGCCGGCGCGGGCGAAGCGGTCGCACATGCCCTTGATCTGGTCCTGCAGGCCCCACCATTCCTGGATCACCACCACCCCCGGCGCGTCGCCGCGCGCGGCATTGGCGAGATAGCCGGAGGCTTCCTTGCCGTCCGGACGCTTGAAATTGATGATGGTGCCCATGGGTTCCTCCGGCGGTGTTTTCTTGAGACAGCCGCTATTTTGGCGGCTGCGTGGCGGCGACGCAATCCACACATTCGTCATTCCGGGGCGATGCGCAGCATCGAACCCGGAATCTCGAGATTCTCAGGTTCGCAAGTGCGCACCTGAGTTCGCGCTTTCGCGCGCCCCGGAATGACAGTTCAACAAAAAAGCCCCGTTTTGGGGGCTTTCTCGTTTCACATCACCTTCGACAGAAGATCAGTGCGCGTCGGCCCAGACCTTCTTCTTGGTGAAATACATCATGAAGGCGAAGATGATCAGGATGACGAAGACCTGGAAGCCGAGCTGCTTGCGCGCTTCCATCTTGGGCTCCGCCGCCCACATCAGGAAGGTGGTGACGTCCTTGGAATATTGCGGCAGCGTCGCCGGCGCGCCGTCGTCGAAGGTGACCTGACCGTCCGAGAGCGGCTTCGGCATCTTGATGGAATGGCCGGGGAAATATTTGTTGTAGTAGGAGCCATCGGGAATGGTGACACCCGCCGGCGGCTTGTCCTCAAAACCCTGCAGGATGGCGGAGACGTAGTTCGGGCCCTGCTCCTGGAACTGGGTGAAGAAGTCGAAGATGAAGAAAGGGAAGCCGCGCTCATAGGACCGCGCCTTGGTGATCAGCGAGAGATCGGGCGGCAGGCCGCCGCCATTGGCCGCGCGCGCCGCCTGCTCGTTGGGGAACGGCGCCGGGAAATAGTCCGCCGGCCGGCCGGGCCGCTCGAACATCTCGCCCTGGTCGTTCGGACCGTCCTTGATCTTGTACTCCGACGCAAGCGAGGCGACCTGCGCTTCGGAATAGCCGGGACCGCCGGGATCGGCGAGGTTGCGGAAGGCGATGTAGTTCAGCGAGTGGCAGTTGGAGCAGACTTCCTTGTAGATCTTCAGGCCGCGCTGCAGCGAGCCGCGGTCATACGTTCCGAACGGACCGGAAAACGACCATCTCAGCGACGGCGGCGTTTCCTGCTCCTCGGCGCGCGCGTTTTGCGCACTGCCGACCAGCAGGCCACCCGCGACGATCATCGCGACCACGGCCGCAGCGACCTTGCCGCTCTTGGCAAGAACCGCATCTGCGATCGAGTTCGGCGTCGCGCGCGGCGTCTCGATCCTGGAGAGCAGCGGCAGCACGATCAGGAAGTAGGAGAAGTAGCAGACCGTGAGGATGCGGCCGGCGATCACATAGATGCCCTCCGGCGGCTGCGCGCCGAGATAGCCGAGCAGGATGCAGACCACGACGAAGATCCAGAAGAACTGCTTCGCCAGCGGACGATATTTGCAGGACCGCGTCCTGGCGCTGTCGAGCCAGGGCAGGAACACCAGCACGATGATCGCCGAGAACATCGCGATCACGCCGGCGAGCTTGTTCGGGATCGAGCGCAGGATCGCGTAGAATGGCAGGTAATACCACTCCGGCACGATGTGCTGCGGCGTCACGCCGGGATTGGCCGGAATGTAGTTGTCGGCGTCGCCGAGATAGTTCGGCATGTAGAAGATGAACCAGGCATAGAGCAGCAGGAACACCGAGACGCCGAACATGTCCTTGATGGTCGCGTGCGGCGTGAACGGCACCGAGTCCTTGTCGCTCTTCATGTCGAGGCCGTCAGGATTGTTCTGGCCGGCGACATGCAGCGCCCAGACGTGCAGCACCACCACGCCCGCGATCAGGAACGGCAGCAGGTAATGCAGCGAGAAGAAGCGGTTCAAGGTCGGATTGCCGACCGAGTAGCCGCCCCACAGCAAGGTCACGATGCTGTCGCCGACATAGGGAATGGCCGAGAACAGGTTGGTGATGACGGTGGCACCCCAGAAGCTCATCTGGCCCCAGGGCAGCACATAGCCCATGAAGCCGGTCGCCATCATCAGGAGGTAGATGATGACGCCGAGGATCCAGAGCACCTCGCGCGGCTCCTTGTACGACCCGTAATAGAGGCCGCGGAACATGTGGACATAGACCGCGAAGAAGAACATCGACGCGCCGCTGGCGTGCATGTTGCGGAGCAGCCAGCCGAAATTGACGTCGCGGACGATGCTTTCCACCGAGCGGAAGGCCATGGTGGCTTCCGGCGTGTAGTGCATCGCCAGGATCACGCCGGTCAGGATCTGGATGCCCAGCATGAACGACAGGATGGCGCCGAAAGTCCACCAGTAATTCAGGTTGCGCGGCGTCGGGTAAGCCACGAACGAGGAATGCATGAGGCTCAAAATCGGCAGTCGCCGTTCGAACCATTGCAGGGCTGGATGGTTCGGCTTGTAGTCGGAGGGTCCGCTCATGATGCGATCCTGGAAGTAAAACGACGTGACGGCTTGAAGTCCTGGGGATGGCTCCCCGGCTCAGCCGATCTGGATTTTGGTGTCGGAAAGAAAGGCGTAGGGCGGGACCGGCAGGTTGGCGGGCGCGGGTCCCTGACGGATACGGCCGGAGGAGTCGTATTGCGAGCCGTGGCAGGGGCAGAAGAAGCCGTCGTAATTGCCCTCATGCGCGATCGGGATGCAGCCGAGATGGGTGCAGATGCCGATCACCACCAGCCACTGGTCATGACCGTCCTTGACGCGCGACTGGTCGGTGGCGGGGTCCTTGAGGTCGCTGAGCGGGACTTTCTGCGCTTCCTCGATCTGCTTCTTGGTCCGGTGCATGATGTAGATCGGCTTGCCGCGCCAGAACACCTTGATGTCCTGACCGTCCGCGATCGGGGAGATATCGACCTCGATCGGCGCGCCGGCTGCAATCGTCGAGGCGTCCGGATTCATCTGGGAAATAAAGGGCCAGAGGGAGGCCACTCCCCCCACGGCTGCAACCGCTCCGGTCGCAACGAAGAGGAAATCACGGCGTGTCGGATGGTCAGCAGTCGCTGTCGTCACGATTCCAAACCCTTTCTTAAGCTCGCAGCCGGTGGAACCGCCCCAGAGACGTAAAAAACGTGACCAGGTGAGGCTGCCGGCGCCCGCGACCCCCCGCGGCGGCAGAGACTGCCTTTTTCGGCCAATTCCGCCAAGCAAGCAGTCCAGAATCGTTCTATTGGCACCCTTGCCGAAAGAGCGCAAGCCCACTAACCGCCCGCAAGCGTGCAATGCACTAAATCAGCGCAGACCGTTGTTTTATTCATACATTCGTGAGAGCCGGACAGGATGCAGATTGCGCTTTTCCAGCCCGACATCCCCCAAAATACCGGGACGATTCTCAGGCTCTGCGCCTGCCTGGACGTGGCGGCCCATATCATCGAGCCCGCCGGCTTTCCGGTCTCCGACCGGGCCTTCCGCCGCGCCGGCATGGATTATCTCGACCAGGTTCGGCTGATGCGCCACATCTCCTGGGCCCAATTCGAGGAATGGCGGCGGCAGGCCGGCCATCGGCTCGTGCTTTTCACCACCAGGGGCGCCACTTCCTATCTTGATTTTCGCTATGGCGCGTCGGACATCCTGTTGTTCGGACGGGAGACCGTCGGCGTCACCGATGAGGTCGTGACGGCCGCGGACGCGCGGCTCAAAATCCCGATCAAGCCGGGTTTGCGCTCGCTCAATGTCGCCATGGCGGCTGCCATGGCAGCGGGTGAAGCGTTACGTCAAACCCGGCAAGGAAATATCTGATGGACATGAATGTCATCGAAGATCGCAAGGCGCGCGCGCGAAGCTGGTTCGAGGCGCTGCGCGACGATATCTGCACAGCCTTCGAACGGCTGGAGGACGAGGCACCGGCCGCGCTCTATCCGGGCAGCCCCGGCCGTTTCGTCCGCACGCCCTGGGACCGCAGCGACTCCACCGGCCAACCGGGCGGCGGCGGTGTGATGTCGATGATGCACGGAAGACTGTTCGAAAAGGTCGGCGTGCATTGCTCGACGGTATCGGGCGAGTTCGCCCCCGAGTTTCGCGCGCAGATCCAGGGGGCGGCCGAAGACCCCCGCTTCTGGGCCTCGGGCATCTCGCTGATCGCGCATATGCACAGCCCGCATGTGCCGGCGGTGCACATGAACACCCGTTTCATCGTGACGACGAAATCATGGTTCGGCGGCGGCTCGGACTTGACGCCGGTGCTGGATCGCCGCCGCACCCAGCAAGACCCGGATACGGTTGCCTTCCACGCTGCGATGCAATCCGCCTGTGACGCGCACGCGACAATTGCGCCCTATGAAAAATACAAGAAATGGTGCGACGAATATTTCTACCTGCCGCACCGGAAGGAGCCGCGCGGCATCGGCGGCATCTTCTACGACCACCACGATTCCGGCGACTGGGACGCGGATTTCGCCTTCACGCAAGCCGTCGGCCGCGCCTTTCTCAACGTCTATCCCGAACTGGTCCGGCGCAATTTTGCGTTCAATTGGACGGAAGCCGACCGCGAGGAGCAATTGATCCGGCGCGGACGCTATGTCGAGTTCAACCTGCTCTATGACCGCGGCACCCTGTTCGGGCTGAAGACCGGCGGCAATATCGATTCCATCCTGTCGTCGATGCCGCCGGAGGTGAGATGGCCGTGAGCGCGATGACCACCCTGCCGCGCGCGATGCTGATCGACATGGATGACACCATCCTGTCGGCCTATGGCCGGCCCGAAATCGCGTGGAACACGATTGCGAATGAATTTGCCGATGAATTCGCGCCCCTGTCGCCGCAAGAGGTCGCAACCGCGGTGCTGGCCTATGCGCGGCAATTCTGGGCCAATGCCAAGCCGGCATGGCGGCTGAAACTCGGCGAAGCACGGCGGCTGACCGTCAAGGGCGGCTTTGATGCCCTGGTCGCGCGCGGCCACGCGCCGTTGCCGGATGATCTCGCGGGCCGTCTTGCCGAGCGCTTCACCGCCTATCGCGAGGAAGAAATGTTCGTCTTTCCCGGCGCGCATGAGGCGATCGATAAATTCAAGGCGCTAGGCGTCAGGCTCGCGCTCGTCACCAATGGGGCCGCCGACACCCAGCGCGCCAAGGTCGAACGGTTCGAGCTCGCGCACCGCTTCGACCACATCCAGATCGAAGGCGAGCACGGGTTCGGCAAGCCGGAGGAACGCGCCTATCTGCATGCGATGGCCGCGCTCGGCGTCAGCGCGCCCGAAACCTGGATGATCGGCGACAATCTGGAATGGGAGATCGAGGCGCCGCAGCGGCTCGGCATCTATTCGATCTGGATGGACGTGCATGGTGAGGGCCTGCCCGAAGGCTCGACCGTGAAACCCGATCGCATCATCCGCTCGCTCACCGAGCTGTTGCCGACCTGACGTTCCGGATTGCAACCAGATCCGTGCGGCACCGCGAGCACTGGATGGGTTTCGTCGTTTGCACTAGCTTGATGCCGCGCGATCGGGGACCGGCCCATGACGGAATCAACCAACCAGCAGCAACCAGGCGGCGACGCGCCGCGCGGCTTCTGGAGGCGGATGCTCGGCTTTGACTCCTGGCTTCATTCCGCAGCCAGCCTGTCCATTGTCACGCTGCTCGCCGGCTGGGTTGGAACCTATATCCAGTACCTCAACTCCTACGAGCAAAAGGTCAGCGAAATAGCACAGGCAGACATGCGAGACGGCACCGCCGCGTTCGTGGAGATTTCAAACTCCTATGCCGACGTTCAGATGCTGCAGCAATTGATCTATTACAACTATGTCGGCTCCAGCACGTCCGACGCTGGCAACAAGGCGATGACCATTGCGGCGGGCCAAGGGGCCTATAAGGACTACACGGTCGCGAGAAACGCGCTGCGCAAGAACAGCAGCATCTACGTCCGCAAGGCTGAACTCTACATCGACTGGCCCAGCAATCTGGATCGCGATCCGGCCGCCACGACAGCCTATGACGGCGATCCGCTGACGGAATCCCTGCTCGGCGATTACAATTTCGATTGCGATGCCGAGAAAAATTTCCCGCATTATGAAGCCACCCGCCCGGACGAAAAGGCGGAGGAAGCCGCAAGAAATCTCTGCGCCGCACCGAACGAGACGCAGAAGCAGATCGCGATGGGCTCGCGGACGATCTTCTGCGCGGCAGACGACAGCGGCAAGATCGTTCACTCGAAACCCTCACGGGAAGTCAACTGGAATAGCGCCAAGCATCATCTGCTGGTCATGCACTATTGCTTCGAGCTGACCCACGGCCAGATCGGAACCGCGCGCATCTGGGCATCGAACAACGATGTCAGCGAGCAGCGAAAGAGTGATTTTCTGAACAACAAGAGTACCTATGAAAACAGTCTTGACCACGAAGTGGTCCGGCTCGACGCGTTTCTGAGCCTGGTGATGTCGCAGCTTGAACGAATCCGCGTGAAGTACCGGCCATCGAGCTTCCTGTGCAATCTGCCGCTTATCAATTACGCCATCAGCGACCGCTGCATGCCCGTCAGGATCGCAAACAGCAAGACCGGGCGGTAGCGCTCACGCGATCAGCTGCCGCGCCGCCGTTGAGATCATCACCAGCCCGCCGGTGATGACGGCGGCATCCAGGATCGCGGTGTGGATGTGCACGGGCATGCGCTCCACGAATGCCCTGGCGAGGAACGCGCCGGGCAAGGCGATGGCGCCGATCAGGAGCGCCAGGGCCAGCACCTGCGCGGTGACGACGCCGGCGAGGCCAAAGACGGAAATCTTGATCACGCTGGTGACGACCGAGATCACCGCATCGGTGGCGATCACGCTCGCGCCTTCCAGCCCCGCCGCCATCAACAGCGACAGCAGGATCACGCCCGAGCCCGAGGTGCCGCCGACCACGACGCCATAGCCGATCGCTCCGGCAGCCAGGCCGTTATCGCCGATCCGCACCGCCCGTTTGCGCAGCACGCGCCGCAGCGGCACGCTCAGGATCAGCATGCTGCCGATCACCAGCGCCGCACCGGCATTGGTGAGCTTGGTATAGCCGTAGGCGCCGAGCGCGGTCGTCAGCGCCGCGCAGACGATCACGATCAGCGCGCGGCGGCGGTCGAGATAGCGGTAATAGGCCGTGCTGCGGCTCAGATTCGCGAAGATCGCCGAGATCGCGATGATCGGCACCACCGGCTCTGCGCCGACCATCGGCACCAGCACCAGCGGCATCAAGGCGCCGGAACCGTAGCCCGCGAGCCCGCCGACCAGCGACGCAAACAGGGCCATCACGGCGACCAGCAGAAGCTGCAGCAGGGAGATGTCGGCGAAGCCGGAGACGATATTCAAGGTTTTGGTTCGCGGGTGAGCCGGGCCACCGCCTGATCGGCGATGGAAGCAAGCACGGCGGGCTCTAACGGAAAATCCGCGGCGAGCCAAGCATCTTCGGCCAGCGTCAGCACATGGCCGAGGGACGGTCCCTCCGGCACGCCGCGCGCGATGAAGTCGGCCGCGCGCAGCGGGAATTTCGGCGGCGTGAAGCGCTGCGGCAGGCGTGCCAGCTCGATCCAGGGCGCGGGATCGCCGCCAATTCCGGCGCGCGCCCAGGCGAGCATCAGGCGATCGCGGTAGCGTTCTTCGCCGAGGCGATAGAGCCGCCGTTTCGCCCGCGCCTCGTCCATGCCGGCCAGCCGCCACCAGCGATGGCCCATCGAATCCAGCGCCTTGGACTCATTGTTCGACAGCCGCAGCCGCGTGGTGAGGCGCCGCGCATCTTCCGGCAGAGCGACCGCGAGCGCGGCAAGCCTGCGGACAGGATCGGCTTTCAGTCCCAGCGCGCGCTCGGCCTCGATCATCGCGGCAAAGGTCCCGCTGTAGGTGACGCCGCCCAGGATCATCTGCAGCAGGCCGCCATCCGCCATCGCAATGACGGCGGCGACCGCGCCGCCGGTCACCAGCAGCTTCAGCATTTCCATCCGCACGCGTTCTGCCGACAAACTCGCCATGCCTCCGCGCGCAGCGATGCAGGCGAGATAGCCGTCGCGGTCGATCTCGCCGGTGCCGAAGGCGGCGTGAAAGCGGAAGAAGCGCAGGATGCGCAGATAGTCTTCCTCGATGCGCGCCTTGGCCTCGCCGATGAAGCGCACCCGCCGCGCGGCGATATCCTCGAGACCCCCGACATAATCATGCACGATGCCGTCGGGGCCGATCGACAGTGCGTTGATGGTGAAGTCGCGGCGGCGCGCATCGCCAACCCAGTCGCGGCCGAACGAGACCTTGGCCCTGCGGCCGAAGGTTTCGGTGTCCTCGCGCAAGGTCGTGACCTCGAACGGCTGGCCCTCGATCACCAGTGTCACGGTGCCGTGCTCGATGCCGGTCGGCACGCTCTTGATGCCGGCGGCCTTCGCCCGCCGCACCACTTCCTCCGGCAGCGCCGTCGTCGCGACATCGATATCGCCGATCGGAACGTCCAGAAGCGCGTTGCGCACGGCTCCGCCGACCACGCGCGCTTCCTCGCCACCGCTGTTCAGGAGCTTCAGCACGCGGGACGCCGGACCGGAATTGAGCCAGGGCGCATCGAGAAGCGCCGGCTTGGTGTTCATTTCTCAACTCCGGGAACGAGCTTGCCGTTCTCGACATGGGCGGGGACATAGCTGGAATTCGGCGAACCACCGGAGAATTGCGCGAGCAGGACCAGGCTGAGGACGACGAGCAGCAGCGATCCGAGCAACAGCTGCGCCACCTTCCGGATCGGCCAGGAGGCGGGCGCCAGCACGCCGGAACGGGTCGCCAACAGGAACAGCACATAGACCCCGAAAGGAATTAGAAAAATCCCGATCTCGGTGAGTGCCGGACGGATCATGTCAGGTAGATCCGCTCATACAACACGCGCAGGATGCCCGCGGTCGCGCCCCAGATGTAACGTTCCGCGAACGGCATGGCGTAATAGGATCGCTCCATGCCGCGGAACTCCTTGCTGTGGATCTGGTGGTTGGCGGGATTCATCAGGAAGGAGAGCGGCACTTCGAAGGCGTCGTCAACCTCGGAAGGGTTGATGGCGAGCTTGAAGCCGGGCTTCACCCGCGCCACCGTCGGCAGGATGCGGAAGCCGAAGCCGGTGCCGTAGACGCCGAGATAGCCGATCGGATCGATGAAGGAACGGTCGAGCCCGACCTCTTCGCAGGCCTCACGCAGCGCGGCATCGAGCGGCGACCTATCGGTCGCATCGATCTTGCCGCCGGGAAAGGCGATCTGCCCCGCATGCTCGTTGAGATGCGCCGAGCGCTGCGTCAGCAGCACCGTCGGCTCCTTGTGATCGACCACGGGAATCAGCACCGCGGCGGGCCGGACCGGCTGCTCGCGCGCGATGATCTCCAGCATGCGGTCGGTGCCGGCATCGCCGCTTTCCGGGATGATGTTCGGATCGACAAGACCCGGCGGCACGTCGAATTTCAGCCGCGCGCGGGCACGGTCGTAAAACTCCGATCCTCTGATCTCGACAGGCGCAGCCTTTATGACCGGTTCGTTCAAAGCGCCGCCCTCACGTGCTCCGCATCGGCCATCGGGAAAAATTCGCCTGCGGACTCAACCCCGAACATCTCCTGCCCATCGACCATCCGCGCCTCGCCCATGTCAACCAGATCGTAATAGAGCGCGCGCGTAACCTTGGCCCACAAATCGGCGCGAACATGCAGATAGGGCGTCAGCCCACCGTCGGCCGCCGCCTCAAAGCGCAGCCGATGCGCCGCGTCGCAATCGACCCAGTCATCGACATTGGTGCGAAATCGCAAAAGCGTGCCGCTGCCATCGTCCTGCTTCTGCATCTCGACCGCGAGAAACGGCGCGTCGTCGACGCGGATACCGACCTTCTCCACCGGCGTCACCAGAAAATGCTTGCCGTCCTCTCGTTTGAGGATGGTCGAGAACAGCCGCACCAGCGCCGGCCGGCCGATTGGCGTGCCCATGTAGTACCATGTACCATCGGAGGCGATTCGCATGTCGAGATCGCCGCAAAACGGCGGATTCCATAAATGCACGGGCGGCAACGCCCTTCCGCCCGGCGTAGCATTGGTTGCTTCCCGCGCAGCGATTGTCAGGCCTTCGAGATTGGTTGTGGTCTGCCCTTGCTTCGCCATGGTTTGCCTTGACGGTTGATTGCGTCAATCTGGCACGATTGGTGCAAGACTTACGCTACATGGTGGGGCAAGTTCCCCGGGAAAATACCGGTTAGTTCGCCACATCGTGATGCCGTTAATAGCCTGAAATGCCGATAAGGTGGGGATAGTTTAATTCAACGAATACATGGCCTTTGCGCTGTTTTAGCATGGGTTGATGGCAACTGCGTCGCCCGGTCGGCGGCCTTAAGACAAGGAGCTAAGGTATGGCCGACAGTGTGGAAAAGCTCGAGGACGTGATCGTCCGCTCGGCGGAACAGGTCTCGGGTCAGATCCGCGCAGCGAAAGAGGCGATCGCGACCGTGATTTTCGGCCAGGACAAAGTGGTCGAGAACACGCTCGTCACCATCCTCTCCGGCGGCCATGCGCTTCTGATAGGTGTCCCCGGCCTCGCCAAGACCAAGCTGGTGGAAACGCTCGGCATCACGCTCGGCCTCGATGCCAAGCGCATCCAGTTCACGCCTGACCTTATGCCCTCCGACATTCTCGGCGCCGAAGTGCTGGATGAGAGCACCACGGGCAAGCGCTCGTTCCGCTTCATTTCGGGCCCGGTGTTCGCGCAGCTTCTGATGGCGGACGAGATCAACCGCGCCAGCCCGCGCACGCAGTCGGCGCTCCTGCAGGCGATGCAGGAGCAGCACATCACGGTTGCCGGCGCGCGCCACGATCTGCCGAAGCCTTTCCACGTGCTCGCGACCCAGAACCCGCTGGAGCAGGAAGGCACCTATCCGCTGCCCGAAGCGCAGCTCGACCGCTTCCTGATGGAGATCGACGTCGACTATCCCGATCGCGAAGCCGAGCGTCGCATCCTGTTCGAGACCACCGGTGCGGACGAGACGCTCGCCAAGGGCTCGATGCAGGCCGATAGCCTGATCGCGGCACAGCGGCTGGTGCGACGGCTTCCGGTCGGCGATTCCGTGGTCGAAGCGATTCTGTCTCTCGTGCGCTCGGCGCGTCCGGGTCCCGAAGGCGGCGAAGCCGGCAAGCTGATCGCCTGGGGACCGGGTCCGCGCGCCAGCCAATCGCTGATGCTCGCCGTGCGCGCCCGTGCGCTGCTCGACGGGCGGCTCGCGCCCTCGATCGACGACGTGCTCGATCTCGCCGAGCCGATCCTGAAACACCGCATGGCGCTGACCTTCTCCGCACGCGCCGAGGGCCGCACCATTCCGGACGTGATCCGGCAATTGAAGACGCGGATCGGTTGATGGCTGAGCCGATCAGGTACGAGAAGGAGATTCTAGCAGTCCGACGTGCCGATGGCGAAAGCCGTACGCTCGCCGCCTCCTTGCCGCGTCTCGTGCTTGAAGCCCGCCGCATCGCCGCCAACGTGATCCACGGTCTGCACGGCAGGCGGCGCGCCGGCTCCGGCGAAAGTTTCTGGCAATATCGCCGCTTCGTCTCGGGCGAGCCGTCGCAGCGGGTCGACTGGCGCAGGTCCGCGCGCGACGATCATCTTTATGTTCGCGAGCAGGAATGGGAGGCCGCGCACACCGTGTGGCTTTGGCCCGACCGCTCGCCCTCGATGGCATTTGCTTCAAGAGGTGCGCGCGACAGCAAGCTGGAACGGACGCTGATCGTGACCTTCGCGCTCGCCGAACTATTGGTCGCCGGCGGTGAGCGCGTGGGCGTTCCCGGGTTGATGAACCCGACCTCGAGCCGCAACGTGATCGACAAGATAGCGCAGGCGATGCTGCATGATGACGCGACGCGCCTCAGCCTGCCGCCGTCCTTTGTGCCGTCGGCGCTGGCCGAAATCGTGGTGCTGTCGGATTTCTGGTCGCCGATTGCCGAGATCAGGAGCATGCTGGCGGGACTGTCGTCCTCCGGCGCGCACGGCACGCTGGTGCAGGTCGTCGATCCCGCGGAAGAGACCTTCCCCTATTCCGGCCGGATCGAGTTCGTCGAGCCCGAAGGTTTTGGCGTCATCACCGCCGGCCGCGCCGAGCGCTGGGCCGACGATTACGTCGCGCGCGTCGCGTTGCATCGTGACCAGATCCGCGACGAGACCAACAAGCTCGACTGGCTGTTCACCACCCACACCACCAGCCGCTCGGCGGCCGAGTTGCTGTTGTTCCTGCATGGCGGCATGATGGTGAGCAAGGGCGGCACGCGGGTGAATGTCAAAGCGGGGCACGCGTCATGATCGCGGGTCTGCCGCTCTCCTTTGCCGAACCGATGCTGCTGCTCGGCCTGCTCAGCCTGCCGGCCCTGTGGTGGCTGCTCCGGGTGATGCCGCCGCGGCCGCGGCGCATCGAATTTCCGCCGACGCGGCTGTTGTTCGACATCGCGCCCAAGGAAGAGACGCCTTCGCGCACGCCCTGGTGGCTGACCGCGCTGCGCCTTGCCGCCGCGGCACTCGTGATCCTCGCCGCCGCCGGCCCGATCTGGAATCCGCAGACCGGGCTCGCCGGCCATACCGCGCCGCTGGTGATCCTGCTCGACGACGGCTGGAGCGCGGCCTCGAGTTGGGATTCGCGCATCCGCGCCGCCGACGAGCTGATCGCCAACGCCGACACCGACCGCCGCGGCGTGGCGCTGGTGCCGCTCTCCGAATCCGCCCGCGACATCACCATCATGCCGGCCGGTGCCGCGCGGGTCGCGCTGCGGCAGCTTTCGCCCAAACCCTATTCGATCGACCGGGTCGATACGCTCGCCTCGCTCGACCGTTTCCTTAAAGCCACCGGGGACGCCGAGATCGCCTGGCTCTCGGACGGCGTCGATACCGGACGCGGCGCCGAATTCGTCGACAACCTCGGCAAGACCATCGGCGATCGCGCGCTGACGATTTTCGAAGGTGGCAATCCCTCGCCGATGGCGCTGGCCGCAGCCGAAAACGCCGCGGCCAAGATGACGGTGAAGGTGCTGCGCGCCGACAGCGGCATTGCCGCCGGCAGCGTGCGCGCGCTCGACGCCAAGGGCTCGCCGATCGGCGAGGCGCGCTTCGGCTTCGCGCCGCAGGATCATGAGACCGAGGCTGCGTTCGACCTGCCGGTCGAGCTGCGCAACGACATCGCGCGGCTGGAGATTTCCGGTGAGCGCTCCGCCGGCGCGGTGCAGCTGCTCGACAAGCGCTGGCGCCGCCGCGCCATCGGCATCGTCACGGGCTCGACCAGCGATACCGCGCAGCCGCTGCTCGCCTCGACCTTCTATCTGACCCGCGCGCTGGCGCCGTTCGCCGACGTGCGGCTCGGCGACAAGGGCGCGCCGCAGCAGGTGATCACGCAGTTCCTCGACCAGAAACTGCCGATGATCGTGATGGCCGATATCGGCACGCTGTCGCCGGAGATCCGCGAGCGCCTCAACGCCTGGGTCGATCAGGGCGGCGTGCTGGTGCGTTTCGCCGGTCCACGGCTTGCGCAAGGCGACGACGATCTCGTGCCCGTGAAACTTCGCCGCGGCGGCCGCACGCTCGGCGGCAGCCTGACCTGGGAGAAGCCGCAGCATCTCGCTTCCTTTGCCGCCGACGGCCCGTTCGCGGGCCTCGTGGTGCCGAAGGACGTCGCCGTCAACCGGCAAGTGCTGGCCGAGCCCGATGCCGTGCTCGCGACCAAGAGCTGGGCCTCGCTGGAGGACGGCACGCCGCTGGTCACCGGCGAGCGTCGCGGCAAGGGACTTGTAAGCCTGTTCCATGTCAGCGCCGATATGCGCTGGTCAGACCTGCCGATGTCGGGCACCTTTGTCGAGATGCTGAGGCGAATCGTGGATATCTCTGGATACACCTCCACGCCCGGAGCGGGCGTCGCGGCCGACGCCACCAAGGAGACGCTGGCGCCGCTGCATACGCTCGACGGCTTTGGCGCGTTCGGGCCGCCGCCCTCGACGGCCAAGCCATTGCCCGCCGATTATCGCGACCGCGCCACCGTCGATCATCCGCCAGGCTTCTACGGTCCGGTCGACGGACCCCTTGCGGTCAATACGCTCTCCGCCGCAGATCGCATCGCCGCGCTCGACACTTCCGCTCTCAAGGCGCAGCGCGCGAGCTACACCAATGCCGAGCCGCGCGATCTGCGCGGCATCCTGCTCTCGGCCTCGCTCGCGCTGTTCCTGATCGACGCGATCGTGGTCGCTTTCCTCGGCGCGGGGATCGCCGGGCTGCTCAGGCGGCGCGCGGCGCCCGCCGTGCTCGCTTTCGCGATCATCGCGGCAGGTCTCGCCGCGCTGCCCTCGCCCGCGCGCGCCGACCAGGCCAGCGACGACTTTGCGATGAAAGCCACCTCGCAAACCCGCCTCGCTTATGTCGTGACGGGGAATGCCGACGTCGACTCCATCGTCAAGGCCGGCATGGCGGGCTTAACCCTGTTCCTGGCGCAGCGCACCGCACTCGAAGCCGGCGATCCCGTCGGCGTCGATCCCGCGCATGACGAGCTTGCCTTCTTCCCGCTGATCTACTGGCCGATCGTGCCGGGCGCGCCGAAGCCGCCGCAGGACGCGCTCAACAAGATCGACGCCTATATGAAGCAGGGCGGCACCGTGGTGTTCGACACCCGCGATGCCATCGAGGCCGGCCCCGGCGATAACGGCGCGGCGCAGACGCCGGGCATGCAGACGCTGCGCGACCTGCTCTCTTCGCTCGACGTTCCCGAACTCGAGCCGGTGCCGCGCGAGCACGTGCTGACCAAGACCTTCTATCTCCTGCGCGACTTCCCCGGCCGCTTCACCACGGGCCAGACCTGGGTCGAAGCACTGCCGCGCCAGGATGAGGAAGAGGCCGACGAGAAGCGCCCGGCGCGCGGCGGCGACGGCGTCTCGCCGATCATCATCACCTCGAACGATCTCGCCGGGGCCTGGGCGATCCGCCCCGACGGCCAGCCGATGCTGCCGCTGACGCCGGGCGAGCCGAAGCAGCGCGAGTTCGCCTTCCGCGCAGGGGTCAACATCGTGACGTACGCGCTGACCGGCAACTACAAGGCCGACCTGGTGCATATGCCGGCGCTCATCGAGCGGCTCGGGCAGTAGGATCGCGCCATGAATTACGGTATCGCGTTCACGCCACTGGTTCCCTCCTTCGTGCTCTGGGCCGCGATCGCGGCGATTGCCGTCATCGCCGGCCTGTTGCTGCTCGCGCGTTCGCGCGGCGCGGCCGTGCGCGTCGGAGCGCTGGCGCTGATCGTGCTCGCGCTTTCCAATCCCTCCTTCACCCGCGAGGATCGCGAGCCGCTGACGTCGGTCGCCGCCGTCGTGGTCGACAAGAGTCCGAGCCAGAACTTTGGCACGCGCACGCAAGAGACGGCGAAGGCGCAGGAGGCGCTCGTCGACAGCCTGAAGAAGATCAAGGGCCTCGAAGTCCGCGTCGTCGAGGCCGGCCAGGCCGACGGCGAAACCGACGGCACGCATCTGTTCGGCGCGCTGTCCTCGGCGCTGTCGGACGTGCCGGTCGATCGCGTCGCCGGCGCGTTCCTGATCACCGACGGCCGCGTGCACGACATTCCGGCGAATGCCGCCGCGGTCGGATTCCAGGCGCCGGTGCATGCGCTGATCACCGGCCACAAGGGCGAGCGCGACCGCCGCATCGCGATTTCGGCCGCGCCCCGCTTCGGCATCGTCGGCCAGACCCAGACCGTGACCTACCGGCTCGACGACCAGGGCGTCAGCGGCGAGCGCGCCAAGGTCACGATTCGCCGCGACGGCGAGACCATCAGCGAGCGTACGCTGCAAAGCGGCCAGACCTCCAGCGTCGACATCGACATCAAGCATGCCGGCCCGAACATCGTCGAGATCGAGGCGTCGCCGCTCGAGAACGAACTGACGCTGGTCAACAACCGCGCGGTGGTCGCCATCGATGGCGTGCGCGACAAGCTGCGCGTGCTGCTGGTGTCCGGCGAGCCGCATTCCGGCGAACGCACCTGGCGCAACCTGTTGAAGTCCGACCCCAGCGTCGATCTCGTGCATTTCACCATCCTGCGTCCGCCGGAGAAGCAGGACGGCACGCCGATCAATGAGTTGTCGCTGATCGCGTTTCCGACCCGCGAATTGTTCCAGCAGAGGATCAACGAATTCCAGCTGATCATCTTCGACCGCTATGCGCGCCAGGGCGTGCTGCCGATCGCCTATTTCGACAATATCGCGCGCTATGTGCGTTCCGGCGGCGCGGTGCTGGTCTCGGCCGGTCCCGACTACGCCTCCAGCACCAGCATCTGGCGCACGCCGCTCGATGCGGTGCTGCCCGCCGAGCCCGTGGGCGTGACCGAAAAGCCGTTCTACGCGCATCTGTCGGATGCCGGCAAACGCCATCCCGTCACGCGCGGGCTGGAAGGTGGTGCGAGCGAGCCGCCGCACTGGAGCCGCTTCTTCCGCACCGTCGACACCCGCAATGCCATCACCCCGCCGGTCATGACCGGCGCCGACGGCAAGCCGCTGCTGTTGCTGTCGCGCTTCGGCGAAGGCCGCGTCGCGCTGCTGCTCAGCGACCACATCTGGCTGTGGGCACGCGGCTATGAGGGCGGCGGGCCGCATCTCGATTTGCTGCGGCGGATGTCGCACTGGCTGATGAAACAGCCCGACCTCGACGAAGAGGCACTGCGGCTGCAGGTGCAGGGCAAGGATCTGCAGGTGGTTCGCCAGACCATGGCCGACAGCGTCACGCCGGTGACGGTGACCTCGCCATCGGGCACGACCAGGGAAGTGACGCTCTCGGCCGGCGAGCCCGGCGAATGGCGCGCGACCTTGCCTGCGAACGAACTGGGATTGTGGCAGGCGACCGACGGCACGTTGAAGGCGCTGATCAATGTCGGGCCTACCAACCCGAAGGAATTTTCGGAAGTGACGTCCACGACCGACATGCTGCAGCCCCTGGCGCAGGCGACCGGCGGCGACGCCAAGCGCGTGGTCGAGGGCTCCAGCGTCGACCTGCCGCGCATCGTGGCGGTGCGCGCCTCCAGCGTATTCCACGGTGACGGCTGGATGGGCGTGAGGATGCGCGAGGCCAGCGTGGTCAAGGGCGTCGGCGTGCTGCCGATCTTTGCCGGACTGATTGGCTTGCTGCTGCTGCTCGGCGCGTTCGCGGCGACCTGGCTGCGCGAGGGACGCTAAAGCGGCGAACCCATAAATCTGCCGCGCGGACGGCTCGCCGGGGTCCGCTGACCCGCTTCTTTGCTTGCGTCTGTCCGAATTTAATGTAACGTTATAACATTACATGTGGAATCGCTGCATTACCTGCTCGATACCGGCAGGAAGGCAGCCATCTGCGGATGGGCGGTCGAGACGCCATGGCGCCAAAGCGCCGCCGCCGCGACGCGGGAAAAGGAAATAATGCCATGCCCGATGCTCCGACACGGACTCCCGTCACGGTTCTGACCGGTTATCTCGGCTCCGGGAAGACGACGTTGCTAAACCGCATTCTCTCCGAGACGCATGGCAAGCGGTTTGCCGTGATCGTGAACGAATTCGGAGAAGTCGGCATCGACAACGATCTCATCGTCGACGCGGACGAAGAGATTTTCGAGATGAACAACGGCTGCATCTGCTGCACCGTTCGCGGCGACCTCATTCGCATCATCGCGGGGCTGATGCAGCGCAGCCGCGGCTTCGACGGCATTGTCGTCGAGACTACCGGACTCGCAGATCCCGCGCCGGTGGCGCAGACGTTCTTTGTCGATGAGGACGTCCGCCGCAAGACGAAGCTCGACGCCATCATCACCGTCACGGATGCCAAGCATCTCCTCAAACAGATCGACCAGGCGCCAGAAGCGCAGGAGCAACTCGCGTTCGCCGACGTCGTTCTCATCAACAAGGTCGATGTTGTCGATGAGAGCAGCCTCGCAACAGTCGAACGCCGTATCCGAAGCATCAATCCATATGCGACAATTCACAGAACGGAGCGCTGTGTTATCGACCTCGCCAGGATATTGGGGCGAGACGCCTTCAATCTTGAGCGCATCCTCGAAGTCGAGCCGGGATTCCTCACGGAAGAACACGACCACGAACATGACGACAGGATCGGCAGCCTGTCCCTGGTCGCGGATCGACCGATGAAGCCCAACAGGTTCGTGTCATGGATTCAAGATGTCACCCAACGCTACGGAACGGACATCCTGCGCATGAAGGGCATCGCATCCTTGGAGGATGACGATCGTCGGTTTGTCGTTCAGAGCGTTCACATGCTCATCGAGGGCGGAAGTCAGCGTCCGTGGAAGGAGCACGAGGCGCGCCAGACCCGGCTCGTCTTCATCGGGCGCGACCTGCCAAAGGACCTGCTAAGGCAGGGCTTTGTGGCTTGCTGCGCCTGAGGAAACTGGGATGGGCGAGATCGCAGGATTTGTTCCGAAATCCGAGATCGAGCGGGTTCGCTTAATTCGCGAAGCCCGCGCAATATATGACAGCATCTTTCCTCCGACCGATGCGGTCGGCAAGCGGCCGGATGACCGATCCGGCAAGGGTGAAGCAACGAGGCTGAAAGGACCCGCTCCCTCGAAAGGACACGTCCGGATGAGGCGCTAATAGCCCCTCCATTGCACGGTGATCGCCATGCTAGCGTTTGCCCGTGGCGCGGAAAGCACAGCACCGCTCTATCGTTGACACCTTGCGGCCCTGCGGTTGACACCGCCATGGCCTTCCGATGTTATAAAGTAACATCGGGTCCGGCGCGGTCGCCTCCCGGTGTGAGGCGTGTTTCGACATGAAGTGGTTTCGTTCGAACATCAAAAGCGGCGGGCGGCTGGCCCTGTTGGCGCTGGCCCTGCAGTTCGCGCTGTCGTTCGGACACTTCCATGCGCTCGCCGCGGCATCGGTTAGCACCAGCCAATCCGCTCTGCCCAGCGCCAAACTTGTCGACGCCGGCAATCTCGCCATCGACAGCCAGGCCGCGCAGAAGCAGGCCCCCGGCAAGCACGACAGCGACCAGCGCGGTCCCGACGGCTGTGCCATCTGCGCCGTCATGGCGATGGCGGGTACGGTGCTGTTCTCCGCGCCGCCAATCCTACTGCTGCCCGAAGCCGTCGAGTTTCTCCAGCGCACCACCGATGCCGAATTCATTCACCTGGAATCGCACGGCAACGCGTTCCAGCCCCGCGCGCCTCCCGCTTCCTGATCCCATCGACTGATGAACCCCTGATCGATCGTGCCCGCATTTCTCGCGGCTGATCGACGGGACTCAGATAAAATCAGTCCGTCGCAAGTTGACGGCAGGCAGCCAGTCGAAACGCAAGCAAACGACCAAGGCCGCCTGAGCTGGAATTGGTGACATGTCAGAATCCAGAAGACCCTTGATGGCTGCCTGCAGTGCGGCCGCGCTGCTGCTCGTGAGTTACGAGGGCGCGGCGCACGCGCAAACGCCGACACCTGCCGAGACGCCGTCGCCTGCACAAACGCCGTCGCCCAGCGCGACGCCGGCGCCCGCCCAGACCGAAACCCAGGCACCGCCGGCCCGCAATGCCAACGAGCTGCCCACCGTCACGGTGCCAGCACCCCGCGAGACCCAGGTGCGACGGCAACCAAAAACGCGCGTCGTCACCGCGCGGCGCAACGCTGGGGCGCCCGTTGCGCCGGCCGCGCCGACCCCGGAGCAGGTCCAGACTCAGGCCAACCGTCAGGTCGTCCAGCAGACCCAGACCTTCGACCAGCGGCGTGACAATGTCATCCTGCCGAAAACTGGCACCACCAACTATGAACTCACTCAGCGGGACATCGAGAGCCTCCCGCAGGGAAACACCGTTCAGCTCAGCGACCTGGCTCTGCAATTTCCGGGCGTCTCCCAGGACTCGACAAGCGCGGGCGATTTTCACATCCGCAACGAGCACGCCAACGTTCAGTACCGGATCAACGGAATTCTGCTGCCCGACGGCGTATCCGGCTTCTCGCAGATTCTCGAGACCTCCTTCATCGGCAATATGCAGCTCCTCACCGGCGCGCTGCCGGCGCAATATGGCCTGCATACGGCTGGTGTCTTCGACATCACGTCCAAGAGCGGAGCGGCGCTGTCCGGCGGCAGCGTCAGCATCTACGGCGGCAGCCGCCAGACCATCACGCCCAGCTTCGAATATGGCGGGGTTGAGGGGAAGACCGACTATTATGTCACCGGCCGCTATTTGAGCACCGGCCTCGGCCTTGAGAATCCCATATCTTCCCTTAACGCCATTCACGATCATTCTGAACAGGGCCGGTTCTTCGCCTATACGTCCACGGTGCTCGATCCAACGGCGCGGGTGGTCACCCTTTCGGGTTTCGCCGAAACCCGATACCAGATTCCCAACAATCCAGGGCAGGCTGGCAACGCCGGAGGCTTTTGCGGTGGGCCATTTGACCCCGCGAACCCCTGCCTCAACCCGGATGGTACCCCCAACCCGAATGCTCCCGCCTATACGGCCTTCGGCAAAAGCGGATTCGATTCGGCCACCATCAATCAAAATCAATACGAGAAGAACGCCTACAACGTCATCGCCTGGCAGAAATCCGAAGGCGATTTCGATGCGCAGCTCTCGTATTATTCGCGTTACAGCGATCTTCACTTCGTGCCCGACCCGGTCGGCGATCTCTTCATCAACAACGTCGCGTCCGATGTTTTCCGCAGCTCGTTCCTCAACGGTGTTTCCGGCGACTTCGCCTATCGCTTGAACGATGCGCACACGCTTCGCGCCGGCTTCTTCACCCAGGGCGAGCAGACCAGCATCGCAACCACCAGCACGGTTCAGCCGCTCGACCCGAACGATCCGAGCGGCCTGACCGCGATCGACACGCCATTCAACATTCTTGATGCCGACAAAAAATTCGGCTGGCAGCTCGGGGCCTATGCCCAGGACGAGTGGCGGCTGAACCAGCAGCTCACACTCAATTACGGCCTGCGGTTCGATCAGATCTACCAGTACGTCGATGCGAACCAGTTCAGTCCGCGCGCGAACCTGACCTACAAACCATGGTGGTCAACCGTCCTCCATATCGGATACATGCGGACTTTCGAACCGCCACCGCAGGTGCTTGGCCGGACGATTCCAACCCAGATCTTCAACGGGACCACCGCGGGTACCCCGACCGTGACCCCCGATCAGGCCGCCGTGCTGGCCGGCCAGGTGGCCGGCCAACCACTGCAGAACATTGGTGCGATCCAACCCGAGCGCGCCGATGTGTACGACGCCGGCTTCGCGCAGCAACTGCTGCCGCAATGTCCGACGATATCAAGCGGAATGCCCACCAAGGCGCCGGTCGCAGCCGCAAACTGTCCGAGCCTCGAACTCGGCGGCAGCGTCTATTACAAGACCGCCAGGGACCTGCTTGACGATGGGCAGTTCGGCCAGGCTTATGTGCTCACCGCGTTCAACTACGACAGAGCCTATAACTACGGCGCCGAACTGAAACTCAGGTTCAGGTACGGAGGCTTCTCCGCTGACACCAGTTGGGCCTATGGAGTCCAGCGCGCGACCCAGGTTGTGTCCAACCAGACCCTGTTTGACCCGGCCACCTTGGTCTACATCCAGAACAATTGGATCCACACCGACCATGAACAACTTTACACGGGTTCGGGAAGGGTTGCATACCGGTGGACCGACACCAACACCTGGTTGGACGGCACCACCGCGAGTGCAACCTTCATCTACGGCAGCGGCTTGCGGACGGACCCTGCCGATGGAAGCCTATGCCCCAACTGCGACCACCTCCCATCCTATTGGCAGGTCAACACCGGCGTATCGCATGAGTTTGCCAATGGCTGGAACGGATTGCCAGTTACGGTCCGCTTCGACGTGGTCAACGTAGCCGACTACATCTACCAGATCCGCAATGGCGCCGGCATCGGCGTGTTCGCGCCACAATACGGCCCGCGACGCGGATACTACTTCGGCATATCGCAAAAACTCGGCGCTCCGGAGAAGACTGCCGGTGTTCTGCCCGGCTTCTACACCAAGGCCGCACCCGCGGCCCCGATCGCCTACTATTGGAACGGCGCCTATGTCGGCGCCAACTTCGGCGGCGCCTTTAGCGCGGGGGGCGGCGCCGGAGAGCACGTGCTCACGCCGATTGGCTGGGGCGCGACCAATCCGAGCGGCGCGCTCGGCGGTTTGCAGTTCGGCTACAATTACCTGGTTGCGCCGAACTGGCTGGTCGGCATCGAAGGTGAACTCGGCTGGACATCGGCGCAGGGCAAGACCAATTTCGTTGATCCCGCCGGGACCGCGTCCCTTTCGATTACCAGCGACCACAACTGGTATGACACACTGACCGGCAGGGTCGGCTATGTCATGGGACCGCTGATGCTCTACGGGAAGGGCGGCGCGGCGTGGATGAATGCCGATTACCGTATGGAGGTGAACAGCGGGCTCGACGGTTCAACCGTGACCAATACGACCAGGACCGGATGGACTGCGGGCGGCGGTTTTGAATACATGCTGGGGTCTCACTGGTCCGCAAAGCTGGAGTATGATCATCTCGGCTTCAGCAGCAAAACCCTGGCCTTCGTGAACCCGTTCGGCAACAGCGCGACCTTCGAGACTGCGGTCAACCAGGTCAAAGCCGGCGTGAACTACCATCTTGATGGCTTGCTATCAAACTGATGGCAGCAACGGAGCTGCGCCACGGTCGCTGTGGCCGCGCGCCCCGGAAAACGTCATTGGCGACCGCCGAGGCGTCGCGCCGGATCGGATTGCGATGCGCTCGCGATTCGAAGGGCTTGTGATGATGGCTAATGGCGATGGCAAAAGCGAACTTCAACATTGAGAATCCGTCAAGGACTCAAGTGATCGAGCCTGCGCCGGGGCTTGCGACGTCGGGCTGGGTCGTTGAAGCCAATCTCGCTAAGGCAGGCGAGCCGCCCGATCGCAGATTCTTTGCGGTCGGCCTTGCGGCGGCGGACGAGGCTGTAGAGGCCGTGCTTCGTTATCCCGGCATGGAACGTGAAGACCGGCGCATCGCGATACGCCTACTTTCGCCAGATGAGATTTCCAACCTGAGACTAAGGACCCAAGCCGTTCGTCCGTACGGGTGGGCTATCAAAAGGTGAGACGATCAAAGGCGTGTTCGCGCCGCAATTCGGGCCGCGCCTTCCGTGCCGACATTGTGCGGAAGTCCTAGCGTGCAAACTCCCAGTCGGGGCGGATCGCGCCGGACACGCCGTCGAAGGCGCCGGCCTCGAGCTCGGCGACCAGCAGGCGATTGTAGTCGACCGGGCCGGGCATGGTCGCCCGTCCCTTCGGTATCTTCTTGAAGCCGACGCGGCCGTAATAGGGCTCGTCCCCGACCAGCAGCACCATGCGATGGCCTTTTTTCTTGGCGTCGCCCAGCGCGCGCTCCAGCAGCGCACGGCCGACGCCGCGCTTGCGGAACGGCGGCTCGACCGTAAGCGGCCCGAGCAGCAACGCCCTGGTATCGCCGATGCAGATCGGCAGCTGCCGCACCGATCCGACCATCAGCGTGCCGATGCGCGCGGTGAAGGAGAGATCGAGCAGATGATCGACATGCTCGCGCAGCCGGTAGGCAGAGAGCACGAAGCGGCCGGGACCGAAGGTGCGTTCCAGCAGCCGCTCGATCGCCTGCGCGTCGTTGGCCGTCTCGGGCAGAATGGTGAGGGACAGGTCGTTCATGATGTTACGCTTTACCAACCGGCGGCTGTGCGAGATAGGCCAGGAGTTTCATCTCCCGCCGCCCCCGCGTCACGGTGTCCAGCACCAGTCCGGACGATACCGACAGCACCGCCAGGATCATCAGGCCCATCGACAACACCGCGGTCGGCAGCCGCGGCACAAGGCCGATCTCCAGATAGGTGACGATAACAGGGATGGCGAGGCCGATCGACACCAGCGCCAGGAAGGCGCCAATCCCGACGAAGAAGCGCAGCGGCTTTTCCGACCGATAGAGCTTCAGGATGGTGCGGAGGATCCTGAGGCCGTCGCCCCAGGTATTGAGCTTGCTGAACGAGCCTTCCGGCCGGGCATAATACGGCGTCTCGATCTCGGTGACCGGCATCGCCAGTTCCAGCGCATGCACGGTCAGTTCGGTTTCGATCTCGAAACCGTCCGACAGCACGGGGAAGGACTTGACGAAGCGCCGCGAGAACACGCGATAGCCGGAGAGGATGTCCTTGAAGGCCTGGCCGAACACCGACGAAAGAAAAGCCGTCAGCATCCAGTTGCCGGTGCGATGACCCCTGCGATAGGCGGCCTGCTCCTGATCGACGCGCAGGCCCACCACCATGTCGAGATGTTCGGTCACGAGCCTCTCGATCATGCGCGGCGCGCTCGGGGCGTCATAGGTGGCGTCGCCATCGACCAGCACATAGACGTCGGCATCGACGTCGGCGAACATGCGCCGGACCACATGGCCCTTGCCCTGGCGGCGCTCGCTGCGGACCTCGGCGCCGGCCTCGCGCGCGATTGCAGCCGTCCGGTCCTTCGAATTGTTGTCATAGACATAGATTTGCGCCGAGGGCAGCGCCTTTCGGAAGCCGCTGACCACGGTCGCAACTGCGGCCTCCTCATTGTAGCAGGGCACCAGGACGGCAATCCGCAGCGATGTTAGGTTCATGGATGACTGTCCGTGGCGACGTGCCGATTCGCTTGCCTGCATATCATGATCGGGCATTTGCCGCCTGTCCGGCAAGGTTTTCGTCCACCAATACCGGGGGCGCCGTCTCCCACGCAAAGGAGAGGCTCCACAGCAAAAGCATGGCGATCGGGATGGTGTAATAGGGCGTGAATATGGGATGGCTCAGGAAGAAGGCCAGATTCACCGCGAGATTGGCCGCGGCGATCAGCGCCACCCTTCTCACGCCGCGCTCGCTGCGCGTGAGCAGGACAGCCGCGATGGATGCGCCCGCGAGCACCAGCAGGACGAATTGCAGGTCGCCGAGATATTGCGCGACGATCGCAAACGAGAGGTCCGGCGGCGCCAAATCCTGGCCGCCATAGGTCGTGGCGAGCGGGCTGCCGGCATTGATCGCGTTGGCTATGAGCGTGGGCGCCATGCCGATGAGGAATGCGACGCCGAAGCCGATGCCACGGGTGGCGATGGCAAGCTTCCGGGTCGACAGGAATGAGACCAGGAAAAACAGGAAATAGCCGGCGGACAGGAACAGGTTCGGCAATCTGAAATTGACCGAGAACCCGAGCAGGAGTCCGAGCAACAGCGTCAACCAGACCCGGTGGCGCGGCTCGATGCCCGCGAACAATTTCGCAGTCAGATATCCCGCCAGCGCGCACACCACCATGGTGGGCGCCATCGAATAGCTCGCCTTCACCGGATTGATCATGATGTAGACGGCAAGACAGCCGAGCACGGTGGCGAGGATGGTCGATTGGGTTGAGCGCGCGGAGAAAATTCCGAGCAGCGCGAAGCCGAACACGATCACTGTCGCCGACACGAACAGCGGCACCACCTGGTGCTCTTGCGGAAACAGCGCCAGCACCATCCCCGTGCCGGGCGGATACTGGATCACCAGCTTGTTCGCCGCCGGCATCGGCGTGTGGCAGGGCGGCGGCTCGTTTGCGGGAAACGCGATCTCCTTCAGTTTCCCTGCCAGATAGCCATCATCGTCGCGGGAAATATCGGTGTCGAACCCGCCGAGCCCGAAGCGCTGGAACAGATGCGCCTGCCGCAGATAGCAGACGTCGTCGTAAACGCCCCTCGCCTCGTTCCAGTGCAGCATCGACCAGACCTGGCTCGCGAGCAGCAGGAGGCAGATGAGACCGCAGATGATTTTGAGGGGCTTCATCCCGTTCCATCTAGCACGGCGAAGCTTCGTTTTGGCGCATGATCTTTTCGGAAAACCGGTGCCCACTTTTCCGGATCATGCGCTAACGCCACGTCTCAATCGGCCCCTCGCCGTCGAGCACTTCCCTGATCCGCAGGATCGTGCCGGGCGTCGTTCCTTCCGGCAGCGCGGCTGCCTCGTAGAAGCCGGTCGCCACGATCTCGCGGTTGGGTTCGGGCGGCCGGTCCTGGTGGAATTTTCTCACGACATAGACCGCAACATGGTCGCGGCGCGAGACATGGCTGTTGAAGAACAGCCCGTGCAGCACAGGCTCCCCGGAAACCTCGATGCGTCCCTCCTCGATCAGCTCGCGCTTGAGCGCATCCAGGAAGGTTTCGCCGGCCTCGACCCCGCCGCCGGGAAGATACCAGCCGGTCACATAGCTGTGCTTGACCAGGAACACCCGGTTGTTCTCATCCAGCACCACGGCGCGGACGCCAAGCGTCATGCCGCGGGCGAAGCGCCAATAGAAGTGGAAGACGCGCCGCAACAGCGGCTCGACCTTCCTGCGCAGCTTTCCCAACCTTTCGGACATCGTGTTTGATCTTGCGCCGATAACGTTCGCTTGCCAATAGATGGAGGATGACCGCCTTCAAGCTCGCGCACCTGTCGGATCCGCATCTGCCGCCGCTGCCGAAAGCGCGGCTTACCGAACTCGCGGGAAAACGCGCGTTCGGCTACCTCAACTGGACCCGCAATCGCCGCAAATATTATCGGCGCGAGGTGCTGGACGCGCTGGTCTCGGACATGCAGGCGCAGGCGCCCGACCACATCGCGGTCACCGGCGATCTCGTCAATCTGGCGCTCGAGGCGGAATTCGCACCGGCGCGGCAATGGCTGACAAGCGTCGGCGAGCCGCATCTCGTGACCGCCATCCCCGGCAATCACGATGCCTATGTGCGCAGTACCCAGCACCGCTTTGTCGAAGCGTTAGGCGAATATCTCAGTGGTGACGAGGCTTCCGCCAACAGCGCCTTCCCGTTCGTGCGCCGGCGTGGACCGATTGCACTGATCGGATTGTCCTCGGCCGTGCCGACCGCCCCTTTGATGGCGACGGGGACGCTCGGCCGCGCCCAGATCGAGGCGCTCGAGAAGGTCCTCACTGGGCTCGCCACCGAAGACGCGTTTCGGGTGCTGCTGGTCCATCACCCGCTGCGTTCGGACTCGCGGCCCAAGCGGCTGACCGATTCAGCCAAACTGCTCGCGCTGCTCAAAAAGCATGGCGTCGAACTGATCCTGCACGGCCACGACCACATTAACTCCACCATGTGGTTCGAGGGACCGGGCGGCAAAATTCCCTCGATCGGCGTGCCGGCGGCCTCCGCGCTCGCCCGCGGCCGCCATCCCGCCGCGGCCTATAACCTCTATGCGATCGAGCGTGACGGCAATGCGTGGCGATGCGAGCAGATCTCGCGCGGGATCGACAGCGAATTGCGGATCAGGGAGATCGGCCGGACGCGGTTGATTTGACAAAGTGTAGGGTGGGCAAAGCGAAGCGTGCCCACCTTATGGCGGAGATGCCGATAGATGGTGGGCACGGCGCAAGTGCGCCTTTGCCCACCCTACCCCTTCGCCCGTAATGACAGTGAGCTTAGAGATTCTTCATACTCGCCAGCAGCGCGAGCGCGAACAGCGCGGCTGCGCCGAGCACGAATCCCAGCACAAAAGTCCAGAAGCCGCCACGCCGCCGCGGCTGCTCCTTTGCGACCGGCTCGGGCGCCTTGGTCGGCGCGATCGCCTGCTCGCGCTCGACCATGCGGCGGGCGACATAGTCGGTCACCGCATCGACGATGGCGGGTACTTCATGCGACTCCGCCAGCACGATGCGGCCGTAGCGCGTGTCCTGCACGAAGCGATAGATGCGCTTGTCGCGGCCCATCACCACATGCGCCACCACGTCGATCCAGAGCCGCGGCGTCTCGCCCTGGCTGATGCCGCGCTCGAACATGTCGATCTTGTCCGGCACCTGCGCGAACAGGGGATCGAGCGCCTCGTTTAAAATCTCCAGCCGTGCGACTTCGGCATCGCGCAAGTCCACCACGACGCCGGTGCGATCGGCCGCCTCGATCCGCGCCTTGTGAAGCGCGTCGCGCAGGCGAATCGGACGCGGTTCGCTCGCGGGATTGCTTCCAGTGACAGGCGCCTCGGACACGGCCTCTCCTCAAACTCCGGCGCGATTAACCTAGCAGTAACCGAAGCGTGCGCAAAGGCCGTTTAAATACAATAGGTTACATAAAGGACAGACGACCCCACCCGGAAATCCGGATGGGGCCGACCGTCCTTGGGCACTTATCTCGGGAGCCGACCTCTTACGGATCCTCGCCCCGAATACCCGGCAACGAACTCGTTCAGGCCATCACGCGGCTCGGTTCTTCGACGATCGAGAAGCGAACGCCGGCCTTGTGGCGGTTCTCTTCCGAGACGACGCGCCAGGCGTCCTCGGCTTCCTTGCGGGTCTTGAACGGACCCTGCACCTGGGCCGAGCCTTCCACGAGCTTGTGGAAGTTCATCGAGCCGAACTCGCCGCCAATCACCCAGAAATTGCTGCCTGTCGTCATGGTAGTCTCCTGCTGTTGCAGTTAGCCGAACTGGTTCATCGTGTTGTGGGCGCCGCCCGCCTTCAGAGCGGCCTCACCGGCGAAATATTCCTTGTGGTCGTCACCGATATCGGAGCCGGCCATGTTCTGATGCTTTGCACAGGCGATGCCCTGCCGGATCTCCTGGCGCTGAACGCTCTTCACATAGCCCAGCATGCCCTGCTCGCCGAAATACTCCTTTGCGAGATTGTCAGTCGACAGAGCTGCCGTGTGATAGGTCGGCAACGTGATCAGATGGTGGAAGATGCCGGCACGCTTTGCCGAATTGGCCTGGAAGGTGCGGATGCGCTCGTCGGCTTCGATGGCCAGCGGCGTATCGTCGTATTCCACCTTCATCAGTTCGGCCCGGTTGTACTTGCTGACATCCTTGCCGGCTTCCTTCATCGCGTCGTAGACCTGCCAACGGAAGTTGAGCGTCCAGTTGAACGAGGGCGAATTGTTGTAGGCCAGCTTCGCGTTCGGAATCACCTCGCGAATGCGATCGACCATCTTGGCGATCTGCTCGATATGCGGCTTCTCGGTCTCGATCCACAGCAGGTCGGCGCCGTTCTGCAGCGAGGTGATGGAGTCGAGCACGCAGCGATCTTCGCCGGTGCCGGCACGGAACTGGTAGAGGTTGCTGGCAAGCCGCTTCGGACGCATCATCTTGCCGTTGCGGTTGATGATGACATCGCCATTCCTGGCATTGGCGGCCGTCACTTCCTCGCAATCGAGGTAGCTGTTGTACTGATCGCCGAGGTCGCCGGGCTTGTGGCTCACGGCGATCTGCTGCGTGAGACCGGCACCCAGCGAGTCGGTGCGGGTCACGATGATGCCGTCTTCGACGCCCAGTTCGAGGAACGCATGGCGGCAGGCCCGGATCTTCGCCAGGAACACCTCGTGCGGCACCGTCACCTTGCCGTCCTGGTGGCCACACTGCTTTTCGTCGGAGACCTGATTTTCGATCTGCAGGGCGCACGCACCTGCTTCGATCATCTTCTTGGCGAGCAGATAGGTCGCCTCCGCATTGCCGAAACCCGCGTCGATGTCGGCGATGACGGGCACGACATGCGTCCGGAAGTTGTCGATCTTTTCGATCAACGCCTTTTCCTTCGCCTGGTCGCCTGCCTTGCGGGTGGCGTCGAGGGCGCGGAAGGTATCGTTGAGCTCGCGGGAGTCCGCCTGACGGAGGAAGGTGTAGAGCTCCTCGATCAGCGCCGGCACCGAGGTCTTCTCGTGCATCGACTGATCGGGAAGCGGTCCGAACTCGGAGCGAAGTGCTGCGATCATCCAGCCGGAGAGATACAGATAGCGGCGATCGGTCGTGCCGAAATGCTTCTTGACCGAAATCAGCTTCTGCTGCGCGATGAAGCCATGCCAGCAACCGAGCGACTGGGTGTACTTGGTGGGATCGGCGTCATAGGCAGCCATATCGGCGCGCATCAGTGCCGCGGTATAGCGGGCGATGTCGAGGCCGGTCTTGAAACGATTTTGCAGGCGCATGCGCGCCACGGCTTCGGCGGTGACGCCGTCCCAGGTCGGCTTGGTCTTGAGGAGCGCCTCGGCAGCTCCAAGCTCGCTCAGATAGGAAGCCGGTCCCTGGATCGCCTGGTCACTGATTCCACGTGGCTGGTAGTTCATGGTCTCTCCAATCGACATTCTTGACAGTGCAATGCGAAATGCGTGTCTGGAGCTAAACGCGAATCTCCCTAATGAGTACAGATGGCTTGTATTCGATTGGTGATGTCATGTAACATATGAACTTGTCATAGATGTAAGTTTGTAAATTTTGTCACAAAATGGGTCAACTGGACTGCCATGATGGAACCTCCGTCGTCATGGCCGGGCTTGTCCCGGCCATCCACGTCTTTGGTGGCGCGCGAGAAGCAAGACATGGATGCTCGGCACAAGGCCGGGCATGACGAGCGGTTGTGATCGGCAGGAGCAACGCCATGCCCTCGGACTCCGGTAAAAAGCTCTTTGTCGGCCCCCGTTTCCGGCGGATCCGGCAGCAATTGGCGCTGTCGCAGACCCAGATCGCCGAGGGGCTCGGCATTTCGCCCAGCTACGTCAACCTGATCGAGCGCAACCAGCGCCCGGTGACCGCGCAGATCCTGCTGCGGCTGGCGGAGGCTTACGACCTCGACCTGCGCGATCTCGCCACCGCCGACGAGGACCGCTTCTTTGCCGAGCTCAACGAGATCTTTTCCGACCCGCTGTTCCGGCAGATCGATCTGCCGAAGCAGGAGCTGCGTGACTTGGCCGAGCTCTGCCCCGGCGTCACCCATGCGCTGCAGCGGCTCTACGCGGCCTATGCCGAGGCCCGCCAGGGCGAGACGCTGGCGGCGGCGCAAATGGCCGACCGCGAGGACGGCTCGCGCTTCGAGGCCAACCCGATCGAACGCGTGCGCGACCTGATCGAGGCCAACCGCAATTATTTCGGCGAGCTCGAACAGGCCGCCGAAACCCTGCGCGACGAATTGAACGTGCCGGCCGAGGGGCTCTATGCGGCGCTTGCCGCGCGGCTGCGCGAAAAGCACTCCATCGTCACCCGCATCATGCCGGTCGATGTCATGCGCGAGACCCTGCGCCGCTTCGACCGCCATCGCCGGCAACTGCTGATCTCCGAGCTCGTGGATACATCGAGCCGCACCTTTCAGCTCGCCTTTCAGGTGGGCCTTGCCGAATGCGGCAGTTCGCTCGAAACCATCATCGGCCGCGCCGGCAAGCTCGACGACACGCCGCGGCGGCTCTACCGCATTACGCTGGCGAATTATTTCGCGGCCTGCGTGATGATGCCCTACCAGGCTTTCCATACCGCGGCGGAAGCCTTGAGCTACGACGTGCAGGTGCTGGCGCAGCGCTTCAACGCCGGCTTCGAGCAGGTCTGTCATCGCCTCACCACCCTGCAGCGGCCGAACGCGCGCGGCATTCCCTTCTTTCTGCTGCGCGTCGACAATGCCGGCAACGTCTCCAAGCGTTTCTCCTCCGGCACCTTTCCCTTCTCCAAATTCGGCGGCACCTGCCCGCTGTGGAACGTGCATTCCACCTTCGACACGCCGGATCGCCTGTTGAAGCAGGTGATCGAGTTGCCCGACGGCACGCGCTATTTCTCGATCGCGCAGACGGTGCGCCGGCCCGTTGCGCCGCATCCGCAAGGCGAGCCGCGCTTTGCGATCGGCCTCGGTTGCGAAATCCGCCACGCGTCAAAATTGGTCTATGCCACCGGCATGGATCTGGAGAAGACCGAGGGCACGCCAATCGGCGTCAACTGCCGGCTCTGCGAGCGCGAAAATTGCAGCCAGCGCGCCGAGCCGCCGATCACGCGGACGCTGATCCTGGACGAGAATACGCGCCGGGTGAGCTCGTTTGCGTTTTCGAATGCGCGCGAGTTGTGAGGGCCTCTCCTCACCACGAAATGTCATACCCCGCGAAAGCGGGGTAACCAGTACGCCGCAGCCTCTCGATCGATTACCATTGTCTCTGGAATACTGGATCGCCCGCCTTCGCGGGCGATGACAGCAATGATCAATCCTGCAGCGCGAACGCCTTGCACCAGCCGTCCCTGCTGATTTCGCCCTCGACCACCTTGCAGCCGTTCGGCGCCTCGAACAGCGAGCATCATGCAGCCAAATCGCGCGTACGGGAACGGCCGCTTCGCGCAACCGCCATCAGATTCTCGCGATGGAGTCGCTGTGATATGTTGGCTGGCGAATCAGGAGTATTTGCGATGGCCGCCGACAGCAACAGCAAGATCGCCTGGCACCGGGTACAGCTGAAAAAGAACCGCGCGGCGCTGAAGCAGCTCGAGGTCGCGCGCTTCACGATCGGTCACGACAGGATCGGCGAAACGCAAAAGACGATCGACGGGCTTTCGCGCAAGATCGCGGAATCAGAGAAATGCATCTCGGCCTATGAGCAGCAGAAGCGGCGCCCGCTGGGCACCGATTTCCGCAGCCTCACCAATGTCAGCTGGGGCAACTGGAACGCCCACAGCAGCGGCCAGCGGTAAATCGCCCCGCTTACATGCCATGGCTCTCAAAGACCTTCTTGCAGGATGCGCTGAGCCGGGCGCGGTTCTGCTGCAGGCAGCCCTGAACCGCGCCGTCGTTGCCGAGATCCTTGCGGCAGAAGCGCGAGGCGTCGCGGGTACATGCATTCTGCTCCTGCGGCGTGCCACCATGCTGCGCCAGCGCGAGCGGAACATTCGCAGTCAAAAGCATCAAGGCAAAAGCAAGCTTCTTCATCACGCACCTCACATGGATACTTTACATGGGCAGGGAAGCGACGCTGACCGGCCGGAGGCCGCTCGCCGATCTCTGTTCGATGAAAGCCCGCGCGCTCATCAGCATCATCACCGCGAAGGCCAGCGTCATGGCGGCCGTGACCAGCTGATTGGCTTCGTTCATGGGCGTTTCCCGGATTAATTCTTGAGCGTTCCGGGAAAGAGAACCCGCTTTGCATGCAAAGGTTCCGCAGCAGAAAACGTGGTTCCGCATACTGCAGCAGTGAAATCGCTCAGCCGCGCGGGGTGATCTGCAATTCCAGCAGCGCCATCCGCTGCAGGATGGTCGGATCACGCTCGCCGGTCTGCGCCGTGCGCAGGATCGACTCTGCGAGCTGAGTGACCTGGGTTGAACTCACCGGGTGCGGGAGCGTCGCGACCGAGGCATCGAGCGCTTCGGTCATCGCGTCCACCATCTCCGGGACGAAAGTGGCGTCGGAAAAATCTTTCATCGCATCACCACATGATCGGTTGGGTTGCGGGGAAAACTTCCACGCGGCGTCGCTGGTTCCTGCGGAACTGTTTTCGCGCCCATTCACAAACCGGAGCGCGCCGGCAATCCCTCGATACCTTCGCCGCCAATTGCGGCAGCAATGGTGTGACCGGATCGTTTCCGGCCTCTATGCCTAGTGGCCTTGCAGCGCACCGCGGCTGGCGCTGTAATCCGCGGCCATGGGCTCGAGGTCACGCCAATCCGCCTTCCATGGCCGGTTGATCGGCGCCAAAATCCGCGCGCAGTCCGCGCGCGAGGCGGCGGCCAAGGCGCTCCGCGAAGCCGACCGCGCCGAGACTGAGGCCTGGTCGATCCGCATGGAAGGTTTTGGCGGGCCGGCGCAGCCTTCGCCCACCATCGGCCAATGTCTCAATGGCGGACTTGGCTGGCTCGAGGTCGAATGCAACCGCTGCAAGGCCCGCGCAAGCCTGCCGCTCACAGAAATCCGCCGGCCGCGCGACACGCCGCTGTGGAAGCTGGAAGCCTCACTGAAATGCCGCACCTGCCGCAAGGGCCGTCACGCCCCGCCGGTGCACATGATCAAGCTGACCGAGCGGTGCGAGATCACGCGCTATCTGTGGGTGCATCCGGATGAAGAGGATCACTGAGCCGAAAGTTGGCCAGGAGGCGCGGGAAGCCTTTACACCAATTCCATCCGCAGATGCCTCCCGACCGCCTGAGCCGCTCGTGTAAGCGTACCCAGCGTCACCGACTCGTTCTCGGGATCGAGCAGCCGATCAAGCTGGGCACGGCTGGTTTTCATGCGCGAGGCGAGTTCCGTCTTGGAGATTTCCTCGCGCCGCATCAGTTCATCGAGTTGCCGCACCAGCACACGCTTGATCGCCCGCGCGGTCACCTCCTCGTAAATCCCGTCTTCTTTCAGGAAATCGTCGAAGGACGACCCGATCCTGCCTTTCTTTCTCCTGCTGCCCGCTTTCTTCATGCGATTTCCTTCTTGCGCTTGATCGCCAGCTCCAGATCGCCTGCCGGCGTTTTCTGCGTCTTCTTGATGAAGGCGTGCAGCAAGACCATCCTGCCCGCATGCTCGCAGAACAGCACGCGAGCGATCCGATCTTGCGTCAGTGTGCTGCGTGCCTCCCACAATACCCTGCTCAACGGCCGACACAGCGGCATGCCGATTGGCCATGCAAACTCGACATCCTTGATATCTTCGCCGACGATCTTTCGATCCTCGGCGGACAGGCTTTTCAGCCATTCCCGAACGGGTTCACGGCCGGACGGCAGGGCATGGAAGAAAGCCGGAAGTTGCTTCATCAACAACAGAATGTACCATTTTTGGTACGTTCAAGGCAAGTGAAAATTGCAAGGCCGCTCACCAAACGGCGCGAGATCACGCGCTATCTTTGGGCGCATCCGGATGAGGAGGATCACTGAGCCGAAATACTCAGCGGATGCGGCTACAGGAATTTGATGCCAAAGATGCTCTCGCGGCGCCAGACCACTTCGCAGCGCTGGCGCTTGTTGTGGCTTGCGACCAGCGCAAGCTCGAAGGTATCACCGACATCGAACTCGGCATCGACGGCGATCCTCGCGCCGCCTGGCGCGACGTCGAGCACGGAGCACTCCTGCCGGGTCGCGCCACCATCCTGCGTCAACCAGGCCGAGCGGCCGTTCATCTGCCGCCGCGGTTCGCGCTGGACTTTAGGCCTTCGCTCTAGCACGGTCATGACGACCTTCCCTGTTGCAACCGCCACCAGACTAAAGTCGCCCCGTAAAGCCCGGCTTAGCGCATCACCTCGAAATTTAGGCATTTGAGCAATTGATGAGACGACGTGAATTTCTGGGCCTGCTCGGCGGCGCGGCGACCGCCTGGCCTTTTGCCGCCGGCGCCCAGCAGGCCGCACCGCCCTCGATCGGATTGCTGAGCTCGCGATCCAGAGCCGACAGCACCCGCTTGCTCGACCGTTTTAAGAAGGGGCTCGCGGAAGCCGGTCTCACCGATGGGCAGAACGTGACCATCGATTACCGCTTTGCCGACGGCCAATACGACCGGCTGGCAGCGCTCGCCGCCGAGCTTGCGAACAGTCCGATCTCGGTCCTGGTCGCGGTCGGCGGCGAACCCGCCGCGCGCGCGGCGGCAGCAGCCTCGGCGAAGCTGCCGGTGCTGGCCATTTTTGCGTCTGACCCCGTCCGCAACGGGCTTGTCGACAGCCTGAGCCATCCCGGCCGCAACCTGAGCGGTGCGAGCATCCTGATGGCGTCGATCGAGCCGAAACGGATCGGCCTGATGCACGACATCCTGCCGCAGGCGAAGGTCTTCGGCGCGCTGCTCAATCCGAACACGCCGACCTATGCCGAGCAGCTGCGCGACGTGCAGTCGGCGGCGAACGCCATCGGCATCGAGGTGAAACCGCTCGACGTCCCCAACGATGGAGCGCTGGAGGCGGCCTTCGCCTCCGCGGCGCAAGGCAACATTCCGGCACTGATCGCGAGCGCGGATCCGTTCCTGGTCTTCAGGCGCGCGCGGATCGCCGAGCTCGCGGTGAAAGCGCGCATTCCCGTGATCTATCCCTATCGGGATTTTCCGGAAGCCGGCGGGCTGATGAGCTACGGCGTCGATCTTGCGGACGCCTATCGCCAGCTCGCGCTCTATGCCGCGCGCATCCTCCGGGGCGACAGGCCGCAGGACCTGCCGGTCGTGGAGCCGACCCGGTTCGAGTTCATCATCAACTTGAAGGCCGCCAGGGCGCTCGAGCTCGCGATCCCGCCGGGGATTCTCGCGATCGCCGACGAGGTGATCGAGTAGCCTGGACCGATTTCCTTTCGCGGTGGTTTCGGATATGCCGGGAGGGAATTTGCGCGGGAATCGGTGACCTTGATGCGAACCTCTTCAAGTGGAATTCGAACGGCGATCGCGACGATCGCGGGCGCTCTTGCGCTGTCCGCCGCAGCCCTTGCGCAACAGCCTTTCCCCGCACCGGCGCGACCGGCAACGGCGGCAAAGCCTGTGCCCGGCGCGCCCAGGGCGCCGGCTGCCGTCGCGGCCGTCCCCTCCTCGCGCGCGGCCTCCTGCCACAATGGCGCGAACTTCGACCGCTTCCTCACTGAGCTGAAACAGCAGGCGGCGGCGCAGGGCGTGTCGCAGCGGGCGCTTAGCGAGGCCGCGCCCTACCTCGTCTACGACCAGGGCATCGTCAACCGCGACCGCGGCCAGCGCGTGTTCGGGCAGATCTTCACCGAGTTCGCCGGCCGCATGGCCGCGAATTACCGCATGCAGAACGGACAGCAGCACATCAAGACCTATTCGGCCGCGTTCGCGCGCGCCGAGAAGGAATATGGCGTGCCGCCCGCCGTCATCGCCGCGTTCTGGGGACTGGAGAGCGATTTCGGCGCCAACATGGGCAACCTGCCGACGCTGCGCTCGCTGGTGTCGCTGGCCTACGACTGCCGCCGCTCCGAGCGCTTCCAGAACGAGACCATCGCGGCGCTGAAGGTGATCGAACGCGGCGATCTCTCGCCATCCGAGATGATCGGCTCGTGGGCCGGCGAGCTCGGGCAGACGCAATTCCTGCCGACGCATTATTTCACCTATGCGGTCGACTATGACGGCGACGGCCGCCGCAATCTGCTCAGTAGCGCGCCCGACGTGATCGGCTCGACCGCGAATTACATTGCGACCGGATTGAAATGGCGGCGCGGCGAGCCGTGGCTCGAAGAGGTGCGCGCGCCGCAAAACTTTCCGTGGGACCAGGCTGATCTCACCGTCCAGTTGCCGCGTTCGAAATTTTCTCAGCTCGGCGTCACCTATGCCGACGGAAAGCCGCTACCGAACGACAATTTGCCGGCCTCGCTGCTGCTGCCGATGGGACGAACGGGACCTGCGTTCCTGGCTTACGCGAATTTCGCGGCCTATACCGAATGGAATAATTCGCTGATCTATTCGACCACGGCCGCCTATCTCGCGGCGCGCATCGCGGGCGCCGCGCCGATGCACCGGCCGGCGGCTGCCGTGGTGCAGCTGCCATTCAACGAGATCAAGGAGCTGCAGCAGCTTCTGGTGCGTGCCGGCTACGACGTCGGCAAGGTCGACGGCGTGCTCGGCCAGCAAAGCCGCACCGCGGTGAAGGCGATGCAGGTCAAATACGGCCTGCCGGCAAACTCCTGGCCGACCGCTGAGCTGCTCGCACGCATGCGCGGCGGGCCACGCGCGCAGGCAGAGCCGTTGCCGGCGCGTTAGCGCCGCCCCCTCCATCGTCATGCCCCGCGAAAGCGGGGCATCCAGTATTCCAGAGACGTTTGTGGTCGACCGAGAGGCCGCCGCGTACTGGATCGCCCGATTAAATCGGGCGATGACAGTGGTTGCTTTTTCTCCAGTGCGGCCCCATTTCGAAGGGCCCTCACTACTCCCCCCTCAAAAAGAGCATCACATGTCCTTTTACGACGCGACCGTTCCCGCTTACCTGCAAATGCTGAACAGCCTTTCCGGCCTGCTCACCAAGGCCGAGGCCCATTGCAAGGCGAAAAACATCCAGCCCGAGGTGCTGCTCGGCTCGCGGCTCTATCCGGACATGCTGCCATTCAGCAAACAGATCCAGCTTGTCAGCGATTTCGCGGCCAAGGGCTGTGCGCGGCTGACGCATAGCGAGGTGCCGTCGGCGGCGGACACCGAGAAGAGCTTTGAGGAATTGAAGCAGCGCCTCGCAAAGACCATCGACTATGTGAAGTCGTTCAAGCCGGCGCAGTTCGAGGGCGCGGACAGCAAGGACGTCACCTTCCCGGCCGGGCCCGACCGCAGCATCACCATGACCGGCCAGCAATTCCTCAGCGCGTTCTCGTTCCCCAACTTCTATTTCCACGCCGCCACCGCCCACGGCATCCTGCGCCACAATGGCGTGGAAATCGGCAAGCGTGATTTTCTCGGGGTCGCTTAGCCAGCACCTCATGGTGAGGCGGCGCGCAAGCGCCGTCTCGAACCATGAGGCCCCATCTATGGCCTCATCCTTCGAGACGCGACGAAGACGCCGCGCCTCAGGATGAGGGTCTTCTCCGAATTGCATCGCCGGCAGGCGATTCCCTGCGTTCCCTTTCGCTTTCAAGGCAGATTTTTCATTTCCGAACGCCGCGCTCGTCACCCCTGCGTGCCACGAATGGCTGTCGCCTTGCGCCCGTCGCCGCGATGCACAATTGTAGGTAACCCGTCATTTCATCCGGAAAGTCCTCATGAGCTCCACCAAACTCTTCGAGCCCTACAAGCTTGGCCCGATCACGCTGCCGAACCGCCTGGTGATGGCGCCGCTGACCCGCAACCGCGCAGTGCCGCCCGGCATGGTGCCGAGCCCGCTGGCCGTCGACTACTATGGCCAGCGCGCCTCCGCGGGATTGCTGATCACGGAAGCGACACAGGTGTCGCACCAGGGCCAGGGCTATCAGGACACGCCCGGCATCTATTCAAAGGAGCAGGTCGAAGGCTGGAAGAAGATCACCGACCGCGTGCATGAACGCGGCGGGCACATCTTCGTGCAGCTCTGGCATGTCGGCCGCATTTCCCACACCTCACTGCAGCCGGGCGGCGGCAAGCCGGTCGCGCCCAGCGCGATCCGCGCCAAGGGCAAGACTTTCGTCGGCGGCCAGTTCGCCGACGTTTCCGAGCCGCGTGCGCTGGAACTTTCGGAAATTCCCGGGATCATCGACGACTTCAAGCGTGGCGCTACGAACGCACTCGCGGCCGGCTTCGACGGCGTCGAGATCCATGGCGCCAATGGCTATCTGCTCGACCAGTTCGCGAAGGATGGTACCAACAAGCGCACGGACGCCTATGGCGGTTCGATCGAGAACCGCGCAAAACTGATGCTGGAGGTCTCAAAGGTGGTGACGGCGGAAGCCGGGCCTGAACGGACCGGCATCCGCATCTCGCCGGTGACGCCGGCGAATGATATCTCCAACTCTAATCCGCAGCCGCTGTTCGACTACATCGTCGACGGCCTCGAAGCGTTGAAGCTCGTCTACATCCATGTCATCGAGGGCGCGACCGGCGGCCCGCGCGACATCGCGCCGTTCGACTATGCGTCGCTCCGCAATCGGTTCAAGCGCGCCTACATCGCCAACAACGGCTACGATCTCGAGCTCGCCACCAAGCAGCTCGCGGCGAACGCGGCGGATCTGATCGCCTTCGGCAAGCCGTTCATCTCGAATCCCGACCTGGTCGAGCGCCTGAAGAAGGGCGCGCCGCTCAACGAATGGGACAAGAACACGTTCTACGGCGGCGGCGCCAAGGGATATACGGACTATCCGACGCTGCAGGCCAAGGAAGCGGCGGAGTAGCCACGTTCCGTCATTTCGGGCTCGCGCATGTTGCTCGCGAGCCCGAAATGGCATTCTAATATCGCCATGACAGAATCCGCCGAGGAACTCGTTCGCCAGGCGACGGCCGCGTTCAACGCAGGCCGGAAAGACGAGGCCCGGAAGCTGTGCGAGCAAGGGCTTGCGCGCGAGCCCGGCGAGCCGATGTTGAGCCATCTCCTCGCTGCGGTGCTGTTCTCCAATGAGGAGAACGCCGAGGCACGTGCGCATATCGACCTGAGCCTGAAAAAGCGGCCGGGCAATGCGCCCGCGCGGCTGCTCGCCGGCCGCATCGCACGCGCTGCAAAGGATTACGATGCGGCGCTGGCGCATCTCGACGCTGCCATCGCACTCGCGCCGCAGCGCGAGGTCTTTGTCGAGAAGGCGCGCACGCTCGATCAGGCTGGGTTGAAGCCGCAGGCCTGGGAAGCCTGGCAGGCCATCCTTAAAGTCATCCCACAACATCCGGAAGCGGCAGCCCGGCTCGGCCGCATGGCCTGGGAGGATGGAGACCACGCGACAGCCGCGACGTACCTCGAACGCGCGACCGCAAGCGAGGTGCCCGCCTCCGTCTGGTTCGATCTCGGCCTCGCGCGGCAGGATCTGCGCGATTATGCGGGCGCCGCCGCGGCCTATCGCAGGGCGTTCGAGCTCAGGCCCGATCATGCCGAGGCCGCGCTCAATCTCGGCATCGTCCTGCAGGAAGGTGGCGATACCGATGCCGCGCTGCTCGCCTATGGGCAAGCCTATCGGCTGCGCCCGGCTTTGTTCGGTTCGATTGCGATGGCGCTGACCTCGGCCTCGCACGGCCGGCTCTGGCTGGATGAAGCCGAATTGCGCCGCTCACTCGGCGGTTAGGCGGCCGCGGCGCGCGCGAAAATGCTTGCGATAGACATTCGGCGCAGCGAGCACGTCGGCTACCGTCTTGGAATAAGCCTGCCGGTGCGCCTCATCGAAGTTCTCGAACACCAGTTGTGGCGTTTCGCGCGGTACGGCGAAGCACTGCGCCACCGGCGTGCCTTTTGCGAGCACACCGGAAAAATCGCGATCCAGCCATACCGCGGGAAAATTGATGCCCCCGTCGTGGAAGCGGTCGGCGTCGACCAGACCCGAGATCAACCGAAACGGAAGGTCGTCACGGTTGACGGGATGGGTCGCAAACAAGGACCAACCCGGCTCGAGTTCGATGGTCCAGAAACTGTTGAATTTCAGCGCCGCCTGCCCGTTCGTAAAGGGCGCGCCGGGGAATTGAGCGGGCGGATGAAAGCTCAGCGGCGCGCGGGGATGGCCTGACGTCGCGGGCTCCGGAATATCCCAGTCCCACGCGAACGCGCCGCGCTCGACCTTGATATCGCAGGGCAGCGGAATCATCACGCCATAGGCCATCGCGTCGACAAAGGGCGGGCACTGCTTGACGGTGCGGATGTCGCGGCCATGGATGCCGGAATGCGCCTTTGCCGGCATGGCGCGCAGCCAGTCCGGCAGCGCACTGCGCGCCGGATATGGCCGCGGCAAATGCTTTTCGAGTTTGGGGTCGCAGCGGAACGTCATGCGCATGGAGAACTCCCGAAGTCGCGGCCGACCAGGTAGCTGATAGTACGTCGTCATTGTCGGCAAGCAAAAGGCCGGGATTGCTCCCGGCCTTTCGTTTCTATTTCCCGTCATGCCCCGCGCAGGCGGGGCATCCAGTATTCCAGAGAGGTCGACGTCATCTCGACGCCGCGGCGTACTGGATCGCCCGGTCAAGCCGGGCGATGACAGCAGTGGCTTACTTCGCTTCCGCACGCTTGGGCGGGCTCGCCGGCCACGACTTGATCAGCGTGTCGTAGTCGACGGTTTCGCCCTTCGGCTTCTCGTTGGCGAGCTTGCGCTGCGGCGCGATGTTGCCGTCCTTGGCCGACTTGTTGAACCAGTATTCGGCCAACTCCTTCTTGTTCAGCTTCGGTCCGCAGGCACCCTGGACGCCCGATTTCTCGAGGCGTTCCATCACCGAGTCCTGGGCGGCGGCGAGCGAATCCATCGCGGCTTGCGGCGTCTTCGCACCCGACGACGCATCGCCGATGTTCTGCCACCACAGCTGCGCCAGCTTCGGGTAGTCCGGAACGTTGTTGCCGGTCGGGGTCCACTGCACGCGCGCGGGCGAGCGGTAGAACTCGATCAGGCCGCCGAGCTTCGGCGCGCGCTCGGTGAACGACTTGTCCCAGATGTCGGATTCACGGATGAAGGTGAGACCGACATGGCTCTTCTTCAAGGATACCGTCTTGGAGACGATAAACTGCAGATAGAGCCAGGCCGCCTTGCGGCGGTCCGCCGGTGTCGACTTCAACAGCGTCGCCGAACCCACGTCCTGGTAGCCGAGCTTCATGCCGTCCTTCCAGTACGAGCCGTGCGGCGACGGCGCCATACGCCACTTTGGCGTACCGTCCGCGTTCATCACGGGCAGGCCGGGCTTGACCATGTCCGCGGTGAAGGCGGTGTACCAGAATATCTGCTGGGCGATGTTGCCCTGCGACGGCACCGGTCCCGACTCGGAGAAGGTCATGCCTTGCGCCTGCGGCGGGGCATATTTCTTCATCCAGTCGAGATATTTGACGATCGAGTAGACCGCCGCCGGACCGTTGACGTCGCCGCCGCGCTCGACCGACGAGCCGACCGGACGGCAGCCTTCCATGCGGATGCCCCATTCGTCGACCGGCAGGCCGTTGGGCAAGCCCTTGTCGCCGTTGCCGGCCATCGACAGCCAGGCGTCGGTGAAACGCCAGCCGAGCGAGGGATCCTTCTTGCCGTAGTCCATGTGGCCATAGACGCGGACGCCGTTGATCTCCTTCACGTCGTTGGTGAAGAAGTCGGCGATATCTTCATAGGCCGACCAGTTCACAGGCACGCCGAGATCGTAGCCATACTTGGCCTTGAACTTGGCCTTGTAGTCAGGATTCTGGAACCAGTCGTAGCGGAACCAATACAGGTTCGCGAACTGCTGGTCCGGCAGCTGATAAAGGTGGCCATTCGGCGCGGTCGTGAACGACTTGCCGATGAAGTCGTTGACGTCGAGCATGGGGTCGGTGACGTCCTTGCCCTCGCCCGCCATCCATTCCGTCAGGTCGACGGCCTGGCCGTAGCGGAAGTGCGTTCCGATGAAGTCGGAATCGTTGATCCAGCCGTCATAGACGTTCTTGCCGGACTGCATCTGGGTCTGGATCTTTTCGACGACATCACCTTCCTGGATGATGTCGTGCTTGACCTTGATGCCGGTGATCTCCTCGAACGCTTTCGCAAGCGTGCGCGATTCATATTCGTGCACGGTGAGCGTTTCAGAGACGGCATTGATCTCCATCCCCTTGAAGGGTTCAGCGGCCTTGATGAACCACTGCATCTCCTTCATCTGGTCGTCTTTCGACAGGGTCGACGGCTGGAATTCGCTGTCGATCCACTTCTTTGCCGCGGCTTCATCGGCAAAGGCAGGCGCGGTGACCGTGGCGGAAGCCGCCATCAGCGCGAAAGCACTCGTCATCATCAAGACCCGGGTCCTGGTCAAGGGCCCGCTTCCTCGAAATTGTCGCATGTTGGTTCCTCCGTTGCAGCGACCTACGTAATCAGGCCCGGGTTGATCCCGGATCTGCTCTTTTTCGCTCCCTAGACCGTGCGGAAAACCACAGCGGCCGTCATGAGCGAAATCAATGTTGCGAGCCACAGGCTCGAAATCTCAAATCCCTCTTCCCCGATCGGCAGGGTGGCAATCGCATCGATGCCGACAAAGCCGATCCACAACAGATGGATCACCGCAGTCAGGATCAGCGACACGAACAGGCGGTCGCCGCGGGTGGTCGGAATGCGCAGGATTCCGACGCGCTCGGCTTCGGGATAGACCGCGGCGAGATAAGTCATCACCGCGAGCGTGGAGGCGAGCAGCACAAAGAAGATCGCGGTCGGGAGCGTCCAGGCCATCCATGCAATGCTCTCCATGGGCGCCTCCCTACACGCGGCCGAGCGCGAAACCGCGCGCGATATAGTTGCGGACAAACCAGATCACGAGCGCGCCGGGGATGATGGTGAGCACGCCGGCAGCCGCCAGCAGTCCCCAATCCATGCCTGCGGCGGACACCGTACGCGTCATGACAGCCGCGATCGGTTTTGCATTGACCGAGGTCAGCGTGCGCGCCAGCAGCAGCTCGACCCAGGAGAACATGAAGCAGAAGAACGCGGCGACGCCGATGCCGCTCGCGATCAGAGGCACTAGAATCTTCAGGAAGAAGCGCGGGAAGGAGTAGCCGTCGAGGAACGCGGTCTCGTCGATCTCGCGCGGCACGCCGGAGACGAAACCTTCGAGGATCCAGACCGCCAGCGGCACATTGAAGATGCAGTGCGCCAGCGCCACCGCCCAGGGCGTATCGAACAGCCCGATCGCCGAATAGAGGTTGAAGAACGGCAGCGCGTAGACCGCGGCCGGCGCCATGCGGTTCGACAACAGCCAGAAGAACAGATGCTTGTCGCCAAGAAAGCGGTAGCGCGAGAACGCATAAGCCGCCGGCAGCGCCACCGAGATCGAGATGACGGTGTTGATGACGACATATTCCAGCGAATTGATGTAGCCGGAATACCAGCTCTCGTCGGTGAAGATACGCCGGTAATGCTGCAGGGTCGGCGTATGCGGCCACAGCGTCATGGTGGTGACGATCTCGTTGTTGGTCTTGAAGCTCATGTTGACCAGCCAGTAGATCGGCAACAGCAGGAAGATCAGAAACAGCCCAAGGATGAAGCGGCGGCCGGGAATCGTGCTCATGACGCGACTCCCTGCTTGCGCGAGCGATCGACGCCGGCATTGGTCATCACGGTGTAGAACACCCAGCACACGATCAGGATGATGAGGTTGTAGACCAGCGACAGCGCCGCGGCCTTGCCGAGGTCGAACTGGCCGAGCGCGATCTTGACAAGCTCGATCGAGATGAAGGTGGTGGAGTTGCCCGGGCCGCCGCCGGTGACGACGAACGGCTCGGTGTAGATCATGAAACTATCCATGAAGCGCAGCAGCACGGCGATCAAGAGCACGCGGTTCATCTTCGGCAGCTGGATCGCGGTGAACACCGCCCAGCGCGAGGCGCCGTCGATTTGGGCCGCCTGGTAATAGGCGTCGGGGATCGACTTCAGGCCGGCGTAGCAGAGCAGCGCGACCAGGCTGGTCCAGTGCCAGACGTCCATGACAATGACGGTGACCCAGGCGTCGATATCGTTCGAGACGTAATTGTAGTTCAGCCCGAGATGGTTGAGCGTGTAACCGAGCAGCCCGATGTCGGGGCGGCCAAAGATCTGCCAGATCGTGCCGACCACGTTCCACGGGATCAACAGCGGTAGCGCCAGGATGACGAGGCAGGCCGCGACGGTCCAGCCCTCTCGCGGCATCGACAGCGCGACGATGATGCCGAGCGGCACTTCGATCGCGAGGATCACGCCGGAGAAGAACAGGTTGCGCCACAGCGAGGCAAAGAAGCGGCTGCCGAGATCGGTTGAGGGATCGAGCAGCTCCTTGAACCAGCCGACGCCGTTCCAGAAGAACTGGTTGTTGCCGAACGTGTCCTGCATCGAATAGTTCACCACCGTCATCAGCGGCAGGATGGCGGAGAAGGCGACTACCAGGAAAACCGGCAGCACCAGGAACCAGGCTTTTTGGTTGATGGTCTTGTCCATCAGCCGACCCCCTCGACCAGAAGGCTGTCGGCATAGACGTGCACATGCGCGGGGTCGAACACGAGCCCGGCCGCATTGTCGGGCACGGAAAATCCCGGCGGCACGCGGGCGGCGAATTTGGCGTCGCCGACGCGGACGCGGGCAAAGCGGATACGGCCGAGATCGTCGATGCGTTCGATCGTGGCTGACAGCAGGCCTGAAGCGGGCGGCGCGACATCGACGAATTCCGGCCGCACGCCGATCTCGATCTTGGCGCCAGCCGGCAGCACACCGTAGTTGCGATGCAGGCCGATGACATGGCCGTCGATGCGCGCCTCGCGGCCGTCGACGACCGCCGGCACGATGTTCATGCCGGGCGAGCCGATGAAATAGCCGACAAAGGTGTGCGCGGGCTTCTCGAACAATTCGGCCGGCGTCCCGCTCTGCACCACGCGGCCGTCATGCATGACCACCACAGTGTCGGCAAAGGTCAGCGCCTCGGTCTGGTCGTGCGTCACATAGATCATGGTGAGATCGAGCTCGCGATGCAGGGCCTTGAGCTTGGAGCGCAGCTGCCATTTCAGCTCGGGGTCGATCACCGTCAGCGGCTCGTCGAACAGGATGGCCGCGACGTCGGAACGCACCAGCCCGCGGCCGAGCGAAATCTTCTGCTTGGCGTCGGCGGTGAGCCGCGTCGCCTTGCGATTGAGATCGGGCGTGAGGTCGAGCAGACGCGCGATGTCGGCGACCCGCTTGTCGATCTCGGCTCTGGGCACGCCGCGGTTCTTCAGGGGAAATGCCAAATTCTGACCGACCGTCATGGTGTCGTAGATGACAGGGAACTGGAACACCTGCGCGATATTGCGCTCTCTCGTCGACCGCAGCGTGACATCGGCGCCGTCGAACAGGATTTTTCCGCGCGAGGGCGTGATGATGCCGGAGATCAGATTGAGCAGCGTGGTCTTGCCGCAGCCGCTTGGGCCGAGCAGCGCATAGGCGCCGCCCTGCCGCCAGGTCATGGTCACCGGCTTCAGTGCAAACGATTCGATCGGCGCGTGGTCGCCGCCGTAGGAATGGCCGAGGTCGACGAGGTCAATGCGGGCCATGCTGCATCTCCCTCACGTACTCTTATTTTTTGACGCGTTTTCTTCGCGCGAACCGCTACGCACTTCGCTTGAAAACGCTACGCCGCCGGGAGACGCGACCAGCCGGCCCGCCGCGTCGAATACAAAGAGATTGTCTGGATCGAGCACGGCGTCGAGCACATGGCCCGGCTCGAATTCGTGGACGCCGTGCAACACCGCAACCCAGTTCGACGCGTCACGATGAAGATGCACGAAGCTTTCGGAACCAGTGATCTCGGTCACCGTCACGGTGGCCTGAAACGCGTGACGGCCGGCTACGCCATTGGCGACCTCGAGCTGGTGGGCGCGGAAGCCAACGCGATAGGAGCCATCGGCAAGCCCGGAATAGAGCCCCGAGGCCGGCGCCTGGATGCCGCCGGCGTATTGCACAGAACCGTTCTTTTTCTCGATCGACACCAGATTGAGCGGCGGATCGGAAAACACCTGCGCCACGCGCAAGGTGTCGGGATGGCGATAGACCTTCGGCGTCTCGCCGGTCTGCAGCGCCTGCCCTTCCCACATGCAGATGGTGTTGCCGCCGAGCAGCAGCGCTTCCGACGGCTCGGTCGTGGCATAGACGAAGATCGCGCCCGAGGCCTCGAAGATGCGCGGCAGCTCGGTGCGCAGCTCCTCGCGCAGCTTGTAGTCGAGATTGGCGAGCGGCTCGTCGAGCAGCACGAGGTCGGCGCCCTTGACCAGCGCGCGCGCAATCGCGGTGCGCTGCTGCTGGCCGCCGGACAGCTGCAGCGGCGTGCGCTTGAGGAACGGCTCGAGCCGCAGCAGTTTTGCGGCTTCCGCAACCCGCTTCTCGATCTCGGCGCGCGGCTTGCCCTGCACGCGCAAGGGCGAGGCGATATTCTCGTAGACCGAAAGCGAGGGGTAATTGATGAACTGCTGATAGACCATCGCGACCGAGCGCTGGCGCACATCGAATCCCGTGACGTCCTTGCCGTCGACCAGCACGCGACCGGTGGTCGGCTTGTCGAGGCCGGCGAGCAGCCGCATGATCGAGGTCTTGCCCGACAGCGTCGGTCCCAGCAGCACGCTGAGCGTGCCCTTCTCAAGGGTCAGCGATACGTCGCGAATGGTGGGGATGCCGTCGACGGTGCGCGTGACGTGGTCGAGCGTGACACTCATGTCCGTCCTCCTGCTTCCAGCAGGGGACTTTCAACCGGAACGCGATGGGCCGCAATCCAACCATCGAGTGCGGCAATTTCGTCGGGCGAAAGCCGCAAGCCCAGCTTGGTGCGGCGCCAGACGATGTCTTCGGCGCTCACCGCCCATTCGGACGACATTAGGTAATTGACCTCGGCCGCCGTCAGGGTCGCGCCGAAGGATTGGCCGAGATCGGCTGGGGATTTGGCGCTGCCGAGCAGCTTTGAGGCGCGGGTGCCGTAGGCATGCGCCAGCCGGCTGGCATGCTCCAGGGTCAGGAAGGGATAGTCCCGCTGCAATTCCGCGGTCAGCGCCGGCAATGCGGAGACGTCGAGGTCGCCGCCCGGCAGCGGCGATTTGCCGGTCCAGCCCTCGCGCGCCTTGGCGCTGCGCAAGTAAGGCGACAGCCGCTCCAGCGCCTCCTCGGCAAGACGGCGGTAGGTCGTGATCTTGCCGCCATAGATCGAGAGCAGCGGCGCGCCGCCGGGCGTGTCGAGCTCGAACACGTAATCGCGGGTCGCGGCCTTGGCTTCGCTGGCGCCGTCGTCATACAGCGGCCGCACGCCGGCATAGTTCCAGACTACGTCCTCCGGCTTGACGGGCTTGGCGAGATATTCGCTGACGGAATCGCAGAGATATTTGATCTCTTCCGCCGTCGCTTTCACCTTGGCCGGATCGCCGTGATAGTCGCGGTCGGTGGTGCCGATCAGGGTGAAATCGTCCTGATAGGGAATGACAAAGACGATGCGGCCGTCGGCGTTCTGGAACATGTAGGCGCGGTCGTGCTCATAGAGCTTCTTCACCACGATGTGCGAGCCCTGCACCAGCCGCACCTTGGCGCGCGCATTGACGCCGGAGCCGGAACGCAAGACTTCCTCGACCCAGGGCCCGCCGGCATTGACCAGCACGCGGGCGCGGATGGTCGTGCGCTGCTTGCTAACAGTGTTTTCCGTCGTGACCTGCCAGATACCGTCGTTCTGCCGGATCTCGACAGCGCGGGCGCGGGTGCGGATGTCGGCGCCGCGGTCGGCGGCGTCGCGCGCGTTCAGCGCCACCAGGCGGGCGTCGTCGACAAAGCAGTCGGAATATTCGAAGCCGCGCGTGTAGCGGCCGGGAATCAGCGGACGGCCGACCGCGTCATTGGCGAGATCGACCGAACGCGTCGCCGGCAACAGGTTGCGGCCCCCGATATGGTCGTAAAGGAACAGGCCGAGGCGGAGCAGCCAGGCCGGGCGCAGGCCCGCATGGTGCGGCAGCACGAATCGAAGCGGCCGGATGATGTGGGGCGCGATCTGCCAGAGGATTTCGCGCTCGATTAGCGCCTCGCGCACCAGGCGAAACTCGTAATATTCGAGATAGCGCAGGCCGCCGTGCACGAGCTTGGTCGACCAGGATGACGTCCCGCTCGCCAAATCATTCATTTCACACAGGAAAACGGAGTTGCCCCGGCCCGCCGCATCGCGCGCGATGCCGCAACCATTGACCCCTCCCCCGATGATCGCGAGGTCGTAAATCCGATCCAACAGACGCTTCCCCGGCGTATCGCCTTCACTTTGGCGATTTAACTTTCGTTTCGGAGTAGATCACAAAGGAAATCGAAAGCAAGCGAAACGTTGAAGTTTCGGACCGGTGCCCCCAATCAGGGGGCGCGTGACAGCGGTTGAGGTTCGGAAACTGCGGGCCGCAGTCTAGAGCGTGACGACTTTTCTTCGAATCGTCATCCCGCTCTATCTTTTTGTTTGAGCATGATCTTTTCGGAAAACCGCACTTTTCCGGATCATGCTCTAGCCGCCTCCTCGAATATTGGCCGCGGGTGCGCCGACATAGCGTGGATCGAAACCGGCGGCGGCGCCCGCGGCGGCAAAGTCGATCTCGCCGCGCGCGATTCCGATGTCCTGGAGCTCCCGGTCGTCGAGGCCAGACAAGGCGCTGCGCAGCAACGCGCGTCGCCGTCGCTCTCGAAAGGCATCCCGAAATCGATCGAACAATCTCCCCGCGCGCTGCGTCCACCCGGGCTGCGCCAACTTCACGCTGCCGAACATCGTGCTCATCGCTGCACCTCCATCTGTCCTGGCATCCAAGATCGCAGGGGATGGATGGACGTGCTTGACCTGTGGCTTACTTTTTGGTCACCGCCGCCTTATTCTTCTCACCTCACAAGCAAAGCCGGAATTCCGGTCCGGGGACGCCGTTTTGCGTTATCTGTTCGAAGGGTACGCACTCGATACCGACCGGCGCGAACTGCTTCGCGGAACGGAGGTGGTGTCGATTGCTCCGCAGGAATTCGACCTGCTCGACTACCTGATCCGCAACCGGGAGCGCGTCGTCAGCAAGGACGACATCATCAAGGTGATCTGGAAGGGGCGTGCCATTTCCGATACGGCCCTGACGACCCGCCTGAATGCCGTCAGGAGCGCGATCGGTGATTCCGGCGAAGCCCAGCGTCTCATCAAGACACTGCCGCGACGCGGTTTTCGTTTTGTCGGCCAAATACGAGAGCAGCAGGCCTCCGCCACCGCAGACGCTGCCGACACACTCGACGAACCTTCGCGCCCGGCCCTGGCGCTACCCGAAAAACCCTCGATCGCGATCCTTCCTTTCAGCAATCTCAGCTCCGATCCGGAGCAGGACTATTTTGCCGACGGCATCGTCGACGACATCATCACGGCGTTGTCCCGATTCAAGTCGGTGTTCGTCATCGCCCGCAATTCGAGTTTCACCTACAAGGGCAGGGCCGTCGATCTCAAGCAGGTTGGCCGGGAGCTTGGCGTCCGCTACGTGCTGGAGGGCAGCGTGCGCAAGGCGGCGGGAAGGGTCCGCATCACCAGCCAGTTGATCGACGCAACGACCGGGGCGCACCTTTGGGCCGACCGGTACGAGGGCGATCTTGGCGACGTCTTTGCCCTGCAGGACGAGATCACGCTAAACGTCATCTCGGCGATTGCGCCAAAATTGCTGCACGTCGAGATCGAGCTCGCGGCGCGGCGGCCGAACAACCTCAGTGCCTACGACCAATATCTGCGGGCGCATCCGCACTACTACGCCATGACCCGCGAAGGGGTGGCGGAAGCTATCCGGCTGCTCGATCGCGCCCTCGAGATCGATCCTCGCTATAGCGCGGCGGCATCGCTCGCGATTCTCTGCCACACCCTCAATCTGCTTCAGCGCTGGAGCGTCGATCCTCAATTCGATGTCAAGGAAGCCGCGCGGCTTTCCCAGCTGGTTCTCAGCATCGACGAGAACGATCCCGAGACACTGGCCTGCGTCGGCTGGGCAAGGACCTTCATATCAGGCGACGCCGCCACGGCTGCGGAGATGGTCGATCGAGCGGTCGCGCTCAATCCAAATTCGGCGATTGCGTGGAGTTATCGCGGTTTCGTCTACATCTATGCGGGGCTGTCCGAAGAAGCTCTACGGAGTTTTGAGCATGCCATGCGCCTCAGTCCGCTCGATCCGATGCAATTCGGCATCATTGCAATGATGAGCCTTGCCTATATCGGTCTTGGCCGCTTCGACGAGGCCGTGATTGCGGCGAGGAAGTCCATGGGCAAGCACCCGACTTTCATGCCGGCGCGTTGCTGCCTGGCGTCGGCACTGGCGCATCTCGGAAGAAAGGAAGAAGCGGACCGAGCTACGCGCCAAATCCTGCAACTCCAGCCCGACTTCCGCGTAGCGAGCCGCAGTGGCCACTGGCCTGCGCCGTATGTGGAAGGTCTATTGAAAGCCGGCTTGCCGGAATGACGGCCAGCCCTCTCACACCCTCCTCAGCATGGGCGGCACGGGCTCAGGCGCGGCGTCATCGATGTCGGCGACCGGCTTGTCCATGGCGACCACAATCTCGATGCCGCGGTGATTGCAGATGGTTGCAAGCCCTGCCGGCAGCGCAGAGTCCGTAACAAAGGTCTGGATCTGGCTCATATGCGCGATGCGCACCGGGGCAGAGCGGGTGAATTTGGTGGAGTTGGCGACCAGCATGACGCTGCGCGCATTGGCGATGATGGCCTGGGCCACCTGCACCTCGCGATAGTCGAAGTCCAAGAGCGCGCCCTCCTCGTCGATCGCGGAGACGCCGATGATGGCATAGTCGACCTTGAACTGGCCGATCAGTTGTGTCGCGGTCGAGCCGACCACGGCGCCGTCGGCACGGCGCACCGCGCCGCCCGCGACCACGACTTCGATCCGAGGGTAACGGTACAGCAGCATCGCGACATTGAGGTTGTTGGTGATGACGAGCAGATCCTCATGCGAGGTCAGCGCGGCGGCGACCTCTTCCGTCGTGGTGCCGATATTGATGAAGAGCGAGCAGCCATTCGGGATCAACCCGGCGGCGGCAGCGCCAATCGCCTTCTTCTCCTCGGCGGCAACGAAGCGGCGCGCCTCATAGGCGAGGTTTTCGACGCCGGAGGCGATCATGGCGCCGCCATGGATGCGGGTCAGCGCGCGCTGCTCGCAGAGATCGTTGAGGTCCTTGCGGATGGTCTGGGCCGACACCTCGAAACGCCGCGCGAGGTCCTCCACCAGCACGCGGCCCGAGGCGCGGGCGATGTTGAGGATTTCGGTCTGGCGATGCGAGAGTCCGGCCACGGCGGTGCCCCTTGGGACGAGGCGCCAAAGGTAGCGGCGGTTTGGCCGCGCGGTCAACGCGCCAGACGGCCGGCCGGAGGCCAATCCGGCGAAAGCGTTAAGGCGCCGCTAGGCCGCGATGGTCTCTTTGGCAAGGCGGGTCGCCGCGCGCTGGGCGTCGGCGACGTTGCGGAACAATTGGCCATCGATCCGGTAGAAAGGTTGCGATGCGGCGAAGAAGCGATAGCCGGCGGCGTCGCGCACCACGATGCCGGCGGCCTGCGAGGAAACTTCGATGATGTAGGAGTTCTGACATTTGCCCGGTCTCGATTCCAAAGCCCGGGCGAATAACGGAGCGGATGCCTGTTCGTTCCTCACACGGACGCGTGAGGGGGCGGTGCGGCATGGAAATTTCGTACACGAAAGATGGGTCGTACGCGCTCACTGCCTGGCGCCGGACGCGGCAAGAACCGCAGTCCACTTTTCGATATCGGTGCGGATGAAGTCGGCAAACTCTTTCGGCGTACCGCCGACGGGATCGGTGCCCTGCGCTTTCAGCGCGGTGCGAACCGCATCCGTGTTCAAGGCACCGTTGGCGGCGGCCGACAACTTCTCGATGATCCCGGGCGGCGTTCCCGCCGGCGCGAGCAGTCCGATCCAGACTTCCGCGTCATAACCGGTCATGCCAGCCTCCGCGAGCGTCGGAACATCGGGCATGATCGATGCGCGCTTCGGTTGCGCCACGGCGAATGCCTTCAGCTTGCCGGCGGCAACGTGCGGCGCGAGCGTAGTGGCCACATTGAACATCAGCGTGATGCGGCCCGAGAGCAGATCCGACAGCGCCTGATTGCTGCCGCCCTGATAGGGCACCATGACGATGGCGGTGCCGGCCTTGGTGTTGAACAGCTCGGCCGCCATGTAGCTTGCCGTGGCATAGCCGGACGAGCCGAATGTCAGGGTTTCCGGCTTGCTCTTTGCCAGCGCGATCAGCTCCGGGAGATTGTTGGCCGGTACCGACGGATGCGCCACCAGTACGTTCGGAACCACACCGAGAAGGGTGATCGGCGCAAGCTCCTTGCCTAGATTGAAATTCGACTTGGTCTCCGCGGGGCTGAGCGTGTTGGCAATCGTCGCCATGAACAGCGTGTAGCCGTCCGCGGTGGCGCGCGCCACCGCTTCCGCCGCGATCATGCTGCTGTTGCCGGGGCGGTTCTCGACCACGATGGGCTGGCCGAGCGCGCTCTCCATCTGCTTGCCGACGACCCGGGCAAGAATGTCGGCGGCCGAGCCTGGCCCGAAGCCGACCACGACCTTGATGGGCTGGGCCGGATAGGTTTGAGCAACCGCCGACGCGGCGCCGGCGATCGAGGAGATCGCAATGCTCGCGACAAGCGCCGAAAGCTTGAGAGTGCGGCTGAACATCTTTCCTCCGGTACGCAATTGTTGGCGCAGTTTTTTCGAGCCTGGCTTTGTTGACGCTGGCCGAACCCGGCCCTACGCATGGACATTCCAGCTGAGGCCGATCCGGCTGCGGGCCCACCTTAGCGAAGCCGGTCAGAGAAGGAAGTCGCGATGCAATCGAACCCGGAACGTCGCGCCCGCGGCGCACAAAAGCTCGGCGAAATTCTCGGGCAGACGTCGGACCAGGTCGACCGGTCGCTCGGCGATATCGCGCCCCAGCTCGCGACCTACATACTGGAGACCATTTACGGCGAAATCTACCAGAGCGAAAAGCTGGATTCGCGCACCCGCCAGATCGTCACGGTAGCGGCGCTGGCGACGCTCGGCACCGCGGCGCCGCAGTTGCGAACTCACATCGGCGGCGCGCTGCGATGCGGCGTCACACGGGAAGAACTTGTCGAGATCATGATGCAGCTCGTCCCCTATGTGGGAGTTGCCGCTGCCATCAACGGCGTGGCCGCCTGCAGGGACGTGTTTGCGGCGGCCGACAAGAAATAAGCGGCAAGGCGTCCCTACGTCGTCAGCAGCTCGCCGCCCTGCTTGATTACCTGCGGATGACCCTGCTCGTCGATCGAGACGTAGGTGAATTTGCCGTCGGTCACCAAAATTGCCTGCGTCTCCTTGCGCCTGACAACCCAGGCCTCGAGGTGGACCGTGATCGAAGTGCGGCCGATGCGCGCCAGCGTGCCGTAGACGGAGACGAGGTCGCCGACATAGACCGGCTTTCTGAAATTCATCGCCTCGATCGCGACCGTGACGTTGCGGGTCTTGGTGATCTTGGCGGCAAACACGCCGCCGCTGATATCCATCTGGCTCAGCAGCCAGCCGCCGAAAATATCGCCGTTCTGGTTGGTGTCGGCCGGCATCGCCAGCGTGCGGGTGCAGAGCTGGCCCTGCGGCTCGGTCTCGGTCACGGGCGGCGCGTGCACAGGCGTGTCGGTCATTATTTGAAAGTCTCCCAGCCGGCATCGGGCGTAAAACGATCGCCGTATTTCTGCGCCAGCGTACGCAAGGCCGACACCACGTTTTCGATGCCGCGTGTGCGCGCGTAATTGAGCGGCCCGCCGCGGAACGGCGCATAGCCGGTGCCGAAGATCATGGCGCCATCGACCACTTCGGCATTGTCGACGATGCCTTCACGCAGGCATGCCACACAGACATTCGACATCGGCAGCACCAGGCGATCGATCATCTCGTCGCTGACGCGCGGGCCGGTGTCCGGCAGCGGGCCTTTTTCGGCCTTGCCGTCCTTCCAGGTATAAAAACCCTTGCCGGTCTTGCGGCCGAGCTCGCCCTTGGTGACCTTGTCGCGCAGCCAGGCCGGCGTTGGCGGCAGGCTGTCGCCGAATTTCGAGCGCAGCATGTCGCCGACATCGAGGCAGATATCGAGCCCAACCTGATCGGCCAGCTCGATCGGCCCCATCGGCATGCCGAATTTTTCCGCCGCCGCATCGATCAGGCGCTGGTCGATTTTCTCGTCCAGCATCACCATGGCTTCCAGCATGTAGGGGGTCAGCGCACGGTTGACGAGGAAGCCGGGCGAGCTCTTCACCGGCAGCGGCAGCCGATCGATGGCGCCGACGAAGGCGCGCGCCTCTTTCAGCAGCGCTTCGTCATTGCCGTCATGGCTGACGACCTCGACCAGTTGCAGCCGCGACACCGGGTTGAAGAAGTGCAGGCCGAGCAACCGCTCCGGCCGCTGCAAGGTGGTGCGCAGATCCTGCAGCGGAATGCTGGAGGTGTTGGTGGCGAGGATCGCGCCCGGCTTCATCTTTGGCTCGAGGCCGGCATAGACCTTCTGCTTCAGCTCCAGCTTTTCCGGCACCGCCTCGATGATGAGATCGGCGTTGCGCACGCCCTCGCCGTCCATGTCGGGCATGAGGCGATCGAGCGCGTCGCGCACTTCGGTGGGTTTCCGGATGATCTTGCCGAACAATTCGGCGGCGCGCTTGATGGCGCCCGCGATCGGCTCGGCCTTCATGTCGGCGAGCGTGACGCGCAGACCTTCGTTGGCGCACCAGGCCGCGATATCGCCGCCCATGGCGCCGGCGCCGATGACGTGGACATGCGCGACCTTGTTGCCGGAACCGGCGAGCTTCTTCATCTCGTCGCGCAGGAAGAAGACGCGGATCAGGTTCTGCGCGGTCGGCGTGACCATCAGGCGAGCGAACGAGCTCTTCTCGGCTGCGAGCATCGCGGCCTTGTCGCCGCCGTGCTTCTCCCAGAGATCGATCAGCGCGTAGGGTGCGGGATAATGTTCCGCGGGCGCGGTTTTCGCCGCCTCGCCGCGCATGCGGGAAGCAAGCAAGCCGCGCGCGGCACCGGAATTGAGAAGGGTGTTGAGAAGCCCCGGCTGCGCGCGTTTGAGCCGGCCGAATACGGCGTCCTTCACGGCATTCTTCACATGCCGTTCCTGCGCGATGGCATCGACCAGGCCCAGCGCCTTGGCGCGGCGCGCATCGATAGTGCGGCCGGTGAGCATCAGCGTCATCGCTTGAACGGGGCTGACCAGGCGCGTAAAGCGCGCGGTGCCGCCAAGGCCGGGATGCAGTCCCAGCATCACCTCGGGGAAACCGAAGCGCGCGCCGTCGATGGCGATCCGCATCTGGCAGGCGAGCGCGACCTCAAGGCCGCCGCCGAGGCAGAAGCCGTGGATCACGGCGACGCTCGGCACGCGCAAGGCTTCGAGACGGTCGATTACCGCATGCGCGCGAGCGATCGTGGTCTCGACCACGTTCGGATCGGTCGCGCCGCGGAATTCGTTGACATCGGCGCCGACGATGAAGCCCGATTTTTTCGCGGAGCGGATGACGAGGCCGGCCGGGCGCTGGCTTTCCAGCTCGCCCAAAATCCTGTCGAACTCCTCCATCACCTCCGACGACAGCGTATTGGCGCTGGCGCCTTCGCGATCGAACAAGAGCCAGGCGATGCCGTCGGCATCCCGGGTCAATTTGAAATGAAGATACGGGCCCGCGGCGTCCGGCTTCGGGCCGAGCGCGAGCACGCGGTCATCGAGAACTTCCAAAACCCTCGATTCCATCATCACACCGCCTCGATCAACATCGCCCCGCCCAGCCCGCCGCCGATGCATTCGGTGGCGATGCCGCGCCGCGTGCCCAGCCGCTTCATCGCGTTGATCAGATGCAGCACAATGCGGTTGCCCGAGGTGCCGACGGGATGGCCGAGGCTGATCGCGCCGCCATCGACATTGAGTTTGGACCGGTCGATCTCGCCCGCGGCGCCGGAAAGTCCCAAAATCTCCTTGCAGAATTTCTCGTCGTTCCAGGCGGCGAGGCAGCCGAGCACCTGCGTGGCAAAGGCCTCGTTCAGCTCCCAGGTCTCGATGTCCTGCAAGGTCAGCTCGTTGCGTTTGAGCAGCGCTGTCGCCGACAGCACCGGACCAAGCCCCATGATCGAGGGATCGAGCGCGGACCACTGGCTATCGATGATCGCGGCCTTCGGCTTCAGCCCGTGTTTCGCCACCGCGTCTTCGGAAGCAAGGATCACCCAGGACGCGCCGTCGGTGATCTGCGAGGAATTGCCGGCCGTAACCTGGCCCCAGGGCCGCTCGAACACCGGCCGCAGTTTCGCCAGCGTCTCCGTCGTCGAGTCCGGGCGGACGCCGTCGTCGTGGTCGTAGAATTTGCCGTCGCGGGCGAAGGCAGTCTCGACCTCGCCTTTCAAAAAGCCTTCCTTCTGCGCGTGCGCAAGCCGGCGATGGCTTTCAGCGGCGTAAGCGTCGGATTGATCGCGGGTGATGCCGAAGAGATGGCCGACGACTTCGGCGGTCTGGCCCATGTTCAGCTCGGTGATGGGATCGGTGAGGCCGCGCTCGAGCCCGATGATCGGTTTGAAATATTTAGGGCGGGCTTTCAGCATCGCCATGATTTTCGCGCCGATGCCCTTGGCGCCGGCGAGCCCAGCAAACCAGCGCACGCCCTGCGCCGGCCAGACCAGCGGCGCGTAGCTCAGCGCCTCGGTGCCTCCCGCGAGGATCAGGTCCGCAGTACCTTCGCGGATGTAGCGATAACCGGTGTCGATCGACTGCATGCCGGAGCCGCAATTGATCTGCACGGTGAAGGCGACCATGCCTTCGCCCATGCCGAGCCGGAGCGCGGCGACGCGCGCCGGGTTCATCTCGTCGGCGATGACATTGACGCAGCCGAGAATGACCTGGTCGAAGGCGGTGGGCGCAAAGGGCTGCCGCGCCAGCAGCGGCCGGCCGCATTGCACGGCGAGATCGACGGGGGTGAACGGCCCCGGGCCGGAGCGCGCTTTGAGGAACGGCGTCCGGCTGCCGTCGACGATAAAGACTGGTCGCGCCATCAGCTCGCCGCCCTCTGCTCACCCAATTCCTGAAAGAACTGATGCACATCGGCGGACTTCTTGTAAATCGGCGACAGCGCCTCGGGCGCGAAATCGTCGACCTCGATGACCTTTGCCACCGCCGCGTGCGCCTCAGTCATGCGGCCGGCTTCACTCTCGGTGATGACACCCTTCTTCAGGGCTTCCTTCGGATCATGCAGATGCGCGGCGTGCATCTTCTTTGCGACGTCCTCGCAAGCCGTGACCAGCGCAAAGGCCTTTTCCAGCCGTGCGCGGCCGCCATCGTCCTCGACATGCGAGAGATCCGGCGTGAGGCGTTCGCGCGCCGCTGACGGCTCGAGGATCAGCTGCGCGCATTGATGCACGACACGGTCGGAAGGCCCGAGCACGCGCGCGCCGAACGGCTGGATCACGAATTTCAGGATCGCCGCCACAAAACGATTGGGCAAGTTGGCGAGGATTTCGGCAAAACGGTTCTCGATGGTCTTGAAGCCGGCCGCCATGCAGTATTCCAGCGCGGCAAAGTCCGCGGGCTGCCGGCCCTCGTCCTGCCAGCGCTTTGCCGCGGCCGAGAGCAGGTACAATTCGGAGAGGATGTCGCCGAAGCGGGCCGACAGCATCTCCTTGCGCTTCAGCGCGCCGCCGAGCGTCAGAAATGCCAGATCGGCGCAGAGCGCAAAGGCCGAGGCATGGCGCGAGAGCTGGCGATAGAAGCGCGTGGCGTCGCCGACTTCGGGCACGGACGTGAAGGCGCCGAACGTCCAGTTGCGGCCCCAGGAACGGAACAGCGTCGCAAAACTGTGGCCGACATGTTTCCAGAATACCTTGTCGAAGGCGTCGAGGCCCTTGTCGCGGTCCTGCTCGCGCAGCGCATTCATCTCATGCAGCAGATAGGGATGCGAGCGGATCGAGCCCTGCCCGAACACGATGAGATTACGGGTGAGGATGTTGGCGCCCTCCACCGTGATGCCGACCGGCACCGAACGATAGAGATTGCCGAGATAGTTCTGCGGTCCGTCGATCACGGCCTTGCCGCCATGGATGTCCATGGCGTCGTCGATGGCAATCCGCATGCGCTCGGTCGCGTGCAGCTTCATGATGCCGCTTATGACGCCGGGATGATGCCCTGCGTTGAGCGCGGCGCAAGTGAGCCGGCGCGCCGCGTCGAGCAGATAGGCCGTCGACGCGATGCGCGCGAGCGGCTCCTCGACACCCTCGAATTTGGAGATGGAAATGCCGAACTGCTCGCGGATGCGGGCATAGGCGCCGGTGGTGCGCGCGGCATAGGCCGCGCCCGCGGCCGAGAGCGAGGGCAGTGAAATGCCGCGGCCGGCGGCCAACGCCGTCATCAGCATCTTCCAGCCCTGCCCGAGCCGTTCCTGTCCGCCGATGATGTAGTCGAGCGGGATGAAGACATCGCGGCCCCAGTTCGGGCCGTTCTGGAACACCTGCATCGACGGCAGATGGCGATGGCCGATCTCCACGCCCGGCAGATGGGTCGGGATCAGCGCCACGCTGATGCCGAGCTCTTCCTGGTGACCGACGAGATGATCGGGATCATAGGCCTTGAAGGCGAGCCCCAGCAGCGTCGCGACAGGACCGAGCGTGATGTAGCGCTTGTGCCAGTTGAGCTTGAGGCCCAAGACCTCGTTGCCTTCGAAATTGCCCTTGCAGATGATGCCGGTGTCGATCATCGAGGCGGCATCGGAGCCCGCTTCCGGGCTGGTCAGGCCGAAGCAGGGAATATCGCGGCCATCGGCCAGCCGCGGCAGCCAGCGGTCCTGCTGCTCCTTGGTGCCGAAGCGCATCAACAGCTCGCCCGGCCCGAGCGAATTGGGCACCATCACGGTGACGGCGGCGGCGAGCGAACGGGTCGAAATCTTGCGCACCACTTCGGAATGCGCATAGGGCGAGAAGCCGAGCCCGCCATGCTCCTTCGGGATGATCATGCCGAAGAATTTCTTCGCCTTGATGAAGCCCCAGGCTTCTGGTGGCAGGTCGCGCCATTCCCAGTTGATCTTCCAGTCGTCGAGCATGGCGCAGAGCTCGTCGACGGGGCCGTTGAGGAAGGCCTTCTCCTCGTCGGTCAGGGTGGCCTGCGGGAAGGCCAGCAGCTTCGACCAGTCGGGATCGCCGGTGAAGAGATCGGCATCCCACCAGACGTCGCCGGCTTCCAGCGCCTCGCGCTCGGTGTCCGACATCGACGGCAACACGCCGCGGGCCCAGGAGAAAATCGGCTTGGTGATGTAGTCGCGGCGGAAGCTCATGGCGGTCCTCTCCGGGGTCGGGGGCTACAGGCGCAGGCTCGCGATTCTCTGTGGTTGACGCATGATCTTATCGGAAAACCGGTACCCACTTTTCCGGATCATGCGCTCGCGTCGGCGTTTGCGCCACTTTATCGGAAAGCGTGAAGATAAGCGTGACGCTTTAGGTTGAAAATAAAGCGAAATTGAACGCTACAGATAACTGTAAAGACAGGCTTTTGTTTCACCTCTCCCCGGCCCTGTCCGCCGAAGCTTCAGGGAAGTGCCGTAGGGTGGGCAAAGCGAAGCGTGCCCACCATTCAGGAGCGAACTGGTGACATGGTGGGCACGGCGCTAGTGCGCCTTTGCCCACCCTACGGTTCTCCCGCAACAGGGGAGATCAATCCGGCCGGACCATCTCGAACATGTTTTCGGGCTTGATCTCGAAATAATCGCCCTTGCGCCCGGCGCGCACGATCGGACGCGCGAGGGCGGTCTGGTAGACGCCGTCGCGGATCATGGCCTTGTCGATATGGACGGCGACGACTTCGCCGAGCGTCAGCCAGGCCTGCGCCTTTTTGCCGTCGGCGCCCTGCAGCTGGATGATCTGCGTCACCTTGCATTCGAACGAAACCGGGCTTTCGGCGACGCGCGGCACGCTGACGATCTTGCTTGGCGCCTGCGTCAATCCTGCGATCTCGAATTCGGAGACATCGCGCGCGACATGCGCCGCGGTCGCGTTCATCTGCCTGGCCAGATCCATGGTCGCGAGATTCCAACAGAACTCGCCGGTGTCCTGCACGTTCTGCACCGAGTCCTTCCACGAGGTGGAAGAAAAGCCGATGATCGGCGGCACGTAGCAGAAGCCATTGAAGAAGCTGTAGGGCGCGAGGTTGACGTTGCCCCTGGGGCCGCGCGAGGAAATCCAGCCGATCGGACGCGGGGCGACGATGGCGTTGAACGGATCGTGCTTCAGCCCGTGGCCGTTCTTCGGCTCGTAGAAATGCAGGTCTCTCGGGCTCTTCGCGTCCATCGTTATTTTCCTGCGGGGAAACGGTTACTTGCGCTTCACAAGCGCCGCGAGCACGAACTCGATCTGCTGCTCGATGGTCGGTCCCGGCTTGTCGACGCATTGCGCGATCATCTGCGGGTGGAAGAACCGCATCATGCTGGTGCAGACGCAGAGCGCGGTCGTCTGCACGTCGGCCGTCTCGAATTCGCCGGACGCCATGCCTTGCGCAATCACGCCGCCGATATTCTCGGTGATGAGCTGCATATGCGCGACGCAGACCTGCCAGCTCTCCTGCATCGCGATCTCGACCATCTCGTGCAGCTTGGAATCGCCGACATAACGCTCGGTGTTCATGCGGTTGACGGTCGTGAGCAATTCCTTGAGCCGCGCGGTGGCAGGACCGGGCTGGTCCTTGATGGCGGTCGCCGCTTCCTCGACCCCACCCATCATGGCGCGCGCGACGCCCTCATGGATCGCCTTCTTCGAATTGAAGAAGCGATAGACGTTGGCCGGCGACATCCGCAATTCCTTGGCGATGTCGGCGACCGTCGTCTTCTGGTAGCCGATCTGCCGGAACAAACGCTCCGCCACCACGAGAATCCGCTCCCGCGTGTCCGGCTCGACATGTTCTGCAATCAGCGTCATAGGCGCGCTCAATGTTCAATTATTCAGCGGCTTCGGCAAGCGGAAATGCTGGCCTTACCGGACCGTAATGTTGCTGCGGCGCGACATCAGGCTGCTCGCTCGTGCCGCTTTCTTCCAGGCTCTTGCGGAACCAGAGGGCGTAGAGGCCCGGCAGGTACAACAAGGTCAGGAAGGTTGCAACAAACAAGCCGCCCATGATGGTGATCGCCATCGGGCCCCAGAACGCCGAGCGCGACAGCGGGATCATGGCCAGGATCGCCGCGAGCGCGGTCAGGACCACCGGCCGGGCGCGCCGGACGGTTGCCTCCACGATCGCCTCTTTCCGGGTCAAGCCGTGCGAAACATCGGTCTCGATCTGGTCGACCAGGATGACCGCGTTGCGCATGATCATGCCGGCAAGCGCGATCAGGCCGAGCAGCGCCACGAAGCCGAACGGCTGGTTGGCGACGTTCAGGCCCAGCGAGGCGCCGACGATGCCGAGCGGCGCGGTCAGGAACACCAGCAAGAGCCGCGAGAAGTTCTGCAGCTGGATCATCAGGAGCGTCAGCATCACCATCACCATCAGCGGGAACAGGATGAAGATCGAGGCATTGCCCTTGGCCAACTCCTCGAAGGCGCCGCCCGGCTCGATCCGGTAGGCCGGCTCGAGATGGTCGCGGATCTCCTGCAGTTTCGGCCAGATCTGGTTGGTGACGTCGGGCGCCTGCACGCCGTCGTTGACGTCGGAGCGCACGGTGATCGCCATGTCGCGGTTGCGCCGCCACAGGATCGGCTCCTCGTGCGCATACTCGATCCTGGCGATCTGCTGCAGCGGCACGGCAACTCCGTTACGTGAAGTCACGGTGAGATCGCCGACACGGGCGAGGTCGAGCCGCTCGGACGGGACCGCACGGGCGACGACGCCGACCTTCTCGATGCCGTCACGCACGGTCGTCACCGGCGCGCCGGAAATAAGCATCGCCAGCGCCTGCGAGACGTCCTGCGGCGTGAGGCCGAGCGCGCGGGCGCGGTCCTGGTCGACGACGAGCTTCAGGTAAGGCGACTGCTCGTTCCAGTCGAGCTGCGCCTCCTTGATGTTCGGATTTTGTTTCATGATGTCGCGGACCTGGTAGGCGATCTCACGCACCTTCTTCGTGTCCGGCCCGATCACCCGGAATTGCACGGGGAAGCCGACCGGAGGGCCGAAGTTGAAGCGGTCGACGCGGACACGGGCTTCAGGCAGCGCGCCGTCGGCGACCGCGTTCTCGATCCTGGCCTTGATGCGTTCGCGCGCCTCGACGTCCTTGGCGACGATCACGATCTCGGCAAAGGCCTCGTTCGGAAGCTGCGGGTTGAGACCGAGCCAGAAGCGCGGCGAGCCCTGCCCGACATAGGCGGTGTAGGTGCCGATGTCCTTGTCGTCCTTCAGCAGCTTTTCGGCTTCCTTCACGGCCTTCTCGGTGACGTTGAAGGCGGTGCCTTCCGGCAGCCGCAGCTGCAGGAACAGCTCGGGACGTTCGGACAGCGGGAAGAACTGCTGCTGCACATGGCCGAAGGCGAGGATCGAGGCGATGAACACGCCGATGGTGGCCAGCACCGTCTTGACGCGGTGATTGACGCACCACTGGATCACCGAACGCAGGGCGCGGTACATGCGGGTCTCGTAGACCGCGTGCGGATCGTGATTGTGCTCAACCTTGATGTTCGGTAGCAGCTTGACGCCGATATAGGGCGTAAAGATCACGGCGACGAACCAGGACGCCACCAGCGCGATCGCGACGATCCAGAAAATGCCGCCGGCATATTCGCCGACCGCGGAGTTGGCGAAACCGATCGGCAGGAAGCCGGCGGCCGTCACCAGCGTACCCGTCAGCATCGGAAACGCCGTCGATTCCCAGGCAAAGGACGCGGCGCGGAATCGGTCCCAGCCCTGCTCCATCTTCACCACCATCATCTCGACCGCGATGATGGCGTCGTCGACCAGAAGGCCGAGCGCGATGATCAGCGCGCCGAGCGTGATGCGGTGCAGAGCAAGCCCCATCGCTTCCATCACGATGAAGACGATCGCAAGCACCAGCGGCACGGACGCGGCCACCACGATGCCGGTGCGCCAGCCGAGCGCGAGGAAAGAGACGAACAGCACGATGATGAGCGCTTCCATGAAGGAATGCACGAACTCGCTGACGGCGTGCTCGACCACCTTCGGCTGGTCGGCGATCAGCTCGACATTGATGCCCTGCGGCACCGCCTTCATGAAATCGGCGGTCGCGCCGGAGACGTCCTTGCCGAGCTCGAGGATGTTGGCGCCCTTGGCGGTGACGACGCCGATGCCGATCGCGGCCTTGCCTTCCTGCCGCACCTTGAAGCTCGGCGGATCGACGAAACCATGGGTGACGGTGGCGATATCGCCGAGCCGGAACACGCGGCCGTTGCTTTCGACCGGGGTTTCCGCGACCGCCTTGGCGCCGTCGAGCGCGCCGGTGACGCGCAGCGGCACGCGCTGCGAGGAGGTTTCGACCGTGCCGGCCGGCACGACATTGTTCTGCTTCGCCAGCGAATCGAACAGCGCCTGCGGCGTGATGCCGAGGGTGGCGAGCTTGGCGTGCGAGAACTCGACGAAGATGCGCTCGTCCTGGGTGCCGTAGACGTCGACCTTGGTGACCCCCGGCACCTTCAGAAGCCGCTGGCGCAGGCCTTCGGCGGCCTTCTTGAGCTGGGCGTAATTGGCGCCGTCGCCGGTCATCATGTAGAGAATGGAATCGACGTCGGAGAACTCGTCATTGACGACCGGGCCGAGAATGCCGGCGGGCAAGTCGCCCTGCGCGTCGACCAGCTTCTTGCGCAGGAGGTAGAACAGGTAAGGCACGTCCTTCGGCGGCGTCGAGTCGCGGAAGGTGACCTGCATCGCGGTGAAGCCGGGCTTGGAATAGGTCTGCACCTTCTCGAAGTAAGGCAGCTCCTGCAGCTTCTTCTCGATGGGATCGGCGACCTGGGTCTGGATCTCCTGCGCGGTCGCGCCCGGCCAGAACACCGAGACGTTCACCACCTTCACGGTGAAGAACGGATCCTCGGCGCGGCCGAGCTTTTGGTAGGAGAAGAAGCCGGCGACGCCCAGCGCCACCATCAGGAACAGGATCAGCGACGGATGGCTGACGGCCCAGGCGGAAAGATTGAAGCGTTTCATCGCACCCTCCAAGTCGAAAACGGCTCAACGATCGTCATTGCGAGCGAAGCGAAGCAATCCATCTAAGCTGAGGAAACAGTCTGGATTGCTGCGGTCGCTTCGCTCCTCGCAATGACGCGGGAATTAGAACGACAACGACGACACCACCCGCACCTTCTGGGAGGGATCGAGCTTCTGCACGCCGAGCGCCACGACCTTGGTGCCCTCATCGACGCCGCCAGTAATGACGACGTCATTGCTCTCATAGGATTTCACCGTGACCGGCTTCAGCGCGACGTCGCCGGCCTCGTCGACCACATAGAACGACGGCTTGTCGCCGGCGTTATAGAGAGCCGACAGCGGCAGCCGCGCCACGCGCGCGGTCTTCTGGTCGCACAGCGTCAACGTCGCAGTCATGCCGAGCTCGACATTGTCGCCGGCGCCGGGCAGCGAGAATTTGGCGAGATAGGTGCGGGTGGCGGGATCGGCGCTCGGCGAAATCTCGCGCAGCTTCGCCGCATATTTCTTGTTCGGCTCCGACCACAGCGTCACCGAGGCGGAGCCGGTCTTGGCGCGCTCCACCAGCGTCTCGGGGATCGCGACCACGGCTTCCTTCTCGGCAAAGCGTGCGACCCGGATCGCCGTCTGGCCCGCGGCAACCACCTGGCCCGGCTCGATCAGGGTCGCAGTCACGACGCCGCGCGCATCCGCCATCAGCGTCGCATAAGAGAGAGAGTTCTTGGTGAGATCGACCGAACGCTCGGCGCGGTTCAGCCGCGCGCGGGCTTCGTCGGCCGCAGCCTTGGCCGAATCAAGCGCCGCATCGGTGGTCCAGCCTTTGACGCGCAAATCCTTGGCGCGCTGCTCGGCGGCGACCGCCTGCGCGACCACCCCGGTCGAGGCGGTGAACTCGGCCACCGCCTGCTCGGCCTGCAGCTTCAGGTCGATTTCATCGAGGGTCGCGAGCGGCGTCCCGATGTCGACAGTCTGGCCGACCTCGACCAGGCGTTTGGCCACCTTGCCGGGTACCCGAAAACCCATGTCGGCCTCGATCCGAGGCTTGACCGTGCCGACAAAGCTGCGCTCGGGCGTCTCCGCCTCGTAATGGGTGGTTGCAACGAGAACCGGCCGCGACGGGGCTGGCTTCTCCGCGACCTTGTCGTTGCAACCGGCCAGTGCGACCGCCAGAAACGCCAGCGATACACCGGCTAACAGTTTGGAATAGCTCGATAAAACCGACCTGACGAACATCGGACACCCCTCTCGCTGAACTTGGAGGAGAGTGTCGAGTGTTTAGTGACGAAAGTCAATAATCGTCAGTATTCATGATTTCGTGATCGTTAAACCGAGCTATTGGCGGCCTCGCTTCCGGGCCGCCTTCCTGGCGCCAACTCTCCTCTTTGTTGTCTTTGCGACCTGCTTCGACCTGGCACTCGCCGACTTGCGGGCGGTTTTCCGGGCCTGTTTCTTAGTGGATTTCTTGGGCGTGAATTTCTTTGCAGACTTGGTCGCGCGCCGCCCGGCAGCCGTCTTCGCGGTGCGCTTCCGTCGCGGCGGCCGGGTCGCCGCCGGCGGCAGCAGCAGCAGCGGATCGGAAACGAGGCCCTCGGCCGCAAACGGCATGTAGGCCGCGCTGGTCTCGTCGACCCGGGCCGACTCTTCCGACTTCAGCGCCTGCGACGCGCTGTCGGCGAGGCCTTTCACGGTGTCGGAAAATTTCTCCAGGATCGATTTCTCTTTGGCCATGATGCCTCCAGCCGGCGGGGGTCAGAATTAACCGGCTCGGGGCGCGGGGGTTCCGCACCGGGACGGTTGAATGGCGCCATCCCGCGACTAGCGGCCGAGCAGGTAACGCGGGACGCACTCCTTGTAGCGGCGGTACGGCGTCACCGAACTTGCGTTCGAGGTAGCGTTCCCCGCGAACGACGACGGCGAAATGCAGCACCACCCAGTTCGGAACGATCAGCAGCAGCAACCAGTCGAGCGCGAAAATCAACGCGACCGCGTATTCCCATCAAGATGGAGAATCGCCAACACCCGGCGATGCGGCAGGTCATGGACTCTTTTCAATAACGCGTCGGCAGCATGGCGATGCGCGTCGAGATCGGTCTCCACTAGTATTGCGCCACACTAAGGTCCGCCCCGCTGAGGTCCGCCCCACTAAGGTTCGCGCTTTTGAGGGCTGCCCCACTGAGGTTCGCCTCGACAAGGCGTGCCCCGCAGAGGATCGCGGGATCGAATTTCGCCCCGCTGAGGTCCGCCCTACTAAGGTCCGCTTCGTTGAGCCACGCCATGCTGAGGTTCGCATCGACGAGGTACGCCCCGGTGAGGTCCGCCTTTTCGAGCCGCGCAGAGTTAAGGTCCGCCTTGTAGAGGGTTCGCATTAGCGAGCGACGCCTGGTGGAGGGTCGCGTACGCGAGGTTCGCCCTGCTGAGGTCCGCCCCACTCAGGGCCGCACGGCTGAGGTTCGCCGCAACGAGGTCCGCCCCGCTGAGGTCCATCCCGCTGAGGTTCGCCTCGCTGAGGTCAGGACTGGGATTCATCGCCATTTGAAACGCCTTCACGACCTCCATGCCCTCCGGGCTGACGTTTTGCCGGGAGGTCCGCCCCACTGAAGTCCGACCTGCGCTCCCTACGCCAGGCGTTCCAGGCGGCCACGCCCTGCTTGAGCATTGCGACGTGCTCGTCGTTCGCCATGCGAGGTTCCTCCACGCCCAGAACTTAAGACTTATGGGCCTCGAAGCTCCAGAACCCCGCTCAGGTTCGCCCCGCGCAAGTCCGCCCCGCGGAGGTCTACCCTGCTCAGACCCGGGGCTTCGTGATCCCGCCACGCGTTCCAAGCGTCCACGCCCTGCTTGAGTAATGCGACGTGCTCGTCGTTCGCCATAGGAGCACCCCTGTTCCATTACGGATAGTCAGTCCGATTAAAGGGTTAAGCAAGGACAACCTGAAGGGGCAGCGCGCAATACTCGCAACGCGGTCTGGTGAGGCGGTGCGAGCGCTGGCGGGGACCGTCCTTGGGATGGCGGACCCTCCGCAATCGGTCGTCCGGGTCCTTTGGAGCGCGTGGAGGGTGCGGGGACCGCGCGACCGTGAAATGCCAGCATATTCAGGTTCTCGAATTCCAGCCTTGCCATGCCGGTGCGGTCGGCGGCAAAATCGGGCGATGACGGAACATGTGACGCAGGATCACGGCAAACGGAGCACCGGTGCAGCGCACGCGACCGTGCTGGTCTCCGGCTATGAGTTGGCGCGGCACTTCGGCTGCTCGCGGCAGAACGTCGATTTGCTCGCCTCGCAGGGCATCATCGAGCGCAGAGCCGCCGATGGCTTGTTCGATCAGGATGTCTCGCGCCTGAAGTACCTCGCGCACTTGCGGTCGGAGCATCGGCGGTCGCCACGTGCGGCTGCGGACGCGGAGTTCGCCTTGGCAAAAGCGGAGTTGGTTCGCCTTCGCGTTGCCGAGAAGAAACGGGAGTTGATCCCGCAGGAGGAAGCGTTCGGCCCAGATGGAGCAACTGGTCGGCCTGTTCCTGACCGGCCTGAGTGGCTTCGCGGCCCAGTTTGCGGTCGTGATCTGGCGATGCGCCGTGTGGTTGACAAAGCGGTTTACGATCTGCGGCTTCGCATATCCGAAGCCTGCACCAAGCTTGCGGACCAGCGCGGAGAACCTGCACTGGACGACGCATGATGACCGGCGAGATGACCGACGCCGAAGTCGCGGATCAGATCGCGCGCGCGGATCACTTCATCGCAGACTTGCGTGAGATGATCGCTGAAGCTATCGCAAACCCGGTCAGCGCCATCGATCAGCATGACCAGTGCTTGGAGCGGATCGCAGCGACGCTGGACGCGGTGCCGTTCGTGACGATGTGCAATCTGGCGAACCTCGACATGGCGTGGCGCAACAGGATGGGCGGCGGCACATTCATGTCGGTGGTCGAAGTCTACCTGATGGGTGCTGGCGGTGGCCCGACGCTGGACTATGCCGACGCGACGGCATTCCTCGCGGAGTTCGAGGCGATGATCGAGACAGTGCGCAGGCGGCGGCAGCAATGATGGGCTCTCACTACCGCCGGCACGGCCAAGCGGTCCGCATGGCTTCAATGGCTAGTTCTTTAAAATCTTCGTGCATCCTCGCGGGTCGGGCATCGATGTACTCAACGACAACACGAGCTAGTTGTCCGTTAGTGACGCCTCGTGGTGAGCACTTGTTTCCGCTCACAAAAAAGATCCCCACGACTAGGCCGCTGCAAAAACCTTGCAAGTAACCGTTTGACTGACTGTCAGTTAAAAGATCACGGCAGCCCGGCATCAAATAATTGGCTGATTTCTTATCTTGCTCAGCAAAGACCGATCCGCCGCTCGACATCAGCGCGGCGATGAGAATAAATCCGCTGCTTAGGCTAAATCGAGATCGCAACATCAAAGCCCGTAACCTTGAAAGCGAACAAGATACGGACCCCGGTGGCGATCCCGACAGCTTGGATGTTCATGGCCCGTCTTGGGTTATATGGCATGCGCCATCGTTGGCGGCAGTCGGGCGACGGCTTTGATTTACGTCAAGCGAGGCCGGAGCGTGATCACTTGCCCCGCTGCTTGATCTGCCACAGCCGGTAGGCGGCACGTCATCCACCGCAATCTGTAGCGGCTTGCCTGTCCCACGCGGCGCGGCGATCCTCTCCCGCATGGGCACCAAGTCACGCGAGACGATTTACGGCGCGTCCGTTCGGGCGGCGGCAGAGCGGGCGGCGGAAGCGCGCAAGCAAGCCGACCGGCTCGCCGTCGAGGCGTGGAATAAGCGCATGCTTGCCTTCAAGGGACCGGCACAGCCGTCACCCACCTTGGGCGAGGCGCTCAATGCCGGTTACGCCTATCTTGAGGTCCGCTGCCTCGGCTGCGACACGAACCAAGCAGTTGCCCTCGACATCGCGCGGCGACCAAAGGCAACGCCGATCCATGAGCTTGAGCGATACATGCGCTGCAAGGACTGCTCGCAGGTTCGCGGTTATCCATACAAGCGGAGCCATCTGGTGGCGCTGCGCACCACCAAGATCACGGCGAACGATCCGCCATCGACATGGTGGCCGGGAGAGCGGTGACCGGGCCATCTGTAATCTCGACAGCATCGCCATCAACCAAGCCACCATCCGCCTCAGGCTCTTCCGGGAGATGAACCGATATCTCGGCAATCTGATGCCGACGTTGGCTCCCGCAGTGCACAAGCCCAGCCGACCTCGCAGTAATGAAGCGCGCAACCTTTGACGCGAAAGTGCTACGCTGCTCGTCGTCGCTGCCCACTAAGCGCGACATTGTTGATCAAACACTTTCAGGGAAGGACACACCATGCGGATGTCTTACGTTTGTTTGTTGCTGACAGCCTTTGCGGTGCCTGCGGCTGCTGCCGATGCAGACCAAAATCTCAAGCAAGTGGTGGAAAAGATCGGAGCTGCCTACTCAGAAAATTTCAATAAGCAGAATGCGGCAGGTATAGCTGCGCTGTACGCAACTGGCGGCATGCAGGTCAATCAGGCGGGACCGACAACAGATGTTGCAAAGCGATATGAAGGTGTTTTCAAGGCGGGGTTTAATCACGAGGAAATAACAGTCGATCAGGCGTTGCCGTTGGGAACGGACGCCCTTATTGCCACCGGCCAATTCCACCTGACTGGCAAGAACGCGTCTGGTGAACCAATTGAGTATAAAGGGATTTGGACGGCGACGGACGTTCGTGAAGGCGGCACTTGGAAAATACGTATGCTCTCGGCCATTCCGAAAGCGCCGCCTCCGAAGGATTAGGTGTCATCGTCGCAGGACGGAGGCCGCCGATAACAGGCGACCTCCGTTGCGGGGGGAATGCCGGTGATCCTAACGACCGACGAAGAGCGGGACGTGTGGATGCGCGCGCCGTGGGATGAGGCGAAGGCGTTGCAGCGACCGCTGCCGGACGATGCGCTCAGGATCATCATGCGCGGGGCCGACAAAGAGGATCGCGCGGCGGCATGACGACGCACTATTTCCCGGAGGCGGACGACCCTGCGCTCCAGCCGTTCACGCAAGCTTTTGTTGGCTTGATGTTTGCGCATGCGGCCTTCGAGCGCCGGGTTTCCGAACTGATGGATGTCATCACATGCGACGATGGGTTTGGCGAACGCCCGAAGAACCAGTGGACGGCGGACCAGCGACCCAAGCGGATGAGAAGGCTGATCAGGGACTATCGTCCTGACGGCTTGCCCGAAACGGATGCCATCGTGGCGTGGCTCAAGCGTGCGATCCCATTTTGCCGGGACCGAAACCTGCTTGCGCATGGCACTTGGTGGGAGTTCGATACTGACGCAAACGCGATCACAGTCCGATCCGGGGTCGAACGACCAAGCGAAAGTCAGCATCGACGGTTTACGGTGCCCGACATCCAAGGTGTCGCCGCGTCGCTTGACGAACTCGAAGTCGAGCTTTGGAAACTTCAAAGGGCTATCGAGGCGCGGCCTCCATTCATCCGTCCGTCAGGCGGGCTAAGGGCCGCGTCCAGAGGGGTCTTTCGATGGCTGACCGCGCGCATCCGCCGCGAATGATCCTGCGCCGTCCCTCCGGCTTCATCGAACCGTGCCAGCCGTCGAATGTGGCGCATGTCGAATGCAGGAGCCGTGATCTTCATCGCGCTGGTCGTCATCGCGGTCGCGGTGTCGCTGATGCTGCTGGGGCCTGATCATTGAGCCCGCCAGCAGCGCACGCCAGCGTAAAGATAACCGAGAGGTTCGCCTTGGCGCTCTTAGAAGTATCGCCAAGGCCGCAAGACTAAAGAGGCTACCCGAAAATGTTGGATGCAGTCCAAAAGAAAAGCACCCAGATCGCTGTACCGCACAAGGCGACAAGCCAAACAAGCGAAAGCCAGAACAGAACGCCGTCTCGGGTCGCCAAGACAGCCGGATTCAAGTCTTGTCACTGGCGAGATTTAAGAAACTTGAAAAAACACCAAGGCTGCGAAGATGGAGAAAGTGATTAGGGTGACAACTATCAGGCGGCGCATCAATTTGTCCCTCGTTCACACGGCTCTCTGGAGAGCAGAAGCCGTGCCACGGGGGTGAATGAGTGTAGCAATCGACGGCGCTGATCGCTACCAAGACTGCCGCATCCACGTCTTGTCATTGCGCGCCAATGATTTGTTATTCAGAGCCGATGATTTGTGCGCCGAGAGCGCGGTTGAAGTCGGTGCGCTCTATCCTCGGCCCATGACCGCGCGACACCCCTCCGAATTCATCGAACCCTGTCAGCCGTCGAAGGTGACGCGGCCACCGTCCGGCCCGCTGTGGGTTCACGAACTCAAGCATGACGGCTACCGGCTGATGGTGCGCCGGGATGGCGCGCGTGTTCGCTGCTACACCAAGGGCGGGCATGACTGGGCCGACCGCTTCCCGGCCATTGTCGAAGCCGCCAGCAAAATCCAGGCATCGTCGTTCCTGATCGATGGCGAGGCTGTGATCGCCCGCGATGACGGGACGCCGGACTTCCATGCGCTGCGAACCGCCGCCGGGGACATGAGGCGGTGCTGTTCGCGTTCGACCTGATCGAGCATGACGGCGACGACCCGCGCGACCTGCCGCTGATCGAGCGCAAGCGGCGGCTGAAGAAGCTGCTCGGCAGGGCCAAGCGGCGATCGATCCAGTTCGTGGAGCATCTGACGGGTGACGGCCCGACGATCTTCGAGCATGTCTGCAAGCTCGGGCTGGAGGGCGTCGTCTCAAAGCGGACGGATGCGCCGTACCGGAGCGGGCCGTCGAGGTCGTGGGTCAAGGTGAAGAACCCGGCGAGCGATGCGGTCAGGCGCGAGCGCGAGGAGGAGTGGCGGTAATCGTCCCTCGAAAATCGGGTTTCTCGCTGCGGCGTCAGCGACTTGCCGAAGCAGACTACAACGCCATGTCCTCTGGCATCGAGCGGGCCGGGATGCATGCGCCAGCAAACGTCCCGGCCCTGACGCGACGCTTGCAGCCCTTGGCCGGTTGGCCCGTCGCGTTTTGGTCGGCGCTGCCAGTGGTTTGCGGCGGCGCGATCCGGTAATAGAGGTGGCGCGGGACGGCTGCTCGACAGACCTGTCCCGCGCCCGTGCATGCCGGTGAGGAAAGCAGGCAGCAAGCCCATCGGCTGCACGATCGGGTGTCATGGCCGCCACGGCCAACTGTAGCCTGTCGTCGTTGGCAATGCGTCTGCGCGCGGTGTGACGATCAATTTCACGGCTAAAATGCACTGGGGTGCGCAGTCGCTGCGGTATTCGATCGGCAAGCCTTGCGCCTGCGCCTCCCGCACGAACGCGCTTTCCTCGTACTCGACCGCGAGCAAGTCGGCCATCACCTCGGCTTCCGCCTTCTCGCGCTAGCAAATTGCCTACTGTAATGTGGCTGCTCAATCGCTCTGTTTCGGCCGACACCAAACGTCTAGCCGTGGGAAATTCCTAAGGGCGGAGCCGCGCGACGATTGGGCGGGTCAAGGGGTGGTGACTGCCGGCCCCCCGGGGGAGGGGAAAATTTGCCAAAAAGCATGCTTAGTTCTGGCGATTGAACCTGACCTCGCCGTGCCCGACGAAGAAGCTTTGAGCACAATCGTTCGTACCCGGTGGATGCACTGCAAGTCCGACATCGCGATCGATCGTGATGCCAAGGCGCCGTCCGGCCAGCTCGCCTATCGAGAGAATCCGCAGGCGGCCGCCACGAGCAATGCGCTCACGCTAATTCGAAACGAGTGCGAAGAACATGAGCGATCTCGTCCGCCCGCCTCTGAAAACCGATCTGATCGGAGGGCGCCGAAATAACAGTAGGTACAAATCCGTAAGCGTGATCTCTGCGAACTGCGACGTCCACGCCGGTCACGTTGATCTTTTGAGTGATCATGTCGGCGAGTTGCTCGGCACTGCATCGCTCTTTCACCACGTGATCTCTCCATCCCGAAAAATGCCCCGTCTCGCTCAGCGGTTTGACGAGACGGGGCACTCGTGGGTTTGGGGGCACCGGACCCCCGCAGCCAGATCGCTGCAGATTCGTGGCGAGTTGAAGGCGGACGAAAAGCAAACCCCCGCCGGGGATCCGCACCGACGGGGGCATGCAAGTAGATGACGCGAGGCGAGGACTTGGAGCACCTCGGTGTCGCGCCAAGGACTGCCTGATCATCGAACTGCGACGATGTGGTTCCAGCAAGTTCGAATGCTGTGCAGCAGATGATCGCTGATTGGGCGGGCATACTGCGGGGGCCCGCCGGCGGCGGCCCGCGCCAACACTTGTTAGTCTGAACCTCGTAGCTTTCGGACAGTGAATTCGATCTGGCCGCCAGAGACGAGGTGCCAGTTCTCGATTACAGGAATTGTTCCGTCCGTCGAGACGCGATTGATGATTTCGCGTGCCTTGGTGCGGGCTTCTGCTATCGGTAGCGTAAACGTGGTCGATGCGGTCGCATTCGACATTCGATCTGCTACATCGCGAGGTCTCATCTGATCCTCCGCCTCAGCAACGACCAATGCTGCGCGCGCGGCGTGAATGTGAAGGTCTGGGGCCGAGTTTTCCCGATGATCACCGCTCCCGAAACGGGTATTGCGGCGGCTTTCTCCGAACATGAAGCGATGCGGCGCGGGAGTTACTTGCTATGGCTTTCCAGGAAAGCCGAGGGCATCGCTGCCGAAAGGCTGGCAGGCTGAATGCTTAGAAAGACAAGCGAGTGCAGGACGCTACAGCGGTTCCCGGCTGATTTGAATCGGTGGGATTCCCAAAGGGTTAAAGATAGGCAAATCTTGGCGCATTGATTCTCCTTTGCGGAGCGGGGGATGCCGAAGGCCTATTCTGGTGACCTGCGGGAACGCGTTATCGAGGCCGTGGCTGCGGGCGCATCGCGGCGCGAGGCAGCCGAACGTTTTGAGGTGAGTGTAGCATCGGCGGTCAAGTGGCTACAGCGCTGGCGCGACAATAACAGCGCCGCGCCGAAGCCGCGCGGCGGAAGCATTTCTCCGCTGGAAGAGTTTGCGGAGCAGATACTCGATCTGATCGCCCAAAAGCCGGACCTGACTTTGGTGGAGACCGTCGCTGAGCTGCGCAAGCGACGGAACCAGCCGTAGCTCGCTCTGGCGTTTTCTCGATCGCCGCGGAATCACCCTCAAAAAAAAGCCTGCAAGCTGCTGAACGGCAGCGAGCGGATGTGGCGCGAGCACGCCGACGTTGGATCCGAGAGCAAGGGATGCTTGATTCCGCCCGGTTGGTGTTTATCGACGAGACCGCGGTTAGCACAAACTTGGCGCGGGTCAGGGGACGTGCGCCGAAGGGCGACAGGGTGATCGGCACCGTTCCGCTTGGATCATGGAAGACGATCACCTTCGTGGCTGCCTTGCGCCACAATAAGATGACCGCCCCAATGGTGGTCGAAGGCGCCATGACTGGAGAGATGTTCCTCGCCTATATCGAGCAGTGTTTGGTTCCCACGCTCCGGCGCAACGACATCGTCGTGATGGATAACTGCCGCGTGCACATGGGGCCCGCCATTCGCCAGGCGATCGAGAAAGCGCATGCGACGCTGCGCTACCTGCCGAAATACTCGCCCGACCTCAATCCAATCGAACTGCCCTACAGCAAATTCAAGGCGTTTCTGCGTAAGGTCGCCGCGCGAACTGTTCCGCGCCTCACGCAAGCTATTCGCTCATTCATCCCACGGATCAGTCCGCGCGAATGTGCCAACTATTTCAGGCATGCAGGTTATGCTTCATTATGAACGGAATCCGCTTTAGTTGCAACCGCAAGCGCTACTACGACGCCAAGCGTGATTCTTACGTTGAATGTTGACCGCATCTGAAAGTCCCCTGTTCAATTCGGGGTAGATTCGCATCATGGCAATTCGGAGATAGCGAAGGCCTTCGGAGGCGGGCTCCCGTAATTTTACGGATCGGAAGAGCGTTTTAGCGTTCCGGCTAGTCGGGCTGTTTTGCGAACCAAGCGCGCGCCTCTTCCTCAGTAGCAAACCCCCGCCGGCTGAGGAGACGACGGGGGTGCAGGCAGATGGCGCGAGGCTCGAGCTCTATGGGGAATTCAGGCGTGACGCCAACAACCCAGCCCATCGAAGACTGAGTACGCGATTTTGGCAACAACTATCAGGATCGGTTTCAGGCAGCCCCACGCGAGAGCCCGCAGGGGGCCGCCAAGGGCCACGTGGTGTCGAGGGTATCCTATAATTCCCCGCCGCGAATGAACCCTGGCCCATCCTGTGGCGCGGGCGGATGGCGTGGGGCTAGAGTGGATGAACTCGATCCAACCGCGCGATTACGGGCTGCGCGCTCGGCCTCCACCACTTTCGCTCGTAGCGCCAGAAGTTCGGCCATCGCAACTTCCAACGCCCTGAGCGACGTCCGTCGCTTGAATGCATCGATGCAATCGCCGTCGGTCAATTTGGTCGTCGATTTGCGAATCTCAAATTTAGCAAGCTCGATCATGTGCCTCCGAACCGCTGACATCAGCGGCTCCTCGTTAATTTTTTCGGGAATGCCCGCGGGCTGGGCTGGGCAAAGGTAGAGCTACCCCAAGCCGCTGTGAGTACAGAGTCCGGGCAACTACTGTGTTCCCAAGGGAACAAGTTCTCGGTCATCTGATGGCAGTACGGCGCGTAGGGCGGCGAAAAATCGCGCGCCCTATTTTGCAACCAGGTGGCGGCAAAACCCAAATCATTGGCGCGGGATAACAAGACTGGGTGCAGGAGTTCAGGTAGCGCATCGGCCCCGCCGCGCGCCGCCGGCCAAACCAACATCATCTCTCAAGATCATGAACCGAGACGACGTGCTTATCTGGGTTTCGCTTGTCTGGTTTATCGCCCTCTGCGGTGCGGCGATCTGGGTGCTATTTTGGCTTTGACTGAATGGACAACAAAACGGAACGAGTTTCGCCGCCAATCTCATATGCTCGAAAGAACACTGATGGCTTTTGGTATGTGGCCGTGACATGGGGCAACGGGCGGAAAGAACGGCTAGGCCCCTATAAAACTGAAGCCCTCGCCCAAGAACTCATCAAAACCCAGCTGGCCGCATGGCATGAGGGTCAAAAGCTATTTCGGAGACCGCCGCCATAGCGGCACCAGCAGCACCACCGTGTCGCAGCGGAGGCATTTCATCGACGCGATTTCGTATTGATCGTCGATCGCTTCGGCGCTGATGGGCCGCCTCAGCAGACTGAAGGCAGAACAAGGCTGCAGCGGCGGTCTCGGCATGGGCCGAGTCAATCTCCCCGGCGGCATTGGCCTGTGACCGACTTTGCCTCGGGCACAATCAAGCTATGGTTGTTGCTGCCATCTCTCGGGTCTTCTGCCCCGGCCACGCTATGCTTCAACGTGGCGTCAGACTGTGCGAACAGGTCCGTCGGCTTGCGGGAAGTGTCAGTCCAAGCAATCTCGTGTGGAACACGGCAGCAGGCTACCTCCGGTTGAGGATCGACTCGGTCTATGGTCAAACCATGACTGAAGATAACGCTCACCACAGCTTCCGCTGCCCGAATATCGATTGCACGGCGCAGTACGTCGCCTTCGCAAAGGATCATGCGCCTGACCAAAAGCCGCGCTGCATTGATTGCGATACGCCATTTTTGGCTAAGAGCAACGGGCGCTTTCTTCACTATCAATCGCTGCGCTTTGATTGACTGTCGCGCGTGTTCTTTGCGAACGCCTCGGCGTCGTGCTCGGTCTGCTTTCCATCGACCTCTTCCGGCCTTAGGGCTCATCAATCTTGAGCAAACGCAACTCCCATCCGCTAGTCTCTTGTCCAGACTATGCGGCACGCAAGCTTCAAGCCATCATCCTTGATGATCAAGTTGAGATCTTTTGCAAAAGGAAGGAGGCTGACCGGGTCGGGAAACTCGATTGACGCGCCAGTAACAGAAATGTCACGCACTGTGCATGGATATTTGTCGCCGCCATATTCGGCGATGGCGCGCATATCATCACGCTTTAACCTTACGCTCACGGAAGTTGCTTGTTTCGATTGTTTGCACAATGACCTCATCATCTGGTCAGCCAAGGCCCGCCGAGTTCTAGCGTGGTCCATTCAATGCGTTGCGGTCGCCTTCTTTTTCTTATTCTCAACAATAAAGCGCACGCCCACAGTCAAGCCATTAATCCAGACGAGTTCACAGCGGCGAAACGCGGTTCCAATCGAAGAAAGGATCAGGAAAAATTCCTTCGCCTGAAAGACGTCGGTCGTGCCCTCGATTTCGAGTTGGGCTCCCGTCGTGGAAACATCCCGCAGCAAACATTGTCGTCGCCATGTCCCATCGATGGCCACTATGTTTACAGGCTCGGAAAAATGTTCAAATCGAACACGATCCGATTTTCGACTTTCCCCTGTCATTGACAAAGCTCCGCCGCTGTCAGGAACAAACTCGATGCCAGCCGAAAAGCGGCGAAACAAGAAAACGGTTCGCGAGCGTTGCGGCGCGTAGCCGCTAGCTTTGAAATTGGCGCGTCAGGTAAGAAAATGAGCATGGCAATCCAAACAATAGTAATTGCCCAAGCTGCAACCCTTGCACCCGGACCTTTAAACAACTCCTTAATCTATCCTGAAAGCGCTATCGGAATCTGGAGTTCGGCGTTTTATGCGAACAGGTCCGCACCGGCCTGGGTGAGGCTTACAAAAGTACTGCTCTCGTGCAGCACCAGCCAGCCCCTTTCGATCGTGTGATCGAGCCCCGTCTTTTGTATTCCGCCGGTGTGGCCTTCAGCTGAAATAGCATCGGCCCTCTCGATCGATCACGGTGCAGGTGCAAATTCGCCGATCTCCGATCGTTGAGTGAATTTGACCAGCCGCAATTTGATGCGGCGAGACGCTGCTATTGCTTTGCCGGCCTCGATTATGCTTTGCAGCCGCTCTTCGTCGGTGGCCATCAATGGAACCAGTTCACCTGTGGGGGCTGTCCCCCGCGCGATTGTCTCGCGTCCTCTCGCTGGCGAGCTGCACGATCTCGAGTACAGAGAGCCGTAATTGGGCGCCGAAAACGAAAAAGATTTATTGGGGTCGATTGCGGTCGACGATCCTCGCCGAAATATCTTGTTTGAACCGATCCCACGCGCGCCTCACCGCTTCCGGTTTGTAGCGATCCGAGAAGCATAGATAACCGTCTCTGATGAGCTTTTGGATTATTCGCGGCGGAAAGTGCCGATAGGAGAGTTCAATCAGATCGCCCATTGCGCAACTCCGCAAAACAGAAAATCGCTAAGTATACGAAGGCAAGCCATTAATGGTCGGACTATAAGCCAAAGTCACCACGCGCGAAAGCCGGCCCGTGAGGCCCCCTGGCAGTCCCGTGGAAGCGTTTCCCACCAACCCGAGATAATGCTCGGGCGCCACTATGGCGAGGCGTCTGGCAACGGTGTATTCAAATCGACCGAGCCCAGCCGATATTCGTTGCCGTTTTCGCTCGCCACTTCGTACAGAGCAAACGTCGCTTCAGGAAACTGATTCCAGATGGCTAGGTCCTCGGCCGTGATTGTCACCCAGCCGAACCGAAACATGTAGCGGCCTGGCTCTTGGACTTTCCCGACATTGCCCCAACCAACTCGGGCCACCATCATTGCCAGATCAGCTCCGGTTACCGGCCGCGCAAGTGCTCGCGAATGAAAGCCAATGACCGTCTCCCTAGGTTTTGGAAGCGCAGTAAGGTGTCATCGCCTGTTTTTCGAAGCTCTCCTACAGTCCTGATGCCATTTGATGTGAGGACATGTTGGATTCGTCTCGGTAGATCGACATCTGAGATCCGAGTCTCATCCGGCAGACCGACGGAGGGCTTCTGTTTCACCTTCACCTCAATCGCGCCAACGATCTCAACTCCGTTTTTTAGAACGGCGGCAATGGTGGCTTTGAGCTTTGGGTCCTTTAGCAATTCTTCGGCCGCATGGAACTTGGTGTCCACCGCCCACTCTGCGCCCGAGAGGGGCGCGGGCAAATCCCATTCCCGTAGCACATAAGCCGTCCGCCCCGTTCGGCGGCCACGAGTTATCCATTCAACGTATCGCTTCAATCCACGTGGTGATGACGGCTTGGTCACTTCTTTGCTTTCAGATCTCGACAATTCGGCGCTATCTGCGAAGGTGGGTAATGCCGGCTCGTTCGTGATGATGTCCTGGGTGTCTTCCATCGAAGCCGCAAAATAACTCGCGAGGTCTGTTGCCCATGTCAAAGGGTCGCCAAGTCTCCTTTGACGTCGCCGTTCGTCGGCGCTGCGTCACTGGTTTCCAGAAGACAAAGTCGTATACACCGGTCCAGGAATGCACGGTCGTGAAACATTTCACGCAGCTAATCCGGCCGATCGGGCACTCGGAAGTACGCACCTGCCTAGATTGATAGACCAACTCGCAACATGGGCAGATAAAATAGACTATGCTTTCAGCGTTCATCAAAAGCCTCTCGCGCAACGCTCTGAAAACTGCACGTCTGGTATCACGCCGCGTCGTCACCTTTCACCGGCTACTGCCGAAACGATCCGGCTTCCGCTTGGTTTTCGTTCAGCCAAAGCAACGCTCGGCGGGAGCTAAGCGAAATTAGCCGCTCCTCACCGCATGAAGGATGCGCTGCTCCATCAGACAGATAGAGGACGTAGCGATCGCCATCACGGAATAACGCTTCCTTCGCCTGTCGGCATTCGAGTAACTCAGAATCGACAACGGGTATCCACCGGCCCATCGAGCACGTCAGATTTTTCTAGGGGCGCGAACTATACCGCCAACCAACGAGAGGGGGCTTCTCCGCCGTTGGTACAATGGTGACAATCCATCGCTGTGGGCTGCAGGATCGATCTTCCTGGACAGACCGGACCAAGCCGAAAAATCTTGAACCGTTCAAACTCAGCTCTACCGGCCGTCCGCCATATTGGGCGCGGCGACAGCGTGTGGCTTCACGGAAACTGCTTGTTTCGACTGTTTGCACGATGACCTCATCTGGTCCATGCCCGCGCACGGTATCAGTCAAATCTTAGCTAATCTTTAATCTTCCATCGCGGGCATTGGGACAGGTGCGGCGGGTGAGGCGGACATCGCCTATGGTTATCCGATCGGGGTGCCAAGAGCGGCAAACGCGGCGCCTCTGATTCAGACTGGAGGCACCGCGTGTCGGAATTCACGTGTCACAAGCATCTCAAAAGAACAATCAGCGCAACCGCAAGGCCAACGATCACAATCGCGCCAATTGTCACGACGTAATCTGCAATAAAGTCTCCATCCTGGAGGTCATGCCGAGACATTCCTCACCTTCCTTTGAGCCCCCACGGAATTGCCGTTGCCCAAGGATGAACGATGAAGCTCCGATATCGAGATAGGCCGCGCTGGATAATCAAATGGAGATAAAATCTATTCCCGAAATAGAGCGACGCGAGGCTGCCCTTTAGCCGGTTACGGAAAGGTTAAATCAATGCGCGAAAGCCGCTCCTGCGGGCCCGCGCTGCGGTCCCGTGGAACGTTTCCCGCCCCGCCACTCCACACCAGCCCGCCGGAAATAACGCACCGGCGGCGTCACGGCGCGCGAGCAAACGGGCTTTCATTCAATTGATCGCGCTTCGTATCTCGGCGACGACGTCCGGATGCTTGGCAGCCTTGCGGAGTTCGTTCGTTGTCGGTTCGCGGAGTGTGAGGTTGTGCTCGACAATCATGAGATGGCCGCAGCAGGCACAGACCGTGACGCTCAACGGCACCGTCCCAAACTCCGGCCTATCACCGACCGGCTCGATCACATAAATCATGGTGTCACAGCGGGAGCACGTTGCTTCTATCTGGATAATCTTGGCCATTGGGAGCCACCATGTCCGCCCCGCGCCTGCAGCGTAGAGTGTTGCTTAAGATTGGCGAGTGGTCGCGCCGATTTTTTGGGCAAGCCGCGAGCTAGGGCGCGGCGGGGCTTTTTTTCGTCGGATGCTATTCGGAAAAGGTAGGGGCTCGGTTCGCGATTGCGAGTCAATCCGGGCCACTGTGTCCCACTAGCGACAGCGTTCCTTGCACTGGCGAAGTAGGCTGCCGCACCGCTGTTCAATCAGTAGCGGTGCGGTGGCAGCCGGAGCATACGTGGCTCGGGGGTGTGAGAGAGGCACGGAGCCCCGGCTGCCCGGCCGCGCGGCGGTGCGGCCGTTCGTATAGTGTCCTAAATTAGTGTGCCCGTTCCATGGTTTAAATGAAGGCCGCTCTACGGCAGCTTCAACGGTAGCCCATTCCTCCGATCGGGATGGGATCACGCGAACAAGTCCGCGCCGGCCTGAGTGAACCGTACAAAAGTACCGCTCTCGTGCATCACCAGCCAGCCGTTGGCGATGGCACGATCGAGCCCTGCCTTATATTCGGCCGGCGTGGCCTTCAGCTGATACAGCATCGGCCCGTTGACCTTTTCGATATGGATGCGGCCGTCCTGCGCGGTTTCGATAGCGTTGGCGAGTTCGATGAGCTTGCGCGCAGCAATGTCGGGATCGGCAAACGGACGGGCGTCAACGAATTTCATTTTAGACCCATATGCTTTTGTAGACGTGCTGTTCGGTGTTTTTCAGATTGATCGCGGCGCCACAGAAGCACTTCGATTCGCCGCTGGCCAATTGCGTCGGCATCTTCAGGCCTTCATCCCACATGCATCGCCTCCACTTGTGGAATGCATACTCGCGCCGGTAAGGCTCGAAGGCCGCTTCGTCCAGCGTCGGCAAGGTCTGGCGCCACGCGGAGAGGAAACGCCGGCGTGCCTGTTCGAAGGTGGGCGCCGACCCATCGCGATGCTGTCCAGGCTCCATGCCCGGATAGAAGCCGCACTTCCAGCCCCATTGATTGGCATTGCTCGGCACGCCGGAGCGGATTCCAATCCAGCCGATCGGCACGTCACCATAGAAGATTTGCCAGCTTTCTTGCGGGCTGTCCTTGGAGCGGCGGCGACGGAGCCTCGACATTCCTCATGATTCCGCCGAATCGGCGAGGTGGGCAAATTATCAATAGGTTGGGCGCGGAACGGCGCCGGGCCACTGCGCGTCGTGGGCGTGGAAAGGCACCAACCAAGGCGACTTCAGTCCGCATAGATCATGAACAGAAATGCGTCCAACAGCCAGCCAGACCAGCGAAATGGCAAGAAACAAAGTATCGCGCGTCACAGTGTGAGTGGAGGCACAAAAACCGCTGGCTCGGCTTGATTTGGATCAAACAGTGATGTTTACGGTTTCAGCCTGAACGGCGTTGCGGTCTATCACATGACGAGCCAAACAGCCGCCGCTCCTACAGCGGTCATGGCCATCGATATCGCGATCGCGATGAGCTTGGCCCATTCCCAGATCGTCACCGTGGCATTCCTTAGTGCAAGACAGGCCGCCGCCAAGGTTGCACGGTGCTCGATAAGCTGACTGACGTTTTACGTGCGCCGATATTCCCGGCTCGAGGAATTGCCTTTTAGCAAATCAGTGATGAGCGAAAGCCGCTCGTGAGGGCTTGCCCTGCTTGCTCGCTAATGCCGTTTAATCCCGATCCACGTCCCGGAGCAGCCGTCGGATCGGTCAAACGTGCCTGATCCAGTCTCTCCGTCCAGATGTCCTTCAGCCGTGAGAGTCATGCCGTTGCCCGCACCAACTGAATGCAAGGTGCCATCCGGATCCACCTTTCCGCTACCACCTCGGACAGTAATTCGCCCGTGCCTGATCGTGGCACCGATCGAGCCAGTGTTTGTGCAGCCACCACTCGTGAACGTCCACCGACCATCGAACGCGTCGAGACTAGGCCGTGTGCCTGGATGCTGATCCTCGCTATCACCCGACAAAAATGCCAAACTCAGTGCCCCAGCGTGGGAGTGGACCGCAAGCAGCGGGAGCGCCACCAAGCAAAAGAACAGTCGAGTGGTGATCGCCCAGAGTTTGCGAGCACTTCGTTTGATACGCAGCGAAATCACTTTTCACCTTCAGCCCGATCTCGACCAGCCGGCCTGCCCGATCAACGCCGTCGAGGTTACGGTGCTGGTCAAATGTCGGCGGCTTCTGGAAATAGGAGCGCACGCACGAGTTCAAATTGTTTCGCGACGCGCTTATGAATATCGTTTCCCTTGCTGTTCGCGCGGATCGAGTTTTCGAGCATCACGCTCGCTTCGTTCGCGTCGATTGCTCCTAACTTTACCAACCTAACGAATGTACGTTCAGCCAATTGCGCTGCAAAGTTGCTTTTGCCTCGATATTTGCAAGCCGTTCTTCTTCCACTGACATCGTTCTCATTCCCATCTCAGGCGACACCCCACACCTTAGGCGATTTAGCCATGATGGGGATGGATTTTTAACCAAATCAGTGATCGGTGAATGCCGGCCCGTGAGCGCTGGCCGGCTATTGCTTTTCACCGGGTGGAATTGCGTCACCGGGTTGCTCGGCCGCGGTCGGGTCGGAACCTCTAAGTCCAGCGGCGTCTACGCAGTCCCCGGCCCAAACCTTCGTCCCCTTGACCGTTCCAACGAGTTTGCAGCCGATGGGAGCCCGTGGCTTTCCTAGCGCCGGCGCCTTGGCCAATCCCTTCGGCTGCGCGCTCTGAGCGAACGCACTCGTGGCGAAGAGAAGAGCGGCTAATCCGACAAGCGCCTTCATGTTCATTTCCCCTTCAGCCCGATCTCGACCAGCCGGCGGATGGCTTCGGAATTTAATCTTTTTAGATCGGCGTTGCCTAGACAAAGACACGAACTCGAACGAGGCTGTAGCCGTTTCGCGCATCACGCAAAACGATCAAATCCGTTTGCTCGAACCAAGGGTGGGGACATGAAATTAGTCACGGGCGTGCTCGCCGCGGTTCTCCTGCTTGCGGGCATGGGAGCAGGTCATGCGGTAGTCCGCATTGCGGATGATCGGGGCGGTCGGATCGGAACCTACGTCGACAAATATCAGGGTCTCCGCTCATCCGGCGAAACCGTGGTCATTGATGGTCTCTGTGCCTCGGCCTGCACCATCGTCCTCAGTGCGATCCCCCACGACAGAATCTGCGTGACCTCGCGCGCGGCGCTCGGCTTCCACGCCGCGTGGGATTTCGGCGCTAAGGGCCGCGAGGTCACCAACCGCGGCGCGTCGCAGATGCTCTTATCAATGTATCCGTCGCCTGTAAAACACTGGATTGCCGCGCGCGGCGGGCTGAAACCGCAGATGATCTTCCTTCGAGGCAAGCAGCTGATGACCATGTACCGCCCTTGCTATCTCGACGCCCAGGCTTCCTCACCGCACTGAGGTGGTGAGACTCGCGTTTGACGGCGTTGGGCTCGTCGAAATGGGGTGCATGTCTTCCGCGAAGCGGCGAGCGATCGTGGGCGGTAGTTCGATCGGCTCGGGCATAGTCGCTCGCGCCTTTGACTGCCGCCGGAACGCAGACCCGATCGGGTTGGGAATGGAGGAATCGAGATCGGGGCGCGTCCGTGGGCTGCCGAGTGCAGCGGGCACTAGCTTGGCGCTTATTACATGAATGTGGCGGTCGGATCGTACCGGGGGGCGAGCGTTGTCACATGAAGAGTGCCCCGCCTCGCCGTGGGGTGCGGTGAAGCTGGCGAGACGGGGCAAAGCGGTGCGCAACTTAGAATCCGCCGCGGCAGGGATGATGGGAGTGTCGTGCCAACTTAAGGGCGTGCCGGAATCAAAAGGGGCCGCATTTGCGCGACCCCTGCCCGTAAAATTGTTCGGGTATGAAATCCAGCCCCGGCACTGGATACCTAGCGTTTCCCAGAGGGCTTGGGATTCCGTAAGAGTACGGTGTGCTGGTACCGGAACCGAGCCCGCCAGCTCACGTTCGCCGATCCGTTACTGTAGCAGTGGATAAGCGGTGCAAAACTGCCGCAGGAACACGGGCGCGAGTCTGGTCCCGCGCTTGAATCTGAGATCACGAAAACAAAAAAGTCCCGATCAGCAGACCCGCCCCGAATGCCCAGAGCCCTAGCGTGCACGCTGAGATGAGGCGGGTGAGGTTGCGAAAGTCCGCGTCTGATAGTTCTCGTGCAATCGGTCCGCGACGCAGCCGCCTGCGGCTGCCGCTAAATCCCGCGAAAAAAGTTGGAATCCCTGTAAGCGCCTTGCGGAACAGGGAGGACGCCCGGTCATAGAACCCGCCAGCCAAAAACAATGGCTTAGTTGGTTTGATACGCGTCGAACGCGTGGGCGAGAAAAACAGCAGCGCTACAGCAGATCAGAAACGCAACAATGAAGGTCATGAACACTACTCCTGCAAAACGATACGTTTCTGCCGTCGTTTTGTTTCAGGACTGCTTCGTTGGGCCGAGTTTCGTCGCCGTGGCCATTTTGTGGCAGCGATAGCGGCCCCATCGTCCGCTGGAATCCGGCCGCACGGCGGGCAGCGGCTGGTGAGCCAGGCTGGCGCGGTAACCGGCCGTCAACCTGCTGGCGCTATCGTTATTGTGTCGCGGATTAGTGTCGGCGTACCGCGGCACCGGTCATAAGAACCCACAGAACCCGCCGGCCTTCTCAACCGGCGGGTTTTCTATTGAGTGGTGTAAGCGTCGAAGGCATGGGCGAGAAAAACAGCCGCGCTGCAGCAAACCAGAAACGCAACAAGCAACGTCATTGGTGACCGCCTCTTGGTCCCCGCATTAGGGCTGCCCAGGCTGGTGCTCAAGTTAAGCTTTCGAAACGATTGTAGGGGCGGCGACCACAAGTTATCGCCCGCGCGTAGTGACGCGGCAGGAGGCGAGCGCCTCGGTCCCGCGTTCACATCGCCGATGAAGGTTTCGAGGCCGCCGCTTCAAGCCGGTGGGCTTTTCCTCTGCTCTTGTCAGGCCCGGCGATCTGTTGGCTCTCCTTCACCGCCCGCTGGTTTCGAGGTGCGATCGATTCCGTCGGCCGGGAAAACCGAGCGGTCCAGCGCCGTTCGCACCGTCTTTGAACGTCCAAGGGGATGATACTCATAACAACTCCAGGCTTTCGACGATTTGACGCGCTCAATCGCGAGACAGCTTCCCGAAGTCGTGCGAATGGCGAGGGGCACAACTGTGTTCCGAATAAGGATAGAGCTGATTTTCCGCCAGTGTTGGAATCTGATCACACCATCGCGGTCGTGCAAGAGGTCTCGGCCCAATATCAGGCGTGCGGCGTAGCGGCGGCCGCGGGCGGAATTTCTCAGTAGTAAGCAACCGCGGCAAATGCCTTTGGCCCCGAGCGCCGATGATGGCAGGCCGCTACGGATTGCAGATAGCGTGAACAAGGAACGCTTTTGGGCGCCGTTCGTTTAAGTACCAGCTTCCTAAAACCCGGAGTTCTCAATGCAGCGACAACGCGCGCAGCCATCGGCTATGCCCGTGCCTGTAAGGCAGCGGGCGACCCCCAATGCTTCGACTGATTATGGGTTGATCGTAGACGGCCTGAGAAAGGCTGAGTTCAAAACGCACGAAAACGCCCTAGAAGCGGCAAAGGATCTAAAAAGGCGTTTTCCCAGGCTTCTGGTGAAGGTCTTCAATCCAGAGACCAAGCTGAGCGAGACGATCGACCTTGCAGCCGCGTGACAGGCGCAGCGCAGAAGCGGCAATTTTCGGTTCCACAAGTATCTATGTTCGAGCCGCGGAAACGGTTGCGTATCGCCGCGGGCGTCTTGCCGGACGAAATCATGCGAGCCCTGGCGCTTACAATTCTCCGCGCAGTAGTTCGAGTCAAAATTCGACGTCACGCGACCCCGCTGCGGATCAGGTCACCCTCTTTTTCCCAAAGATGGGCAATCTCATCTTGATAGCCTTCCAATCGAAGAAATCAAAGCAGCCAGACCATGAATGAACCTCGGTCTCGCAAACTCCGCATTTGAATCTGCCAGAGCGCGTATCTTGATGTTCTTCTCTGGTCGCGACGTAATTCATCCCGCAACTAGGGCAATTGAATTGCTTGGTACTCCAAACGCTATTGGCCATCCCAGGATCGCTTTTCAGGTCACGCGAATTTGCGTAAGTGAACGATGTTTGCCTCGGTGTCATCCGTAATGGGTGTTTCTGTCTCCGCATCGAGATCAAAGATTACTTCCTCAAATGCCGAGATTGCTTGCTGCACGGTTGCGATCTGCAGCAGTTGCCAGCCGCTAATTGGGCCCGCGTGCCGTTGCAGCGCAACTACCAACTCGCGTCGCTGCTCTTTAAGCTGGACAAGCGGTAGACCGTGATCGGGGATATGGGTCATCGAAAAACCTCCTGAATAGCCAGCTTAGTCCGATAGCGATTTCGAGAAGGCTTCGATGGTTCGGAGAATTTTAGCCGATATCTTTTGCGTGGGCCGTGTGCCTGAAATTTGGAACGTGCCTCGTGGGCAGCCTTAATTCTTCCTTTCGATTGTCGATAAAATTTTATCGATTATCCTGATGACAGTTGAGCGTCGTAACGAACCGCTCGATTGAGAGGCAGCGAAGCCCGCGCATAATAGCTTCAAGGCCCCACCGAAATTCGATAGTTCGACCTGCTCAGAGCCGGGCACGCCTTATCGATGAGCGTAGTAGAAAGCCAATCCTTCGGATGGCAGCTCGCCAAGCTGTCGGTCCTCAGCCGTCGTCCAAGAACGACCTGCTGCTCTTGGTTCAGTCACGCAATGCCCCATTAGAAAGTAGGCATCCAGGCCCCATCTCTGCCGCCATGGCAACCTTTTGTTAACCATCTAACTCCATGCTCCGTCTCGGGAATGCGGCGGAAGCGAACGGGCCGGGCGGTCGCCAGTCGCAAAGAAAATTTCGGCGGCGTAACGCCCGCCGGCTTTCTTATTCTCGTCGGGGCGGGGGCCTTGAACGGAGAATTTGAGATGCAGGATCTTGAACAGGCAATCCGCGAACGCGCCTATCAGCTTTGGTCGGAAAGCGGCTGCCGAGAAGGGTATGCGGAAAGTCACTGGCTCGCGGCGCAACGGGATATTCTGGGCGCATCACTCGGCGAACTCAGTCGCGTTACCCCCGGTGAAGCTTCCGCGGTTGCTGCCAAACCGAGGGCGAAAGCGTCTCGAAAGAAGCAGCGAGCCGCGTAACCCGGCAGCAATTGAGGCTATGCTCAAGAAAGGCCAGAAGGTCCGCCTCAACGCGCGGGGCAGGCACTTCTATGAAGTTTCAATCCGAGTTGCGCGACCACGTGTTATCGATTGGAAGCTTCGGTTGGGAACCGTAGGCCATATCACCCGAGACCGAAAACGAGCGAGCGTTCTGTGGGAGGATAACATAACATTGTCCGAGCCATTACCTCTCATGTTTTTGGAAGCGATTGAACCACCGACGTGATCTCAAATAATAGGAAGGAGGTCTTCCGCCAAATCGTGCGGCTTTTTCGGCCATCCAGGATATCTCAAGCAGTTGCTCGATCAGGCGGAAGGGGAAGCCTTCCGCATATTCACGAGCTTATTGATCGATTGGACGGGAAAGCATCGCAAGCCATCGAATACGACAACGCGCCCATCAGGGAGTTGACCGACAGCCAACTTCACAGATCGCGGGGCGCGGGTTAGCTGAAAAATACCAAGAGCTGAAAGCCTTGCCAGCCCCACGGAAGTTTTCGGGCTAACAAGTTGATGCCGAATTGATCCGCATCGGGCATGGTGACCGCGATAGCGCGGAGCAACGAGCACCCAAGATTTTGCTGCTTAATCCGCGATAGGCCCCGCGCCTAAGCAAAAAAAGACCACCGGAGCGACCGATGGTCCCAAAAAAGTTCAGTGGCTTTTGTCTCGCATTAACTTGCCAGTTTGCTGCGGACAGACTGGCTGCTGCCGCAGGGGTTGATGCTCGCTTTACACTGGCCGTCCAGACCCTGACCTTTGGACCGTTGGCCGTTTGGACGTTGGTCCCGTCGGACACCTGTCACCCTCGGCACTGGTCGTATCGGCACTCGTCACTGTTGGCGCGGGATGGTGCGAAAAACCAATTGATCAACCGAACGATCCAACGCTCGACGAAATCGCCGGTTCCTTTTTAAAGCCAATCGCGCGGCGGGCCCTCCTGAGACAATTTAGGACAGCACGACGGACTAAATTACCCCCTCTTCCGCTTGAAATCCGTTAATATACAACCGAGAGTAGAATGGTAGGTAGCGCGCGTTAGGGGGCACCCTTGCCGGGGCTTGTACATGTCGTCGACGACGATGCGGCGTTCCGAACGGCGATAGAACGTCGTCTGAAAAAGCCTGGTTACGAAGTCGCGACTTATGCGTCGGCCCAGCATTTGCTGGATCGCTTGCCGAGCGAAACTGAAGTCGGCTGCATCCTCCTCGACGTGCGAATACCGGGACTAAGCGGACCAGAACTTCGAGAGCGCCTGAGCACACGGGGTTCGACGCTGCCAATCATATTCTACAGCGGCTATGCCGATATTCCAACCACGGTACGGGGCATCAAAGCGGGTGCTGAGGATTTTCTGACCAAGCCTGTATCATCGGATAGACTTCTTCAGGCAATTGAGCGGGCGATTGAGCGTCACATCGCGAAGTATCGCCTGAAGAAGTCGCTGGACCTCGCTCGCTCTCTTATCGCAACGCTGACGCCGCGCCAGCGCGAGGTCTTTGAACTCGTCGTTCGAGGCAAGACCAACAAAGAGGTCGCTCGTGCGATAGGTGGGACCGAGCGCACGATCAAAGCCCATCGCCAATTGGTGATGGAGAAAATGCAGGTCCAATCTTTGGCCGAACTTGTATCCCTTGCCGAGCGGGTCGGCGTCTTGCGCGACACATCAGACAGCCGACAGACGGCCAAACAATTCTCAGCAGTTTCCAGTTGATTTCGAGTTGATATTTGCGAGTTGACTGTCTTGACGGCGGTAGGTCAGTTGAACCGGCCATCAATGCCAACGCTGCCCGGGATTGAGAGCTTCGATGGCCCTTCGGCGGTAGAATAGTATTTCGAGAGTGGGGGCGCTTAGGGACCATTTCAACCGTGCGCGGTTGATTGGGGGAAATTTTCTTCAGTCCAGTAAAAGCTGTGTTGGCCCCACAGGCCAAGGGATAGAGCTTTTGCCAAATCGAAATATCGTCTTTGTCGTCGATGACGATCCCGGCATGTTGCGGAGTGTAGCTCGAATGCTGCGGCTGTTCGGCTATGAAAGCATGCTGTTTTCATCAGCGGAAGCCTTCGCAAAACACGGCGATTGCGACGAGGCGGTTTGTGTCCTGCTCGACATCAACTTGGGCGATGGTTCAGGCATTGAGCTACGGCATTCGCTGCCGGCGCACCGCATCGCTCGCCGGGTTCTTCACCTTGACCCACGACCTCGACGGCCCGCTCCGGTACGGCGCGTCCGTCCGCTTTGAGACGACGCCCTCCAGCCCCATGCGGCAGACATGCTCGAAGATCGTCGGGCCGTCACCGGTCAGATGATCGCTGTACTGGATAGCTGACTGCTTTCCCCTGCCAAGCAGTTTCTTGAGCCGCTGTTTACGCTCGATCAGCGGCATGTCGCCCAGATCGGCACCGTCATGCTGCAACAGGTCGAACGCTACCAGCATCGCTTCACGGCCCCGGCTCCGCAGTGCGCGGAAGTCATGCGTCCCGTCGTCGCCGAGAATGACGGCCTCGCCGTCGATCATGAACGAATGCGCCTTGAGGCGAGCGGCAGCATCAACGATGGCCGGGAAGCGGTCGGCCCAGTCATGGCCGCCGCGCGTGAAGCAGCGGACCCGCTCGCCATCCTTGCGCACAATCAGCCGGTACCCGTCATGTTTGATTTCGTGGACCCAGAGCGCGCCAGTCGGTGGCCGCGCCACCTTCGACGGCTGGCACGGTTCGATGAAGCCGGAGGGACGCCGCCGCTGGACCATGGCCGGAGGATAGGGCAGCGAGCAGCGGGTTCAATCCGCGAGAAAGTGCCTTCACGTTAACCCTCAACCTATGGCGGTGTGGTAGAGCCCTCACGCACGACAAAATACGACGCAGGGTGAACCATGGACGCCACTGACAATCTGCATTCTCTGCATCAACATGAAGAGGAAGTGCGAACGCAAAGTTTGGACGCAATCAACGCACGCGAAGACCTCCGCGACCATCTGCGGATCATCAGTGAAGCGATGAACGTGATCTATGCGTTTTCCCACGACTACGAGCATCAGAGCGATGACGAAATGACCCTCCAACTGCTCGGCATCCGTCTCTTTAACGCGGCATGTTCAGCATTTGAAGCTCGCATTGTCGGGCTATCACCAAAAGGCCTTCGATTGCGTGCGCGACATTTTGGAAACGGGTTTTCTGCTCGATTACCTTAGGACCTATCCCGACAAGATCGCGGAGTGGAAGGCGGCGGATAAGAAGGCGCGCATCGCGCATTTCGGTCCCGGCATCATCCGAAACGCTCTCGACAAGCGCGACGGCTTCAGCAGCGGCGCACGCAAACACATATACGATTTACTATCCGAGCACGCCACTCATGCCTCCTATCCCGGCTTTAGTCTTGTCATCAACGAGCGAAACCTTGGTCAGATTGGTCCCTTCTTTGACCAAAAAAAACTCGCGGCCTGTCTCACGGAATTGGCGACCCGCCTGATGCACGCTGCGACGCATCTTGTTTCCGATCATCGGGGCGCGGACCGCAAACTGTTGGTTACGCGAGCGCACTATCTCGATGTCATAAATGCTTGGCGCGATAAATATCTTACGTCGAAGTAGGCTACCGGCATTTACCCGCCGCGCTTACGGCATTCATGCTGCCGTCGCGCGATCCTCTTTGTCGGCCCCGCGCATGACGATCCTGAGCGCATCGTCCGGCAATGGCCGCTGCAATGCCTTCGCCTCATCCCACGATGCGCGCATCCACACGTCGCGTTCTTCTTCGGTGAGCAGGATCACCGGCATGGCCTTCGGATGGATCGGCTCGACCACCGCGTTCGGCGATGTCGTCAGAAAGCCGTACACCTGATGCGGCCCAGGTATCGGCTTGGACTTCGTGCCGCGATCACCGTTGAATGTCGTCCAGATGCCCGCGAAGGCGAACGGGGGCCGGTCCCCATTGAGCGCGAACCACACCACGTCCTTTTTCTTCGTCTCGGGGTTCGGCTCCGGCGCGTACTCGGCGAAGCTATTGGCTGGGACCAAGCATCGGTTCTCCGGCTTGAGCCAACCGCGCCAGTGCGGCGACGACGTGTTGCGGATGTTGGTGACCGGCGGGCCACCTGTGCGCGGTGGCGATGCATGCCCCAGCGCATCATGCTCAACTCGCGGCCGGTGTCGGTGTTGCGCACGACGGGGGCAGGATAATCCGGGAACACGCCCGGCATCGGTGCGAGGTTGCCGACGTAGCGGTTGATGACGCGGAACAGCGCGATGATCGCGGCTTGGTTCGTGGTAATGCTATAAAGGTTACACATTCGGATGGTGTCTTTTCCGGCACCTTGATGCTGACTTTGGCCCAAACCTCATGTCGGCTGTCGTGCATCAATAGAGAAAGAGTGCGATCCAGATCATTTTTCTTGGGCGCTCGAACCAGCTGGCTGATCGTCCTAATATCGCGGGCTGTATGGGGCTGCTATTGAAGCGCTGGCCGACGTGCAAGGTTTCCATCAGGAAGTCACTTTACGTTGCTGACTGCGCTGCTTCTTGAGGGAATTTTTCCGTGCGGCATCGGCTTTGCTGCGCGGCATGAAAGGCCGGTCGCTTCGTGGCGACTTGGGGCTCTTGGTCGGTGCAGTCGTCATCGGTGACGCAATGTTAGGTCCGCCGTCAGCCGGTTGCGTCTCCATGGGTTCGGTACGTTTCCTCGCCATCAGTGTCCTCCATCTGATGACAAAGGCGGCACGGAAATTATTCCGGACCGCCTTCGGTCGGCCTGTCCTGCCTTCTCAAGAATTATTATCGCCTAGAGGCCGCCTCATCCGTCCGCTAGTGGCGCTCAGCGACAAGTCTATCGACTTGCTCTTTCAACTCTGTCTCCATCTCGGAAATAATGTCCTGCAATAGGCGAGCCGCGAGAGGGTCTGTGGTTTCTTGCTCCATCATCTGAAGGTGCATGACGTGAGCCCCTTGTTCTTGGATTTGATCTTCAAACGGCGGTGGAGAGAGCAGATAACTAAGTCGGTCCGCTATTTCAGCGCGAATTGCCTCGTTATGGTTTTGATCGAGTTGAACAGAGTTCCTCATGAGCCTTTGCCTCCTGCGTCGTTTCCTCCCCCTTCGGTTTCACGACCTTCCGGTCCTGGCGCATCTATGACGCCGGGACTTGAAGGTTGTTCCGGCAGAAACTTGAAAGAGATAAATCTCGGGGGAACCTGCCCTATGTTTGCTTTTTTCAGCTGGGCAGAACCACGAGTGATCTCAGCAATTAACGCGCTGAAGATTGAAGGCTTCTTAGAGGTCCCGATTGTCTGACCGCACGACGGGGGATCGTCATGCCGTCGTCGGAGGGCCGCCATCGTGGTACGGTCCCCGAATGTTCACTTTTGAACATTTCGGCTCCCAATGCGTTCCCTACCGGACCGGCGCGGTTTGAGGCTGTGCGGAGAGGGAATTGGGAGACGTGTCCATAGTCCTCGTGGTCGAGGACGACGAACCATTGCAGGAAATCGTTCATGACGCCTTGAAGGAGGGCGGCTTCGACTTGACGACCGTCGCTTCCGGCCAGGAAGCCGTCGCGATGATCGAAAGTGGCGTGGTCAAATATTCGGCGCTCGTAACCGACATCAACCTCAAGGGGCCGATGACGGGTTGGGAGATTGCGCGACTGGTCAGGCAAATCGATCCGGTCGCCGCTTTTGCGATGAGGATTGCGGGTGTGTTGGCAACAATCACCGCAACCTGGCGGCGGATAAGGTCAGCTGCCAGGTCCGGCAGCCGGTTATAGTGACCGTCCGCCCAGCGATATTCGATCGCCACGTTCTGACCCTCGATGTAGCCGCCTTCTTTCAAGCCGTCGCGAAAGGCGGCGACGTAGTGCACATATCCCTCCGGTCCCGCTCCGTTGAGAAACCCGATCACAGGCATTGCCGCCTGCTGCGCACGCGCGACGAGCGGCCATGCAACGGCCGCCCCACTCAAGAGCTTAAAGATTGGGACGCGCGCTGATGCTTCTGCGGGCTGGGCGCGTCATCGCATGCGCGACGGGACAGACACGCACCACGGGGCGTCGGCCAGCTGCCGCAAACAGCGAGGTGAAGAACGTCGACGCGCGTTGCGTTCGGCAAGCCAACTGAGGCTTTCCATGCCAGGCCTCAAAAATGAGATTATGGCCAACAAAGTCAAATCGTTGGCCTGCAATCACAAGAACTGATCTCGATCCTTCGCTATACGGCCTCGTCGCTCGCACCGGCGAACTGTGATGATCGCGAGCCCCACTCGCTTTATTAATTTTAGATCATGGATTTCAAATGATGTCCTCTGACAGCAAGATCGCATTATTTATCGATGGCGCCAATCTCTACGCAACGGCCAAGGCGCTCGGCTTCGATATCGACTATAGGCGACTGCTCAAGGAATTCCAAAGCCGCGGAGTACTACTGCGCGCGTACTACTACACCGCAATTATCGAAGATCAGGAATACACGTCCATCCGCCCGTTGATCAATTGGCTCGATTACAACGGCTATACCGTCGTCACTAAGGCGACCAAGGAATTCATCGACGCCAGCGGCCGTCGCAAGGTGAAGGGAAATATGGACATTGAACTTGCTGTCGGTGCCATGGAACTCGCCGAGCATGTCGACCAGATGGTGCTGTTTTCCGGCGACGGCGATTTTCGCTCGCTGGTTGAGGCGGTGCAACGGCGCGGCGTCCGCGTCACCGTGGTCTCGACGATTTCAAGCCAGCCGCCGATGATTGCCGACGAGCTGCGACGCCAAGCCGACGTCTTCACCGATCTGATCGAGCTACGACCACTTATTGCGCGCGAATTACCGACCAGAAGTGCCGATTTAGTGCGTCCAACGTCCTCAGTCCAGCGTGGCGCCGAAACCAAAATCATCAGCTCGCTATAATAAAACTTCGACGCGCGGCCGAGCATTGCGCGACTGAAGCAATATCATTTGGCGGAGCCCGACCATGACGCGAGACGATTTGCTTCTGCGGATTGTGAATTGCCTGGTTTGCGCTCTTTTCGGTGCGGCGCTCTGGGCACTATTGACGCTTTGACGCCTACGAGCCGAAACAATGTAGTTAGGCCCAATGTCCGTTGCCTGGGCAAATGTCTTCCGGCCTCGAAAGCGGACATTGCTCAATTGCTGTCGGCATGTCTCAAAGGGGCTAGGAGCAGACATTCCGCAGGGCTGCGGGCAGTGCTATAATTCATTCTAGTGCTCCCCGGTTTGCAACACACTTCTGGTCCTCACGGGGTTAAACGAAATTGGCGGGGCGTCATACCGGTCCAACGCTTGAACGCGTGGGTGAAAGAGCTGACCTCGCCATATCCCAACAGCCACGCGATTTCGGAGACCGGCAGATCGCGCTCGGCAAGATAACGCTTTGCAAGAGCCGCTCTTGTCTCTTCCAATATTTCCGCAAACGCCACATCCTCATCGCGAAGCTTGCGTGACAGTGTTCGCCTGCTAATGGCGAGCTTTTGGGCGACGTTCGATGCACTGGCTTTGGCATGTGGGAGCAGCTGCGGCAAGACTCTCTCGACGGCCGATCGGAGAGAAGCGCGCTCTTGCGGACGGTCAGCGAGCGCTTCCTCTGCGTATCGCAGTAGCAGATCGTTCAAGTGGTTGTCAGAGCTGACAATGGGCAGGGATGCCACGGGCGCCGGAAAAATTATCTCGTCCCTACCAGCGCCAAATTCAACATCGCATCCGAAAAAGCTCCTCATTTCCGCGGGCGTTTCGTTACGCCGGTGTCTGATCCTCAAATGGCGCGGTGCTAGCCTGGTATCTGTCACTTGCCGGCAGATCCGCACCAACGTCACCAGCCAGAACTCGATCTGATGCCGATCTGACTGCCTGTCGACATCCACATAGTCGAGCGCTATTGCGGCCGCCCGATCGTCCAGCTTCACGTTAAGGCGGACCCCCTCATTCATTATCGTGCAGTATCGCTTTCCGTTCAGCAGGGCATCGCCAAGTCGTTCCGATGATGCGATCACGTAATAAACTAGCCCGATTTCGCGGAGATCGAAATTACGAGCGAGGTGAAACCCGAGAAGTCCATCCTGAAGTCCTTCTGACGCCAGTTCGAGGATCCTGATTTGCTTGGGCACTTCAAGCCTTATGGCGTCATCGTTGACCTGCTCGGGCCTCGCCCCTACCTCGGCCAGAACGGCTGTCACGTCGTTGCCAAGCTCGCGCAGCCGCGCGCATGCGAGCCGTGCAATAGCGCCGGTGGCGCTTGGTATCGAGCAAAATCCGCTGGGCTTTTCGGAGCGCATGAGTGAGCAGCACCGTTCGGTTCAGATTCCACGACGAACTTGAGCCTAGGCGAATGTCAGCAAGGGTCCAAGCGTCTTATGTCTGAATTGGATCTTGGCCGTGTGATAACGCGGCGGAGGGGGTATCGGCGGGCTGCGACAGGCGGGCTGCGCTGCAAGGTGACAGTTTCGAGCATATTTTTCCGATTTCGGTCTGGGAGGCAACCTGGTTCATCATCGGGCCAACCTGACCGGCTCTCAGGCTGTGCGGAGCCTGCAGTCGGGCTGTCTCAGGCAGCGATGGCCGCGAGCAGCGGCTTGATGCCGACGATATTCAGCACCCGCGTCATGTTGTATCCGAGCACACAGAGCGCCATCTCGGTCGCAACCTTGGGCAGCGTCTTGCACAAGAAGTGCGTCGCGCCCATGCGCATCTTCAGTGTACCGAACGGATGCTCGACCGTCTCGCGCCGCGTGCGCATCGCCTCGGGGTTCTTGTCGAGTCGCTCCTGCACCGCCTCCACCACCTGCTCGTGCTCCCAGCGGGTGATCCGCCGCTCCGGACCTTTCGTGCATTTCGCCTTGAGCGGACAGGCTCGGCACGCATTTGTCCAATACCGGCGCATGTTCTGGCCGTTTTCAACGGTCGTCATTCGATAGGTGAGTTGCTCCCCGGCCGGGCAGCGATAAACATCCTCCTCAGCCAGATACACAAAATCCTGCTTGCCGAAACGGCCTTCCGCTTTGGCACCAGATGTCATCGGCTTCGGCAACGTCACGGTGACGCCGGCGTCCTCGCACGCCTTGATCTCCTCGCCGTTGAAGTAACCGCGATCGGCGACGGCCTCGAGTTTCTCGACCTGCAACGCTTCTTTGGCCGCCTGCGCCGTATTCGCGAGTTGCGAGCGATCCGAGCCCACATTCGTTACCTCGTGCGCGACGATCAGATGGTTCTCGGTGTCGACCGCCGTCTGCACATTGTAGCCCACGATGCCGGAGCCGCGCCCGCTGGTCGCCATAGAGCGGCTGTCGGGATCGGTGAACGAAACCTGCTTATCGGGCGAGGCCAGAACCTGCTTCTCGATAGCCGCCAGCTTCGCCATTTCGGATTTCAACTTCTCGAGTTTCTCTTTGTAACGCATCGTCTTCAGCGTGACGATTTCCGACGGATCCTGCCGGTCGGCGGTGTCGAGCTGTGCCAGATAGCGTGCCACGCTCTCCTCCAACTGCTTCCGCCGGCGCTCGACTTTCGCCCGCGTGAAGTTCTTGTCGCGGTTATTCACGGCTTTGAACTTGCTGCCATCGATCGCGACGCTGGCCTTCGCGAGCAATCCCATCTCGCGGCACACCTCGACAAAGCGCGCGCAGACTTTTTTGATCGCCGGCCCATTGTCCTTGCGGAAATCGGCGATCGTCTTGAAGTCCGGCGCCAGCCAGCCCAACAGCCACATAACCTCGACGTTGCGGCCCGCCTCGCGCTCGAGCCGCCGGCTCGAATGCACGCGGTTGAGATAGCCGTAGATGTAGAGCTTCAGATGGATCGAGGGATGATAAGCCGGGCGGCCGGTGTCGGCCGGATCGACGCTGGTGAAGCCAAGATCGAGCAGATCCAGCATCTCGACGAACGCATCGATCACGCGAACAGGATTGCTGTCGTCGACCCAGTCTTCGAGGCATTCCGGCAACAGCGTCGCTTGCCCCCGATCCGTCCCCGCAACAAAGCCCGGCATCATGTCCCCCGCCAATTCAGCAGGAAAATCATAGCAGGCTGAGAGTTTTCACACAGCCAGGATCAAAAGGCGATGTCAGTCGGCGATTGGACGAAGTCTGGTTTACCCCGCTGAACGGACATCGTCGGACGCCTTAGTCCGCCTGAACGACGGTTCATGTGCGTTGCCAATTCGTCACCAGGGAGCGCGTTGATCGCAGGCCGATACATCCCATGTCACTCCTAACGGAGGACGCCATGAAACAATCACAGCACTTCTTGGAGAACGCAGAGAATCGCGCTCAGCTTGCCGAGCGAGCCTCCGATGAACCAACACGCTATCGATACAAGCGCATGGAAGCTGCATGGCGGGCGTTGGCTGCCGAACAGGATTGGCTGGACGGTGAGGTCGTTCGGCGCGGGCCGGCGGGCGACCAAGGTTAGCATTAGCTCAAGCAGGCGGCGCGTGTGGGACAAGACCTCACCCAAAGCGCATCGTGATCCCATTGGAATATGCCGCCAGTGTCTCGCGCCTGCGCCCCATGGCCCAATTTTTACTGGGCCTCCAACCATGAAGAAATGTTGCTGGCAACAACGAGCTGCTTTGGGGCATGCGGGTTGAGCGTTCCGGCGTACACGCTTAGTCCCTCATCCATCCTCGCTCGGGCGAAGTCCTTCGCCTCATTCTCGGTTTCAAACGTTCGGGTCACCCGAGGGCTTCGCGGCCTGCGAAGCGAGCCACGCTTCTTGATCTCAAAGGTTACGTACCAAGTGTGAAGCCTCGCTCACCTTCGGGACGATACTGGCGGTCCCTTTCCAGCTTGAAGTGAAAGCGCAGCCGCTCGACAAGGGCGTCGATCTCCTCGTCGGTCTCGGCAACGTCAGCGACGTTGTCGGCAAGCGTGGTCAGCAGCAAGCCGATCCGCTCGTCGGTATCGAGCGGCCACAGCACGGCGGTCATCATTTCCAGCGCGAGACGTTCGCCGAACCGCAGGCTGAGCATGCTCTCGGTGGTGATCTGATGATGGTGGTAGGACATGGTCGTGTTCCGGTTTTCTTGTGGGCCCGCGCTCGCCTCATGCGGCCCGTCCGGTCGAGCTACCGCGTTGATCTAAATCATGGTTCCAACGCCTCGGTGATCGCCACGTTCCTCGGTCGTCAAAAAGACGGCCCCGATCCGAAGACCGAGGCCGCAAATAAAGGGAGAGATCTTCCGTGATGGTCCGCCGGTGTGGAGACCGACCCATCTAGCTAAACCCCGGCACTACGTCAGCGATAGTTGTCCTCTGGTACCATGTTAGGCTGTCGCTGGAGCGGGTGGAACAATTTGCTGCACGGTGCAGCATGGCCAGCGTTCGCGTTGCGATCCCGGGTCGCGCAGTGAAGGAAAACCGCATGGGAGGCCACTTGGTTACTGGCCAGGCGGCCTTCCCCATACATTTACGCAAGCGCCCCGCACAATTCTGCGCGGGTCCGGTAAACGCACCAACGGCCAAATGGCGCGTTTCACGGTGTTCAAAAGAAAAGCCCGGCCAGCTTCAGGCTGACCGGGCCAAAGTGCGGCACTTGGCGTCGATCAGGCCACCAGCCGCAGCCGATCCAGTTCGACAGCCCTTACCGGAGGCTTGCCAATGATGCGGCGCAGTTCCGCTGCCACGCCGTTCAGCACTGCGCGCTTCTCCTTCATCCGCTTGGAGTGGTTGTACACCTTGCCGGTGACGCTCGGCACGATCTGCTCCGACTTCTTGCTCGCGGCGTGATCGAGGCATTTCGCGATCCACGCATCGTCAAAGCCGAGATCGCCCGCCAAGGTCGCCGCCGTGCGGCGCAGGTCATGCGGCGTGAACGGCTGCAAGCCGAGCAGCGCGCAGATGCCGGGAGACTTTACCTTGCCGCTCTTGTATTTTGTGCCGCGCAGCGCGACCGCCATGACCTTCCGGTTCATCGGCATATCGCCAAACGGGCTCGCAAAGACGTAGTGCTGCTTGTCGTTCGTCTGCGCTTCACGGATGATCTCGACAGCCAGCTCGGAAAGCGGCTGCTGGATCACGCGCCGCTTCTTGACCCGCTTGAGCGGGACGTCAAAGCGGGGGTGACCGCCATCGAGATCGAACAATTCATCGCGGTGCGCGGCAAGCAGTTCCCCCGAGCGCAGCATGGTGACCAACTCGAATTTCAGCGCGAGGCGCGTCTTTCGATCCCAAGGCAGATCGTCCCGATCGAGGCCGTGCCAGAAAACTCTGATCTCGTCCTCGGACAGGACGCGCGTGCGCGCATGCTCGGGGTCGAGCTTCGGCAGATTCACGCAAGGGCTAGCGGTTACGTAGTCGCGGCCCGCTTCCGCCGCCCAATTGAATAGGCCTGAAGCCGCGCGGCGCATGTGCCGGGCATTGGCGACCGATGGAACGCCAAGCTTGCCCGCCACGATATCGTTCGACAGCGTTGCGATATCATGCTTGGTGACCTCGCTGGCGATCTTCTTGCCGAGCCGAGGGCTGAGGAAGCGGCGCAAATGGCTGGCGACATTCTCCCAGCTTTCGATCCGGGCCGCATTTCCCCGTCCGGCTTGCGGACCGGCGTCTTCATCCACGCGATCCGCTCCTCGATGATCTCGTCAACGGTCGTGCCTCGCTTCGCCTGCAGCACTTTCCGGTCGCGGAAGGTTTCGGCGAGCGCCGCAGCGCCTATGCCCCTCAGTCCGTAGACCTTATTGCGGGCATGCTCGACGGTGAAGGTTTCCGGGTTGTAGACGCCCAGCCAGCCGGTCCGCTGCTTGCCGGTTTCCGGATCGGTGAACTTAAAGGAAAAGGTCGCCACGCCCACCGTGGTGATACTGACGTAAAGGCCAGGGCATTTGCGGTCGTAGTATTTGATCCGTTCAGTGACCCCCTTTGTACACAGGCGGTCGGTCAGGATAACGCTGCTCTTGCGCATGCGCTTGGTGGCGGTGGTATTATCCATTGTGGTTTCAGCTCCTAAGGGTTCGGGACCAATAGGGCCGGGCTTTGGGCTTTCAGTTCGTTTGCGAGGGCACTGAAACGCTTAGGGCCTGGCCCTAGTTTTGGTGAAGCCCGCTGAAACGCCCCGCATCAGGGTAGTCGAAAAGCGCTTGTTTTAAAGGGTTTTCTTAGTTTCGGCGTGTTTCACCGAATGCCAAAATATAGTCGTGTGGTCCTGGCGCCCCGATGCTGGCGTTCAAGTTGGCGACGATGCTCGCGCATCGCGCCGATGACGGTGGCTAAAAAGCCCGGACACCGGGGAGAGCGCGAAGCAAGCCGTAAAACCACTGCGCAGGGAAAGCCGGATGCCTCCGCTGGACCTGTATGCTCGTGTGCGTGTTTTTGTGCACGTTTGCACACGAGACCGCGGGTGCAGCGCGCACCCGGCTTTCCCTGCGCCCTCTATCTCATGAGAGGGTGGCGAATACGCAAAGCTCGGGCACCTCGTGCCGCGAGAATGCGGACGCGCATCCTCATGGCTGTTTGACATTTGAATTGACATTCGAAACCGATTCTTGCGATGCGCCGCACCCGGCGTTACGACGCTCACTCCCCCAGCTGAAACCGCTCGAACCGGTGCAGCTCTTCCTCGATGCGGCGCTTCAGCGCCGCCCTCGCCTCACCCTTCGCCGCCTTGCCCGGGCCGACCCAGCTCCATTTCTGTATCAGCAGCTTCTTGTTCTGCCGGTCGGTCTTGAGATCCAGCGCGGCGACGATGTCCTCGCCGACCAGCACGGGAAGCGCGAAATAGCCGAGCTTGCGTTTTGCCTTAGGCACATAGGCCTCGAAGCGATGCTCATAGTCGAAAAAGAGATGGGTGCGCTTGCGCTGGATGATCAGGGGATCGAAGGGCGAGAGGATGTGCACGAGCGTTGACGGCTCGTGCATCGTCGCGAGCGCTTCCGGCGCGGCCCAGTGCTCGTGCTTGCCGGCGCCTTCGAGTGCGACCGGCACCAACTCCCCGCGCCGCACCCGCCGGGCAAGCAGGGTCTGGACTGCCTTCTTCCGCGGCGCGTCGAGATGGCAGATCGAATCGAGCGACACCACGCCCTGCGAACGCAGGCCGCGGTCGAGCAGATAGGCGGTGATCTCGCCGCCAGAGGCCGCCTTCGGCGGTTTGACCCAGCCGAAATGACGGCCCATCAAATCATAGGTCTTGAGCATGCCGTTGCGCTCGGAGACCGTCACCGCGCCGGTGTAGAAGGCAAGCTGCAGCGCACGCTTCGACGGCTTGCGGCTGGCCCAGAGATGCTCCTTCTCGGTCAGCACATCGTCCTCGATGTCGCGGATGGTCAGCGCGCCCTCGCGCAACAGCCGCATCACCTTGCGCGTGTCGGCCGGCTTCACATTGGCAAACCAGCGATGGCCCTCGCGCTTGTGCAGTTTCATGTCCGGGATGAAGAAGCGGAAATCGCTCGCGGCGACATAGGACAGCGCATGGGTCCAGTATTCGAACACGCTTCTGTCGACGCTCTGGGCCTGGCGCAGGTCGGCGCGGCGGTAATCGGGGATGCGGGTATAGAGGATGTGATGATGGCTGCGCTCGATCACATTGATGGTGTCGATCTGGACATAGCCGAGATGGGCGATGGCATCGGCGACGGCTTGCGCACCCGCGCCGAACGGCGCCTGGGTGTCGAGCCGCTGGGCGGCGATCCAGAGCCGCCTTGCTTGAAGTCTGGTCAGGGGATGAGAGGGTACCGCGCGGGACATGGCGCGACACTTTAACCGGATTCGGGGGGAACAAGAAAAAGCCGCGCTGCTTTTCGAGCAGCGCGGCTGGATTGGAAGGTGGTGCGCAGCCAACCTTACTTCGTCATCGCAGCCTTCTGCGCCTTCATATAGTGCGAGCAGGCGCTACCCATCTTGCCGTTGCTCATATCGGTGTTCGCCATGGCCATTTCCTTGTTGGCCGGCGTCTGGCCCGGGGCCATCATCATCGTCGACTTCATCAAGTTGTCCGAGGTGCATTTCATCATCGCCGCGGAAGCGGGCGACACGGCGAAGGCGGAGACCATAGCGGCGGCAATCAAGAACCTCATTCAAACCTCCTTGGGGGAATGCAAGCCAGCGACAGGCTGGCCAACAAGGTACGTATTCTCTACCGCGAACGTTTCCTCAAGAAGACAATTTTTTTGCTGCGGTGCAACGAGCCGGTTTTTTGCCGCCGGGCGTTTGTTGCCAGGCTCGAGGTCTAGGGTTCGGGGCTTTGCTGCCTCGACTTGGCGCCAATGCTGCCGGTCGCAATTTCGGCACTGCACGACGCCCTGCCGCGCGCCGGCGCCTCGCAGCGATAGACCCTGCCGGTGAGGCGATCGACCAGCCAGGCGCTCTCTTCGCTCGGACCTTCGAAGCCGAGATAGCGGGTCCCGAGCGCCGTCACCAGCGTCGAGAGAAGAATCGCCGCGGCGATCATGGCGGCGCCGACCAGGATCGGCATCGAGCTGATGGTGATCGTACGCTCGGGCATGGCGGAACGATGCCCCGGATAGTCGCTGTGTCGTTTTATGGACGGAATCACGGCCTCTGCTTCGTCTTTTTTGTTGGATTTTCTTGTTGGGATCGGGTGTTAGGCGCGCATCTGGCCGATTTGTTGTTCCGAGGCCGGCGTGAGCGCGACCGCTTTGAGACGCCGGTCAGACGATGGAACGAAAAAGGCGGCTCTCGCGAGCCGCCCTTTATCTGGAGCTTGACCTGGTTTACCGGAAAAATCCGCCCACCACGTGGCCGAGGAATCCGCCGGGTCCGCCACCGCCGCCGCCGCGGGCGTAGCGCCGGCCACCGCCACCGCCGCTGTAGTGACGGGAACGGTGCGAGTGGGAGTCGTCGTCGGACGAGGCGGAAGAAGAGAAGTCCTCGTTCTCGGACGGCGCCCGGACCGCGAGATTTTCCGAGATCAGCGCGGCGTGCTGCTCCTTGTTGAGGTAGCCGGTGTCGGGATAGCCACGCACCGCCTGCCAGCGCTTGATCACGCCACGGGTCTCGTCGTCGAACTTGCCAGTGATATGCACGTCGAAGCCGAGCTTGCCGAGGCGGCGCTGCACATCGCGGCGCTGGCCCTTGTCGAGACCGATCTGGTCTTCGGCGACCTGATCGTCGCTCGCGGCGTCGCTCAGGTTGCGGGTCGGGTTCGACGTGTCGCCGCTCTGCAGCTTGGCGACACGGGCGAGCGCCAGCGGCTTGAAGACACCGTTCGGGTAGTTGCTGATGTAGGCGTTGAGCTCTTCGACCTTGCGCGAGTCCTTCACCGAGCGCCAGAACTCGAGTTCCAGGTCGGAAGCCTGGTTGACCTGCGGCGCGGTATTGGCGGACGCATCGGCCTTGGTGCCGTCCCTGGCGCCGTCGGCGGGCAGTGAAACCGGGTTGAGATAGACGGTGCCCGTCAGGTCGGTATGACCCCAGGGCATCTGGTTCTTGTTGGTCTCGTCGCTGACCTGGGCGCGCACCTTGGTCATCGCCTGCTGGATCTCGACGCCGGGCTGGGTGATGTTGGCAACCAGCGCGCGGGTGAACGGGCTGTTGGTGCCCTTGTCGCCGTCGAGCGCAGTCTGGCCCGGGCTGGTGGCGAACGCGATCAGCGTGCCCTGGCCGCTGTTGATGGCGGCAAGACCGGAGTCGACCGTCAGACCGCGGCTCAATTTCGCCGAACGCATCTTGGCCGCAAACGGATTGTCGCGGCAGGCGTCCAGGAACACCAGCTTCACCTTGGCGTCCTGCATGGTCTGATCGAGCGTGGTGTCGACATTGATCGTCGCACCGAGCTTGACATCCGCCTCGCTCTTCAGATCGGCGTCGACCGGCAGCAGATAATTGGTGCCGCCCAGCGCGATGCCGTGGCCGGCATAGTAGAACACGGCGATGTCGGCTCCCTCCGCCTTGTGGCCGAACTCGAGCAGCTTCTCCGTCATCTTGTCACGGGTCAGGTTATAACCTTCGACGACCTCGAAACCGACATTGCGCAGCGTGCTCGCCATGGTCTTCGCGTCCATCGGCGGGTTCGGCAGTTGCGGCACGTTCTTGTAGGCGCCGTTGCCGACCACGAAAGCGACGCGCTTGTCGGCGAGTGCGGCTTCACCGCTGAACAGAAGCGCTGCGACTGATAAAGTTGCGATCCAGAAGCGCATGGTCATCTCCCCTTATTTCGAAACCTGGTGGGTCGCCCCTGCTGGGCCATCCGTGGCAGCAATGTGATCCGGAACACACGGGGCGACTGTGACGTAAATCACTCATGCCGTCAGAGGTATCGAACCCGATCGCTTTCGGATGCGACGCGATCGGACAGGCCGTCCGGTCCGTCAAAAGTAGCGGCCCAACCAGATACTCCGGGCTGGACGAAGCGACGCGGAAGGAGGAGCATAAGTCCCGATATTACCGTCGTTTTTTCGCCCTGTGACGTGCATCACATTCAAGTGTTCGAACCCGTCTTATGTTCGCAGCATCCAAACGCCATCAAGCGTGCAACACCAAGGATTACGACCATGACCAGCTCTGTTAGGTTTTTCGGACTCAAGGCGATTGCCGTCGGCGCCGCGCTCTCGATGACCGCGGGCCTGGCCTTCGCCGGTGACAATACGATTTCCAAGAACAGCATCGTCGATGCATTGAAGTCGCCGCCGGTCACCCGCGGCCTGTCGGCTGCCAACAACGGCCCCGATGCGGCAACCAAGGCCCACGAGGCTTCCATCCTCGACAAGGTGCGCAACCGCCAGACGCGGTCGCTGTCGTCGACCGAGCGTCAGGACATCGCGGATATCACGGCCAACAAGCCGAAGATCGATCTCGAGATCAACTTCGACTACAACTCAGCCGATATCAGCAAGAACTCCATGGGCGCGGTAAAGGCGCTCGGCGAAGCGCTGACCGATCAGAATCTGAAAGGTTCGACATTCATCGTTGCCGGCCACACCGACGGCATCGGCGGCGAGGCCTACAACCAGGGCCTGTCTGAACGCCGCGCCGACACCATCAAGCACTACCTGATGGACAACTACCACATCGTCTCCAGCGATCTGGTCACTGTCGGCTATGGCAAGACCCAGCTGAAGGATGCGGCCAATCCGGCCGATCCGCTCAACCGCCGCGTCCAGGTGGTCAACACCGAAACGCAGAACACCGCCTCGAAGTAAAGCGTCGTTCAAGTAATCCGCCTGCCACACCCGGCAGGCGGATTTTTGCCGGCTAGCGCCAACCCATATTCGAGGGACGATTGCGATGATGAGTTTTTTCAAGGGATTCGCCGCGGCCGCCGTGCTGGTCGCTGCCTGCAACTTCCCCGCCTACGCCGAAGACGCTCCCGCCGCCACGACTGCGCCGGCACCGACCCAGGCCGCGCCGAGCGAAATGAAGCCCGCCCCGAGCGACGTGGCGCGGCCGGCGCTGGTACCGAAGGCGACTGACGCGACGGAGGATGCGAACACGGACGCGCCGCGTCACCACCGCCGTTATGCGCGGCATCACTACCGGCACTATGCCTATTGGGAGCCGTTCCCGGTCTACTTCCCGCACCTCTACCACAACCGCATCATCTGGAACCGGGCGTCCTGGTTCCGGTTCTGATCGGCCCGATCAGGATTGGATGAGAGACGGGTTACTGCGCGGCGCCATCGTGCGGCGCCGCGCGATGGCTTCGCACATCAGCGCCGGTCGAGCAGGTCGCGGATCTTCGATGCCAGCATGACCTGGGTCAGCGGCTTCTGCAGCATCGACACGCCCGGATCGAGCCGGCCCTGGTGCACGATGGCATCGCCGGAATAGCCGGTGATGAACAGCACTTTCACCTGCGACAGTCGGTTCTGCATCTCGCGGGCGAGCTGGCGCCCGTTCATGCCCGGCATGACGATGTCGGTCAACAACAGGTCGACGCGGAACGGCCTCGAATCGTACAGCGCGAGCGCGGCCGCACCATCGGGCGCTTCCTGCACGCGGTAGTTGAGGTCGCGCAGCGTCTCCACCAGATAAGCGCGGACATCGGCCTCGTCCTCGACCACCAGAATGCTTTCGCTGCCGCTGGCTCCGACCACCTGGCCGCCGTCGACCTCCTCGCTTGCCGGGCCCGCGCCTTGCGCGCGCGGCAGATAGACATTGACGGTCGTGCCCTCGCCGACCTCGCTGTAGATTTTCACATGGCCGCCGGACTGCTTGACGAAGCCATAGACCTGGCTCAGGCCGAGGCCGGTGCCCTGCCCCGGCTGCTTGGTGGTGAAGAAGGGATCAAAGGCCTTTTCCAGAGTCTCGCGCGACATGCCGCCGCCGTTGTCGCTCACCGATATCTGCACATATTCGCCGACCGGCACGGAAGCGTTCTGCTGCGAGTAGCTGTTGTCGATAAAGGTGTTGTGGGTCTCGATGGTCAGTTTACCCCGGCCGGCCATGGCGTCCTTGGCATTGACCACGAGGTTGAGGATCGCGGCCTCCATCTGGCTCGGATCGACCTCGACGGGCCACAGCGCGGCGCCGCCGCTGATCGCGAGCTCGATGTTTTCGCCGAGCGACCGCTTGAAGAAATCCGCCATGCCGCCGATCAATTGGTTGACGTTGGTCAACCGGGGATCGAGCGGCTGGCGCCGCGCAAAAGCCAGCAGCCGCTGGGTCAGCATCGCCGCGCGCTGCGCGCCGCTCGCGGCATTGGCGATCGCCCGCGTCAGCCGCTCGCGCGAGGATTCGCCCCAGGCTTTCAGGCTGCGGTCGGCCAGCTCCAGATTACCGCTGATGATGGTGAGCAGGTTGTTGAAGTCGTGCGCGACGCCGCCGGTCAGTTGGCCGATCGCGTCCATCTTTTGCGAGTGACGCAGCATGTCCTCGGCCTCGCGCCGCTGCATTCCCTCCTGCGCCAGCGCGGCCTCGGTGGCGCGGAGCAGCGACGGCGACGGCAGCTCCAGCAGCTTCGGCAACAGCGGCCACAGGATGACGGCGGTGACGATCGAGGCCAGCGCCGTGAGCGCCTTGATCAGCCCCTCGATGCCGTAGACCGGCACCCAGAGCGTGATGATCGACAGCACATGGGTGAAGCCGCAGGCGGTGATGAACAGTGCGAAGGCCCAGAAGATCCAGCCGAAGTCGACGTCACGGCGCTTGGAGACGAAGATCGACAGCGCCACCGGGATCGAGAAATAGGAGGCCGCGATCACGGCGTCGGAGGCGACGTGAAGCCAGATCAGTTCCGGCTCCCACAACAGGCAAATGCCGTGTGGAGACAGCGTGGACGAATCCAGTAAGCGCTCGAAAAAGGCCCACATGCCGGTCGTTCTCCATCAAGAGCGGAGCTTCGAATCTCCCGTGCCCGTCAAGGTTGACCAGCAGCGCCTGAGGGCGTCAAGCGATCCGCGCCTTGTGCAGGGCAGGAACCGGCTGAGCCCAAGGATTAAATCAAGGCTCAAATCCAGCTCTGGAACACCATCAGTCGGTTGAAGGTCTGCATCGACGTACCCACGAAGGCCGCCGAAACAGGCAGCATGGCCACAAAGCCCAAGGCTGCGACCACGACAAAGGCCCATAGCGGCCAGCGCGGCATTCCTTCGCGTCGCAGGACGCAGACCAACGCCAGGCTCGCTATGGTTGCCGACGGCAAATAGTAATAGATGAAGCCCAGCGTCCGCGGCAGCAGCGCCCAGGCGAGATAGGGTCCGACATAGAAGGCCAGCACCAGGAACGCCACGCGTTGCCGCGCCAGCACGAAGTCGCGCACGCAGATTGCGAGCGCGAGCAGTGCCGGCCACAGCACCAGCGGATTGCCCATGCACGTCACCGCCGAGATCGTGCCATCGCCGAGCTTGTCGAACAGAAACCAGACCGGGCGCACCAGGAACGGCCAGGACGGCCACGAGCTCATATAGGTGTGGCCGCCGAGCGTGGTCGTGGTGTTGTCGGAAAAGATCCGCCGCTGCGCCTCGATCAGATCGGTCAGCGAGAAGCCGTAGAGCGCAACGAAGCTCGAGAGATAGGCGATCGCCGGCACCACCACGAAGGCGATCACGAAATGATGTGCCTTGAAGTCCGGCCAGAGCTCGGGACGATACCAGTCGGATTCGCTGGCGTCCGCGAACGTCGTGCGCCAGCCCTGCATCAGCCGGATCACCGCGATGACGACGATGCAGGTCGCGAGCGGAAACAGCCCGCTCCATTTGCAGGCCGCCGCAAATCCAAAGGCGAGGCCCGCAAGCGCGAAGGCGATATGCGGGCGTGTTTGGCGGAAGCCGAACAGGAAGGCCGCGATGCCGAACAGGCCAAAGGTGAGCGCAAAGATATCGAGCATCGCCGTGCGCGCCATCACGAGCAGCATCTGGTTGAAGAACGCGATCAGGCAGGCTGCGATCGCCGGCTCATGGCTTCCAAACAAGGCGAGCCCGCACAGATACACCGCGACGATCGCAAGCGCGCCGAACAGCGTGCCGCCATAGCGCCAGCCCAGCGGATTGTCGCCGAAGGCGCGAATCGAGAGCGCGATGATTTGCTTGGCGAGCGGCGGATGCATCGGATTGAGCATCGGAGACGGCATCACCGGCTCGAGCATCTGTCGCGCTGCCGGCACGTAGTGCACTTCGTCGAAAACAAATTTATCCGGCGTGGTGATGCCTATCAGCAACACGACATGCGTCAGCAGAAAAATAATGACCGAAATAAGGCTGCACTGCGCGGCCGATATCCGATGCAGGGAAGGTGATTCACGAACGATTTTCACGAGATCAACGGTCGCCTTAATCCGAATGAATGTCGTCACAATCCGGATGAGTGTGATCGCTAAAAATTTTCTCGTCCACTACGTTGAACGCATCGCGATCTCGCGACCACTAAGCTTCGGGCAATGGGGGTGAGCTTGTGATAATTTTACAACATCGCATGCGATCGCAATCCGATACGATAGGGAACCATCGATCGGTTAGTGAAATGCGTAGCGTTGGTTTTGTTTTTGCGTTTTGTGTTGCCGCCATCGTTGCGGCACCTCGCGCGCATGCGCAGGCACCGGCGCGCGTCGGCGAAGCCGCCGTCGTCCACAATGAAGTCGTCAACGCCACGACAACCAGCCAGATCAATGTCGGCGACGGCGTGCTGCGCGACGAGACCGTGCGCACCGGCGCCGACAGCGCGGCGCGGTTCGTGATGGCGGACAGCACCAATCTTTCGCTCGGCGCCAATGCGAGCCTCAAGCTCGACCGCACCGTCTTCAACGACGAGCATAGCTACAAGGACATCGCCGTTCGTCTCACCAGCGGCGCGTTCCGCTTCGTCACCGGACATTCGGAAAAGACCGCCTACAAGATCACGACCCCGCTCGCGACCATCGGCGTGCGCGGCACCATCCTCGACATCCTGTCGCAGCGTGGCAGCTCGACCATCGTGTTGCAGGAGGGCGCTGCAAGCGTCTGCACGCTGAGCTATCAGTGCATCCAGCTCACCCAGCCCGGCGACACCGCGATCATCACGCTGACCAACGGCAAGACCACGATCCAGAAGTCCGGCAATCCGCCATGGACGTTCGCCTCGACCTGCGCCGCGGCGGCGGGGATTTGCACGGTGACCAATTTCGCCGATGCCGGCCCGACCGATGATCCCAACGCCATGTTGTGCGGGCGCTGACCATGATGGCCCTCGCGCGCAGCCTCCTTGTTTCCGCTCTGCTCACCGCGACGATGTCACTTGTGATGACGGCAGCGCAGACTCATTCCGCGTCGGCGCAGACGTTGTGCGTTGAAGAGTGCGGGTCGCCGAGCCCTACACCGAGCCACACGCCAACAACTTATGGTGACGGTGATGGTTCGCCCTCGCCGAGCCCATCACCCTCGCCAAGCCCGTCGGCCTCGCCGACACCTACGCCGACACCGAGTCCGACCTCCCCGAGTTCGACGCCGACGGACGGCGGCTCGAGCGGCAACTCGATCAACGGTCTCGCCAACCAGCGCTTCAACCAGATGATCACCAACCAGGTGCTGGGTTCGGTGCTGCTCGGCGTCAACGAGCAGATCAATTGCAGCGACTGCGTCTCGGCCTTCGGCTCGGTCGGCTCGTTCACCGCCGGCGTGCACGGCCGCAAGGAGCTCACCAACAATCTGTCGCTGCTCGCCGGCCTCGCCTACACCCAGTACAGCGAGAACGGCTATCACGTGACCAGCGCGCCGATCGGCGCGTTCGCGCTGCGCTACGATTTCGTCGACTGGGGATCGTCACGGCCGTTCTTCGACATCGGCACCATCGTGTCGCCGTTCCAGAAGGTGCGTTACAGCCGCAGCTACGTGACGAGCCTCGGCGCCGTGTCGCTCGACAGCTCGACCGACAGCTCCAACTATGCGGTCTACGGCCGGGCGGGGTGGATCGCCCGGCTGTCGCCACGCGACGAGGTCGCAGCCTCCTTCGAAGTCTGGCAGCTATGGCAGCATGTCGCCGGCTATGCCGACCCGATGGCAGCGTTCAATCCGTTCAACGCCAATATCGCGACCGGCACCGACACCACCGGCCTCGCCAAGGTCGGCGGGCAATGGACGCATCTGTTCAGCTCAAGCGTCGAAGGCAATATCAACGGCGCCTTCGTGCAGTCGTTTGCGAATCGTTCGGGCATCGTCGCGACCGTCACCGGGGACGGCATCATCACGCCGACCATCGGCAACCAGAACTGGTTCGAATATGGCGGCCGGCTCGGCTTCCGCATCACCCAGGGCTGGGTCGCCGACGTCTTTGTCAACGGCACGCTGGGTCCGCAGCCGGTCGGTAACACCATTCACGGCGGCGTCGGATTGCGGTTCCATTACTAGCGCATGATCCGCTAAAGTGGCCCCGGGTTTTCCCTCGCGACAAACGCGAAGCGTTTGCGCGGAGATCATGCGCAAACAATGGGGTGAAGCGCGATGACAAAGCCTCGTGTCACCGTCTACATCGACTACAAGAGCCCGTACGCCTTTGTCGCCAACGCCAAACTGTTCGCGCTGGAGGAGGACGAAGGCGTCGCGCTCGAATGGCTGCCCTATACGCTCAAGATCGCCGAGTTCATGGGCACGGTGGAGGAGCGGACGCCGCATTTCTGGCGCAAGGTGCGCTACTCCTACATGGACGCGCGGCGCTTCGCCAACGCGCAGGGCCTGACCATCAAGGGCCCGCGCCGGATCTACGACGCGTTCCATTCCAGCGCCGGCATGCTGTTCGCCCAGCGCAACGGGTTTTTCCGGCCCTACCACGACACGGTGTTCCGTCGCTTCTGGAATCACGAGCTGGAGCTCGACTCGTTCGACGAGATCGCCGCCGTCATCACCGAGCTCGGCGGCTCGGCCTCGGCGTTCGACGAATATGTGAGGGGTCCGGCGCGGGCGGAACATGACCGCATCATCGCGGAAGCCGAAGCGCTCGGCGTGTTCGGCGTACCGACCATGGTTTTCAACGGCGAATTGTTCTGGGGCGGCGACCGCATCCCGCTTCTGATCGAACGCATCCGCGCGCCGGAAACCAAAGCGATCGCGCTCGGCACCATCAGGCAGACGCGCTAGCGACCCGTCAGCGCTCGCCGGCGAGCTTCAGCGCCGCGTCGACGGCGTTCGCCAAAATCTCGTCGGACAATTTCCTGTCGTTGACGGCGCGCGCGAGCTGCAGCGAACCCACCATCATGCCATAGGCCGCGATCGCCTTCTTGCGCCGCTCGGCGGGCGAGCCCTTGCCGATCTGCGCGGCAATCAAATCGATGATCTCGGAAATCTTTTCGGTGAAGGCATCGCGCGTCCGTTTCGGGTGCCGTGCGATCTCCGCGACCAGCGCGGCGGTCGGGCAGCCAGTCCCCGCACCATCGCGATGGCGGGCCGACAGATAGTCACGGATGGTCGCCTCGAGCCCGGCGTTGCCCTCCAGATTGGCGCGCAGCCGCGCCTCGCGCCGGGAGAGTGCATGGAGCAGCACCGCCCGGACCAGGTCTTCCTTGGATTCGAAATGGGTATAGAACGCGCCGTTGGTCAGCCCTGCCGCCGACATGATGCCGGCAAGGCCAACGGCGGCGACGCCATTTTCGCGAAACTGCGCGGAGGCAACATCGATGATGTGCTCGCGCGTCGTTTCCTTGTGTCCCTTTTCGTAGCGCATCCGCTGTTCTCCGGGAACGCTATTGCATTGCAATCATAATAGTGCATTATGATCATAATGCAATAGCAGATCTACAGGACTCAAAGCCCATGGCCCTCGAAGAAGCGACCGCACCGCTCACCGTCCTCGATGGGGACGAGGCCCCCGCAGCGCCGGCACCGCGCGCCATGCCCACGGCCCGGCGAAGCAAGGCCGAGGAGACCCGCGCGGCCCTGCTGACCGCGCCGATCCTCCCCACTCTCCTGAAGCTGGCGCTGCCCACGGTGACCGTGCTGGTGGCGCAGACGGCAGTGAACATCGCGGAAGCCTATTACGTCGGCTACCTCGGCACGGGCGCGCTCGCCGGTGCCGCGCTGGTGTTTCCGATCTTCATGCTGATGACCATGATGTCGAATGGCGGCCTTGGCAGCGGCGTCGCCTCCTCGGTGGCGCGTGCGGTCGGCGCCGGACGCCATAGCGATGCCGACGCGCTGTTGTTTCACGCGATGCTGTTGGCCGTGATCTTCGGAGGGCTTTTCACGCTCGGCGCGACAGTGGGCGGCCCCGCGCTGTACCGCACACTCGGCGGCCGCAGCGATGCGCTCGCCGCCGCGATCACTTATTCGAATTACCTGTTCGCCGGCGCGATCCCGGTGTGGATCGTCAACCTGCAGGCCGCCGCGCTGCGCGGCTCCGGCAATGTCAAAGTGCCCGCCCTGGTCACGCTGGTAGGCGCCATCGTGACGATCCCGCTCTCGCCGATCCTGATTTTCGGATTTGGGCCGTTTCCACGGCTCGGCATCGGCGGCGCCGGCCTCGCCTTCGGCCTGTATTACGGCGCAGCCATGCTGTTCCTGCTGCATTACATGGCCTCGGGCCGCTCGGGCCTCACCTTCAAGATGGTGCCGCTGCGGGCCTATCTCTTCATGGACATCTTGAAGGTGGGTGTGCCCACGGCCATCCAGGCGCTGCTGACCAATCTCACCGTCATCCTCGTCACCGGCGCGGTTGGACTGTTCGGTACCTCGGCACTGGCGGGCTATGGCATCGCTTCCCGCCTCGACTACATCATGATCCCGCTTCTGTTCGGCGTCAGCACGGCGACGCTGACCATGGTCGGCGTCAACATGGGCGCAGGCCAGACGGCGCGTGCGCGCAAGATTGCCTGGACCAGCGGCATCGTCGGCCTCCTCCTCACCGGGACGATCGGCTTGATCGTCGCGATATTCCCGGCCGCGTGGCTGCATCTGTTCAGCCATGACGCTGATGTCGTCAACGAGGGTACGACCTATTTGCGCATTGTCGCTCCCGCCTATAGCGCACTCGGCTTCGGCTTTGTCGTCTCCTTTGCTGCGCAAGGCACCGGCCGCGCGCTCCTGCCACTCGCCGCCGCCACCGCGCGCATCCTGATCGCGGCGGGTGGCGGCTGGATCGCGGTCGGCCTGCTCGGTGCCGGCATGACGGGGCTGGCGGCGATGGTGACGACCTCGCTTGTGGCCTACGTCGTGGTCTGCAGCACCATCCTGTTCTCGCCGGCTGTGTGGCGCGCCGAGCCGCGCTGAGGGCTGGAGCGGACTGACTTTTCTTCGAAACGTCATCCCGCTCTATCTTTTTGTTTGAGCATGATCTCCGCGCAAACGCTACGCGTTTGTCGCGAGGGAAAACCGCTACACACTTTTCCGGATCATGCTCTAGGCGCCCTCATACGCCTTCTTCAGCCCGGCGATGTCGAGCTTGACCATGCCGAGCATCGCCTGCATGGCGCGCTGCGCGCCGGCGCGGTCGGCGCCGCCGAGATATTTCGGCAACGCCGTCGGCACGATTTGCCAGGACAGGCCGTAGCGGTCCTTCAGCCAGCCGCATCGCTCGGCCTGCCCGCCATTGGCGAGCAGCGCATCCCAGAACCGGTCGACCTCGGCCTGGTCGGCGCAGTCGATCTTGAAGGAGACGGCGTGGGTATATTCAAAGCGCATGCCGCCGTTGAGCGCCATGAAGCGCTGGCCGCTGAGCGTGAACTCGACCACCAGCACCGTGCCGGCCTTGCCGCCCGGGCCGTCGACCGTGTTCCTCTGCACGACCTCGATTTTTGAATCGGGCAGCAGCGATACGTAGAAATTCGCGGCCTCTTCCGCCTCGCCGTCGAACCACAGACAGGGTGTGATCTTGGACATCGCGTTACTCCCTTGCCGAGGTTTCGGTCACGCCTGAGCCATGGCTTTCGTGGCGGCTTCGAGATCCATCCAATTCACTCCCCACATGTGGCCGTCAGGATCCTCGAAGCTGCGGCCATACATGAAGTCGAAATCATCCTGCGGCGACGGATCGATCACGCCGCCGGCGGGCCCGGCCTTGCCGACCAGGCCGTCCACTTCCTCGCGGCTGTCGGCGGAAATGCAGAGCAGCACCTGGCTCGACGTCTTGGCGTCGATGATCTTCTTGGACGTGAACTGCCGGTATTTGTCGTGGGTCATCAGCATCGCGTGGATGGTGTCGGAAAACACCATGCAGGAGGCGGTGTCGTCGGAGAACTGCTCGTTCTTGACCGCCCCGATGGCCTGATAGAAGGCGGTGGCGCGCTTGAGGTCGCTAACGGGCAGGCTGACGAAGATCATTTTGGCCATGGAGGGTTCCTTTCGCTGGGTTCCGTCCCAAGGACGAACCCGGCGGGGCGATCCCGACATGGGTTTAGGGATTTTTTCGCCCTCGTCATTCCGGGATGGTCCGAAGGACCAGACCTCAGGGGCGCAATTGCGCACCGGGGAATCTCGAGAATTCTTAGGTGCGCAATTGCGCACCGTAGTTCGATGCTTCGCATCGCCCCGGAATGACCGCTACGCGGTCACGTCGCCATCGGGCTCGGCATGTTCAGGAACGCCCGGGCCACATGCCAGAACAATTGCCGGTTGATGGCGAGCGCCACCGAATGGGCCGTGCCGGGCAGGATGATGAACTGGCGGTCGCCATTCGGCAGCTTGTTGAAGAACTCCTCGAGATCGGGGACGGTGGCGATGCCGTCATATTCGCCGCGCACCAGCAGCACCGGCGCCAGCACCTTCTCGGGATGCACCACCGGCAGGTTGGCGGTCATGTCGAGATAGGTGCCGGTCGGGATCTGGTCGCCGAACTGCATTTCCACATCGGCCAGCGCCTCGACCGCGGCGGGATCCGACGTGCCCGGCTTGTCGCGGGTCGCAATCGAGCGGATCATGTCGCGGTCGCGCTTGCGCATGTTGTGGCTGCGATAATAGTCGACCTGCTCGGCGCGCTTCTTCAGCGTCGGCGAATCCTCGCCCTTGTAGGTGAAGGCCGCGAACACCAGGCGGTTGATGCGATCGGGCGCGGCCATCGCATAGGCACCGGCGCGCAGCGCGCCCGAGGATTCGCCGACGAAATGATATTTGTGCTGGCCGGTCTCGCGCGCGAGCACGTCGGCGGCGGCCTTCAGGTCCTCAACGCCGCTGGCGATATCCGAATTGCCGCTGGTGCGGCCGGACTTGCCGTAATTCTCGTGGTCCATGGTCCAGCAATCGAAACCATAGCGGGCGAACTCGTTCATGACGGAATATTCGCCCTTGCCCGGCACGTGCAGGTCGAACGCCCGCGAAGTGACGGAGGAGCCATGGACAAAGAACACGATCGGCCGCGCCGGCTCGCCGGTCTTCGGCGCGCCCACCCGCTTGCGGAACATCCAGAGCGGCACGTCGCCCTTCTTGGCCCAGTACTCGCCGCTCCAGATTTCGCTGGCATCGCCATTGTCGGCGCTGGCTGGCAAGGCCGGTGCCAGCGTTCCCGCCATCAGACCGAGGCCGGCGCCCTTGATGACGGTGCGGCGGGCAAACGAATTCTCCAGATGAGTCATGGTGTTTCCCCTTATGCGCCTGGTTTTTGAGCGATCATTCGTAATTTTCGACCGATAAATAGATTTTAGCAGCGGGTTGATGCGTTTGAAAGCGGTGTGCACTGCACCGCGAACACCCTCGCGCGAGAATTTTCACACCATGGGTTGACGCGGGCCGATTTGCAGATGACGCTGGCCCATCCAATACAATTGCGCCAAGGGCACATCACTTGCAACGTAGAGCGCGAGATCGAGGGAGGCATCATGTCCAGGAAATCATGCGCGGCTTTGGCAGCAGCGCTGCTCTGCTTCGCCCTTCCGGCGAAGGCGCAGCAACTGCCCGATGGACCCGGCAAGGAATTGGCCGAGACCAACTGCAACATCTGCCACACTTTGTTGAGTCGGGTCGGCTCGGGCTATACGGCCAATGGCTGGGATACCGTGCTGCGGATGATGCTCAATCAAGGCGCTCCGCTACCGGCCGATCAGGTTGAGCCGCTCAAGGCCTATTTGATCAAGAGCTTCCCTGAAAAGGGCAAGCCCGACGGCGTGGTCATTCCGGGACCGGCCGAAGTTTCATTCAAGGAGTGGCAGGTCCCCACGCCGGGATCCCGGCCGCATGACCCGTTGGCGACGAAGGACGGCTCGCTCTGGTTCACCGGCCAATTGGCCAATGTGCTGGGCCGGCTCAATCCAGCAAGCGGAACCTTCACCGAATTTCATCTCAAGACCGAGCACTCCGGACCGCACGGCCTGCAGGAGGATAAGGACGGCAACATCTGGTACACGGGCAATACAGCATCGTTGATCGGAAAGCTGAACCCGAAGACCGGGGCTGTGACCGAGTACCCAACGCCGGAGCAGGGCGATCCGCATACGCTGATCTTCGACAAGGACGGAATCCTCTGGTTCACGATGCAGAACCTCAACCGGATCGGTCGTCTCGACCCGAAGACCGGCGACATGAAACTGCTCACGCCGCCGACCGCTGCTTCGCGACCCTACGGCATGGCATTGAATTCGAAGGGCACCATCTTCTTCGTCGAATTCGGCACCAACAAGGTTGGCAGCATCGATCCGAAGACGATGGAATTCCGTGAATACAAGCTGCCCGATGCGGCGGCCCGCCCGCGGCGCATCGCCATTACCGGTGACGATATCGTCTGGTACTCAGACTACGCGCGCGGCTATCTCGGCCGCCTCGATCCTGCAACCGGCAAGGTGACAGAGTGGCAGTCTCCGAGTGGGCCGAAGTCCGAGCCGTACGGTATCTCGGCGATCAGCGATATCATCTGGTATAGCGAGTCGGGGTCGACCCCGAACACCGTGGTCCGCTTCGATCCCAAGACGGAAAAATTCCAGAGCTGGGCTATTCCGGGTGGAGGAAACATCGTCCGCAACACCTCGGTCACGCCCGACGGAAACTTTTTGCTCGCCAACAGCCTGATGAACCAGGTTACGCTGGTTACGATAAAGAGGGACTGAGGCCGGCGGCGCGTCCGTTGGCACCGACGGCCTCGCGCGTCATTCCGGGACACACGTTTGCGCCCGATGCGCAATTGCCATTTCAAGGGCGACCGCTTGGCGCTGATGCGCCGCGCTGCCGCTCGGGCGCCAATTACCCGTGGCGGCCCGGCGCCGAGCCGCGCCGCAAGGCTTTTCAAAGCGCGCGGTCCCGCTATGATCAAGCGAATGGACGCATCGCTGATCTCGGGTTTTGCAGCTTTGGCCGGCGCCGCCATCGGCGGCCTGACCTCGGCGACGGCTGGCTGGCTTTCGCAGCGCTACACGGCGCATGCCCAATGGATTGCCAACGAAAATCTGCGCCGGCTGGATATCTATCGCGATTTCATCCAAAGCGCCTCGCAGTGCAACATCCACGCGCTTCAGCACGACGAGCCCGATATTTCAGGTCTGGTCGGGCTTTACACCCATATCTCACGTATGCGGGTGTTAGCGACCGCCGGGATCGTCGAAAAGGCCGAACAGGTCGCGCAGCGAATCCTCGACACCTATACGGAGCCGGACAGGAGCTTTGACGAGCTGCGAAGCATGGCCAAAAACCATGCCATCGACCTGCTGTATGACTTCAGCTCGGCGTGCCGGCTGGAGCACGAGCGTTATCGACACCGGCAGCTCTAGCGCGGCAGGGAGAGCAACTACCTGCCCTTGAATTGCGGCTTGCGCTTCTCCTTGAAGGCCTTGACGCCTTCCTTCAAGTCTTCGCTGGTGCGGATCGGATCGAGGATCCGCCGCGCCTCGGCGACGGTCTCCAGCGGGCCCTTCGGCATCGCGTCGCGAACGAGCCGCTTCAGCCCCTGCACCACCAGCGGCGCACTGCCCGCGATCTTGGCTGCCATCTCCTGCGCCTGCACTAGATGCTGGCCCTTCGGCACGACCTTGTTGACGAAACCGAGCTGGTAGGCGCGCTCAACCGTCAGCTCCTCGCCGACCAGCAAAAACTCCATCGTGACCTTGTGCGGCAGGCGCGAGACCAGCGAGGAAATGCCGCCGCCGGTGGTACCGATCTTGACCTCGGGATAGCTGAAGCGTGTGGTCTCGGAGGCCACGCACAAATCGGCCATCTGCACCAGCACGAAGCCGCCGCCGACGACCCAGCCGGAGGTCGCAGCGATCACCGGCTTGTCGAGATCGACGCCCAGGCCCGGCACCGCATGCCACATGTTGACCGGAAGATCCCTCACATCGGCCCCGACACAGAAATACTTCTCCTCGCAGGAAGCCAGAACGGCGACGCGATCGTCGCTGTCGCCAAAGCGCTGCCAGGCTTCGCGCAGCTCGTCGCACAGCGCGTTGTTGAGCGCGTTGTGCGCGGACGCGCGATCCATGGTGATGGTCGCGACGTGGTCTTTGCTTTCGTAACGGACGAGTGTCATGGGGTTCCCCGAGATGTACGTTTCTTTGTTGTCGTTCCGGGGCGCGCGTCAGCGCGAACCCGGAACCTCGAGATTCTCAGGTGCGCAATTGCGCACCATAGTTCGCGTCTTCGACGCGCCCCGGAATGACGGAGTCCTATTTCTTCTCATCCGGGTGGCGGTGCACCGGGTCGATCCAGAGCACCGTCTCCGGCTTCTCGACCGGCTCGATGTCGAGATTGATCGCGACAGCCTCGCCGTCGCTCCGCACCAGCACGCACTCCAGCACCTCGTCGCGGCTAGCGTTGATCTCCTGATGCGGCACGTAAGGCGGCACGAAGATGAAATCGCCGGGGCCTGCCTCCGCGGTGAACTGCAGATGCTCGCCCCAGCGCATCCGCGCCTTGCCCTTCACCACAAAGATGATGCTTTCGAGATGGCCGTGATGATGCGCGCCGGTCTTGGCGTCGGGCTTGATGGTCACGGTGCCGGCCCAGAGCTTTTGCGCGCCGACGCGGGCGAAATTGATCGCGGCCTTGCGGTCCATGCCCGCCGTCGACGGCACGTTGGGATCGAGCTGGTTGCCGGGAATGACGCGGACGCCATCATGCTTCCAGCGTTCGTCGTCGTGATGATGCGAATGGGAATGCGCGTGATCGTGGGGAGCCGTCATTATTATCGTGCCTTCGAAAGAGTTCCTTGCACTGCGACGCTACAGAAATACCCGCCCGCAGGCGAGAGGATTCAGGAACATTTTCAAGCGCCAACCGTTGTCCCGGCGAACCACAAGGAGGAGAAATTTTCATGAGTGCTACCACTGACAAGGTCAAGGGTGCTGCCAACGAAGCCATGGGCAAGGCCAAGCAAGGCGTCGGCGAAGCCGTCGGCTCCGATCGTCTGCAGGGCGAAGGCGCCATCCAGGAAGTAAAGGGCAAGGGCCAGCAGGCGCTGGGCGACGCCAAGCAGGCGACCAAAGACGCGGTCAATCGCGCGGCCGCGGCAGCGAACAAGAAGCTCTGAGCCCCGCCTCAGGTTTCAGGAAGGAAAAGACCGGCCATTCGTGGCCGGTCTTTTTCTTTGTGCGCGTCACTTCCGCCGGTGGCTCAATACGTCGGGATTGACTACATTGGCCGGCGTGCCAGCCGCATATGAGACGATTTGATCAAAAATATCGGCGAATTGAATCTCATACTCGTCACGCGAGACATAGCCGATATGCGGCGTGGCCACGACATTATCCATGTTGAGCAGGGGATCGGCGCTGTCGCGCAGCGGCTCCTTCTCGAACACGTCGACAGCCGCATGGCCCGGCCTTCCCGCCCGCAACGCGTGCACCAGCGCATTCGGCTCGATCAGCCCGGCGCGGCTGGTGTTGACCAGCGTCGCCGTCGGCTTCATCCGCGCCAGATCTTCCGCCTTGACGATGCCGCGCGTGGCATCGACGAGGCGCATATGCAGCGAGATGAAATCGCACCGCTCGAAGAACGCGGCCTTGCTCGCCGCGGTCTCATAACCGTCGGCGCGCGCTTTTGCCATCGCGGGCTCGCGCGCCCAGACCAGCACTTTCATGCCGAAGGTTTTTGCATAGCCCGCGACCACCGCACCGATGCGGCCGTAGCCATAGATGCCGAACACCTTGCCGCGGACGGTCGAGCCGACGCCGAACTGCCAGTGGCCGGCCTTGAGCGAGGCGACCTGCTGCGGGATCATGCGCGAGGACGCCAGCACCAGGCCCCAGGTCAATTCGGCAGTGGCGTAGGACGGCGTATCGGCGTGCTGGCTCGACGACACGACAATGCCGAGCCTGGTGCAGGTGTCGATATCGATATGCGGAAACACGCTGCGCTGGCTGATCAGTTTCAGCTTCGCGAGCCTCTCCAAGAGCGGCGTCCTGATCTGCGTGCGCTCGCGGATCAGGACCAGTGCTTCGGTGTCCTTCAGCCGTTCGGCGAGCTTGTCGACGTCCTGGACATGGTCGTTCCAGATCGTGACGTCATGGCCTTTGAGCTTGGCGAAGCAATCGAGGATGCGCACCGTGTCGAAATAATCGTCCAGGACGGTAACCTTCACGATGCGTCCCTCTCGCAATTATCTTACAGCGAGCAACTCGACATCGAACATCAACGTCGCGTTCGGCGGGATCACGCCGCCGGCGCCGCGCGCGCCATAGCCGAGCGCCGGCGGGATGATCAGCGTGCGCTTGCCGCCGACCTTCATGGTCGAGACGCCCTCGTCCCAGCCGCCGATCACGCGCTTCTGGCCGATCGGAAACTCGAACGGCTCATTGCGGTCGACGGACGAGTTGAATTTCTTGCCTTTCTGTCCGTTCTCATAGAGCCAGCCGGTGTAATGCATCACGCAGATCTGGCCCGGCTTCGGCGAAGCGCCCGTGCCAACCTGGGTGTCAATGATCTGCAGTCCTGAAGCTGTGGTCATGGGTTTTCCTGGGCCTTGTGCGAACGCGCCCGACGGCGCAACGAAGACGGCGGCCAGGGCGATCGCGATGGCCGAAACAAACGAGGCTGCTGATTGACGAAAGCGCATCCGCTTAACCTTCCCTGTTCGATGGGGCGGCTGTTTAGCGCAAGGCTGCCGGCCTTGCCAGCGTTTCGTCGGGACATCGAAGGAACATTCAACACGAAGGAACATTCAACACAAGGTGTCGTTGATCAGGGTCGCTCCAAGCAGGTCGCCCCGATGGCAATGTTCGACCAAACTTCCCGGCCCGGCTTTTTGAGGGGGTTGCTGCACTCCTATGGAGGGGAGCTGCGTGGATGGGTCGGCGGTATCACCCTGCGCTACGGCATCGCCGTGGCGCTTCTGCTTTCAGCGGGCGCCGGTATCATTGCCGCGATCGGCGTCAGCATCGCGGCTTTATCCCATTGGCTCGAGATCGCTTACGGCGCCAACGCCGCCTATGGGATCGTCATCGGCCTGCTGCTCTTGCTGGCTGTCGCAAGCGCATTGACGGCAATTGTCCTGCTCAAACAGGGCTTGCCTCCCCTGCCGCGACCCCATCGCCACGCGGCGGCGGCCGGCCAGTCGGTGGCAGCCAGGGCCGTGCTGGCCGCCTCGGCTTCGCATAAAAGTTTAATGAAGGCCGATCCGGTTACCGAAGTGATGATCGGCCTCGCCGCCGCATGCCTCGTCGGCTGGCTCGTCTCGTCACGCATTGGGCAGCAGCAAACACGAAGTCGCGCCAGATGAGCGGACCGCCGACCAGCCAGCGAAGTCACCTCGCGCTGGTCGCCGGCACGGTTCTTGCGACACTGGCCATCCAGCGGCATGTGTCGCGTCTCGCATCCCCTGTGCCGGTCGGTGAAGATGCGCGCTATCTCGCGCCCAGCCAATGGCGAATTTCGCCAAAGGGCTGGAAGGAAATCCTCATCGGCACCTACGAACAGATCAGCGAGGACCGGCTGCTGGCGACCGCGGCCGGCGTCGTGTTCTATGGCTTGCTCGCGATATTTCCGGCCATCACGGCGCTGGTTTCCAGCTACGGCCTGTTCGCCGATCCGTCGACCATCGCGGCGAATCTGCAGGGCCTCGCGCTGATGCTGCCGGAGGGATCGTTTGCCATCGTGCAGGACCAGATCGGCCGGGTACTGGCCAAGGAAAGCACCACGCTGGGCGCCACTTTCATTCTTGGGTTGTTGATGGCGATCTGGAGCGCCAATGCCGGCATGAAGGCGACCTTCGACGCCCTCAACGTCGTCTATGAGGAAAAAGAGAAGCGCGGCTTCGTCCAGCTCAACCTCACCTCGCTGGCGTTCACCATTGCCGCGCTGGCGGCAATCCTCACCATGATCGGCGGCGTGATCGCCGTGCCGCTGGCGCTGCAAAGGCTTGGCCTTGGCGCGCGCGCCGAATGGATCGTCATGCTGGGCCGTTGGCCCGCTTTGCTGTTCCTGCTCCTGACCGCGCTGGCCATCCTCTATCGCTTCGGGCCAAGCCGGCCCAATGCGCGCTGGCAATGGCTGAGTGCCGGGGCGCTGGTCGCAAGCCTGCTCTGGCTCGTCGGCTCCTCCTTGCTGTCCTGGTATCTGTCGAACTTCGGCAATTACACCGCGACCTACGGTTCGCTCGGCGCCGCGATCGGCCTCATGACCTGGATGTGGATGTCAGCCATCATCGTGCTGTGCGGCGCCGAATTGAACTCCGAGATCGAACAGCGCATCGCGCGCGGCGCCGACAAGAAGCGCAACTAAAGCCGTACCGGAAACGCAACAAAATTCGGGAACGTTTTGTCCGGCGACGCGTAAGCCTGATGCTTCCGCCGTTCACACCCCCGGGCGGCGGGAGTTGTTCCAAGGCCCCGGCGTGCCAGCCGCGCCGGGGTCGAAGGAGGGAGCGCGATGCCGCTTTATCATTTCGATCTCGTGAACACGAAGACGCATATGGATGCGGGAGATGCGGAATTGCCCGACGACATCGAGGCAATGGACTCCGCCGACCTGATCGCGCGTCGCGTTTTGAAGGAATTGCCGCAGGCGAAAAGCCGGCACTACGCCATCCTCGTCACCAACGAGGACGGCGAGGAGATCTGCCGCCTGCCGCTCGACATCCTGCACTAGAGGACCATTCGATGGGACATTCCAGCCACGGCATCGTCAGGGATCAGAAGGGCGAAGAGCAGCCTGCAGACAAGCAGCGCGCGCAGAGCGCTCACAAAACCGACCCCAAAAAATCCGTCTCGCGCGAGGCCACGCGCGATCCAAGGCTCAACGACGCGGAGAAGACCCCGGGCTCCGGCATGGTGCCGGACGACCATGGCGGCGCGCCGACGGGGTGATCCCTGCGTTCCCAGGAACGATTGCAATCAATTGCCGTTGATCTCCGACAGTTCAAGGAGGCCCAAATGGCGATGAATGCAAGAGAGTTGGATGAACGAGAGTTCGGTAATCTGATCGGCAGCGACAAGGTCGAAGGCACTTCGGTATTCGGCCCCGATGACAGCAAGATCGGCTCGATCGAACGGGTGATGATCGACAAGATGAGCGGCCGGGTATCCTATGCCGTGCTGGGCTTTGGCGGCTTCCTGGGCCTCGGCAACGATCACTATCCCCTGCCCTGGCAATCGCTGAAATATGACACCAGGCTCGGCGGCTACCGCACCGGCGTCACCGAAAACCAGCTCCGCGGCGCACCGAAATATCGCAACGACAATGACTGGAATTGGAGTGATGTCGGCACCACCCGCGCGCTCGACGATTACTACGGCGTGCCGGTCGTTTGACGGATTGGAATAGGGCGGCCAGCCTGTCTCCCGAGAGCCGGCCGTATTCCTGACAGCCTCGTTCGCCCACGCGAGCGGGGCTGCTTTTTTGTCGCGATCAGTTGATGGAAACCAGAACGAAGGAATTAGGAACCGCGGTATCGCAAGGCCGTTGGCTTGATGGATCCGGGCGCAAATGAGGCTCAATGTGACAACGTATGATGAGAATTTGGTCGCAACTGCGCAAGTCGCGAGACATCCCATTCATCCGATGCTAGTGCCCGTTCCCATCGTGTGCTTCGTCGGCGCGCTGTTGACGGATATCGCCTACTACGCAACGGCAGAGATGATGTGGGCGGATTTCTCCGCCTGGCTGCTGATCGTCGGTGTGATCATGGGCGTGCTGGCCGCAATCGCAGGTCTCGTCGACTTCCTCGGCAATCGGCTGATCCGCGCGCAGGCGCCGGCATGGCCGCATCTGATCGGCAATCTGCTGGTGCTGGTGTTGGCATTCTTCAACGCGCTCATTCACACAAGAGACGCCTGGACTTCAGTGATGCCGGTCGGCCTCATGCTCTCGGTCATCACGGTGCTGACCCTGCCCATCACCGGCTGGGTGGGATGGACGATGGTGTATCGCCATGGCGTAGGAGTGGTCCGATGATGTCGCGCACGCGTTTCGTCAGGTCGACCCTGTTGTGCGGCTCGCTGCTTTGCCTTGCCGGATGCAATGACGGCAGTGGCGACCCGAAGGCGCAGATCGGCGCCAATCCGCCCCTCCCCGAACTGCAGCAATATCTGCTGCCGCCGATGCATATCGCGAAGGTCGTCGGCTGGAAGAAGGGTGAAACGCCGGCCGTGGCCAAAGGCCTGAAGATCGAGCCGCTGGCGACTGGCCTGCAGCATCCGCGCTCGCTCTACACGTTGCCGAACGGCGACGTCCTGGTGGTCGAGTCGAAAGCACCAAAGGCCGCTGCGATCAAGCGGCCGAAGGAAATCGTCATGGGCTACATCAAGTCCTGGGCCACGTCAGGCGGCAATACCGGGGAGAGCAACCGCATCACCCTGCTGCGCGACACCAATGGCGACGGCATCCCGGACAGCCAAAGCGTTTTCCTCGACCATCTCAATTCGCCCTTCGGCGTGACGCTGGTCGGCAATGACCTCTACATCGCCAACACCGACGCGATCGTCAAATATCCCTACAAGGAGGGTGACACCAAAATCACCGCCCCCGGCGAAACCCTGACGCCGCTGCCGGGCGGGCCGATCGACCATCACTGGACCAAGAGCCTCGTTGCCAGTCCCGACGGCAAGCTGCTCTATGTCGGCGTCGGCTCCAACAGCAACATCACCGAGAACGGCATGGAGGCGGAGCATAACCGCGCAGACATTCTGGAGGTCGATCGCGCCACCGGCCGCTTCCGCATCTTCGCCAGCGGCCTGCGCAATCCCAACGGACTGACCTTCGAGCCGCAAAGCGGCGCGCTGTGGACTGTCGTCAACGAGCGCGACGAGATCGGACCCGACCTCGTGCCTGACTACGTGACCTCGGTGAAGGATGGCGCGTTCTATGGCTGGCCCTACAGCTATTACGGCCAGCACGTCGATCCCCGCGTCCAGCCGCAGCGGCCCGACCTCGTGGCGAAAGCCACCCCGCCGGACTATGCGTTGAGTTCACATGTGGCGCCGCTGGGGCTTACGTTCTACACTGCCAGCAATTTGCCCGAGCAATATCGCGGCGGCGCCTTCGTCGGCGAGCATGGCAGCTGGAACCGGCAGGTGCTGAACGGCTACAAGGTCGTGTTCGTGCCCTTCAGCAATGGCAAGCCGAACGGCATGGCGCAGGACGTCGTGACCGGCTTCCTCGATAGCGATGATCACGCGCGCGGCCGGCCCGTGGGGCTCGCCGTCGACAAGGCTGGCGGATTGTTGATCGCCGACGATGTCGGCAACACGGTCTGGCGCGTGACGTCGTCCGGCAGCGGAACGTCCCCCGCCGCGCGGTTGTAGCGCATGGTAACCGTTTCGATGAACGCCGATTGGTTCCCACTAACATTGGGTAATCGTTGGTTGGCAAACCTGAGTTCCCTTCCCATGTCGATCGCATGAAACAGTCAGACATCTTCAGGGAAAACGCGGACAATTGTCTGCAACTTGCCGAACGCGCCGAGGGCCAACCGGCCTCCCGGCGCTTTTCGCGCATGGCGCAAGCGTGGACAGCGCTCGCGCAGGAACAGGACTGGCTGGACGGCGAAATCCCTCCGCTCGCGATCCACGCATCGACAGATAGGTCCGTCGCACCCGAAATCGGAGGGCAGTGAAATGCGCCCGCATATCGCTTTGGTGGCTTTCGCCGCAGCGTTTGGCGTGGCTGTCGCTTGCGCGGCTCTGACAACCGCGAAACAGGTCAGAACCGACACCTCTTCGCTGTCGCAGCCGATCAGGCACACTTGAGCCAAAAGCGCTGCCTTTCCTGGACGCGTTAATGCGGGAACGAAGGACGGCTTTGTGCGTAGCAGTCACGTAAGCTACGGACCGAGGGCACCGCATTGGACGCCAGAACTACACAGCGAAACCCCTCCGGGGAACAGCCAAAGCTGCCGGTGTCGCGGCCCGAACAGCTTCCGCCGCCGAGAGATCGCAAGGCGAACGAGAAGCCAACGGATGCGGCCAAACCGCCGCCGTCCTGGCGCGATCGTTTGCGCGAGCACCGGACGCTGGTGATCGTAGCAACTTGCGTTCTGCTGGTCGCGATTGTTGGCGGGCTCGCCTACTGGCTTTCTGTCCGCAACTACGAATCCACCGATGACGCCTTCGTCGCCGCGCGCAGCTTCTCGGTCGCGCCGAAGGTCGGCGGCTATGTCACCGAAGTGCCCGTCACCGACAACCAGCATGTCAACGCGGGCGACCTGCTCGCGAAAATCGATGGGCGCGACTACGTGATCGCGGTCGACCAGGCCAAGGCCCAGGTGGCGGTGGCGCAGGCCAATATCGACAACATCCAGGCGCAGATCGACAGCCAGCACGAGCAGGTCAATCAGGCCCAGGCACAGGTCGAACAAGCCAAGGCACAATTGCAATTCGCGCAGGAGGAAGAGGCACGCGCCAAGGATCTGGTCGACAAGGGCGCCGGTACGGTGCAGCGTGAGCAGCAGACGCGTTCCGACCTGCAATCGCAACAAGCGAATATGACGCGGAGCAATGCCGCGCTGGTCGCCGCCCAGCTCGGCATCAAGACGCTCGAAGCGCAGCTCGAAAGTGCGCGCGCCTCGCTGCAGCAGGCACAGGCCCAGCTCGATCAGGCCAATCTCAATCTGCAGTACACCCGCATCACGGCCGCCCAATCCGGCCGCGTGGCAAAACTTTCCGCCGCGGTCGGTACCTTCGTCACCGCCGGCCAGAGCCTGATGATGTTCGTGCCCGACGAGATCTGGATCGTCGCGAACTACAAGGAGACGCAGCTTCGCGACATGCGTCCGGGCCAGCCGGTCGAGTTCACCATCGACGCCTATCCCGGCCGCAAGCTGACCGGCCATGTCGCATCGGTGCAGCCGGGTTCGGGCACGGCGTTCAGCCTGCTGCCGGCCGAGAACGCCACCGGCAATTATGTGAAGGTCGTGCAGCGCGTGCCGGTGAAGATCGTTGTCGACAACTGGCCGGCCGACCTCGCGATCGGACCGGGCATGTCGGTCGTGCCCTGGACCAGGGTGCGATGACGGACGCGACGACAGCCGGAGGCTGGTCGCCGGAACGATCCGCGGCCGGCGGGCATAATCCCTATCTCATCGCCGGCGTCGTCTCGATCGCGACCTTCATGGAGGTGCTCGACACCACGATCGCCAATGTCGCGTTGCGCCACATCGCCGGTGGGCTGGCGGTCGGCATCGACGAAAGCACCTACATCATCACCAGCTATCTCGTCTCGAACGCGATCGTGCTGTCGATCTCGGGGTGGCTGTCGACCGTGATCGGCCGCAAGCGCTTCTACATGATCTGCGTTGGCACGTTTACGTTTGCCTCGCTGCTATGCGGCTTTGCCTGGAATCTGCAGGCGCTGGTGTTGTTCCGAATCCTGCAAGGCCTTGGCGGCGGCGGCATGGCCACCAGCGAGCAGGCCATCCTCGCCGACTCCTTCCCGCCGCATAAACGCGGCCAGGCTTTTGCGATCTACGGCATCGCGGTGGTGGTCGCGCCCGTGATCGGTCCGACGCTGGGCGGCTGGATCACCGATACCTATACCTGGCACTGGATCTTCCTGATCAACGTGCCGATGGGCCTGTTGTCGCTGTTCCTGGTCGGGACGCTGGTGAAGGAGCCCTCCGGCGCGGAAGCCGAGCGGCAGAAGCTGCTCGGCAAGGGACTGCGCGTCGATTATGTCGGCTTTGCCCTCGTCGCGATCGGGTTGGGTTCGCTGGAGTTCGTGCTGGACGAGGGCCAGCGCAACGACTGGTTCGGATCGAACATGATCGTGGCCTTCGCCTGCGCAGCAGCCTTCTGCCTGGTCGCGCTGGTGGTCTGGGAGCTGATCGTCGAAGACCCTATCATCGACATTCGACTGCTCGGCCAGCGCCAATTCGGCGGCTGCTTCCTCGCCATGCTCGGCACCGGCGCGATCGTGATCGCGACGACGCAGATATTGCCGCAACTGCTGCAGACCGAGTTGAGCTACACCGCCTTTCTGGCAGGACTGGTGCTCTCGCCCGGCGGCCTCGTCACCATGGTGATGATGCCCATCACGGGAAAGCTGATTGGATCGGTGCAGCCGAAATATCTGATCGCCACGGGAGCGGCGATCGCAGCACTCTCGATGTGGCATCTCACCGGCATCACCGGCGACATCAGCTTTGGTTATGCGGCGATGTCACGCATCTATCTCGCCGTCGGCCTTCCCCTGCTGTTCCTGCCGATCACGACCGCCTCCTATGACGGCATTCCGCCGGACAAGACCAACCAGGCCTCAGCGTTGATCAACGTCGCGCGCAATCTTGGAGGATCGACGGGGGTCGCGATGGTGCAGACCATCCTGGCGCAGCGCCAGCAATTCCATCAGAGCCGCCTGGTCGAGCACATCGCGCCCTCCGATGTCGGCTATCAGCAGACCATCGCTACGATGACGCGGTTCTTCCAGGCGCAAGGCTCGAACGCCTCGGACGCGGCATCGCAGGCAATCGCCTGGGTCGGACAGACCCTGCAGCGGCAGATCGACCTGCTCGCCTATATCGATGCGTTCTGGTCGCTCGCGGTCGTCGGCGCGCTCATGGTCGTGGTGGCGCTCTCGCTCCGGCGGATTGACCTGAGCGCACCCACGCGAGGCCACTGACGCCGAAGCACGCTCAGTAGCCGAGCGCGCAGCCGTCCTTGCGCGGATCGGAACCGCCGGTCAGCGTGCCCTTGTCCCAATCGATGCAGATCGCCTGTCCGCCGCCGAGCGGGCCGACCACGCTCGTGGTCTTGTGGCCGAGCTTCTGCAAGCCCTCGACGATCGCGGCGGGCACGCTGTCCTCGAGCTGGTAGACGCCCTCGTAATGCAGGCCGCGCGGCATATCGATCGCCTCCTGCACGTCGCAGCCGTAGTCGATCATGTTGGTCAGGACATGGGTCTGGCCGACCGGCTGATACTGCCCGCCCATCACGCCGAACGGCATCAGCGCGCGGCCGTTCTTCGTGGCGAGCGCCGGGATGATGGTGTGCAGCGGCCGCTTGCGCGGCGCGATGCAGTTGGGGTGGCCCGGCTGGATGCGGAAGCCGCCGGCGCGGTTCTGCAGCAGGATTCCGGTCTTGTTGGAAACGATCGCCGCGCCGAAGGATTGCGCGACCGAATTGATGAAGGAGCAGACGTTGCGGTCCTTGTCGACCACAGTGATATAGACGGTCGACGGATTCATCGGCGGCGCGACGTTCGGCAGGTCGAGCAGGCGATCCATCTTTATCTTGCCGACATATTCGTCGGCGAAATCCTTCGCCAGGATGCGCACCACGTCGACATCGACCTGGGCGGGATCGCCGATATATTGCTCGCGCATCATGTAGGCGATGCGCGCGGCCTCGGCTTCGAGATGGAAACGCTCGACGCTGAGCGGGGCGAATTTCGTGAGATCGAAGCGCGAGAGGATGTTGAGCATGACCAGCATGGTGATGCCGGGCCCGTTCGGCGGGCACTGCCAGACGTCGAGCCCCTTGTACATGGTGCCGATCGGCGAGGTCGTCTCGGTCGTGTGCTCGGCGAAATCCTCGAGCGTGTGCAACCCGCCGATGCCCCGCAGCGTCTCGACCATGTCTTCGGCAATCGGCCCCTTGTAGAAGGCGTCGCGGCCGCCTTTAGCGATCGCGCGGAGCGTCGTGCCCAGCTCCGGCTGACGCAGCACCTCGCCCACCAGCATCGGCCTGCCATGGGGCAGCAAATAGCGCTGGGTGTTGGTGCCGTTCTTCAACTTCTCGAACTGGTTCTTCCAGTCGAACGCAATGCGCGGCGCGACGACATAGCCCTCCTCCGCGGCCTTGATCGCGGGCTGTAGGAGGGTGTCGAGGCCGAACTTGCCGTGATCGCGCAGGATCACCTCCCAGGCATCGATTGCGCCCGGAATCGAGACCGAATGCGCCGAGGTCTGCGGCACGGAATGGATTTTCCGTTCGAGATACCATTCGGCGGTGGCAGCGGCGGGCGCGCGGCCCGAGCCGTTATAGGCCACGATCTTGCCCTCGCCCCTGGGCTGGATCAGCGCAAAGCAGTCACCGCCGATGCCGGTCGATTGCGGCTCGATCACCGCGAGCAGCGCACTGGCTGCGATCGCCGCGTCGGCCGCCGTGCCGCCGGCCTTCAGCACCTCGATGCCCACGAGCGCTGCCTGGGGATGCGAGGTCGCGATCATGCCGTTCTGGGAATGGACGGTGGACCGGCCGGCGAAATGGAAATTCCTCATGCGAAATCGCTCACTTTGGTCGTTTTTGCTGGGCTTGCCCGGGAGATGCGCGGTTACATGACATATTCATGAGGGGCTCGGCAATGCCCTGGTATACCAGGGCCCAATGCAGGATTTGCAGGTTTCGTACCAACAAGACCCCTGATAGACCGCCGCCATGTCGTACAAGGTCGCCGCCTTCTACCAATTCGCCGCGCTCCCGGATTTCCGCGAGCTGCGCGAGCCCCTGCGCGCGTTCTGCGCCGGTCTGGGGCTGAAGGGTAGCATCCTGCTCGCCGCCGAGGGCATCAATGGCACGGTCGCAGGCAGCGATGACGGCATCGACGCGCTGGTCGAAGAGTTGCGGCATGGCGCTCTGTTCGGCAGCCGGCTCGACCATCTCGAGCTGAAATTTTCGCGCGCGGCCTCGATGCCCTTCGGTCGAATGAAGGTGCGCTTGAAGAGGGAGATCGTCACGCTCGGCGACGCCAAGGCTGATCCGACGCGACGGGTCGGGATCTATGTCGAACCCGCCGACTGGAATACGCTGATCGCCTCACCCGGTACGCTTGTGATCGATACCCGCAATGCCTTCGAGGTCGCGCTGGGCACGTTCGAGGGCGCGCTCGATCCAAAGATCGCGAGCTTCGGCCAGTTCAGGGAATTTGCCGCGCAGAAACTCGATCCGGCCAAGCATCGGAAGATCGCGATGTTCTGCACCGGCGGCATCCGCTGCGAGAAGGCAAGCTCGCTCTTGCTCGCGCAAGGTTTTGGCGAGGTCTATCACCTCAAGGGCGGCATCCTGAAATACCTGGAAGAAGTGCCGGAAGCGGAAAGCCGCTGGCGCGGCGAATGCTTCGTGTTCGATGAGCGCGTCGCGCTCGGCCACGGCCTGCGCCAACGCGCCAAGGAAAATTCCAAGGAAGATTCCCATGGGTGAAAAGGAATTGAGCGCGCGCATCGACGCGCTGGAAGAGCGCCTGACCCATCAGGACGAGACCATCGAGCAGCTCAATCAAACCATCACCGCGCAATGGAAGCAGATCGACGCGCTGACGCGCCAGCTTGCGGCGCTAACCAATCGCTTGCAGGAAGCCGAGGCCAACGCCCCGGCCCCCGCGAACGAGCGGCCGCCGCATTATTAGAAACGCATCGCGAAGTAGGTCGCCAGCGCAACGATCGCGACTACGATCACGCACCACACCACCGGCGAGACCTGCTTGGAGCCGCCGCTGCGCGGCGAGTCATTGGCGGTGTGGTTGAATTCGGTGTGCGCCATAGCTCACCTCCTGGCTTGCCTTCAGCTGAACACGGCCTTGACCTTGTCCCAAAGCGAATAATGGGGATCATTGTCCTGTTCGATTTCCTGCGCCGTCGGCGCATCCCGATCGCTGTCATGCCGGCTCGGCGCCGGCTGCGCGTGGCTGACGGGATCGGAGGCCGGAAAGCTGTCGATCAGCCCGGCTTCGAGCCTGGCGTGTGTCTCGGCGTCGGCATGCGCGGCCTCCTTGGGGTCGGCGGCGTGCGGGTCATGAGGCGCGGGGTTGAATTTCTCAGCCATGGTATCCTCCATGCCGAAACAACGCCCTGGATTGGTTCCAGTTCCCGCCTGAGCTCCGACCTTGGCCAAGCCGTTCGCGGCGTGTATCAGAGGCCGAAATCTGGCCCGCCGCAGGAACATTCCGTTTTGACCGAAAACAGCAAAAAACCCCTGCTCGACGTGCTTGGCGGGCAAAAGCACAGCCCGCCACCGATCTGGATGATGCGGCAGGCCGGCCGCTACCTGCCGGAATATCGCGAGGTCCGCGCTAGGGCCGGCGGTTTCCTCGATCTCTGCTTCACGCCGGATTTCGCCGTCGAAGTCACGCTGCAGCCGATCCGGCGCTTCGGCTTCGATGGTGCGGTCATCTTCTCCGACATTCTGGTCATCCCCTATGCGCTCGGGCGCGACGTTCGCTTCGAGGCCGGCGAAGGCCCACGGCTCGATCCCCTGGACACGCCAGAGAAGATCGCAGCAATGGCGACGGAGGCCGATTTCGGAAAACTACAGCCGGTCTACGAAGCGCTGCGCCGCGTGCGCGCCGAGCTCGCGCCCGAAGTGACGCTGATCGGCTTCTGCGGCGCGCCGTGGACGGTCGCGACCTACATGGTTGCGGGCCAAGGCACACCCGACCAGGCGCCGGCACGGATGCTGGCGTACCGCGAACCCGAGGCGTTCTCGAAAATCATCGACGCGCTGGTCGAAAACTCCATCGAACATCTGGTCGGGCAGTTGAAGGCCGGCGCCGATTGCGTGCAGATCTTCGACACCTGGGCCGGCGTCCTGCCGCCGCGCGAATTCCTGCGCTGGTCGATCGCGCCGACCGCGCGCATTGTCGAGGGCGTGCGCGCGAAGGTGCCCGGTGCGAAAATCATCGGCTTCCCCCGCGGCGCCGGCGCGCTGCTGCCGGCCTATGTCGGCGCAACGCGCGTCGATGGCGTCAGCATCGACTGGGCCGCCGAACCGTCCTTGATCCGCGAGCGCGTGCAGACCAGGGTCGCGGTGCAAGGCAATCTCGATCCGCTGGCGCTGATCGCCGGCGGCGCAGCGCTGGAACGCGCGGTCGACGACGTGCTGTCGAATTACGGCCAGGGCCGGCTGATCTTCAATCTCGGCCACGGCATCCTGCCGGAAACCCCGATCGCGCATGTCGAGCAAATGATTGCCCGGGTCAGGGATTTCCGGAGTTAGCGGCGCCGGCTCCTTTGCCAAGTTGAGTGCTTCTATCGACCACCAGCCAGGTTGCGCGACTGACGGCCAATAGTTCTCCGTCCTGCCCGAGCAGCGCGGCGTCGGCAAACAGCTTGCGGCCCTCCCTGCCGGTCGGCCAGGCCACGATCACACAGCGCGCGCCGGGGCGGGGGCGATTGTCGATCCGCGCGCTCATGCGCCCCAGCAGAACGCTCTCATCTCCGTTCATGCCGAGGTGCCGCGCTCCGGTACTGGCAAATCCGGTCGGACAATCCAGTGCTGCCCACACGAACTCCGGCGCGACAAGGCCGTCAGCGCCGGCGAGATTCGAATAGGGAATCCAGGATGAGGCGAGCGTCACAGACCGTGAGGTGCCGCGCGGAGGTAACGGACCCGGGATAATCCGCAGACCGTCACCGAGCGCGCGCGCCGGCCCGCATACGAAACAGGTCGGAAGCGGGTGATTGCGTTCGTCCCGGGATGTTCTGGACGCCACCGCTTCCGCTTCCGGGAACGTCGCAATCGGGATTTGACCTACGTCCAGCGGCATCGCGCGTCCGGTCGCGAGAAGCGTCCCGTTCTCGTGCAGCTCTACGCCCCCATCCACGCGCCCGACGATGTTGAGTGGCCGGCCAAGAGGCGGCGGGGCGCGCAGCGTGATCTCGGCACTTCCTTCGATATGCCTTGCGAGCAGCCCGCAAACATAACCGCCATTGCCGGAATTCGGCGGGCCGCAGAAACGCTTGTCGATGATGATCGATGTCATCGATCTCTTCCTCTCTTGCCGCCGCCAGCGCAGCCTATCTTATCTTCAGGACGATTCTTCCCTGAACCGTTCGATTGGCCACGGCGCGCATTGCTTCCTTGACCTGTTCCAGGGGCAGGACGCGATCAATGTGCGGGCGAATCATCCCCTCGGCCAGCAATTGCGCCAGGGTGTCTTTCATGCGCGCAGACTTGCCGGGGAATTTCTCCGCCCAGGCACCGGCAAAGACACCAACAATGGAATAGTTCTTCAACAGCGGGAGGTTCATTGGCACCGAAGGAATCTGGCCGCTGGTGAAGCCGATCGGCATCAGCCTTCCGCCCCACTTCATCAGCCGTGCCATTTGCTCGAAAATCGCTCCGCCGATGTTTTCGAAGCAAATATCGACGCCTTCTCCACCGGTTATCGACTTGATCCGCTCGCGCAGGTCTTCGCTCCGATAGTTGATGACATCGCAGGCACCGTATTCACGCACCAAAGCTGCCTTGTCGTCGGAGCCAACACCGGCGACGACGCGCAGGCCCAAATGGCGGCCGAGGTCGACGGCGGCGAGGCCAACCCCGCCTGCGGCCCCGGTGACAAACAGGGTTTCACCGGGTTGCGCGCGTGCCCCTTCGACCAGGGCGTAATACGCCGTGCCGTAGTTGTGCCAGACCGTGGCCGCCGTTTCGAAGGCGACGCCGTCCGGCAACCGCACACTCTTCCATTCCTTGGCGATCATCCGCTCGGCATAACCGCCCGTCCAGCCCCCGCATGCCACGCGATCGCCGGGCTGAAATCTCGTGACCTTTTCGCCAACGCCGATGACGACGCCGGCCGCCTCCGTGCCGGGCACGAATGGCGTCGATGGTCGCATCTGGTAACGGCCCGAGACCAGCAGATGGTCCATGAAACTCACGGAGGCCGCATGGACGTCGATCAGGATCTCGTCGCTGGCCGGCTTCGGCTCCTCGATCTCGCCGACGCGCAGGTCCTCCGGACCGGTGAACGCGCTGCATAGTACGGCTCTCATCGTGACGCTCCCGCGTGGCGGCGACCGAAAATGCGCGGCAGCAGCATGGGAACGCGCCCGCGATATTGCTGGTAGGTTGCACCGAACTCTGCGATCAGATCCCGCTCCTCGAACTGCAGGGCGATCAGGATGTAGACCGTGATCGCGACCGCGAACAGCAGATGACCGGCAGTCATCTCGGGCGTGGCCCAGAATGCGAGCAGAAAGCCCAGCATCAGCGGATGCCGCACGATCCTGTAGAGCAAGGGCGTTCTGAACGATTGACCCGGCAGCTCGGCGCCGCGCAGGGCGCACAGAGCCTGGCGCAGGCCGAACAGATCGAAGTGATCAATCAGGAAGGTGGAGGCAAGCGCAATCAGCCAGCCGAACGCTGAGAGGCCGATCAGCAACCAGGCGGCCATTCCGTCGGTGTGCCAAACGATTGTCGGAATCGGCCGCCATTGCCAGAACAGCAGGAGAAGCAGCAGGCTGGAGAGCAGCACGTAGGTGCTGCGCTGACAGGCCACCGGAAGGGTCCTGGCCCACCATCGCTTGAAGACCGGGCGCGCCATCACGCTGTGCTGGATGGCAAATACGCCGAGCAGCAGCAGGTCGACGAGGATGGCCTCGCTCAGATTCGTCCGCCCGCCCGCGTCGATCGACTTTGGCACAAGGAAGTTGCCGAAGAAGCCGAGCGCATAGAGAAATGAAACAAGGAAGACGGCATAACTCACGACGGCGTAGAACAGGATCAGGAGGCGTGCGACCATGGATGACTTGTCCTCTTGTGCCGGCGGCAGCGGTTCGAATACAGAAGTCTGAACCGTCCGATGGCGGGCCGGCTCGGTCAGGCCGGACCCACTACCACCCGACCGTCCCCTGTGCGTCCCTTGTGCGTTCCTTGGGCGCCCGCCGCGCAAAAGGTGATTTCATGACCGCCTTCTCGCTTCGGACGCTCGGGTTTCCGGAGGTCCACGCTGACGGCCGCCCGATCAAGCTGAACCTGCGCAAGGCTCTTGCGCTGCTGATCTATCTCGCGGAGGCCCAAGGCGCCGTTGCACGGGACGTCATTGCCACGCTGCTGTGGCCCGAGAGTCCCCGCGAGACCGCCCGTGCGCGATTGCGGCGCCTGCTTCACCGCATCGAGCAGACCCTCGGCCAGCCTGTTTTCGAGGCCGACCGCACCAGCGTGCGGTGGTCTCCGGCGGTCGAACTGAAGGTCGACTCGCAACTGTTCGAGAGCGCCTGCGATCGAGGCGCTTTCGAGGAAGCCTGCCTGGGCTATCGGGGTGACTTTCTCGCGGGCTTCGCTCTGGCCGATTGTCCCGAGTTCGACGATTGGGCGTTCTTTCGCCGCGAGGCGCTGAGGGGACGGCTCATGCATGGGCTGGAACGCCTCGTGCAGGACAAGAATGCCGCCGGCGAACATTTTGCCGCGACAGCTCACGCGGGGCGCCTGGTCGAGCTCGATCCGCTCAGCGAGGTGTATGGCCGGCACTTGATCCGCAGCCTGCTGCTGACCGGCGATCGAAGTTCGGCAGAACGGCACCACGCGGCCCTGACACAGCGGCTGCGTGACGAGCTTGGGGTTGCGCCGGAAGCCGCGACCGAAGCGCTGATCGACCCGAGCACGCCGCCGCTGGTCGATGCCGCCCCTACAACACTCTATGTGAAGGGGGCCGGCGTACATCTGGCGTATCAGACCTATGGAAGCGGCGAGCTTGATATCCTGATCGCGCCGGGCTTCGTGTCACACGTGGAGCGCCTTTGGGAGCATCCCTCGTGCCGGGCGTTTCTGGTTGCGTTGATGGCGCTTGGACGGGTCATTATATTCGATCGTCGCGGTGTCGGGCTGTCAGACCGGGTCGGGTCAAGCCCGAATGTCGAAGTCACGAACGAGGATATCGGCACCGTGCTGCGAGCAACGCAGGCGCGTCGCGTCGTCCTGTTTGGGTATTCGGAAGGTGGGCCGGCCTGCATCAAGTTTGCGGTCGATCACCCCCGCCTCGTGGCTGGCCTCATTCTGTTCGGCTCATTGGCCAAGGGCTGCTGGGCGCCGGACTATCCGCATGCGTTGCAGGCAAGGCAATATGACGCCTGGCTGCAGCAGCTCGTCGCCGAATGGGGTGGCCCCGCCGGGATCGAGACCTTCGCGCCGAGCCTTGCCCGCGATCCCCAGGCAAGGGCCTGGTGGGCCGGGCTCCTGCGCGCGGCTTCCAGTCCCGGCGGCATCTGGGCTGTGCTCGAGGCGTTACGCGACACCGACGTGAGGCACCTGCTGCCACGTGTATCGGTGCCCACGCTGGTGCTGCACCGCCGGAATGACCGGGCCGTGCGCATCGAGGCAGGCCGCGACATGGCCCGCCAGATCGCCGGCGCTCAGTTCGTTGAGCTCGACGGCAATGATCATTGGTTCTTTGCGGGTGCTCAGCAACCAGTGCTCGAGGCAATCAAGCGATTTGCGAGCGCTCTGCCGCGCGACAAGGGGTCGACGCGGCAGGGCTAGATCGGCGGCTCGCACGAAGTTGCCGGTATAATTGTCACTCGCTTTCAGGTAGTATCCGTGACATCGAAGATGAAGGTGACCTTCAAGAGCACGGAGTCATGTCTGATGTCCGAGAAATTCTTCCTGCCCGGCATTCCCGTGCTCAACTGTCTGGCGTCGCTATGAGCACGGCGCCGATTGACGTTTTGCGTCCCGCGACTGGCGGTCTCATGGCCACGATCATGGCCTGGGTCATGGAGCATTTGCCGCTCGGCTTTCGAATCCTGCGTGCCGTTCGTCCGATCGCACGGTTTGGAAACAACTTCCTGGTCACTCGTTTCGACGACGTACGCGACGTATTTCTCAACGATGCCGCATTCCGCGTCCCCTATCGCGCCAAGCTCGACGTCATCATGGGAGGCCAGCCGTTTTTCCTCGGCATGGATGATACGCCGGCCTATCGCCGGGATACCGAGGTGCTGCGGAAGGTGGTGCAGGTCACCGATATTCCGCAGCGTCTCGCCCCTGAAGTGGAACGGCTCGGCAAGCAGATCGTCGCCGAGGCCAACGGCAATCTGGAAGTCGTCGACCAGCTGGTGCGGCGGATCACCTTCGAACTCTACAGCGCCTATCTGGGCGTGCCCGATCCTCCCGGCGAAAGCCTTCGTGTCTGGGCGACCCGGCTATTCGAATTCCAGTTTGCCGATATCGGCAATGATCCATCGCTGCGGGCCGAGGTCGATGTGATGGCGCCCGCGCTGCGCAAGCATATCCAGAATCTCATCGATGCCCGACGCACTGCCGGGCAGGGTCCCGACGATGTGCTTGGCCGCTGCGTCAACATGCAGGCGCAGGGTGTTGACGGCTTCAGCGACGACCAGATTCGCAGCTCCCTGACAGGCCTCATCTTTGGCGGGCCGCCGCAGCCGCCAATGGGGGTGCCGCAGGCGCTCGAGCAGCTGCTGCGCCGCCCGGAGGCGCTGGCCGGAGCGCAGCAGGCGGCGCGAGACGGCAACGACGCGTCGCTTGCCGGCTACTTCTTCGAGGCGCTGCGATTTGATCCCGTTGCGCCGATTTTGTCCCGCGTCGCCAGCAAGACCGGCACGATTGCCGCTGGAACATCACGCGCAACCGAGGTGCCGCAGGACGCCAACCTCTATATTGCGTTAAGTTCGGCGATGATGGATGAACGACGCGTGCCGGATCCGCAGACGTTCAATCCGCAGCGCGCGCCCGACGAATACATCCATTTCGGTCACGCGCTGCATCAATGCTTCGGCATTCACCTGAACAAGGCGCTGCTGCCCCTGATGCTGAAAGCGTTGCTGCAGCAGAAGAATTTGCGGCGCGCGCCGGGTGCAAAGGGAAAGTTGCAAAAGCGCGGCATTTTTCCCGATGCGCTCCATGTCAACTACGATTGATGTCAACTACGATTGATCGAACCGGTCAGGGTGACGGCCGGCTGCGCTCGATGATCTCGGCCGCGCCCTTCGCAAGCAGCTCCAGCCCGACCGCGCGGCCGAGTTCGCGCGGTCGGTTGGCAGGCCCCGAGCGCGACGCTTCGATGATGCGGCTGCCGGCGTGATCGAGCACTGAAGCAGTGAGCAACATCTGATCGCCTTTGATTTCCGCAAATCCCGCGATCGGTGAGTTACAATGGCCGTTCAATACCCACAGCACCTCGCGTTCCGCATCGGCGCAGGCATGCGCGGTGGCGTCATCGATCGACGACAGGATGCGGCGGGTGTCAAAATCCTGCGCGGCGCATTCGACCGCGACAATGCCCTGCCCCACCGCCGGCAGCATTTCCTGCGCTGAAAATTCGTAGGCGATGCGGCCCGCGAGACCGACGCGCTCCAGTCCCGAGCGCGCCATGATCAACGCATCGGCGGGGCCCACCGCGCCGCCGTCGGGGAGCCGCTGCATTTCGCCGGCATCGAGCTTGCGCACGCGCGTATCGGCGGCGCCGCGATAGTGGATCACCTCGACATCCGGAAACAGCCGCCGTGCATAGGCGGCGCGGCGCACCGCGTTGGTGCCGACCTTGAATCCCTTGCCGCGCGCCCGCCTGAACTCCTCAAACGCCACGCCCGGCCGCAGCACCAGCGCGTCGCCGGGCGGATCACGCGACAATGTCGCGCCGATCACGAGCCCCGGCGTGTCCTCATTGCCCGGCATGTCCTTGAGCGAATGCATCGCGGCGTGAAGCTTTCCGGCCAGCACCGCCTCGCGGATCTGCGCGACAAAGGCGCCGCCCTTGCCGCCATGCGGCAACAGTTTTCCCGTCTGGTCGATATCGCCTGTCGTTTCGAACCTGACGATCTCGATCTCGATGCCGGGAACCGCGGCCTTCAGCCGGCGCGCGATTTCGTCCGTCTGCGCCAGCGCCATCGCGCTTTTGCGCGTGCCGATGCGAAATTGCGCCACTTAACCCCGCTCCTCTCTCACCGCGCGTCCTCCAAAATCATGTCGGAGGCCTTCTCGGCGATCATGATGGTCGGCGCGTTGGTGTTGCCCGACATCAGGTCGGGCATCACGGAGGCATCTACCACACGCAGGCCCTCGATGCCGCGCACCCGCAGGCGCTGGTCGACCACGGCGAGCGGATCGTTGCCCATGCGGCAGGTCGAGGTCGGATGATAGACCGTGCTGCCCGTCTTGCGACAGTAGTCGAGCAGTTCCTCGTCGCTCGCAGCCTTCGCGCCGGGATAGACCTCCTCGACGCTGTAAGGCTTCAGCGCGGGCGCGGCCAATATCTTGCGCAGGATATTGATGCCGTCGATGAAGGCGGCGCGGTCGGTTTCGGTTGCGAGATAATTGATGCGGATTTCCGGCGGCGCTGAGGGATCGGCGCTCCGGATTTTCAGCGAGCCGCGGCTCTCCGGGCGCAACTGGCAGACGGAGGCGGTGAAGCCTGAGAACGGATGCAGCTTCTCGCCCATCTTGTCGGTCGAGAACGGGATGAAATGGATCTGGATGTCCGGCGAGGCCAGCCGCGGATTGGTCTTGAAGAACGCGCCTGACGTGCCGGCCGCGATCGTCAGCGGCCCGGAGCGCGAGAGCGCGTAGCGCACGCCCGCCATTGCCCGCCGCACCGGATGATTGACGATGTCGTTGAGCGTCACTTTCTGCGCGCAGCGCGTGATGAGACGCACCTGCAGATGATCCTGCAGATCATTGCCGACGCCTTCCGCATCGAGCACGACCTCGATGCCGTGGGTCTTCAGGAGATCGCCGGGGCCGATGCCGGAGAGCTGCAGCAGTTGCGGCGAGTTATACGCGCCGCTGGAGACCAGCACTTCTTTCCGCGCGCATGCGGTGCGCAGATTGCCATTCTGCTTGTATTCGACGGCTTTCGCGCGCTTCCCTTCGAACAGGATGCGTTGCGCCAGTGCCGAGGTTTCGACATGCAGGTTGCCGCGGCTCATCGCGGGACGGAGATAGGAATAGGCGCTGGAGGCGCGGCGGCCGCGCTGCGTCGTGGTCTGGAAGAAGCCGGCGCCCTCCTGCGTCTTGCCGTTGAAATCGGGATTGAAAGGAATGCCGGTCTCGACCGCCGCCTTCACGAAAGCTTCCGACAGCGGATCCTCGTGCCGCCAGTCCGACACCGACAGCGGCCCGCCGGCGCCGTGATAGTCGTCGGCGCCACGCTGCTGGTTCTCCGCCTTCTTGAAATAGGGCAGCACGTCGTCATAACCCCAGCCGACATTGCCGCGCTGGCGCCAGCGGTCGTAATCCTCGTGCTGGCCGCGCACATAGAGCAGGCCGTTGATCGAGCTCGATCCGCCCAGCACCTTGCCGCGCGGCTGGAACACCTGGCGGCCATGCAGGCCGGGCTCCGGTTCGGTCTGGTACATCCAGTTGACGGATTTTTCCTTGAACAGTTTGCCGTAGCCGAGCGGCACGTGGATCCAGATATTGCTGTCCTTCGGGCCGGCTTCCAGCAGCAGCACCGAATGCTTGCCGTTGGCGCTCAGCCGGTTGGCGAGCACGCAACCCGCGGAGCCCGCGCCAACGACGACATAATCGAACTCGGCGGGTTCTCCCGCGCCATTATTGTTCATGGACTCCCTCGCTCAACGCGCGACCGGCCCTGTCAACCCGGATTGGTTGCATGCGGTGGGCCAATCGAGTGGGAAGAGGTAACGGCGCCCCACCATAGGGTCAATTGCAAAAAGCCGCTTTTCGATTGACGATGATGGAAACGCAAAGCGACAATGCGTGCAAAATCGGGAGGAATTCAAACAATGAATCTGTCACGCCTTTTGCTGGCGACAGCAGCGCTTTTGACTGTTTCTGCCGCCCACGCCGAGACCATCCGCGTGGGCCTGCCGACCAAGACCTATTGGCCTACCACCGTGGCGGAAACCGCGGTGCGGCAAAAGCTGTTCGAAAAGGAAGGCCTCACCGCGGAATTGACCATCTTTCGCTCCGGCGCCGAGACCTTTGAAGGGATGGCCGCGGGCGCGGCCGATATCATCCTCGATCCGCCCTCCCTCGTTTCGGCGGGCCGCAAGAAAGGCGTGATGAGCAAGATCGTCGCGAACGCCTCGATGGGCAATTTCGGCTGGCAATTGATGGTGCCGGTGAAATCGACGCTCGATGTCAAGGACCTCAACGGCAAGAAGGTCGCGATAACAGCGGCCGGCTCGGGCTCCGACCTGCTCGCGCTCTGGACCATCCAGGACAAGAAGATCGATTTCACCCGCGTGCCGGTCGGCGGCGGCGGCCTGGTGCCGAACCTGCTCGCCGGCAATGTCGAAGCCGCCGTGGTGTATTCGCCGCTGAGCTTCCAGATCCTCAAATCGGGCGAGGCGCGGACCATCCTCGATTATGCCACCGCGGTGCCGCCGAATCTCACCGCAGGCTGGATCGTGCTCGACAAGTTCGCTGAGGCAAAGCCCCAGACGGTGCAAAAGGCGTTGAACGCGCTCTATGGCGCGATTGCCTTCATGCGCAGCAATCGCGACGCCACCGTCAAGCTGATCGCCGATCTCTACGAAATCCCGCCGGAGATCGCAGGGCTTGAATACGACAATTCGATCATGAAGCTCGAATCCGACGGCAACATGGGCGCGGCGAACGTCAAGGATGCCGTGCAGCTGTCGATGGATCTTGCCAAGCTCGGCGGATTGAAGGACATCGCACCAACCGAAGACCTCTATTCGACGCAGTTCAAGCCGGTGCCGACCAAACCGTGAGCCTGCCACTGTGAGCCTTGCCATGGCCGGACGTTTCGGACTCATCCTGCCGCGGATCGCGATCATTGTCGCGATCTTCGCGCTATGGGAGGTTCTGTCGCGGACCGGCCTGGTCAATCCGCGGCTGTTGCCGTCCGCCTCCGATACGCTGGCGACGCTGACCGATCTCCTGCAGCGAAGCAGTGTCCGCAACGATCTCGCGGTCACCGCGACCGAGGTGCTGACGGCGTTCGTGCTGGCGGTGCCGTTCGGCTGCCTGCTCGGCTACCTCATTGCCGAATACCGCTACTTCGCCGAGGTGATGAAGCCGCTGTTGTTCTTCGCCTTCTCGATCCCGAAATCGATCTTCCTGCCGATGTTCATCCTGGTGTTCGGCGTCGGCTTTGCCGAGAAGGTCGGCTTCGGCTTCTTCTCCACCATCTTCATCGTCATCATGTCGACGACGACGGCGGTGGAATCGGTCAAGGTCGATTATCTGACGGTGGCGCGCTCCTATGGGGCGACGCCGGCGCAGACCGCGTTCCGGGTCTATCTGCCGAGCATGCTGCCGGTGCTCCTGGAAGCGTTGCGCATCTCCATGATCTTCAACCTCACCGGCGTGATCCTCGCCGAGATGTATGCTTCCCGCGACGGCATCGGCCATCAGATCGCGACCTGGGGCGAGAACTTCCAGATGAAGCAGCTTTTGGCCGGCGTGGTGATGATCGCCGTCGTCGCGATGGCCTTCAACGAACTGGTCAGATGGGTGGAAACGCGATGCAGCCATTGGCGAACGTGACGCCGCTGAAGCGCGCCGGATCGATCCAGATCCAGAATGTCGGCCAGGTGTTTCGCACCTCCGGCGCGGAGGTGGTCGCGCTGTCTGATGTCTCGCTCGACATCAAGCCGGGACGCTTTGTCGTGCTGGTCGGGCCAAGCGGCTGCGGCAAGTCGACGCTTCTCATGATGCTCGCGGGACTGCGGCAGCAGACCTCCGGCACCATCCTGGTCAACGGCGCGCCGATACCGGAGCCCGATCCGAACCGCGTCGGCGTGGTGTTCCAGGAGGCGAGCCTGTTTCCCTGGCTCACCGCGGAGGAGAATGTCGAGTTTCCGCTGGCGTTGCGCGGCGTCGCCAAGGGGGAGCGTCGCGCCAAGGCCGAGGAGATGCTGAAGCTCGTCGGCCTCGAAGGTTTCGGCAAGCGTCATCCGCATGAACTCTCCGGCGGCATGAAGCAGCGCGTCTCGATCGCGCGCGGGCTGGTGCAGGACCCGCCCGTGCTGTTGATGGACGAGCCGTTCGCAGCCCTCGACGAGCAGACCCGCATGACCATGGGCGACGAACTCCTGCGCATCTGGGCGGCGACGGGGAAGACCGTGGTATTCGTGACCCACAGCCTCACCGAGGCCGTCTATCTCGCCGACGAGGTCGCGGTCATGTCGGCGCGGCCGGGCCGCATAATCGATCTACTGCAGGTCCAGCTCCCGCGCCCGCGCACCTACGAGATGCTGTCGGGCGACGCTTTCGGATCGCTGCGCGACCGCATCTGGCGGCACATCCGCAAATCGGCGTGAGGGAGCCATGAAGGCATCGACGCTGCGCTGGCTGATCGTGATCGCGCTCATCGTACTCTGGGAGGCACTGCCGCGTCTGGGTCTCATCCCCGAACTGTTTTTGCCGGCGCTGTCTTCGACGCTGGAAGCCGGCTGGAACGAGGCCGGCGAATACGGCCATGCGCTGGGCGTCACGCTCTACGAAGTCGCCATATCCATGGCGTTTGCCTGCGGCGGCGGCATCTTGTGTGGGGCCATCGTCGGCAGCCTGCCACGGCCGCGGCTGCTGATCATGCCGATGGTGTCGAGCCTCTATGCCGTGCCGCTCGTCATCCTCTATCCCGTCTTCACGGTGTGGCTCGGCATCGGCTCGGAATCCAAGATCGCGTTCGCCTCGATCTACGGCTTCCTGCCGACCATGCTCGCGACCGCAGCCGGCATCCAGACCATCGACCCGCAACTGCTGCTCGCCGCGCGCAGCATGGGCGCGACCCTGAGCCAGCGGCTGGTACGCGTCATCATTCCGGCCGCGATCCCGACCGTGCTGTCGGGCCTGCGCGTCGGCGGCGCGCTGGTGATCGTCGGCGTCGTGGTGTCGGAGATGCTGATTTCATCCGCCGGGATCGGCTATCTCATCTCGCGCTACCGCACCATCCTCGACAGCCCGCATGTTTTCGCCGGCGTGCTGCTGGTGCTGGCCATGGCGATCGCGTTCAATGCCGTGATCCGCCTGCTGGAACGGAAGGCCGCGATCTGGCAGACCGGCACCCGCGGCGGCCAAAGCGCGGCGGAAGACATCGCGACGGGCAATCTGCAGCCCGCAACCTGACAAGAAGAAGCAAGGAGTAATCTCGTGAACCTGCCAAAACACCTGTTGCCGACGACCGTGGTCGGAAGCTATCCGCAGCCGGAATGGCTGGTCGATCGCGCCATGCTGTCGAAATCGGTGCCGCGCACCCGCATGCATGAGATGTGGCGCCTGCCCGAAGAGCATCTGGAGGAGGCACAGGACGACGCGACGATCGTGGCCATCCGCGACATGGAGCGCGCCGGCATCGATATCGTCACCGACGGCGAAATCCGCCGCGAAAGCTATTCCAACCGCTTTGCCACAGCGCTCGAAGGCATCGATGCCGACAATCCCGCCATGATCACCGCGCGCACGGGACAACAGACGCCGGTGCCGCGTGTGGTCGGCAAGATCAAACGCACCGGGCCGGTCGAATTGCGCGACATGCAGTTCCTGCGCAAGAACACCGATCATGCCGCAAAAATCACCCTGCCGGGCCCGTTCACCATGAGCCAGCAGGCAAAGAATGAATACTACAAGGACGATGAAGAGCTGGCGATGGCGTTCGCGGAAGCCGTCAACGCCGAGGCGCTCGATTTGCAGAAGGCCGGCGCCGACGTGATCCAGCTCGACGAGCCCTGGGTGCGCAACAATCCCGATCTCGCCCGCCGCTACGCCGTGAAGGCGATCAACCGCGCGCTGCAAGGCATCACCATCCCGACCGTGGTGCATCTCTGCTTCGGCTATGCCGCCGTCGTGCCGGGCTCGACCAAGCCGGCCGGCTATTCCTTCCTGGCGGAGCTCGCCGACACCAGCGCGGAGCAGATTTCGATCGAGGCGGCGCAGCCGAAACTCGATCTCGGCGTGCTGAAAGATCTCTCCGGCAAGAAAATCATGCTCGGCGTCCTCGACCTCGGCGATCCCAATATCGAGAGCGTCGACACCGTCGCCGACCGCATCCGCAACGGGCTGAAATATGTGCCAGCCGACAGGCTGGTGCCGGCGCCGGATTGCGGCATGAAATACATGCCGCGCCATGTCGCGTTCGGAAAATTGAAGGCGATGGCGGATGCAGCGGCGAAGGTGCGGAAGGAGATCGGCTAAGGCGTCTGATTTGATTTAGTCGGTCTCGAATTCGTCCCTTCTCCCTTGTGGGAGAAGGTGGCGCGGACGAAGTCCGCGACGGATGAGGGTCTCCATCCACGGGCGCCAAGAAGCAGTTGACCGAGCGGAGAGAAACCCCTCACCCGGATCGCATCTTTCGATGCGATCCGACCTCTCCCACAAGGGGAGAGGTGGACCGCCAGCGAGGCACAGACTCAAATCTCTTTATGCGCCAGCGAATTCTCTTTCGCGCGCCACCTTCGGCAACTCCGCCAGCAGCGGTTTCGCCAGATAGAGCACCTGATACGCCGTGCCCTGCTCGCCTCCGCTCGGTTCCTTCTCCGACAAGAGGATGCGCGAAAATTTCCAGCTTTGCGCATCGACGCCGACCGCGGCCGCGACCACGCCGGCCTGTTGCGCGGCCTCGCGGTTGCGCTCGATCTCGGCGGCGAAGGCCGACGTCAGATCGGTGTCGGGCGCAATGTCCTGCTCCTGCTTGGTGAGAAAGCGGGCGGCCTCGCCGCTGCCCTTGTGCGCATCCAGCACGAAGCGCGTCTCGATTTGCGGACGGCCGAAGCTGTCGGTGACCGACTTGAAGCGGCCATCAACGAGGAAATTGCGAAAGCCTTCATCCCTGCGCCAGAGATAGAGCGAGGAATATTCGTTCTGGGTCGCACCGAAGCGGCCGCGCTCGCGCAGCAGAAAACCCTTGAAGGTGAGCTCGGGAACGGCGTCGAACAGATGCCCGCGCGAGCTGGCGCGGTTGCGGATGACGTCGACGTCATAGTCGGCGGGCAGCCTATGGGCGTAATGGGCGATGATCACGACAAATTGCCTCTTGATGGGGCGGCTCTGGTCTCAGGCGTATTGCGCGATGCCGTTTCCGAACGACCAGTTTTCCTTCAGCACCTCGACGAGGTTGATGAAGACATCCTCCGGTCGCACGCCGGGATCTTTCTTGAGGTTCTCGACGATCTGGCGAAAGAACGCCTTCTTCTGATCGACCGTGCGGGTGTTGTTGGCGGTGATCTGGATGATGACCAAATCGTCGCTGCGGGCGATACCGAGATAGCTGTTGCTGTAGCTGAAGTCCGGCTCGTCATGCTCGTTGACGACCATGAAGCGATCTTCCTCGGGCACGGCGAACGCGGAGCGCATCGCGCCGTAGATGCCATCGAGAATGGCCTTGCGGTAGGCGGCGGGCTTGCCCCGCCGAAGGGAAACGCGAACGAGCGGCATGTTGGCCTCCTGCTTTCGTGAACATGCCGCAGACATAGCGAGCCCTTGATCATTGCGAAACGATATTGAATACTATTTCAATGATTTGAATTTTAAATGGATTGGGAATCATGAGAGCGCTGGATTTGGTGGCTGTACAAGCCTTTGTTCTGACAGCAGATTTCAAAAGCTTCACCCGCGCCGCCGAGGCCATGGACACCACGCAATCGGCGGTCAGCATCAAGATCAAGCGGCTGGAGGATACGCTCGGCCGGCGGCTGCTGGAGCGGACGCCGCGGCTGGTGCGGCTATCGGCCGACGGCAACGCCTTTCTCGGCCCGGCCCGCAACCTCGTCGCCGCCCATCACGGCGCGGTCGGCTCGTTCGGGCTCGAGGAGCGGCGGCTGGTGGTCGGCATCAGCCATCACATCGTGGGCCACGAGCTGCCCCTGCTGTTGAAGCGCATGAGCGGCGCCGAGCCCTCGCTGGTGCTGGAGATGCGCGTTTCGACCTCGCGCGAGGTGCTCGACGAATTCGATCGCGGTGCGATCGATGCCGCGATCGTGCTGAGCCACGACAACCGAAGGCAGAGCGGTGAATCCATTCTGGAGGAAACCTTCGGCTGGATGGCCGCACCCGATTTCGAGCATCACCCGGGCGCGCCGCTGCGGCTTGCAACCCAGGCCGAACCCTGCAGCGTGCGCAGCATGGCCATCGACGCACTGAACGAAGCAGGCATCGCCTGGTCCGAAGTGTTTGTCGGCGGCGGTGTCGCCACCACGGGCGCTGCGGTTTCCGCAGGGCTTGCCGTCGCAGCGCTCGGCCGCCGCGTGGCGCCGCCGGGCACGATCGATGTTGGCGCGAAGTTCGGGCTGCCGCCACTGCCCTCGCGCGACATCGTGCTCTATTCCAATGTCGCGGACCCGCAGACCAAAAACTCGCTGAAGACGCTCGCCGCCACGATCCGCGCCACGGCGAACTAGGCGGGATGAAATTGCCGGATCGCATCTAATGGACGTCTCTTGCAGCGGTCGCAACGTTGCTGGCCCGCGACTGCGTGTGCTAGACTCCGACCCACTCAATAGAGCGCTCGACGGCAGCAAAGGGAGCGGCGTATGCCGGTTTCACTCGCCAACTCCCAAGTGATCTACGATGCCCTCAAAGCCTGCGACGTGAAGATCGTTTCCGCCTTGCCGGAAACCTGGCTGGTGCACCTGATCCGCATGGCCGACGACGATCCCGACGTCACGCTGATACGCGTCGCCAAGGAAGAGGAGGCGATTGGCATCTCCGCCGGGGCCCATCTGGCAGGTGTTAACTCCGCGCTGCTGATGCAGAACCACGGCTTCCTCGCAGCCATCAACCCGATCGTCTCGCTGGCACTGCTCTACAAGATTCCACTGCTGATGCTCATCAGCTACCGCGGCCACATGGGCGAGCGCGATCCCTGGCAAACACAGGGCGGCATGGTGACCGAGCCGCTGTTGCGGACGCTGGGCATTCCCGTCTGGCATCTCTCAGACCCTCATGACGCTCAACGCCGCATCAAGGATGCGCAGACGCTGGCACACGCGTCACTCTCGCCGGTCGCCGTGCTGCTGACGCGCGAACTGATGTGGGAGGAGTAGCGATGCTGCGCGTGGATGCCTTGCAGGCGATCTATCCCGAAGTGAAAGACCAGATCGTCGTCACCATCATGGGCGCCGTCGCGGCGGAGCTCTACACAATCGGCCACCGCCCCAATTTCTTCTATCTGGAGCACGCGATGGGGCTGGCCTCCTCGATGGGACTGGGCATCGCGCTCGCCATGCCGCGCCACAAGGTAGTGGTGATCGACGGCGACGGCTCGCTGCTGATGAACCTCGGCACGCTGAGCACGATGGCACGCTATCGGCCCGGCAACCTCGTGCATATCGTCTTCGACAATGCAAGCCTGCTTTCCGTCGGCGGCTTTCCCACGGCGACTGCGACTGGTACCGATCTGGCCGGCGTGGCGCGGGCTTGCGCTATTCCGCAAGTCATAGAGGCCGACACACCGGAGCGGCTCAAGCAGGCGGTTGCAGGCGCATTGGCAGGTGAGACGCTGACGACCATCGTCTCCAAGGTCGAGGCGATTGGACCCAAATCGTTCCACATGGATTTGCCGCTGTTGGAGAATCGCTTCCAGTTCAAGCGTGCGCTGGAGGCGCTGCGGCAGCGCGAGTGAGATGTGACCTGCGCTTTGCGCAAAGGAGGCGAGCATGGCGGATAGACAACCAAGTGGCGTATTGGCTCAACTGGTGGAAGAGCTGAACGCAAGGCGGATTCGCGTCGTGGACCTCACCACGACACTGAGCCCCGAGACCCCGGTGATCGATCTGCCGCCGGTCTTCGCGCCGTCGCCGGGGCTGACGCTCACCGAGATATCGCGCTACGATTCCCGTGGGCCGGCATGGTACTGGAACGTCTTGACGCTCGGCGAACACACGGGCACGCATTTCGACGCGCCGATCCACTGGATCACCGGCAAAGATCTACCCGAGAATGCGACCGATACGATCGCGCCGCGCAAGTTCATCGGCCCCGCTTGCGTCATCGACGTGACAGCGGATGTGCAGCCCAATCAAGACTTCCTGCTCACACCTGAGCGTGTACAGTCCTGGGAGACGGCGCATGGACGTATCCCCGCCGGGGCATGGGTGCTGCTGCGCACCGGCTGGAGCGCCCGCACGACTCGCGCAGAATTTCTCAACGCGCGCGACGACGGTCCCCACTCGCCGGGGTTCTCGAAGGCATGCTCCGAATTCCTGGCACACGAACGCGATGTGCTGGGCGTCGGCGTAGAGACCATCGGAACGGACGCTGGCCAGGCCGGAACCTTCGATCCGCCATTCCCCAACCACGGTACGATGCATGGGGCAGGCAAATTCGGCATCACCAGCCTGATCAATTTGGACCAATTGCCGCCAACCGGCGCCGTGATCATCGCCGCACCGCTCAAGATCGCCGACGGCTCGGGAAGCCCGTTGCGCGTCATTGCGCTCGCCCCCGTTTAGTCCAAGCGCCAAACACTTTCCGCTCGCTGCCTCGATCCGCGCGCCGGCGAATTGAGCTGCTCAAAAAGTCGTCATTGCGGCCTCGCCCGGCTGCCATGCATCCCCGCGTGGTTAAAAAGGATAAACTTTTCCCTGCCACACTGGCGTTGGACCGTCAGGCCAATTCATCTTTTGGGAGACCCGATCGTGACCGAGATGCCATCCCTCAACCCCCTGTTGATGCCGATCATGATGATCTGCATCTGCGCGATGAACCTGATCTGGAACGGCCGGCGCGCCGACGGCCGCATTACCCTCGACGCCGTGAGGCTGCAGGCCGCGCTCACCGAGGAGCTCTATCTGCTTGCCAAGCTCTATCGCACCAATCTGGAGCTGTTGGATCGCGCCGAGGTGCGGCTGCTCTCCACCCGCATTCCCATGGCGATCTTCCGGGCCAATGTGCCGCGCCTGACCCTGCTCGACGAGGACATCGTCCGCTGCCTGGTCGCAGTTCATGGCAACAATGAACATGTCGAGATGTTGATCGCCGAACGCGCCAAGAGCATCAAGAACGGCCAGTGCACCATCTACGTCTTCGAGAAGGATGATCCTTGCATCGCGCAGTTCCGCGCCGTGTTTGCCGAGGGATCGCAGCTCGTCGATCACGCGATCGGAGCGCTCGAGGCGAAGCGCGACGTGTCGCGCGCAAGCTTCGCGGGAGCGACGACAAACGTTGCGAGGCTGTTGGGCTTCACGGAGCGCAAGCCCGACGTCGCCGAATTGATGGCGTCGCAGACGAAAGCTGCAGGCCTGGCGGCCATCGACCCGGCCGCACGCCACGCGGCGATTGAACAGGCGCTGTAAGGATCAGGGGCGCAGAGTCGGCTGCGTATTCGGCGCTAGCGCCTCTTCCCGCTCGGCTTCTTCCGGCAGCTTTTCGCCATGCACGGCGAGCGGCCTGCCGATCCACATGGGATCGGCGAGATGGTCGCGGCGCGGATTGGTCGTGTTCGGATGCACCAATATGCTGAGCTTGCCGTGGTTGAGCATCAGCCACGGCACCAGCTCGGAAAAGACCTCCCTGGCGAACGCGACCTGGTACATGGCCTGGTCATGCGGGCCGACCTTGACGTCGTGCCAGCGGCCGAGGGTCACGGAGAAGCGCTCGCCGATCCACTGCCGCAGCCGCTCCGCCTCGGCGCGGGTGGTGGCGGGATCATAGTAAACATGCGCGTGGAAGCTCGCGATCTCGCCGTACGGGCGGGGTCCTGCCTGTTCACCCATTTCGAAACCTCTCGTCTTGACCGGATTTGTGGACCAGCGGGAATGTGTTAGCAAGATCGCCATTCGCTGGAGGCGCCCGTCCCCATGGACATGCTGGTCAAGCTTTACGATCTGCCGGACTCCGGAAAACTAAGGGAGCAGATAGCGCAGGCCGGCGTCAGCCTGCGGCGCGCGCTGGCGCCCGAAAAACACAAGGTGATCGCCTGGGTCCGGGACCATTTCTCCGAATACTGGGCGAGCGAAGCCGACGTGGCGTTCAGCCGCGCACCCGTCTCCTGCTTCATCGCGGTCAAGGACGGCAGGATCATCGGCTTTGCCTGCCACGACGTGACCTGCCGCAATTTCTTCGGGCCGACCGGCGTCGATCCGAAGGCGAGGAAGGGCGGCGTCGGCACCGCGCTGCTGCTCGCCTGCCTCGAGGACATGAAGCACGCGGGCTACGGCTACGCCATCATCGGTGGCGTCGGACCGGCAGAGTATTACGCCAAGGCCGTCGGCGCCGTTGCGATCGAAGGCTCTGATGTCGGCATCTATCGCGGCCTGCTCGGCGCCAAGCGGTTTGAGGGATAAGGCGCATACTCTCAAAGCCGGCATCAGTGCGGCATCGTCGGCAGGGATGCTCGAATGCGCTGCGAGAAATCCGGCGCGCCATCGGCCGCCTGCGCGGCCTCGTTGATCAGCGAGCCACGCCGCAGTTCCTCAAATGGCAGCGTTGTGTCGATCCGGCCCGAATAATAGAGATAGCCGTCGATCCAACCGTTGAGCATGTGCCGAATGTCGAGGCGACCGGTCCGGCCGACGGCGTTCGCGTAGCGCACGATGTTGATGGTGCAGCTGTTGGTCAGCAGGTGATAGAACTCCGGCCGATCGGCGAGTTCATTGATCCGCACCAGATAGACCAGCAGCAACCGGCGCGCATCGTCCGGTGAGGTGTTGAGATGATAGAGGTACACCGCCTCGTGCCGATAATTGGTGCGCACGCCGACGAGGTCGTGTTCGTCACCCACCACGTAGATCAGCTCGAATTGCTTGAACAGCGAGGCGATCGGCGCAAAGCCTTCGCCGACCTCCGGCCGCGTCTCGATGGAGATACTGAGCGGCGGCGCGTTGTCGAAGATGAAACTCAGGAACGTGTGTCCGACCGGTCCCGACATGAAGTAGGACACGTAGAAATCGAGGCCCGTCAAATGCGACAACAGCACCTCGCGCTCCTCATAGCGCACCGTGAAATCATTCCGGGTGCGGTAGTCGAAGTTGCGGACACCGGTGAGGCGCACGTGGTCGCCGTCGATGAATGCGCGCGGCATCACCGCGACTTCCGGCCGCCAGGGACGATCATGCGAGGGAGGGATGGTGATCCACCATGCGACGACGCCGAGAAACAGCACGATCGCGATCACGGACATGCGCCATTGACGCGAAAGCCAGACAGCCCAGACCGCGAACGCCGCGAAAGCGCTCGCCAACGCCAGACGCAGCCCGGCCGACGGCAGATTCGAATAATAGATGGCAAGGCTGGCCCACGCGATGGGCACGGCCCGGCACAGAAACCAGATCACCGCGATCAGCCAGCCAAAAGACGCGGACAGGAACCTGCGAACCAAGCTCAACGGCTCTCTCCCCTCGCCTTCTGTTTGGCCTCACTTGCTCAGCGTGTTCTTGTAGATTTTGCCGTCCTTCATGATGACGACAAAGTTCTTGTCGGGATTTGCGACAAGATTGATGTCCTCGAGCGGATTGCCATCGACCAGCAACAGGTCCGCAAGTGCGCCGACTTCGACGACACCGAGTTTGCCGGGATAGGGATTGATGAACCCCGAGAGGGCCATCAACTCGCCATTGTCGGCGGTCGCCATCTTGAGCGCTTCGGCCGGCGTGTACCAGCGGGTCATCATGGCGAGATACTGACCCTGGCGGCTGGCAGCTCCCGCGTCACCCAGGATATCCGCGCCCCAGGCCGTCTTGATCCCATACTTCTTTGCAAGCTTGTACGCGTTCTCCGTCCCGGCGAACACTTCCAGTGCCTTCTTCTGCGACACGGGGCTCATCCGCGCAAAGACGGCTGCATCGTAGGTCAGGGGTTGCAGGCTCCACCAGATGCCCTTGTCCGCCAGCAATTTGGCGGTGGGCTCGTCGATCAGTTGACCGTGTTCAATGCACTTGACGCCCGCGGAAATCGCTTGCCGGATCGCAGCCGGCGTATAGGCGTGCACGGCCACATAGGTGCCCCAGTTTTCGGCCGCCTCGACCGCGGCGTGAAGTTCCGCTTCCGTGAACTGGGTCGACTCGATCGGATTGTGCTGAGAACTGACGCCACCGCCTGCCATCAGCTTGATCTGACTGGCACCCTGTCTCAGTTGCTCACGAGCGCGCAGCCGTACTTCATCGGGGCTGTCAGCAATAGCCGAGATGCCCTCGAGCTCGGACTGGCTTAACGGCCCGCCCAGCGTCCGCGGAACTTCGTAGCGCGCCCGAAAATCTCCATGGCCGGAGGTTTGCGAGATCATGGCGCCGGAGGGATAGATGCGCGGACCAACCGTGATGCCCTCGTCGATGGCGCGCTTCAATCCAAAGACCGGGCCACCCAAGTCACGTATGGTGGTGAACCCCCGCATCAGCGTTGCTTCGGCCTGTCGCGCGGCCAACAGGTTGAGGTAGCCGGGATCGGCGGTCAAGATGACCGCGGGAGGCGTCGCAGCCATGAACATATGCCAGTGCGCATCGATCAGGCCCGGCATCAGTACACGCCCGTTTGCATTGATCACACGGACGTCGGCCCCGGCCCCCGCGGCCGCGTTCGCCGAGATTTGCTCGATGGTGTTGCCCTTCACCAGCACGCTCGACGGCGCCGACAGCGCGGCGTTCTTGCCGTCGAAAATGCGGACGTTCTGAAAAAGCGTCGCTCCACCGTTGGGCAAAGCGGGACTGGCGGGCTCCTCGGGACCCAGTTCCAGCGCTTCATACTGCGCCAGACCCTGCTGGCAAAATCCAACTAAAAGCACCGCCGACAGCAGCGGCGGAAAGAACATGCGCCGCATGTTCCGGATCGTCGTCAGGGCGAATGAAGCACTCAGAAGATCCATTGAGTTCATCGTGCACGCTCCTCTTGGAAAGCACGAGACCCGTCACACCATTACTATCCGCAAAGCCGTCGCGAATGGTGGATGCGGGTACTCGTTCCGTTGCCTCACCCAAGCGCCAGAGGCGGTTACGTTCTTTTCGCTGACAAGCTCGCAAAGAGAAAAACGGATGCGCCACGAAACACGACTATTCCGGTCCGGGTCGTTTGCTAAAATCGTAACAAGTGCGCGCCCCTATCGAAAACGAAAAAGTCGAAAATGGCAAGAATTAGCGATTGCAGCCGGCACTACTTGTTCGATATGTTTCGTCATCTCGCCTCCTGAAGGCGAACGTCAGATAGGTTTCCGCATCGGAGGACCGTCGTGACCACTGCTTCAGACACCCCCGGAAATCCTCAAGCGCAGGCTGGATTGGACTCGGCTTCGGCCTACGCCGCGGTCATTGAGGTTTAGTCGGCGGACTGCGCGCGGGCTCTTGCTTAATCAGATGTCGTTTCATCTCCGACCGTAGAGGGTGACGATGGACGAAACAGCGCACGAACCGGTTCTGGTAGACCTCGCGTTGCAGGGCGGCGGCTCCCACGGGGCGTTCACCTGGGGCGTGCTCGATCGGCTGCTCGAGGAGCCCTGGCTGCGGATCGATGCGATCTCCGGCACGTCGGCTGGCGCGATGAATGCAGCCCTGGTTGCGGACGGATGGACGCAAAGCGGGGCCGAAGGCGCGAAGGCGTCACTCGCAGCCTATTGGCGGCGCGTATCGCAGGCTGCTGCGTTCAGCCCGCTGCAGCGCTCGCCGCTCGACCGGCTGATGGGCCGCTGGACGCTCGACACGTCACCCGCCTATCTCGCCATGGACCTGATGGCCCGCGTGCTTTCGCCCTATGATCTCAATCCGCTCGGCCTCAACCCGCTGAGTACCATCCTCGCCGAAAGTATCGATTTCGGCCAACTCGCCGACGCACCGATCAGGCTGTTCATCACAGCGACCAATGTGCGTACCGGCCGCGGCCGGATCTTCCGCAACGCCGAGATCACGGCCGATGTCCTGCTTGCCTCGGCTTGCCTGCCGACCATGTTCCAGGCGATCGAAATCGACGGCGAGCCCTATTGGGATGGCGGCTACGCCGGCAATCCGACGCTGACGCCGCTGGTGCGCGAAAGCGACGCGCACGACACCATCCTGGTGCAGATCAATCCGCGCGAACGGCCGGAGCGGCCGCGCACGGCAAACGAGATCCTCAACCGGCTCAATGAAATCTCCTTCAACTCGCCACTGATGAAGGAATTGCGCATGATCGCGCTGCTGCGCGAGGTGGCCGACCCCGGACACGGCGAGGGCGCGCGGTGGGCCGGAATGCGCGTGCACCGGGTCATGACCGACGCGCTGGCGGATTTCGGCGCGTCGTCGAAGCTCAACGCCGAATGGGAGTTCGTCTCGCTGCTGAAAGAAGAGGGGCGCAAGAGCGCCGACGCGTTCGTCGCAGCCCACGGCGAGGATATCGGAAAGCACTCCACGGCCGATCTCGACGTGCTGCTCGCGGAATGCTGAGATGACGACTCTGTCAGGGTTTATCGGCTTCCTGATCGGCCTCGGCCTGCTGGTGTTGTTCGCCTTCAGAGGCTGGAGCGTGCTGCTGCTAGCGCCGCTCGCGGCTATGATCGCAGCGCTGTTCTCCCGCGAGCCGTTGCTCGCCCACTGGACCCAAACCTTCATGGCCGGCGCGGCGGGTTTTCTGGCGCAGTTCTTTCCGTTGTTTCTGCTTGGTGCGCTGTTCGGCAAGCTGATGGAGGACAGCGGCTCGGTCACCGCGATCGCGAGTTTCATGACACGCCGGCTCGGCCCGCAGCGGGCCGTGCTGGCGGTGGTGCTCGCCGGCGCGCTCGTCACCTACGGCGGCGTCAGCTTGTTCGTCGCCTTCTTCGTGCTGGCGCCGATGGCGCAGGAGCTGTTTCGCGCGGCCGGCATCCCGCGGCGTCTGATGCCAGCGGCGATCGTGCTCGGCACCTCGACCTTCACCATGTCGGCCCTGCCCGGCACGCCGTCGATCCAGAACGCGATCCCGATGCCGTTCTTCGGCACCACCCCCTTTGCTGCACCCGGCCTCGGTATTCTGGCATCGCTGATCATGCTTGGTTTCGGTCTGTGGTGGCTCAATCGCGAGGAGGCCATCGCAAGGAAGAATGGCGAAAGCTTTGGCGACGGGGCGCCGATGCCGGTGGGCCGCCTCGCCACCGACGAAAGGTTGCGTGAACGCGCGACCACCGCGCGCGAGTTCGATCCGGCGGAGATCATGCACGGCGGGGCGGCCGACGTGCCGCCTCCGGCCATGCTCGCCGCGCTGCCCCTCATCGTGGTGATTGCCGTCAATCTTGCGATGTCATTGTTCATCCTTCCGGCGCTCGACACTCGCTTTCTCGGCGAGGCCCGCTGGGGTAATACGTCGCTCGCTGCCGTCGGTGGCGTGTGGGCTGTGATCACGGCGCTTGCCTGTGCGATCGCGACCGTGCTTGCGGTCAACTTTCGGCGGCTGCCGGCCCTGCGCGCCACCATGGACGCCGGCGCCAACGCCGCGGTACTGCCGGCGATGAGCGTGGCAAGCCTGGTCGGCTTCGGCGCCGTAGTGGCGGAGATGCCTGCTTTCGCCTTTGTGCGCGACGCCGTGCTCAGCATTGGTGGCGGACCGCTGGTGTCGCTGGCAGTCGCCACCAACGTGCTCGCAGCCCTCACCGGCTCGGCGTCGGGTGGGCTGACCATTGCGCTTGACGCGCTCGGGGCGACATACCTGGCCCGCGCAGGGGAGATAGGGCTCAATCCCGAGTTGCTGCATCGGGTAGCGGTGATCGGTTCGGGCACACTCGACAGCCTGCCGCACAATGGCGCGGTGGTCACTTTGCTTGCGGTCTGCGGATCGACGCACCGGGACAGCTATCGTGATATCGTCGTGGTCGGCATCATCGGCGCCCTTGTAGCGCTTGCCGCCGTCATCGCGCTCGGCTCCCTGGTGGGCTCGTTCTGAGCCATCCGCGTGGTATCTTGACGGATGGTAGTCGCCGCGTGCGGAAGTTCAAAATCATCCGAACAAACCTCTCCGGGCAAACGCGCTCTGAACCCGCGGCATACCGTTTGGAAGTGCACTGGGCGTATGAAGACGCTGGCAGCCCAAGGCCGTCGCGCCAGCAAGCCTTTTCGAATAAGCACGATGCTCGCAATGAAACGCCGCGGCGCCGGCTTTATCGCTCCATCGCTCCCCATTATACTGGGAAGCTGTGCAAGAGAACCATTTGGCTGGCGATGTCGCCGCCGTTCGCAGCACCGCAATCTTGCATTTCACCGGTTGCTCGGTCGTTCCGCTGACCGCCGGCGTCAACGAAGGCATGTTGGATGCGTTGCATGTCATTTTCGGTCCTCCTGTTCCTGGCGGCTGCTTTGTCGGCGGCGTCGGCAGCCGGCGGAGACACCGACGTCGGCCCGCCGCCGGCGCTCAAGCCGGGAGAGGCACCGCCGCTGCCAAAGCGGGGGGCGCTGGCTGAGCCCCGCTCGTCAAACCAGGTCGGCTTTCCCGCGGCTCTGACGGCATCAATGATCCCACCGGCCAGCCCGCTCACGCCTGCCGCAGTTGCGCTGGGTGAAAACCTGTTCTTCGACGTCCGGCTCTCGGGTGACGGCACCGTCGCCTGCGCCAGCTGCCATGATCCGGCCCGCGCCTTTACCGACGGCAGGCCCGTATCGATCGGGATCCACGGCCGCGCCGGTCAGCGCAACGCTCCGACCGTGCTCAATGCGCTCTATAACAAGACTCAGTTTTGGGATGGCCGGGTGGTCACGCTGGAGCAGCAGGCGGCATTGCCGATTACAAACCCGTTCGAGATGGGTTCATCCAGCGTCGCTGACGCTGTGTCCAGGATCTCAGGCGACAAGGACTATCAGGCGCAGTTCATGCGGGCCTTCGGCCGGGGCGTGAACGAACAGGATTTGTTGCGCGCGATCGCGACCTACGAACGGACATTGGTCTCTTTCGATTCACCCTTCGACCGTTTCATCGCCGGGGATGCCGGTGCTATCAGCGGCTCGGCCAAACGCGGCTGGGAATTGTTCAATACCAAGGCCCGCTGCAACCTTTGCCACGCCTTGTCGGACAACAAGCGCGATGTAACGACGTTTACCGATAATGACTTTCACAACATCGGCGTCGGGATCCTCCGACATCGCGTTGGTCCTCTGGCACGGCAGGCCGAACATGAGCTTGCGCAAGGACATCCGCCGGATGTCGATATCGCCGCGATCGAGAGCGAGATGTCGGTTCTCGGACGTTTTCTCATCACAAAGCGGCAGAGTGACATTGCAGCATTCAAGACGCCCGACCTGCGAAACGTCCTCCTGACGGGCCCCTATTTCCACGACGGATCGATGCAAACATTGTGGGACGTCGTAGATCACTACAACCATGGTGACGGCCTCACCGACCCATGGCTTGACGAGGATATCCAGCCGCTGGCCATGACCGAGCCGGAGATCGATGATCTCGTGGCATTTATGGCTGCGCTGACAACCTCATCATACAAGGAGGCCGGCGATCGGGAGTACGCACGGCAGTTTGCGTTGTCCAGAGTTGACCGCCCACAGCGCGACACCGCGCGGGCCTTTGGCCCGAAGCCGTCGCAGCCAAAGCCGCCACCCATATGATTGAGCCATGACGGTATCCGCCGAACCCGGGGGCGGACGTGTCGAGAGGAGAACGCGCTGTCGGCAGGTGCCGCGACAGAAGGTCAGTATCGACCACCGCCCCAGTAGCAACCGCCGGTGCCGCCGATACATGGCCCGGCTGACCGGGATTTCCGGCGGAGCCCTTCCGACATCAGGTTCGCGAAGTCGCGTGGCTGCGCCATTCCAGCACGATCATTCGCTGCCGATTTTGAAGGGGCAGGTCTCGTCGCATCGAGAGGTGGTGTTGGAGCCGGCGGAGCTGCCGGGGCCGCCGACGAAGCTGCGGGAGGAGAAGCCGCTTCAATCGTGGGAGTAGCCGGCGTGGCAGTGGTGGTGGGAGGAGGAGCCGACGCGGTGGTGGGACCGGCCGATGGGGTCGGCTCCGGCGTCGGCGATGCCGCGACCTCCTGACGTTGCTGCGAGCTCCGCTTGTCGATGACGGCGCTCATCGCCTTGTCCACGCGCTGGCGAGCGCCGGCAACGACATCGACAAATCCCGAAACTTGCTGCCCGAAACCTACAAAGCCACGCACGGTGTTGAACAGCACGAAGGCGAGGAGCCCGACGGTGAAGAACCGCAAGGGATGTCGTACCGGGAAAAAGACGATTCTTGCGGCCAAGGCGAGCGCGTGCAGCCAAAGAGGCTCAGCCGGCTCGATTAGTGAGATGTTCGGCTGGAGCGCCTCGCTCGTGTGCACCGGATCCACGTATCGAGATGGGGGACCACCGTGAAATTCGATGGCTTCGGCAATTTGACGAAAGGTCTGACCTTCTCTCCGGAGCGCGCTGCCTGCATCGCGAAATGCCGCATCTCCGAGCATGTCGGGCTGATCCATGCGTTTGATGTTGGCCACAATCCTTGGCCGCAGCAGCAATCGACGCTGTTCGATCAACTCGGCCATTTTCGCGAAGCTCAGCCTGGCATCGCCGAGAATCCGCGCGGCGCGGTCCTTGGCGGCCTCGGCCATGGCAGGATCTTCCGCGTCCATCTCCCCCATGGCCTGTTTCAGCGCTGTCATGTCATCGATCATCGCAAAACCTCTCCGGCGATAATCGCATCAACCGCTCGGCTCCCTCGCCGTTGCTCGTTGGTGCAGAAAGCGATCGCGCTCGACCAGGCTTGCGAAAAAGCAAACCGGTGCTGTGCCACAGCGGCCTCAACACTCACTATCAGCGGTTGCGCGAGCAAGCTGGCGTTATGATAACGGGTAACCATGCTAAGAAACAGTAAATATGCACAGCCGGGCGGCAGGCCCGCACTTTGGCGGCTCACGCGTGCGCATTGCAACGACAGCCGAGGGCGCCAGGTCGGCAGCTTGGCCAGATGTGGTCGAGGATATCAGGATCTCCAGCCGTCGCGAAGTCTTCGTCGACCGCGAAGCCATCGGAAGGGAAGGAATTTTTTCCAATCACCTCGATCGATTACCCGATAACTGTAGACCCAATCGAATATGTCGGGGTCCCGCTTTCTTTCGACTATTTCGAGCCAGACGGTGACGTTATCAATGATGATAGGATGCCAGGCAAACCATCTTTGCCATTTGGTCCTGTCCTTGGGTTTGATTTTCATTTCATCCACCCTTCATTTTGGTCCGCGAACTACGCTGCAAGGCAGTCCCGTGTACGGGACTGTCGAGACCAGACACTCAGTTGGATTTTCAGTCGCTTTGAACTCCCGACGTCACGCCGCGAGTATGCACTGTCTGCGGCTGTTGTGGAGTCACAGGTGAACGCCGTCTCGCGCCAAATCGCTGCGCTGCAACGCAACTACAAGCTGCAGGTCAGTTTCTTCGTCCGCGTCTCTCGGACTGCTCGAACTCAATGTCGACATCATCAAGAGCTACGAATCAGCTGCGTTGTAGCGAGTCTGCGTGATCACGCAGCCGATGTTCGACAGGCTGAATCTATGAAGTCCCTTCGCGTACTTTCGATCGCCTCGGAAATATATCCCCTGATCAAAATTGGCGAACTTGGCGACGTTACGGGCGCGCTGCCCATCGCCCTGCGACCGGAGGGCATCGAGGTTCGCACCCTCGTGCCGGGATATCCCAGCGTCATGAATTCGCTCGGGCTGGTGGAAGGCGTGCTTCATCTGCCGAACTTTTTCGGCGCAGACGCTCGGCTGCTCTGGGCGACTTCTTATGAGCTCGGCCTGTTTGTACTCGATGCGCCGCACCTGTTCGCGCGCGGTGGAAATCCTTATTTCAGGCCAGACGGCGTGGAGTGGCCGGACAACGCGTTGCGCTTTGCGGCGTTGGCGCGCATCGCCGCTGATATCGGCCTTGGAGCCGTCTCCTCCTTCGTGCCCGACATCGTCCACGCCCACGACTGGCATGCTGCTCTTGCCCTGGCGTATCTGCACTACAGCAACCGACCACGTCCGGCCACGGTGATGACCGTTCATAACCTCGCCTACCAGGGTGTGTTTCCGCGGGAAATGCTGGCTGCGATCGGCCTGCCGGTGGAGTCGTTCGCGGTTCACGGCGTCGAATACTTTGGAAAGATCGGCTTCTTGAAGGCTGGACTGTATTTCGCCGATCGCATCACCACGGTCTCGCCCACCTATGCCAGGGAAATCCTGAGCGACGAGGGTGGTATGGGGCTTGCCGGCCTTCTGCGCGAACGATCCTGTGTCCTCAGCGGAATCCTCAACGGAGTTGATATTTCGGCGTGGGATCCTTCGACCGACCCTCACATCCCCGGCTGTTTTTACGCGGACGTGCCGGGCAGTTTCGAGTCGGACGTTTTGAAGAACAGGGCGACCAACAAGGCAGCGTTGCAGCGGCGACTTGGCCTGCAGGTCGCGCCTGACGTGTTTCTGCTGGGTGTCATCGGTCGCTTGTCCAGGCAGAAGGGGCTCGATCTTCTTCTGGAAAGTCTCCCGGCGATCCTGAGCGAAGGAAAGCAGTTGGCGATAATGGGGACCACCGGAGATCGCAATCTGCAATATCGTTGTGTTGCGGCGGCACAGGCCAATCCGGGCCGGGTGAGCGTCACGATCGGACATGATGAGGGTTTGGACCATCTGATTCAGGCCGGCGCGGACGCGCTGGTGATGCCGTCGCGGTTTGAACCGTGTGGCCTGACGCAGCTTTGCGCCTTGAGGTACGGCACGGTTCCCATCGTGTCCCGTGTCGGCGGGCTGGAAGATACGGTCGTCGACGCGGAGGATACGGCTGTCGCCGGCGGCAAGCAAACCGGGTTCAAGTTTGGACCGGTCACCGCCGAAAATCTTGCGGCGGTCCTTCAACGGGCTTGCGCCACGTTTCACGACGTTGCCGCCTGGCGACGGATTCAGCGCAACGGCATGTCAACCGACGTCTCGTGGCGCAATTCAGCAAGTCGTTACGCCAGTCTCTACAGTGGACTGGTCGAATTGCCTCAAGAGAAAGTTGCCTAGCACGGCCGATCCCAAGCACAGAATTTCACCTTGGGAAGGAAGAGGCGGGTGACCCGGATTTCGTGCGAACTGCGCCGCCGCGCCATCAGCCGGCTCGCATCCGAGAGACGCCCGCGCCGCACATTGCGAAAATTCTCGGAGAAGATGGTTAATCCAAACATCGGAGCGCATGCTCGTCGTCCGGTGCGCTGAAGCTTCAGCCGAAATCTTCGTGTTTGCTGCGACTTAGATCAACCCTTGCCGCGTGATCGTCGCACGATAGCAAGCGGCTTCGTCGTCTGCGCGGAGCGAAGCCGCACCTTTCGACGTGATTGCGTACGCAACTGGTCGCACTTTGGTCGAAGTTTTTTTGCCAGAACAGTGTCGATCAGCGCGCGTATGTTTGGAGTTTACAATGAACAGTCTTGCTACTGTGCGCGCGGCCGTGTGCAGTCGATTGGCCCTGATCTCGGCGGGCCTCTTCGTGCTGCTCGGTTCGTTCGCTGTCACGGCACCTGCGCAAGCTGGTTACTATGAGGGCTACAATCCCTGTTCCTACCGCTGCGGCTATCCGGCTTACCGCTACTACCCACCCTACCGCTACCAGCATAGATGTTATTCGTGCGGATCGCACCTCATCTATGAGCGCCGCTACATCGAACGCGAATATGTCGAGCGGCGCTATGGCTCCGGAGGCTATGGAGGCTATGGAGGCTATCGCCGTCACTACGGTTATAATCCGTACTATCGTCGTCCCTGCGGCTATTCTCCGTGCGGAGGTTATCGGCCCTCAGGCTATGGCTATGGCTATGGCGGTATCGGGCGCCGCTGGAGTGTGCCGTATGTTGACGCAGGACCGTACGCCGAAAGATATGAGGAGCCGCCGCCGCGGCCGCCGGCGCCGGTTTGGGACCAGGGCGACTACTAAGCTTCCCAATTGTTCGGAAGATCGCTGCAGTGGAGTGGCCGGCTGACTCCGGCCACGCGATCCAACACGGCGGCCGATGCCAATTCGTACGGAGCAGCAGAGGTGGCGTAACCGCCGTCACGCGAACCGTTCGCGATTCTCACGTCCGGCCTGCGCAGATCTCTCAATCTCCGAACGCCGTGCCTGCAAGCATGATGTAGGCGCCGACAGCGAACCAGAAGGCGTAGTTGCTCACGATCGGTATCTCGATGAACACGCTAAGGACCGCCAGGATCACCACGATGAGCGAAGCAACAAACCCAAAGTTCACTGCACATATCTCCCCGGGCTACGATGAAACGGTCGAAGTCTCGTCCATGATCACACGCAGCAACATGCCAAATCTCATCGCAAGCTCGAGGGACCACAACGTGACCTGGCAATCGCGTTGCGTGTGCTCTCTAGATCGTGGTGTGATGTCTTCCAGCCCCGACGCCCGCCGCAAGTGCTGCGCTAAGCCCGATTCGCGAATTTTTCAGGGCGTTAGTTGGAGCGTTTCGGGGCCGATTGTGTTTTCGCGGACAGAGGGCGCTGCGAGTCGGTGCTCGCATCAATAGACATCGTCATGTGAATGGAGAATTTCCAATGCTCGTGACCGAAGAAGACGCCGTGATGAAGAAATGGTGCCCCATGGTTCGGCTTCGCTGGGAAACCAGGCCATTTGCCTTTAATCGCTCCAATCCCGGCCCCAAAGACCGCTTCAAGAACCTGATGTATCGGATGTTTTTCCCGCGTCTTCATCACCAGATGAGGGGGCATTTCTTCCGATGCCAAGGGTCGGGTTGCATGATGTGGCGATGGGAGACCAACAATCCGCAACCGTCAGTGCCGCGCAAGGGATATTGCGGCCTGGCAGGCGCACCATTCACGTTCACCGCGCAGTGACTGTCGAAGCAGGTAAACATGGTGCCCGCATCCAACTGCCGGTTGTGCAATAAATTTACACTCGCGGCCACGCGGGTCGATCATCGTGCGCACAGATTCCGTGCGCAGTTTGGTCAAAAAAGGACCCCGAAACATCCCCGAATCATCTGCTTTGTCCACACGAAGAATCCGTGGAGTCCGTGATGCGTGGCCGTGCCGTCATCCTAGCCGCAGCGCTGGCATGGATCATCCCCATCGGAAGCGCCGAGGCAAAGCTCGACATTCTTGTCGATAAGGTGACGCAGCGCATGCTCGTCATTCAGGATGGCTACATTCGCTATATGTGGCCCGTCTCCACCGGCCGCGACAACATGGCAACCCCGAATGGCGTCTACGTTCCGCAGCGATTGGAGCGGAACTGGTTCTCCACCGCCTACTACAACTCGCCGATGCCATTTTCCATCTTCTTCCACAACGGCTATGCCATCCACGGCAGCTACGCGATCGATCGACTTGGGGGACCCGCATCGCATGGATGCGTACGGCTGCATCCCCATCATGCCGCAATACTCTTCGACCTGGTGCAGCAGGAAGGTCCGGGCAACACGAAAATCGAAATAACGGAGGATGGACGCCCTGAGGAGCGATCGTTGCCCGGGCGTGAGATGGTTGGGCCACCGCCGCGTGAGATCGGCGCGGGACCGGGCGAGACCCCGCCAGTGCCGAGGGTAATTCGTTATCGGGAAACCGGCGCCACGCCCGATCCGGTCCCGGCACAGCGCGGCAATCAGCAGATTGTTGCGAAGAATGGCTTGCCGCCGCCGCGGGCAGCGTCGGCCGCCCGTCGTTTATTGGCCTATGTCAAGCCGCCCGCCAGCTTGCCGCGCCCACCCGGCGGGGCTGCGATGGCCGACACCGCAAACGGCTCTCTGCGGCCGTCGAGCGAATCTTCCAACTCTCGTTCCAAACCGAAGGTTGAGGCACCAAAGGTTACGGAAGCACCGAAAATGGCCGAAGGATCGTCGCCAGAGCCGACGCCACCGGCGTCATCGACTTCCAGCCTCAAGCTCCTGCCGGCCTCCTGCTGGTCCGGCGGCGCGTCGAGATGGAAGTGGTGGGCGTCAGGCCAGGCAAATCCATGCAAGTGATTTCTCGCCGACCTCCATGAGGCGGTCGTCGCGTTGTCCTGGCTGAACGCGACGCCCCGACCTCGAGAACACGCTCAATCTTTTGATTGCGCATGATCTCCGCGCAAACGCTACGCGTTTGTCGCGAAGGAGAACCGCTACGCACTTTTCCGGATCATGCTCTAGTTGGTGACCGTGTGTCGGCGATCGCTGCGCAGGGCAATCGGCTCCTGGAAGCCGCGCAACATCAGTTGGTCGGCGCGCACCTCAAAGCTCTCGAGCCGATCGAGAAAGCTCATGCCGAGCAGGTTCGTCTTCATCTGCCCCTGCGGCACCACCAGCGCCGGCACCGAGCGTTCGACCAGCTTGCCGATCGCCATCCGATCGAGCCAGAGCCGTGCCGCCTTGGTGTGCCCGCCGGCGGTTTGAACATCGATATTGTAGTCAAGCAGCTCCAGCGGGAGGCCAGCGGCCTTCGCGGTTTCGTAGGTCAGAACGACCGAAGTAGCCCCGGTATCGACCACCATCGCCGCCCCAACCCCGTTGATCCTGGCCTGCACGGCGAACTCGCCATTCGAGCCGCGCGGGACCTGTACGGCATAAGCCGACTCGTGCGGGCGCCAAAAATCCGACACTCCGCCGTTGGCGCGCGCGGCCCGTTCCGGATCCTTGTAAGCGACAACAGCATTCGCGGTTAAGGCCAGCAAGAACAGTAAAATCAGGAGGCGCTTCATGGTTCGCCCGCCCCGACGGCGCGGCGGTTCCTCATTCACGCTCCGCATCCGGCGCGATCGATCATGCGAACTGCGAAACACGGTATCTCCTGGTCCATTTCGTGACGGCTGTTTTGGGGCCGGGCAAAACACAGGTCAAAACCCCTGCGCGGGCGCTCATCATCGGCTTGTGGCGCGGCCGGCTGTTCTCGCCGGTCGCGGCAGGGCTGGCATTCTCCGGCGGCAAGGGGCGGTCGCTTCTTCGGCGACCGGCGCAGGCGCCGACATCACGCGCTACGGCGGAAAGGTGACGATCACCTCAATTTGCAGCACCAATCTGTGGCGACAAATCCTTAAGAGCTGCCTTAAAAAATCAAGAAATCCCGTCAGTGGGGGGTCGAGCTTGCCGCCCGCAATGAACTCGTCAGCGGATCGCGGCCTTTGCGGGCCCGTCAACGGTCAAAAGGTCGCTGGAGTGACGCAAGGTTGACCGCGACCCAGTGTCAGCTTCAGTTAGCGCGGCACCGCGAGCGAAGCGAGGCGCGAGACGTCGGCGCTTTTGTCCAGCGCCCAGACCGCATCGATCAGCGGCTGCACGTCGTGCCGCGGATTCCAGGACGCGGCGACCGTGCACAGCTTCTGCTCCAGATCCTGATCGCTCATCGGATTGACGTCGCTGCCCCGCGCGGTGGATTGCGACAGTTGATGAATCGTGCCATCGGCAGTGGTGATCTCAATCGCGGCTGCGATGGTGGAGAACGCGCTGTCGCGCACCACCTCGACCTTGCGCCGCAACTCCACTACACGCGGATCGTTCACACAGGCGTCGGTGAACTGGTCGAGCGCCGCTTTGCCATGCACCAGCGCCGCCGCGACGGCATGCTGCACGCTGACCTGCGACTCCCGTCCCGTCGAAATGTCGGGACGGTCGGTGCGATGGGCGAGCAGCGGATTGCCGCGCACCACGACGCGGGTCACCTCGACGGAGGGATGCTCGCGCCGCCAATCCAGCACACAGTCGAGCACCGGATGGATGACGAAGCCGCACGGATAGGGCTTGTAGGAGGTCGCCATGATCTCAAAGCCCTGGCCGAGTCCGTCGGTAACTTTCGACAAGTCGGGCATGTCGCCCATGGCGTGGTAAAAACCCTGGCGGCCGGCGAGCGGCTCGGCCGGTCCGTCAAAACCCTTTTGCGCGAGCAGTGCCGACCACAGGCCGTTGCGCGCGGCATTGCCGACGCTCACGCTCTTGGCCGGCATGCCCAGGCATTCGCAGAGCCCTGACGATTGCGTGGAAGCGGTGCCGAGCGCGGACACCAGTTGCTGCGCATTGAGGCCAAGCAGCTTGCCGGCTCCAACGGCGGCGCCAAACACGCCGCAGGTCGAGGTGATGTGCCAGCCCTTGTCGTAATGCTGCGGCGAGATCGCCAGACCGATGCGCGCCTGCACCTCATTGCCGAGGATGAAGGCAAGCAGCAGCTCCGGCCCGCTCACCTGGCGCAGCTCGGCGAGCGCGAGCAGCGCCGGGGCCACCGGCGCGGTCGGATGGATCACGGTGCGCAAATGCGTGTCACAGAAATCATGGACATTGGCCGATGCCGCGTTGAGGAAGGCGGCGCTCAGCGCATCGATGCGCTCGGCCCGCCCGATCACGGTCGCGAGCCTGCCGCCGGAAAATTCGGCAAGCGAGGCCAGCGCGATCTCGACCGGCTCCGTGCGGCAACCCGCCAGCGCCACGGCAAACAGGTTGATGAAGGAGCGCTTGGCCTGATGGCGGACCTCGGGCGCAACGTCCTCCCACCGCGCCGCCGCGACATAATGCGCAAGCACCCCGGTGACATCAGACTTTTGCAGCATGTTTCCTTCCCTTTTTGGCGGCAGCATCAGCTTGCCTTCGAAAAAGCGCAACAGCCCTGTGCGATAGACCGCACAAGCGTTTTTGCATTATGGTGCGGGCCAAGAAACAGGCCGAGAAACAGGACCAAGAGCAGACCCGCCGTCAATCGGGCGTATCAGGGGAGAGGCTGTCTCATGCGAACGCGTGTTTTTGCGCTGGCCTTTGCGCTAGCGCTGGTGGCAGGGGCTGCGACGGGTCCGGCCCGCGCCGATGATTATCCGACGCATCCGATCCGGCTGATCGTGCCGTTTGCCGCCGGCGGCGCCGCCAACTCGGTGGCGCGCATTGTCGGCAAGCGCGTGGGCGACGCGCTCGGGCAGACCATCGTGGTCGAAGACCGCGGCGGCGGCGGCGGCATCATCGGCGCCGAGATCGTGAGAAACTCCGATCCCGACGGATACACGCTGCTGCTCGGCCAGTCCGGTCCGATCTCGATCAATCCCGGCATCTACCCGAAATTGTCTTACGACCCGGAAAAGGATTTCATGCCGGTGTCGATGACGACGTCCTATCCCTACGTGCTGGTGGTCAATCCCTCGCTCGGCGTGAAGACGGTGGCCGAGCTCGTGGCGCTCGCCAAAAGCAAGCCGGGCCAGCTGAATTACGGCACCGCCGGCGTCGGCGCTTCCAATCATCTCGCGACCGAGCTGTTCGACAGCAAGGCCGGGATCAAGATGACGCACATTCCCTATCGCGGCACCTCGCTCGCGGTCGCCGACCTGATCTCCGGGCAGGTGCAGGTGGTGTTCGCCGATCCGGTCTCTGCACTTTCGCAAGTGCGCGCCGGCACGCTGACGGCCCTCGGCGTCACCAGCAAGGAGCGCTCGCCGGTCGCGCCCGACCTGCCGACCATTGCCGAAAGCGGCTATCCCGGTTTCGACGCCATCGCCTGGCACGGCATCATGGCGCCGGCCGGCACGCCGCCCGCCATCATCGAGCGGCTCAATGCGGAAATACTGAAGGCCCTGAAGGACCCGGAAACCGCAAAGCTGATCGAGCAGCAGGCGATCCAGGTCGTTGGCAGCTCGCCCAAGGCGTTTGCCGACTTCATCAAGCAGGACATCCTGCTCTGGAGGGGCGTGGCGCAGGAGGCGAAGGTCGAAGTGAAGTAGCCGCGGAGCCGAACTTCACTGCCCGCGCCGCAGCACACTGAACTGGAACGACTGCACGGCTCCCCAGGGCGTGACGTGATGATGGGCCTGATGCTCGATAAGCTCGAAGGCGTCACCGACGGTCTTGGCCAAGCCACCCGGATCATATCGCTGCACCGGCAGGCCTGAGCACTTCTCCGGGCCATCGAGCGCAAAGGTCGCGATGATGGCATGGCCGCCGGGCGTCACGCCGCGGCCGAGCCGGTCGACATAGGCCTCGCGATCATCAGCCCCAACTAGGAAATGAAATGCGGCGCGGTCATGCCAGATGTCAAACGCCTGCGGTGGCTGGCATTTCGTCGCATCCGCAGCGATCCATTGCACCCGCGCGCCTTGCGCACCGAGCCGCTGCCTTGCGGTTTCGAGCGCCGCCGCGGAAAGGTCGAGCACGGTGACGGCGTCATGGCCGCGTGCACATAACGCATCGACCAGCCGCGACGCGCCGCCGCCGACATCGACAATCGCGGCATGGCGCGAAGGTGCGAATTTCCCGATCAGCCCCAGCGAAGGCTCGGGGCTTTGCTGCGACCAGCTGATCTCCTGCTCGCCCTTGCCGAGATAGACCTTCTGCCAATGATCCCCGTGGTCGCTTACGCTCATGGGTGATCCCCGTCGCAGCGGTAATCCTAACCGGTGAGGTTAATATGATCGTCATGTTGAACCGACAAGCTGGTTCTCGGATAGTAGCCAAACGGCCGACGGCGCTCTGGCACGCCATTTGCTTAATTTACGCGATAGCACTCGTGGATTGACCCTCACGATGGCATTTCAGCTGGTTTGCGTAGAATGCGGGAGTGTTCGGCGTCATCGTGGACGGTTCCGAGCTGGCGCCCCTCAACCGTCGTCAGATGCAGCCATTGCCAGTCGTCGCGTGGAACCCTTGGCGATCTCCGCAACCTTGTCAATTCGGGCCAGCGCGATCTGTTCAACAGCAACGCCGCCGTGAACGCGTAGGGCTAACGAGCCCTCTCGTGCGCACTTGCGCCCGAGAAGCGAGGGACGCATGTTATGCGGCCGCCTGTGTGCAGAGGCGTCTGCACGCCGGAGAATTTTTCGTGAAGTCATTGTACGCACGGCCAAGGAGTTGAAGACGCGGCCCGGAGTGGCGGTTGCCGTCGTCAATCTCGTCAATCCCGGTCGCGCTGCCAAGCGTCGCCGCCGAAGGACTTCACCGGCGTCGATACGCTACGCTCGAGATCGACTACGACAGCCGTACAACCGTCCTGTCCTACCGCATCACGTCGTGGCACACGCGGAGACAAGCCTTGCAGGGTTATTTGCGAAATTTTGTGCGGGTCATTTCGTAGTAAGAGGACAGATGTACAAACTGCTGGGAGCGAGAATCATCAGCGCCTCAACACGAAAAAATCTAGTTCGTGATCCAGCGCCTGCTGCCATGACGGCATAGTGACACCGAAGACGTCACGCAGCCGCGTCAAATCGAGCCGGGAATTGGCCGGACGTTTCGCCTTGGTGGGAAACTCGCTGGTCGCAATCGCGATCACTTTCTCGGCTTGTAGCTTGACGCCCCGCGACTTCAGGCCTGCAACTATCGCAGTAGCGAAGCCATGCCAGCTGGTCTCGCCCGCGCAGACCACGTTGACGACCCCGCCCTTGGTCGCCAGCAGACCGCCGATATCCGGCATGCCGGCTTGTAAAATGCCGATCACGGCATCGGAGATCGCCTTGGCTGTCGTCGGCGCGCCGATCTGGTCGCCCACGACGCGAAGTTCCCTGCGTTCGCCGGCGAGCCGGGCCATCGTCCGCAGGAAGTTGGCGCCCTCTGCTGCATAAACCCACGACGTACGAATGATCAGGTGGGGCCCGCCGGCCGCCTTGATCGCATTGTCGCCAGCCAATTTGCTCGCGCCGTAGACGGAGAGCGGCCCGGTCGCACTGTCCTCGCGTCGCGGAGCGTTGCCAGAACCGTCGAACACATAGTCGGTCGAAAAATGAACCATCGGCACGTCATGCGCAGCTGCCCAGCGCGCGATCACAGTCGGCGCCTCGGCGTTGATCCGAAACGCGAGCTCGCGCTCATCCTCGGCGCGATCGACCGCGGTATAGGCCGCTGGGTTGACGATGAGCTCGGGCCTTGCCCGATCGAGAACTGCTGTTAGCGTGTTGGGCTTCGAAAAATCGAACTCGGCGAGCTTCGGAGCTTCGACGGTGCCAAATCTCTCCAGCAGCGGAAGCAACGCACCACCGACCTGCCCTTCCGTTCCGGTGAGAAAGATCCGCATCAGATCTGTCCATAAATCGGGAGGTTTTCGACATCGGCCAACAGCGGCGCGGCTGCGTCCTTTGCCGACAAAGATGGATTAGCCAGTCCCCAATTGATGCCGATCGCCGGATCGTCCCAGCGCACCGAAATCTCATCCTTGGGGCTATAGAGATCGTCGCACTTATAGAAGAAATCGGCGCTCTCGGAGAGCACCACAAAGCCGTGCGCGAAGCCGCGCGGCACCCATAGCTGCCGGCGGTTTTCCTCGCTCAATTCCAGGGCAACATGTCGCCCAAAATTCGGGCTACCGCGGCGCACATCCACGGCGACGTCGAGCACCCGGCCGCGCGTGACGCTGACGAGCTTGCCTTGTGTAACAGGATTTTGCAGGTGCAGGCCGCGCAACACGCCATAGCCGGAACGAGACATGTTGTCCTGGACAAAAGGCCTCGAGATGCCGACTTCGGCATAGCGCTTCGCCTGGAAGCATTCGAGGAAAAAGCCGCGCTGGTCACCGAATAGTTGCGGTTCCAGAATGAGGACTTCCGGCAGTTCGGTCGCAATGACCTTCATGACACTCCAATATCTCAGCTGGCGCAATTAACCCATTAGTTTCAGCGTTCTTGTGCAGCGCGAGGCATCTGTTAGCATGCCGGCCGGCTGATCGGCCAAGGTTAATTGGGAACGAGATTAATTGATGAAGGGCATTATTCTCGCGGGCGGAACGGGCTCGCGCCTTTACCCGGTGACGACGGTTGTCTCCAAGCAGCTGCTTCCAGTGTTCGACAAGCCGATGATCTATTACCCACTCTCGACGCTGATGCTAGGTGGAATCCGCGACATTCTCATCATCTCGACCCCACAGGATCGTCCGTTGTTCGAACGCCTGCTAGGCGATGGTTCCGAGATTGGTCTGCGGTTTTCCTACGCAGTGCAGGAGAACCCGCGCGGGCTCGCCGACGCCTTCATCGTCGGCCGCGATTTCATCGGCGATGATTTCGTGGCGCTCGTGCTTGGCGACAACATCTTCTACGGACATGGATTGCCTGAGATGCTGACCAAAGCCGCCAGCCGCAAACGCGGCGCGACCGTTTTCGGTTATGTGGTCAACACGCCTGAGCAATATGGCGTCGTTGACCTCGACGACAGCGGCCGCGCGCTCTCCATCGAGGAAAAGCCGAAACAGCCAAAATCGAATGTTGCGGTGACCGGGCTCTACTTCTACGACAACGACGTGGTCGACATCGCTGCCCGCATCAAGCCGTCGGCGCGGGGCGAGATTGAAATCACAGACGTAAACCGCGCTTATCTCGAACGCGGCGATCTCTATGTCGAAGTCCTGGGCCGCGGCTTTGCGTGGCTCGATACCGGCACCCATGCCTCGCTGGTCGAGGCGAGCCATTTCGTTCAGATCCTCGAGCAGCGCCAGGGCCTGCGCATTGCATGTCCCGAAGAGATCGCGCTGCGCCAGGGCTACATCACGCTTTCCGAATTTGACGAGGTCGCGCGCAAGACCGCCAAGAGCAGCTACGGCGAATATCTCATGTCCATATCCCGTTCCTTCAAGCATTGATGCGCCTCGTGGAGACATGAACATGCGCTTCAAGGGTTCCACGATCTTCGTCACCGGCGGCGCCGGCTTCATCGGCTCCGCGGTGGTGCGCCATCTGCTGCGCGACACCGAGGCGCGTGTCGTCAATGTCGACAAGCTGACCTATGCGGCGAATCTCGATTCGCTGCCGGGTGCTGCCGGCCATCCGCGCTACGGCTTCGAGCAGGCCTGCATCTGCGAGGGCGATGAGCTCCGAAGACTGTTCGAGAAATACCAGCCCGATGCGGTGATGAATCTCGCGGCCGAAAGCCATGTCGACCGCTCGATCGACGGCCCCGGCGAGTTCATCAGGACCAACATCGTCGGCACCTTCACGCTGCTGCAGGAAACGCTGCGGCACTGGCGCTTGCTCTCGCCGGCGAAGCGCGCTGCCTTCCGCTTCCTGCACATCTCGACGGACGAGGTGTTCGGCTCGCTCGGCGAGGATGGCTTGTTCACGGAAGCGAGCGCCTACGCGCCGAACTCGCCCTACTCGGCAAGCAAGGCCTCGTCCGACCATCTGGTGCGCGCCTGGCGCGAGACCTACGAGTTGCCGGCGCTGGTGACCAACTGCTCGAACAATTACGGCCCCTATCATTTCCCGGAAAAGCTGATCCCGCACATGATCATCAAGGGCTTGGCGGCCGAGAAGTTGCCGGTCTATGGCGACGGAAAGAACATCCGCGACTGGCTTTACGTCGAAGATCACGCGAGGGCGTTGACGCTGGTGCTGGAGCACGGCGTGGTGGGCGAGACCTATAATGTCGGCGGCCGCAACGAGCGAAGCAACCTGCACGTGGTGGAGACGATCTGCGATCTGCTCGACCAGATGTCGCCGGCCGCCACGGGCGCGCGGCGCAGCCTGATCTCCTTCGTGACCGACCGGCCGGGCCATGACCGCCGCTACGCCATCGACGCCTCCAAGCTCGAGCGCGAGCTCGGCTGGAAGGCCGAGGAGAATTTCGAGACCGGGATTGCCAAGACGGTGCGCTGGTACATCGACCAGCAGCCGTGGTGGCGGGCCATCCTCAATCGGGGTTATAATGTGGAACGGCTGGGATTGACCAAACCAGCTCAACCGCACTTGGCGCGGGAAGCCGCCAAGTGAGCGTCAACAAAGTGAGCGTCAAGCTGAACGAGGCCAGCATTGTGGATGCGCGCGACAAGCTCGCCCGTCTGTTCGGCCTGATCGCGGTCCGCGCCGGCCGGGCGATCATGCGCCTGCGCGAGACCGGAACGAGCACGCAGTACAAGGGCGACGGCTCGCCGGTGACCGCCGCGGACTTCGAGGCCGACGAGATCATCCGCCACTGCCTCGAACGGAACGTTCCGGATTTGCCGGTCATCACGGAAGAAACTTGCACGGCTGCATCCTTCACCGATGCAGATCGTTTCATCCTGGTCGACCCGCTTGACGGCACCAAGGAATTCATCCAGGGCACGGGCGAGTTCACGGTCAACATCGCGCTGATCGAGCACAAAAAGCCGGTGGTGGGCGCGGTCTATGCACCGGCGTTGCGGCGACTATATGTGGGCGGCTCGAATGCCTACCGGCTGGAGGTTGCCGATCACGAGGCTGAGCCGTCCTTCAGCGGCATGCATCCGATCGAGGTCAAGCGGCCGCCGGACGCGGGATGGCGCGTCGTCGTCAGCCGCTCGCATCTCGATGGCGCCACGAAGCAATGGATCGAGCGGCACACCGTTTCGGAGCTCAAGCCGTCGGGGTCGTCGCTGAAATTCTGCACTGTGGCCGAGGGCGAGGCGGATGTTTACCCGCGCCTGGCGCCGACCATGGAGTGGGATACGGCGGCGGGACATGCCGTGCTGCTGGCTGCCGGCGGCTGCGTCACCGATCTCGACGGACAGCCGATGCAGTACGGCAAGCCGGAATTTCGCAACGGCGATTTCATAGCGTGGGGAATACCCCCAGGATTGTCAAAATGAATGCACAAAACATGACGAGACCGGAAACACATACGCTGCCGCGGCATCTGCGGCGGCTGGAGGCCGAGTTGATCGAAATCATGCGCGACGTCGTTGCCGAGTTCAAGAAGCCGGTGATGCTCTATTCGATCGGCAAGGACTCCAGCGTGATGCTGCACCTTGCCGTCAAGGCGTTCTATCCCGCCAAACTGCCCTTCCCGCTGATGCATGTCGATACGACCTGGAAGTTTCGCGAAATGATCGCCTTTCGCGACGAGACCGCCAGGCGGCTCGGCGTCGATCTGATCGTGCACATCAACAAGGAAGGCGTTGCGCGCGGCATCAACCCGATCGCTTCGGGTTCGTCGCTGCATACGCAGGTGATGAAGACCGACGCGCTCAAGCAGGCGCTCGACCTCTACGGGTTCGATGCCGCTTTCGGTGGCGCGAGGCGTGACGAGGAAAAGAGCCGCGCCAAGGAACGCATCTTCTCGTTCCGCTCGCCGGGACATATCTGGGACCCGCGCAACCAGCGGCCTGAACTCTGGAATCTGTTCAACACCCGGATCCGGCAGGGCGAGACCATGCGCGTCTTCGCCATGTCCAACTGGACCGAGCTCGACGTCTGGGAATACATCATGCTGGAGAAGATTCCCGTCGTTCCACTGTACTTTGCCAAGCCACGCCCGGTGGTTCACCGCAACGGAGCGTTGATCATGGTCGACGACGAGCGCCTCCCGCTGCAGCCGAACGAAAAGCCGGAAATGAAGACGATCCGTTTCCGTACCCTCGGATGCTATCCGCTGAGCGGCGCAATCGAGTCCGGCGCGACCACGATCGAGGAGATCGTCGCGGAAATGCAGGTTGCGACGGTATCGGAGCGCCAGGGACGTCTTATCGACACCGACGAAGCGGCTTCGATGGAGAAGAAGAAGCGGGAAGGGTATTTCTGATGGATACGGATACCATACAGGGGTTCGGTAGACCCGAGACCAAGGATCAGCTGCGCTTCATCACCTGCGGCTCGGTCGACGACGGCAAATCGACGCTGATCGGCAGGCTGCTGCACGACAGCAAGATGATCTATGAGGATCAGCTGCAGGCGCTGGCGCGCGACAGTGTCAAGCACGGCACGACCGGAGACGATATCGATTTTGCTCTGCTCGTCGACGGACTCGAGGCCGAACGCGAACAGGGCATCACCATCGATGTCGCCTACCGCTTCTTCAACACGCCGCGCCGCTCCTTCATGGTGGCCGATACCCCCGGCCACGAACAATATACCCGCAACATGGCGACCGGCGCCTCCAACGCCCAGCTCGCGATTATCCTGATCGATGCCCGCAAGGGCGTGCTGGTGCAGACCAAGCGTCACTCCTTCATCTGTTCGCTGCTCGGCATCCGGCACGTCGTGGTGGCCGTGAACAAGATCGACCTCGTCAATTACAGCAAGGAGGTCTTTGACCGGATCGTCGGCGACTATGTCGCGTTCGCCGCTGGTCTCAACTTCGCCTCCATCGTCCCGATCCCGATGTCGGCACGCTACGGCGACAACATCATCAACCGTTCCGGCAATACCGACTGGTATCATGGTCCCTGCCTGATGGATTATCTCGAGAGCATCGATATCGCATCCGAGACCGCCGGCCTGCCCTTCCGCTTCCCGGTACAGTGGGTGAACCGGCCGAACCTGGACTTCCGCGGTTATGCGGGAACGATCGCTTCCGGCAGCATCGCGGTCGGCGATGAAATCGTGGTGGCGGCCTCGGGGCGCAACTCCCATGTCAAGCGGATCGCGACATACGACGGCGATCTGGCGCTTGCCGAAATTGGCGACGCCGTGACCATCACGCTCGAGGACGAGATCGACATCGGCCGCGGCGACATCCTGGCGAAGCCTACGGAACGGCCCGAGGTCGCCGACCAGTTCGCCGCTCACGTGATCTGGATGGACCAGGAAGCGCTGGTCCCGGGCCGGTCCTATGCGCTGCGGGTCGGAACCCAGTCCATCGCCACGGCCAGCATCACCGCGATCAAGTACAAGATCGACGTCAACACACGCGAGCATCTCGCGGCGGCGACGCTCGGCCTGAACGAGATCGGGTTCTGCAACATCACGACCGCGCTGCCCGTCAGTTTCGATGCCTATGAAGCGAACCGCCGCACCGGCTCCTTCATCGTGATCGACCGCTATACCAACCGTACCGTCGGCGCCGGCATGATCGCCTTCGCGCTCCGGCGCGCGACCAACATCGCCTGGCAGCCGCTGTCGATCGGAAAGAAGGAACGGGCCGAGCTGAAGCACCAGAAGCCCTGCATCCTCTGGTTCACCGGGCTTTCGGGCGCGGGCAAGTCGACGATTGCCAACATCGTCGACCAGAAGCTGTTTGCGAAGTCATATCACACCATGCTGCTCGACGGCGACAATGTCCGCCATGGGCTGAACCGCGACCTCGGCTTCACCGAGGCCGACCGCGTCGAGAACATCCGCCGCGCCGGCGAGGTGGCGAAATTGATGGTGGACGGCGGCCTGATCGTGATCTGCGCGTTCATCTCGCCGTATAGAGCCGAGCGCGAAATGGTGCGTAACCTCGTCGCAAAAGATGAGTTCATCGAGGTCTTCGTCGACACCCCGATCGAGGAATGTGTCCGGCGCGATCCGAAGGGACTTTATTCGAGAGCGAAGTCCGGCAAGATCAAGAACTTCACAGGCATCGACGCCCCTTACGAAGTCCCGACCAATCCGGAGATTCGCCTGAGGACAGTTGGCCAGAAACCGGAGCGGCTGGCAGACCAAATTATCGAGAATCTCAGCCTCAGAGGAGTTATTCAAGGTGGGTGACCTTGCAAGATCCGGAGCGGAGGCAGCCATTTTATAGGGCCTTCTTAGTCGGAATTGCCGACTGGGCTAGCGGCTGAGGGTATCGGACAACACGCGGGCGACGTCATACCTCACGGAAGAGCGACTTGAGGGCAGAAACTTGATAGCTTAAAATCTTCTTCCGACATCAAAAACATTGGCGCTTCGAACTACATGCTCATTCTCAACTCTCGCGTTCGCGCGAACTGCCCATGATCCTGGTCACCGGAGGCGCGGGCTTCATCGGTTCGAATGTCGTGTCCAGTCTTAACGAGGCTGGCAGGACCGACGTCGTCGTCAACGACATGCTCGGTAAGGAAGGCAAATGGCGCAATCTCGCCAAGCGGCAGATCGCCGATTTCGTGCCGCCCTTAGAACTTGACGGCTGGCTAAAGGGTCGCAAGCTCGAAGCCGTCATCCACCTCGGCGCGATTTCCGCGACAACGGCGACCGACGGCGACGAGGTCATCTCCGCTAACTTTCGCCTGTCGCTGGCGCTGCTCGATTGGTGCACGGAACATCGCGTGCCCTTCATCTATTCGTCGTCGGCCGCAACCTATGGCGATCGATCTTCCGGCTTCGACGACGACTGGTCCTCGTGCGCGCTGCGGCAATTGCGGCCGATGAATCTCTATGGCTGGAGCAAGCACTTGTTCGATCAGCTTGTGGCCGACCGCTTCGAGAAGAAGGAGCCCCTGCCCCCGCAATGGGTAGGCCTCAAATTCTTCAACGTGTTCGGACCGAACGAGTATCACAAGGGCACGATGGCCAGTGTGGTGTGCCGCGTCTTCGATTCCGCAAAGGCCGGCCAACCGGTGCACCTGTTCAAGTCCCACCGCGCCGGCATCGCCGATGGCGACCAGCGGCGCGACTTCATCTATGTCGAGGACGTGGCGTCAATCATCCTCTGGCTTCTGAAGGCGCCACGGGTCTGCGGCATCTACAACGTCGGCACCGGGCAGGCCGGTAGCTTCCGCGAAATGATCACCGCGATGTTTACCGCACTCGGACGGCCACCAAATATCGAGTACATTGATATGCCAGCGGAAATCCGCGACAGCTACCAATACTTCACACAGAGCGAGATACGGAACCTTCGGCAGGCCGGCTACAATGCCGGCTTCACACCACTGACCGAGGCCACCGAGCAGTATGTCCGCGGTTATCTCGATCGTCCCGACCGCTATCGGTAGATCGGCCACTGCGCGGAAAATACAGGAGATTTCGGTCACGGAGGGACGCGAAAACGTGCTATGATAAAGCCGAAGCAAACTCAGGGGCCCTCTGAATGGTAAATGACGTCAACGCAGGCATTCCGTTCGAGACGGTGCTCGCACAGTTTGCATCGCGCCGCATCCTTGTCGTCGGCGACCTGATGCTGGACCGCTTCAGCTACGGCAGCGTCGGCCGGATCTCGCCTGAGGCGCCTGCCGCCGTCATCAAGCTGAACCGGGTCGAGGAAGCCGTTGGCGGCGCGGGCAACGTCGCACGCAATATCGATTCCCTTGGCGCCCGTTGCGACCTCGTCGGACTGGTGGGCACCGACGAGGCGGCTAGCACGATCCGTCGTCGCCTCGGTGAGTTGCCGAATGTCGAGGCCCATCTCATCGACGCGCCCGAACGGGTCACCACGCTGAAGAGTCGCTTCGTCGCCAACCTCCACAATACACATCTCTTGCGGGCCGACACCGAGGATGCTTCGCCCATCTCTCCGCAACTGCAGCTCAAGTTGCTGCGCGTGGTCGCTGACCTGTTGCCGAAGGTCGATGCGGTGCTGCTGTCCGACTACCGCAAGGGGCTTCTGACCGACCAGGCGATCCGGGGTATAATCGATGCCGCCCACAAGGCAGGCAAGATTGTCGTCGTCGACCCCAAGGGGCAAAACTATCAGCGCTACGCCGGCGCGCACTTCCTCACACCCAATCTCGGTGAGGTCGGCCAGGCCGTCGGCGCGCCTGTCAATACCGAAGAATATCAGCTCACCGCCGCCCGCAAGCTGATCGAAATGACGGATAGCCAAGGCATCCTGGTAACGCGCGGCGAACATGGTGTACTTGTGGTCCCCGCCTCGGGTGAACCGGATAGCTTCACCGCGACGGCGCGGCGCGTAATCGACGTGTCGGGTGCGGGCGACACGCTGGTCGCGAGCTTCACGCTAGCGCTGGCAAGCGGCGCCTCGGTCGCGAACGCCGCGCGGCTCGCCAATTGCGCCGCCGGCATCGCGGTCTCGAAATACGGCACGGCCTGTGTGACGCCCCAGGAGCTTGGAGACGTGCTGCTCTCCCGGCCAGATTTCCACATCAAATCAAAAGTCTTCGCCGATGTTTCAATGCTGCGGCAAGCGGCATCGAAGTGGCGAGAGGCCGGGCTGGTCGTCGGCTTCACCAACGGCTGCTTCGACATCATTCACGAAGGCCATGTCGAGCTGCTAGCCGAGGCCCGCTCGCACTGCGATCGGCTGATCGTAGCTTTGAACAGCGACTCTTCCGTGCAAGGCCTGAAGGGACCGACCAGGCCGGTGCAGTCGGGACGCGCGAGGGCCCGGGTGATGGCGGCGCTCGCCTTCGTCGACGCGGTGATCTTATTCGATACCGAAACGCCACTGGAACTGATAACCGAACTCAAGCCCAACGTCCTGATCAAGGGCGCTGACTACAAGGTCGAGGAGGTCGTCGGCCGGTCGGTCGTCGAGGAGAACGGCGGCCGCGTCGTCCTCGTGCCGCTGGTGCCGAATTCCAGCACTACCAGGATCGTGGAGAAAATGCGGATCGCCGACCGCGAGAGCGTCGCCTGAGTGCCTACTCGTCTGTGGGCTCCCACCTGAACCCTGCCGCTGCATAGGTCATGGCTGAATTTCCCCTGCTGCACCGGGCCGTCGCGCCAGTTCTCACCTGGACAAAACAGACGGCACTGCCCTTCTGGGGCAGCGTCGGCGTCGACGAGCAGCGCGGCGGTTTCCACGAGCGGCTGGATCTGACGGGCCAACCCGTGCTGAACGCGCCCAAGCGCCTGATGGTCCAGGGCCGGCAGCTCTATGTTTACAGCCATGCGGCCATGCTGGGCTGGCATGACGACGGCAAGCGGCTCGCCGAGCGCTGCGTCGAATATCTGCTGTCGTCGTTCTACCAGGCGGACGGCAAACCCGGCTGGGTGTTTGCGCTGGCCCCCGACGGGGGCATCGCCAACCCGATGCGCGACGGCTACGGCCACGCTTTCGTCCTGCTCGGGCTCGCCTGGTACTACCGGCTCACGCGCGACGCGCAGGTTCTCACCGTGATCGACAACACCATCGGCTTTCTCGACAAGGGCCTCGCCTCGCCGAAAGGCGGCTATCGCGACGCCGAGCCGGCACCCGATGCGATCCGCCGCCAGAACCCGCATATGCATCTGCTGGAGGCCTTCCTCGCGCTCTACGAGGCAACCGGCCGCAGCGAATATCGCGACCACGCGCTGCAGATGTTCGAACTGTTCAAGACGCAATTCTTCCGGCCCGCGACGGGAACACTGTGTGAATACCTGACCGACGAGCTTGCGCCGCAGCCAGGCCCGAAGGGCGACATCGTCGAGCCCGGACACCACTACGAATGGGTCTGGCTATTGCGCCAGCTGCAGCGGCTCGCCGGCCAGAGCGTCGACAGCTATACCGCGGCGCTCTACAAGCATGCCGACGCCCACGGTTGGGACGGCGAAGGGTTGATCGTCGACGAGTTGGGCTCGGCGGGCAACGTCATCACCGCTTCGCGGCGAAGCTGGCCGCTGACCGAGGCGGCCAAGGCCAATATTGCCGAAGGCGAGCGCGCGCGCGGAACATTCGACGAGAAGGCGGCGCACTGTTTCGCCAGCCTTGCGGGGCGATTCCTGCAGCGTCCGATTCCCGCGGGCTGGATGGATCGCATCACCGCGTCGGGCGAGCCGATGGCGGAATTCATGCCGGCGAGCACGCTCTACCACGTGTTCTGCGCGATCACCGAGGCCACGCGCGTGACAAAGAGCTTATAGAGCGTTATTTGCCGGCGGCGCCCGGCCGGCTGAGCCTGGATGACTGGACCGCCTCGAAATCGAGTCGCTGCTCGGATTTCTGGCCCTTGAAGACGAAGAGGCCTTTCGTCGTCACGATGATGTCGCCTCGCGCAAGGGTTGAGTCGGAAAGCACCTGTTCGGACGCGACGCGTGCCTGCTCCTCGACGGTCGGCCGCAACGGTTCCGGCGGCCTCAGGCTGCGCAGCATCGCCTCGTTGCGGATGCGGAAGCGCCCCCTCTTCGACGTGCTGTTGCCAGCTCTGCGGCGTCCAGTCGGTCGAAATCGCGCTGTCGCGCATCGGATCTTCCAGCAATAGCAACGCCGCCGCCGCACCGGGCTCCGCGGACGCTGCAGTCTCCGACCGCGCGCGGGCTAAAGCTGCGAGCGCGATCAGGGCGACCACGGCGCAAAGCCTGCTGGAGCGTCCGATGCCAGCGTTGCCAGTCATGGGTGCGACCAATTTCGGATCCAGGCGAAGTTCGAGCAGCGACCCCAAATTATCGGCGAACAGCGATCGATCGGCAAGAGGCCGGCCCGCATCTTCCCTATTGCACCTGAGCGCACGCTGCAGTTGAATCGTCTCGTCCCGTCCCTGGTGCCCACCGTGAGAAGCCGATGAGCTACTGCCGACACATCATCGCCGCGTTCATGGCCGCCACTTTCGGTCTTGCCACATTGCCGTCGTCCACGCGCAGCGAGGAGGCAAGCAAGGCCGTCTACGCCGTCGCCTATATCGAGATCGTGCCCGGCAAGGCGAAGCCGGCGCGCCGCCTGATCCTCGATCACGTGGCCGATGCCAGGCACGCCGCCGGCGCCATTGCGATCGATGCGCTGGCGCGCGACGGCTATCCGAACCAGTTCGCGCTGCTGGAACAATGGCAATCGCAGAAGGCGCGCGACGATTACGCGGCGACGGCTTCCGTGCAGCAGTTTCGCGCCGCGCTCACGAGACTCGAGAGCGCCGGTGTCGACGAGCGCATCCAGGGACCGCTGTTCGTCGAATCCGAGCACCCGGCCGCGACACAGCCGATCGTCGTCATGACGCATATCGACGTGATACCGCCGACACTGGATCAGGCGAAGGCCCGCCTCAAGCAACTGGTCGACGGCAACCGGCACCAGCATGCCAATCTGCGCTTCGATGTGCTGGTGCAGACCAATCGGGCGAACCATATGACCCTGATCGAGGGCTGGAAGCAGTTCGCCGACAAGGACGCGGAGAGCGCGGCGGCGGAGACGATCTCGTTCCGCCACGATCTCCTGCCGTTCAGCGGCAGCCCGTACGACGAACGCATCTACCGGCCGCTGCGCGAGTAACGATGCTCAGGATGAAAGCCGGGTCGAGCCGGAGCGGGACTTCGAACTTCGCCATCGCTGGAAATTGACCACGGCTCCAACGACCAGCAGCGGCGCAATTGCGACCAGGACGACCAATAGCGACAGCGGTTTCGGCGAGATCAGTTCGAGGACAATCCACGTGGTCGTCCACAGCGTGGCAAAGGCGACCGTGAAATCGAAGCTCGACACGCGCTTCCAATGCAGCAGGGCCAGGATGACGACGGCCGGCGCCATCGTAGCCCCAATCATGTAGACGGTGAGCTCCTTTGGAGTCAGAGCGTCGATCACCATCGAGGCAAGAAGCCACAGACTGACGAACATGGCAGCTACGTCGAGTTGTCGCACGGCGCCGTCTCCAGTGCGACAATTTAGCACGGGCGCTTCTCAGCCGTCGATAGGAAGCGAAAAATCGCGGCGTTGAGACCGCGCAACCGAGGCGCTCATTCGCCCGGGACCGGATGCAGCTTCGCGAGCTGGTTGAGCGTCAATCCCGCTTCCCGATCGGTCAACGGGTAGCGAACGATGACGTCCTGACGGCCGAGCTGGCCCCACAGCGCATCCGAAGACCACTTCTGCGGCTCCGGTCCGCGCAGGCCCTCGACCCAAACGAGATACCATTCCGTCATGGCAAGTGTCCAACTGGTAGAATACTTGCGAAGATGTTGCCTGGCCGGCCGGCCCGCAACCCCCGATTTTATCAGGGCCAATCGATCGGCTTGAACCGCATGCAGCGGCGGTCCATCTCTTCGCGCAGCTGCTCGGCGCGCTGTTTGGCCGTCTCACCCATCAGTTTTTCGGGAACTCCCGAGTTGATATCTGCGGCGACCTGCTTGCGGATGCTTTCGTAAAGGATCAGCACGCTGTCATCGGACAATTTTTCCAGGCTCATTTTGAAAACTCGACCAAACGGGAAATGAAATGGGTTCGGCCGCAGCTAGCGGCCTCACAAACAAAAGCGAGGCCGGCGGTCCGGCTCAAGCCGGACCTGATCTTAACCTAAGCTTTCAACCTTAATGCAACCGCGCGATCGAGACTTCGAAGGCCCGCACGCCTCAATCGTTCCCGATCGTGTCGCCGAACAGCTCCCACGTCTCGCCATTGAACTTCTGCAGCCGCATCGCCTCGATCGGGAAATAATCGGTCGGCGTCGTCTTTACCCTGATGCCGGGCAGCATCATCGGAAACGCGATGTCGAGATTGGCCGCCTGCTTCATGATGTTCTCGTGCGTCAGGTCATCGCCGCACTGCTTGAACACCTGCACGGTCGCTTCCGCCACGATGTAGCCGTAGACGATGAGCTGGTCCTGCGGATTGCCGTCCGGAAAATACTTCTTCATGAAGTCGTGCCAGGCCAGCACGTCCGGGTCCGCCTTCCACTGCGGATCGTTGGGATCCTTGAAGGAGTAGGACGAGATGATGTCCTTGGCATATTCGAAGCCGGCGGGCCTCAGCACCGAGGATACCGAGGTCGAGGTCGCCGCGAGGAAGAACATGTCGGGCTTCCAGCCGATCTCGCCGATCTTGCGGATCGCCTGCGCCGCCTGCTTGGGGATCGCGTGCATGAACAGCACGTTGGCGCCGGACGCTTTCAGCTTCACGATCTGGCTGTCGATGGTCGGGTCGGTCGATTCATAGGTCGCTTCCGCGATCACCATCTTCGCGGTGTTCTCCGGCCCCAGGCCCTTCTTGAAGCCGTTGCCGTAATCCTTGCCGGCGTCGTCGTTCTGATAGAACAGCGCGATCTTCGCGTCCGGCTTGTTCTTCAGCACGTATTTTGCGTAAACCGCGGTCTCGGCCTGGTACGATGCCTGGAATCCAATCGACCACGGAAAGTGCTCGTAATCGCCCCATAGGGTCGCGCCGGCGCCGATGAAGAGCTGCGGCACCTTCTTCTCATTGAGATATTTACGCACGGCAAGGCCCGTCGGCGTGCCGAGCGGATTGAGGATCACCGCGACCTCCTCCTGCTCGACCAGCTTGCGGGTCTGCTCCACCGTCTTCGGCGGACTGTAGCCGTCGTCGAGCGTGATCAGGTTGAGCTTGCGCCCGTTCACGCCGCCCTGCTCGTTGATCATCTTGAAATAGGCGGCCTGGGTCCTGGCGATCACGCTGTAGGCCGAGGCGGCACCGGAGAACGGCGAGGTCTGGCCGAGCTTGATCTCGGTGTCGCTCGTGCCCGGGCCGTATTTCTTCTCTACCGCCGATGCCTGGGTTGCAAGCGCAAGGACCGATACGATCGCAATCGTCTGCCATTTCATGGGAGCCTCCCGGTGTTCTTTTCTCGGATGTGCCTCGTTTTTGGATCGGGCACGCGCGAGCTTACGTGCCCGCGAGGCAACCTACTTGCGGGAAGAAGCTGGGCCAAAAGGCGGGTCAACTGGACCGGGAACTGGAAGACCCGGGTTACGCGGTCTCCGTCTGGCCTAGTCTAGTTTCTGTCGCGAAAGTCAAAATAACACGGTGGAATCGGGCTTTCTGGCATTTTTCGGCAGCGAGTTTTGCTTCTGTTTTTGTGTGGTTTGTGACACATATGTCGAATGATTCGAGCCAAGACCGAGTCGCCTGCCGATGTCGTCCGCTGGATGGAGAGCGAAGCGGCTGGGCTGTTGCCGGCGATGCTCGGCTCGCTGAGCTTTCGCCGTGCTCCCTGCACGCAGGCAAACTGTGCAGCGTGTCTGTCCGGCGAACAGCATCGCAGCCACGTGCTCTACGGCCGGCACAACGGTCGGCGGTTTGCGGTCTACGTGCCCGAAGATCTGGTCGGCGAGGTCAGCTGGCGTATCGAGAATGGGCGCGCCCTGCAGGACCTGCTGATGCAGGCGGGACCGCGTTATGTCAAAGCGTTGAAGCGCGCGCGTAAGAGTACAGCTGATCACAGCAAGAGCTGAAGCCGTGGCGCGGGCGATGGCGCGGCAGATGAGCTTTGCCGATCTGGAGCTGATGCAGCAGAATGTGCGCCTGGAGCCGCTGCTGGAGGCGATTTCGACATTTCTTGATACCCAACATGAGATGATCGAGCGGGTGCGACGTGATCTCGTCGGCAGCCTCAAGCAGCCAGGCAAGGGCCGGAGCGGCCTCACCGCCGTGCAGGTGCTGCGCTCACTGCTTCTGATGCGGGTGAAGAACTGGGATTATCGCGAGTTACGCGAACGCATCGCCGACGGCGTGACGCTGCGTCAGTTCACCGGGTTCTACTGCGATCCAGTACCCAAGCATGACGCGTTCAATCGCAGCTTCCAACCGACTGGCGCCTCAGACGCTCAAAACCGCTCAACGATCTCGTCGTTAAGGCCGCTGTGAAGCTCGGTTTGCGAAGACGGCGCCAAGCTGCGGGTCGACACCACAGTGGTCGAGACCGATATTCATCATCCGACCGACAACACGCTGTTGTGGGACGTGGTGCGTGTTCTCACACGTCTGGTGCGGCCGCCTCGCCAAGGCGCTGAAGCTGCGACGGATAAAGGGTTTTCACAATCGTCGACGCGCTCGCGCACCGGCGCTCATGTATCGAGATCCAGCGCATGACGACGCGCCAGCGCCAGGGGGCCGGATCGCCGCAGCGGGCAACCTATCGAGCGCTGATTGACATTGCCGAAGAGGTGGTGGCGAACGCCAGGACCGTGCTCGACAACACCGCCACCAAGCGCGGCCCGGACGTGCTGACGGCCCTGAAGATCGACGCCATCCGCGACGAGATTACATGATCATTGCGGTCTCGGAGCGTCGGGTGATCGAGCAGACCCGCCGCCGTGTGCTCGACGGCGAGCAGGTCGCCAATGCGGAGAAGATCTTCGATCTTCGAGCCACATACCGACCTGATCAAGCGCGGTAAAGTGCGCACGCCCGTCGAGTTCGGCCACAAGGTGTTTCTCGCCGAAAGCGCCAAGGGATTGATCACCCAGTATGATGTGCTCAAGGGAAACATTGCCGACGAGGTTCATGTGGCGCCGTCGCTCAAGCGTCACCGTCGCGTCTTTAGCCGTGCCCCGAACCTCTATGGCGCCGATCGCGGCTTCTTTAGCGAGAAGAGCGTTGCCGCCTGCGTGCGCGGCGCTGTCACGACGGTGTGCATTCCACAGCGCGGCGGCAGCAAGACGCCGCAACGCCAAAGTTTCGAACGATCGCCAGCGTTCAATGCAAGGCCAGCGCTTTCGCGCCGGCATCGAGGGGCGCATCTCGGTGCTGATGCGCGGCCGCGGCATGAAGCGCTGCCGTGCCGAAGGCGCCGAGCGCTTCGCATTGTTTGTTGGCGCCGCGGTGCTCGCCAACAATCTCATGATCATTGGCGCGCCTGATGATTAAACGCTCCAGGCGACGCAAATCCAAGCGACAATAATTCGCGCCCTGACCGGCCACTGCTGGAACAAAAACCACCGTACCTCATCACGTCGCCGGCTGTAACCTGGCGACTGCAACCTATCTCAAAAATCAGGCAAGCGACGTGGCAAACTCAGCCGCACAGCGATAAAGTTCATGCCAATTCCATCGGCATCAACTGACCCGTCTTCGCGCAAAATCTACCAATTTCGCGACAGAAACTAGTCTAGAGGTGCCTGCCCTCATCCACCGGCACCACAATTCCCGTCGAGCTGGTCAGATGGACGATGCAGGCGACGGCCGCGCGAGCGACATCGTCGGGCGTGGTGACGTGGGCCAGCGGCAGTTTTTCGGCGACCTTTTGCAGCTGGTCACGGGGCCGGCCGGGAACAAAATCCGTATCCACGCCAGCCGGTGAGACCGAGAACACGCGGATCTTCGGCGCAAGCACTTTCGCAAGCGCGATGGTGAGTGCATCGACGCCTGCCTTTGCGGCCAGATAGGCCAGGCTGCTGCCCAAACCCGTACGTGCCGCGATCGACGAAATGTTCACGATGGCGGCGGAGTTGCCGCGTTCCAGCAAGGGACGAAAGGCGCGAACCATGACGAACGGTCCGCGCAAATTGATGGTAACGGTTCGGTCGAAGATATCGTCCGTCAGTGCCGCAAGATCAGCCGCGGGCACTGGCGTGGTGGCGCCTCCGCAGTTGACCAGCGCATCGAGCCGCCCGTACTGCCTGTCCACGGCGGAAGCGGCCTCGGAGATGGAATTGGGATCGTCGATCTCGATGCGCAGGGCGAGATGCCCGCCGCCTTGCAACGCACCTGCTACATCTTCCGCCTGTTCGCGGCGGCTGTTGTAGCCGACCACGACAGCCGACCCCAGGGCGGCAAGGCGCGCCGCAATTGCCTTGCCGATGCCGCTGTTGCCGCCCGTGACGAGCGCCACCTTCGGCGCCGACAGCGCGGGAACTTCAATGCCCGTCATTTACGGCGCCTCGTTCTGCTGCATCGCGATACTACATCGCGATTTTGGCGGCCTCGATCACGGGACCCCATTTGGCGCGTTCGCCGTCGACGAACGCCTTGAGGTCTTCCGGGGAGCCTCCGACAGCTTGCAGGGCGCTCTGCTCGAGCACGGCCTTGCCCTTGTCGCTTTTCAGGAAGGCGTTCACCGCATGGTTCACCTTGGTCACGATGTCCGGCGGCGTCCCGGTCGGAGCGACGATCGCGTACCACGCGGTCGCCTCAAAACCCTTGAATCCGGCTTCCTGCACCGTCGGCACATCAGGCAGCTGCGCGGCGCGCTGGCTTGTCGTCACCGCAATCGCGCGGATCTTGCCTTCGGTCACCAGCGGCACATAGCTCGGCATGAAATCCATGGCGATGTCGATCTGTCCCCCGAGCAGGTCCGTCATCAGCGGCGCCGAGCCGCGGTAAGGCACGTTCGTCATCTTCACGCCAGCAAACTGCTGAATCAGCTCCGAGGTAATGTGTCCGAGCGTCCCGTTGCCGGGATGGCCGACATTGACCTTGCCCGGATTCTCCTTGGCATAGGCGATCAGCTCGGCGAGCGTCTTCGCCGGAAAGTCGAGCTTCGCCGTGACTATCAGCGGTGACTTGGCGACGAGCACGACTGGGATGAAATCCCGCTCGGAGTCGTAAGCCAGGCCCTTGTACATGAACCTGTTGAGCGCGATCGGCGCCGGCGTTCCGAACAGCATGGTGTAGCCGTCGGCCGCCGCCTTGGCGACCGCCGTCCCGCCGAGATTGCCGCCCGCGCCGGCGCGGTTGTCGACGATGAACTGCTTGCCGAACTTTTCGCTGAGCTCAGCGGCGACGGCGCGCGCCAGCGTGTCGACGGCCGCGCCGGCCGGAAACGGCACGATGAATGTGACCGGGTGGCTCGGCCAGTCTTGCGCGACCGCGCGCTCCGGTGGCGCAAGAACAAGTGCGAGGCCGAAGAGAAGCAAAGAGAGCAGCCGCATGCGCTTATTCTCCGGCAAACTTGTCGAGGCCCTTGCGGTGCAGCCATTTGGATAGTTCGTCCGCGACCGCCTCATTGTTGAGATCGGCAAACGCGATGTGGGTGTTGCCGTGCAGACCGGCGTCCGGAAGCCGCAAGACCTCGCAATCTCCACCGTGACGATTGACGATATCGCAGAAGGTGTGTGCCAGCTTGATCGATGCGGCCCATATCGGACGCGTGTCGGTGTAGTCGCCGAACACCATCTGGATCGGAAACCTGGTCAGCTTCATGAACTCGGCGAGCGGCACGGAATTGGGGCCGAACGGCGCCTTCGGCTGGGGCTCCGGCCCTTCACCCTCGGGGAAGACGAAGCCCGGAGTCTCGTAGGCGACGATGCCCTTCATGTTGTCGCTTTTGGCCCTGACGGCCGACATCATGGCGCGCCAGCCGCCCGCGGAATTGGTCAGCGCGACGACGGGTCCGATCTTGTCGATGGCCTGGCCGCCGGCGTCCGCCTGCAACAATACATTCTCCAGCGTATCGAACTCGTCGTAACGGGCGCGCGTCGCCTGCTCCCAGGCTTCCTTGTCGGCGGTCGGGAACTGCACGCCCGGATTCCAGTTGGGCCAGGTCACGCCGAAACGCCAGGCGGCGAAGTTGCGCTGATCGAAATATTCCGGGGTGTAGGTGATCGGCTCGCAGCTCCAGTTCGCGCGGCCGACGCGCGGGCCGTCCCAGAGATAGACGGGATATCCCTTGCGCAGGAACATGCTCTTGTAGCCTTCGCCGCCGTCCCAGCGATTTTCCCACACCTTGGTGCTGGACGAGTGCCACATGATCAGGCCGACGCTCCGCCTTTTCGCGGGGATGAAGTATTCGACATAACCATGGTCGCAGGACAGCGTCTGGTTGGGATCACCGGGCTTGGTGATGACCTTGCCACCCACTTCAAAGCCGCCCGTCGAGTCCAGGACGATCGGAGGCTTCGCCTCTCCGGCGAAGGCGGTATTGCCGAGCGCCAACAACAAGGCCGCGGCAAAGGGCTGCAACTGTTTCCAGCCCCTGGAATGGTTTCTACCGCAATTCATGATCTGCCTCCTCTGAACCCCTCGTCAACGTCCCTTATGATGCGGGCTGCGGGCGCTTCGAATCCGCCGACGACTCAAAGTCGAAGCCCGCATGCGGTGGCGAACGCCAGGCCGCCAGCATGATGATGGCGCTCAGCGAAAGCAGCGCCAGGCTGATGGCCGGGACGATCATGGCGGCGAGCGCACTGCCGGTCCAATGCGCGACCCAGGGCATCACGTTCTGCGACAGGAAGCCGCCGAGGCTGCCGAGTGTGGTGATGGCCGCCATGGCGGCCGCGGCATGGGCGCCCTTGAAGATCTGTGACGGCAGATACCAGAAGCAGGGAAACATCAGCGAGATGCAGGGCGTGCCGAGCACGAAGGCTGCATAGCGCATCCAGTTTTCCGGCAGCACCGTCGACATCAGGAAGGCGGTCGCTCCGCACAGCGCGATCAGCGCCATGCCGATGAGAACGCTGCGATGCTCGCGCAGATGCCGCGGCACCCACAGCAGCATCAGCGCCACCATGGCCCAGGGCAGCGAGTTCAACAGGCCGTTCTGCGTGCTGGTCGCGCCAAAACCCTTCACCACGGTGGGCAACCAGTAGATCACGCAATAGAGCGCCAGCGTGATCATCGAATAGACCAGCGAGAAGGCCCAGACCCGCCAGTCGAACAGAACCCGAAGCGGATTGGTGTGCAGCGCTTTCGAGATTTCGCCGCGCCCCAGTTCGCTCGCAAGCCAGGACCTTTCCCGGTCGTTGAGGAATGGCGCGTCCTGTGGACCGTTGGGCAAATATTTCACCATCAGCACGAACAGCAGCACCGCGGGCACGCCGGTGGCGATGAACACCCACTGCCAGCCGCCGAGGCCGAGCGTGCCGTCGAGGTTGAGCAGCAGCCCTCCGAACAGCGAGCCGAACATGTTGCCGAGCGGACTGCCGATCGTCATCAGCGCAAGCGCCTGCACGCGGTAGCGCTTCGGAAACCACAAGGTCAGATAATAGATGATGCCGGGATAGGCGCCGGCTTCCGCCGCACCAATCAGAAAGCGCACGGCGGCAAACACCGAGCCCGAGAAGGTGAAGCCGAGCAGGACGGTGAGCAGTCCCCAGGTCAACAATATGCGCGCGAACCACAGCCGGGCGCCGAACCGGTGCGCGGCGAGCGCACTCGGCACCTCGAACACCAGCGAGCCGATGAAGAACAGCGACGAGGCGAGGCCGTAGGCTGTCTCCGACATGCCGAGGCCGGAGACCATCTGCAGCTTGGCATAGCTGACATTGGACCGGTCGACCACCGACAGCATCATGAAGCCCACCATTAGCGGCATGATCCGCCACATGATGCGGTACATCAGCGCGTCGCCGTCGCGATCGGCCGGATCCATGGTGTTCCCTCCCCGCTTTTTCGCGGTCTGTCGACGCCTGATTTTTCTAAGCGGCGTTCTGCGCGGCCGACTGGCTCACCGGAAGATTCAGGAACCGCGCAGCATTCTCGCTGATGAGCTTCCTGATCGCGGTCCGGGGCATCTGAAGATCCAGAAGTATCTGGGTGATGCTGCGGAAACCATCGACCGGGCGCTGCGAGCCCTGCAGCCCGAGGTCGGACGACAGGATGGTGTTGTCGACGCCGGCCACCTCGATCAGATGCGCGAGATCATCGGGGCTGTACTTCAGCGACTTGCCTTCGATGAACATGCAGATCGAATGTTCCATCTTGACGCCGCGCGCGACCAGCTGACGAATATCCGTGTCGCTGCAGCCGACGATGTAGGTCGGATGATTGACCATCATCTTCTTGACGCCGCGCTTGCCCGCCTCGTCGAACAGGATGTGCAGCTCGCTGGCAGGCAGGTGACCTCCGGCCAGGATGATGTCGGCCTCGGCGATGAGATCGATAACCTTCTTGGTGTCGTCCGTGAGCTTGCCGTTGGCGTCGAGCGACGAGAGCGGGATCGGATCGAGCATTTTCTGCGAGGTCTTTGGAAAGGTCGAGTTTCCCTTCGACATCGCCTCGATATGGTTCGCCGCCGACAGGGTCGGCATCCAGACGATCTTGCCGCCGAGCTTGATGGCGTGGTCGACGGCATGCGGGTTGATGCCGCCCGATGCATTGTTCAGCGCAATGCCCGAATACAGCTTCACATTGGTTTCGGGGAACAGCTTCTCGAGCAGGATCGCATGCGGCATGCCGGCATAGAAGTGATCCTTGTAGAGCACGGCGCGGAATTTCGCCGCGGCCGCATCAAGCAGCTCCTCGTGATGATCGAGAATGCGCGGCATCGCCGCCGGACCGCTGTGGCAGTGCAGATCGATCGCGCCGACCAGGAGTTCGTTGACCTCCGCCAGCCGCGACAGCGGCGGCAGCGGCACGGTGGTCGGGTAGGACTTTTGTTGATCGGCCATGGTCGTGGACCCCTCGGTTGAAGATGGATCAGGCGGCGGATTTGCCGGCGACGGCTTGCGCGGGCATCGGATATTCATCCTCGTTCAGCACCCAGCCCGGCTTGGTCGAGAAATCCACGCGCGGCGGGCAGAAGATGTCGACGAGAATATTGAGCTTGGGATCGGTGGCCTGCGAGGTGTGAATGGCCGGCGGCGGAATCACGGCGACAGAGGGCGATCCACAGAACTCGTGATCGTCATTGCGCCATTCCGCCATGTCCGTCGTCCACGGCCAGCGCAGGTGATGGACGAAGGAGCCGGCCAGCGCCAGCGAGCATTGCTCGAAATCGTCATGGTAATGCGGCGACATCTTGGATGTATCGCGCGGGCCGTTTTTCGGTTCGAGGAAATTCACCATGAAGGTCGAGCAGCGGAAGATGCGCCCGAACCGGCCCGGCGTCGCCGCGACATCGAGACTGTAGGTCCGGATCTTGCGGCCGCCGGTTGCTTCCGGCCACGGCTCGAACGGCGGCAGATTGGGATGCGCCTTGGCGTAAGACCCGGCGTTGGAGCAGAGCTTGGCGAGATCTTCGGAGCGCGTCGACATCATGCGCACCACCTTGGCGGCGCCGTGCAACGTGACGGAGCTTGCGCCCGCCGGCACAAAACTGATGGAGTGGCCGCTGACGGCCAGACGCTCGTTGCCCCATACGATATCGGCGCCCGCGCCCGGATCGGGCAGCAGCACGACATATTCGTCGGGCTGGTTGGTCCGGCTCAGCACCGCGCCCTTGTCGGCGTCGCTGTAGGCGATGATGAAGTTCTGGCCGCGGGCGTACCAGGTGTGCGCGCCGGCTAGCGTTTCGGCCGGTGGCGTCTCGTAGAATTTCGCGTACTCGGCGCCGGCGAAATGGGTGGCGGCGAGCTTTGCGCCGACAGGAGCGGCGGCGAGCGCGGCGCGGGGATCAGTGCTGTGATACATGGGAGCCATCCGTGGTTTGAACGAGGGATTTGAAATCGGTGAGCGTCTGCGCCGCGGCCCGGCGCATGAAGCTCTGGTCCGACGCGATGATGAACGCGTGGGCGCCGAGGTCGGCGAAATTCTTGGCCTCCCCGGCATTCGCAACCATCACGCAGACCGGCTTGGCGACCTTCTTCGCCGCGGCGATCACCTTCGCAACGGCGTCCTGCACCGGCTTATCGGCGGACGATTTGGCGCCGAGCGCTACGGTGAGATCGCCGCGCCCGATGAACAGCCCATGGATGCCGTCGACCGCGGCGATGGCGTCGATCTGATCGAGCGCTTCGGGGTCCTCGATCATCGCGATCGCGCAGACCGATGCATCCTGTTCGTCGACCAGGGTCCACACCGGCGTGGCGCCATAGGCGCCGGCGCGAGCCGACCCGGAATAACCGCGCCGTCCGCCGCGGTAGCACGCGCTAGCTGCGACCGCGCGCGCTTTCTCCACCGTCGCGACATGGGGAACCAGCACACCGGTCGCGCCGCAGTCCAGGCACGACAGTATCTTTGCCGGATCGTCCGATGAGACCCGTACGATGCCCGCGAGGTTGCTGGCGCGCGCGGCCAGCAGCACGACATCGGTCGACTCGCGATCGAACGGCGCGTGCTCCTCGTCGATCACGACGAAATCGTAGCCGAGCGCGCCCATAATCTCGGTCGCGTGTGTGGTCGGCGTCTTGATGAATGAGCCCACGACCGGCTGCCGCGCCGAGAAGCGGCGGCGGAACGACGAAAAATGCGGTCTGACGATGTCTCCGGACAATGCTGTTCCTCCCGGCCATCTGCGACGGGCTGCTTTGAAGAGGGCAGCTTCCGGCGTGGCGCTTGCTGAAAACCATTGCAGGGAGGACGGCACTCGGCCATAGCTATTCGGCCGCGTTCCACCAGGTGGAATTCAACAATGCCGCTCAAATCCGACACCGTCGAGGCCGCTTCCCGCACGCTGTTGCTGCTGGAGGAGCTCAATCGCCACCGCGTCACCTCGATCGATCGCCTGCACAAGGCGACGGGCTTGCCGAAATCGACCGTGGTGCGGCTGATGAAGTCGCTCTGCGCCATGGGCTATGCCGCGAACGACCGGCGGCAGGGCGGCTACGCGGTCGCCTCGCGGGTCAAGTCGCTGAGCAACGGCTTTCACGGCGACCCGCTGGTGGTGGAGGCGGCGCGGCCGTGGGCGCTCGCCTTCACCCGGCAATATCACTGGCCGATCGCCATCGCCGTGCTCGACAGAAGTTGTGTCGTGGTCCGCTTCAGCACCATTCCCGACAGCCCGGTCTCGCCATTTCACGGCACGCTGAACACGCAGCTCAGTCTGCTCGGGCGGGCGCTGGGGCGCGCTTATCTCGCCTTCTGTCCGGTCAGCGAGCGGTCGATGCTGCTTGACATGCTGGCCCGATCGCAGGAGAGCGAGGACAAGCTTGCGACCGAGCGCAAACGCGCGTTGTCCCTGCTGGCCGCGATCCGCAAGCAGGGTTTTGCCGAACGCGACCCCGTCGTCGAGCCGCGCTCCTCGGGCACGATCGCTGCTCCCATCATCGCCGACGGCCGCGTGCTCGCCACCGTCGGCATGACCTACTTCACCTCGGCCCTCGACCGTGCCGACATTGTCCAGCGCTACGTACCTCTCGTGAAGGGCCTCGCCGACAACATTGCCGCAAGTGTCGCATCATTGCGCGAATAGGCACGCCGCCTGGACCGCCGTTCGAGCCGCTGCACTGGCCGCTCGGACGGCCGTCGTGCCTCTTAAGCCTGAAATTTGCCGCCGGACTGCGCGGCCAGCAGGATCCGGCGATCGTGGATCAGGCTCTGCAGGCGGTGCGCGGCGACATTCAAGCTCGTGACATCGAGCGCATTTTCCTCGCCTGCCGCGCTCCTGGCGCGCTGGGCCTGAAGCACCTTGTCGATCTCGCGCTCGATATCGGACAGTTCTGTCTCCGCCTGTGAGGTCCGTATGCGGCCTCCAAGCGCATAGAGCAAATCCAGCGCCTCTTCGCCGCTGCCGGGTTCGCCCGCCCGCAGGAATTTCCAGGCCGCGGCCGCCACGGAGAGAAGCCCCCCGAAGATCATGGGCGCCAGAAAGATGGCGTTGCCCCATTTGTCCAGGAAGCTCTGCTGCGTGCCGTTGTAGAAGGCGGCAGCACCCGGATGAACCGGCAGATAGGCATCGGAGTCGGTACTGGCCGCAGTCATCTGTCCCAGTATCGGCAATTCACCGAGCAGATCCCTGCGCGCCTTCATCAACGCCTCCGTCAAATCAGTGACCAGATCGTTGTCGAGCTTTTTCCTGGCGACGATATAAAGGGATACTCGAAGCGTGGTGACGTCGTCGCTCGGGACGGGAGGCGAGCCCCGCAGCGTGCCCTTCGGGATATCGAAGCTTTCATAGGCCCGCTGCTTCTCGGCGATGGCGCCGGCCGCCTCGATCGGAATGAGCACGGGGGCCGTCTTCGGGTTTTGCGGGAACAGGCCGCGCAGCAGCGTCAGGTATTTTTCCGCCAGGGGAACGACCAGCAGGATCGCGCGCACTTCCTTGGCGTCGAGCGCCCGACGCGTCTCCGCGGGCGCGAGGTCGCGGAACGTCACACCGGCACGGCCTAGATCGTATTCCTGGGTCAGAACGTCGACGACCTTCCGGTTGATTTCGCCGCCGACCACTCCAACGCTGGAGCGCCTCAGGTCCGCGATCTCGGCGATCGGAGATCCCGGCGGCGCAACCAGCAACACCACGGCATGCGCGAGGATGACCACGGCCTGCGCCTGCGACAGGTCGCCGACATCGCCCCGCACGACGGCGAGATCGGTCTTACCAGACGAAAACAGATCGACGGCCTCGATCGCGCCGGCGGTTTCCACCAGCTTCAGCCGTACCGGCGCGTTCGTTGCGGCGAGCCGGCTTGCCAGCGCCGACACGAGTTTCGGGGCCTCACCATCGAGTGAGCCGACTGCGATGGTCAGCGTCGTCGGCCGGGAATACCAGCGATAACCGAAGAGACCCGCGCCTGCGACCAGAATGACGACGCCGGCCACGAGGACGATCCGAAGCCATCTTGGCATTGCGACTGAAGCCATGCGGCTCTCACGGTGATGGTTGCGGGCCGGATGGATTTATGTTGCGCATCCATCGCGTCAACGTTTTACAGAAAGTCCTCCCACCGCTCAATGTCCTCCGCTAAACACCAGCGCCTTCAGTGGCAGGACAACCGCCTGCATACGAAGGACCAGCGCGTGAATGAGAGCCACCGTATCGACGATGTGCAAATAGACTTTCTCCAGCGAGCCGATGTCCTTCGATTCAAGTTCATGGTGATGATCGGAATAGAGATTTGCAATGCAGCTGCTGCCTGCTGGAACATCGTCGAGCCCGCCCTGGTAGAGAGGTTCGAGAAAAACCAGGACCGTGCCCGGGGCACCGAGCTTCGCCATCTCGGTCAGCTGATTGGTCTGCAAGATCTGGCCGGCAGCGATGACGTCCTGCACGCTTGCGACGACCAACGGAATAATGGTCATGGGCTTGGAGATGCAGGTTGCCTCGGCCACCATGCCGACCTTGATCACCTGGGCTTCGATCTGGTTAAATCCGCCGAACAGCCGCCCTTCGCCCGCGGCCTCGGGAATGAGAATCCCCGCGGCCCGGGTGACCGGCGCCGGCTGCACGATGTCGCCCGGCCTCAGGACGAACTGATCAACCCGTCCGTCGACGCCAGCACGGATCGTCATCTTCTCAAGTTCGACCTGGGCTGCCGCAAGCTGCGCCTCCGCGCTCGCCTTCTGCGCCGGCAGGACCACTGAAAGGCGCGTCTCTGCCGACTGTTTGGCGGCGCTCGCAGCGTCGACGCTGCCTTGCCGCGCCGTCACCAGCACTTGCAGCTTCTCAAGCTCGCGCGTTGCGACAACGTCAGGATTGCGCTCATAGAGTTTCTTCTTGGTATTGTATTCGTCAAGCGCCTGCTGATAATCACTCTTGGCTTCGTCGAGTTTGCCCTGGCTTGTCAGGACATCGGCCTTGGCGGTGCCCGTGTTCGCCTCCACTTCGACGACGTGGGCGCGAGCCGTCTCGATCTCGGCTTCCTGTCTCTTGCTGTCGAGCTTGAACAGCGGCTGACCCTTCTTCACCTTCTGGTTATAGCCGACATAGACCTCCGATACCCGGCCGCCGGTTTCTGCGAAAATCGACGTGGTCCGAAACAGCGCATTGACGTCGTTCGAAGAGGGGTGATTGTAAAGCACCACGGTGATCAGCAGTATGGTGAGTATCAGGCAGAGCGTGATGCCCCAGCGAAGCTCGTACCAGACCGAGAACAGGGTGATTTCCTTGCCGAGGCGCTTGCCCTGCACGAAGCGGCGAAACAGAAAATCCGGAAGCAGCGTCAGCGAGGAGCACAGCATGAGTTCAAGCATGACGGGCTCCCTGCTTCTTCGCCTGGGGTTCGTCGGCTGTCGCAGCCTCCGGCGGGATGGGAGTTGAAACACCCGCCGGTTTCTCGCCGGCTTCCTGCCCAGCCATGGATTCCACGGAACTCGCGATGCGGTTTACCGGGGTCAGGAAGTCCGGAATGTCGATGAAGGCAAGTATGATCGCTATGAACCAGAAAAGGTGGTTGTGCGTCAGCAGCGCCAGCAGGCAGAGCAAGGCGATCAGGTCGAGCAGTATCTTCTTCGACTTGTGCGCCATGCGCTCCGGAAGCGAGTGGATGGTGAGGAAAATCACACCCGTCAGAACGATGCATGCGACGACGAACCATAATGTAATGTTGAAGAGAACATCGGTTTGGCCCGGCGCCGTGATGAAGAACGGCATATGGTCTGTCGCGATCGGATTGGGTGATGCTGTCAAGACGGTCTCCCTGGCATTTGGCGGTGACGCCGCGGCCCTGCGTGATGATGGATCGATCCCGCTTCTCACGCAGGTTCGGCAACTCGCAGCTCTTTTTCAGATCGGGCAGCGGTAGTAGTTGATCTCCATATCCATGATACCGGGAAAGACCCGCGAAATCTTGTTTGGCTCGATAATCTTTAGGCTGAACTGGACGTTCGAGAGCATGATGTCGGTGGCGCAGCCCGCGACGATATTGATTATCTCGCCATCCTCTTTCCTGGTCTTGATCTTGCAGGTAGCGGTTTTCCCCCTGAGGCGGTCGGCCTCGACGATGAAGCCGCCGCCATACTGCTCGGAAGTTGCGGCAAACCCGATCTCGTCCGCCTTCCCCTTCCTGGTGAACACGTGGTGGCATTCGTCCGCATTGGTGGCCCATGCGCCGTCAAGACCGGCGGCGTGCGCCTGCTCCAGAAACACCGAGCCCGTCAGCGCCGCCGCAACTATCGCGCATTTGAAGTACCGATCCATTCCCACTCCCATCGCCTTGCTGATCCGCCGACGTCGTCGCAATCAGGAATGGTAAAGCGGCCGGCACGCTTGATCTGAATCAAAGGAACGCCCTCCCGGCGGACGCTAGCTGTCATCCAGGTGAGACATCGCCTAGGGAAGGACCAGCCATGCCCGAGAACATTGACGAACTGCTGCCTACGGCAGCGGAAATCCAGAAACGAGCCGCAATCCACGAGGCCGAAAAAGCCGACGAATATGCCCGGCGGTTGACCGCGGCCGAGGCTGAAAAGCGGGCCCTGATCGAAAGGCTCAGCAAGCCCTCCGGCTTGACCGAGGATGAAAAGGTCAAGCTTGCCTCGACGGTGATCCAGCGGGCGGTGCGCAATGGCCTGACGGAGGTTCAGGTTTACCGGTTTCCCAACTCGCTGTGCACCGACAATGGCCGGGCCATCAATCAGCAGGAGCCGGGATGGGATAAAACCCTGACGGGAATAGCTCTGGAGATCTTCAAGCTCTGGTCGGACTATTTGAAGCCGCGCGGCTATCGCATCCGCTATCAGATCATTGATTTTCCGGGCGGCGTGCCGGGAGACATTGGCATCGTCATCGCGTGGGGCGATTGATCGCGGACGGACGGGTAACGCAATGGCAAAAGATGAAGACGTTTCATCCAGGATGAAGCGGAAAGCCTATGAGCAGGAGCTGCGAAAGCTTCAGGTTCAGCTGTGTCATTTGCAGGATTGGGTGAAGGAAAAGAAGCTCAGGGTCGTCGTCCTGTTCGAAGGCAGGGATGCCGCCGGCAAGGGCGGCACGATCAAAGCGATCACGGAAAAGGTCAGCCCGCGCGTGTTCCGCGTCGTCGCGCTCCCTGCGCCTTCCGATCGGGAAAAATCCCAGCTGTTCATGCAGCGCTACATGGAGCGGTTTCCAGCTGGGGGCGAAATCGTCATCTTCGACCGCAGCTGGTACAACCGTGCCGGCGTCGAATATGTCATGGGCTTTGTCGAACCCGACGAGCACAAGCGCTTCCTGTCGCTCTGTCCGGAGATGGAAAAATATATCGTCGATGCCGGCATCATCCTGATCAAGATCTGGCTCGAGGTCGGGATGGAAGAACAGGAGCGGCGCTTCAAGGCGAGGATCGATGATCCCTTGCGGCAATGGAAGCTGAGCCCGATGGACACCGAATCCTACCAGCGTTGGTATGAATATTCGCGCGCCCGCGACATGATGTTCAAGGCGACGAGTTCAACGCACGCGCCGTGGAGTGTCATCCGTTCCGACGACAAGCGGCGGGCGCGACTGAACTGCATCGCGCATTTGTTGAACGCGATTCCATACAAGAAGGTATCACGCGACCGGGTGCAGCTGCCGAAGCGGTCCGACAAGGGCCGCTACAACGACCAGGCCAGCCTGCGCGGGGTTAATTTCGTCGCGGAGCGATATTGAGCGCGAGCCTTTGCGCTCATTGCAGCGTGATCGTCACTCCACCCACCGCCGCCGACAGCTCCACGCCGACCTTGCCGCCGGCCAGCTGCAGGATAACACCGTTTTGATTCTGCAACTGCACGCCGCCGGCGCCGGCTGCCAGGGCGCCGCCGGCGCCGATCACGTTGTAGGTTCCCTGGATGTCGCCTGGACTGTTCAGGTTCAGGGCGTGCCCAACCAGATTGGTGGTCGAGGCGCCGATCGTGAAGCCCACACTCATCCCCGACACCGTGAAGCGGTAGTTATGGCCGCGGAAGTTCAGAACGCCGTGGCCGCCGCCGACGCCCACGATGAATCCTCCCTTGGTGAAGACCACGCGGACCGCACCGGTGTCGGCGCGCGACGGCGAAGCCAGCCCGAATGCGGACAGCAGGACCAGCGCAACTCCAAGGAATTGAATTCGATATTTAGTCATTCTGTACTCTCCACAGCTGAAGCGTTAATTCGGGGTCGAACCAGTTTGATCCAGGGTAATCACCACCTTCGTGACATTGGCGGACAACTCGAGACCCGCCCTGGGGCCCTGCAAGGTGATGACAACGCCCTTGTCGTTCTTGAGCTGCACGCCGCCGACGCCGCCGATCAGCGCGCCGCCCGCGCCGACCACGCTGTAGGTGCCGGCAAAGTCGCCGAGCTCGTTGATGAACTCGGCGCGCCCGACCAGCTTGTTGATCGATGCGCCGGCCGTGAAGCCGAGGCTCAAACCCTGGACCGTGAACGGATAGAGGCGGTGACGAAAGGTGAGAGTCCCCCGGCCTCCGCCGGCTCCCACGACAAACCCCGCCTTGGCGACCGTGACGCGAACGGCGCCGGTGATCGCGTGCGATGGCGCTGCGACGCCAACCGCTGCGGCGAGCGCCATCACGGCGATCCAGTTCGATCGATGCTTCCTCATGTCCGGAATTCGCTTCGCGACCATTCTTCGTTCACTTCGCGGGAACGAGCTTTTTTGAAGCCTCATACATGTCTCTGTAGCCGCGGGCGATCGCCCGAACGCCCCGACCAATGTCTTCGTAAGCTTCGTCAGGCAGATTCGCGAGCGACACGCGCATCGACCAGTTAGGTGCTTCAAATCCGCCACCGTTCAGCAGCACGATCCCGTGTGCCTCGGCCAGCCGAAAGGCAAGATCGAGCGGGTGCACGTTCTTTTTGAGGTATTCAACGGCTTCATCGCCGATGTTCTTCCGAGCCCAGAACTCGAAATCGATCAAGGCGTAGTAGGCGTCGAAATTCGGATTCGGCTGGACTTGAAGGTCCATGCCCTCGAGCAAGGTCTGCATGCGCCGGTGCACGATGCCCATGCAGGCCTTCTGGTAATCCTTCTTTTCGTCCATCAATTCGTAGAGCGAAAAAATCGTCATCATCACCTGCTGCGGCAGCGAAAGCCCGGCGGTGTGGTTGAGGCCGATGTCGCGACTGTCGGCTACGATGCGGTCGATGAATTTGAATTTTCGCGGTTCAAGCGTGATCGGGCCGTAGCGCTTGTCAAGCGCCTTCACGTGCTGGTCCGGCAATTTGGCGATCATGTTGTCGAAAATGTTGTTCTCGTGGATGGCGATGACGCCAAGTCTCCATCCGGTGCAGCCGAAATATTTGGAGTAGGAATAGACGCCGATCGTGTTCTGCGGAAGCTCGCCAAGCAGGGAGCGGAAATCGTTGACGAATGTTCCGTAGACGTCATCCGTCAGTAACATCAGATCGGGGCGCTTGGTCTTCACGAGCTTCACGATCATGGCGATCGTCTCCCTGCTCATCCCCATGCCACTGGGATTACCGGGATTGACGATGAAGAAGGCCTTGATCTTCGGGTCTTCCAGCTTCTTGATTTCCTCCTCCGTATATTGAAAGCGGTTCTCTTGCGGCGCTCTGATTGGTACCATCTTCAGATCGTAATCCTCGAGGTGCGTCATCTCGAGGTAGGGCGTGAAGATCGGCGTGCCGAGCGCGATCGAGTCGCCCGGAAACAGCAATCGGTTGGCCTTCAGCGATTTGAAGATATAGCACATCGCGGCGGTGCCGCCTTCGACCGCGTAAAGGTCGAACTTGCCGGAAGGGCGCGGCTTTCCGCACATCGCCCACATTAAATACTCGTGCACGATGCGCTCGTTGTGGACCAGCATGCGATCGGGCACCGGATAACGGTCGCCAATGATCGAATCGACGAGCTCGTGGACGAATGCATCGGGATCGAACCCGAAAGCCTTGATCGCGAACTTCACCATAGAGGGCAGAAAGTCTGCACCGGGCATATCCTTGTGCTTCGCAAGCCATGCGTCGAGGCGAGCCGCGATGCCTTTGGCCTGCGGCATGCCACCGATCCCAGGAGATTCCTCCATCGTCCGTTTGCTTTCGGTGATGGCAAACTGGCCGAGCAGGAAGAAACCTTCGCGCGGCGTGGTGGCAACCCAATTCGGATTGCCGCGGCCAGCGTCCAGGAACGCGGACTGAGTCGTCTTCGACGTGGCTTTGGCAAGATTGATCAGCTCGTTCTTGATCTCGAAGGGGCTGAGAGCCTCGAACTTCTTCAGGGTCATCAGGTCGGCCATGGCTTTCTCCTTTTTTTCGAGATTCTGTCGACGGGGGTCGTCATAAGGGGGAAGTCGATGAGCAAGGCCTCACGCACACGTGCTCACCGGGATTTCTCGCAGCTCAAGTCAGCAGGATCACCAGCACCATGCCCCAAACGGTCAGCAGCGTGTTGCCGACCGCGTAGGTCACGGTGTAACCGAGGCCGGGAATCTGGCTCTTGGCACGGTCGTTGATCATGCCGAGCGAGGCCGTCGTGGTGCGTGCGCCGGAGCAAGCACCCAGCACAATGGCATCATCGAACTTGAACAGGTATTTGCCCACGTACATCGCCAGTATCAGCGGCACACTCGTGACGACGACGCCCCAGAGAAACAGGCTGAATCCGAGCTGTTGCAGCCCGGCTACAAAGCCTGGCCCGGACGAGATGCCGACCACCGCGATGAACACGTTCAGGCCCACGGAGTTCATGAACCAGACGGTGGGCGACGGGATCCGCCCGAAGATCGGTTTGACAGAACGCAACCATCCGAAGAAAAGGCCGGCGATCAATACGCCGCCCGAGGTGGAAAGCGTAAGCGGCACACTGCCGACCTTGTAGACCAGCGCACCGAGCAGCGCTCCGATCGAGATCGCCGCACCAATGAAGGCCACGTCCGCCACGTCGGTCGCCCGGTCGGGATGACCCAACATCTTGGTACCAGCCACGATGTCCGGAGTACGTCCGACCAGCGTAACGACGTCCCCTCGCTGCACCTGCGTGTCCGCCATAATCGGAATATTGATCGCGGTCGCTCCACGGACAATCTTTCGCAGGAACAGACCACGCGCGCTTGGCAAATCGGCCAGCTCTGCCAACGTTTTTCCATCGACATCCTTGCTGGTCACATAGACATCGACACCTTCGATCGGCACCGCCAGCAGTTCACGATCGTTGACCTCCTCGGCCGTCGCGCCGATCAAATTCACCAGCACCTCGCGCCGGCCGGCCACTGCCACGATGTCACCCTCACGGAACACCGTATCGGCTGTCGCCTCCATGATGGTGTCGCCGCGCCGGATCCGCTGCACGAACACCCGCTGCTCGGGAAGCAGGGCCTCAGCCTGCGCCACCGTCTTGCCGACGATCTGTCCCCCGGTGCGTATGCGGTACGCCCGCAACTCGAACTGGTGCCAGGCCGTGCCGGGACCGCCGGCTTCCTGCTTGCCACCGTGCTTCTCCTCATACCGCTTGCACGCGGCCTCGAGGTCGATGCCAAGAAGCGCCGGACCAAGCAGCGCCAGAACAAGAGCGGATCCGATGGTTCCGAAAATGTAGGTGACGGCGTAGGCCACCGGCATCGCATCCAATGTTTTCTTGGCGTCCTCGGGCGACAGGCCGAGCCGGTTGATCGCGTCGGTCGCCAGCCCCATTGACGCGGAGATCGTCTGCGATCCGGCATAGAGCCCCGCAGCCGAGCCGACGCTATAGCCCGCTAGCTTTGCGCCCCCATAGGCCGCCCCCAGGCAGAACAGGCAAACCACCACGGCAAACAACGCCTGCGGAAGTCCGTCCTGCGCGATGCCGCGCACGAATTGTGGTCCGACGCCGTAACCGATGGCGAACAGGAACATCAGGAAAAAGACCGGCTTGAGCGGACTGCCTATCTTGATGTCGAGCTGTCCGATGATTACCGCCGCAATCAATGTTGCGGTCACCGCTCCAAGACCGAGGCCTTTATAGGTGAACGAGCCGAAGTAATACCCAAGCGCCAGGGACAGGAAGATGGCGATCTCTGGATAGCTGCGAAGCGTCTGCACGAACCAGTCAATCATGATGTCACTCTCCCCATTCCAGATTCCAGCGCCCCTTATTCCGTTATTCAGCGGCAGCCCTGATCCCATGTGTCCGCGAATGGCTGTCGCCGAGCTTTGCCAAGGCCTCCGAACGCACGAGCTTCAGACCCTGCACGGCGTCGTAACCATGGATCTCCTTCACATCGAGCTTGCGCATGAAGTCGATGGTTTCCTGGGTGATCACCTGCCCCGGCACCATGATCGGGAAGCCGGGGGGATAGGGAATCACGAAGTTCGACGAGACGAGGTCAGGGCCGTTCTTCAGGCGGCGGTCGATTTCCGGATCGTTCAGGCGGATGTACTCACACCCGGCTTCATCGTAGGCGGCATAAAAGCCGCTGCGGATGTCGCCTTCATTGGTCTTGTGTCCGGCGTCGCCGCGGAAGCTGTCATGGAAGTGCGAGAAGTTCGGCAGATCGGGCACATCCGTCATCAGGCTCTTCACGCGCGCCGCGAATGCATTGGCGGCATTGACGCCGCCCTGGCTCAGTTCGCGATCGATCTCGCCGCTGATCTCGGCCAGCACGCGGATCAGATGGGCGACGTCGCTGCGGGTGTTGTTGATGTTGGATTGGATCAGCACGGAATTGCGCGAAGTCTTGTTGACCTGGATTCCGTAGCGGTTGGCAAGAATGCCCTTGAACTGCGTGCCGTCGAAGGCGGCGGTGCCGCACACCAGCGTCAGACGCGTCGGATCGAGGCAGAACTCGTCTTCCTTCAGGCTGTGCAGGACTTGTCCCCAGTTGACGCCTTGCGCCAGATAATCCGTGAAGCCGCTGGTGCGGTAATCCGCCGGCACCATCTTGTCGGCGCCGAGCACGCTGAAATATTTCGAGATCAGCGGATTGGCGGCAACCGCCTTGCGGATCGCAAAGGCGATCTCGATGGCGTTGGCGACGAGGCCATAGCCTTCCAGCTCCATCTGCCGGCGCGCGACGTCGAGGCTCCCGATCAGCTGCTGGTTGGGGCTGGTCGAGGCGTGGGTGAAGACGGCCTCCTTGAATTGCGCCTCCACGGTGTGGAACTCCACGTCCTTGACGAACAACATCGAGCCCTGCCGGAGCGCCGACATCGATTTGTGGGTGGAGTTGGTCTGGTAGACGCGCAGGCGGATCTGCCGCGGATCAGGCAACAGTCTCGTGTTCAGCAAGGTCTCATTGGACGGATTGTCGCCGAGCGCGGCGCGATGCTTCTCGTAAGTCTCGACCGATTTGGGATCGTGCATCCAGGCTTCGATGTCGTTGGCGGCGCCCATTGCGGTGCGCGGACGCAGGAACGGCGAGAAGCGCGCAAAGCCGAACCAGGCTTCATCCCAGAGGAAGATCAGGTCGGGCTTGATCGCCAGACATTCCTCCATCACCCGACGGGTGTTGTAGATGTGGCCGTCGAAGGTGCAGTTGGTCAGGTCCACCATCTTGACCCGATCCAGCCGGTTGTCGGCCTTCAGGTTCAACAGCGCCTGCTTGATGGTCTTGAGCGGCACGGCGCCATACATCGAATATTCCGTCATCGGGAAGGCTTCGACATAGAGCGGCTGCGCGCCCGCCAGCACCATGCCGTAGTGATGCGATTTGTGGCAGTTTCGATCGACGATCACGATATCGCCTGGACCGACCAGCGCCTGCACCGCCATCTTGTTGGACGTCGACGTGCCATTGGTGACAAAGAAGACCCGGTCGGCCCCAAACGCCCGCGCCGCCTTGTCCTGGGCTCTCTTGATATTGCCGGTCGGTTCCAGCAGGCTGTCGAGACCTCCGGTGGTCGCGCTGCTCTCGGCGAGAAAGAGGTTTGGACCGTAGAATTCGCCCATGTCGCGAATCCAGTCAGACCTGAAGACGGACTTGCCGCGCGCAATGGGGAGCGCGTGGAACGTTCCGATCGGACGCTGGGCGTATTTCTTGAGATTGTCGAAGAACGGCGTTTCGAAGCGGTCCTGAATGCCTTCCAGGATGGCAAGATGCAGCTCGAGCAGCTCTTCCACCGAGTAGAAGATCCGGCGAACGACGGCGGCCTCGGGATTGCCGGCCAACTCCTCCACGTTGCGGTTGGAAACCAGATAGACGTCGAGTTCGGGGCGAATGCGCTTCAACGTGCGGGCCAGCGCCAACGCCGAGTCCGACATTTCCTGGCGGTCCATCGAGGCCATCAGGGAGCGCAACACCGGCGCATCGTGCCGGGACCGCTGTGCAAAGCCTTCGTTGACGATCACGGCCCCGAGATCGGGATTGAGCATCGCGGCACAGAACGCGTCCTCGAAACTGCCGGCAAAGACCGGCTCATAGATGAAAGCATCCACCGGGCGCCGCAGCTTCCGCCACTCGGCCGCCAGGTTGGACCAGTTGGTAGCAGGGATGCCGGTGACGATCAGGGTTTCGAAATACGGCCGCCGCGCGCGGGTCTCGCCAAATCCGGGTGGCAGCAGATCCGGCATCTCAGCCTGGGCATCCGCATCCCAATCGTCGGCATGCTGGCGGAACGAGCGCGTCTGCAGCGCCTGCGTGATGCGCATCGCCAGCGCGAGCGTGCCTGCCGCATCACCCGCGGCCGCGCGTTCGGTCAGGGCCGCCATCAGGCCGAGACCGGGATAGGCATGATATTCTTCGGTGATCGCCAGCTGAGAAAGTTTTTCCTCGAATCCGGCGCGATCTCCCGACCCGCTCGACCATGCCTTGGCCGCCTCGACCAATCCGCGCCATTCGTCCGCGCGCGCGCCGGGGCCGGAGAAAAACTGGTCGATCCGACGTTCCTGAGCTTGCTGCGCCATGGCGGTCCTCCCAACCTTGCGATCTACGGTTGGACAAACCTAGTCAGCCGCGCTCGGACCGAGTCTTGATTTAAATCAAGTGCCCCACCTGCACGACGACAGCTACTTCCCGACGGGCCATCGGATTCTGCCTGCAAAGCAACAACACGGTGACACGCATCATTTTCGTCATGAACCCGCCGATGGCGGCTCCTATCCCAAAAGCAATGAACATCGCGCCGAACATGTAAGGCCGACGATCAACCGCGCGCTTCTTGTCGCGGGGAAACGATACGGCGGCGGCCCGCGGGATCGACACGATAAAACTTCGAGCGATGGTTTTGGACAGAAAGACAGACCGATCGCCGAGAAAATGATCCCCGCGGAGGATGCCGGCTTGATTTGAATCAAGGAACTTGAACGGGGCCGAGCCGACCTTGCGCGCTTCTGGGCTGGAGGATCGCGCCGATGGACACCATCAAGTGGATCATTTCGACCGCACCGGAAATTTTCCTGCTTCTCGCTATCGCAATCGGAACGTTCTTTGGACGGCTCCAGTTCAAGGGATTTTCCGTAGGCGCGACGGCCTGCACGCTGGTCGCGGCCGTGCTGCTTGGCCTACTCGGAAACTTCGTAATCCCTCCGTTGTTCAAGTCGGTGTTCTTCAGCCTGTTCGTGTTCACGATCGGGTATAAATCGGGACCTGAATTCTTTGCCTCGCTCAGTCTCCGCACACTGTCACAGGTCGGCGTTGCCCTGGTTGTCGCAGTCACTGGCCTCTCCCTGGTTCTGGTTTTCGCCTTTGCCTTTCATCTGGATCCCGGCACGGCTGCCGGTCTTGCGTCCGGCAGTCTCACCCAGTCATCCATGATCGGCACGGCGACGGGTGCGCTGGCCCAACTCGGGCTTGCCGACGATGTCTTGCGACAGGAGCAAGCCAATATCGCTGCGGGTTATGCGGTCACCTACATCCTGGGTTACATCCTGACGCTGCTGTTCGTGCCCTTTGTCGCGCCCTGGCTGATGGGCATTGACCTCAAGGAGGAAGCCACCAAGCTGGAGGCGACTCTTTCGGGCGGCAAGAGCAAAGCCCGCAAGCCGGAAAGCCTGGGTTACCAGAAGTTCAAGGCGCGGGCCTATCGGGTCGCCACAGCCGCCGGGCAGACGGTCGGCGCAATCGAAGACCGCATCGGCCACCGTGTCGTCTTCGGACGCATTGTCCGCAACGGCAGCGACGTCGAATCGAAACGGCAAACGGTCCTCGAAAGCGGCGATGAGATCGTTCTTGCCGGACCAGCCTCGGCCCTCATCAAGGCCGGTACCGCGATCGGCCCCGAGATCGAGGGCGCGGAGGTGCTGCGCGAGGTCTCGGGCGACGCCCTTGGCGTCCTCGTCACCAATAATGAGCTGCACAGCCGCACCTTGAGCGACATCGCCGATCGGGTCGGCGATGCCGCGCGCGGCGTGTTTCTGCGGGATTTGACCCGCAACGGACAGGAAGTTCCGCTCACGCCGGAAACAACGATCTATCTCGGCGACGTCATGACATTGGTCGGCGCGACGCACGATGTCGAACGCGCCGCGGCAAAGGTCGGCCAGGTACTGCGCTATGGTGACCGGACCGATATCGCCTTCCTCGCGGCGGGAATTGCGGCAGGTCTGCTGATAGGATTGCTTAGTTTCAAGGTCGGGTCTTTCGCCGTGACGCTGGGCGGCGCCGGCGGCACCCTCGTCCTGGGACTGATATTCGGCTGGCTGCGTTCCCGCCGGCCGAACGTCGGAAGCTACCCGCCGGCCGCCCAGCAAACGCTAAGCGACATCGGCCTCGGCGGATTCATCGCGGCCATCGGGCTCGCCAACGGCCCGGCGGCGATTGCGGCCATTCAAACCCACGGCCTGCTGCTGTTCTCTTTGGGCATCGTCGTGACGCTCGTTCCGCTCACGGCCGCAACCATCGTGGCGCATCGCATCCTGCACCTGAACCCGGTGATCATTTGTGGTGCGCTTGCGGGAGCGATGACGGTGGATGCGGCGGTCACCGGGACTTGTGAACGGGCCGACAGTCAGACACCTGTGCTCGGGGTCGCGGTGCCCTATGCGGTCGGCAACGTGCTCCTAACAATCCTCGGGCCGGTCATCGTCACGCTCACCTATTCCGGATGAGGCCGCCAGCGGCGCGCTTGATCCAGATCAACGCGCCGATGCATCGCAAGCAAAGCGTTCAGCTTCTCGATGGCGACGAGTGCTGCAGGACATAACCGGACGAACGCCATGCTTCGACATCTGTTGCGTGTTCTCGTCGTCTACACGGTCGCTAACCTGACCCTGGCCATCGCGGCTTTCGCCGAGGAGCGGCCCGCGAGTCCGGCGATCCAGGAGGAGGTGTGGGCAATCCCCGTCACGCATCCCACCATCGCCTATGTGGTTCGCCCCACCGGCAGCGGCCCGTTTCCGCTTGTGGTCATGAACCATGGGGTTTCCCTCAATCAGCGGGAACGCAGTTTCTTTCCAATCGTCGAATTCAGGGATGCAGCGATGTGGTTTGCGCGGAGGGGCTACATGGTTGTGGCGCCCTCGGGTACCGGATACGGCGCAGCGGCGCTCGATGAGCCGGAGCGCGGATTGTACTCGTCGTTCTATTCGAAGGTCGGCAGCTGCGACAATCCGAACTTCCACGACGCCGGACTTGCGGTCGCCCTGCTCGACAAGTGGATCATCGATTACATGGCCGATCAGAAATTGATCGTGCCGGACAAAACCATTGTGGTCGGCCAGTCGGCCGGCGGCTGGGCCGCGATTGCGCTGTCGAGCCGGAATGTGCCCGGAGTCCGGGCCATCATCACGTTTGCGGCGGGCCGCGGCGGACGCGTCGGCGGCAAGCCCAACAATAATTGCGCGCCGGACAAACTTGTTGCGGCAACCGGCGAATTTGGAAGCACCGCGCGCGTGCCCATGCTGTGGATCTACGTCGAGAACGATACGTTCTTCGGTCCGGCCTTATCGAAGAGAATGCACCAGGCCTATACCGAGGCCGGCGGCAGCGCCGAATATCACCTGTTTCCTTCGTTCGGCAGCGACGGTCATTTTTTTGTCGATTCGGCGGACGCCATTCCGCTATGGGCCCCGCTGGTGAGCCAGTTCCTCGATAGTCGCCGGTAATCTTGTTGGAGCATGATGGAGACAGGACATGATCGAGCAGCGCTTCAGCCGATTTCGTTGTTCATCTCTGCTTCTGCCGGCAACATTGCTGGTCCTCCTGATGTCCGGCGGTTTGGGGCCGGGCTACGGACAGCAGCCCTCCCCTACCGGCGGTTCTCAGGCGAATGACAAGCCTGCCGGTCAGGAATTCGCCCCACGCGGACAGCGGATGGCGAGAACCATCAAATATTCCGATTGGAGCAAGGTCTGCTTCAAGACGCCCGGATCAACCATGGTGTGCCGGACATCGATCAGCGGGACATTCGAGACCGGCCAATCTGCCGTCCGCATCGACCTGATCGAGCGCGAGGGCGACAAGGCGGCGCGGCTGCAACTGTTCCTTCCCGTCGGGCTATACCTGCAGGCCGGTGTCAAACTCACCGTCGACAAGGGAACGCCGTATCGAATCCCCTATGTCTGGTGCCTTACCAACACCTGCATCGCGGCCGATCTGGCCGAGCCAAAGCTGCTCAAGGAACTGGAGACCGGCAACAGCCTTCTGCTCGAGGTCGTTGATTCCAGTGTGCTGACGGTCAGCACCTCGCTTCCACTCAACCAGTTCGCAGCCGTTCGACAAGGAACTCCGTCGCGGGTCTTCGAACAAGCGATCGACGAGTGACGAGACGTCATGCCACCCGGCGATCGCAGGTCTATGCCAGTCCCGCCGAGGCTCGCTCAAGCGGCTCGATCAGCGACTTCGCCGAGAACGGCTTTGTAAGATAAGCAATACATCCGGACTCAACGGCGGCCATGCGAACGGTATGGTTGTCATTGCCGGTGATAAAGATGACCGGAACGGAAATTCCCGCGGCTTTGAGGCGGTGCCTCACCTCGATCCCGGACTCGTCATTCAGGTTGACGTCGAGAATGACGCAGAGCGCCTGTCCGATGTCGTTGTGATTTTGAAAAGCTTCAGCCAACTCGAACAGCACGCTGTCATAGCCATGCTGCCTCAGCAATCGCTTCACCCCTCTTAGGGTGCCGGGGTCATCATCCACGACAAAAACGGCTTTGCTGTTTGGCACGATCTCATCACCCTCAAACTCTGCTGACCTCGCACCGACCGTGATACGGCTGAAGGGCAAGCTCCCGGGAACAGCCGAGTCGGCCGATAAGCCTCGGGCAACTTGCGACCATTACATCTTTGCAGAATCACATGGGCCAAACTTGATACGCTCAGCGCATCGGCTTTCCTATTGTCCCATGGGACAAGGCGCTTCCTGGACCCGGAAGGCAGTCACTTCGCCCTGCCTTCCATCTTGGATGGACCGGCGGCCAACGTACCAATCCTTTCGGCAAGCGAGACAAGCTCGGCCAGAGATTGAACCCGCATCTTCTCCATCACCCTGTGGCGATGCGCCTTGATGGTGCGTTCGGTCGTGCCCAATTCGAGCGCGACATGCTTGTTGGTCTTGCCGCGAACGACGAGCTCGAACACCTCGCGTTCGCGCGGCGTCAGCGACGCGAGATGCCCGCGAACGACGTCGAGCCGCCCCCTTTGATCGCGTGCCGCTTCATGCTGCGCGATTGCCCTCTGGATGGCGCCAAGCAATTTATCTGACGATACCGGCTTGGTCAGAACATCGTCGGCGCCCGCCTTGATCGCCTGCACGGTGGTCGGGACATCGGCATAGCCGGTGAGAAAAACGATGGGCAGCGTCGAACCGAGCTCGCCGAGCCGGCCTTGCAACTCGGGGCCGCTCAAGCCCGGTATCCTGACATCGAGCAGGATGCAGCCTGGCCCGCTTTCGTCCGGTAAACGATCCAGCAAATGCTGGGCCGACGGATACGTCGCGACTTCGTAACCCGCTTTCTTCAAGCGGCGTTCGATAGCGGTCCGGAAAGATGCATCATCATCTACGACGTGAACGACACCGGACAAACTGCATCTCCCATGATTGAGACAGCGGCGAAGACGGACGAAACATTGCACCCCGGTCGGCCCGGTCATCTACCCAGCAGCGTGCACACGCGGTGGGAACCACTATGACGCGAGAACATAGATGCGACCTGATATCTATTCGATTGTATTGATGATCCTGTGTCTACGCCAACGCGAGCCGCAGGAGAGAAAATGCCCGCATCCGTAGTTTTACGTCCCTCCGGACAATGGCCTTTCGGACATTGGCCCTTGGGACAATGGCCATCGAGCCAATAGCGGGCAGAGCGACGAGTGGCGTAAACCATTCCCGCCCCGTCAGGGGCCGGAAATCGCCCGCCTCTCAAGTCCTTACGGAAGCGAAGAGATTTGCACAAACAGGGAGATCATCCATGCTTGTCAATATCAACGCCGCTTCGGCTGGCAGGCAGAGCGCCCTCGGTGAGCTCGGCGAACTTTCCCGCGCCCGCGTCATTTTAAGCGAATTCAAGTATAATCGGGGTGCCGAGATCTACGGAGAATCGGAGCCGGCGGACTACATCTACCAGGTCGTGGAAGGTGCGGTTCGAAGCTACAAGCTCCTGTCCGACGGGCGCCGCCAGATCGGGGCCTTCCATCTGGTCGGCGACATCTTTGGCCTGGCAAACGGAGCGGTTCATCGGTTCACCACCGAAGCGATCGTCGAAACGACGGTCCGGCTGATGAAGCGGGTCAGTCTCGAGCATGTGGCCGAAGCCGACGTGCATGTTGCGATCGACCTCCTGAATATGACGACCAGCAATCTGCAGCATGCCGAGGATCATATGCTGCTCCTTGGGCGCAAGACGTCGCTTGAACGCGTGGCCGCCTTCCTGCTCGAGATGGACCGCCGCCTGTCAGCCGCCAGCGTGATGGCGCTTCCGATGTGCCGTCGTGATATCGCCGACTATCTCGGACTTACCCTCGAAACGGTTTCCCGGGCGCTGTCACATCTTCACGGCATGGGCGTTCTCGGCTTTCTCGGCCAGACCCAGCGCCAGATCGTGCTGCTGGACCGGCACCGGTTGGCCGAACTGGATCTCTAGGACAAGCGCCGGGCTCGGCACTCACGCCCGACCGGTCAGGCCACCAAACCAGCCACCGAAATAGCCGGCGTAGAGAGCCGGCAATTCGAGATTCATGGAATGCCCGATGCCCGGTACCGTGACGAGGCGGCAATTCGACATGGCCGCCGCCATGGTCCGCAGATCGGCCGGAGCGATCCAGCCATCCTTCTCGCCCCAAAGCACCAGATGCGGATGCTTGATTTCGGACATGTGCTGCGCCAGTTCGCCGCTCTCCCGCTCCAGATTGAGGTTGAAGGGCGTTCCGAGCCAGATGCCCTCGGCAACACTGAATGTCTCCTCCAGGATGCGTTCATAGAACGTCTCGATCTCGTGGAGCCCCTCCCGAAACACCGGCATCACGTCTAGCGCGAGACTTTCCGGAACGAATAGAGAGGACGCGGCCGTCGCCATGACCGCGCGGGTGACCTGCCGGCTCGCCATCATCGCGCGAAACAGGCCGATCTGGTCGGCATTGAAGGACATGCCGAGCGGTGTGACCGGATCCAGCGCAAACACCTTGCCAAAGCGTTCCGGTTGCTTGAGCAGCATCCGCGCCGCGATGATGCCGCCTGTCGAGTGGGTCGCGAGATGACAAAAGGGAATGCGCAACTCATCAAGCGCCGCCAGCATGTCGAGCGCATGCTGGCGCATCGAATAATTGGAAAAATCGGGTGCCGCCGGCGGTCGGTCGCTGTCTCCGCAGCCGCGCCAGTCGATGCCGATCACACGGATGCCGCTGGGAAACAGCGGGGCAGCGAGCTCGATCCAGTCCTTGCTGGCAAGATTGCCGTGGATGAAGACGACGGTGACGTCGCCTTTGCCCCACTCTCGCCAGCCGAGCTGGACCTCGCCCGCCTGCACCCGTGACATGGATCCACTCTACTTGTTCAGGCCGGCCGTCGGCGCCGCGCCGGGCGGTGTCGGCGCCACCGGCAACGCCGAGACCACCGAGCCCTTGATCATGCGATCGGTCGCCAGCGGCGAGCTGGTGTCAACCGTTCCCTTGGTCACGAAGTCGACCACGTCGACCGGATATTCCACCGGGTTGTCCGTGTGAATGAAATGTCCGGTGTCCGGATAGATCTTCAGCTGCGGCCGGTTGCCGGCATTGGTCATGCGCGACATGAACGGGGTGATGATGTCCCGCCCAAGGTCCGTCAGTCCGTTGAACGCGGTGCCAGGGATGAACGGCTCCTTGTCTCCGAACGCCAAGAAGATGGGCGCCTTGATCTGCGTCAGACGATCATAGAGGTTCTTCGGATCGTCCTTCTGCAGCTCGGACACCATCCCGTAGACGTCGAAGATGAAGACATCAGCCCACTGCTCCAATTCCTTCGGGTTGCCCTTGGTGAGCCCGACGCGCTGCTCGGTGTGGAAACGGGCATACTCGCTGTCGTTATAGAAGTACCCGCTCTTGGCTGCCGACACCGCGCCGGTGTTGGGATCGCGCCTCTTAAAGTAGAAGAAATCACGGATGTTCTGCTCGGGACGGGCGATTTCGGACTGCAGGATGCCGGTCTGATCCCAGGCCTGCTTCCACTTGTCCCAGTCGTGCGCGTAGGAGGCGTCGAACAGGTTCACCTTCTTGCCCGGCGCGAGTTCGATGTCGCGCGGATACTCCTCCAGTCCGGCGGGAGCTTCGAGCGCTAGGCCCTGCACCGCGTCCGGCCAGGTCAGGGCATAACCCATCACTATCTGGCCGCCGAGCGAGTGACCGAGGTAATAGGCCTTCTTGACGCCGAGCTGGTTGACCACGAGCTCGTGCACGACGTCGCGCATGTCCTGCATGGTGCGCGCCGGGCTCTTGTCGAGATTGCCTGGTCCGGACATGCCGTATTCCGGCAGGTCGGGCGCGATCACGCGCAGCCCGGAGCGCAGGGCGTACTGCATGATGTTGCCGTAATGGCCCGCGAAGGCACCCTTGCCGTGGATGATGACGAGCACCTTCGGATTCTTGTCGGTGCCGTCGTACTCGTCCATGTAGCCGATCTGCCAGGTCACGCCGTTGCCGTCCTTCACGTTGGCGTATTTGACCGGATAGGGATAGGTGACGTAGTTCTTCCAGAACGACTTGCTCGGGTCGATATTCGCCGCCACGCCAGGTACCTGATAGTCCTTGTCGACGAACTTTTGCGCGCGGTCGAGGGCCGCGACATCATCCATGAAAGAGACGAATTTCGGATCGTTCTTCCGATGGTTGATGATTGAGAACACGCCGTAGTGCGCGACGGGGCTCTCTTCCGAGATCAGCTCGGCGCCGGGGATTTTGTCCACCGCGCGCTCGGCGAGCTTGAAATTCAGCCACCCGTCGTTGGTGATATGCATCACCATGGTGCGGGCCTGGATGCGCCCGAGATACGCATTGATGTTGTGGAGCTCGCCAACACGATTGCGCCAGACGAGGTCGACCGCGTCATACAGCTTGGAGCGGTTGATCACGCTGCTGCCGGCCTTCTCGTTCGGCGGATCCCAGTAGAAGACTTCGGGCTGCACCGCGGCAAAGCTCTGGGTCGTCCTGTAGGCGAAGTCATAGCCAGTCAGGCCGAGTACCGACCAGCCAAACGCCATGCCAAGCAGCGGATGCTTTTCCTTGGGCAGCTTGTAATAGTCGCCCTTGGTCGCCTGCCACACCGGATCGGACTCGATCGCCGCGGTCATCAACTGGAAGGTCCAGTTGCCCACTGGATCTTCGGCATCTGACTGCGTGGTGCCGCCGATCGGCATCAGGGCGCCGATGTATTCCGGATGCATCACGCCCCAGACATAGGTCTGCGTGCCGCCCATCGAGACGCCGGTGACCAGCGCAGCGCGCGCGACTTTCAGGTTGTCGCGCAGCATGCGGTAATTGGCCTGCACCATGTCGTAGTAGGTATACTGCGGAAATTTGATGCCGAGCCCGTCGGACGGCTTGCTCGCGCCCCAGGTGCCGAGCGGGTCAACCATGATGACGTAGTACCGATCGGTATCGATCGGCCTGCCGGGGCCGATGATCGGCACGCCACCTGACAACGCCGAGCCCTTGACCCATTGCTCGTACATGTCGGTGGAATTGCCGGAATAATAGGAGTTGATGATCACGGCATTGGTGATTTCACCGGCACCGTTACGCCGCGGCGTGCCGACCGCGATATAGGCCGAATGAAGCTTGCCGGCGCCGAGCGATTCCAGCGTGACGCCGCCCTCTCCGCCGTTTTCCCATTTCGAGGGATCGCTCAGATCGTATTTGCCGCCGAGGCGGAAGTTGGCGATCTCAACCGTCTTCTTCAGCTCATCATGCTGCATTTGCGACGATCGTCGCGTAAAGGACTCGGCTGCTGCGATGGGGGTCGCGATCAGCAGCACCAGCAGGCTGACGATAAAACGCTTCATGCGCTCCTCCCAAAAAGGCGGTGCTCGAACAGAACCCTTGAGCCAGATTTTTCAGGAAAGGCTAGGCGGACATCCCCGGCAACCCTTGATTTATCTCAAGGGTAATCCGTCGAAATGAGACATCCAGAATGTCCGACCTGGTTGGGTGCTGCATGCCGTTCCTCGCCCTTGGCTCCTATCGCATACGCTACGAGCTGGAGGGAGCCGAACATTGGCCGGCCTACGTGCTCGTCAACGGACTGACACAATACGCAGAGCTCTGGGCCGCTTACCGCGACGCGCTGGTGGCGAAGGGCTTCCGCGTTGCGACATTCGATCTTCTCGGCCAGGGGGCTTCCGACAAACCCGCTTTGTTCATCAGCCAGGACGATCAGGTTGCCGCGCTCGCCCTGCTCATCGACCAGCTCGAGCCGCCGGTCTTCCTGGGCGGCATCAGCTTCGGCGGACTGATCGCATTGCGATATGCGATCGAGCACCCGGACCGGCTCGCCGGCCTCGTTGCCATGAGCGCTTTCGCCGAGCTCTCGCCTCAGCTGCTCCTCATCGGCAACGCGCTGCGGACCGGCCTGATCCTCGGCGGCACGAGTTACCTGCAGGACCTGCTGCTGCCGATGAACCTGTCCGATGCATGGCTTGGGCCGCAGCTTGCGAACCTCGAAGCGATCAAGCGGCAGGGCTGGCTCACCAATGATATCTATGCCCTGCAGAATCTCATGGAGTCCTTCCTCGATTTCAAACCGCTCACGCCGCGGCTTTCGTCGATCAGCGTGCCGACGCTGATCCTGAATGGCGAGTTCGATTTTCTGACCCCGCGTCCGCTGCATGAAACCTTGCGCGTCCAGATCCCCGACAGCGCGCTCGTCATCATTCAACGCGCGTACCACGCCTTCACGCTCGAAAAGCCGGCGCTGACCGCCGACCTGCTTTCCAGGTTTGCCGAGGATGTTCTTTCCGGGAATTGGAAAGGCAACCGCTCGGTATGGATCGCGCCGGAGAATGCGGGCGGTCCGCTCATCCCCTTTCCATCCGGTCACGATCATCTCCGTGCCATCCCCGCGCATGAGGCGCCGGCATGAGCATGTTCCTCGGTCCCCTCGATGCGGCGCGCCGGGTGCCGCCCCGGCAGCAGACGCGCGTCGCCGCGTTCCTGCTGTCCTGTCACGGCGCGATGGCGAGACAGCTCGCGCTCGCTGTCTCCTGGCAAAAGAATCCGGCCTGGCACGCGGAGTTGAACGCGCAGCTTTTTCACGAAGCCGAAATCGTCGCGCTGTTGCTGCGGGCGACCTCCTGGACGCCGGATCCGGAATTGCTGTTTCTCCTTCCCACCTGGGAGACGTCCTGGCTGCCAAGGCCGAGCGAAGGAATTGCCGACCAGACGCAGGGAATGACGATTGATATCGTGGCGCTCGGCCACGCAGTGCATTCCGTGATACGGCCGGCGGCTTTGCTGCCGCTGGAAGCGGCCGCGCAGGATCCGTTCGCGCTGGCGCTGCGGAGGATCGAGTTCGAAAGCGGCCGGATGATGCAGGCGCAGATCATGTTCCTGAAGAGCGCCGATCTGGTGCCGCTTCGGCAAGCCGTGACCGCGGCCGTCGAAGGCCGGCACCTTCAGGTCCGCAAGCTGTGGCAGGAAATGCTCGCCGCTATCGGCGTGGATCGATGCACCTCCCAATGAGCGGCGACCGCCTGGCAAGCGCCCTTGATACAGATCAATGGTCCATCTTCCGGGCTGCAGCTTCAATGGCGAGCGTCCGCGCGACGACCATTGGAGCCTGCAATGAAAGCCCTTTCTGCGGAAGAAGCGGTGGCGATGATTCCCAATGGCGCGAGCGTCATGGTCGGCGGCTTCATGGGAGTCGGAACGCCGGAACGTCTGCTCGACGAACTGGTCAGGCAAAGGAAGTCCGAGCTCTCCATCATCTGCAATGATGCCGCCGTCCCGGGAAAAGGCGTCGGGAAATTGTTCGATGCCGCGCTGGTCTCGACGCTGACGGCCAGCCACATCGGACTTAATCCGAACGTGCAGAAGCAGATGATGGCCAACAAGGTGGCGGTGAACCTTGTGCCTCAGGGCACGTTCGTCGAGCGCATTCGCGCCGGCGGCTGCGGCCTCGGAGGCGTGCTGACGCCAACGGGCGTCGGCACCATCGTCGAAGAGGGCAAGCGCAAGATCGAGGTCGACGGCAAGAGCTTCCTGCTCGAGACGGCGCTTCGCTCGGATTTCGCATTGATCCACGCGTTCCTGGCCGACTACCTCGGCAATCTCACCTACGCGCTGACGGCACGCAACTTCAACCCGGTCATGGCCATGGCGGCCGATACCGTCATCGTTTCCGCGGAGCATATTGTTCCCGTCGGGGTCATCGCCCCCGACCATGTCGTGACGCCCGCGCCGCTCGTCGACTACCTCATCACCAACGGGTGAACCATGGATGCTCAATCGATCATCGCCCGGCGCGTGGCGCTCGAACTTCATTCTGGCGACCTCGTCAATCTCGGCATCGGGATTCCGACACTGGTCGCGAACTACGTCCCGCGCGACCTCAATATATTCTTTCAGTCGGAAAACGGATTGATCGGCACGGGACCGATTCCGGAGCAAGGCATGGCCCATCCGCTTTTGACGGATGCCGGCGGCAAGCCGATCAGCGCCCTGCCCGGCGCATCTACCTTCGACAGCGCGATGTCGTTCGGACTGATTCGCGGCGGGCATGTGAACGTGACCGTTCTCGGCGGTCTGCAGGTCGACGCCGAAGGACACCTGGCGAACTGGATGATCCCCGGCAAGATGGTGCCGGGCATGGGCGGCGCGATGGACCTCGTGACCGGCGCCAAGCGCGTCATCGTCGCCATGCAGCACGCCGCCAAGGGAAAATCGAAGATCGTCCAGAAATGCGGCCTGCCGCTGACCTCTTCCCGGCCGGTCGATCTCGTCGTCACCGACATGGCCGTGATCGGCTTTTCCGGCGGACGGATAACGCTGCAGGAGACGGCACCCGGCGTCAGCGTCGCCGAGGTCATCGCGGTCACGGAAGCGGATCTGTTCATTCCGGCCAACGTTCCGGAAATGAAGATCTAACCGGATCGAGAAGCCTTCGAGGAACGACAAGCGGATCTTCAGCGACTTCGGTGAGTTCAACGCCGGGGCCGGTACCGAGATCGGCGCGCGTGAATGACTCGAGATCACTCAGGATCGGATCAACCGCTTTGCGGACGCGACCTGCGACGCGCAATGGCTCCATGTCGATCGGGATCGCGCGAAGGTTCACGCATCAGGGGCCGCATCAGCATTGCAGAAGCCAAGGATGTCCCGCCCGACGGCCTGCGAGTCAACTATCACTTCGTGATCGAAATCGACGGCAGTAAGCGCCTCGCCTGCGTCGCGGAACTGATCGCGCTTCACTATTGCTGACACGCTCGAAATGCACGCCAATGAACATACCGCAGCGCTCGATCCGCGCAGACGACGCTCCGCATTTGATTCAGATCAAGCGCCCGCGACACGCGGCATTATTCTCAACGTTGCCGAAAGAATACGGGCACGCTTATCCGCAATGGAGCGTGTTGGCCTGGTTTGAGTGGCGATCTCGGCTTGACCGGTGCCAATACTTCTCCAGTTGCGCCGTCCTTGGGTGCGAGATGCCATATGCTTGGTACGTTACATTTGAAGTGCACAAACGCGGGACGTTGCAAAGACGGCGAAGCCCGCGGGCAACCAAGACATTCGAGACTGAAGTGGAAGCCAGGGAGTTCGCACGCGTGAAATTCGACGAGGGCCTGATCGTCCACGCTGGCACGCTTAATCCTCATTTACCAAGACGAACGATTCCATCAAGCGACGTCCCTGGTTGGCTCGAGGAGCAGCGCGAAGAGGAACCGGCCGACACTCACGGCTCGGACCGGAAGGAGCAAGGCTGACGGCCGGCCCGCTATCCGCTTTACGAGCACGCGGGTGGAACCGGGTTTTTCGAGCTTCCGTCGCGACATCGCACTTGCACGCCTCGCGTGCCGTACCACCACCCCGACCCTGCGTTCGCCGATCATCCAGACACCGAGCCAACGGCTGTGTTCGACATCTCGCCGATGCGCGACTCGCGAGAAATCGCTTTTCAGAAATTGGTCGAAGACGAGCGTTTCCCGGACTCAGAAAGAACACAAAGTTTCAGGCGCCGGCAGAGGAGCCGGGATGTGATGAATGAATAATACTAAGTTATATCAATGCCTTACCTGATATCTTCGATTCCTCTTGTGTGTTGCCATTTTGGCACGGGGGTTCTGGCGCCCCGGGCTTAGGCTTCGCTTGACAATTTGGCTTCGTGTCGGAAACGACGGTGCAGGAGGGAATGCAATGAAGAAAATCTTGCTGAGTGTAGTTGGTTTGGTTGCATTGAGCGTGGCCGCGCCGGCCATGGCTGCCGATATGGCCGTCAAGGCACCGCCGCCGGCCCCGCTTCCGATAATCTATAACTGGAGCGGCTTCTACATTGGCGCCAACGGCGGCTGGGGACAAAGCCGCAATTGTGTGGATTTCTTTAATGCAGCCGGGACAGATTTCGCTGACGGTTGCCGTGATCGGTCGGGCGGCGTGATAGGCGGGCAGCTCGGCTACCGTTGGCAAACCAGCCAGTGGGTTTTTGGCGTGGAAGCCCAGGGTGATTGGGCAGACCTCAGCAACACGCGTCTCAGCATTATCAATCCACTGTTCTCGACCCGCACAAAAACTGACGGCATCGGCCTTTTCACCGGCCAGATTGGCTACGCCTGGAACGCGTCACTGTTCTACGTGAAGGGCGGTGCGGCGGTGACCGACAATCGCTTTGACATCCTTACCACGGCCTGCTGCGCCACGCTGGTCTCGGCAAGCTCAACCCGCTGGGGTGGTACCATAGGGGTCGGCTGGGAGTACGGCTTCGCACCGAACTGGTCTGCCGGTATCGAATACGACCATTTGTTCATGGGCCACAACAACAACTCGTTCTCGGTCGTCAATCCGATCAATGCCGCTTTTCTCAACGATCGGATCAGCCAGGACGTCGATATGCTCACCCTGCGCATCAACTACCGTTTCGGCGCTTACGGCGCACCGGTGACCGCGCGTTACTGACGTCGATCTACATCTTCCAGCAGAATCGGGCCGACAGAAATGTCGGCCCTTTTTGTTGAGCTCTTTTGACCCGCCTCAGCCCGGTCTGCAAATCTGCGTTGGACCTTTAAAGCACCCCGCGCGTTGAGGCCTTGCAAACCGGGGGCGACCACGAACCCGGAGCGCCGGTCATGGAAATCCCTGTTGATCTTGAAAGAAGGCTAGAGCGGCGGTGGGCCGCCAGATTTTTCCGCGCCAAACGCATCGACCTCAAAGGCCGGATCAGCCAAATTCCTCCGGGTCTCCCGCCAGAGAGAACCGGCAAACCAATAGCCTGGCGGCGTCAAGAAGCCGAAGCTCTCACGAGCGGCCCGATCAGCGACTTCGCCGAAGATGGTCCGGTGAGATAGGCGAGGCACCCATGCAAACACTTCACGATCGCTTTTCAGTCGGACCTGATGCGACGCCCCAGGCTTCCCGTTCTTTCGCTTCGTAATATTCGGCCGAGAACTTGATGGACCATCGCGAGAAGAACGAACTCAATTTCCGGGTCGGCTTTTCGACGCCGAGATGTTCGGCGACATGCGCCTTGCGCAGCCACGTCCCCACCGACGCGAGGCCGGCGGTACGCTCGAGCTTCTCAACCACCGCGATGGCGGCGGTCTCTGCCTGCCAATAGCGAAAGCCGACCTTTTTGATCACATACAGGCGCTTGATGGTTTCATAACTCTTGAACAGGAGTTGAACGAAAGAATTTTTTTTGGCCTGCGGCCAGGCTGCCGGATACACCGGCAGCACCAAAAGCTTGCTCTTGGCGATGACCGTTGCCAGCGGATGCAAAAGCTGCATCCAGGCCGGCCACGACGTGACCTTGGCGAGCAACACCGCGTGCATCGCCGTTGCAACTCCGAAAGAGATCGGAAACCAGAGGGCCGCGCCCAGGATCACGAGCAATGCGGTGTTCGGCGTCAGATGCCGGCATTTTCGGAACACCCATGCCATGCCGCTTTCAAAGGCGATATGAACGGCTCGTTCGAACGCCCGATAGCTGATCTTGCGCCGGAGCCACGACCAGTTCCGCCGGATCGTTATTCGCCACTGCCGGCGTTTCGTCTCGGAAAGGGGAAGTAGGCGCAATCCGACGCTTAAGAAGGTGACGATGACATTGCCCATAACCCTGGCCGCTTGGAGCGGAAGCCAGAAAATCTGCATTGCCAAAGGGAAGGCGTAGTCGAGCAGCCGCATCAGGATCGATAGAACGAAGCGCAGAATCTTGTTTGCGGTGAGCGCGGCAAGAACAAGCGGGATGATGATCACATCGTCAAGGGTACCGCGGAAGCGGCTTTCCTCGGTCCGTGCTGGGCTCTGATAATCGGTCACAGCCATGCCGGTCAGCCTCCTCGCCAGGGACTCTGACCAAACCAGCCAAATTGCCACTGCCGCGCCGACGTGAAATGCGACGGCGTGTATTTCCTTGCAACCCTGCTCTTGCGTTGCAGCTTTGGTTCTCGCTTTTTGGGACTGGGCGGTTGTAACAGCCTGGCATCGGACGGTTGCAACTGCGCGAACGCCTCACGCGCGTTCGCCTTCCCGGAAACGTCGCTGCCTGTCCCCGGAGGCGGGAGGCTCGGCTCGGCGCTGGCGATCCGGGCGGGAATGATCGTGGGAATGCTGGTATCGAAGACAATGCGGTCCGGCCATTTCCGGTCGGAATGAATACGGATGACGGGCAAATTGGCCGGCGCCGTTTCATGTACCGGGATCTTCGGCAAATACGCATCAAGAATGAACAACAGCGCGAGCAACACTCCGCCAACGTGGGAAAAATATCGCGCGAGTGGCATGTGCTGCTCCACTGCGGCGCCGCGCCCGCTTCAACTGGAACTCGGGCACGGTGTTGTCGCGGCAATATCCGCTCTACTTCAACCCTTCGACGCCGGGCGATCCACGGCGCCGAAAGCTCGCTGACGTCCGTCAGCGCCGACCGACGCGGTCCACCGGGCCGCCGCGATTTATGGGCGTTCCGGGCGTCACCGCGGCACGCGCGACCGGACGCGGACGCAACACGACACCCGCTCTTGCAACGCAACCAACCGGGTAGCCGACATAACTGCAGTAGATGACGGCGCTGGCTGGTTCGACACTTGCGGCTACAGTGCCGACGATCAGCAGCGTCGATAAAGCGATCGAGAGTTTCATTTTGATCCTCCTTGTCGGAAGCTCCAACCATTCCTTGAGCGATTGCGCTCTCGACAGCTCTCGAGGCCAAGGCGAAGCGCAACTGCAAGGTTGATGCGGGCTCAGGCAGCGGGCTTGATACAGATCAAGGATGCCCCCTTATGATTCTCAATGCACCCTTTCAGGCGTAATGCCGCTCGCCATCAGCGTCATGCGCAGGACCTCGAAGATCACGGCGGTCGACCAGCCAAACAGCAGCACGCCGTTCATCGCCGTCATCGGCCCAAGCAGATGCCAGCGCTCGACCGGCGTCACGTCGCCGTAGCCCAGCGTCGTGTAGTTCACGAAGGCGAAATAGGTGATATCGGCGCCGTCGGGAGCGGTACTTGTCATCACGTAGACCAATGACCAGACCAGCACCTCGGCCAGGTGCGCGATCATCAGGACGGTCACGGTGGCGATCATGACCGCGATCAATCGAAGCGTTTGACGCGCGGTCGCCCACTCGTCAACGACGCGGACCACCCTTATGACGGTCACCATGACCAGGGCATGGATCGTGATGTTGCAGACACTGGCGACCGCGCCCACGAGATATTGCCGCAACATACGATGCCTCCGGTCGCCGTCCGTACCGGCCACGGCCTAGTCGATGATATGATACCCGCCGTCGATATACATGACGCTGCCCGTGATCAGCTTTGCGCCATCGAGCGCCAGGAAAGCTGTCGCCGCACCGACATCATCGATGCTCACGAGGCTCCTCGTGGGAGCCTTGGTTTGCGCCTTGTCCATCAACTCATCGAAGTCGGGGATGCCTGAAGCCGCACGCGTTGCCAGCGGCCCCGGCGATATCGCGTGCACCCGGATGCCCTTGGGACCGAGTTCGGCCGCGATGTAGCGCACGGCAGCTTCGAGCCCCGCCTTCGCGACTCCCATGATGTTGTAGTTCTCCACCACCATCTGGCTGCCGTAATAGGTCATGGTGAAGAGCGTACCGCCGTTCTTCATCAGCGGCTCCGCCAGATGCGCCATCCGGATGAACGACCAGCAGGAGACGTCCATCGTCTTGAGGAAGCCGTCGCGCCCGACATCGACGACGCGTCCATGCAGGGTCTCCTTCGGCGAGAAGGCGATCGAATGCAGCAGGAAATCAAGCCGGCCCCACTCCTTCTCGATGCGCTCGAACACCTGTTCGGTCTGGCCCTCGGTGTTCACGTCCAGCGGCATGAAGATCGGCGCCTCCAAATCCTTCGCCAGCGGTTCGACGTGTTTCTTGGCCCGCTCGTTCAGATAGGTGACCGCAAGTTCCGCGCCGAGGGCCCGAAACGCCTTGGCACACCCCCACGCGATCGATTGATCGTTGGCGATGCCGACGATCAATCCCTTGCGTCCTTTCAGCGCAACCTTGGTCTCTGGAAATACCGGGATCGTCATGACGCTCTCTCGCGTTTCGGGCTGGAGGACGAGTGGCGGTTCCACAACAACGACAATGTGTGCTGTGCGATCATCAACTCTTCATCGGTTGGCACGATGTAGAGGGGAACGCGGCTGTCGGCGCGCGATATCCGCGGGGCATGACGGGCGTTCTCAAGCGGATCAAGCGACGCACCAAGCCATCCCAGCCGCTCCGCGATCCTGGCGCGGATGCCGACGGAGTTCTCGCCGATCCCTGCGGTGAAGACAAAGCCATCGAGGCCCTGCAGGGCGGCCGCCAGCATTCCGGCATGAAGCGCGATGCGATGGATAAAATAGTCAACGGCGAAAGCCGCGCGGGGATCGTCGCTGCCCTGAAGCTCCCGCATGTCGTTGCTGACGCCGGAAAGCCCCTTCAGGCCGCAGTCGCGGTACAGGAAATCCTGCACCTGCGAAGACGACATCCCCTTTATCGTCATGAGATACAAAATGACGCCAGGATCGATCTGGCCCGTGCGCGTTCCCATCGGAAGTCCGTCGAGCGCGGTGAAACCCATCGTGCTCTCCACGCTCCGCCCGCCATGGATGGCGCACATCGAGGCGCCGCTTCCCAAATGCGCGACGATAACCCGAGCGCTCGCGATTTCGGGCGCAACCTGTGGCAGGGTCTTCGCGACATATTCATAGGAGAGACCGTGAAACCCATAACGCCGGACCCCTTCCTCGTGCAGCCGCCGGGGTATGGCGTAGTGGTCCGCGACCTCGTCGTGGCCGCGGTGAAAGGCCGTGTCGAAGCAGGCGACCTGAGGCAGCGCGGGAAACCTGGCAAGCAGAATTTGGATCGGCGCCAGATTATGAGGTTGATGCAGGGGCGCGAGCGCCGTGAAGCGCTCCAGACGCGCGACCACGCCATGGTCGATCAGCACGGCCCGGTCGTAATCCGGACCGCCATGCACGACCCGGTGGCCGACGGCAATCGGACTTAACTGAAGCTCCTCCCGCAGCCAGCTGCTGGCGAGCATCAGCGCCGCGGGAACGTCGGCAACATTCTCGATCGGATAGGCGCGGTCCGCCATCGTCTCACCGGCCGCCGCCGTGGCGCGCAACCGGGGACGGCTGCCGATCCCGTCCACCTGCCCCTTGATCTCCCGCCGCAGCCTGCCTTCGATATCAACGGCAAACACCTGGAACTTCACACTTGAGGAGCCGGCGTTGACGACGAGGATGGTGTCCATGTGCGTCACGCCGCCGCTATCTGTGCGCGGCGCCGCCGCGCGTCGGCATAGAGCGTCGCGACCGCGCAAGATGCCATCCGGGCCCTCGGCGAATCCGCCCGCGAGGTGAGCACGATTGGTACGCGGGCGCCGAGCACGATGCCCGCGCCATCCGCCTTGGCGAAGTAGACGAGATTCTTGGCCAGCATGTTGCCGGACTCAAGATCCGGCACCACCAGGATTTGCGCCCGTCCCGCGACCTCCGATTTGATTCCCTTGATTCTCGCGGCCTCCATGTCGATGGCGTTGTCGAACGCCAGCGGACCATCGAGCAGGCCGCCCGTGATCTGCCCGCGGTCGGCCATCTTGCAGAGCGCCGCCGCCTCGATCGTCGAGGGGATCTTGGACGTAACGGTCTCGACCGCCGAGAGGATCGCGACCCGGGGAGAAGTGCCAAATCCGGCCTGGTTAAAAAGATCGATGGCATTCTGCACGATGTCGCGCTTGCCATCGAGATCCGGAAAGATATTGATGGCTGCGTCGGTGACGAAGATGGTCTCGCTATAGGCCGGAACGTCCATCACGAACACGTGGCTGATCCGCCTCTCCGTGCGCAGTCCACCGACCTTTGCGGTGACACTTCGCATCAGCTCATCGGTGTGCAGGCTGCCTTTCATCAGCATCTCGCCCCTGCCGGCGTGAATGAGCTCAACAGCCTTTGCCGCGGCGGCTTCGCTGTGCTCGGCATCGACCAGCTCGAAACCGCCGATATCGACCCTGTACATGAGCGCGGCCGCCTTGATCTTTGCCGAGGGTCCCACGAGAATCGGCTTGATGATTCCGGCTTCAGCGGCGTCGGCGACACCTCGCAGCGAGCTTTCGTCGCATGGGTGCACCACGATGGTCGCTGCCGCCGGAATTGCTTTCGCTGCGGCAATGAGACGATCGTATTTTGCGCCGGGCTTGGTTTTGTCCGCTTCGCGGGATGCAGCGCTCATGTCCTACTCCCAATCACCTTCCGGGCCCTACGACGCTTTTGCGTGTGGCTCGGCGGTCAGCCCGAATAGTTGTGTCACGCGCTCGAACCGCCTGGCAGTCTCGCCGGAGAGTTCTCCGCTGGCGGAAACCACACCGCGGATAGCGTCGAGGCCAGCACGGCGTTCGTCTTCGCTCGACGGCAACAATTTCGGGATGGCGGCGAGGCTCGCCTCCGGCTCCAGCAGCAGCATGAAGAATTGCTCGCGCACGATGGTCTTGAACTGCGCCAGTGTGAGCCGCGAGCCAGAGTCACCTGAACGGGCCCGCCGCAATGCTTCGAGGCTGCGCTCATCGACCAGCCCGCGGGACATCCCGACATAGAGCAGGCCGCGAATGACGCATTCCCTGAGACCGCCGCTGCCGATCTGCGATTTCAACTCGGCAATACGCGCCTCCAGGCGATGGCGGTGCTCGGGCGACATCTCCGGCTTGGGCGAGACTTCCGCATCCGGCTTGATGCCGACGGCGGCCTGCAACGCGGGCGATCCATAGATGCCGAGAAAGAAGGTTTCGCTGAGCGCTTCCTGGGTGTCGCGCCACTTGTCAAGCACGTCAACGATGCTTTTCGAAATGGTCTCCTGGAGGGTGACGAACGGGTTGTCTTTTGCGGCCGCCTTGCGGTTTTCTCGAACCTTGTCGGCCGTCTCCGCCATGGCCTTCATGGCGGCGTTGTCGCCGCCGAACGCCTCGTAGGAAGCGCGGAGCGGATGCAGCTTGCGCGTCCACTCCGCGAGTTGGGGAGTAACGGCGGCGCGAATCCAGGGCTGTACGAAGGTGCGATAGTTGGCGAGATTGATCTCGGAAACGCGGGCGGCGGTGGCAAAGCGCCGTTCATCTTCTGCCGTGTTGCCGCCCATGGCCCGGATATCATCAATAGTGCGCTGCTCGCAACGCATGATCCACTTTCCGCCCGCAAGCTCCGGATTGGCGGTGTCGGCGGATTTCTGTTCGAAGGTCGCCTCGTAAAGCCCGGGCGGCAGCACATCGATCAGGTCGATGTTGCTCGAGAATTCGCTGTGCTCCTTCTTGGCAACCCCTCCGGAGACGAAGATTCCGAGATGCCCGACGGTTTCGTGGACGGTGTAGACGATGGTCTGCCCATAGGCCCGGATCTCGTCGACATCGCGGTAGAGATCGAGAATCCAGTCGAGCGCCTGCTGCGGCGGCGTGATGTTGTCGCCCTTGGAGCAGAACACGACGATCGGAGAAGAGATTTTCCGGAGGTCGACGACTTCACCGTCGGACGTCTTGATACGTCCGGCTGCGAGGTTGTTGCCGACGAACAGCTCATCGACGATGAACTGGATCTCCTCGGCATTCAGGTTGACATGTCCACCCCACCAGCGCTCGAACTCGAGATAGCGGTCCGCCTCGCTGTCGATCTTCGAGTAGACGTTGTACTGCTTGGTCCAGAGCGTGTTCGAGGGGTTCATGTTCTCGAAGTTTTGAACCAGCCACGCGCCATCGAATTTGCCGCCGCCGAGGTCGCTGGTAAGCGCGGTCAGCCAGCTTCCGCCCAGGAGGCCACCCGAGTAGCGCATCGGGTTCTTGCCGCGGACGCCGGCCCAGTAGGACAATGGCGCGCCGGCGATGATGAGCGGTCCGAACAGCTCCGGCCGCAGCGAAGCAAGGATCATGACCGCCCAGCCGGCCTGGCAATTGCCGATCACGCACGGCTTGCCGTCGGCGTCGGGATGCAAGGCGATGACCTTTTCGATGAAGGTCGCCTCCGCCCTCGCGACGTCTCCGATGGTCTGACCAGGCATCGGTTCGGGCAGAAAGCCGATGAAGTAGCAGGGATGACCGGCCTTCATCGCTACGCCGATCTCACTGTCCGCCTTGAACCCGCCGATCCCCGGCCCGTGGCCCGCGCGAGGATCTACGACTACGAAAGGACGGCGTGTGAGATCAATTTCCACTCCGCTGGGCGGAGCGACGCGTACCAGCGCATAGTTCACCGGCCGCGCCAGGTTTCTGCCGTCGATGAGCAATTCGACGGCATAATTGAGGACATGCGGTGCGGTTTCCGCCATGTGCTCGCGGTATTGAAGGCCGCGCTGGCGCATGACGTCGAGGAAGAGGACACTGCGTTGTCCGGTATCCACCAGATATTCGAAGGCGGATGCGAAAAGCGCGGGCAGCGCGTCGCCCGGAATCGCCTGCTTGTCGGTAGACATGCTCAAGTCTCTCGTTGGCTGCAGCCCACGATCAGGATGGCACCGCAGCGCAGCAGTCCTTTGATATAGGTCAAGGGGACTTGGCGCCCCATTGGGCACGCCGTCACATCAGCTTCGGGCTTGCCAGGCAGCAGGCGCGGCCGAAAACCTCAAACGGCATCGGACTTGGCCGCCAAACTCTCCGCCGCAACTCTCTCTTCGCGGTGTTCCGCGTCAGGCGGAACAGTCTCGGCGCGCTCTTCCCGGATCCACGCCATCATCAATTGCCAGGCCACGGCCAGGATGATGGGCCCGACAAACAGGCCGAGGATGCCGTGCGCGATCATCCCGCCGAGGACGCCGATGAAGATGACAAGCATGGGGGTCTTCAGGCCGCGTCCCATGAGCATGGGTTTTACGATGTTGTCAGCCAGCCCCACGACCAGCAGATAGATTGTCAGCGGCAGAGCCACTGCAAAATCCTTGGTCGCCCAGATCCATATGATCACGGGCAGCAGGACGATCGCCGACCCGATCTGCAGGATGGCAAGGACCAGCACGGCGAACGCCAGGATGCCGGCGTGCGGCACGCCTGCGAGTTTCAATCCGATACCGGCCAGCAGCGACTGAAGGACCGCCACCCCGATCACGCCTTGCGACACCGTGCGGATCGTGAGCCCGGCCAGCGCGACAAAATCCTCGTTTCGCTGCGTCACGACCCGCGCCTGCATCCGCCTTATCCCCTCGACCAGGCCCGGACCATAGATGAACAGGAAGCCGGACAGCACCACCGACAGGACGAACTTCAGCGTTCCGATGCCCGCACTGCCGGCAAAGGCGAGTACCGGACCGGCCAACGGCTTCAGATGCGGCGCGACCGCGCGAAACGCAGCCCCGAGATTGGTCGAGGCTTGATCCCAGAGGCCGTAGATCTGCGTCCCGACAATCGGCCACTCCTTCACGCCTTCTGGAGGAGACGGAATGGCCAGGGTCCCCTCACCGAGCTGGCCCGCGAAATCCTGCAGGCCATCGATCAGGCCTATGCCAAGCCACGTGACGGGACCGATGATGATCAAGAGACTGATGGCCGTAACGATCGTGGCCGCCAGCTTCGGCCGACCGCCCAGATGGATGGCAAGCGAATCGTACGGCGGGTACAACGCGACAGTCAGGACCATCGCCCAGACGAGCAGCGGAATGAACGGACGAACGAGGACGAACGACCAATAGAGCAGGAAGGCCAGCAGGGCGAGCCGGAGCGCCAGCTGTATGATCTCATCACCTGATTTGCTCTGCCGAAAAACCCTCAGGGCCATGTTCCACGTCCGGCTCGTTGGCACGCACGCGCGGCGGATCGACGCAGCACGTCAGCCTCTCAGCTTATCGGCGCCATCGCGGGGAGATGTTTGATCCAGATCAAGCATTGTCGCACCGGATCATTCACTCTCGCGAGGGGCCAAATGCCGGCACAGCGTCCTTGGAGAGCGGGGCCATTCCCATGCCCGTAGCCGCCGAATACTCGGTCGTCGAGCATCTTCGCGATGCGCGTCCGATCGAAATCCGCGCGCTCCGTCCCGACGACAAGGCCGAGATGCTCGCGGCCATTGGGCGAACCAGCTCGGAATCGCTGCGGCGGCGCTTCTTTGCGCCAAAGAAAGGATTTTCCGAGCGCGAGATGGCTTTCTTCCTGGAGATCGATTTCGAAAATCATGTCGCCCTCGTCGCGGAAATCGATGAAGACGGTCGCCCCGTCATCATTGGCGGCGGGCGCTATGTCGTCGTGCGGTCAAGCCAGGCCGAGGTCGCTTTCGTCGTGGTCGATGCCTATCAATCCCAGGGAGTCGGAACGATCCTGATGCGGCATCTGGCCGAACTGGCGCGTGACGCCGGCCTCACGGAGCTGATCGCAGAGGTGCTGCCGGAGAACACCGCCATGCTGAAATTGTTGAGGCGGTTCGGCTTCCTGTCCGGCTCGCAGCGAGCCCATCAAGTCGCGCATCTGACGCTGAAGCTGGTCTAGGCCGAGCTGTCAGGACCAGGCGATTGCTGCGCGCCCGCTGGTCCCGCCACCCGACAGCTTCGGCTGCCTGCGTGACCGAGACTGCGCCGCGCGCAGCATTATAGTTCAGCGGCAGACATAGGTCCCGTTCACGAGCACGCGGACGCAGCCGCCGGCCCCATAGGCGGCTGCACCTACGGCCGCTCCTCCTACCACTGCGCGGCGTGTCGTTCGTCGCGCAACGCCGGCGACGCTCACCGGGGTCAGCGGTCGCCCTACCCGGGCCTGCGCGCTGTCGATCGACAGCGAAACACCGCCGCCTGGCGACCATCCCGGGGACACCAGAGCTGCAACGGCGAGAACGGCCGTCGCCAACAACGCTCGCTTGATACTGATCAGTCTCATTACATCCTCCACTGTTTATCAAGCAAACGATAAGCATCCGGGATCAGCATCATTGATCTAGGTCAATGGACGGCATTTGGCCGGTTGACGCGATGACGGCAGGTGATGCTCGAACCACCCAAACGTTCATCCGGAGTTGTCCTTGAGGACAATGTCCTTTGATGCAATTGAGGACGCAAACCCGATGGCATAAAAATATCTCGTCAACTTCGGCATGGGGGGACACATGTATTACGACCCAGGTCGGCATCACGGCGAGGCACAAGCGACACCGAACGAAGCGGGATTGTCGCGCTACGCTGACGAACGCAAATTCCCGTGTGATTCGATGGAGGCCGTCGCACAGCTGCGGCCCGAACGCGAGACCCAGCGGGTAATGGACGGATTGCTGCGTGAGTTCTTGAAGCGGTAGCCATTGCTCCCGTGCGTCCGCTCGCGCGCATGATCAAGCGACTGCCTCGAGAGCGAGTCTGATCCGGAACAACGCGCCCCCGCCAGGCTGATTTTCCGCCCATATCCGTCCGTTGTGCGCCTCCACAATGGTCCGCGCAATGGACAGCCCCATGCCCATGCCCTCCGTCTTGCTGGTGAAAAACGGTTCGAATATCTTCTTCAGCTTGTCCTCGGGAATGCCCGGACCACTGTCCGATATTGAGAGCTCGCCAAAGTCGTCCACGCGCGACGTCCGGAAGTTGACTTTGCGGCTGTCGCCGGATGTGTTTGCCATCGCGTCCATTGCATTGACGACGAGGTTGAGAATGACTTGCTGAAGCTGGACGCGATCGCCCATGATTGGCAGCGCAACCGGCATGAGCAAGCTATCCAATTCGACTTTCCGCGCAACAGCGAGCCCCGCGAGAAATTCGAGGGTTTCCCGCACGAGTTCGTTGAGATCGAAGTTTTTCGTTTCGAACGGCGCTCTTCTCAGCAGGCTGCGCATCCTGCGAATGACTTCGCTGGCCCGCCGGTCATCATGGATGATATCATCGACGATGTTGTTGAGTTCAGCGATGTCCGGGCGGGGCGAAGTCAATATTGATTGGGCCGTCTCGGCGTTCGCAAGAATAGCCCCGAGCGGCTGATTGATTTCGTGGGCGATCGAGGCGGTCAGTTCACCAGCCGTCGAGAAGCGGTTGATGTGGGCCAGTTCGGCCATGCGTTGCCGCGTCTGCACCTCGGCCCGGCGGCGCCTGCCGCGTTCATTCAGCAGCAACGAGATCAGGCCGGCCTGGACCAGGACAACTGCGCCGATGAACGAGAATTGCAACGCGTACCGTTCCCAAATGGTTTGTTCCCGGAAATAGATTTCGCTCCCGGGAGGCAGACCGCGCTCGCTGATGTTCCATCGTCGGAGTTCGCGCCAATCGTATTTCGGCGGATCAAAGTTGCTCGGAGGCGTCTTGATATCACCGGGCTTCTCCCCGCCAAGGATGCGCATCGCGACGGCAACGGCTCTGCGGCTCCCGGCCAGCGCCGAATGCATCGGGCCACCGACGACTTCCCGGCCGAAGAACGCGTCATCGTGGGTAAAAATCGGGGCGTTGGCCGTGGCGTAGAGCCGCGTCAGGGCCCTGTCTCCTTCGTGCGCCACGCCAGCCGCATCGACGATCATCTGATACCAGAAGATCGCGGAATGCGGCGGCAGCGAAGCGGTTTGCTTCAGAAGGTCCTCGAATGACATCTGATCATACCACCTGAGCTGGACGCGACGATCGAGTGGTTGCAACTCCCGCCGCATCTCTGCCTGCCAGAATTTTTCGTTCGGCGAGTTGCCATTGATGATCGCGATCACCTTGGTGGCTGGTGAAATGGCGAGGAAGCTTTCGAACAACACCCGAAAGTCATGTCTGACCGCGACGACCGTGTCATTCCCGGTCAAGCTCGAATACTGGACGCGACGCTGTTCCAGCACCGTGAACAGGATGGGGGTGGCCGGAAACAGCTCTTGTCGATGACGCTGAAAAAAGGCGGCCGAAGGAGCGCCAACACTGATGATCAAGTCGGGTGGTCCGTCAGCGTACAAGGCTCTCAGGTAGGCAAGGAACAGTTCTTCCGCCTTGGGGTCATCCGACCGTGCACTGACCAGCGAATGCTCTTGCACATCGACCGGCCAGACCAGCTGTCGATCAAGCTCGGCGCGAATGTCCTTTGCATATTCATTCCAGGGCCGAAATTCTCGCCCGACAGAATGGAGGATCATTATGCGCTTGTGGCCGCCATCGGCCGCAAGGCAAAGGCCGCCGACATTGAGGAAAAAGCAGATCAGGACAGCGACGTGCCACCAACACGGGCTCGGGCACGAAGCGTCGGGCCAGGCCTTTAGCCTGACCCGCCATTTCAATTGATTGGGTCTACTGGCAATTATACAGGATGCCGTCCCCGCCGTGGACGATCGTGCCGGGCGTGCAGGCAATGCCATTGCGCGCCGCATAGTCAGCCCATCCGGTGTAGCTGTAGCCGACTCCGCTCCACGGGCCACCGAAATAGTAGGCCCGCACGGCGTACCAGGACAGGCCAGGCGAGGGGACATAGACAGCGTTCACGGCATAGTACCGGCCAACATAGAGACGATGCGCCTGGGCCTTGCCGACCGACAGCGACACGCCGCCCTGCTCGGACCAGCCCGGAGAGAATAACACTGCACAGGCGAGGGTCGCCGTTGCAATTGCCATTGATTTCAAAGTCATTTTCATGCCTCTTCTCCATTACTTCCTCACCACCCTCTTGAACTCTGCGCCTTCGCTCCCGCCCGAGTCTTGCGCTAGATCAAGGGTCTCGGGCAGCGCGGTCATTCAGGGACCCGCCCGCGCGCCGGGGTTTTGGGGTTCGCCCGTCGACCGGCCGAAGGCACGGCAAGCCGCGATCCCGCGGCGCAAACGCGTCCGAGTTTTGCTGGAATCGCAGGGCCTTCCCTGGATCAAGGAGGGCGCAGGGAGCACCGGATGCAGGCCGCACCCGCAGGCTCGTGTGCGAGGTAGAAAGTACAGAAAGCACACGAGTTAACTACAGGTACGCCGAACATGCCGGCACTCCCTGCGCAATGGTTTTCGGCTTATGGCGCGCTCTCCCCGGTGTCCGGGCTTTTTTGGCCACCGTCGCCGGCGGATCACGGCATCGGGGGATCAGGACCACACGCTTTTGCCGTCCGCCTCAGCGCGCTTCGTCGTTGCGCACTAAGCCGTCCATCGCATCCCGCACCCAACGTTCGTGACGATTGGCCGAAGCGCCCCTCTTTGCAGAGGCGGGATGCGGAGAGAGAACCATATCTTTCTGAAAAACGGAAGGAAAAATTTTGGCGTAAAGGAACCGGGCCGCCGAATGTCGTTGAAGCGTCTTGCGAAATTAATTTTTTGACGCAGGCTGCGAGGCAGACGAAGGGCGATGAAAATCGCGCTTTTTTGCCAAGCGACGGGCAAATCACTTGTTGTGCGGAGGTCGCTGGCGACGACAACTATCGGTGAAACGCATTCGCTGATTGGTGTGGCCCCACATGGGCTACGACAGCGCCTCGGGAGCGGCTTCCGATTCTTTTACTGAGGCGATCACTTCAGCTGAAGGCATCCGGCTCGCAGGCAGGGTGAGCCGACGACGACTGCCGGCTTCCTTGCTGACCGCCGCGATCGAGTGGCCTGCGGTCCGAACCAGGTTGGCGAGTTGCTCGTTGGTAATCTTCAAGCGCTTTCGCACGATCCGGACCTGTACGCGATCGGTGAGGTCAAGCTTGTCGCGCGCGCCGCTGAATGGGCGTCGGTGCATGGTGGTCTCTCTTTATGTTTGAGCATGATCTTTCCGGAAAACCGCTACACACTTTTTCCGGATCATGCTCCAGGGATCGAGATGTTTTGGAAAGTTATCAGGTCCAGGCGGGCGCTACGCCACCTGGGCCCTGATGGGTGACTGTCCCGCTGCTCGCGGAGATTCCGTCTCCGGCAGAACAACTGGACATGCTGCTTTGCGTTCCACCTGTCCGCAACTTTCGAGCCTAAAGGCCCGCTCTATCGACGTCGCGCCAGCAGCACACCCAGGAGAAAAGCAACCGCCAGCGAATGCAGGGGCGCTTCAAGCGTTGCCTGGCGCAAACTCTCCGAGAGCCGAGTCCTGAGAGGGGGAAGTTCATCTTCATGGCCGGTCAGAACGCGGAATGCTTCATCGGCAGCGTGCTGCACACGCGCTTCCTCGGTCGAGCTTAAGCCAACTTCAGACATGCAATTCTCCTCGACCTATGAGCCGGCCAGATGGTGCGCCGCCGTGAAGAGCGCGGTTGCGCACAGCAGCATCGCAGACGCCATGGCAGCCACACTCCGTACCAACCGGGCGCTGGTCAAATTCCTGCCATTGCACTCTCTCTGGTTCGAAGAGGTAATCGCCAGCGCGCAGCCATGGTTCCAACGGAAACGTCACGGTCAGAGGTTTTCAAGCGTGGTCCCGCACGAACTGAAGGACGCACATTTTCATCCAATCGTCGCTGCGATCCAATCCGCACCGCTGAGGCCGTGGACGTGGGTCCGAAGCTGCTTGGCGAAAATGCCAGGGCGCTGGACCTGTTCAACACCTACGCGCCGATTGATAGCGCAATCCTGCAGACAAAGCGAAGCTGGTATGGAACCGGCAGCCGGACTGTGGATTGTCCGCCTAAATCAACCTTGTTCCGCGGCATTTGACACCATGACGGAGGAAAACATGCATATCCTCAGAACAGCTATCCCTTGCGCATTCGCCGGAGCCCTGATCGCCTCCAACGTCGCTTCGCTCCACGCGGCACCGTTACCGACCAACGTGGCGGTCATGAAATCGATGGTAGCGGATAGTTCGATCCAGGTCCGGTGGGGCTGGGGATACTGGGGTTTCCGAGGCTGGCGTCATCGAGGTTGGCCGGCTCGCTCGTGGGAAAGAACCCAGGAACCTGCGGCGTACGCCTTCGGATACCACAGGCCTTACTACGGATATCACTGGCGGCGCTGGCGCTATTTGTAGAGCGGGGACTCCCGCAAGCCCTGAGCCGGAAAGAGGGCCGCCAATGGATGAAGGGATTCTACACGACACCCTTCTCGCGTAGCCCGGCGATGGCGGAGGCATCATACCCGAGTTCCGCCAGCACGAGATCGGTGTGCTCGCCGAGCTTCGGCGGACGCGCGACGATTTCGCCTGGTGTCTGCGACAACCGCACCGCCGCACGCGCCACCGGCGCGGCATTCGGCAAGCCCGGGTAATCCACGTCCTGCAGGAAGCCTGTGGCGCGGATGTGCGGATGGTCCAGGGCCTGTTGCGGGCTCAGCACCGGTCCTGCCGGAATCTTCGCGGCGCCGAGCGTGTCGAGGGCCTCTTGCGTGGTGCGCCCGGCGCACCAGCGCGCCATCCGTTCGCTGATGACGGGGCCGTTGTCGCCGCGCTTGATGTCATCGCAAAACCGCGCGTCCTTGAGCCAGTGGTCCTCGCCCATCAATCGGGCCCAGCGAACGAACAGCGGCTGTCCCGTGACCTGACACAGCACCCAGCCGTCTTTGGTGCGGTAGATGTCGGCGGGCGCGGCGGTCTGGCCCAGATTGCCCGATGGCACGCGATTGGCCGCAATCACGGCCTGCTCGATCAGCGTCGCGTTGGTGAAGGTGAGCGCGGTCGCCAGCAGCGCCCCCTCGACGACCTGCCCGCGCCCGGATTTGCCGCGTTCGATCAGCGCCATCAGTGTGCCGAAAGCGCAATGCAGCGCCGTGCCAAAATCCACCCAGTTCACGGCCGCCCGGTATGGCGGATCGCCCTGGCCGGTCATATAGACCGCGCCCGACATCACTTGTCCGACGCCATCGAAGCCGACCCGGTCCGACCAAGGGCCCGGTCCGCCGAACGCGGTCGCAGTTGTCAGGATGATGTCGGACTTGATCGCCTTCAGCAATTCGTAATCGAGTTTCATAGCCTGCAGCGTCTGCGGCGGCAGATTGGCGACGACCACGTCGGCGGTCAAGACCAGCCGGCGCATCACCTCCTGGCCTTCCGCCTTCATCGGATCGAGCGTGATGCACTTCTTGTTGCGGTTGATCTGCAGGAACAGCGCGCCCTCACCGCCCTCGCCGACCGGCGCGACGAAGCGGTCTTCGCTGCCGTCCCGCTTCTCAACGCGGATGACGTCGGCGCCGAATTCGGCCAGCAAGGTCGCGCAATACGGCCCCGCGATATAGCGTCCGAAATCGAGCACACGGACGCCTTCCAGAACTCCCCCCATCGATTCTTCCTTTTCTCTTGCTTAGCGGGTAACACGCGCATCCTTTATACAGGTTCGCAATCGAATTTTCATTGAGGTAGCCACGGCCCCCGAACGGCTGAAGGCAGCGTCTGTGCATCGGAAATCGTCCCATGAAACTTGCCTTTATCGGAGCCTCGCACTGGCACCTGCCGCTCTATCTCGAGCCCGCCCTGGAGATCGATGGCGTAGAGGTGGTGGGCGTCAGCGACCCCGACGCTGCTCACGTCAAAGTCCTGGCGGAGCGGCTTGGCTGCGCGGGCGATACCGATTTCCGCGCGCTGTGCCGCAAGACCCGACCGGATTTCGTCGTCGCACTCGGGCGCCATTGCGACATGGTGGAAGAGGCGATTTTTCTGCTGGAGGAGGGAGTACCCTTCGCGCTAGAGAAGCCCTGCGGCGTGAGCGCGCATGACGCGATGAAACTTGCCGCGCTGGAACAACGCACCGGCACTTTCGCCGCCGTGCCGCTGGTCTTCCGCAATGGTGATTTCACCGCACGCCTGGAGAAGATGGCGGCGCATGGCGTCCAATACATGACCTACCGCTTCATTGCCGGCTTTCCCGCGCGCTACCTTGAGGCGAACTGCCACTGGATGCTCGACCCCGAGCTATCAGGCGGCGGCAGCACGATCAATCTCGGCATCCATTTCTTCGATCTCGCGGTGCTGCTGATGGGCGCGGATGTGCGGGTGCGCCAGGCAACGATGTCCAATGCCGCCTGGGGGCATCCGATCGAGGATTACGGCCTGGTGGTGCTCGAACGCGGCGCCGATCTCTGCGTGATCGAGACCGGATATCTCTACCCTGCCCCCACCAGCACGTTCGACATGCACTATGCCGTGCGCACGCCGCACGACTACCTCGTTGCGCATGATCCGGAGACGGTCGAACTGGTGCGCAATTCCGGCGAGCGACGGATGATCGCTAGCCACACCACCAACGTGGCACATTATCGCACCTTCATGCGCGATGTGCTCGACCGCGTCCGCTCGGAGCGTCCGCCGCTGGCGCGACTGTCCGACATGGTCCCGATCATGCGGCTGGTCGACGACGCCTATGCCAGGGCCGGCCCCTTGCCGCCGCGGCGGGTCTCCACCTGAAGGGGCGACGACCCGCGCCATCTCGCGGTTATCGTGATGGTGCGTCCGATCTGCATGGTCTTGTTGATCGGGCTTGCGCCGCGTGCTCAAGCTCCGTGCCGAATGATTCCTCGGTGTCGTCTCTCGCTTCTCGCTGTGGCGGAGCGGCAAATCCGATCAGCCGCTGCATTTCCTGAGGGACCGGTTCTGTCGAGCTGAAGACCGGCATCAAGCCTTGGGCTTACCACCCGCTCCAGCGCCGACGATAACCGAAGCCACCCGTGAGCAACCGCAGGATCAGCAACAGCACCACGGCACCGATAAAGGCGTTTATGATCAAAGCGACGATTCCGACCCCGAGATGGATCCCGAGCCGCGGCAGCAGCCAATCGCCGATGAAGGCGCCAAGGAGACCGACGATCAGATCGCCGATCAATCCAAAGCCGCCCCCCTCCATCACACGGCCGGCCAGCCAGCCGGCCACGATCCCGACGAACAGGATCACCAGTAAACTCTCATTGGAAAGATGCATGACCTGTCCTCCTCGGGCGGTTTGGTGACTTAATGTCCAGGGGGTGAGTTGGTTCCCCTGCATGGTCTTGTTGATCGGGCTTTCGCTTTGATACGGTCTTTCCGGGCCAGCCCTGCGGAGAAACAACAATGAACCTATCGATGAAAGACCGCGTCGCGGTCGTGACCGGCGGCAGCAAGGGGATCGGGATCGCGGTGGCGCGCCGGTTTGCCGAGTCCGGTGCCAAGGTGGCGATCCTCGCACGAGGGGCTGAGGATCTGAAAGCGGCGCGCGAGACGCTCGCCAAAGATGGACTCGTGGTGCGCGATTACGTCTGCGACGTATCGAAGGCCGCTGACATCACGGGGACCCACGAGCGGATCGTCGCCGACCTCGGCAAGATCGACGTGCTCGTCAACAACGCCGGCACGGCGCGAACGCTGGCCTTCGAAAATATCAGCGACGAGGCCTGGCAGGAGGATTTTGACTTGAAACTGTTCGCGGCGATCCGTTTCAGCCGGCTGGTCTGGAGCGGGATGAAGCAGCGCAAATGGGGCCGCATCATCAACGTGCTCAACACCTATGCAAAGGCGCCGACGGGCAACTCCGCGCCCACCTCGGTGTCGCGCGCCGCCGGCATGGCATTGACAAAAGTGATGGCCAACGAGGGCGGCGAGCACAACATCCTGGTGAATGCGCTGCTGGTCGGCCTGATCATGAGCGATCAGTGGGTGAAGCGCCATGCTGCGCAAGCGCCGAACATGGATTTCGACGCCTTCGCCAAGGGCCTTGCCAAGGGCACGCCGTTGGGGCGCATCGGCACGGCGGAAGAGTTCGCCAACCTCGCCTGCTTCCTCGCCTCCGAGCAAGGCTCCTACATCACCGGCACTGCCATTAATGTTGATGGCGGAAGGTCACCGGTGGTGTAGGGGTGCCCGTTCACGGCATCTGCGCGGTTGGCGTCGAGCGTGAAATCTTGACCTCTTCCTCGTTCATATCGGCCGATATGTCGGCGAAAAGCGGCGTACTCAGATAACGCTCGCCCGTGTCGGGAAGCATGCAGAGAATATTTGCGCCCGGCTCCGCTTCGGCGGCAACCTTGAGGGCGCCCGCCATCGTGCCGCCCGACGTGATGCCGACAAAAATGCCCTCCTTGGTCGCAAGCTCCTTGGCACAGCGAATGGCTTCAGGCCCGGGGATCGCCAACACACGGTCGATCACCTTCATTGCCACCGCATCGTCAGTGAGCTTCGGAATGAAATCGGGTGTCCAGCCTTGCATCGGATGCGGCTTGAAGGTCGGATGCGGCGCCGATGGGGTGCCGTCGGAATTCCGCTGTTGCGTGATGCCGCTGCCCAGCAACTGCGCGTCTTCCGGCTCGCAAACGATAATCTTCGTGTCGGGACGCTCCTTTGCAAGCACCCGTGCGACACCTTTCAGCGTTCCGCCGGTGCCATAACCCGTCACCCAGTAATCAAGCCGCTCGCCATCGAAATCGTCGATGATTTCACGCGCCGTCGTCCGCGAATGATAATCGGGGTTTGCCTCGTTCTCGAACTGGCGGGTCATGAACCAGCCATGCGTCTTCGCAAGCTCGATGGTCTTGTTGATCATTCCCACGGCACGTTGCGCTGCAGGCGTCACAATCACCTTGGCGCCGAGAAACCTCATCAACTTCCGCCGTTCGACGCTGAAAGGCTCTGCCATGGTCACGACCAGGGGATATCCCTTGGCAGCGCAGACCATCGCGAGGCCGATTCCGGTATTCCCGCTCGTTGCCTCGATGACAGTCTGGCCAGGCTTCAGCTCGCCCGACTTTTCCGCCGCTTCGATGACGCCGAGCGCCAGCCGATCTTTCACCGAACCAAGCGGGTTGAAGGCTTCGACCTTTACGAACAGATTTACGCCCTTCGGCGCAAGGCGGTTGATTCTCACTACCGGCGTATGGCCGACCGTTTCGAGAATACTTTGATATCTGCGTCCCATGTTGGCTCCCACATTGCGTTGGTGTTCACGAAAGATAATATCCGGTCATCGCGTCCGGTTCTATCGAAGCATATCCGAATCAATTGCTCCAGCAATCGAATGCCCTGCCCCCCTCACGGCATCACCTGCTTCGGTTGCCGTGCAATCGCCAACGTGATCAACGCAGCCGCGATGCACAAGGCGCCGGCTGCGAAGAACGCCGGCAAGTAGGTTGCGAGGACGGTCCGCGACAAGCCGGCACCGAATGCGGCGGCAGCCGCGCCGAGCTGATGGCCGGCGTAGATCCAGCCAAACACCAGATTGGCGCGCTCCGGACCAAACCTTTGCGCGGTGAGCCGCACCGTCGGCGGCACCGTCGCAATCCAGTCAAGACCGTAGATCATCGCGAACAGCGAGAGGCCGTAGAACGAGAAATTCGTGAACGGCAGGATCAACAGCGACAATCCGCGCATGCCGTAATACCAGCACAGCAGGTACCGGTTATCGTACCGGTCCGACAGCCAGCCGGATCCGATGGTGCCGACGAGATCGAACATCCCCATGGCCGCGAGCAAGCCGGCGGCCTGTAGCTGCGGGATGCCGAAATCGAGGCACATCGGAATCAGGTGCACCTGGACCAGGCCGGTGGTGCTGGCACCGCAAATGAAGAACGTAGCGAACAGGATCCAGAACACCCGTGATTTTGCGGCATCGCGCAACGCTCCGAGCGCCGCCGCCATGATCGGCGCCGTACTTGGCATCGTACTTGGCATCGTACTTGGCGGCGGCACCGGCAGCAGTTCGGTGCCTTCATCGCCAAACGGGCGTAAGCCAACGTCGCTCGGGCGATCGCGCATCATCATCAAAACTGCAAACGCCGCCAGGGCGAGCAAGGCGCACATCAGCCCCAGCGCCACCCGCCATCCCATCCGCTCGGTCAGACTGGCAAGCAACGGCAGGAACACCAATTGGCCCGTGGCCACGGCTGCGGTGAGAAGGCCCACCACCAGCCCGCGTCGCGCCGCGAACCAGCGCGCGGCCACGGTGGCCCCGAGCACCAGTGCGGTCATGCCGGTTCCGACGCCGATCACCACCCCCCACAGCAGCATCAACTGCCAGAGCTTCGTCATGGTCAGTGAAATGACGAGAGCCGAGGCCACGATCACCAGCGCCGACAGCGTCACGTTGCGCAACCCGAAGCGGTTGTGCAGGGCCGCGGCGAACGGCGCCATCAGTCCGAACAGGATGAAGCGGATTGACAGCGCCGAAGAGATCTCCGCCGCGGACCAGCCGAATTCCTTTTGCAACGGCACGATGAACACACCGGGTGCGCCGACCGTGCCGGCGGTGATCACCGCGGTCAGGAAGGTCACGCCGACCATGACCCAGCCGTAATGAATGTTCCTGCGGGCGAGAGCAGCCGATAGCCATTGCGAAATCATGAGGTTTCCTGTCGGGATTTGCTTTCATCGGGCTTCGTGCTCGAAAATGAATTCAATTTTCTTGCGGAGCTTCTTAGCCAGGGAATTGTGCGCAGGTCGTCCCCCGAACGAGGGATGGTTGACGGGTTCTGGAAAAGCAGGACGCATCGCGCAAGAGTCAGCCGGTTATCGGCGTGGCATATTCCGCGACAAGCTTGACGAGATCGGCCTGCCGCGTCGCACCGGTCTTTTCGAACAACCGGCCGAGATGCGTCTTGATGGTCGTGACCGCAACTCCGAGCGCTGCCGCAACCTCCGGTGCGCCGCCTACTTCCACAATCGCCAGCAACACGCGAAGTTCGGTCGGGGTCAATTTGAACGTCTTGCCGATGACTTCGAAAGCAGACGGGACCACCAGTGCCGCCTTTCGAACGAACAAAGCCGCCGCAGCCGTGTAGGTTCTGCCGGCACGGCGGCGAGCCCCCGAAGTCAAAGGCAGCACATGGGCAACATAGCGCTCATCGTCCTTGCCGATCAGGGGGACCGCTATCCCCATTGTGCCGAGTGCGGCATCCCCCTGGCCGGCAGCGGCAAATATTTCACGCAATTTCTTGTCAACCTGCGCATCCCGGGCAACAAGCCGGCCGCCGATGGAACGCAGGATATCGCCGGCGCTGATGATGGCGTAGCCTGCGGCGTTGGCATGAACGATACGGCCACCCGCATCGACGAGACACATGCCCACGCTAAGGCCATCGAGCGTGTCGGCGAACGCCGCAGCCTCCGCTGCCTTCAGATCAAACATTCTTCCGATCAGAACCGCTCGGCGGATATGGGGAACGATCAGCCGCATCCGATGCCGTGTATCGTCATCGACGACGCCGTCTCGTTCACTGCGGAAGACACCGAACAAGGCTGCGCTGGTTGCCGACTTGTCGAGAACGGCACTCACGAAATCGATGAGGCCCTGCGGCCGCACCCATTCCCGATAGAATCGCGTCTCCAGGAATTCGGCAGGAGACATCAGGTCTGCAACCGCGACGGGCTGTTCGATCTCCGCGAGAAAATGTCCACCCGTGGCCGGATCAAGCGTCACATATTTATCGAAATAGAGCTGCGTGTAATGTGGATCAATTCCGGTCACGTACTGAACGCTGCCTTCCTGATTGGCCACGTTCTTGGAAAACAGCGCCGCCCCGGTACCGCGGACAAAATGTGCCGCCCTTTCAATGACACCTTCCCACAGCGATTGATCGAGGACGGTGTCGTAAACGCCGCCGATGAGATCGCTCAGCCTTTGAGGATCATGGCTGTCTTCCGGCAAATTGGATAATCCAGAGACGGCTTGCCGCTGTTTTGGCTTCATTCTGCAAGACCTTTTTAGCGCTTCCGCAATTGATCGATTGATCAACACAGCGACCAGCTTGTAGCCGAAGCCCCGAGCCAAAAAGCCGGTCGTGGATGGATAATGTCGCTTTGTGGATAGCGAGCGGCGGGAGCAGGAACGACGAGACTGTTCGATCGACTGTCTGGCGTCTCGTCGATTCAGTGCTGGCGTCCGGGATGATCAGGCTGGCGACGGACTCAGCGCGCGATACACCGGCATCGCTGCCGGACGCCATATCCTTCCATCGGAGGATGTGGAGGGGTCGCGTGCGGCGCCGTGTTCATCGCTGCCAACTATCCCGATTTGACATTTTGCGATGTCGCAGCGCTTGTCTCGAAGAGGATGGGGTCCTGCTAGCAATCAGCTTGTGGCCGCCGCGATTGTACTGACGATCGCGGCGATGGCGTTTTGGGAGATACTTGTCGATGCCAGATGGATCGTCGAGCTCTGGTACCAGGGTGGCGAGCGCCGCGACCAACGGTGGGTGCCGGTCCACCCGAACTAAAATGCGGTCGTACTCCTGGTGGGAACGTTTGTGCCTCGGATTTAATCGACGCATCCTCAAGGACACCAATCGATCACCGCGCTGAAAAATGTGAACAACAAACCCGGAGACCAGAACTGGCTTGTTAGTTCAGGTCTCCGGATTTTCGGGACCACCGTGCAGGCCTAGGCGGCCTTGCTCGGTGTAGCGGGCTTGTTCGATGCAGAGCCGGGGCTCGGCGGAGTGCCCGTCTTGATATCGATTGTCTTGGTGGTCTTCACGGCTTTAGCTGGCTTCTTGATGGTGAGACGCAGCACGCCTTTGTCGAAATGGGCTTCGACGGCTCCGTCTTCCGGCTCGAAAGGTAGCAACATCGATCGATAGAATGAGCCGTAGCTCCTCTCCTCGACATGCCAGTTCTTCTCTTCTTTCGTGCTCTCGGCCTTTTTCTCGCCGGAAATGACCAGCTGGTTGTCGTCAAGGCTGACGTTGATATCTTTCTCGTTCACGCCGGGGAGTTCGGCCGTCACCTCGAAAGCGTCATTCGTTTCGGCCACGCTGACCGCCGGCGCGCCAGCCCCAATGCCGGGCGAAGACGGCTTTTGATCGAAAGCGCGAAATGCGTTTTCCATTTCGCGCCGCATCACTCGGTACGGGTCCAACTCCTGGCTCACGGTCCACAATCTCGGAAGGCTCATCTTTTCTCTCCGCGGTTAGACAATATATCAAAAACTATCCTGTTCCTGTCGGCCCCGACGGTTTTGATCCAGCTCAAAACGATCGAATTATTTCGAGGCTGGACAAGCCGAGCGCCGACGCCTTGTGACGATTGCAGCGCAGCCGTGGCTCGCAAAAGCGGAATTCGTGCCTATCTGCTATTGAGCACACAAAAATTCGTAAGTGAGGTTGACCTGATGAACGTTCCGCATCCCTTGAGCTTCCGTCTCCGGATTGAACGACAGTGGGATGAATGCATCAATTCGCTAAGGCGGATCCCCGGCCAAATCGTTGCGGCGAGCGAGCTGACCTTGCACCGCGCATTCAACAATCACGACTCGCTGATTCCAGTCCCGGTCAGAGCAGTCGTGGACCAACGACGACGCGATAAGTTTCGACTGCATGATTGATTTGCCAACCAACGGTGCCGCACGATTCAAGGAAGCCATTGATCGGCGGTTTAGTTTAAATCCAGCGTAGCTGCGCACGGAGTACTCTCATGACCAATAAGCCATCGCCACCTGCCGACAAGAAATCTGCCGATAAGCACACGGGAATGATGGGGGACGGCACAGAAGAGCAGAACCTCAACCAGCCCGGCACAGCGGGTGCCCGCATCGAGAAGGATGAGGTGACTGCGGCCTTCGAAAAGAAAGTGCCCCCAAAGTCTTGATGCCGCTCCTCACCTTTTGTCGGCAGATCGCGGAAGCGAGCATCCATAAATCTATATTGGACTAGCTCGCGCTCGATGGGGCCACGCAAGTAACAGCTTTCGGCGAAGACGTTCCGGTTAAAAGCGCGCATCTGCACGATGTGCGCTTTTATTTTAAATGCATGGTATGCCGTTATTCATACCGTAGCGCCTCGATCGGATCGAGGCTGGCGGCCTTCCGCGCCGGATAATAGCCGAAGAAGATGCCGACGGCGGCCGAAAACAGAAACCCACCTGCGACGGCTGCCAGCGAAATCGGCGCGGGCCAGCCGGCGAGGATCGAGATCATCTCGGAAAACAACACCCCTATGATAATTCCGGCGATTCCGCCGGTGACGCTCAGAATCACCAACTCGGCAAGAAACTGCAGAAGCACATGCGTGCGGCGGGCGCCGATCGCCATGCGCAGGCCAATTTCCCGCGTCCGCTCGGTTACCGACACGAGCAATATGTTCATGATGCCGATACCGCCCACGATCAGCGATATCGACGCGACCGCGGCGAGCAGGAGTGCCATGATACGGCTGCTGCTCTCGGCGGTTTCCGCAATCTGGCTCAGGTTGCGAACGGTGAAATCATTGATGTCGCCGGGCCGGATATGGTGGCGGCGCATCAAGATATCCGTAACTTCCGCGACGGCCGGCTGGACCTGGCCGGCATCGGTCGCCTGGACATAGATCTGGTTCACATATCCCATCAGCCGCTGCTGAAGGTTGTAGGGATTGGGCGGTAATGGATAGGCCCAATTCAGCGGAGCCTGCTGCAGGCTTGGCGCCGCGACGCCGAGAACCTTGCGCTCGGCGGTCGTGAACGGAATCATGACGAGATCGTCCTGATCGGTCCCATAGGATGTTTGTCCCTTGGAGGCGAGGATGCCAACGACGCGAAGAGGCATGCTTTTGACCTGGATCACCGCGCCGATCGGGCTCTCGTCGGCCCCGAACAACTGGCGGAAGACCGTTTGGCCTATGACCGCGACCAGGGCCGCGTTATTGCCGTCCTCCTGGGAAATGCCTCGTCCCGCCAGGATTTGCCAATTGGTGATCGGCGGATAGTTGGCGCTGACGCCCTGAATGTTCGTCGTCCAGTTTTGATTGGCGTACTGGACCTGTCCCGTCTGGCGGATGAGATAGCTGACGCTGCCGACCGCCGGAGCGTCCCGGCGCAATGCTTCGGCATCCACAACGGTAAGCGTAGAGGCACTGCCCTGTCCGCTGCGCATTCCGCCCATAGTGGTGGCGCCCGGCACAACCACCAGCAGGTTGGTACCGAGACTCTCGATCTGCTTGCGGACGGCATCGTTCGCGCCCTGACCGACCGCGACCATGGCGATGAGCGCGGCAACTCCGATGAAGACACCCAGCATGGTCAGCGCCGACCGCATCTTGTTGCGGGCGAGCGCCTGGAATGCCGCGGCCACGATCATCAAGGCGAAAGCCTGCACCGTACCCGCACTGCCGGCAACAACCGGCACCGGCTGTGGCGGGCGGGGAAGCGAACCAGCGGGCAACACCCCGGCCGATGCTGCCGGCCGTGGACGGACCGCCGGCTTTCGTTCATCCGATATCACTTCTCCGTCCCGCATGGTGATGACCCGGTCGGCATAGGTTGCGATATCGGGCTCATGGGTGACGACAATAATGGTAACTCCCCGCTCGCGGTTGAGCGCCTGCAGCGTCACCATGATCTCGTGCGACGTCTTGGTATCGAGATTTCCGGTGGGTTCATCCGCCAGCAGCAAAATCGGATTGTTGATCAAGGCGCGCGCGATGGCGACGCGTTGCTGCTGACCACCGGACAATTGCCCCGGTGTATTGCGCTCCCGGTCGGCCAGGCCGAGCAGCTTGAGCGATGCTCGCGCTCGTACGGTCCGTTCGGGGCCGCTCGAAGCACCTCCCGCGGCATAGAACAAAGGCAGCGCGACATTCTCGATCGCACTGGTGCGGGCCAGAAGATTGAAACTCTGAAAGACAAAACCCAATCGCTCGCTGCGGATGCATGCCAGCTCCGGCTCTGTTAGCCGTGCGACATCGACGCCCTCCAGATAATACTCGCCGCTGGACGGCCGATCCAGACAGCCGAGCAGCGACATCAATGTGGACTTCCCCGATCCGGATGATCCCATGATGGCGATGAACTCGCCGGGCTCGACAATCAGATTGACGCCGCGCAACGCATGCACGTCGACGTCGCCGACGTGATAGGTGCGCGTGACATTCGCTACTCTGATTATCGGTGCCGGCATGTTCGCTTACGAATGTTCGACGCGGAATCAGAGACGTGGCGTGACGGCTTTCTTTGCCGTCGCTATCTGCTCGGCGGTGATAACCAGAGCGCCCGGCTTCACCTCGCCGCTTACGATCTCGGTGAAACTATCGTCATCGAGCCCGACCATTACCGGAATAGACATCGGCTGCCCGTCACGCAGAACCCAAACCTGGGCGTGATCCGATTGAGCGGCGCCCGCCAGACTTTTGGGAACATAACGGAGCGCCTGATTTGGCACACGGATCACGTCGTTGCGCTGATCGACGACGATGCGGCTGGCGGCCGTCATGCCCGGCATGAGCGTCAGGTCCGAATTATTCACGCTGACCACAATGTCGTACGTCACGACGTTCTGAACGGTCTGCGGGGATTGACGGACCTGAGTTACTGTTCCCTCAAATGTACGCTTCGCGTATGCGTCTACTGTAAAGGTTGCCTTGTTGCCCGGCTTGATTCCGCCGATGTCGCTTTCGCTCACATTCGCGTCGACTTGCATCTTGGCGAGATCGGTGGCGATGAGAAAAAGCGTCGGGGTCTGGAAGCTAGATGCGACCGTCTGCCCCATGGTTACACTGCGCGAAACCACGGTGCCATCGACGGGGGACACGATATTGGCGTAGTCCAGATTGACCTGGGCGGCGTCAAGCGAGGCCTGACGCTGCTGAATTGTGGCTTCATCGAACGTGATTTGCGCCAGGGCCTGGTCGTAAGCGCTCTTGGCGTTGTCATAATTGTCCTGGGAGACGGCATGCGATTGGACGAGGTAGGCGGAGCGGTCGAAGGCGAGCTTGGTGTAGACGAGGTTGGCCTTGTCTTTCTCGAGTTGCGCCTTTGCGACCGCCAGATTCGCCCTGTTTTCGTCGACAATGCTCTGGTAGGGACGAGGATCAATCCTGGCGCAGATTTGTCCCTTTTTTACCTTGGTGTTGTAGTCGCAATTCAGCTCCTTGATGATACCGGAGACGGCTGCTCCAACGATGATCGTGAGCTCCGGATTGACTGTTCCAGTTGCCGTCACGGTCCGAGTCACGGCGCCCTTCGCAATCGGCATCGACACATAGTGGATCGTATTATGTTCAGCCAGGGCCCACCAGGTCGCGGCCGCAATCGCAACGACAAGCAGCGACGCCACTGCGGCAATCAGCCAGCGTCTTTTGAGATTGCGCTTGCCCTTGACCGGCGCTGTCACCGGAAATGGAACGAGCTTGCCGGGAATCTTCTGCTCGCTCGGTTCTGGCATTATGCGCTCGTTCATTGTGTTTCCAATCACACATCGTGTAGTTGACGGCGGCGCGATTGCGAGGTCAGCTGTGTCAGTTGGCTAGTCTCAATATGCCGAAGCGAATCGCCGACAATAGACGCGCAAGAGCCAACTTTACCAAGCGCTACGACTATCCCCCAAACGGCCGTCTGCGATTGATCTGGCTCAACGGCTTCGGATAGCGGTTCGGAAATGGGGTTGCCGGATTTGTGCGTCTCTTACGGTCCGCCGCGCCTTCCACCCCAGGTGTTGGCGAACGGGTGGCCGCGCAATCTCACAGCTCGTGAACGGATGCCGGAGCCGGACATGGCCATGTAGGGAGAACGGAGGCTCAGGCCTCAATCAGCGCTGCCGTGGCAACGATGACTTCAGCCGGTGCCGCCGCTCGCAGGCACACCTTCGATCAGCAACATCATGAAGCAGAGCCTTCAGGCCGCGGTCAGGTGCTTTTCGATGTCTCCGACCGGATGCTTGGTCAGGTCCTTGTTGATCTCGGCGATGATGCGCGCCCGAACGTCGGCATGAAACACGCTTCGGAGGTCGGCCAACGTCCTTGGCGGCGCCACGACGACCAGGGCCGGTACTTTCCTCGTTCGCACGATCTCCTCCATCACGGCGGCGACTTTCCTGGCAAACCGATGCTCCTCGATATCGTGCCAGTCGACCGGCTCGACCGCGCTTCGCTGGCTCGAATCGAACGCCTTGCTGACGCGTCCCGGCCGCTCGCTTCCCTGCTCGTGGGTGAGCGGGTTGACGTCTTCGAACACATTCTCGGTCTTCAGGTTGGGATACTTTTCATCGCCCTCATTCCTCAGGAAGAGAGCCTTGCGGCCATCGCCCACGAAGACAAAGGCGTTATGGGGGATCTTCAATTTGCTCATCGGGCTACTCCGCGGTTCGATTACGGTCATTCCGCCGCTTCGACGTCGTCTTCGCCCTGGCTCAGGCTTCGCTCCAGCGCCGAGATCAATTCGAACCGGCTGATCATACCGATTGCCTTGCCGGCGCACACGACCGGGAGCTGCCCGATCTTGCGCAAATCCATGGCGGCAATGACGTCATCGACCGTGGCGTCCTCATCGACGCAGACAGGGTCCTGCGTCATGATGGTCGCAACACAAAGGGCACGCATTCGCTCGCGGGCGGGACCGCCCTCCTCGATTCCCAGAAGCTCCTCCAGCCAATTGCCAGGGGGAGGCTTCACGCCCAGTTCGTCTCGATGCAGGAGGTCTCCCTCCGAAATGATGCCGACAAGATTTCCATCCTTGTCCAGCACCGGAAGCCCTCGTTGATTGGTTTCCAGCAGCAGTCGCGCGGCCTCAATGAGCGGGGTACTGGGCTTGACCGTCGCAAACGAACTCCGCATGACGTCCGTGACGCGCATGGATCTGTCTCCGTGGTCAACGCGAAGGCTTAAGGCGCAACGGCGCCAGCGCGTTGCGTGCACCTACCGTTCGCCGCCGCGCGGGCGATATTTGGCACGCGTCACCGCCCGCACCGCCAGAAATCGATCCGTCATTTTGACTGCTTTCAGCTTAGTTGCGGCCTGCGCCCCGCGTTTGATCCACATCAACGCGAGCCCCGGCCGGCAAGGACGCCATCTTCGATCGTTGCGGCGCAAGCCGCAACATCGCCCGCGGATCCGATGCAAGCATTACCGGTACATCGTGGATGACCTTCGTTCACTCGACATCCCGATCTCGAGTCGGGACCTCTCCTTTTGCAAGACGGCAAAACGTGCGCATAGCGCCTCGGCGACCTTCGCGACCTCAGACGGTTGCGCAAGTCATTCATCGCCGGCTACCCGGCTATCGAAGGCAAAAGCACAAACTGCTTCGGAAAACCGAAAACTCCTTCCGGGGCCTGCAGCTTCGGTAGCAGACCCTGCGCCAGTGCCGGCCAGTCCAGGCCATATGAGGACGGCAAGCGTAGCAGGCCTCCGCGGCGCGTGACCGTTGCTGCGGTCAAAAGCGTCCTGAACTTGATTCACGTCAACACGCCCCTCGCACGGGTGCGATTATCTCGATTCATTCGTCGGAGGAAGCCGTCATGATCAAGGATATCCTTGTGCACGTTCCGACCGAACGGCCGATGCAGGCCGTGATCGATGCATCGATCTCCCTGGCTCAGGGATTTGGTGCGCAGCTCGATGCGTTTGCGGTCGGCTATATTTCGACCAGCGGGGCTTTTGTCGTGGACGGCGGCGCGGCCGCGGCTGTCGCTGTCGATCTGGGTGCCGAGCAGACGCGAGCCGCGGAGCGCTGCGCGGCAGCGCTTGCCGTCTTTGAAGCCGAGGCCCGAAATGCCGGCATTTCATATCGTTGCCGCCCGCTCGAGGACATTCCTGCGGACGCGGCTGCCGCAGCCGGCGCCGCTGCAAGGCTCTACGATCTCTCAGTCGTCATGCAGCCGGAGCTCGACCGACCGACGTTCGATAACACGCTTCCGACAGAGATCCTGTTCCAGGCCGGCGGTCCCGTCCTGTTCGTTCCATACATTTTCCGTGGCGCCTTCAGGCCCAAACGCATCGGAATTTGCTGGGATGGAAGCCGGCTTGCCGCCCGCGCGCTCCGCGACGCCGAACCATTCCTGGCCCAGGCCGATGTCCTGTTCGCGATCTCCGTCAATGGAGCCAAGAGCGCACCGCCCGATGCATCCCCGGGACAATTGGCCAAACACCTGGCGCGCCGCGGACTGCCGGTCAAACTCGTCGATTCACCGGCATCGCGCTCCGACATCCAACCGTCGATACTGTCTCGGGCTGCCGACGAGAACCTCGACATGCTGGTCATGGGTGCCTACGGCCATTCACGGCTGCAGGAAGGCATTCTGGGTGGCGTTACCCGTGAGATGCTGCGGACGATGACATTGCCGACGCTGATGTCGCACTGAGCAGGCGGCGCGCTGCACGGACACGCAAAAGGAGCGAACATGAAGAGAATCCCGGATAAGATCCCGGATCTTGCGATATCGGCCGAAAAAGTCGCCGCCATCATCGCAAAGGCCCGGCAGTTTGACGTGAAGGACGTCGTGACCGATCCGGATTCCAGCTCGAACGCCAGCGATGACGCCATGCTGTCGGTTCTGGAAGATCACGCGGACGATCCGGTTCGAACAGAGTTGACCGCGATCATCCGCGGGCTGAACGAAGACGAACAAATCGACCTCGTCGCGCTGGCGTGGCTCGGCCGCGGCGATGGCGAACTCGACGATTGGGAGGACATTCGTGCGGAGGCTTCCCGCGCCCACAACAAGCGGACGGCGGAATATCTGCTGGGCATGCCGCTTCTTGGAGACGTTCTCGAAGAGGCGCTTATGCAGTTTGGCCATTCAGCGGAAGAATTCGAACAGCCGCTCTGACGGAACCGAGACAACCAATGCCATACCGTTCGAACGATGATCTTCCCTCACCGGTTCGCCACCACCTGCCGTCGCACGCCCAGGACATCTATCGCAAGGCGTTCAACCATTCATTTGCGTCGCACAAGGGAGACGTCCGACAGGAGGAAATCGCACATCGCACCGCCTGGGCCGCCGTGAAGAAGTACTACGTCAAATCAGACGACACGTGGGTGCTTCTGCACGGCACATCGCTGGGCTGATAGCCTGTTTCTTGATAGCACGGGAGGAACCATGGAGCTCAAAGAGGCGATCTACGGCCGACGAGCCGTTCGCGAGTACACCGCGGAAGCTGTCGACGAAAACCAGCTTCGAAGCCTCATCGAGGCCGCCATCCAGGCGCCGAGTGCTGTCAATCAGCAGCCCTGGCTGTTCACGGTCGTGCGAGATGCGGGGCTTCTCTCGGAAATATCGGACAAAGCCAAAGCCTTCATGCTTCGGACGTCACCTGTGGCACTCGCCTCGCCTCATTTCCAGACCATTCTCAACGATCCGAATTTCAACATCTTCTATCACGCACCAGCCTTGATCGTCATTTCCGCAACCACAGGTCCGTGGATAATCGAGGACTGCGCCTTGGCCGCCGAGAATTTGATGCTCGCCGCTCATGCAGCCGGGCTTGGCACATGCTGGATCGGATTTGCCCAAGCCTGGCTGGCAACGCCTGAAGGCAAATCGCTGCTGAAACTGCCTTCGAACGAGGTGCCCGTAGCACCAATCATCGTGGGTCATCCCAAGTCCAGACCGCACGCGGTCGCAAGAAAAGCCGCCCGGATAGACTGGGCTTCATGACCAAAAGCGTGGCACAGTCAGGCCGATTCAATGGTCCGACTCACGCGATTGACGTCCGACTAAACAGCGATCCACCGGGTTTTACCGCGATCGAGCAACGCGTCCGTCCGAATGAGATCGGGGTGCGGCCACCTGGACGTCGCCGCCCGGACTTGCCGAACGAAGTGGCGCGAACTGCTCGGCCGTCAACGTCTCCTGCTCGATGAGAAGTTGGACGCCTTCTTCCAGCTCCTTCCGCCTTCTCTCGAGGATCTCGCGCGCGCAGGCATCGCCCGCCTCGATCAATTGCCGGACGGCAAGATCGATCTCTCGGCCGGTCGCCTCAGCAGCACTTGCGATCGCATCCTGCATCGCGGGCATGAAAGCCTGCGGCTTCGGCGCGTAGGTCCTTTGTCCTACGTTCGCATCCATGCCGTATTTGGTCACCATTTCGACTGCGATCTCGGTGGCTCGCTGCAGGTCGTCCGCAGCTCCGGTTGAGACATCGCCATCGAATATCAAATGTTCGGCGGCACGCCCGCCCATCAAGACCGCGATCCGGTTCTTGAGCTCGCTCACCGTGAGCAGGAATCGATCTTCCGTGGGCCGCTGCATGGTGTAGCCAAGCGCGCCGACACCCCGCGGAATGATGGAGACCTTTTGTACGGGATCGACGCCGGGAAGGCTCGCGGCGACCAGAGCGTGCCCCATCTCGTGATAGGCAGTCCGCCTGCGTTCGCCCTTGCTCAGGGTTCTGCTCTTCTTTTCGATACCGGCGACGATCCGCTCGATCGCGGCCGTGAAGTCATCGAAGGTGACCTGGCTGGCATTGCGCCGCGTCGCGGCGATCGCCGCTTCATTGATCAGGTTGGCGAGGTCGGCGCCGGTAAAGCCGGCGGTAAGGCCCGCGACCTTTTCAAGGTCCACATCGGGGCCGGTCGTGATCTTTTGAATATGAACCGTGAGGATGGCCAGCCGTCCGGATTTGTCGGGACGATCGACCAGCACTTGCCGGTCAAAGCGCCCGGCCCGAAGCAAGGCGGGATCCAGAATCTCCGGCCGATTGGTAGCGGCCAAGAGAATGACACCGGCGCGCGGATCAAATCCGTCCAGTTCGGCCAGGAGCTGGTTGAGGGTCTGTTCCTTCTCATCATAGCCGCCCAGCGCGTTGGCTACCCTGCTGCGGCCGAGAGCATCGAGTTCGTCGATGAAGATGATGCAAGGCGCCGCCTTTCTCGCCTGTTCGAACAAATCCCGGACCCGCGCCGCGCCGACCCCGACGAACATCTCGACGAATTCCGATCCCGATATCGAGAAGAAGGAAACGCCCGCTTCGCCTGCGACTGCCCGCGCCAGCAATGTCTTGCCGGTTCCCGGCGGTCCGACCAGCAGGATGCCCTTTGGGACATGCGCGCCCAATCGGCCGTAGCTTTTGGGATCTTTCAGGAAGGATACGACCTCCTGCAATTCGAACTTGGCCTCGTCGACCCCGGCTACATCCGCAAAGGTGACCTTCGTATCCTTTTCGACATAGACCTTGGCACGGGATTTTCCGATCGCCATCAAGCCACCCAGGCCCTGGCGATTGCCCAGACGACCGGCCATGAAATGCCAGAAGCCGTAGATAAGCACCAACGGCAGCACCCATGAAAGAAGAGTTCCAAGGAAACCCTCAGACGCCGTTCCCGTTACCGCGATGCCCTTGGACCCGAGCTTGTCCGCTAACGCCATGTCCACGCGCGTCGTGACAAAGGCGGATTTTCCGCTGGGAAGCTTGTTCTTCAGATTGCCTTCGATCGTGTCCTTGCCAGCGATGACGTCGGACACGGCCCCCTGCCCCACCAGCTCCTCGAACTTGCTATAAGGGATTGTCTCGACGGAGTTGTGGGCGGCCAGAAGCCACTGTGCAAACAGCAAGCCCATCCCGGCAAGGGCCAGGCCCACCATCAAGGGCGCCTGCTTCCGTATCGACGGCTCATCGTCCATCTGCATTCCCTGCTATCGACAATGCTGCCATCTAAGCCGTTGGGAACCAGCCAGGATTGCTCTGGATCAAGCGCCGGCACATTTTGTTCCTGGCGGTGGCGGTGATCATTGGAACGGGCGGCCGCACGCCCGTCCGTTGATGCAAATCAAGTCATTCCTTCCGACATGCCTTAGCGTGATCAAGTTTCCAAAGAGCACGGAGGCTTGCATGCGCGCACACCAGATCATGACCCGAAAAGTGATTTCAGTCACCCCTGAGACCACTGTGGTCGAGGCTGCAAGAACTCATGCTGCGGGAGCATGTCAGCGGACTTCCGGTCGCCGACGAGGCCGGCGCGCTCGTGGGCATCCTGTCGGAGGGCGACTTCCTGCGCAGGAGCGAGATAGGCACCCCGCGCAAGCGTGGTCGTTTGCTGACTTTCTTTCTCGGCTACGGCGGCGCTGCCGAGGACTATGTTCGCGAACACGGCCGCAAGGTTTCCGAAGTCATGACGCCGTCGCCGATGACTGTCGGCGAAGAAGCACCGCTTTCAGAGATCGTTTCTCTCATGGAGCGGAACAACATCAAGCGTGTTCCGGTCGTGCGCGATGGAAAGCTTGTCGGGATTGTGTCGCGGTCCAATCTGCTACAGGCCGTGGCGAGCCTTGCCGCCGATGTGCCCGATCCCACGGCCGATGACGACCACATCCGCCAACGCATCATCGACGAGATCGAAAAGAACGACTGGTGTCCAATCGGCCTGAGCGTCATCGTCCGCGACGGGATTGTGCATCTGAGCGGCACGATCACCGACGAGCGCTCCCGATCGGCTTGTGTCGTGGCCGCGGAGAACGTTCAGGGAGTCGTCAAAGTCCATGATCATCTGTGCTGGACGGATCTCGAGACCGGTTACTATCTGAAATCTCCCGAAGATGAAGAATGGGCAAAAGCGAGCTGACGCGAGTTTTACCGGTCAACAGAAATGTTACGCGGCACCCGAATTCACATCAGCCGGGTTATCCTGGTTGCGTTGGCGGCATTCTTCCTGGTGCGCGTGCACGCTGCAGGCGGAGCCACACTTGCCGCGGCCAGCGCGTCAGAAGGACATCGCCTGGCGGAGGCTTGGTGCGTGACCTGTCATGCCATTGAGCCCCATACGGTGGGAATGTCGAACCAGGCGCCCAGCTTCGAAGCGATCGCAAACCGGCACGGAACGACGGCGCTCTCGCTGAAGGTGTTTCTAAAGACCAGCCACCAGAACATGCCGGATCTGGTCATTGCGCCCGACCAGGCTGACGCTCTCGTGAACTACATCCTCAGCCTGAAGACAAACTAGGCCTAGGCAGGCGACCCGTGCCTATCGCAGAACAGAAGATGACCCCAATTCGCATCAGTCGAGTGGACCATGCGATTTTATCTCACGCAGGCAGTCAAGCTCGACCTCGGTTACATGGGCACCATTGTCACGCACGACTTCGCGCACCGTACTGAAAAGGGCAACGGTGCTGTGCACGGCCAGGGTTCAAGAGCGCCGAATGATAACGATGGATCGCCTCGCAGGGGATTCGCCTGGCTGGCTCCTGGGCCCACCTTTGATGCATATCAAGCCAAGGCCTGCTCGATTCATGTAATCTTGCATTGATTTTTCTGCAGCGATGGAGCGTGTCATGAGCGCAACGACAGGTGTCACCGTTCTTGACCATACCGTTCAGGAGACCAATGTCTGGCTCAAGGGAGTCGAGGAAGAAGTTGGGCTCGACAACCGCCAGCAGGCCTACAATGCAACGCGTGCGGTCCTGCACGCGCTGCGTGACCGCCTTCCTCCGGAAGTGGCGATCAAATTGGGCGCTCAGCTGCCGATTCTCGTGCGCGGCATCTACTATGAGGGATGGCACGCGGCGGGGACACCAACCAAAGAGCGCCACGTCGGCGAATTTGTCGACCATGTGGAGGCGGAGCTGCCGCAGCAATTTCCTGCCAACCCACTCACGGTGACCCAAGGTGTGTTCGAAATCCTCTGGGAAAAACTGGATCCCGGTGAGTTTGAGAAAGTGATGCATCATCTGCCCGCTCGGCTGAGAGAGCTGAAAAGCTAGCATCTCTTGAGGAAGGCACGCGATGACGCGCTCTGTGATGTCGTCCGATGTCGTGATTCCGCCGCTGGGCCTTGCAGGCGTGCTCAATGTACCGAAGGACCCGCTCGGACTGATTGTGTTCGTCCACGGCAGCGGTTCAAGTCATCTCAGCCCGCGAAACATTGCTGTTGCAAAAGCCTTGAACGGTCGAGGCTTTGCAACCCTGTTGTTCGATCTGCTGACGCCGGCTGAAGAAAACGATCGGTCCAATGTCTTTGACATTCCACTGCTTGCGGAGCGTCTTGTTGATGTCGTGCAGTGGCTTGACGGCCAGGGTCCCTTGATCGCCCGGCTTCCGATCGGCCTGTTCGGCGCCAGCACCGGTGCGGCGGCCGCACTGGTTGCCGCAGCGCATCTCCCGGATCGGGTCGTTGCCGTAGTTTCGCGTGGAGGACGTCCGGACCTGGCTGATGAGGCGACTGCGAGGGTCCGCGCGCCGACACTGCTTATCGTGGGCGGGGATGATTTCGGAGTCATTGGGCTTAACGAGAAAGCCATGGCCCGGCTGAACGCGCCGAAAGCGATGGAGATCGTCGCTGGCGCGACCCACCTGTTTCCGGAGCCCGGCGCCTTGGAAGCCGTGATCGACCACGCCGCCCGTTGGTTCGAGCGATACGTCGCTACACGGCAACGGGCCTATGCCGGCCACAGCCCGTGAATCGCCGTGGCGGCAGCTTGCGGACAAAGAACTCGAAGACCGCGGCATCGATCCGGCCGGATTCAAGATAGCCCTGGATCATGGTCACCTGATAGATATCCGTCAGTAGCGCGCCTTGTACAGGGTTGCATCAGCCGCTCTCGTCCCTGCATTGCGGCGATCTATCGGAGACGTGCAACGGCCTGTTCGCTGGAAAACGCTTCAATATCGCGACGACTTCCTCGTCGCTGACCTGGCGAAAATCGCGATAGAAGTAGCCGATCGCGCCGAAATCCTGTGGTGTATCGAGACAGACGAGCGCGTCGACCTCGGAATTCAGCTTTTTCACGGTATCGAGCGGCGCCACCGGCACAGCAAGCACCAGTTCCTTTGGGTTCCGACTGCGTACGGCCTGAATGGCGGCGAGCGTCGTTGCGCCCGTCGCGATACCGTCGTCGATGATCATCACGAGCTGCCCCTTCACTCCGGAGCGCGCCCGATCGTCGACATAGCGCTTGCGCCGTCGCTCGATCTCGGCAAGCTCCTCCTTGCAGATGGCATCGAATTGCCGTTCGCTGACGCCACATAGTTCGATGACTTCGCTGTTGCGAACGATCGTCGGCTGTTCACCGTCGGTGACGGCACCCATGGCAAGCTCCGGCTAACTCGGCACCCCGATCTTGCGCACGAGCACCAGGTCGAGGGGGGCGTCGAGCGCCGCGGCGACTTCCGCGGCAACCGGCACGCCTCCGCGCGGCAAGGCCAGCACGACAGGATGGCGGCCTTTGTATTTCGTCAACGCTTGCGCCAGCCTCCGGCCGGCATCGGTTCGGTTCTGAAAAAGCATATCGAAGCGACCTCTTGGAACCCCTTAACCTATCGACTGCAACTGCAGGATGGTTGATCAGCATCAAGCCGCCAAAGGTCGCGATTGGCCATAGAGTGGCTATGCTCGACCGGCAAAATGAGCCACTCGGCCCGGATACCGAGGGTGACGGCGCCAGCCTTGCCCGCAAGGTCAGATTTCTGAGCCGTCCCGACAGCTACGTTCCGGCACCCGAAGCAGTCACCGCGCGCGAGACCCACATGTCCTGGGTCTTCATGGCCGGCGACCGCGTCTACAAGCTCAAAAAGCCAGTACTGTTTCCCTATCTTGATTTCTCTACGCTCGAGCGACGCGCCACGGCCTGCCGGGCTGAAGTTTCGCTCAACCGCAGGCTGGCGCCTGACGTCTATCTCGGCGTCGCACCACTGACGATGAGTCCGACCGGCTACGCGATCGGAGGCGGCGGCCGCGTGGTCGACTGGCTGGTCGTCATGCGACGGCTCGATGAAAGTCAGACGCTCGAGGAGTTACTGAAGGCTCACAAGGTATCGCAGATCGAGGTCCAGAGATTGGCCAATATCTTGCGGCAATTTTGCTCCCACGCGTTCCGTGTCACGATCAATCCCGAGAGCTATTTGCTGACGTTGCAGAAGGCCGCTGTCGTCGATCGGCATGTTCTTCTCCACCAGGCCTTCAATCTGAATCGAAGTATGATCGAGCGGATTTCCAACCTGCAGCACCGCTTTCTGCGGCAGCGCCGCGAGATTCTCGCCGAGCGGGTCCGTCGTCGCTTCATCCTCGACGGTCACGGCGATTTGAGGCCCGAACATATCTGGTTGAGCGCCCCCTTCCCGATCATCGACTGTCTGGAATTCAATGCCCGGCTGCGGACGTCGGATGCCCTGGACGAAATTGCCTTTCTGCACCTGGAATGCGAACGCCTCGGGGGACGATGGGTGGGCGAGGCGCTGCGGCGGCGCCTCGCGATCTCTCTCGACGAAGATCCGGCGACCGGCCTGTTCCTGTTCTATCGCATCGGCCGCGCCATGCTGCGCGCACGCCTGTCCATTGCCCATCTGGCGGACCCGCACCCGCGCACGCCCGAAAAATGGCCGCGCCTTGCGCGGGCCTATCTTGCGATGGCAAGATCGGATGCCAGACAGCTCGAACGCCTGCTGCGTCGTCACGCCTGATACAGCAGTAGATCAGCCAGCGTCTCGTTGCGGTGCAGCCGGCGAATTGTCTCGGCAAGCAGTGGTGCCGCCGAAATGATTTCCAGTTTGTCGAGCACCGGCCCCGGAGGCAGCCTGAACGGCGGCACGCTGTCGGTCGCGATGATACGGTCGATCGATAGATCTGCGAGCGCGCTCTCGGCCCCCGGCATGAACAAACCATGGGCGACGCAGGCGATGACCTCTTTCGCGCCGTGGGCTCGCGCCGCCTTTGCCGCGCGCACCAAAGTGCCTCCTGTGCTCACGAGATCGTCAACGACGACACAAAGCGCGTCCGCCACTTCGCCCGCAAACAGGTCGCCCGACACGACGCCGGAACTGCGATGTTTCTCGACAAACGCCTTGCCAATCGGGCGGCCCGCGGCCTTTTCCAAGGCTTCACGCAACAGGTCCGCTCGCTTGGCGCCACCGAGATCCGGCGACACCACGCAGATCGGCCGATCTTGCGCGATCTCCCTGATTTTTCCGATCAAGAGCGGCGCCGTGCTCAGCGCAACCGAGGGGCAACGGAAGGCATTTTCGAATGCAGCCTTGTTATGGACTTCGAGCGTCACGATGGTATCGACACCCGCGGCTTCGAACAGGGCCGCAAGATACCGCATCGTGACGGGATCCTGAGCCTTGGTCCGTCGATCCTTCCGCGCATAGCAGAGATAAGGGGTGACTGCCGTCACCCGCGCGGCGCCGGCATCCTTCAGGGCCCCCGTGAGGAACAGCAGCCGGCACAGCTTGTCGTTTGGGCTCTCCTCAGGTCCGCCATGCAGGCTGTGCACGACGTAAACGTCGCAGCCTGCGACCAACTCGAGCGGCCGGACCTTGTGCTCGCCGTCTTCGAAACTACGCTCCTCGAGCGCGGATAACTCGCAGCCAAGCGAAAGTGCGATCTTCTTGCCGAGCGCGTCGGTGCCATGCGGCGCAAACAGGCGCAGCCGTTCGTCCGTCATTGAATGTCTTGACGACCACGTCCTGAAGGCGCTCGTCATCGGTGCTCAACCCATTCCTGATTGCGCGCGCTGCTTGACGTCGCCGCGCATGATTCGCGCCTGGTCCTGCAGTTGCCTGCGAGCACGCCTGAAGGCGTTGTCGATGGCGAATGTCAGGTCGGCGTAGCGTTCATCTTCCTTGGGCGTCCGCGCGATGTTGACTTCCCGACCATCCGGCAGCGCGAGCCGAATGCTCACCTGATATTGACCACCGGTCTGATGGCGATCGCCGGGTCCCTTCAACACGATGCGGCAAGCCGTAACCCGGCCAAAACGACTCTCAAGCTCGACAATGTGTTTATCGATAGCCGTCTGAAGCTCGGGCGAGCTCCCAACGTTCTCAAATTCGATTTGAGCTGGCGTTTGCATGAGAACCTCCGATTGCGTGATCAATGCCCCGTCGCCGAGACGGGAGGGCGCGCAACGATGTCGGCTCCCGCCGACGATGGGCGCCTCCCGTTGGACACCACCAATTTTGGCTGCTCGATCGCGACATGCCGACGGGCTCCGTCTCGTACACGGTGACGTGAAGTCGAGGATGCTGCCTCTTGATCATCAGATCGAATGGCGAAGGCTCCTTGTCAGCCACTGATGGGGCGTCGGGGTGGTCCGCACATCTTGCCGGTGGTCAGCAACAATTGAAACAGAACTCGGGCCGCTTGGTACCTGGCTGCAGATCGTGAGAGCTCTCGACCAGACATAACAACCTTGCCGGTGTTGTCGGACACCACCCACTCCCAACGGGTCCATTTGCGACTGATTGTCATCTCAAACATGGAAAAAGAATAAGATCGCGCCGCGAAATCTCCTTGAGCTAGGTCAAAGCAAGCCAGACCGAACTTCCTGCTCGTCCGGGAGGTGATATCCTTAAATTGGACCACCAGTGATCGAAACAAGGGCGCGATCGGCTGGCCTCCTGAAGGACTCGATCTGCTCGAGAGGATCGACGATCAGCCGAATATCTACGGGCGATTGAGTATTATGCAGTGATCGATGGTGCCCAGGAGCATCGTGACCTGTCCGTTACCCCACAGTGGCAGAAGCACTCTGGAGAAACTGTACCCGGACAATTGGGTGAGGCTGAGCAAAGTTGGCTCGGCAGCCTCGACGGTGGCGCTGCTCTGGGCCCGCAGATAGCTGAAGTTGACGTTCGGTGACATCTCGTCGATGAAGCTTCCCGCCGCCACTTCTCGCCGCAAGCTGTCGCACAGGAATTCGAAGCGGCAGCGTTCGGGTGCTGGAAATACGCTGAGCAAGAAGGGATTTCCCGGCAGCTTGGTGAGGGCTGGCATGCCAAGGTCATCGCCGAAGGGCATCCCGTTCTCGCCGCGCTTCAGGGATTCCCAGAGGGTGACGACCGGCTGCAATTTTGCATCGAGGCGATTAGGAATCGGGAACGGATTGCGGCAGCGCATGATCATGCTCACCTATCCAATATGTACCGGACGATCAATCCGGTTGATCGAAATCTAGATGCTTCCTTCACTGCTCCCTTGATCTTCATCAAAGTCGGCGGCCAAAGGGCCGTCATTCTGCTCTCGGTACAACACGCGAGTGACGATGATGGCCAGGAAAGCCTTGCAGGGCGACCGCCGGAAACCGGGCGCGCATAAATCCGCCTTTCTCTGGGGCGTCTCGACCTCCAGTTTTCAGATCGAAGGTGCCGCGCACCTCGACGGTCGCGGCGACAGTATCTGGGACACCTTTTGCCGGCAGCAAGGCCGTATCAAAGGAGGCGACACCGGCGACATTGCCTGTGATCACTACCATCGCTTTGTCGAGGATATCGCGTTGATGCGCGACCTCGGGATCGACGCCTACCGATTTTCGATCTCATGGCCGCGCCTTCTGCCGAGGGGACGCGGCGCGGCCAATGAGCCCGGACTGGCGTTCTATGACAGATTGATCGATGCGCTTCTCGCAGCCGACATCGAACCCTGGATATGCCTCTATCATTGGGATCTGCCGCAGGCCCTGCACGAGCTGGGCGGTTGGCAAAACCGGGACATTGCGGGATGGTTTGCCGATTACGCCGCGCTCGTCGGCAGGCGCTATGGCGACCGCGTCAGACGATTTGCAACCTTCAACGAACCGTGTGTCTTTACCCTGTTCGGATATGGTCTCGGCTGGAACGCGCCGGGGATCGCAGACAAGGCTGCCCTGCATAAGGCCATCCATCACGTCAATCTAAGCCATGGCACGGCGATTGACTTGCTGCGGACCATGGTCCCGCAAGCCTTGCTTGGCGCCATTCACAATCGGCAGCCGTGTTTTCCAGCCGGCACAAGTCCCGCTGATGCGGATGCGGCGAAACGTTTCGCGGAATACTGGAACGACGCGTTCCCCTATCCGCAGCACTTTGCCCGCTATCCTTCCGGGCTCGCCGAGGCGATCGAGCCTTATCAGAAGCCCGGTGACATGGCGCTGATCGCGCGGCCGGTCGACTGGTTCGGGTTGAACCATTACTCGCCGCACTACATCAAGGCGGACTCCAATCTGATTGGGGCCACTTTCGCCGCGCCGCCGCCGGGGGTACCGAGAACCCCAATCGGATGGCCGATTGTGCCCGATGCCTTTCGCGATACCCTGCTCGACATCCATCGCCGCTTCAGGACGCCGATTTATGTGCTGGAGAATGGGACCGCTGCAGACGACGCGCCCGACGGCGCTGGCCACGTCCAGGACGCCGGGAGGATTGCCTATTTGCAGGCGTATACCGATGCGATGCAGGACGCGATCGCGGCGGGTGCGGATGTCCGCGGCTATTTTGTATGGTCGCTGCTCGACAATTTCGAATGGGGTTCGGGCTATTCGCAGCGCTTCGGCCTTGTCTACGTCGACTTCCCCACGCAAAAGCGCATTCCCAAGGCCTCAGCGCGATGGTATGCGGACCTCATCGCCGCGAGACGAACATCACCAGTTCACTCGACCGCCGAAAACCCCGCCGACACGGCAACGGCCGTTCAGGTCGAGCCATGACGGATATTGTGACGGTTACGCCCAATCCGGCGGTCGATCTGTCGACGTCGGTCGAGCGGGTCGTCCCGGTTTCCAAACTGAGGGGGACGTCGCAACGGCGTGATCCCGGCGGCGGCGGAATCAATGTGGCCCGCGTCGTCAAGCGGCTGGGCGGAGAAGTCAGCGCACTCTACCCTGTGGGTGGCGTGACGGGAGACCTGCTTCGCAGATTGCTGGACAAGGAGGGCGTGCCAAGCCGGACTTTTGCGATCGCAGAGGAAACACGCGAAGACTTCTTTGTCAGCGAAATCAGCACTGGCCGGCCATTCCGTTTCATCCTGCCCGGACCGCGACTCAATGACGGAGAATGGCAGGAATGCCTGAGATTGCTTTCCCGAATTAAGCCGTTTCCCCGCTTTGTCGTCGCGAGCGGAAGCTTGCCCGGAGGCGTTCCCGACGACTTCTATGCAAGACTGGCGCGGATTGCAAAGCAGCGCGGCGCCAGAATGATCCTTGATACGTCGGGGCCGGCGCTCGCCCTGGCCGTCGCTGAAGGCGTCGATTTGATCAAACCGAATTTACGGGAAATGCGCGAGCTGGCCGGCCGCGAGCCGTCCGATGCGAGCGAATGGGAAGCCGCAGCGAAAGCTCTCGTTCACGGCGGCAAAGTCGCCATCGTGGCACTGACCATGGGCCATCTCGGCGCGGTGCTGGTCACCCGTGACCAGGTCTTGCGCGCGGAACCGCTTCCGATCACGCCGGTCGGCGCTGTCGGCGCGGGTGACAGTTTTCTCGGAGCTCTGCTCTGGCAGCTTGCGTCAGGGGGCGATCTCGAAGAATCCTTCCGGCACGCCGTTGCCGCCGGCGCCGCAGCTCTCCTGAACCAGGGCACAAGTCTTTGCCTGCCCGGCGACGTTGAGCGGCTTGCGCAGCAGGTCATCCTCAAGGCAGCCTGACAGGCTCGACGGCGATCGCCCGATTCTCGGGAACGGCCGGCGGCGTTCCGTGATCGAGCTCGTCGAGGGAAAGCAGCAGGCGGCCCACCCTTTCGAGGGAGGAGATCCAATCCGCCAGGCGACTGTAGTTGTCGACGAGCCAGTTGAACGAGCCCTGAACAAGAACGAAGGCTGCGGCTGCCTGCGTAAGCTCGCCAAGCGTCATTGCACCCGCCAGGAATTTCGGCGAACACAGGACGAGCCCGACGATCGGCGCCAACAACGTGTTTCCTTGCGACACCAGCGTGGTCTGCATGAGCCGCCAACATAAGCGCCGCCACTGAGCGATCACATCACGCAACGCCTGCTGGAGCCCACGCCTGACGTCCGCCTCCTGCAGCTTCGGCATTATCCCCTCGCCAACATCTCGCAGCAGGTGAGCCGCCGTGATCAATTCTGCCTCAGCCTGGTTCTTGATCTGAACGACCCTGGTCAGCGGTGAGCCCACCAGAACCATCGCCGTCGTTACAATACCGGAATAGAGCGCAACGCTCGCGACAAGATAGCCCGGTATCCAAATCTGGTAATCGAAGACGGGGATGCGGGCGTCACCGCCGACGTTCCACAACACCCGAATGAAGATGATCGCAGTCAGCAGGGATGAGACAAGACCGAGTGCGAAATCGATCGGCGCGTCTGTAGCGATTCTGACGTCCTCCGCGATGCGATATTCGGGGATGATCTTGTGGTTGTCGCCCTGCGCCAGCGCAAGACTGGCATATCGATCGTCGTCGACCCAATAGTCGATCAGATTGTTGGTGAGCCATTCGCGCCACTTGCGCTGCATGGTCATGCGACCCCAGACCGATGTTACGGCGAGCGTGACGCTCGCGCCGCACAGGGGAATCAGCAGGAGTGCCTGGGCCCGCAAACGCTCGGGGCTCCGACTCTCCAACGCGTCGAAGAAATCGCGATTCCAGTAGTTCAGACGAAACTGAACATAGAGCTGCAAGGCCACGACAGCGATCAGCGAGGCGCAGAGCAACCAAATTCGCCACGTTGACAAGCCCCGCCAGAATCCTGATGCGCTTTCCCAAAATCGGGACCACTCTCGATGCGGGTTGTTTTCAGGCTGTTCGGACATGATGTGACAGTTAAAGTGCTATCATCGCCAAAAGCTTGATCTTCCGCAAAAGCCGCGATCGCCGATCGGTCAAGATATCCAGAACTGGATGGTCTGAGACGGCAATGCTGCAGCGCGGGAGAAGTACGATGAATACTTCCGGTTACACGCGGTGGTTCAAGGATATCCGCCTCGAGGATGTCCCCTTGGTAGGCGGCAAGACCGCGTCGCTAGGCGAGCTCTATTCGGCGCTCGCGCCGCAGGGCGTCAGAGTACCGAACGGCTTTGCGCTGACGGCATCGGCCTATCGCGATGCACTGATGCAAGCTGGCGCCTGGGAAAAACTCCGCAGCCTGCTTGCCGGCCTGGACAAGCGGCGCATTGCGGACCTCGCCAAGCGTGCCCGTGCGGCACGTGCCATTGTCTATGCCGCCACTGATCATGAGGTTCTGCGCCGCGAGATCACCGAAGCCTATCGACAACTGGAACGCGAATATGGTGCCAATGTTGCGGTCGCAGTGCGCAGTTCGGCAACTGCCGAAGACTTGCCGACCGCAAGCTTTGCAGGACAGCACGAGAGTTTTCTCAACATTCGCGGTCCGGATGATCTCGTGGACGCGTGCCGGCGATGCTTTGCTTCGCTGTTCACCGATAGGGCGATATCCTATCGCATCGATAATGGCTTCGACCATTTCAAGGTCGCGCTATCGGTTGCCGTGATGAAGATGGTCCGCTCCGATCTCGCGGCAAGCGGCGTCATCTTCACACTCGACACTGAATCGGGGTTTCGCGACGTGGTCTTCGTGACCGGTGCCTACGGCCTTGGCGAAAACATCGTGCAGGGGACCGTGGATCCCGACGAATTCTATGTCCACAAGCCGACTTTCAACAGCGGTTTCCGCGCCGTCCTGTCGCGCAGGTTGGGGGCGAAGGAAATGCGGATGGTCTACGCCAAGGGACGCGCAACCACCCGCAACGTTGCGACGTCGCCGGCAGCGCGCAAGCAATTCTGCATCAATGACGAGGATGTGCTGGAACTCGCGCACTGCGCCATCATCGTGGAGAACCACTATTCGAAAAAGGCCGGCGTGCCGACCCCGATGGATGTGGAGTGGGCGAAGGATGGCAGCGACGGCGCGCTCCACATCATTCAGGCGCGTCCGGAAACGGTGGCATCCCGCCGCAGGCCCGAAGCACTCGAGAACTTCGTCCTCAAATCGACGGGCAAGATTGTTGCCGCCGGTCGTGCCGTCGGCGAAAAGATTGCAACCGGAAAGGTTCGATTGATCGCGAAAGAACGCGATCTACGCTCATTCAGGCCTGGCGAGGTGCTGGTTGCCTCTTCGACCAGTCCTGATTGGGAGCCGGTGATGAAGACCGCCGCCGCCATCGTTACCGACCATGGTGGCAGGACGTGTCATGCCGCCATCATTGCCCGCGAGCTCGGCGTGCCGGCGGTCGTCGGCACCGAAAATGTCACGCGGCAAGTGAAAACAGGCATGTCCGTCACCGTCTCCTGCGCGGACGGAGACGTCGGCCACGTCTATGAGGGCGCCTTGCCGTTTTCGGTCGAGCGGATCGCGATGGACAGGCTGGAAAAACCGCGCACCGAAATCATGGTTAACCTCGGCAATCCGGAAATCGCCTTCAAGACGGCATTGGCACCGAATGACGGCGTCGGACTGGCCAGGATGGAGTTCATCATCAGCCAGCACATCGGGATCCATCCAATGGCGCTTGCGCAGCCGGACAAGGTCAAATCCGCGCGAGACCGCCGGTCGATCAGGCTTCTGACCGAGCGCTACGCGAAGCCGTCCGACTTCTTTGTCGAACGGCTGTCGGAGGGCGTCGGCACCATCGCTGCGGCATTCTATCCACGCCCTGTTATCATCAGGCTCTCCGACTTCAAGACCAATGAATATGCCAACCTCGTGGCGGGCGCCGACTTCGAGCCGAAAGAGGAAAACCCGATGCTGGGGTTCCGGGGCGCGGCACGCTATGCGCACCCGGCCTACGCCGAGGGATTTGCGCTGGAATGCGCGGCGCTGCGCCGCGTACGCAAGGTCATGGGGCTGACCAATCTCAAGATCATGATTCCATTTTGCAGGCGCGTCGAGGAGGCGCGCAACGTCATCGAAGCCATGGCGCGTCACGGTCTCACTCGGGGCGAAGACGGTCTTGAGATATTCATGATGTGCGAGATTCCGAACAATGTGATTCTGATCGATCAGTTCGCCAAGCTATTCGATGGATTTTCGATCGGCTCAAATGATCTCACTCAGCTCACGCTGGGTGTCGACAGAGACTCCGAAATCGTCGCGTTCGATTTTGACGAGCGTGATCCTGGAATGCTCCAGATGCTGACGATGGCCGTGACGGGCGCGAAGCGCAATCGACGCCATGTGGGGATTTGCGGCGAGGCGCCGGCAAACTATCCGGAAATCGCGAGATTTCTCACCGAACTCGGCATCGATTCGATCAGCGTCAATCCGTCAAGCGTCCTGCGTACGATGGCGATCGTCCATGAAGCTGAACGGAGCATGACCAAATCAAAGGTGGTCGCAAGCTAGCCGTGTCGAGCTTGGGCCAGATCGGAGCGTCGCCGACGGCAGCGACAGGATTGACGGCCAGACCGACGGAAATGGGAAATCTCATGACATCCATCATGGTGGCTACTGACGGGTCCGGAGGAGCAAGCCGCGCGGTTGAAGTCGCAGCAGAACTCGCCAAGGCATTGACGTGCGAACTGCTGATTGTGACAGTTGCGGATCGCCTCTTGGGAGAAGAGGTGCGGCAGTTGTCACACACCGGGGTCAGCACCGGCGACGTGCTGGAGGCTTTGACGGCTCAGACGCTGAGAACCGCGGAAGCCCGCGCGAGCCAGCTTGGTGTGCAGCGGGTCGAAGTCAAAACAAGCTGGGGTGACGTTACCCAATCCCTGCTCGACATAGCCGCAAGCAGCTCAACCAAAATGATCGTCGTGGGCCGGCGAGGTCGTGGCCAACTGGCCAGCCTGCTGCTTGGCAGCGTCTCCCAGAAGCTCGTCAGCCTCGCCCCCTGCCCCGTCGTGGTCGTCCCCTAGCACGCCGACCGGCAAAGACAGGGCTCGGGCAGGCGGGCCTCGATTTCGATGAAGCGAGAGCCAACGTCCACAAGCTCTCCGTGCCTGCCGCCGCAAGGTGTCATGAACGAGAAGTCCCGCTTCAAGCGGTCGACGCCTGATCGGCCCGTTCGGTCAGACTTTTTGAACGCGGCTCTCGTGCCAGTGCCACCAGAGCACGACGCCAATTCCGAGCGCCGCCACCGAGATCAACACGATAATCAGAGCGGAAGCTTCGATCCATGCCGCCGCCGGAACGCAGAACGCCATGATCATCCCGAGAAGACAGACCTGCCAAGAAAGGACATGAACACCTGCGGTAAAGGTGCCGAGCGCCAATAACATGAGAACGGCGAGCCCGGTCGCGCTGGCATTGAGAATCGTCTGAACGTTAGGTAACAGTATCATACTCATCACGAGCAGGAATGCGGCCCAGTGCAGCGCCTGCGTACCTATCAATTGCAATCGCGCGTTCTTATCGTTGGCGCTGGACCATCCGGAGCCGATACAGACTAACCCGATCACCGGCGCCAGAAGCTCCCAATAGCCCATGATCGGTTGTTTCAAAAAACTGGTATAGGCGACGCCGAGCAAGGTCAGGATCAACACCAGGCTGAACGGCAACTCTCTGATCCAGAAGCTGACGTGTGACCCGTCGCGGACGCTTAGCGGATCACCCGATCGCGCATCCCGGGGATCTGCATCCATGCTGCTCATTTGCGGCTACTCTGCTCCGGTCCTTCTCAGAGTTGAAACTTTCTGGTCCCGATCGAGGGAGAAGCCGCCTCACGGCGGGCTTCTCCGACCGATAGACTGCTTGAATCAAGCAGCTCGCTTGAACGCGTCGCGCGCTGCCTGATTGGCGCGATCGAACGCAGTGCGGGTTTCCGTCAAAACCGCCATTAACGCGGACCATGACTGCGCCCCCATTTGGTCCAAGTGCTTCTGTAGCTTTTCTTCCGCTGCTGCGGCGTCGGCCTGCATGCGCTTCACGGCCGCATCGATTTCTGCCTGACGCCCGGTAGCGAATTGCTTGGTATCGCTGCCAAGCTTGTCGGCGGCTTCTCGCCACGCCTTCAGTTGGGCCGCCGACTGAAGCTTGAATGTCGCCTTCTGCTGCTCGACTTGCTTGCTAAAGCTCTCGACGTATTTCTTGACCTCGGCCTCGAACGAGTTCCACTCTGGCTCCAGTCTTGCTTTTGCGCTGGTCCATGCAGCCTCGTTGGCTTCCGCCTGCTTCTTGACGGTGTCACGGAAGATATCACGGCTCTTGCGCAGGTCAGCGAGTGCTTTGTTGGCCTTGTCGCGGGCATCGGCCTGCACCTCGCCGGCTTTGCCTTCAAGCGACGTCAGTACGGCTTCCATTTCATCGAGTCGTTCCTTGGCCCAATTTACATAGAAGTGGATGTTGCTTTGCGTCTGCATCGCTCATCTCCAAGGTCTATGCCCCTTATTAGTTTTACATTCGTCCCGCTTTCTCTTCTTGATATATGTCAACGCCAAATCTCAGAGTTGGTCCAATCAATCCCATGGTAAGGTGGGACTTCGGTATCTCCCGCAAGACCGGCTACAAGATTTTCGACCGCTACAAGGAGCATGGGCTTGAGGCGTTGAGCGACCGCTCCAGGCGGCCGATACGTTACGCCAACCGGCTCCCGCAACAGGTCGAGACCCTGATCGTCCGGCTGAAGAGCGAGAAGCCGCACTGGGGCGCCCGCAAGATCCGCGAGCTGCTGCTGCGCCGCCTCGATGGCGACGTCAGGTTCCGGCCAAATGCACCATCCATGCGGTCCTCGACCGTCAAGGCCTGGTTAAGCGCGGCGGCGGGCTGCGCCATCGCGCGCGCGGCACGCCGCTGTCGCAGGGCACGCTTCCCAATGATCTGTGGTGCACCGACTTCAAGGGAGAGTTCAAGCTCGGCAATGGACATTACTGTTATCCCCTGACCGTCACCGATCATGCCTCGCGCTTCCTGCTCCTGTGTGAGGCTCTCGATTCGACGCGCGAAGACCCTGCCATCACAGCCTTCGAGCGCCTGTTCCGCGAGCGCGGTCTGCCGCTTGATTTAGCGCAACGGTCCCCGTTGGTTCTCTGCCGACCATGAAGCATGAAGCCGCCCGAAGAACCACGCTCGGGTAAGGATGAGCCGCCGCCCAAGCCGTCGCGCTCAGAGGAAGCCCGCGGGATTATTGAAGAGTACGTGGCTGAGCTGCGGGAGTTGATCAAGAAGCTCCGAGGCAAGCTTAATTAAAGTGCCGCCTCAGTTGGTGGCCCCTTTTCATTCGGATGTCGCCCGTTGACACATTCCGGACATGGCCGGACTGACTGCCGATGTCCGTCCACATTGGTGCTCGTGAGAGCAAGTTCGTCGGCGACCGGTGGATGTAGTCTCTGTGTGATCAGCGCCGTCTTGGCCGTAACCGGATTACTTTCAGTCCCCGGTTCGCGCCCTTGGCCAGAATGCTACTTATCTAGCTCAGCTAAGCCAGCTGAATTTAGAACTACAATCTCACGCTGTGTTTGCCCAAAGAACTTAAGAAAGCCTTTCCTATGAAGCACGGAAAGCGCGCGTGATACAGTCTCAAGGGTAAGTCCGAGATAGTCGGCAATGTCGCGGCGACACATCGGAAGGGCCATCACTCCTGCCGCCGCCAGGCGACGATCCATCTCAAGGAGAAACGCAGCTACTCGTTCGAGCGAGGTCTTGCGTCCCAAAAGCAGCATGTGGTTCTCGACATGCTGGAGATTGTCCGTCGTCATGTTCAGGATGCTACGAACGATAGCGGAATCGGTTTTCGCCACCCGCTCCAGGCTTTCGCGTTTCATGAGGAGAACGGTGGTATCAACGATGGCTTCGGCTGTAAAACGATGGAAATCGCCGTTTTCGAGGCCGAAGGTATCGCCCGCCAAGTGAAACGCGCCGATCTGGCGGCGACCGTCAGATAAAAGCTTGTAACTCCGAACCGCGCCTCTAACCACCTGGTATATGTAATCTGCCGGCTCCGCTTCTCCGAAAATCTCGGTTCCCCTCTCGTACCTAAACTCACCCGAACTAACCTTCGTATGAGACAGAGCTCCCAGCTCGCCAAGAAGCCGAGGCCTCTTGTTGGGATCAGCATTTAGGTTTGTAAACATAGATACTCCTCTGCACTTACTCATACTAAGGGGCGTATTTTTCAGTTTTGATCAAAATCAAAAACAGCTGGCCCCGCGAGCTCGCCTTCCAATATGGGTCAAAGTGAGAAGAACTCGGTTACCCAGACTAGGACGATGATAGAACCATCATGTCGCAGCACATCGCGAGCGAGTGGTCAAAATTGCTCATCCATGAAAATTTAGCGAAATGCGATTTTAGGACGACATCACTCATCAAAGTGTCGCCCGCTTCCCCCCGGAGTGAGCAATATTATACAGACTGGTCCGAGAACTTCTGCTTTAGCTGAGCAAATAGGTCAGTTGTGGATGCAAGTGCAGACGTGGATTAGGCGCGTGGGGTTTAATTCCCCTTCCCGCATCCCCACATGGCGCTCATGACCCAATGGCAACCACCCAAGCGAGAACCCGCAAAGACCAAGGCGGAGCTACGCGAGATGCTGACCGAGGCCGTCCGCAATACGCAGGCTGAGAATAAGCGCCTGCAACAGGGCGAGAGAGATCGCGGCAAAAAGGCAGCCTGACTCACATCTGCGTGCCCACCAGCCGGCAGTTCCGACGCGAACGGCCTCGGTGCGCCGGGCCGTTTCTGTGCGCGTATCCTTGCCTCTTTCGCTATTCGGCTGGTGGCTCCAACCTGGGAGGACCGCCCTTGGCCTCTTCCTCGAAAACGAGGCGGTGAATTGTTTGGCGCTGTTCTTGGTCGGTGACCTTGAGTAGCAAATCTCGAAAGCGCAGAAGGTTCTGTTCTCTGACGAACTTCTCCATCACAACCTCCAACGGGAGCAAGAGCCCCCAGTTTGGAAGGTCGACCTTTTGACCGCTTTGAGTCTGGTCAAAACGGATCAATTCTCCAAAAAATCGAATTAGGGAGACACTCACGATTTGACGCCCGTGGTGCGCCGGCTCGATGGCGACATCAAGGTTCCGGCCAAAAGCACCATCCATGCGGTCCTCGATCGTCAGGGCCTGGTCAAGCGCGGCGGCGGGCCGCGCCATCGCGCGCGCGGCACGCCGCTGTCGCAGGGCACGCTTCCCAATGATCTGTGGTGCACCGACTTCAAGGGAGAGTTCAAGCTCGGCAATGGACATTACTGTTATCCCCTGACCGTCACCGATCATGCCTCGCGCTTCCTGCTCCTGTGTGAGGCTCTCGATTCGACGCGCGAAGACCCTGCCATCACAGCCTTCGAGCGCCTGTTCCGCGAGCGCGGCCTGCCGCTTGCCATCCGCTCCGATAACGGCGTGCCCTTCGCCAGCCCCAATGCCTTGTTCAATCTCTCCAAGCTCTCGGTCTGGTGGCTCCGGCTCGGGATTGCGATCGAACGTATCAAGCCGGGCCATCCGCAACAAAATGGCCGCCACGAGCGCATGCACCTGACCCTGAAGAAGGAAGCAACACGACCGCCAGGCTTCAACAGCCTGCAGCAGCAGGACCGCTTTGATGCCTTCGTTCACGAGTTCAACGCCGAACGTCCGCACGAGGCACTCGACACGAAGTGCCCCGCCGAACTCTACACCGTCTCAGCGCGCTGCTACGATGGCCTGCCGGAGCTGAGCTATCCGTTCCACGATCGCGACGTCATCATCACCGCCTGCGGTCGCCTCTGCCTGCATCGCAAAAGGACAATATCTCAACGGTGCTGGCGGGCCAGAAGCTCGGCATCAAGGAAGTCGACGAGGGCATTTGGCTCGTCAGCTTCATGCACTATGATCTTGGATATTTCGACCTGGAGCAGAAAACCTTGCAGCCCCTCGACAACCCGTTCGGCACGAGGTTGTCACCCATGTCTTAGGTACGTTCCGTTACCCATGTCTCCGGGTCGGACAGGTCACACGTGGTAGCGGGGGAGCGCTACCGCCTTTCCCCACACCAACCAAACCTACGATATCTTATTCAAAGCTACGCATGATCCAGAGCGCGCTCGCACTCCCGGCTTGACCGGATTGAGGAGGCGGCGCTCGGGGCTCTGCTGCAGGAGGCCAAGAACCCCGCTAATGATCAAGGCCGGCGATCCGATCAATTTCGAGGTTCGCCCTCCCATCTTGATGCATCCCATTCAGCCAGACCGTCAGCGACAGCGTTGGTGCCAGGGGCGGAATCACGCTATGGTCACAACCATTGAAATCACTTCATAATTTTGGCGCGATTTCTGGCTCGTTCCAGCCGTCGTGCCATCGGATGATTTGCCACCGCCTCTGGGCGGCAGACCGCGCGAAAGGTGTTACGCCAGAGTTGCCACTACCGCTAAGAGATGAGCAGCCTCGAACTCGATCCCAAAACCGAAAATAGTTTGAGCAGGGGCGATGCGCTTAAACGGCTCGCCAATGGTCTGGCTTCTCCATGTCTTTAAGCCGTTGTCATCAGATCGGTCAGAGCAAGCGCATCGCTCTGTGTGTCACCGATGCACATCGATACCATTGCAAGTCGAAATCCGTATCTAATTTCCCAATCTTGCGAGATTCGCCTTTGCGTCAAGATTTCCGGCCGCCGCGGCGGCGCGATACCAGCGAACGGCCTCTGTCATGTCCTTGCCCACGCCACTACCGTTTGCGTACATGACTCCAACCTTGTTCATTGCGGTGGCAACTCCAACGTCGGCAGCCTTGCGGTACCATTTGAAAGCTTCAGCTTCGTCCTTGCTGACGCCTGCGCCTGTTTCGTACATTTGGCCAAGCCAGTACATTCCCTCCGACGACCCGGCATCGGCAGCCTTGCGAAACAATCGAACCGCTTCTTCCATATTCGGGGCGACGCCCCTGCCGTAATGATACATGAAGCCAAGATTCGTTAATGCATCTGTGCTGCCGCCATCGGAGGCCTTTCGGAAAAAACCGAGAGCTTGCGTGTCATCTCTCGCGACGCCCCTACCATTTGTAAACATGATGCCGAGGTTGTTCATCGCCTCCACATAGCCACGGTCGGCAGCCTTTCGGTACCACGAGAGCGCGTCGGGGAAGGCCCCTTGTTTCTCCAACACCCGACCCAGTTGATACATCAGCCGCGCATCATCCGGCCGCGCCGCCGCCGCTGCGCGGCAGGCCGGAACGGCCTGAATAGGGTCAAGCAGCTCCCACCGAACTCCGGCAATGCCGCTTCCGCGCCCGGTATCGTCCGGATTTGCCGCGAGCCCGTCGCATTGACGCACAGACGCGACGTCCTGTTCGCGAATCCCACCAGTCAACTCCGCCAGGCGAGCGCGGGCCAGAATGCCGTAAGCCGAATTGCCATGGCGGCGGATGAAATCCTCAAGCGCGGCGCGGTCTTTCGTATTCTGGACCGCAGCCCACGCGCGTGCGGCAGGATCATCGGGCGGTATCGGATTTGCATTCAACTTGGACAAGCGCTCGCGCGCCGCATTGCCGTATCTCGAATTACCATGGCGGCTGATGAAATCCTCGAGCGCGGCGCGATCGTTCGTGGTCTGGACTGCAGCCCACGCCCGTTCAGCTGGATCGTTGGGCAGCGGATTTGTCTTCAGCTTCGACAACCGTTCGCGCGCCAGATTGCCATAGCCCGTGTTGCCGTAGCGGCTGACGAAATCATCGAGCGCGACCGGGTCGGTCGTATTCTGAACCGCAGTCCACGCGCGTTCAGCGTCTTCAGGCGACAGCTTGTTAGCGTTTAACTTCGACAAGCGCTCACGCGCCAGATTGCCGTAGCCTGTATTGCCGTAGCGCCGAACGAAATCCTCGAGCGCGGAGGGGTCAGTCGTGTTCTGCGTCGCGGTCCAAACTCGTTCCGCCTCGTCAGCTGGGGGCGCGGTGGTTGCGCTCAAGCTCGACAATTTGGAACGCGCCAGATCTGCGTAGCGCGAGTTGCCGAAGCGATGGATGTAGTCCTCCAGCGCGGCGCGGTCTGTGGTATTCTGGATGGTAGTCCATGCTCGTTCGCTCGAATCGCCCCTGATCATCCAGGCGGCAATCCCGACGATGAGGAGTGCCACGACCGCCACGACCGCTGGCACGACAAACCAATTCTGACTCTTTTTGGGCTCCTCTGCTGCAGTTCGCGTCAGCCGGAGTGCGGGCACCGGCTCCGGGATGTTCTTTAGCGACTGCGGCCCCATATCTTCGAAAGAGTAGGAAAGCTTGTTTTTGACCAACATGAACACGCTTCCGGAGATGCAGAGTTCGCCCGGGCGCGCGAGGCCTTCGAGGCGCGCCGCGATATTAACGCCGTCGCCATAGAGGTTATCACCTTCAACGAGCACATCGCCCACGTGGATGCCTATCCGAAATTCCATCCGGCGAGCTTCATCGAGCTGAGCGTTTCGAACGCGCAATTCCTGCTGGATCGCTATCGCACAGCGCACAGCCTCAACTGCCGACTGAAATTGAGCAAGAACACTATCACCGGCCGTATGGAAGATGCGGCCCTCGTGACCGTTTATCAGACGGTCAATAATGATCCGATACGCCTTCAGAGTGCGTAGCGTGTATTCTTCATCTTCCGCCATGAGCCGGCTATAACCGAACACATCGGCGGCAAGGATGGTGGCTAGGAGCCGCTGCTGATGATCTTGAGCCATTCCCCCTTCACTTGGTTTAGCCGGCAGAAGCCTGTGCTGGGCAAAAATATACGCTGGCTTGGGCAGAGTGGAAAGTGACACCCTTCCTTCTATACAGGACCTCAAAGCCGGGTGGCCCCGGAATCAGCACCGGCGCGCGGCTCGGGGCGGCGCCCTGAGGCTGCCCGCGGTATTGGGTTCGGCTCCTCAGCCCCCAGACACGCTGTGCGCCGTGAAATAGCGAAGGATTACGGAGAGGCGAGGCGGATTGCTTCAGTGCACAACCGACTATCCTCGGAATTGCGATCAGAACTCGACGCCGCGCGCACCGGAGAGGCGGCGGGGACGGGATATCGCCTACGTGATGAAGGGCGTTCGCTGTCACCGCTTGGCAAAATCGATCTTAACCATTTCCATGTGGCATGTTCGACCGACGACCCGCAGGGCACTTCCTCGCGCCTCCTGAAACCGGCCGGCGAAGGGGAATGAAAATGGGGTGCCGGGTGCGACGTGACCCAGGCTGACAACGCTGGCGCCTGTAAGGCCCTTGTGAATTATTTTGACACTTCCATCTCGTTCGATTGCCCCGTCGTAAGTGGCCCAGCCCGGCTTTCCCTCCTGTCCAACGCCGCCGTGGTAGACATTGTTTTTTACCTGCCCGATGAATTGGTATGACCAGGGATCAACGTTCCCATGCTTTTCGCAAGCAACCGTTGTTTGCCAAAACCCATCAAAGCCCGTTGAGGGCGACGTCACCTCACAATTCGACGAAACCTGCTTCCAACTCAAAATTGTAATCGGGATGCCGTCAATGGGAGAATTGATTATGAGGTCATGCTTGTCTCCCTCGCGGGCAAACACGTTGGTAGCAACACACCCCAAGTTTGGCCCATCCTGTTTGACGGCGATGGTGAGCCTCATTGCGCCACCCTGGTAGGATCGCACGAATATCAATTCCCCGTCCCTGAACTGCCACATGGCATCACCGTTTTCCGTATGCCAAGCCTCGTCCAAATCGGATGTACCGGCGATCGTGGCGCCCTTTTTATCACCACGCCCCGTCCGGATCACCGGCCGGTAACTCCAAGTGATTGTTCCGCCGGACCCGAACGCAACGTTCCATTCGATCTCCGCAGTTGCTGGCCCCCCCGACCCAGTTGCTTGCTTTGTCTGGATCTCGGTAACCAACGTGGAATGAATGTTGGCGCCTTCGAGCTGTGAGAGTGAGAGAATGGGGACTCCGGCGCGCGGCTCGCTCATAGCTGGCGAGATAAACATGAGCATCCCCACCGTCCATTTGCAGATCTGTGTTCTGACGTAAACTTTCATCAGACGCCCTGTCGCCGCCTTGAAAGCCTGCACACAAACGAACCTGCATCAGAAAGGCCTTGGTCCGTCCATTCACCAACTGAAATACACGTACATCAAACGCACACCGACCCAACACCCAGCAAAAAAGACGGATTCCGAATCTCAACAATCCGGTGGGCGCTTCGCCTGGTCCATTTCTTTTGTTGAACCAATCATTCTATGAACAAAGTCTTTGGCCCGAACGTCGCCTCCCTTGCATGCAATCGCCAGCCACCGGATTCCCTCATCCGCATTTCTGGGGAAGCTGTCGTTGGTCGCGGTCGAGGATGGAGCTCGCCCGCGGTAATACAGCTCGCCAAGGACCGACGCGGCGTCGACATTGCCACGATCGACAGCCCGCTTCAGCCACAATATGCCCTCCGGAATATTCTGCAGGTCCGGTCGTGGAGGGCAGAAGTCGGGCGCAGCGACGAGCAGCTTCCCATACTCGGACATCCCTTCGGCGTTGGGCGGATTGGCCTTGGCGGCGCGCTCCCAGAAATCCCGTGCCATTCTGAGATCTGGAGCCGTGAAGGAGAATCTTGCCGGCGTGCTTCGGCACTTGTTCGCCGGTGGAGGATCGATCTCGTTATCGTAGAGCCCCGCCCAATATGATCCGAGTAAGATCATTGCAGACGTCGATCCCTTGGTCGCTGCCTCCTGCCATAATCTTACGGCATTGCTCATTGCCGAGTGAGCGTCGGTGTCGGCGCCAGATTTAGCCAGGCGCACCGCGCGAGCGGCGAACGCGCGGCCCATCTCCGAAATGAACCGCCGACCGGCCACAGAGGAGTCGCCTTGGAACGCCGCGGCGCAGGCGCGAGTCACGAGCTCCAGATCATCGTCTGACAGAGTGGCTGGATCGGCCAGGAACGAGCCCGTCTGGGGACGATCTGGATCGAACTTGCCGGCACCGCGTCGATCGCATTCGTAGGCCGGATCCATGACGATGAGGCGTACGGATTTCTGTGCAGCGATATTGGTTTCGTCATCGCGAAAGGCCAGCCGGGCATCGTAAGTGCCGGGCGCAAGATTGGCGGCCTTGGGCGCAAGCGTCAGCGTGACGGAGCTGCCCTTATTGAGCTTTCCCGCTGGGCCGCCCGTCAGCCCGATCCACGACGGAATGTCTTGCGCCGACCAGCGGACATGGCTTCCCGTCGCAGACAGAGCGATCTGCGCAGATTCGGGATTGAACGATCCGCCTCTGAAGCCGGCAAAGGCGATGACGTCGGGACCTCCCAAGCTCAAGTTCCCGACCGGTCCCGCCGTCTTCAATGTCACCTCACGTCGCTCGAACACCTCTCCCGTCTCGGTGTTGCGAAAGATCAATTGCGAGCGAAGAACGCCTGCTGGGCTCGACGGCGCGGGAGCGTTCGGACGCAGAACCATGACGATCTCTCGGCCGCGGGATTGATCGTCTTTGCTCAGCCACGACGCGGCGCTATCGAGTGCAATCTGGACCGGCGGTCTTTCCGTGATCCACCACCCCTCGAAGGGCCTTGCCCAAGATGCCCTGCGGATTTCCACCCTCGTGGACGCAGGGGTGAACGTCACGGGCTCCGCAGCCGACTTCCGGAGGGTCTCGGAAAAGTCCAGGGAGCCATTCACACTGACGAGAAAACCGTACCAGCCCAGTCGCACCAGGGTGAATGGCGCCGCGACGATTGACAACAGCAGCACCAGGACCCCTGTCGTGAAAGCAAGTCTGCGCGTGCGCTGAGCCCTCTCGGGCGCCAGTGCAGATTCGGACGCCGCCTTCTCGATCTCTCGAGTATCAGCATGTCCGATGTTGTCAGCCCGGGCACTTGCAGCCTTATCTGCTTTGCTGCCGGCACCATGATCGTTTCCGGCCACAGGGCCCGGCCTCGTGTCCTCGAGCGGTTTCGACAGCGGAATGTCGATCGTCGCTCCTTGCCCTACAGTCCTGTAAGCGCGGACATCGCTTGGTATGTCACCGAGTGGTTCGTTGCGGGATGCAATCCCGACAAGGGCGCGGTGCCGAAGTGAGCGCGTCACCTCAGGCCCGACCAGGTAACCTTGCTTTCCGCCCTTCCGAACCAGGGTCGCGTTGAAAAAATGCGGCTCGTTCGTCAGGCCCTGAGGAGCAATGAATCGACCCTGTTGATAGTCGTAAAACGAGAGTTCGATTTCGGCTTCAGTCGCCTCGTCCAGCACGACGAGCGCGTGCTCGTTCTCGTGCGGCGGCTGTCCTGCTTCAATCAGCTCGCGAACACTGGTCATCACAGGTTTCCATCAACTGTGCGCCGCTCACCGTGAGCATACCCGCATACGCCAGCGCGGATGTCATTGGTCAGCCCTTCTTTCACACGGCGGCAGTATAATCGAGTTCCCCCAGCACGCGGCCGAGAATTTCGTTCTGCGCGCGCTCCTCGGGCGATCCAATGACACCGCCCTCCACGTTTGCGCGCATCGCATCCTCCATCGCCAGGCCCCAATCGAGAAGGTACTGGCTGCGAAACGCGCTTGGTTCGGGGGAAAGTGTCTCCGGAGTCGGATTTGGCGGACGATGACGAAAGATCTCCTCGACCGACCCGTCAAACCGAATTGCGCGCATGAGCTCATCGCGCGCCTCCGGATTCTGCGAGGGCTTGCCGGGCGATTCCGCCAGGGCGCCCTGTTTGCCCAGGAGCTTCTCCAAAGCTCCCCGCCGAGAGCGCGGCTCCGAGGCGGGAGCTGCAGCTAGAGGGGGCGGCAATTTGCTGCCAAAGCTGGATACAAATTCATTGATCAACCGGCCGGCAATGATGCTCGCCTTGTCGGCGAAGGTGGACGGCTTGTCGGTCGCCAGGCTGGAAGCCCTGATATGCTCGGCGACCTTGTCGCGAAGATTGCGGCGACGTTCCGTTGCGATCAATTCATCCCTGATTTCGGAAAGGGCGGAACTGTCGACACCGACGGCTTGTGCAAAGAAACGGTCTTGCGACAACTCGTAGAGACCCTCGGTCCAGCACTCGATCGCCGCTTCCGCCGCCTGATCGGACTTGTGCATACGCGCATTCGAGCGCGCCGCGTCTTCTGTGCCGACGGGGCCGCCGCGCTTACGATGGTCCGGATTCTGGACCGCAATCCGGGCTCGAATTGCCTGATATAGCGCGAATTGCTCGAACTCCAAGCCGGCGGATTAAGCTTCCAAGGCGGTCACGTTGATCGGCTTCGTCGATGGCTCGCACAAGGGTATGATAGACTGCGATCCGCTTTTGCAGGCGCTCGCCCGGAGCCGAGGGTACATAATGCGGTTGCAGCAGGTCTCGGATGCGGCCGCGCAGGACCCCAAGCCGGGCTTCGATTTGCCGGAGCTTGATATCCGGATTGCAGACTGGCCGGAGCGAATCGGCCAGATAACTCACACCGCCATCATTGAGCCGAAAGGCTTCGTCCCACGCCTTGCCCGGGTCGTGGAAATGCTTCTTGACCTCCGCATTTTCAAGGAACTCGTCCCGCAGCTTGTCAATTCGGGCCCTCTCGCCGTCCCGGATAGCGACCTCTCTACGCGTCGCATCGTAATCCAGAATTTGCGGTGAAAACACATTCGGATTGCGCAACCAGTAAAGATTGTCGAAGGGGCGCCCCGGCTTCCACTCACGCGGCCAATCGTGGGCCTGCCCGAAGAACTTCGTCAGGCAACTCTCAAGGCGGGTGGTCCACCGCTGGGACGAGTCATCCGATTGTCCGGCCGCCTGCTCGAACTCGCGGTCGAACTTGGTCAGCACGAAAAACAGGGCCGTCTCACTCGCGGCCCGGGCCGCCGGTGTTTCGCCATGAGACACATCAATCCAATCCTTGACCATTGCCGGCAAGGTTCGGACCTCCGCGGGGCCCGGCCCCATGCAAAGGAGAATGCTGGTGAGCTCTCGCTCAAAATTGTAGCGCTCGAACAGATAGCCAACCTTTCCTCGACAGAACAAATCCGCGAGAGGCGCGGCCGCGTCGGAAGAGCGGCTTGTCTTCAGGAAGGCCCTGACGTCAGGTATTCGCAAACGGCTGCGCGCACCGGGGAAGTCGAGCAGGTCGGTATGGTCGAAGAAGTCCCATGGCCGAGTGCACAGGGTCAGCTGCAGTTCGGCGACAAGGGCGGTCAGATCGGCCCGCGCCAACTTGGCCTTCCTCCCCGTCGCTGTGCATACCTCGACCGATTCGGCTTCCGGATTGCTCAGCGTGTTGAGGGTGACCACATTGACGATGCTGTCCAACCGGCGATCGAAGCGATCAGCGTTCCGGGCCACCAGCGCTTCAATCGTGCAGAATGCGTCCGCGGCGTTGCCGAGTTCATCGAGCTTTTTGCACAGCCGCGTGCAGACGCTCGTGAACTCGTTGATCCGCCCCCAGAGCATGCTGAACAGCAGGCTGCGGCCTTCGGTCGACAGCGCCGGCGCCTGCTCTTGCAGTGTGTCCCAATAACCGATGGCCGAGAGCTGCCGCATGATGGGCTCGCCCTTGAACTGTCGCTGCTCGAAATACTCCCTGATGTCCCAAAGGTCCTCTTCGCCAAGTCCGGGCGAGCTCGCCGTCATGGTCCGCGCCTTTGCGACCAGCGCGTTCAGATCGGCCTCGTCTGGAATGACTTCGTCATCGAGCTCGCAGTCCAGAAGATAGGTATTACCCAATATCTTGACGACATCGGCCTGCGACAGCAGTCGCACTGCGACCGGGTAGCCCGATGGAGTCGTGACCGGACGCATCGAGAACCGCGTCACCAGCCCCGTCGATTCCCGGCCACCTTCCGGGTTGATCTGGCGCACGAAATCAAGGCCTGGCGGGATATTGTCAAAGGCCACCAGGACCTGCTCCATTTCCCGCCGTGCCAGCGCGGAAATGAGATATGACTTCCCCGCCTGGCTGGGCCCGAACAGGCCGACGCACATCGGGCGCTCGAGTGCCTTGCCCAGACGATCGGCTTCGATGAACGACCGGCGGAGTTCGCGATCGAGCGTCGACCGCACCGAGCTTATTCGACGGGCGTTCGCATCGTTTCTGACCCATCCCAAAGCCTCCGTGATGGCCTTGCCTGTGTCAGCGCATGCCGCTGCTATTTCCTGTTTTTGCGTCATCACCTGCTCTAACCAATCGTCAGCAGCCCCGTGTCAAGCCAGTAACCGCCCGCTCCCTTCATCGTGTTGAGCTCCAGCACCATGTTCTTGGTGACGTCGGCACCGGCGGCGGATGTGGCGGATTCGATCCGGATCTCCTCCCTTGCGGCCTCCGTGCCCGCGAAGTCTTCGGAGTCGTCGAAGCTTCCTCTTGAGAGTTCTACCTCGACCGGCTTGGGTATTTTTCCGTCGTCGAGCAGACGCAGCAGGTAGAGCGGGGTCGCTACCCAGCGATCGAATGGTATCTGCCGATAACCAAGCCGCACGGGAGCGTAATAGGAATAGGTAGCGGTCTCTGGCATGCCCGCTGGACGATTGGGATCGAACGTGAACTTTATGTCGGCCGTTCTCAGCTGTTGACCTGTCCCGGAGAGGACTCCGATCTGCTGGGCACAAGACCGAAGCTTCAGCCGATCGAGGAACACAGTGAAGTTTTCGATGTCGCGTTGCGCGAGTTGCGCCAACATGGCTCCGGTGACAGTCACTGTCTTTGGATCGCTGATGGTAAAATTCTGCAGCGACGCGAATGGGTACCACGGCCCGGCTTGATAGCTTCCGAGCGCGATCACCTTGTGAGGCGCGATCGGCAGCTTGTTGACCAGCAGCTCGACCAAAGCAGGCAACCGCGACGGTCGGCCGGCGAACAGAACCAGGTCGCAATCGAGATGCTCGATGATCTCGGCCAAATTATCAAAAATATCGCCGAAAATGGCTCCGACCGCATTCCGCACATCCTGCAGCGGAATATCCATCTGAGTGTCCAGAAGCGAGAAGCCCCTCGCACCTTCCTTGCTGGCTGCATCATCGACATAACGAATGGCACGACCCGCCGCGGGATCGTCCACCCTGGCGCCGGCAGCCACGATCATGTCGCGTAGCGTCAGGCTTCTTGTCTGCTCTTCGTCGGCCCAATCGGCATTTTCAGCTGCTTGAAGGATGGCAATCGCGGCCGGGCGCAGGACCCGCGTGACACACTGGCGCCGCAGGTGCCGGTCGAGCTCGCTCATGTCGACCCGGTCTATTCCAAAGCAGCGATTGAGAAATTGGCGAGCGCCGTGCAGGCCACACTCGGTCAGCCGCTGTTCGATAAGGGGCACGACGCTTCTCTCGATGACCTCGCGCAGCAAGTCGTCGCCCGCTATTCGAAATCCCTCGCGATAGACCTGGTATGGAACCAGCGCTTTGCCGGCTTCAACAAAATAGGTCGTGACCATCAGGTCGGTCGTGCCGCCGCCGACATCGATGCTGGCTATTCGCACCGACCGCTCGGGTTCGCCCTGAGGCTTGGCCTTATCTCCTTCGACGGGCCGTGGCCGCGCCCTGCCGGCAAGGTCGAAATAGGCATTCGCATCGCCCGCAAAGCGCTCCGTGATTTCTCCGTAGAGGTAGACGAGCTGTGCGCAGCTCGCTTCGTCGAGCGAGATCTGTATTTCCGGCTCCTCCACTCCGGGGGGACGATGCTGGGTCCAACCGGTCAAATCCCACAGCAGCTTTACGGCGGCAAGCGCGCGCGAGCGGAGGATCTGCTGTTCGGTGATGGGCATGGCGGTCGGAAGCGTGAGAATCACTCGCATCAGCTTGCGTGGCGTGTCGGCTTCAGGACGTGTCGCTCGCAGTTGCGGATTGTTGATCATCGTGAACGCCTGCCAGATGATCTCGGCAAGCATGAACGTGAACATCGATGAACGCGAGAATGAGAGGCGCTGCGGATAGCCCGATATGTCGATCTTCTCGTGCTGATATGTAAGTTTCTTTCTGTAGAAAGCAAACTCTGCATTGATCTGCCGCTTCACGTCCCCACGCGGCCCGACGTAGTTGCGCACGACGGTGTCAAGCGGCGGGGGGCCGCCGAGCCTTTCGTAATCGGCCTGCTGAAAACGCCACGGCTGTTGCTGCGCCGAAACGTCAAACAGGTAGCGCTTCGGACTGGTCAATCCACTCAGCGCTTCCGTCCCTTCGGCCTGGTCGCGAAGGCGCACAGCCTCGGGGCCGACACGAACGATGCTCGGCCATAGGAAGGCATTCGCGCGACACTGCTCCGACAGGTCATCTTCTCCGAAATGGGGTTGGGCGAGTTCAACATGACTTTCGAAGGTTTCACTGTAGGTCACGTGCGGCCGGGCGAGATCCCGAAGCCGTAGCAGCATCGCATCGCCCAGCGTGGCCTTGGTGAGAGCCGTCGGCAGCCTCTCGATCAGGATTCCGCAGGTACGGCTATTGCCGATGTCGAGCACCAGGGACACATCGACCGGCTTGCGGCTCTGATCGCTGACGTTGTCGTGGCGCTTGCGGAATGCCGCATCGCCAGAGAACGTATCGGCAAATCGAATCTCCGGCGGCGGCGCGAACTTCGCCAGCAATTGCACGAAGGCCATGTAGCGGCACCAGGCCTGGATCGGCCACTTGCTCCGTTCTTCCTCGTCCGGCAACCTCCCCCGACGCAGGGCGCGCTGATATCGCTCGAATACCCGCTCGACCCATGCGGAGACCCAGCGCTGCACGTCGACCTTTTCGGATGCCCCCTCCTTATCGAACCGTCGCTCATCGCGCAGGAAGCGGCTCACCTCGGCTATCTTGGGCGCAAATCGAAAAGCCACCTCATGCCACGCGTCTGTCTCGGTCGGAGCGATGTAGATGGTCTTGTCCGCCGGATCGCGAGCGACTTGCGTGTCAAACGCGTAGACGACGTCGAATTTGGCAGCCTCCCTGGCGGATACGTCCGGGTCGTGCGGCGTCACGAGCACCCGCGCCCAGTTGGTGGGACCGACATCGAACCTCGTTCCGCGCGCGGACTCTCCGAGCACCTTGAGCAAAGGGATGGGCATCCATTCGCCGACGAACGCCTCGTAGGCAATCAACTTGGAAACCGACTCGTATTCGTATTCGGCGGGTGGCTCGATCTGCGCATCCGGGTTGTCGTCGTCCCAGTCGGGCTTCAGCGAGAGGCGGACTTCCTCGACCCCGCCGGCGCGGGCGCTGCGTTGTCGCACGACGTAGAAATTCTTGCTGAATGGCCCGCTGGTATCGCGGTCGAACGTGGTGACATAAAACTGAACCCCGCTGAACGGAACCAGCTTGCAGTTCGCGAGCGTACTCAAATCGGACATCGGCCCCCTTTAAACAATTACCTCAAAATACTGCCCCAACTGTCCGTACCGGTCGATCTTAAGGGCTGTTGCGAAACAATCAACAATACACTTCCAATCCCGCTGGATGCGGCTCGACATGAACAGGGCCCACTGGGCTCGGCTCGCGACCGTTAACGATGGAGCCGCGCGCGCATCCCTCAGCGGGCGTCGATGGCATGATGGTTAATCACGCACACGAGCCGGCAACAACGCTCGACCAACGCCCTCAGTCCTTTCCGCACGCCGTTGTGCAGGATTCAAGGTGGCCTTCTGCGGTCGGGCTCACATTACAGGAAGGGACGGGCCGGTTGGGATCAAAGTCGATAACGTAAGCGACATATCCCTCCCCTTTTGCAATGTCCCAGATCACCTCCCCCGTGCAGGTCTGCGTTTGCCCGAACAATGTCAGCGCGACGCGAAAAGGAATCGGGTTGCCGGTGCCCGTGTTCGCCGGCCATACGATCACCCGATAATTGCCCGGCCGAAGATCGTGCCAGCTGATGTGCTCGGTTGTCGGGTAATCCCTCTTTCTCATCTTGTAGTTTGCATCGAGGTCGCGCCGGCCGTCGCCACAACTTTCGTCCCACAGGTGTTGACGTAACGGCGAGATCCATCCTCCGGACGGACACCTGACGACCAGATCGAGATCATCGTTGCTGTCCCAATCGAGACGGACTTGCACCGGAGCTTTCACATCAACATTCGCTGGCAGGCTGGGGAGGTTCGGCGGCAACGAAGCCGTCGACTGGGGCAGCGGACAAAAGTCGCGTGATTGCAATGCAATTTGCTGGCCGCGCAGAGCCTCCTGGAGAGCGCGATTTTGTACGACCAACTCCGCAAGCGGATTCTGCGCATGCGACACGCATCCCGCCGTCCACGTCCACCGCCATTCCGTTCCCGGGAGCCGGATTGAGCAGGCTGGCAGAAGCAGCCCTCCTATCGCGAGGGAGAGCGCAATGAACAACAGCCAAAGACAGGTTGCGAGCCAACTCCGCGACCGCATCGCGGGTCGCGCCTGCGGGATAGACTCCGGTTGCAACGTGGCAGGCCCCGGTTCGGATTGCGTGAGCACGATAAGAGGATCAGTGTTCGCCAGTCGCCGGCTGTAGGTGAGCGCGAGCGCTGCAGGCTCCAAAGGGACTACATCGACTTTTTCGTGACCCCAGCCGACCAGGAGCGGCCGCTCACCGAGCAGCCACACATATTCGGCATCATCTGGAACCTCGAACGCGCGTAGAATCGCGACCGCCTGAAGCCGATTTTGTTCGTTTCCGGAGCTGAGATTCTCCCAGATCGCGCGCGCCTGCGCGCGAACCCCCTCGAGCTTGCGCCTGGCCGCCGCTGCCTGGTCGGGGGATGCCTTGTCGAGCCGCACGAGTGAGGCGTCGATTGCGGCCTCAGCCAGCCACTGGTGACGACCCTCCCGCGGGACGACGTGCGGCTCGCTGAGCATGGCGGCGGCGTCTGCGCCGAGATGCTGCTCGACCAGCGCGCGAATGTAGGAGAAGCCAAGCGCCGGCGGGATCGTCGGCCGGAGCGAGGAGTCCTCGGTAAAATCAATAAGCCTGCGGATCATGTGGTGCCTCTCAGCCGCGCGGTCGGTGCGGCGGCCCGGACGGCGCAGATGTTGCCGGCGCTGCCGCTGCAGGTCCTCCGAAGGCGACACCGCGAGGCGCGCATGGCGTGTTGTCCGGCGCCACATTCTTCCCATTGGCCTTCAGGAAGTCGAGCAGTGCCGCGACGGGCTGCGCCAATGAAAACCCGACCGACGCGCCGGTATCCGAATAGGAATTAACGCCGACCGCTCGGCCGCAGAGGTCCATCAGCGGGCCACCACTTGTGCCCTGAGCAGTCGCGGCCGAGTGCGCGATCAGACTTTGGCCGTTCACATCCATCAGTTTCGAGACAATCCCATCGGTGACAAGCGCTTGGGGAACTCCAGCGCTATCCGATATCAATCCCGGAAATCCCGCTGAGCGGACTGCTGTCGCCGCCTGAGGTTCTCCCGCCGGCCTGAGGAAAGCCGCCGAGCTGTTCGCTGAGACCTCCAGCAATGCAAGATCCACGTCGCCGAGGCGCTTTGCATGCGTCCGCGCCAGGACTTTTGCTGGAATCCGCTTGCCAAACGCCTTGTTTTCGATTGTCACGCTCGCCGGATCGCGCCCGCCGGGACCAGAGACCACACGGTCGTTTGTGACCAACAACTGGTCGGAGATGAAGAAGGCGCTGCCAATGGAGCCGCTATCGCCAAACTGTGCCCGCACCAGAACGACGGCCCTATCAGCCAGTTCGCCGGCGTTGGTCGGCCCGCCAGGTGCCGGCGCCGGGACTGCAATGCTTTGGGCCGGTGGAGGCAGCAGATGCGGAGAAGCAAACGTGACGTTGGTCGCGCCGGGAAGCGCGCGACAGACCAGTGCAGCGCTGCTGCTCTTCAGTTCGGCAATCTGCTGTTCGAGTGAGCGATTGACCTCCTGTCCCACGCGCCGTTGCTGATCGATCTGGGCGACATCCGGAGAGACCACCGTCGCATGTTGCAGAACGCCGGGCATCAGCAGAACCCCGAGCAAAGTGCCAGCCAGAGCGGACGCCACAAGCGGCGCCATCCACGGTCGATGTTTCCTCGCTGAGATCGACGCGGACATCCGTTCGGCAGCTCCGCTTGGAGCCTTGCGGGCCTGCGAGGCGGGAACGACGGTGTCGCGCGCCTCGCCCGCATCGCGCCCTGCAGACGCTTTGAGCTCGCGTGCCACGGCATGCATAAAACGTTCCGCGTCATTGAAATCGAACGGCGGAGTTGGAAAGTGGCTTGGCGCAAAGGAACCCAAGGTTTTGCGGAAGTGCGCCTCCCGCGCCGTTTCGGAGGAAACGACGTCGCGCGGCAACATTCCCCAATTCACGATGACGACGTCTCTCCCCATGACGTAAATGTCCTGGAAAGAGCGGATATTCAGTGCTGCGCCAATACTCGCACCGATCACCGGGTCGGCCATGACGGGAAACAGGCGCGCGAGCCGTCCGCGCAGGATTTCGGTGAAGGGGCGCTGACCGATCGCATCGAAGCTGGCCAACGGACGCGGCGAGCCATCCGGCGCCGCGTACCAGGAAACGACGGTACTTCCCGTGGTTGATTTTATCGTCGGCTGCGCGAACAGCATCGCGACATCCGTACCGCAGCGACGCTCGATCTCGGCAAGCATGCTTGCCGACTGATCGAGCACATCGCCCGTGGCTCCTTTCGCAAGAACCAGATTTTCCAGGGTCGTCGCGCAGACGTAATTTGACGCGTTGATCATCGAGTACTCACGGTTGCGGAATCTAGCACGGCGCTCGATTGACAAAGTCGGATTTGAAGCTCGCCAGGACAGCCGCCAGTTCACGGTTGCGCACCTGTTGCTCCACGAGTTCAGCCCGACCCGCAGGATGCGAACAGAAATCCCCGCCCGGACGTCCTGGCAGCAGAGTCAGCGAGCAGGCCTCGAAAAGCAGGGTCCAGGCAGAAATGATGAGGACGGACAGCATAAACCAAAGTAGAGCGGCCAACGCGGATTCGTCCGCCGTTGCCCTGGCGATATTGCCCCTGCGAACGACTTGTGATGGCTCTGCCGCCAAGTCTCTCCCCCGCAATAGAGTGGTCATCCTCGGACCCGGAACGGGTTTTTGCAATACGCTTATGGTCCTGTCGGCGGTTAATCTTGACCGCCATCAACCGGCAGCGCTGCGAGACATGATCCAGAGAACAGGACCGCCGCCGGCTATGGGTTGAACGATGCCCTGCGAACCACATCGCCTGTCGACAAGCAAAAAAAATGAACTATCCTCTCAATAGGATCAGTTCAGATCATGGGGTGCAGGGCCATGTTTCGGATACCTCTTTTCTGTCTGCTTGCCGCAGCCGCGATGCTGACAGCGGTTCTGACAACGGTTCCCGAGTCTTGGGCGCAATCTGATTGTGAACAGCTACTCGCTCCCTTCAACGCAGCGCTCCCCCAACCCGATCTGCATATCATCATCGCCGCCGCGCAGCCGATTCTGAGTTCTCCCGCATGCCCAGCCTCTACGCGCAAAGAGGTGGGCGTTAAGGTTGCGCTGGCGCATGTACGCGACGCCAACCAGATCAAGGATCCCAAGCTTCAGCTGGAAACGCTGGAAAGCGGAATGAAATATGCGCAGCCGTGGAAGATGATGAAGCTGATCGGAGATCTACGGCGCAAAGTGCCGTCCTCGAACGGCAGTATCGACTATGGAGCCGCAAGCCTCGCTTATCAGTCCGCGCTCGCGGACATCGCAGATCGTCAGAGCGTTACTGAACCGCCACCGAACGAGGTCATTCAAGAATTGATGATGCTGGCAAACGAGGGACGGATGCTCTCAAACACCTTCGTTCGAGGTGACGTTTTGCTGACACGATCGGTGCGCGATGTTGCGGTGCAGGCCGTGCCGGTGCCGATTCAGTTTGTCCGTGACCGCAACAAGATGACGTCACTTGGCCAGCAATACGCTGCCGAGATGGCGCGATTGCTCGGTGAGCAGGGCCACCCGCGTGTCACCCTCGTCGGACACACTGATCTGGATGGTTCCGACGAGTATAACCTCAAACTGTCGCTCGAGCGCGCCGAAGCTGTGCGCCGCTACTTGGTCGAGCACGGCTATCCTGCGGCCAATGTCGATGCCGACGGGCGCGGACGGCGCGAACCGCTGGCATTGGCCAATGCGTCCGAGTATTCGCAGGCCCAAATCAATCAGATGCTGCGGCGGGTCGAGATCAAATACCGCTGACGGAGGCGTGCAAAAAGGGGCTCGTGACATGCTGACGCGCCGGTCCGTGTTGCTGGGTTTGGGCGCTGTGTCGCTTACCCTTAACTTCGGCGCAAGGTACGCTTTCGCCCAGGCGGCGCGGCCGCGCCTGCACGCGATGATCATCGGCATCAACACCTACAAGGGCCGCATTGCTCGCCGCAATGGCGACCAGTCGACGATCAACGTGCCAATTCCTCAACTGCAGGGCTGCATCAATGACGCCAAGGCGATCGAGGCAGCGGTTCGCCCGCTGGCTGCGACCACACGCCTTCTCCTCGAGGGCGACGTTACCCGGGCGGCGTTCCTGAAGACTTGGCAGGAGATGGTCGCCAATTCAACGCCGGGCGACACCCTGCTCGTCACCTATTCCGGCCATGGCAGTCAGGAGCGACAAGCCAATCCGGGAGCCGCAGCCGATGCGCTGCACGATTCCTTCATCCTCGCGAACTTTGACAGCTCGAAGGCCGGGCTGAGCCAGGAGCGCATTCTGGATGAGGAGATGCAAGGTCTCTGGAAATCCGTTCAAGATCGGAACAAGGTTATCTTCGTGGCCGACGCCTGCCACTCGGGAGGCATGACCCGAAAGGTCGATGCACGTATCAGCGGAGATCTGCGGTACCGCACGGCCGGGCTCTACGATGTCGGCAATGATCTGACGACTGAAGTGAAGATGTCCCGAGCGCCCAATGTGCTCGAGCTGCCTCACGTTGTGTTTTTGTCGGGTGCGCAGAGCAGTGAGTTGGTACCCGAATTCACGATCGATGGCCGGCCACAGGGCGCACTCAGTTGGTCCTTTGCCAATGCGATCGCAGGTCGCGCCGACACCAATGGTGACGGGGTAGTCAGCGGCGCGGAATTGAGCAGTTACGTCCTGCGTACGATCCGAATCCTTTCCGATTCCGGACAACATCCCAACGTGCGATGGCCGCAGGCTGATGTACGCTCCGGCATCGAGGTACGCCCCGACTCACCCTTGTTCTTTCTCGGCTCAATGCTGGCCGGCACGTATCGAGAACCCAGGACCGACCAGATTCGACTGGAGGTGCGCGGAACGTCCGACGATCAGCGCAGCGCGATCGCAAAAATGCTGAAGGACGCCACGCTGGTTGATCCCGGACAACCCGCCGATCTGACCTGGGACGCATCCACGCGCGAGGTTTTCGACAAGTTCGGAAATACCCAGGCGTCGCGCCTCTCCGTCGAGGATCTGCAGGCTGTCGTAGACAGCGCGCGGGCGATTGAATCCATACGCCAGATGACGCTGACATCCGGATTGGATATGCGGCTCGTGCTGCCGGAGGAGTCGATCTTCGCATCGCCGTCGGTTGCGTCCGACAGCACCCATGTTCGTGGCACGCATTTGATGCTGGTGGCCACTGGCCGGCGCTATCCCTACCTGATCCTGTTCAACATCACCGGGGACGGGACGTTGCAGTTCCTCTACCCACTACTTGAGCGGAAAGATCCGACCGCGATCGATCCCGAGGCTCCCTACAAGTTACCGCTCGACGTCTCGGCCCCATTCGGCGCCGATCATCTCGTTGCGGTCGCCTCGGCGCGCGAACAATCTGACCTGCTGGCGACGCTCCGCAAGCTGGATGGAAAAAAGGAGGCTGCTTTAGCAGCCCAGGCCCTGAAGCGGAGCGCGTCGAACTCACAGATTAGATATGGAATCCAGGGTCTCTTCACCAGAGAACGCTGAGCGTTCACGTTTGCTGGCGATGTCCGCGCATCTGTTGTCCGGCGGCCCGGCCGGTCATGGTAACATTTTAAGGGGAACCGAGGTTTTCGAAGCCAATTTGCTCTTCCGGCTAAGCGACGGTTGTGACAAAATCCCACATTATTCTCCGGCTAACAGGAGGCTGAGGTGCGCTATGCTTCGGCCGTTTTTGTTTGTTTGATATTGGCCTTTAGCGGCGTGATGGCTCACGCCGAAAAGCGTGTGGCGTTGGTCATCGGCAACAGCGCGTACAAGAATGCGCCGGTGCTGATGAACCCGAAGAACGACGCCCAAGACATCGGCAAATCGTTGCGCGACCTTGGCTTCTTCACGATCGTTGCGACGGACCTCGACCGCAACGGCATGAACGACGTGCTTGACCGCTTTTCCCGTGCCGTCGGCGGCGCCGAAATCGCACTGGTATATTATTCCGGACACGGCATGCAGTTCGCCGGCAAGAACTACCTCCTGCCGATAGAAGCTCGGCTGGAGAACGCGGACGATGTAAATCGGTTTCGCTTGATGCCGATCGACGACGTTTTCGACGTGCTGCAGGGCGCGCAAGGTGCGCGCATCGTCATTCTTGATGCGTGCCGCAACAATCCCGTGGAAGACGACATCAAGCGGCGGATGGCCTCAATTCCTGGAGCCAGTCGTGATGCTTACCTGACGCGGGGCCTCTCGCGCGTGTCGGCGAACGGGCTGATTGTCGCTTACGCAACACAGGCAAACGATGTGGCGTCAGACGGCGCGGGACGCAACAGCCCCTTCGCTTCGGCTTTGCTGCGCAACTTGGACAAGCCCGGTCTCGATGTCCGTCAGATGTTTTTCAATGTGCAGGACGAAGTGGATCGGGTGACCGCTGGCAAGCAGAGACCCGAGCTGTCCATATCCCTGGTCGGACAATACAAGTTGAAACCCGAGGCGGAGACATCGGCGAACAAAGAGGCGACGGCATCCGCGCCGGTCGATCCGGCTGCACAGGCATGGGCGGTGATCCGCGACACGACGAGTCAGGCCGTGATCGAGGATTTTGTCCGACAGTTCGGCACTTCCATTTACGGCAGCATGGCGCTCGCACGGCTTGAGGAGCTGAAAAAAAGCCAAGTGGCTACGGCGTCTTTCAATCAGGAATTGGGGCGCTCATTGCAACTCGAACTGAAGCGAGTTGGTTGCTACCAAGGGACCGTCAATGGCGAATTTGGAGATGCAACACGTGACGCCTTGCGAAGCTTCGTCAAATACTCCGCATTGAACCTGCGACCTGAAGATCTTTCGGTTGATGCGATCAAGGCCGTGCGTGGCTTCGACAAGCGGGTTTGCCCGTTGTCGTGCCAGCCTGGAGAGCGCGCCGAAGGTGAGTCCTGCATACGCGTAACTGCTGCGCCGCCGCGACTTTCAAACGGAAAAAAATGTTTCACCTTTCAGGGAAGAGAGTTTTGCGAGTAGCGACCTCGATTTCGGGTCAGGAAGCGTCTCGCGGCAAATCTGATCTCTCACGGCTTCTTTAGCTGGTTGGCACTCTCGGCCTTGCTGATGGTGCATGATGATGCTGATTGCTTCGCGGTGATGATTTCCACGCTGCTGTTGTCGACGAATGACCGCATGACGATGCTGGGCTTTCCGGTTTCCTTGGGCCAGAAGACATTGGCTCTGCAGGCAAATCCACCATCGGTTCGGGTAACCGAAAAGATCGCCTTCATAGCGCCAACCTCATACGTGCGCAAATAAATAAGGGCCCCAGCCTCGAAGAGCCAGATTTCACTACCGCCACCGCGCGAACGGGTTTCTTTCGCAACTTCAAGGACGGTGAGTCCACCGCCTTCGACTGGAGTCTTGTGAGTTGACCGGGGAGAGTAGGCGGTACCAACGAATGACGGACGAATGAAGGTTTGGGATACGAATTCGATTGTCCAATCCGTCTGGTATTTGTCTGAATATTGCCGGCCCTCGCGCCGCATGATGCGATCATTGGTGACCGAGAGTCTCATGACGCTACCGGCGAGGTCAGCGGCGGTTACGGGCTCCTCGGCGCGCAGTAAGGGCGCTGACAAGCCCAGTGTAACGACCACGACTAGCAACCAGCGCAAAGGCGCCCCTCCGAGAACATTAGGAAATCTGCTCCGCCCCATCCTAGCTCCCCCGATCAGAAGCGCACTTTAACGAGTTGCTCGCATGGCCGGAAGTGGTCGCACCCCGGTGGCATGTCCGGCGCATGGACTTGTTAGCGCGGCGCGTCGCCTGGGATAGCAACCAGAATTCCGCTGTTTACGAGTAGATTATGGATTTTTCCAATGACAGGCCGTACCCTATCATTTTGGAGGATATAGTTCCGAAGGACTGGAGGACGCGCGATGGTACGATCTCAGTCAGTTTGCTCGACGGTGCAGCTTGGCACCAATGCTTCGGAGCAAGGACGGGGATTCATCCTGTCAATATGTAGCTGCCTGTGGGCCATTTTGGCGCTCGCGGGCCCTGTCTACAGCGAGGACGCTCCCCGCGAAAACAGTCCCAATCAGCAGCCACCCGCTCAGGCGCTTACGTTTGCCAACCTTGACGGCGTCAAGATCACGATAAAGGTGGTTACCGAGATGCTGGTGCAAAGAGAGGGCTTCCAGGGTCCCGCAACACAGGATACGGACTGGACCATCACAATCGGGCCCGACGGAAAAATCGATTGGACCTTCCAGCCGACCACTCACTCCCGGGTTGGTGACCGCGCAGGCCAGAAATTCTCCACGGCGGCCACACTGGATAAACCTTGGCACACGCAAAACGGTGAAGCCATCTGGCAGTTCACTGACGGTGCGCTCGTCTTCGTGCGCTCCTACAAGAATGCCGGTGCTTACCGGATGAGCGTTGCGTTGAAGCAAGATGGACAAAATTTGGCTTGTAGCGTCGTAAGCACGTTTGCCCGCGAGCGAGGCAAGGACAATATTACGACGAATTCAGCCATCGACGGAGCGCCGGTGACGATTTTCAGCTGGAAGACCCTTTCGTCAACCTGCGCTGTCGCTCGATAAAATACGGCACTTGAGGCTCACTCGCAGAACTGTCGTCCCTGGAAATTGAAGCATTTTCCTGTATTCGGCCGCACTGGGGCCGGCGCGCTTGGCTCGGAGCGCGCCAAAGGCTTCCTGATCAGGTCGCCCTCGGCGGCAAGCATTGTCCAGCGATAAACCACCATACCGCTGCGTTTTCCACTCCGGCTCAACAACCAAGTCTGCCCGGTACATCGGTCGAGGAGAATCGAGCCCTCAAGTCGAGCGGCGTCGTGCGGGCTGATGATGTCGAAACATAATGCCTGCGGGTCGAGCGGTTGCGCGGACGTGTTCTCAACCGATAAACCGACCAGAAGCACGGCGAGCAGGAGAAGCGCTGCTCCACGCTCCACGCCGGTCACAATCTTCATATAGCGGCTCATTCGATGCTTGGACCCAGTTTGAGCTGAATTCCACGCGGATCGGTATGATCGAACATAGCTATTGAGATCGCTTCGGAGACGACGTTCCTTCAGCGGCCGTTGGTTTGCCGGCATCGGCGGAATCCGGTTTCTTGGCTGTGACCTCACAGCTCGACGACACCGACTTCGAGCTGAGAATGGTTACGGGCGCACCGTCAATCGGAGAGGTCAGCACGAGTCCGCTCTTACCCTGCTCCTTGGCAAAGACCATGCTTGTCGTGCAGGTCAGCTTCTGCGCGTCCCGTTTGAAGGAAACGATGGTCCTTACGGCGCCAGTCTGATGGGATCGCACGAAGGTGAGGTCGCCATCCTTGAACTGCCAGACGGCCTCGCCATTGTCAGTCGACCAAGGCTGATCCAGCTTGACCGTTGTTCCCCTGGTCGGGGACGATTTCGTCCCGCGTGGCGTGTGCGCCGTGGCACGGAAGCTGAACTTGATACTTTGTTCGGGCAGCACGTTGATTTGCCAATCGGCCTCCTGGTTCACCTGGCCTTGCCGGCCGTTGCGCTGTGCCAGCATTTCGGTCACCAGCTTGGTGTGGATATTAGCCCCCTCGAGATCGGCAAGTGTGACGGCTTGGTCCGATGGCGCTGAAGGGGTCACATTCGCTTTCTCACCTCCCTGGCCATAGGCCGACCCGACAAGCATACCCATCGTCAACAGGACACTTGAGATACGCGCGATAGCGGCGCTCGCGCGCTCCCGCTTGCACTTCTCGTGCTTCGGGCAAGCAGCCTCAAAATGCATGTATCTCATCACGTTGCCCCCCTAGTGTCCTTTGTAGGTTGCCTCCTCCTGATGCCGAGCGCAATATCTCATCAGCGGTACCCGCGGAGGGAGCACAAGACTTCTGGGTAAAGTGGCGGCATTTGGGAGTGTGATTTCGCTGGGCGCAAGCTGGCAGGGGGAGACAAGCAATGAAATATGCTTTCGGTTTTCTCGTATCTGTCTTTGGCATCCTCGTGACTCCGAACCCATCGAATGCGGTTGAAGGGCCTCCGCAACAGCTGCAGGGCAAATCAATCGTCGTAACCTGGAGTGAGAACCGCCTTCAGCGTCCGGAGGGCGAGAGCCAATTCAGAGAGGTGAATGGGACACACAGCATGAGCATTTACATAAGCAGCTCTGGCCGGATCTTCAGCCGGCTGACCAATACAGTAGGATCAAATTCCGGGCGCATTGACCATGTTCAGGAACGCTCGGCCGGTGATCCGAACGTTCGCAAGCGAGTGACCACGTTCACCGGTCGATCAATGACCCTCGACCAACCACTTCGTAAAGGCGGGCACCGGCACCTGGCCATCGATTTTGGAGAAAAATTTGACGACTGCTCAGCGAAGCTTTCCTACGTTACGGAAGCCGGGTCTCAGACGAGCCTGGCTCGGAGCCCCATCACAAATAAGATGGTGGAGATTAAATCTATCGCAATGAGTGGCGAGAAATGCTCCGTTTCCACAGGCAATGTGTTCGGCGATGAATAGCGCCCGTGCGCTCTACGACGCGTGAAGGCGGGAAACATGATCACTATGGTTTCGCTGCGCAGATCAGTCTGGCCATCGTTTCCGGCCGGCGCTCGACGCTCGGCTTCTTTCGTTAGCAAGTAACTTGCGGTCAGCTTCGCGGCGATTCCGCCAGTGTCACTTCCGGGCAGGTGCTGAGTGCGATCTGCTTCTACTTACCCCGGATGACAAAGGCGAACGCGGTGTGCCTCCTGGGGGCGGAATCACGCTACAGCCACAACCGCCTGAAATCACTTCATAATTGTTGCGCGATTTCTGGCTCGTTCCAGCAATTGTGCCGTCGGATGATATGGCGGCACTTCCAGTCGGCACACTGCGCGAAAGGTATTATCTCAGAGTTGCCGCTGCCGCTAAGAGATGAGTGCGCTTAGCGCAGCCTCGATCCTGTTCGCCGGTGTAAATCGGCGCGGGGTCCCGACGCCGATCGGCACGTTAAGCTATTGATCCAATTTGCGGTGGAGGGGCGCATTGCCTCATCAATAATGTTACCGGAGAACTGACCGTCAGGAGTGGGGCGGCGATACCGAATCGGATCGGTGTCGTCGATGGCAGGACGGATCAGCATGGGTACGCGGCGCGAGATCACGGCGGCGGTGGTAGACCGCTATCGATTAGCGGGGCGGATGGGTAAGGGGCGCATTCTCGACGAACTTTGCGCGGTGACGGGCTGGCATCGCAAGCATGCGGTTCGGGCGCTGGCCAGCCATGTCGGAATTTCGCCGGAGGCCCGGCGGCAGCGAAGTCCGACCTATGGCGCTACTATCATGGATGCTCTGGTGGCGCTGTGGGAAGCCTCAGATCGAATTCTGCGGCAAGCGTCTCAAGGTGATGATTCCGACGTTGTTGCCTTCGCTGGAGCGGCATGGCCGGCTCAAGCTCGACCAGGCCGGTCGAGCGCTGGTGCTCGGCGTCAGCGCAGCCACGATTGATCGCCTGCTGGTCGAGACCAAAATCGCCGCGGCTGGTGGTAAGCGCCGACGGGTTGGCTTTTATTCTGCGGTGCGGCGTGAAGTCCCGATCCGGACGTTCAACGACTGGCACGATCCGCCGCCGGGGTTCTGCGAGGTCGACATGGTGGCCCATGGCGGCACATCCGTGGCTGGCTCGTTTATCCAGACATTGACGATGGTCGATGTCGCGACTGGTTGGACCGAGTGCATGCCGTTGGCGCGACGCCCCCAGTCCCTCCGATCCTGCGAGCAATGACGCAACCTCGGGCCGGCCGACAGTCGGAACTACATCCGTCAAGCGAAAGTAACATCCTCAGGTGAGGCAATACGAGGGGTCACTCTCGGGCGCTTATTCACACGACATGGCGGCGGCAGGCCGGTGCAGCTGCCGTTACCACTGCGAGGCGGCGCAGCTTAGCTGGGAAGAGCTTCAGGGCAGATGCCCGACCGCCATCCAACCCAGCACGGACAGACAAAGCAGTATTCCCATATAGGGTAATGCGATCCGCATGGTCCCCTTCCCCTTCCATTAGCGCGGCAAACGCAAAGGCGATCCGAAGGTTCCTGAAGGTCGGATTCGACTTTCGGCCCTGCAGCGTCTATCTCCAAGTCATGCCTCCCTTCGAGTTCTGTCTGCCCACCATCGGCAAAGTCGTGCCAGACGGTCCGGATTGGTTTCACGAGATCAAGTTCGATGGTTATCGTTTGCGCGTTGAGCGCGAGGGCGACCGCGTCCGGCTGATCACCAAGGGGGGCTATGACTGGATCAAGCGGTACCCGCGCATCGTGGAAGCCGCGCTCCAGAACCGGCAAAGCCGGTTCGTCATCGATGGCGAAGTCATCATCCGGGGTGTAGACAGCTACTCCGATTTCAACGCGCTGCATTCAGGCCGACAGAATGACGAGGCCGAGCTGATCGCTTTCGACGTGCTTGCCCTTGACGGCGAGGATCTCCGCGAGCTGCCGCTATCGATGCGCAAGACCAACCCGCAGCGCCTCTTGGCGCGCCGGCCGGACGGCATCTTCTTGTCCGACTATGAGCAGGGCGAGATCGGGCCCGAGCTGTTCCGCAAGGCCTGCGAGTTCGGCCTCGAGGGTCTAGTGTCCAAGCGCGCCGACCGCCCATATCGCGGCGGAAGGTCACCTCACTGGATCAAGATGAAGAACCGGCAGCATCACGCCTTCGAAAGGGTGAAGCGAGCCTTCGCATGACGGACGACCAAAAGCCGAGAGTTCTCCTTATCCCTCACGAAGCGATCCCGGAGAGTGGCAGCTTTGAAGTCAGATATCCGGATGGCCGCCAGTTGGATTATTTCTATTTCGAAGACAATCCCGCGCGTCGTCTGCGCCACGAGGTTATGACGAGGGCGGAGGCGTTGAAGGCCGCCCAGGCGAAGGCCCGGCAAGAGCAGGACGCGCTAGACAGAAAGGGATAAAAGGATTGCCCCTGACTGAAACAGGTGTTCCGGCAGACAATGGATCACGTGTGACGACTGCGGCTAGGAAATGAAATGGTTGGCAAAACACCCGGTGCGTCCAATGTGACACGCCGTTCCTGGTCAAGGACAAGGGGCGCTTTCTCCACTGCGAGTCGCTTCGCTTCGATTGACGGGTTAGCCGGGCACGATCTTTGACTCTGGCTGTTCCGCAGTCCTTTCGCTCAAATCCTTCTCGGCAAGAAGCCAGAGTTCGTCTTCCCTGCCTTGTGGCTTGCCGGCCTGTTCCCAAAGCTCGTGCGCTCGGGCTCGTATCTGTTCTTCAGTGGGATTTGGCATGGCCGCGCCTCCGGTACGACCGTCAATTGCAGGGGACAGGGCTTTGTTCCTTTGGTCTGATGAGCCGCAGGCCGCCAGCCCTAGGAACGTCGCGGGACATCGCTTGTTCTATGAAGATGAAACATCTGTCGCCTGAGCAGGTGCTGGTGAAATGCCCGCAGTGTGGGGCCTGGCCGATGTCGCTCGCCCCGCAGGAGAGCGCGGCTTCCTTTGGGCGGCTTACCTTTAGGTGCCCGAAGTGCCAAGCGCAGGCCGTCTACACTGTCGGCGTGGCGGGACTTCTCATTCCTGCCCCAAGAGGGAGCCGCTGAGCCGTGCCGGAATGAAAAGCCTCGCGCCAAGCGTCGCCCCGCTGTCGGGGCAATCCTCAGGTCTTCTATTGGGCCTTTACGGCAACGACCTGGCGCCCGCTGCTTGTCTTTGGACGGCAATGGCCCGGCCTACAGTTACCGGTAGTGATCGTTTCAGCGACGGCTTGCTTTTTCGGCTGAAGACTGGTCGCGATCAAAGATAAGAACCCGGTCAAGCAGAGCGCGGTCGCGGCGACGATACCCAAGCTCACGGCACCTGTCCCAACGCGCGCAGCGTGATCTTCTCGGGTGATGAAACGCTCCAACCCGCATATAGCGCGAAATCGTTAACCCAGCTCAGTGACAGCATATGTCGACTGGAACGCGGCCAGCTGAGCGTTTGGCGCCAACTCCAGTGATCGTGATCGTCCACGGGCCCTCAAGAGCAAAGCCCCCGCCAGCGATGCGATGACTGGCGGGGGCCTCCGGGTAAGATGAGGCGACGACGTGGAGGGGATTGGGTTTGCGGGGAATTCGGCCCTCCTGGCGGCGGCAAGAGCCATTTGTCGGCAGCCCTCGGGCTGGCCCTGGTCGAGAATGGATGGCGCGTGCTGTTTGCCCGCACCACCGATCTGGTGCAACAGCTCCAAATCGCTCGTCGCGAGCTCGCACTCGAAAGCGCGATCGCCAAGCTCGACCGCTACGATTTGCTCATCCTCGACGACATCGCCTACGTCACCAAGGATCAAGCCGAAACCAGCGTACTGTTCGAGTTAATTGCCGCACGGTACGAGCGCAGATCCATGCTCATCACGGCCAATCAACCATTTGGAGAATGGGGCAAGATCTTTCCCGACCAAGCTATGACGCTTGCTGCCATAGATCGCCTTGTCCATCACTCCACGATTCTGGAGATGAATGTCGAGAGCTATCGTCGCCGCGAGGCCCTCGATCGAAAACGCGGTCGCGGCCGGCCACCTTCCCACGCGACAATCAAGGAAACAGAAAAGGCCGAAGACTGATTGACGCTCCGCGTCAATCAAAGCCTTGCCAAGACCGCGGCCAGCGTCAATTATGCTTCCGCTCGGCTGCCACGTCTCATCCAGATTGTCGCGCCGTTCTCATCCAGATTGTCGCGCGATAGGTCGACCATGCGCTGTGCGTTATATCGACGGTCGGCTCACATGCGAGCGCCCCTTTTGGGGCTGGAGCCGATTGCCGGGCATTAGGCAAACCGGCCGCGGCCCGAAACAAGTCTCACGATCAGTAGCAGCACAATGGCACCTATGGCCGCATAGATGATTTCCGAAACTATACCTGTACCCAGATGCAGTCCGAGGCTGGGAAACAACAAGCTGGACACGAAGGCGCCAACTACGCCGACGATGAGATCTCCTATGAGCCCAAAACCGCCGCCCCGGACGATCTGACCAGCTAGCCAGCCAGCTACGATACCGACGAACAGAATAACCAATAGACTTTCACCCGACATACGCATTTTAAAATCCTCCGGCCGACCTCTCCTGGCACAAGTTCTAGGTGGAACCAGAGTTCCTGTCCCGCACCTGGATATTTGGAGATTTCGAATGTCAGGTTTGGCGGTGCTCCCGTTCTATCGCTAGATTGTTGTCCGGCAGTGACGCTGGTCGGTGACAGTTCATTCAATTTTGGAGGCCCCTGGGGCCGGGGTCGCGGACTTCCAGACTAGCAACGACTTGCAGTAGCTCGCCGCCGTCCTTCTCAGCGCAGCCCGTTTAGGGCGTTGGCGCGCATTCATACAATTCCCAGGCGCTTTCCTTGCGCCGGATCGACGGAATCATGCGGGATGCCGGTCAAACTGATCAAGCCCGAGGCCGTGCCCGGGTGCGGGAGTTTTGAGGTCCGTTTCCGGATGGAAGGCCGTCGAAGTATTTCTATTGGGAGGACGTTCCGGGCCGGCGCCTCAGGGAACAGATGACCAGCGAGCAGGCGCTCGAGCAAGCCAAGGCGTGCGCAAGGGACACGCGCGACAAGGCAACATCACCATGAAATTCGTCGACGCCCGCCCGTTTGCTGATCCCGACGTTGCCGCGCGTAAGCTCATCGAGCTAGCCAACGCGGTTGAAACCGCGCAGGACGGCCGGATCCACATCGAAAAGATCAACGGCCCGATGCTGTTTCAGCTGAAGGCCACGTCGGCCGAATACAAGGCCGGGCTCGATCGCGCCATCGCCAACGGCTGGCTGGTGCTGCACGAGAGCGGTACGTTTGTACGTTTTACGCAGGCTGGTGCAGATCTTTTTGCATGAAGAGCGCTAAATCCTGCCCGAGCGCACTGTTCGTTAAATCAAAAATGCTGTGATGACTGTGGCTGTGCCTCAGCGCGGCTGGACAGCCGGGCGCCGTGCCTTCCACCTACCCCAGGACACGAACGCTCGGCTGCCTCTGCGCCGCCGCGCTTCTGAACCAACAAAAAGGGCCGCTGCTCGCTAGCGGCCCCGCCCGGGAAAAATTGATTGGAAAATATGTCCAGCCCCGGTTGATTGAACCTAGGCCGAAACGTGGCGGAAGTGGAGCGCCGAGTGGAAATATGATTTACGAAACGTGCGCGATGTTGCTGCCCTGCAACTATGGAAGTTGAGACCTACGTCCACCCATGCCCCGCAAACCGATCGAGATCCCGCCCGCGGCAGCGCGTAGCTTTGCCAATGACATGCGCGCATATCACGCGACCAACGACAGCACCAAGAAAGATGAGATCGCCGCCCGTCAGGCGTGGCTGTTGAGCGAGCATCTTGGTCCGCACGAGAAGAAGCTGCGCGTGATTGATGTGAGAGAGATGTTCGCGCAGATGAAGGACCACTCATGAGCCGCCTGCTCAAGTTTGGCTCCTAGTCGAACGTGACGCCCATCCGATAGCCTCTCTTCCAAATGATCTGGCACCGCAGCTTCAGCCCATCATCTGGCATGAGCAAATTGAAGGCCCTTGCGATCGGAATGACCTTGACCAGATCGGGAAACTCGATGGCTGCTCCGGTGCTGGAAAGGTCGCGAAGCGTGCAAGGATATTTGTCGCCGCCGTACTCGGCGACGGCCCGCTTATCAACTTTGAAACGACGGGCAATCCTAGTTTCGACCATGAAAAGGCCCCAGCGCCGTATCTGGAGCTGAGGCCTCCACATTTACCACACAGCGGAGGCGAGGCCCCTGTGCAATCCCCTATCCAACCAGAGAATGTTTACCGGCCTGCTACGGGGGTCAATGTTCGGCGCTGTTTCACAGCCATGTAAGAGCAGTAGCGGGTTGGAGGTGAAGCCGTGGCAACGTTTTCGGATCGGAAGTCAAAGGTACTGGCCGTATTCATCCTGTGCGTTGTTGTGACTGTCTGTTTCGGCACGCTGTATTTCGTGGGCGACCTAGCAAGATTCCAGGAGGCCATTTCAGTTACGGAAGGCCAGACTGCCTTACGGAGCGTCAATGATCTAGAACAACTGGACCAAGTGCTTAAGCGATATCCCTCAAATAGACTTCTAAAGATGATCGCGTTGGCAAAACGGGACACCGTTGAAATGGATATCGTCACGCGCGGTTTGTTGACCGAAGCTGAACCTAGAGACCTTTGGAAACAAACTGATTTGGGTGCCTCCAGCCGTAGCGACCTTGAGGCGCTTGGCGACGATCTGAAAATTGCGGAAAGCAACGCCAAGACTTTGGAATCCCGCTACCTCTCTTTGATCAAGGCCGGGCGCGACAAGGTCGAACATGACGCAAGCGTGCTGGCAGGGAGAACCAATACCCTCGCGAAATTCATGGCCATGATCGACGAGCAGCACGCTGACATGAAATCCCTTATTTCCAGAATATCGGCCGAACGGCTCGAATATAACGCTGCTTACGAGAAATGCGTTGCACTATTGGTGCGCGAGTTTGGCCTCTACAAGGTAGTCAACGGGCAGATCATATTTCAGCTTCAACCCACGGCGGATAGCTACAATGACGCGGCAGCGAAGATGGCAGCTGCTGCAAGCCGCCTTAACGAATTAGACGCTGAAAGAATAACGCTGAAACAGTCTCAGCTGGATAGGTGGAAACACCTCGTCAGCCGCTAGGCGGCGACGCATGGGTGCTTCGGGAAGCCACTCTTCGCAAGCCAGATGTTATGACAGAAGCCAACCGGTGGCCGATCCATCGGACAGCAGCCGCGATGCCAAATGCGGACTTTTGATCTTCCTGCGGTCTCGCGACTATCAATCTGACGATGACGGGAACGCCGGAAAGCCCGTGGATCGTGGCTAGATATGACAACCTGTCGGCATGCCAAGGGCCCAGCGGAAGGCATCAAAATCCATCAGTTGACAGGGCTTCGCCTCCTCTGTCCCTCGAGATTTGTCTGCGATTGCCTGACTTCTCGCAGGCTTTCGCTTTGATCTCTCGCTTCTAGCCTCACGAACTTTGGGAGAGACTGGTTCGTGCCGGTCTTGGCCGGAAGGCGGTGCGATCACTAGACTCGTCGAAGAGATTGATCCGGCTTGGGCTTGATCGATATTGCCCGATTTCACAATGGCTGGAGAAATTGTCTCGGCGCGCGACCGGTCAGCTTTTGTCACAGTGGCTACTGTATGCACGTGGTCTGAACGAGCGATGCTTGACGCATTAGCTGCGTCAAAGTGGCCAAAGGCAAACCTAAAAGAAGCAGCGCCAGCCAGAACTACAAGAAATGACAAGCCGAGCCAAACAGTCCTGATCACATTGAGCCCCCAACTCGCTGAAACCATCGGGAGCTAAACTACCCCAAATACCCGGTCGCGGTGCGAGGGCCAAAAAGCATCTCTTGATGCAAGGTTAACGGCCAAACCAATTATTCCTTGCCATGGCGCGCGGACTGCTTGACGGGCCAACCAGGAATTATCTGGTCGGTGCCGGCGCTGAATTCTGCGTTTGAGGTCTTGCCTGCTGCGGCTGAGGTTTGGGCGAGGGCCAGCTCGTCGGGCCGCTCGCAGGCAGTGAAGCAGCAGACAACGGCTTCGGACGCTGCTTCTGCTCCATCAATCGAGCAACCTGATCCTGACTTGCCTTGGTTTGCGCAGCGATCTTCGCCAGCTGGATTTGGCTGGCATCCAGCTGCGCGGCGAGTGTGGCCACCTGGTCCTGGCTTGCCTTAAGTTGCGCGGCCAAATTTGCGTTGTCTTGAGCCATCTGACTCTGAGCTGATTTGAGATCCTTTATCAAATCGGCATTCCTGCGTGTCAACTCGCGCGCTTCTTCGAGGCGCCTATCGCGTTCCGAATTCTCCAAGAGCATGTGTTCTTGCTTAGCTTTGAGCTCGTCCATCTCGCGTTCTGTATCCGCGGACTGATGCGTCGTCGATGCCATCGATTGAGCTAGCTCGGTGCCCGAGGATACGAGCGACGGAGGCTCCGTCCGGGAGGACTTCTTCGGAGGTACAGCATTAGCGTCGGCTGCCAGGGTTCCCAAAGAAGGAACCTTCACCACCAATTCCTTGGAGACGGACGACGCCGAGACCGGAATTTCGTCTCGTTGCGTTAGGAAATGCCAACCAAGGACAATGGCACCAACTGGCAAAAACGCTCCCAGCCCAACAAGCAGCCGCCAAGCCGATTTTCCACTACCCGCTGAACGGTCGGAGAGCATTGCAGGCGCCACCTCAGTAGACGCCGGTGGTGCCTTAACGTCCGCAGGCGTCTTCGGACCAGGGCTCCCATCAATAAGCTCGTCTGAGTGCGGCCGAAAATCGGAACGTGCTACCTGATCTCGAGCATGGGCTAGCGCAATCAATGCAGCGTCGCGCGAGAACGTCTGGTCCTGACTGGCCTCGGCGCTCACCAATTTCTCCGTTTCCAATACCCGGACTATAGCACATTCCGAAACTGGATGAAGCATAGTGGCCGCCCAAGACGCCGCTTCAGCCTCGATCGCTATTTTGCTCGGCAAGATCGCGACCGTGAGGCCTCTGCCGGTGAAACGGCAAATTTTCGTTAGGTCGCGACATCAGCTCGGCTCTGCGCGGCCCGCTTCTTCGGCACCGCAGGCGCCTTTTCGTCGAAGCTTCGCGACAGGGACGAAAGGTGCCGATGTGACCGGCTGGTATTCCAGCCTCAGCTGTCGCAGTCGCCCTAAATGAGCATCGCACTTGTCGTCTAAGGTACCGAGAAACTTACAGTCGTCGTGTCCAACCGATAGCCAACCACTTCGTCCAGTCTCTCCGAAGTCGAGATATTCAAGCACCGTTGATGGCCGGGGCGCGCGCCAGCGTTAACTACAACTCCGGACGCTAGTGAACGGAGATCGATTACAGCTTGTGAGTAACGCACTATTAAGGTTGATTAGTCGCGATCGGGAGCGCGAAAGTCTCAGCAGCTTTAGCTGCTCCAAACGGGGGTTCGAGACTTGGTTAGAGCAATCTGGCTTGTAAACTTCGGCGTCGTCATTCTTGGTGGCTCGTCCGCAATGAAAATTGTGTGCGCACCCTTTCCAAACCTGCCGGCTGCGGCCAACGATCCAACGGTCAAACAATAGGCTCGTTTCCGCTTAGAACGAGGGTTAAAACCTGGATAGGGTTCGGTCGCGGCATGCAGTGGTATGTATTCCTGATAGCTATCTTGGCCAGCGTGTTGGTCACCTGGGTCACGCTTGAAGTACTCAGTCGGCCAATCCGAGCGTTAATCGACCTCCGGCGCAAAGCGCTCCAACAAATCGTTACCTTTGGAAGCCTGTCGTTGCCAAAGCCACGGGAAACTGCGGTCTGCTCCCGCGAAATTCGTGAATACGATCAGGCCATAACGAACGTGAGAGAGGCGCAGCGCATCTTGCACGACCTTGGCTCTCAACTGCTTGCATTTAGCGAAAACGAACCTGCCATCCGTATCGCGGTAGGCCTATTCGGACTGAATATTGTCGCCGCCGGCGGAACGTTGATTGATCTTTCGGAGTCTTATTCTAAGCCAGGGGCCGATCGCGCCAGACTTCGCAGTGAAATTCGAGAAGCTCTGGTCACTTCGCGTTTATCGGGACGTAACACCTTGATCGAATTTCAAGCCAGGTCCATGTACGTGGGCAATATTGGCGCATCCATGTGAGACGCGAGAAGTAGTCGGCAAGTCTACGCGCGCTCACAAACAGAAAATCACGCGATCAATCACTCTTGGCGTGACCCGGCTATCGGCCGACGCCACTCGCCGTCGGTCTTGGTAGAGTTGCGTGTCTTGAACCTTGGGTCATTGCTTTGCGGCTGAGCCATAGCGTATGGTCCGTTGGGCTTCCGAAAGAGACAAGCTTTCGAACAGACCGTTCAGCTCTTCCAATTCATCCCCGGCAAGCGGCGAGCATCCCTCTCGATTGCAAAGAATTGACGCCGTAGTTGTCCAGCGTATCCGGGCTGCCTTGCAGGCTATAACCAATTGATCGACGTCACTGCTAGCCGATAACAACCGCTCCATCAGCTTTACTGACGTATCTGAAGCAAGCGCTAGCGCAACTGTTAACTTGTCGATTTGTCGCTTCACTGCAAACCGATTTATCGTAGGGTCATTCAGCTTGCCGGCACGACGTAGCTCAGCAATCTCGCTCTCTGCTGAAGAGTAGTCTCTATTAGGCATAACGCTCTTCTGAGCTTCTTTCTCCGCCAGAGCTCTAATTGCAGGAGACGCCGCGCGTAGAAATGCGACCCTCGGCTTATCGGCAACGATAGCGAGGAACTTCCGCAGCGGGCCGGATGGGATGTCGGATCGTGCGCCTAGTAACGCGGCCAGTTCGCCGTCTCGCTCCGCAATCTTCAAAAGGACTGCAAAACTTCCTTCTGAAAGCCGAGCGCCCAAATTTCGCGTAACCGCCGTGTAGATTGCGGTGTCGCCTCGCTTGATGAGTGTGGTAGAGAGAAACTCCGAGAGCGCCGAGCGTGAGCTGATTGCCAGCAAATGATCGCGGTCGCGCGTCGCCGCTACCTCAATGAGATGGTTCTCGGACACCCAACTAGAATGCTTCAATATCGGAGCCGCTACCGACGGATCACTGTGAAGAGCAAGCTGCTGAAGAGTTTTTGGAATATTGATTCCCGACTTCACGAGAGCATTGCTTACATTGGCCAGGTCACCAGTGCTCGCTGATCGTGTTAGGCACACAAGCACATCATCGAGGTAAGCAAGCCTGTGGACCGTCTCTCCCTGTTTATCCAGGAATTGCTTTGTTACTTCCTGCAGCACGAGTACGCGACGGTATTCCGGGCAGCGCACCATCGCGTCCTCCAGATCCGCAATCTGCGCCTCATATGCAGGTGCATTCCTCCCCATATGATTTATCCAATAAACGTGACGGCAAGGCGTCACCTCAGTTCGAAAATGATCAAAGCAAACTCGCCAGCGCGAATTTCTATTGCAGTCGACATGGTATCAGTGCGGCCATTAATCCGTGGTTAAGGGTTCTTGCGAGCGAGCAACCAATAGCCAGCGTAACCGAATTATTCGGAAAACTAGATGTTACGGAACAAGTCAGCCAGTGGCCGACCTCGCTGTAGCCAGGCTGTTAGGGTAGGCTCGCGCCCAAGAGACCTTGGATTACTTCTGCGCTACGAGAGGGACCGTTCTCGCTGTTTGTCCGCGGTGGTGACGGGGGCAACGACGATGTTATTGAATTCTCGCTGGGGCTGAAGCCCACGTCCTCTAAAAGCGAGGACGATACCGAAGGCATCTGCTCGCCATTGGAGACGCGAGAGACAGCAACGCGGGTCTTGTTGAAGACTCCTTCAGCGCTAACCTGCGTATCGAGTTCGTTAAGCAGCTCAGTAACAAGCATGCTATGCTCGCTTGTCGTGTCATCGCCGACTTTGCCGGGTGTATTAGACGAGAGGATGAGTGCGTTATCGGGCGCGTTGATTGGTGCAAGCCCGTGGGAGTATGAGCGGAAACGGCGCTCGTAGGGATTGCGTCTTGAGGCGTCGAGCACTACCAATTTTGCGCGAGCACCCCGCTCCTTCATTACGTCGAGCACGGCCTCGATCGATATTCCCTCGTGGCGGACGTCGCTTTCCTTCCAGACAGTTGCATCGATTGGGATCATGTAGCTCTCGCGGCCGGACTGCACACCATAGCCTCCGAAAAACAACATCACGACCGAGCCGGGCTTGATCCGGGATTTCAGCCGTTCGACCGCGCGAACCATATCTGCCTTGGTAGCGTCCTCGACCATATCGACATCGAACCCGCGCCGGCGCATTGCAACGGCCAGACCGCTCGCGTCGTTGATGGGCTGATTTAGTGGTTTGGCGGCATCCGGGTAATTCCCATTGCCGATTATAAGTGCGAGCTGGGTAGCGCCGACGCTCTCCTCGGTAGACACCACACTTGGCGCCTCCAACGTGTGGAGATCCAACGTAGCGTGCGCGCCGATCGCCAGCAGAGCTATGCCGATAAGAGCACAAGTTACGCCAACCACTTGGCGAGTGATGTAGAGTTGCGTCACATTCATTTCGCTCTCCACTCGATACCTGTCGCATCAACAAAACTTCGAACGAACAGCATTTCGTGAATTACTCGGTTCGGAGAATTGCCATCCCGCAAACGCGCCGTAGCCGCGACAATCACGATCAGTCGGATCGCAACATTTCCCCACCTGTCCTTCGACAAGCGTGCGCGAAAATCCTTGAGCTCAGATTAGGCGACGTGGTTTCTAGCGCCTTGTGGTGATTGGTAAACAAGAGATGCGAGACCGGCAAAAAGGGTTAGCATCAGACAACCACGCGCCCTCGTGAAGTCTGTCGCGGTGTCCTTGAGCGAATTGAGGCCGTTCCCCTTTCAGTGATCGTCTCCAGAGTGTTAAGGAAAATCACATTCCATCGTATGCTGATGTCCATTTGAAACAGACGGACGAATACGGCGTTTATTCTTTCTTCGTCCACGACGATGGCGAGGTCAGCTCGCGGTACGCCCGGTCTGACGCAACATTCGAGAACGAAACCGGGTTGTATCGCTGAGCAACTTCAGGCTGGAATGCCGGAACGCGCAAATGGTGAACTGGGTCTATAGAACACGCGCCGGCAGCGCGCCCGGCGGCGCAAGCAAAGACGGCTCTGGGTGTTGCCAAAGTCCTGTCGACGGTGGCTGGCAGCCCACTACTCGGCATGCCGACTTTCCAGTTCGGGTTTGGCTGCGGAGCTGAGGACACGCGTGAGGAAATGGTACAACCAGCGACCTCATCGAACCGGATCGAACTCGAGTTTCGGATGCCACGCGACGGGATCTGCGATCCAGCGGTTGATGTCGGATTCATGCCACCCGGACCCGTTGGTGCTGATTTTGAGCTGAGCTGGGAACGTGCCCTCGGCGATCTTACGGTAGATCGTCGACCGGGATAGCCCGGTTCGCGCGAGGACGGTTTTCAAGCGGACGATACGGTCTGGTTCTCGCATGGTCGCGCTGCCTCCTGCGGGCTATTTCTGACGGCTTCTGAGAACAAAAAGGACACCAGTTGCAGGCGCGCAAGAGCATTTTGCTCATAGGCGTACTTTGGCGTTTAAAGGGCGGAAATAGGATAGATCAAATTCCGAGGCCCCGGCCTCGGCCAAGATCGATGCCATGGGCGAAAGCCAACTCGTGTCCGAGTCGGCGGCCTGTTTCGAATGAGATGCCGAGCTCCCGCTTGCGGTTGGCGAGGATGGATTCCATTTGCGGATCGCGTTCGAGGCTTTTTGCCATGTCGCCCATCGCCGAGCGCGTGGCCCTGCAGCCGGACATGTCGCCCGCCTGATACTGGTGTTGGCTGGTCTGCTTGAGTTCCTGCCAGCGTTCCACAAAACGGTCAGCGCGGCGGCTCGGATCGATGCGCAGTTCCGTTTCGAGTTGGAGCGCGCGGATGGCGCGGTTGACCCGGCTGCCAGCCGCCTCGCGGGCCAACTCCGGGTCCTTCTTGTAGGCGGCTTCGGCGTCGTGCGAGCCATAGGGTCGCACCTCCTCGAAGGACCGGCGGGCCTTTTGTAGTTCTTTCACCTGCTCGGGACTTGCCTCGCCGCCCATCTCCCGCGCCTCGAAGATCGCATCCACGGCGCGGGCATGGCGCACGAGCGCTCGAGTGCGGAGGCGACGTGCTTCCGCTTCCGGGTCTGCCGCCACCTTCCTTTCCGGCGCATCGGTTTCGCGCCGCTCGGCTGGCGTACCGCTCCTTTCCCTTTCCGGCGTTTCCCGCTCCGGCCTCCGTCCGCCATCCCCGCCGGGCACATCTGAAGGAGGGCGCAGGCCGTCAAACATGTCGCGTACCTTCTCCGGCACGACCTTGCGCACGATCTCGGCGACGCGCTCGCGGAAGGTAATCCCGCGCCGCTCGGCAAAGCTTTGCGCGGGATCGCGCTGCTCGTAATCCGAGGCCATGTCCTTCGCCCGATCACGCGACAGAGTGCGGGCAAGCCGATCCTGACCCGCAAAATCGTCGCGGCCATAATGCAGCTCCACTCCGTCGCGGTGCCGCGACAGGGCGACATAGCTGCTGTGAGCGTCCATCCCGGGCGTCGCCAGCACATAGGTGCGGTCGACCGTCATGCCCTGCGCCTTGTGGATCGTCGCTGCATAGCCATGGTCGATCCGGTTATAGTTCTTGAGGTCGAAGTGAACGGATCGGCCATCGTCGGTCTGCACGGTCAGGGATTGCTCGCTGACCTGCTCAATAGTCCCGAGCGTACCGTTCTTTACTCCGAGGCTTCGCTCATTTTGTAGGAACATGACGCGATCCCCGCTGGCGAAGTTTCTCGCGCCGCGCTCGACGGTCAAGTGGACATCATTCCCCAGATCGCCGGCGGCCCGCATCCGCTCGCGCGCCGCCTCGTTCAGCGCCCGTACCTCGTCATTGGTATGGGTGAGGATGATCCGGCTGCGATCTGGTGATGCCTGCCAGTCGCGCTCCCAACGATCGATCAGATCGCTGCGAGCTTGCTCGCGGGTCTGGGCCTCATGCACCATCCCGCGGGAGCGATAGGCTTCCAGCGCATGGCCGGTTTTGCCAATGGCGAGATCACGTGTGGCGTCCCGCTGCCAGTCCTGGTGCTGCCGGCGCACCTCGCCAATTTCGGCCCCGCCGTGACGCTCATGGATCGACCGGAAGGCTGCGCCCGCCTCGATGGCTTGCAGTTGTTGGGGATCACCGATCAGCACTACCTTTGCGCCGGCTTCTGCCGCATGGGACAGCACGCGCTCCAGCTGGCGCGTGCCGACCATGCCGGCCTCGTCGATCACCAGGATATCGCGGGTCGTGAGCAGGTCGCGGCCCTGTCCCCAGCCATGCTCCATGCTGGCAATGGTGCGCGACGCGATGCCCGATCCGCTTTCGAGGTTTTCCGCCGCAATGCCGGACAGCGCTACGCCCCGCACCTCGTAGCCTGCCGCTTCCCATGCATCCCGTGCCACGCCAAGCATCGCGCTTTTTCCCGTTCCGGCATGGCCGACCACGACGCCCATGTCGCGCCCGTCCGTGACATGCGCCAAGGCGTCGGCCTGCTCGCCCGAGAGAACAAGACCGCGCGCTTTCGCTCGCGCCAAAGCGGCTTCGCGGTCCGCCTCACGCACCTCATGGCGCTCCCGTTCTGCTATGAGTTCTGCGGCACGGTGCAGGCGCTGTTCGGCCTCGATCATCTCGCGGGTGGTGAAGCGATCCTCGCCTCGAGCGTCGTTGCCGAGTTCGACGAGATTTGGCGCGTTACGTATCGCGCCCATGACCTCGTTAAACTGGTCGACCCCGTCGCTGTGCCGGTGCGCAAACTTCGCCATGTCGCGGTGTGTGAAGGTCGATTGCTGCTGGGTGATCGCGTCTAGTGCGGCGGAAGGATCGGCGATGATCCGCGCACCATTGCCGCGCGCGATCTCGCGGTGCATCTCGGCGCGGTCAGCGGCCTCGATCCCTTCGCCCTCGATGCGCTGCGCCGGCGCGCCGATCTGGCTTTGCGGCTCCAGCGCGATGCTCTGTGCTTCCAGGCTGCGATGGTCGATCCGCGCGTCGATGTCGAGTTCGGTCAGGCGCTCATTGGCGATCTCGGCCCAGCGCTCACGCCAGCGCTCAACCATCTCGGTGCGGTTCCACTCGCGCACCTTCCGGCCGAAGCCGTTCTCGTCCACCGCGCGCATGGTCAGCATGACATGCGCATGGGGCTTGGGCATGCCGTCCTCGGCCATGTCCCAATGCACATTGAGATCGGCGATCATGCCCCGATCGACGAATTCGCCCCGAACGAAGTCGCGGGCGAGTTCGATGCCCTGTGCCTCACTCATCTCGCGCGGGATGGCGAATTCAACCTCGCGGGCGAGCTGGGCATCTTTCCGGATTTCGAAGGCCTCGACATCGTTCCAGAGCCGTTCACGGTCGCTCCATGCCTGCCGCGCATTTTCAGGCAGCATCACCTCGGAATGCACGACGCCGCGCTTGGAGGAAAACTCGTGGCTGCGATCAAGCCGCTCGTCGCGCAGCCGCGAGCCCGAGCGGTAGGCGGCTGACGCCACCGCGCTGGAGCCGGACCTGCGGCCAATGACCTTGACGTGAAGATGATAGATCGCCATCGCGATCAGATCATCTACACGGCGAAGCGCACGTCGGCACGACGTATAAGCGCGCCCTCCCTCAAAAATTCTCGGGAGGGACTACCGCGTCCCAAGCCGTCCTGACGACCTTACCGCATTGTGCCAGGCCCTCGACTATCATTTCTCCATCGACACTCATGGAGATAACGATGCGCAAGCCGCGGGACTTTGATGCCGAACTGAAGGCACTGGAGGACAAGGCTCGTAACCTCAAGAGCCGTAAAGTACAGCAGCTTGGCGAACTCGTCATCGCCACGGGGGGTGACATGCTCAGCGCCGATGAATTGGCCGGCGCGCTGATCGTGCTGGCCGAGACGAAGGAGGCCGCAAAACGAGAGGCATGGGCCAGGCGCGGGGCCGCGTTCTTTCAGGGCCGGGCGCGGCGAACTGCGCCAGCATCTGACCGCAACACGGACGGCACTCCTGCGCAACCGAGCGGCGCGCAACCGGCATCAAGCCGCAAGGGCGCGACATGACATGAGCGCGTGGCAAGTCGAGCGCCGCAAGCGCACGCGGCACCTTATCGAACTCGGTGGCCTCGTCGTCAAAGCCGGAATTGTCGATCTGACCGGCGACGACCGCGCCATCATTCTCGGCGCGTTGCTTTGGATGGCCGGCAAGCTGCAAGGCGATCAGGCGAACAGGCGCGAGCGCTGTGGCTAGCAAAGGGGAAGCAAGCGTTCGAGGCGGACCCGGCTATCCGTAAGGGGATAGAGCAAACTGTTCCAGCAGCTCGCCGGTGATGCATCGTAAAGGATGTCGGAAAAGCAACACGCCCCGGAACGAACAGCCTTTGCGCCGGCACCTTTGAAGGCGTCGGCGATCCCATCGGGATCGTCACCGTGGGAATCCACTGATTAGCCCATTTTTCAAGGATTTGAGATGTGGTCCTGAAGACGGTTTAGGAATTGGCGCCGCTCTTGCTCCGTGTGCGAAGCACCGGCGGCTAGGTTGCAGGGGCTTCTTTGGGCGGCGGCTTGCCGATCTCTTCCGCCACCTGATGCGTGGCGGCGACGGCTGCTTTGCCGCCGTGGTTCAGATCCTCATAGAAGGCGTGGCGCCGCACCTGGCTGTCGTACTCGCTGCGGAAATATTCGGCCAGCCGATTGAGAATGCGCTGGCGCGCGCGGAAGCCCGGCTCGCCGGCCACGGCGCGCGACCATTCCTCGGCCATCTGCTTTGCGACCTCGAAGCTGGAAAAGCTCATGTCGGCCGATACGCCATACAGATATTCCGGTCGCCGCAGGAAATATCGCATGTGAATGAACCCGGACGCGTGCACCTGCACCGGCTCTTCCGGCGTCAATGTTTCCGCCAGTAGGCTTTCCGGATCGACCAGATTCCACTCGGCGAGCTGCTTCAGCGAAGCGAACGCGTCATCCTCGTCGTAGCCGAGCTGGCCCATGCGCGCCATGATGGTCTTGCCGGATGCATAGCCCTCGATCGAGTAGTCAATCTTCACCTTGCGATTGCGGATCAGGAACTCCAGAATGTCGGCGTACAGAAAATTGCTGGGCCGCTTTGCGTTCGGCACCGGCGACAGGATATTGCGGATGTACTTGAATCGGTTGTTGAAGATCCGGTAGCGGCCGCGCATGATCGCGCGGATGAGCCTGTCTTCCTCGATGCGCGCGACCGACGACGCGGCGGCCGTTGAGCCCATCTGGCTCGTCGGGATATGCGGCGACGCGATGATGTCGGCGAACATGCCCAAGGCGCTGCGGGCGTTCTTCGCCGCCAGCGATTCGAGCGCCGCGCCCATCTGGGATGCGCGTCGGTCGAACAGCGAGGCGTAAATGCTCATCATGTATTGGCCGAGCCGGTTCGACTGGTAGACGACCTGCGCGCCGGACTCGAGCTTGAATTTCTGGAGCTTCGAGACCTCTTCCTCCGACTCGATGTTCTCGAGCACGATCTCGAGCCGGGAGCGGATCATGAGCGCGAAGCGCGGCGCGCGGATGTAGAAATTCACCGCGTTGATGAACGCATCCAGCGGCTTCTCGTCGCGGTGCGCCTCGAACGTCGTGTCGCGCATGTTGACGATGACAAGCGCTCGCGTGAGTTCCTTGAACCATTGCGCGGCCTCGAAGATGGCGAGCTGCACGTCGCGGGATCGCTTATCGACGTTGTCAAACACGACCACGAGGCCGATGCGACGCTCGCCCGCATAGTGCCGGCTGATCGCGGCGGCGACCTTCTCCTTGTCGTCCGTGAGTTCCTTGATCCGGAAATAGCGCTGCTGGTGATATTGCTGGTCGTTGCCGGACTTCAAAAGGTTCTTCGCCGGGCCGCGCTCGAACGCGGCGATCTCGTGCGAGAACAGCTTTTCGATCACGTCGTTGTCGTCGAGGTCGATCTCGTTCAGCTCGCGGAACGACTGGAGGAATTGCGTTAGCACCGTGTCGCGCAGCTCCTGCGCGTCCTTCACCTCGGTATTGAAGTTGAGGAATGCCCAGACGGTCTTCTGGCGCAGGTCGTCGGGCAGCATCCGCTTGAAGAAGCGGCGAATGAACAGGGTCTTGCCGGAGCCGACGGCACCGACCACCAACTGTACGCGGCCGGTAATGCGCTGCACCTGGCCGTATTTCCTGACCTCGGTAGTGAGATGGTTCTGCGGGTGCTTGCCGCCGGTCGTAACCGGCTGGAACGACCCGTCCGACATGACCCGCGCGCGGTCCTTCAGGTAGGTCTCGAGCACCGAGCCGTATTCGGACCGCTCCTCGGTCGAGATGTAGCCGCGGTCGATGATGTCGTCGGGCGCCTCGTCGGCCTCCTGCCCGAAATACCGGGTGATGACCGGGAAGATCTCTCGCGCAAACTGATTGATGCCGAGCTGGTCGCCGACAAGGTTACCGGGCAACTGCGAGGCCACGCGCGTGAAGCGCCGCGACTGGAACGCGACGTTCATTTCCTGCGCGCGCTTCTCGAAGAACTCCTTGTTCAGCTCCGCCTTGAACGCGGTGAGGATGTCGGTGCCGGGCCGCAGATCCTCGACCTTGGCGTACAGCACCTCGGTCTCGCTGTCCGACTTCGCTAGCGCGAACTGCTCGCCATTGCAGGCGAGGACATGCGAGATCGGGTTGATGCCGGGCGGATAGCGGTTATTGATGCGGTTGGCGTACAGGTGCGCCTCGCGGAGCGCCTGCTCGATCGGCTCGTCCGGCCGCTTCGATTCGACGACCAGAAGCGGGAAGCCGCTGCGCCAAACGGAATAGTCGGGGATGTAGCCGTAGCGCTTGCCGGCGCCCTTATCGATCTCGGTCGGCTCCATGTAATCCTTGGCTCGAATCCAGTCCTGGGGGATGCCGAGGAAGCTGGGGTGGGCCAAGAACGGGTAGACAAGCTTGTTCTCGACATCGCCCTCAGTGACGAAATCTGTTCGGTCGGTGACCGGCGTTTGGATACGCTCGTGTGGCTTAAGCTTGGCAATCAAACCCGCGATACTCCTTCGGAGAGGAGTTTAATCCCGGCTCTCGATTCGGGCGAATCCTCAGCGGAAAGATCGGCGCTTTATGCGCGTTTTGCCGCCCGCTGTTGCGATGACGACTTGGCGAGTCGCAGTGCGGCCGCATGTGGCAGCTTTCAAGGCGAGCGAGCGAAAAATTGTGCCCGCGGATTCAGACCAGCGTGTGCTGGGAACTCGTAAACGAGCCAAGCATCCGCAAAAATTTCCCCAGACTAAACCCCAGACTAAACGGAAAATTTAGTCCGGGTTCTCGCTGGCTGATCTCTCGAATTCGATTGTTATTGAATGGGTTAGATGGCGCGCCCGGAACGATTCGAACGTCCGACCCTCAGATTCGTAGTCAAAAGGCCAGAAGCGATGGTGCATCGTCCGAACAGCGCAACCGCACCAGTTTCGCACCAGAAACGACCCATCAAAACACAACGAATGCCGTCGAACGCAGGCGAAATCACGTAAAATCAACAAAACCGATCAATATTCTGCCGCTCGTAACGGTCTGGCTGCAGGTTCGACGCAGGCGGAACTAGCCACAAAATCAATGGCTGGTCACAGTCTGTTGGTGACGGTGCCGGAATCTCGCTCCCGGTACCTGCCGGGTGCCAAGAGCTGGATGTACCGCTCCCTAGCAGCAAGCACTTCGGCGGCGAAGAGCCGTCCCAAACTCCATCGCCTTTTCTTCGCCGCAGCATCCAATTGCACGACGAGCTCCTAGCAGCTGTTCCGCTCGGGGCATCGCCCGAGCATGATGCTCGGGATGATCACCACCGCCGACATTTTGTGGATTGACGCCAGCGCAGGTGCGTGCACCTCGTTGAGTTGCGCGATGACCTAGAGGTTCGATCGTGCGGGACGCGCATCGTAAATTGTCCTTGCAGACGAATCCAGACAGGGCGATCTTGCGCCTCGCGCGCGTACTTGCTCGTCTGGCCGCGAGGGAAGATCATGAAAGAGAGCTCGCCGATCGAGAAGGCAAAGAAGAGAGCGACGATCTATGCTCGATTCTCAACCGATCTTCAAAATGAGCGTTCGATTGAAGATCAGCATTCACTTTGTCAAAGCTATGCCGAGCGCGAAGGCTTAACCGTTGTCAGCGCCTATGAAGATCGGGCCCGTTCGGGTGGCTCGGTCATGGGACGCGAAGGCCTTTTGCAAATGTTGGACCAAGCGCGGGAACGATCCTTTGACGTAGTGATCGTCGAAGCCTTAGATCGCCTTTCTCGCGACATGGAAGATCTCGCAGGCATTCATAAGCGGCTATCCTTTCTCGGGATCGAGATACGGGCGGTTCACGAGGGCATCGTTAACACCGTGCTGGTCGGTCTTCGCGGTCTAGTCGGACAACTCTATCGTGAGGACAACGCTCACAAGGTGCGTCGTGGCCAAGCAGGGCGGGTCAAGCAGGGTTTGGCTGGAGGTGGTCTGACGTACGGATACGCCGCGGTCGCCGGAAAAAGCGGCGAACGGGTCGTCGTCGAGGCCGAGGCACAGGTGATCCAGCGTATCTTTCAGGAATACGTGGACGGTCGAACGCCTCGCGAAATCGCGCACGATCTCAACAAGGAGAGGGTATCGCCTCCGCGTGGGAGGGCATGGAATGCCTCAACAATTAATGGCAACCTTGAGAGGGGTGCCGGCATTCTGCAGAATGAGCTTTATGTAGGGCGCCTCGTCTGGAACAAGGTTAGGATGGTGAAAGATCCCGACTCGGGAAAGCGCCTGTCACGACCGAATCCGAAGAGTGACTGGCAGGTTGCTGAAGTGCCGCATCTTGCAATTGTCAGTCCAGAGCTGTTCACAGCTGCTCAGCAACGCAAAGAGGAGCGCGGTCGCGCCCACCCAAGCCATCAGCGTCGGCCCCGTCGGATGCTATCTGGCCTGCTCCGTTGCGGTTCATGCGGCTCGGGCATGGCAACCAATGGGCGAGACAAATCAGGACGCGTTCGTATTCGCTGCTCGGCAGCGACGGAGAGCGGGACGTGTCCTGACGCCAAGACTTTTTATTTAGACACGGTCGAAAGTGCAGTCCTCAGCGGCCTAAAGGCCGAATTACGCGCGCCGAAGGTTATTTCGGAGTACGTACGCGCGTATCTCGATGAGCGAAAGCGCCTCGCAGCTACATCACATGCAAAACAGCAGCGCCTTGAGCAGCAGCTTGGGCAATTAAACCGGGAAATTGAACGGCTGGTGGACGCGATTGCCAAAGGACATGGCGATCCATCCGTTCTCGGACCGCGATCGACTGCCTTAGATGCCGAACGAAAGAGAATATCTGAGGCGTTGCAGAGCGAACCGCCCACATCGAAAGAGGTCGCGCTGCATCCGGCCATCCTCAAACGATATGAGCAGCAACTCGGTCGGCTTGAAGAAGCACTGGCAAGAGGTGTTAGTGCGGGCGACGGAGAGGCCACAGAAGCCATCAGAGACCTCGTCGAGACGGTCACTGTGTTCCGCGACCCAGGGCGCCCAGGCGGTGTAGCCGTGGAGATCGCAGGCCGGCTAAATGCCCTACTCGGGGAAAAGGCCTATCCAAACCAGGTCAAAGGAGTGTGGGGAAAG
>CAWDJS010000016.1:0-236107 GCA_963802585.1 uncultured Alphaproteobacteria bacterium | reverse complement strand
GGCACCCTGCTGCTTCAAAGGGCCGCTTCTCTCCTGCCACGCTCTCGTTATAATCGGCCTTTGGGTGAGGGACGGCGGCACCCTGATGAAGAACGGCCTTTTTTCGATCCGGATCCAGATGCTTGACGGCGTGCCCGGCCACGACAGCGGGGTCACGATCCTGTGCGACGGGCAGTTGATCAGCGGCGGGCCGTATTTCTGGTCGGTCGGTTCCTACACGGCCGGCAATGGAACCTGGAAGGGGCACTTTGCCACCAACCAGCACACGCCGTTCGCCGACCCGCTCGTGCGTCCGCTGTTCGGCGGGCAGGAAGTCACCAGCGGATTTTCCGGGACCTATACCGACGACGCGGCCGAGGTGTTCGGCACCACCCTGGTCGGCGGTAGCCGCTCGCTCAGTTTCCATGCGACGCTGAAACGGCTTGCGGATCTCTGAGGCGGTCCGCGCGATTCAGCGCGGAGCGGGCTTGCCGTTCTTGCGCGGCGACCTCCGCCAGTTCGCAATGGCGATGAAGCCGGCAAAGCCAGCCACGTCGAGCACAATTTCCAGCCATGCCGGCATCGTAATCCCCACTCGCATGATCCGGAAAAGCCTGCCCCGCATTTGGATAGCGGGGTGTGTCGCGGTTTTCCGAAAAGATCATGCGCCAAACAAGGCAGCGCAAAGACCCCGCCGGCATCCGAAGACGTCGACGGGGTCTTTATGCTCTTGCCTCTCCAACGCTCCCTCAACGTGGGGGCGTTGATTTTCGTTCCGTCACTTGCAAAATTTTTTGCAAAGATTTCTTGCAGAAAGTTTAGGTAGGTTCCCGCGCTGGCGCGGGTTCCATTGGCAACCATCGGCGGCGCCGGACGTTGACCTTCCAACCTGAGAGGAGGATCAACATGATCAAGAAGACATTGGCAGTTCTGGCGACCGTTGGCGCCATCGGCGCCGCCGCAGTGGCCGCACCGGCTCCGGCCGAGGCGCACGGATGGGGACGTGGATTTGGCGGACCCGGCTTGGCGTTTGGTCTCGCTGCGGGTGCCCTGACCGCGGGCGCGATCGCGGCCTCGCATCCTTATTACGGCTACGGCTATGGCCCCGACTACTATTATGGGCCGCGCGCCTATTACGCCCCGGCTCCGTATGCCTATTACGGCGGCCCGCACTACTATCGCCACTGGTAACGCACGTTACCGGTCAGACGAAAAGCCCGGAGCATCGCTCCGGGCTTTTTGTTTGGCTCGCGATCAGGACCAGGTGCGAAACTGCTTGCCTTCGCGTGCGCTCCGCAACGTCGCGCGACAAAACTCCTCGCGCTCGCGCTCGAACTTTTGCTGCGTGGCCTTGAAGCTCGCAACCCTGGCTGCGATTTCTTCCCGCTCCCTGGCGAGCCGCTTTTCCTTTTCAGTCATCCCCGTCCTTGTCTCTCGATCACTCGAATCACTTGTCGACCCCGCGATCATTCGCGCGCGTGATTGGGGCACGATTGCGGAAGCGGGCCGTGCAGGATTGCGATGTGCACAGCACGTGAGACGAAATGCAAAGCTGCCGATGAAAATCTGCATCGCTCGCGCGGAAAATTTTTTTGCGGCTGTGCGCGTGGTGGATAAGGGTTCCGCACTTCTTGTGACGCGCCGGCCTTGCGTTAGCTAGCCGCGGGGTAGCTGGAAGAGCCCAGCCAGCCGTCGGAGCCGCCGGTAGCGGAAGCGGCCTAAGCTATCGCTGTCAAGCGCAGCGTTGACAGCGAAATCCGTTTTGGCCGTGCTATAAGTAGGTCGCGTCCAGAACGGATTTTCGCAAAAGATGATTGCCAGGAATTCCCAGAAGAATATCGAGGGCGATATCCAGAGCGCGGTCGAGCGCCTGGGCGACATGATCGCCGGCGCTCGCACCATCGTTCCCTTTACCGGCGCCGGCATTTCGACCGAATGCGGCATTCCCGACTTCCGCTCTCCGGGCGGATTGTGGACCCGCAACCGGCCGATCCCGTTCGACGAGTTCGTGGCGAGCCAGGACGCGCGCGACAAGTCCTGGCGCCGCCGCTTTGCCATGGAGCCGACCTTCGCCGCCGCAAAGCCCGGCCGCGGCCATCGCGCGCTGGCTTCGCTCTACCGCGCCGGCAAGATTCCCGCGATCATCACCCAGAACATCGACAACCTGCACCAGGCCTCCGGCTTCGCGCCCGATCACGTCATCGAGCTGCACGGCAATACCACCTATGCGCGCTGCATCGGTTGCGGCCGCGCCTACGACCTGCCCTGGGTAAAGCAGCGCTTCGACGAGGACGGCGGCGCGCCCGACTGCACCGCCTGCGACGAGCCGATCAAGACCGCGACCATCTCCTTCGGTCAGGCGATGCCGGAAGCCGAGATGATGCGCGCGACCGAGCTTGCGCAGCATTGTGATCTCTTCATCGCCATCGGGTCGTCGCTGGTGGTGTGGCCGGCCGCCGGCTTCCCGATGATGGCGAAGAACTGCGGTGCAAAACTCGTGATCATAAATCGCGAACCGACCGACCAGGACGAACTGGCCGACCTTGTGATACCTTTCGACATCGGCGAGACGCTTGGGCCCTTCGTCGGTAACTGAGCACGTAATTGATTCGGACCTGTGCAAGCCTGTTCATAGGTTCCGTTAAATTTGTTTTTTGTCTATGCGCCGCAAACGGGGATGTTATCTTTTGATTCGAAGAGATTCGCGCGGGCTATCACGAAAAATTTCGGTGGGGCGCGATTTTGGTGCGGTCGTTAGCGCGGTGGACCGCAAAATCATGAGTGAGGTCCGGGGTTATGGGGTCGGACGGATTTGAGTCCAAGAAGGGGGTTCCGGTGTCAGGCGGGACATCGCCCGGCCGACTTGGATCGGGGGACTATCCAGACAGCACCGGCCGCGATGCGGCGATCGAGGCGCTGTCTGGCTTAGGTGAAGCTGCCAATCTCGTCGAAATCTCGGGCGTCATCAAATGGTTCGACGCTTCGAAGGGATACGGTTTCATCGTACCCGACAATGGATGGCCGGACGTGCTTCTGCACGTCACGGTGCTTAGGCGCGACGGTTACCAGACCGCGTATGAAGGTGCGCGGCTGGTGTGCGAGTGTGTGCAGCGCGCCAAAGGATACCAGGCCTTCCGCATTCTCTCGATGGACGAATCAACCGCGATCCATCCGGCGCAGATGCTGCCGCCGCGCACCCATGTCACGGTCACGCCGACGTCGGGGCTGGAGCGGGCGCAGGTGAAATGGTTCAACCGGCTGCGCGGCTTCGGCTTCCTCACCTGCGGTGAGGGCACGCCCGACATCTTCGTGCATATGGAGACGCTGCGCCGCTTCGGCATGACCGAGCTTCGCCCCGGCCAGTACGTGCTGGTCCGGTTCGGGCCCGGCAGCAAGGGCATGATGGCGGCCGAGATCCATCCCGAAAGCGGATCGCCGGTCGCTTCTCATTAATATTGGGCATATTCCGCGCCCTCGCGGCGTCGCAGCCGCCCCCGGGCAGCCTTGCTGGCGGCGCCGCGAGCGTGTATCGACGTGCCTTGCCCAAAAATCGGGGTATAGCGCAGCCTGGTAGCGCGGCAGTTTTGGGTACTGCAGGTCGTTGGTTCGAATCCAGCTGCCCCGACCAATAAAATCAATCAGTTAGGTCGGACTTTCCAGTCCAAATCTTCCCAAGATATTTGAATTGGGAAGGTCATGGGAAGGTGGTGCCGCATGATCGCGCGGATCGGCTGGATCATCGGCCATCGTTTGCGTCTTCTCTCATGAGCGACGGGCCGAGTGGAGCGGCAAGGAGCACCACTACCGACTCCGCTGCCGTGGTGCGGCCGGGTTCATTGATCGAACTAGGGTTGTGGATAATGGCGTGCTCAACAATGAGCGCGATGATCAACTACCCGAGGGATAAGAAAAAGCGCGGGACCGAGCCCCGCGCCCTTCTCTCCTGTTTCACAGGTCTCAACCTTGTGGGCCTGGCGTGGTCGCCGGAACACTTAGAGGGGCTCCTCCAACCGAGATAGGCCCTGCAGGTTTAGGCTGCCGGGCCATCCTGTTGCGCAACTCGCCGGATAGCCGGTGACGGGCGCGCCCTGTTGGAATGGAGGAAGTTACTTCCGGGGCTAGTGCATTTTGCAGCGAGTTGACCTTCGCTATGAGCGTGGAAATCTGAGCAGACATCTTCTTCACGTCGCCATGCTCATCCGTTATCTGAGCAGATATTTTCTTCACATCGACGCGCTCATCCGTAACGCTCTGTCTTAGAGCAGCAAGCGTGGTTGAATCCTGCTGAAGCAGAGCTGTGTTTTGCTGCAATGAGGAGCTGTTCGCTTGCAGCGAGGCGACGTGTTGCTGCTGGGCCGACTGAATATCCTTCAACGCGGCGACAACCGGATCCGGCATTGGATCGGAAGCTTTCTGGTGCGGAAGCAGTTCGGCCAAACGGCTGACATTCGGCAGAGCAAAATCCGGCAGGGCAAAATCGGAAGGCGACATTGTGTAGACCGCCGCCGTAGCGTTTAGGCCAAGAGCGAACACCGACAGCGCCAGGATCGATTTCCGGCTGGACAGCTTGATCGGTGCTGTGGATTCGGGTTGTTCGGTTTGGCTCTGCGTTTCCGAGTTCTTCGTCACGTGCATTGACCTCAAACGAGTGAACAAAAGAGAGCCGTCGCTGGATCGTCCTCGCGACGGCTCCCTTACGCAGCACCCATCTAAAACTGCCGTGGATTATGGGCTGATGAGATTAATTCCGCGTTATCGCGCCGAAGCAGTCGCGCTGCCGGACCGGCTTCATCAAAGACGGACCCGTCCCGGAAATCAGTTTTGTCTGGAAGCCGCCTCCCTCCTAGACAGATCTCCTCTTCAAGGGCTTTGCCGGCGGCGGATCGATCTCCGCGATCTTGAGAAGGCAATCAGCCTCGGTGTCGTGAGGTCCGGACACGAACGTACCGCTCACTTTGGTGCTGTACCATCCGGACACGACGCCAAGCCGGAGCGACTCTTCTGTTTTGACGTGGCGCGGCGAAAGATTTTGCATGGAGGATGGCTTTCTCGTTGGCGCTCGACCATCGAGCGCAGACAGGTTTTCGGGCTGATCGGAGACGCGACCTTTGCCTCAGCTCTCGCTGGAGAGCCGGACAAAGTCCGCAAGGATGGCCGCGACCAGGTCGCGATGATGGGTGTCGGCCGGGGCGAGCCCCGCGGCGTATAAATTCAGGACGTAGCGCGCCTTGGCGGCGGCCTCCGGCCAGGAAGTGGCCGGAACCGACAGCAGCTCCTTCTCGAGCACGCCCTGCCGCTCGCGCAGGTCGCGTGTATTGTTCTCCACCTCGGCCAGCGCGCGCCGGATGTCGGTCGCTTTCTGCGCGGCCATGCCGCGGTGCTTGTCGAGATCGAGCGGCTTGTCACTCACGAGGGGTGCACGCGTCGATGCGCTGCGCGTCGGATAGATCGACCGAGCCGATGGAGATCATCTCCATGGTTGAACTGCGCGGCGGCGCTGCGGGAACCACGATCATGGTGGCGACGCGGCGATAGGCCGCGAACGACAATCCCTCGATCATCTCCTCATCGGTGATGACCTCGTAGGCTCCGGCGGGCAGGGAGCGGTCGATGCCCTTGATCCGGAAGGGATGCGCAAACGTGATGGTTTCGCGTCGCGAGCGTGTGGTCATGGCGAAATATGCTCCGCCGACAGCTCCGGACCGACCTGAATGTTGTGCATCGGATCGACCGTGCGCCCTCTTGATCCGATTAGCCAGCGTTTTCTCGGGGATTGGCGGCGCAGGCGCGAATAATCGCGAATAGTCCTAGCAATTGCATTGTATTTGACCGATTTCGTCGCCATTTGCACCGAGCGGGGTTCGCGCCAATTGTCGCAGCGACCCGCCAATCGCAAGTCGCAGCAACACGACTCCCGGCGCCTTCCATTTTCCAGATCATGCAGTTGAGAGAGGTCTTTCGCATGAAGATTCGCGTCGGCTTCGAGATGATCTACGACTTTCCGCAACCAACGCCGTTGATCGCGGTGGTCGGCACGCATTTTACGCGGGCGTCCGACATCATCGTGCCCGATCACCTCACCAGCCAGCCTTCGGTGCCGATCACGCCGTATCGCGACGGTTTTGGAAACTGGTGCAGCCGGATGGTTGCGCCCGCCGGCCGTATGCGCCTTTCCGCCGACGGGACGGTACGCGATAGCGGCTTGCCCGATGTCATCGTCCCCTCGGCCGCGCAGCACGCGGTGGAGGATCTGCCGTCGGACACCATCGTTTATCTGCTTGGCAGCCGCTATTGCGAGACCGACCGGCTTTCCGACATCGCATGGAAGCTGTTTGAGAAGACGATTCCGGGTTGGACGCGGGTCCAGGCGATCTGCGATTTCGTTCACAACCACATCGCGTTCGGCTACGAGCACGCGCGCGCGACCAAGACGGCGTGGGAGGCCTTCAACGAGGGCAAAGGCGTCTGCCGCGACTACGCGCACCTGGCCATCGCGTTCTGCCGCTGCATGAACATTCCCGCGCGCTATTGCACCGGCTATCTCGGCGATATCGGCATGCCGCCGCCCTACGCCGCCGGGGATTTCGCCGGCTGGTTCGAGGCCTATCTCGGCGGCCGCTGGTACACTTTCGATCCGCGCAACAACATTCCGCGAATCGGCCGCGTCCTGATCGCCCAGGGCCGCGATGCCGCGGACGTTCCCATTACCCAGACTTTCGGACCCAACACGCTTGTCAGCTTCAAGGTGTGGACGGATGAACTCGTGTGAGTGCCAAAGTGTTCGAGATTAGCCTCGCCATTGGGGCCCGGGACTGCTACATCTCTGACATCACCGCGCGCTCCTTGGCTGTTATCGGTGACTGAGAGCATTGCGCTCCCGCCTTGACCTTGAGAAGGCGGTCAGATGTCCGATACAAGCAAATTCGACGTTCGTGAGTGGCTTGTACCCCCGGTATTGATGCCGATCTTCTTTGTGCTGTTGATCGCCGCCGCGGTCGTCCTGCAGCGGTAGCTCGGTTCAGCCGACATGCGGAAAAGCGGCAAGCCGAGCGCTCGAGCCAAAACTCAAGACAAGACTCAGGGCGAGACTCAAGCTGAGACGACCCGAGCCGAGACGACAGTAGCCGAGACTCAAGCTGAGACAGGAGTCAAAATGGCAAACACAGCAACCATCAGGGACGCCTACGGCATGCCGGCAATTTTCGTGGGTTCAAAAACCGGCCGGGACGATGCTCCCTTTGTCTTTGTCAGGGTCGGAGACGAAGAGCGCCGGATGCGGTGGTCCGAATGGGATTCACTTCCTGCCTGGACCGGCGCGCGTCCCTCCTGGGCCGGCAAACAGAAACAGTGATGGGATGTTCAGCATGAAGATGGCGCGGCCGGGCACATGGCTGAAGACGCTTCTTATGGCATCGGCGCTTGGCGCCTTCGCGCAGGCCGCTCTCGCCGTGGAGCCGAACTGCCGCGCGATCGAAAGCACGGGCGCGCGCCTCGCCTGTTACGACTCTGCGTTTCCTCCGAAAGCGAAGAAGTCCACTGAGGCCAATCCCGATGCGCCGCCCGGCTACAAGGACCCGTTCGTTGAGGAAGAAGCCCGAACCGCCGCGAAGCTGAAGAATATCTGCCGCGGTTGTTGAGGTTTGCGACACGGCAGGATGAAACGGGCCAGGTTCTTGCCGAGGCTGGAACTGAACCGGCGCCGTCCCAAATATCGTGAAATCACAGGGGGTTAAGCATGTCGGGATTGCCGTGATGCGGCCCCGTCCAATCCCCATTGAATCTCCAGCCTTTTTTTGTATTTCCGACCGCACTGTGATGTGAACCACGGTTCCGGTCTCCCCGACAGATGTAACGAAGCATTGTCTCTGTCCTCAAATGCGTCCGCACGTCCTTGTGCGCCTTCATTCGCCCCGACTAAAATCAAATACCGTTCCGGAGACCCAACCCAGGGATTGATCAATGCCGGATACCAAGCCGGGCGCACCGCTCGACCTCTCCATCTTCGACGATCTTGATTCTTCCACAGGCCAGGCTACGGCCGCGCCGCAACAGCCGCTGGCGGTGGCCCCAAGCCCCTCGCTGCCCGTGACGGCCGATCCGCGGCTCGCGCCGGCGCCGATCCCCGAACGCCTGGTCGAGGTCGCCAACCTCAGTCCCGAGGACAAGGCGGCCGCGCTGGCGTCGGCATCGAAGGTCGATTTCCGCAATACGTCGTCGCTGCTCGCCCATGGCGAGGGCGTGATGGCCGGCATAGCCGCGGCCTCGCGCCAGTTGCTGACCGGCGTGCGGCTGGGCGAGACCGGGGAGATCGGCCGCATCGCCGCCGGCGTCGTCGACGGCGTCAAGATCCTGCGGATCGAGGATTTGCAGGCCGAGGCGAGCGGTACCCGGCCTGCCGCGCGCAGCGGCATCGTCGGCAAGCTGATGGGTTTTGTGGCCGATGCTCACACCGCCTTCAAGGGCTTTGCCGAGAACCGCAAGAAATTCCTCGACCTCATGGACGGCGAGCAGGCGAAAGCGCGCAAGACCAAGGCCGATCTGACGGTCTCGGTCGAGTTGCTGGACCAGCAGGCGCTCGCCATCCGCCAGAGCCTGCATGGCCTGAAGGTCGAGATCGCCGCCGGCCAGATCGCGCTCGACCGCGGCTATGAGGAGATCGAAGCGCTGCGCCAGCATGCGGTGCAGACCGGCGAGCCGGCGGACGCCGCCGACGTCATGGAATACCGCTCCGCGATCGCGAATTTCCGCGGCAAGATCGCGGACATGCGGGAGAATTTGATGGGATCGGCGATGCTCATCCCGATCATCGGCCAGAACAAGAAGGCGGCCGAGACGCGGATCATGCAGATATCGAACGGCATGTTGGTGGTGATCCCGCGCCTGATGGCGGTGGCAAGCCAGGCGGTGGTGCAGGTCGACATCAAGCGCGCCGCGGACGAAGCCGGCAAGCTCGACGAAGCGGCGCGGCAGATCACGATGCTGGCCTCCAAGGGCGCGCATGAGGCGGCCACTTCAGCCGCGCGCAGCCTCGGCGGCGATCCCCGCAACATCCAGGTGCTGGCGCAGGTCGCCGACGAGACCATCAAGACCATGAACGAAGTGATCCAGATCGAGCGCGAGGTCGCCGACGCCGACCGCGAGCGCGAAGGAAAACTCGCCGAGATCCGCGACCGCCTGGTCAAGGGCATGCAGGGCGTGGCCGCAGCCGCGGTGCAGAAATGAGCGACAATCTCGACTTCGACATGCAGGCCGCCTGGCTGCGCCGCTTCAAGGCCGATGCCGAGAGCAATCTGAAAGCCTTTGCGCTGCGGCTGAAGGAAGCGATGCCGGAGTTGGTGACGGTGCATGAGAGCCGTGGCTTTTTCTCGGGGGCGGGCAAGACCACCGGCGTCACGGTCGAGCTCGGCGAGAACCGCTACAGCCTCGAGATCGAGCGCGGCCGGCTGACGGCGAAGATTGCCATGGTGGTGCGCGGCATCGTGCTCAACACCAAAACCATCGATCCCGCCGAATGGTTCGCAAAACTCGCGGGCGAGACCAGGAAGGCCACCGAGCACGCGCAGGCGCTGAGCCAGTCGCTGAGCCAGTTCATGGTGAGCTGAAATGGGCCTCCTCGATCTCCTGGCCGGCCTGCTCGCTTCTCCAAGCCCGGAAGTGCTGGCGCAGCGTGCCGCCTCTGCGCAGCGGCGGGCCGAGATCGAGAGCGCGCTGGGCGAGGGCAGGGTGCCGCCGGCGATTCAGGCGCGGCTGGAAGACGTCCGAAGCGGGAAATTGCCATGGGTCGCGACGCTGACGCCGGCCGAGCTGATCACGGTGCGCTCGCATGGCATCCGGCCGATTGCGGCGATCGCGGCAAGCTGCTGGCTGCATTACGGCTGGTCGTGGACCGAAGGACACGCGCAGGGCTGGGAGACCGCGCTGCAGCGCCTGCGCGACGAGGCAAGGGCCGCCTGCGCCAACGCCGTGCTCGACGTCAAGATGCGCACCATTCCGCTCGGGGTCGAGAACAGCATGGATTTCACGCTGATCGGCACGGCGGTTTACGTCGAGGGCCTGCCGCCGAGCGTCGAGCCCATCGTCGCCACCGTGCCGACGCTGGAATTCGTGAAGCTGCTGGAGGCCGACGTGGTGCCGACGGGAATCGCGATCGGCGCCTGCTACGAATGGCTGCAGAATTATTGGGTCGACCCCAATATGAGCTGGCGGGGCAATGTCGAATCCGACCAGCTCAGCGCGCTGTGGGAGCGGGTGCGGCGGCAGGCGCATGCGGATTTGCGCACGCATGCGAAGAGCCAGGGCAACGGCGTGCTGGCGCATCTCAATTTCAGCCAGATGTTCGAGAGCGAGGTCAACGACCGCAAGGCCTATCTGGCGCGGCATATCGTGGTCGCCACCACGGTCGACGCGCGCCGCGGCACGCCCTTGCCGCACAAGATCAATTTCGTCGTCGATGTCCATGCCGGCAAGACCCCGCTGCAGGGCACCGCGCGGCACCACCAGTCCTACGAAAACGAATCCGAAGGAGCGATTTGACATGACGCTGGATCTCCCCGCTCACGCCCAGGAGCGGCTGAAGGGCTTGCGCTCCTCGGCGCACTCCACCGGCGTGTTCACGTCGGATTTTTCCGTCAACGAATTCCTGATGGTGCGCAAGGCGGGCTTTGAGCCGATCGGGCTCTGCGTCGGCTCCTGCGTCTACCACGTCGGCATCCAGTACGGCAGCTGGAGCCAGAACCAGGAGCTCGAAGTGCTGTCGAAGGCGATGTACCACGCGCGCGAGCTCGCGATGAGCCGCATGCGCGCCGAGGCGACCGCGATGGGCGCTGACGGCATCGTCGGCGTCAAGCTCACTATCAAGCGGCTGGAATGGGACGAGCATCTGCTCGAATTCATCGCCATCGGCACCGGCGTCGTGCATGGCGACGGCCATCGCGGTTTCCGCGCCCATGACGGCGGGCCGTTCACGTCCGACCTGTCGGGCCAGGACTTCTGGTCGTTGCTGCATTCCGGCTATCGCCCCGTCGAGATGGTGATGGGCTCTTGCGTCTATCACGTCGCCCATCGTGGCTTCCTCGCCGGCCTCGGCAGCGTCGGGCGCAATGTCGAACTGGAGAATTTCACCTCCGCGCTCTACGAGGCCCGCGAGATCGCCATCGAGCGCATGCAGTTCGAGGCCTCGGCGGCGAAGGCCGAGGGCGTCGTCGGCGTCGACATCCACGAGGGCAGCCATGGCTGGCAGACCCATGTGATCGAGTTCTTCGCGATCGGCACCGCGGTGCTGCCACTGGATCAGGAGATCGCGCCGGAAAAGATCGCGGATCCGATCATGGTGCTTTCGGTGAACGATTAGGGTGTGAACCCATAAGTCCATAGTGGTTGGCGGACTTCCCTAAATTCAAATTGGGCGAACGGTCGATCTTGCTTGCGTAATGGCGACGCCGGAGATCGCGAGCAGCCCACCGACAATCAACTTCGGGGTCATACGGTCGCCAAGGAACAGCACGCTCGAAATCAAGGCGAACACCGGAAGCAGCAGGCCGAAGGGTGCGACACGGCCCATGGAGCAACGGGCGATCAGCCAGAACCAAAGGCCAAACCCGACAATTCCTCCGATGAAAATCGTGTAGGCGAGTGCCAGCCAGCCACGTTCATCCGCCGTGACAAGGCTCGCCAGCTGCCCATGTTCAAGGAGCAGCGACATCAATAGGACCTGCGGCACCGTGAGCAGCGACGACCACCCCATCAACATCAGGGGATCAAAAGGGCCGTAGCGCTTCGTCAAGACGTTGGACACCGCGAACGCGAAGGCTGCGGCGACCACAAGCAGCAGCGGAAGCGCGTTTGCCGACAGGCCAGGCCCCGCTGCCAGCACGACCACGCCGACGAATGCAAGCACCACGCCGGCGGACGTGGTCAGAGACGGCCTCTCCGCAAGCAGCGGCCACGCCAACAGGACGGTGAAGGGCGTCGCGAGTTGATAGGCGACGGCCGACATGCTTCCCGAGCCGAGCCCAAGGCCGACATAGAAGAGCCCGAAGTTCAGTCCACCAAGGAAAACCGAAATAGCTGCGACAGGGCCGAACTGTTGACGTGTCGGCCTTTTGGCGAACGGGATAAGCAGCAGCGCGATGGCCAGGAAGCGCAATGCGAGGAAGAAGAGAGGCGGAAACTCCATGACGCCTACCTTTATGGCCACGAACTGATAACCCCAGAGCAAAGGGACGGCCACCGCGCAGACGATCTGGACGGCAGACATGGAATCTTTCCTTTCAAGACCATTCGATCCAGATATAGACGCGCCAACGGCGGAGGCGTCCAAGAGTTGTTTTCCCAATTTGGGTTGTCTATCTGAGGAAGCGGTCGAGAAGAGCGTCGGCAGTGGCTTGCGACGCGATCCGTGTCGGTGCCGTTTTGCCGACCACGCGCAGCCCCTCGACGAAACAGACGAGAATTTCGGGCGGCACTTGAAGGCTCAACGCCATCGGCCAACTTGCCCGCCGCCTTCGCGCGGGCAAGTGCATCAGCCACCCTGGTCTCCATGGCTTTGAAAAAGCTGGCGATGCGACGATCGACTTCGGCATCACGGCCAGCCAGTTCCATGGCTGTGGCCACCAGCAGGCATCCGCTCCGACCATTGGCACCGCTCGTGCGGTCCACGTAGCCGGCAAGGTATGCCCGCAGGCCGTCGACCGGCTCTCTGCGGGGGTCGAGTTCGATATCCATCCGTGTCAGGGCATCGGCAACGTAGCGATCAAGCGCACGCAAGAAGAGCGAGTGCTTGTCACCGAAAGCGGCGTAAAGGCTGCCACGCGAGAGCTTTGTCGCACGAAGAAGGTCCGGTAGCGCCGTGGCGTGATAGCCGCGCGACCAGAACACACCCATCGCGCGTTCGACAGCGGCTTCCGTGTCGAAACCTCGGGGGCGGCCACGGGGCAAGTGTACTGGGGTTTGGTGGCGCATTCCTGATATATAGACCAATTGGTCTTTAAATGGCAAGTCGTCGCCTTGGGTCAGCCGCGCCGATTTTGGCATGTCTGCCGCATGTCGCTTGCGAGGCAATCCCGGAAATTGTCTGGCCGATCGGGATACCTGATTTGCTCGTCGGGGCCAGCTTTCGGAATTCCGGTCAAGAGCGTCGCTATCCCGGCAAAAAATTGATACCGTCGCTTTGCAGCTGCAGCCTGAGGACGGGGAAACGAGGCGGCTTATCGAACTGCTGATTGTGTTGCTTCGTTGCGGGACACGGCGCGCGATCGGCTAGGCGCACGACGAGGCGACTTGCATGAAGCTATCGTCACTTCGGCAAACCAAATGGGCGCGGTTCTTTCCGCCCGCGAGCTGGCTTGCCGACTACCGCCTTGCCTGGCTTCCCGCGGACGCGATTGCCGGGGTCACGCTCGCTGCCTACGCGATACCGGTGTCGCTCGCCTATGCGGGGCTCGCCGGCTTGCCGCCGCAGGTTGGAATCTATGGCTACCTGCTTGGCGGCATCGGTTACGCCTTGCTTGGTTCTTCGCGTCAGCTTGCGATCGGACCCACTTCCGCCATTTCCCTGATGATTGCCGCAACGGTGGGGGAAATGGCCGGCGGAGACCTGCAACGATACGCGCAGATTGCCAGTCTCGCTGCCTTTACCGTGGCGGCGCTCAGCTTGCTGGCGTGGCTGCTGCGGCTGAGCGTGCTGGTGAAATTGATCAGCGACAGCATCCTTGTGGGCTTCAAGGCCGGTGCGGGATTGACCATAGCGATGACCCAACTGCCAAGCCTGCTCGGCGTGAAAGGCGGCGGTCACAATTTTTTCGAGCGTGCGTTTCTGCTCGCCGGGCAGCTCGGTCAGATGCAGTACCTCGTTCTCATCGTCGGCGTCATCGCGATTCTGCTGATCGTCGTCGGCGAGCGCTTGCTGCCGGGAAAGCCGGTTGCGCTCGGGGTCGTCATGCTGGCGATCATTGCCGCTACCCTGCTGGGGCTTCCTGCGCTTGGGGTGCCCATAACAGGAGAGATTCCGGCGGGCTTACCTACCCTGGCAGGGCCGGCCCTCAGATTACGTGACGTGGAGGGAATAGTTCCGCTGGCCGCCGGCTGTCTGCTCCTGGCCTATATCGAAGGTGTCTCTGCTGCCCGCACTTTCGCAGCGAAGCACGGATACGCTCTGGACCCGAGGCAGGAGCTTCTGGGCATCGGTGCTGCGAATCTCGCAGCCGCCATGGGGCATGGCTACCCCGTCGCCGGCGGCCTGTCGCAGTCGGCCGTGAATGACAAGGCGGGCGCACGCACGGCGCTGGCGCTGGTCTTTGCCTCGGTGACGCTCGCGCTGTGCCTGCTCTTTCTGACCGGTTTTCTCGAAAATCTCCCGAAGGCGGTGTTGGCGGCTGTCGTGCTGACAGCGGTATATGGGCTGCTGGATTTTCCGGCGCTGCTCCGTATGTGGCGGGTGAGCCGACTGGATTTCCTGGCTGCAGCCCTCGCACTCGTTGGAGTGCTGCTTCTTGGGATACTTCAAGGCATCCTGCTCGCCGCACTGGCCTCGATATTATTGATGCTCGCCCGGGTGTCGCAGCCGCATATTGCGTTTCTTGGTCGCATGCCCGGGACCAACTCCTATTCCGACCTGGATCGCCATCCGGAGAACGAGCCGCTGTCCGGCGTTATCGCTTTTCGTCCCGAAGCATCGCTGATTTACGTCAATGCCGACGCCGTGCTGGAACAGGTTCTGGATCGCCTGCGCAAAGCCGGCCCTGCAGCCGTCCGTCTGGTGGTCTGTGATCTTTCCGCCTCGCCCTATATTGATCTCGCCGGCTCCCGTATGTTGCTCGAATTGCATTCTGAGCTAACGCGTCACGGCATTGCCCTGCGCATCGTTGGTGCCCACGGATCGTTGCGTGATCTATTGCGAGCCGAGGGGCTCGAGGAAAAAGTCGGCGGACTCGACCGCACCAGGACGCTGGACAGTTTACTACAGACCGATCGTTGAGAGCGCGTCCAGCATCATTTTTTGCGCCTGTCGCGGGACCCATGCGACATCTGCGCCCGTGTGAGGCAGCACACAGTTGCCGTGAAGCGGACCTCCTACACTGCGCCCTGTCCGACAATGCCATGGGGCGAGAGATGTATTTAGCTTCCTCAATCGCCGAACGTGCCATCCTTTCGGTCGATCGTTTCATGAATCACGCGATGACCTACGCCTGGACCTCGACCTTGGAGCGTCGCTGTACCGGCAAGGAATTGATGCCGCCGCTTTGGCGACGGCATCCTGAGGGCGAGGAAGAATATGGCGGCGGTGACCTCTGCTCGCCGGAAACGGAAGCTTCAACCGACGACGATCAACCACTTGAATGAGTGACGATGGTCGAGGCCGGACAAATGCCTGCTTCTGGTTTGCGCAGCCGCAACCGGAAAGGTTACGAGGTCAGCGGTAAGAGCGCGCTCCGCAGCGTCGAGCTTGAAATCCCCATGAGTCCCGAAAAGGGATCATCGAGCTCCAAAACCAGGAAGATCGCGCCGGCAAACGACAGCGCGCATACGAACAGGGAGACGGTGACGACCAAATTGGCGCGTGCAAACAGAGTGGCGCTCACAAAGATCGCGTTCAGCCAAAAAATCATGATCACAAGAAACGGCGTCGGAATTGAACTGCCTGCCTGCGTAAACAACTGCAATCGGATCTGGGCTGCTTCCGTGAAAGCCTGGATGGCGCGGGCTTGCAGTGAGCGTTGCGTATCATTACTCGCCGACATCCGTTCCAGCTCACTGTCAAATGTCCACGCTGCGGCGCTGGGTTCGAAACGAGCGAGCTTGCCGGCCGCGATCTCCTGTTCGTGCCAAATGCGATCGGCCAGTGGCGGAATGCTCTGCCGCAGGAGCTTTCGCAGGGATTCCGCTTCCGGACCGTACTGCGCGAGCAGAGTGTCCAAAAGGACGACCTTTGCGGTCATTTGTTTGACCTGGTTGGTCTTCTGATCGAAGGTAGTCTTCGCCGATGCAATCAGAAGACCCAGCACCAGTGCTGTCAGCGTGCCAATCAGGCCGGCGGTCAGCCGGACAACATCCCTGGAGTCGGCATGCAAATGGTGGTCCGACAACAATGGCCGGACAATCATCCCCGCCAGCGCGCCACCAAATATCAGCGCGAATACCAGAAGGGAGATCAGTAGATCCTTCATGCCTGAAAATTCTCCGCCATTTCGGTGGCTGTCCGGATACTAGACCGGTACATCATCCTCGCTCAAGGAGTTGATGATCAAGGAGCACGTGTCGCCTTCACTGGACAGGCAAAATTATCATGGGACAGGCGCCTGATCTGCCCGTCGGGCCGGCTTTCGGAATTCCCGTCAAGCCCTCTCGTTGAAAATATTTCTGTTTATCAGAAGATAAAATCAGGTGTAGGGTGCGCCCCATCCTGCCCACAGGAGGGGCGTACGCGTCGCCACGGACGTTGGGCTCAGGATGCGATTGACGCCTTGGTTGCGCATGGCGATGCATGATCCAGGCGGACGGCAAAGGCGTGTGGTCCTGATCCCCCGATGCTGGGATCAAGCCTGTGAGATGGCGATGTCGGCCCTAACGGGCCCGACACGCCGCGCAGGCGACGGTGGCTATCAAACCCCGGACACCGGGGAGAGCGCGCTATAAGCCGTAACCCATTGCGCAGGGAAGGCCGGCATGTTTCGGCGTACCTGTGGTTAACTCGTGTGCGTTCTGCGCATTCTACCTTGCACACGGGGCCTCGGGTGCGGCGTGCATCCGGCATTCCCTGCGCCCTTTTTTGAGGAGGGCGGTTAGACGCAAGACTCGGGCGATTGTCGCCGCGAGAATGTGCAAGCTTGTCTTTCTCGATGTCATCGCCCGGCCCCGACCGGGCGATCCAGTATTCCAGAGACGGTTGTGCTCGAATGAGACCTCTCTGGAATACTGGATGCATCCGCATCCGCGGGGCATGACGGCGGAGAAGAATAATTCCCTCCGACGAAAAAACCGCGCGCCGGCTTCAATCAACGAATCCGGCTTGCAATTGCGGGAGGGCCACTAGATGATATTACCACAAGAAGAAGATTGATCGCGGGATGGGACGCTTGCGGCTGACACAGCAAACCATTGTGTTTGGCATTTTCGCCGTGATGTTCGCTGCGTTCGCGATTTTCCTGCCGGGATTTGCCACCACCCAGAACATCTTCACGCTGCTGCAGAACGTGGCCGTGCTCGGCATCCTCGGCCTTGCGATGGCGCTGGTCGTGATCGGCCGCGGCATCGATATTTCATTGATCGCAACGCTGGCCGTCCCGTCGGGCCTCGTGCTGCAGATGGTGCAGGATGGCCATGGCTTGCCATTCTCGATTGCGACAGCGTTTCTGCTGGCACTGGTGTTCGGCGCGATCAATGGCTGGCTGATCGCCTATGCCGAGGTGCCGTCGCTGTTCACCACGCTTGCGAGTGGACTTCTCCTCGCCGGCCTCGGGCAGGCCGTGCTGTTCAAGCTCGACGTCGTGCAGTGGAGCCCCGGCATGGACGGCTTCGACTTCCTGGGGCAGGGCAACGTGCTGGGCGTGCCGATGCCGATCGTCGTCTTTGCCATCGCCTGCGGCCTCGTCGCCTTCCTGCTGCGCCGGACCCGGATCGGGGCCTACATCTATGCGATCGGCGACAATCCCTTCGGCGCGCGGGTGACGGGCATCCCGACCCGTCCGGTCATTGTCCTGCAATATGTACTGGCGGCGCTGATCGGCTGTTTCGCCGGGCTGGTGTTGGTCTCATCGGTCAACAGCGGACCCACGCGGATCTTCAACTCGACCCTGATCTACGACGTCATCCTGGTGGTGGTGCTTGGCGGCATCGGCCTCTCCGGCGGGCGGGGCGGCGTGCTGAATGTCGTCATCGGCACGCTTCTGATCGGTACCATGCTGAATGGCATGACCATCATGGACGTGTCCTATTCCGCGCAAAATCTCATCAAGGGAGTCGTGCTGCTAGCGGCCGTGATCACCGACTCCATCCTCAATCCGCGCAATGAGGAAACGGCGCAGCAGGGCGATATCTGAACCAGACGCAATAACATCAGAGGGAGGTTGCAATGCTTTCGAAAATGACGAAGTGCCTGATCGGGGCCGCGGCGCTCAGCGCGTTCGCGGCGTTGCCGGCTGTCGCCCAGCAGGGGCTCGATGAGCCCTTCCAGGCCTCCTTCAAGCAGGCCTTGGCCGGCAAGACGGTGGCTTACATCCCGGTCGCCATGAATTTCGACCTGACCGAAGGTTGGTTCGCCGGCGTCAAGAAGGAACTCGAGCCCTATGGCATGAAGGTGATCGTGCGCGACGCGAACTGGAGCACCAATGCCGGCGCCCAGGCGCTGACCACGCTGATTTCCGAAAAGCCCGCGGCGATCATCGTTCACAATCCGGACGTGCAGACCTATGCCAAGCTGATGCAACGTGCGGAGAATGAGGGTATCTACATCATCCAGATCAACATGGGCTCGGTCTATCGCAGCTCGGCCTTTGTCGGCGCCAACTGGATCGAGATCGGCGAGCGCGACACCGAAGCCGTGGTGAAGGCCTGCGAGGGCAAATCGAACAAGATCGCGGTCGTGCAGGGCGCCCTATCGGCCGCGGCATCCGCCTACACCCTGAAGGGTGTCGAGAACGTGCTCGCCAAGCACCCCGACGTGAAGGTGGTGTCGAGCCAGGCCGCGGATTGGGACGCCTCGAAGGCCAAGGCCATCGTCCAGACCGTGCTGAAGCAGCATCCGGACCTCTGCGGCATCGTCGGCTTCTGGGACGGCATGGATATCGGCACCGCCGCTGCCGTGAAGGAGGCGGGGTTGACCGGCAAGGTGTTTGTGGCGACCTCCGGAGGCGGCGAGCGCAAAGGCGCCTGCGAACTCGTCAAGTCCGGTGCGTTCGACCTCAACGTCAGCTACGACGTGCCGACCCAGGCCGCCGACATGGCGGCGATGATCAAGTGGCTGCTGTCGTCGGGCGCGAAGCCCGGCTCGGTGAAGGGCTCCGCCTATACGACCTTGATCCCAATCACCAAGGAAAACGCCGACAGCAGCACCGCCTGCTGGAATCTGGCTGATCTGAAGAAGTAGTTCGCGAAAAACAGCGCCGGCGCTCTCCAGGGGGAACGCCGGCGCAGCCTTGTAGCCGAAGTCAAGATGGTCCGCCGATGCAGGAAGCTTTCGTTCGACTGAAGGCCAGATACTGGCCGGACCATCTGCTTGGCGAAATCCTCAGCAAGCGCTGGACCGAGACGGCGATCCCGGTGATCGTGCTGATCATCGTTGCGATCGCGCTGAGCCGGGGCATCGACAATTTCTTTTCCCCGGCCGCGCTCGCCGACACCGCGCGCCAGGCCGGCGAAATCGGCTTCATCGTGCTCGGCATGGCTTTGGTCGTCATTGTCGGCGGCATTGATCTCTCGGTCGGCTCGATGTTTGCGCTGTGCGACTTCTGCGCCCTGTATTTCCTCGACGTGCTGGATTGGCCGGTGCCGGCGGTGATTGCGGTGACGCTCGCGTGCGGCGCCTTGCTGGGTGCGGTCAACGGCCTCCTGATCGGCTATCTCCGACTGCGGGCCTTTATCACCACCCTGATCACGCTGATCATCTACCGCTCGACCTACGATCTGCTGCTGTTCAGCAACTCCACCAAGATCGCTGCGGCCTTTCCGGATTTCCCGTCCTGGAACTTCATCGGCGGCGGCGACGTGCTGGGCGTTCCCAGCGTCGCCATCCTCTATCTGGCGGTGGCGATCTTCGGCCACATCTTTCTGACTAGGTTGCGGCCGGGCTGGCACGTGACCGCCATCGGCGGCTCGCGCCGCTCGGCCTACAATTCCGGCATTCCGGTCCGGCGCACCATCGCACTTTGTTATGTCGCCTGCGGCGTGCTGACCTCGATCGGCGCGCTGTTTTTCGCGGCGCGGCTAGGGACCGTCGGCGGCGATGTCGGTGTCGGGCTCGAGGTGACGGTGCTGACCGCAACCGTATTGGGCGGCATCACGCTCGGCGGCGGCAAGGGCTCCGTCGCCAAGGCAGCCGCCGGCACGCTCATTGTCCTGCTTGTCACCAATGGCCTGACCACGCTCTCGGTTCGCGGCGGCTTCAATCGCATGGTGCTGGCCGGCATCCTGCTGGTCGCCGCCGTCATCGACATCAGATGGCTGAAGAACCGGACGCGGATCATCAGCAAGGTCTATGTCGCGCCGACCTATCACCGCCTGCCGCCGCCGCCGTCGACCGAAATCGGCAAAGGCGGGCCTTTCGAGCAGAACGACAAATTACGCGATGTCTCGCTGATCGGGCTCGGCCGCATCGAGGCGCCGGAAGACGTGATCCTGGATCGCCACGACAATCTCTATGCGGGATCGCGGCACGGCGACATCATCCGCTTCTTTCCGCCCGACCACGAGAAGATGGAGGTCTACGCCCATATCGGCGGCCAGCCGCTCGGCATGGCCTTCGACCGCGAGGACAATCTCTATGTCTGTATCGGCGGCATGGGGCTCTATCGCATCACCCCCGACCGCAAGATCGAAAAGGCCACCGACGAGACCAACCGCAGCCTCTATTCGGTCAACGACGACAGCCGGCTGCGGTTGGCCGACGACCTCGATATCGCCGATGACGGCCGGATATTCTTCTCCGAAGCGACCGTGCGCTATGAGATGCATGAATGGCCGGTCGACGGCCTTGAGGCGCGCGGCAACGGGCGCATCGTCTGCTACGACCCCAAAACCAATACCACGCGCACGGTGCTGCGCGGTCTGAAATTCCCCAACGGCATCTGCATCGCCAGCGACCGCCAGTCGATCCTGTTTGCCGAGACTTTTGGCTGCTCGATCAAGCGCTACTGGTTCGACGGCCCGAAGCAGGGTGCGGTCGAGGTCGTCATGGACAACCTCCCGGGCTTTCCCGACAACATCAATCTCGCCTCCGACGGCAATTACTGGCTCGCCATCGTCGGTATGCGCTCGCCGGCGCTCGATCTCGCCTGGCGGATGCCGGGCTTCCGGCGTCGCATGGGCAAGCAGCTTCCGGTCGACGAGTGGCTGTTCCCCAACATCAACACCGGCTGTGTCGTGAAGTTCAACGAGAAGGGCGAGGTGCTGGAATCCTACTGGGACATCAAGAGCATCAACCATCCCATGATCACCTCGATGCGCGAGCACCGCGGTCATCTCTATCTCGGCGGCATCTCCAACAACCGGATCGGAAAATACAAGCTCGAGAACGCGGACCCGAATTTCGTGCAGTACGACAGGCGATGGGGGAAATCCGCGTGAGGGCGGCGCTGGAGGATTTCTTCGATCGCTTTCTCGGGCGTGGCGATGCCGCGATCACGGTGCCGGTGTTCGATGGTTCGCTGAAGCCGAACCAGCTGCTCGAGCATGCGGAAATCGTAGGCGAGTTCGCGGAGCCGGAAGATTTGGCTGTTGCGGACGGCGCGCTCTATCTCGCCGATGGATCGACGCTGCGGCGTATCGACGGGAACTCGTCGCGGGAAGTCCGCCGGTTCGAGCGCCCGGTCACGGCGCTTGCGTCGCTTTCCGGCGGACGGCTCGCCGCAGCGCTTGGGGGTGCGCAGATCCGCGTGTTTGCCGCGGTCGAAGGGACCGACGCGGGCAAGGTGATTACGGGCGGCGGCATGGGCGCCATCAACGCGCTGGCGGCCGGTCCCGATGGCACATTACTCGCCACGGACGGATCGGCAAGCGAGCCCTATCAGGAATGGGCGCGCGATCTGCTCAATCGCGGCCGGAGCGGGCGGTTGCTCTCGATTGACATCGACTCCAGCGAGATCAAGGAGAGGGCGTCCGGGCTGCATTATGCCTTCGGCGTGGCTGCAGTCGGGACGGACGTGCTGGTCAGCGAAAGCTGGCGGCACCGCCTGGTGACGGTCGCGGCGAACGGCGCGGTGCGCCCGGTGTTTGACCAGCTGCCGGTCTATCCGTCCCGCATCGCGCCGGCGTCCGATGGGGGCTTCTGGCTCACCGCCTTTACGGCGCGGACACAGTTGATCGAGTTCATCCTCCGCGAAAGCGGCTATCGCAAGCGCATGATGCGCGAGGTGCCGCCCGAGTTCTGGGTCGTGCCGCGGCTTCGCTCCGGCGGCTCGTTCCGCGAGCCGATGCAAGGCGCGCACCTGAAGACCATGGGCGTGGTCAAGCCGTGGGCGCCGCCGCGCTCCTACGGCCTCGTGATCCGCCTGGCGCCGGACTTCTCGCCGATATTCTCGTTCCACAGCCGCGTCGACGGCGAGAACCATGGCGTCGTCGCCGCGGCCGAACTCGACGGCGCGCTCTATGTGCTGGCCAAGGGGCCGAAGCGGTTGTTGCGGCTGTCGATACGAGAAGCGAAAGAGGCGCTCGCCGCATGACCGAGAATGTCGTCGAATTTCGCAAGGCGACCAAGCTGTATGCCGGTGTGCCCGCGATCCAAGACGTCGATTTCGAGCTCCGCCGTGGCGAAATCCATGCGCTGGTCGGCGAGAACGGCGCCGGCAAATCGACGCTGACCAAGGCGATGGCCGGCGTGGTCACATTGACCTCAGGCTCGATGTTCGTGAACGGCGTCGAAGTCTCGCCGCAGACCCCGCTGGAGGCGCGCCATCTCGGGATCGCCATGGTGTTCCAGGAAAACAGCCTGGTGCCGACCATGACGGTGGCCCAAAATCTGTTCCTGGGGCAGGAGAAGTTCTACAACCGTCTGCGCGGCATCTACATCGCCGCCCAGCAATTCCTGCAATCGCTGAATTTCGACGTGACGCCGACCACGACGGTTGGACTATTGGGGGCTGCCAAGAAGCAGATGGTGGAAATCGCGCGTGCGGTGCTGCACCAGGCCCAGGTCATCGTCTTCGACGAGCCGACCGCCTCGCTCACCCCGGAAGAGAAGAACTATTTCTTCGACCTGGTGCGGTCACTGAAAAAGCGCGGCGTCTCCATCGTCTTCATCTCTCATGCACTGGAAGAGGCATTGCTGCTCGCCGACCGCATCACCGTGCTGCGCGACGGCAAGCATGTCGTAACCGATGACGCCGCCAAATTCGACCGTGCGCGGATCGTGCAGGCCATGGTCGGGCGCGACTTGTCGAACACCCTCTACGGCAAGCGCAAGACCGAGGTGCGTGCCGCCGGCGAGCGAGTCTTGACGGTGCAGAATCTCAAGATGGCGCCGATGGTGAAGAACAATTCGCTCTCGGTGTTCGCGGGCCAGATTACCGGCGTGTTCGGGCTGGTCGGCGCCGGCCGCACCGAGACCTTCAAGATCGTGGCGGGAATCCTGAAGCGGGATTTCTTCCATGGCGGCGAGATCCTGCTGCGCGGCAAGCCGGTGCGCTACCGCGTGCCCGCGCCGGCCGTGCGCGCCGGCATTGCCTATGTGACCGAGGACCGCAAGGTCGAGGGCTTCTTCGAGACGATGTCGGTCGCGCGCAACATCTATCTCGGCATCCTCGCCAAATTTCCGCGCGGCCGCTTCTTCCTGTCCAACCGCGAGTCGCAACAGGCCGGCGACACCTGGACATCGCGGCTGAATGTGCGCGCCACCGGCACCAGGGCGAAGGTGGTCGAGCTATCGGGCGGCAACCAGCAGAAGGTGGTGATCGCAAAATCGCTGGCGCAGGAGCCGGAGCTCATTATCTTCGACGAACCGACCCGAGGCGTCGATGTCGGCGCCATCGTCGAGATTCACGAGCTGATCAACCGGCTCGCCGACGAGGGCAAGGCGGTGGTGGTGATTTCGTCCTATCTGCCGGAAATACTGGCGCTGTCGGATCGGATCCTGGTCAGCCGGCAGGGCAAGGTGGTGGAGGAGTTTTCCGCGCTGGAAGCGACCGAGGAAAAGATCATGTACGCTGCCATCCATTGAACGGAGAGCAAGCGAGGTTCCTGTGATCCCCAGATATACCGATCACGCCGCCAATGAGCGCACCTTCCTGGCCTGGGTCCGCACCGGCATCGCCACGATCGCGTTCGGATTCGTAATCGAGAAATTCAACCTGTTCATATTGGCGATGGAAAAGGCCAACCAGCTCACCCCGCGCGAGCATCGCGTGCTCGGAAAGCTGTCCGGGCTGCTCGGCGAATATGACGGCGCCGTGCTGATCCTGATCGGCATTGCGCTGATTGCCCTGGCAGCCGTCCGCTTCGTGCGTACCGGGAAATTGATCGACGATCAGGAAACGCATCCGGCGCAGAGCATCCGCACCGAGATTGCGGTCTCGCTGGTGCTGATCATGGCCGCGCTCGCGGCCTATGTCGCGCTCGACTAGCGCTGGCCGATGGGAGGCGCTTCCGATCCCTCAGCCAATCCGCGGCCGAGCGCGAACTGGCCGACGGGACCTTCGACATGGAAGGGCTGCCCGGTCAATTTCGCGAACAGATCGATATTGCCGGTGCCGATGGCGCAGCCGCCAAGCCCCATGTCGGTCGCGGTGAGATAGAGCGTCTGCAGGAGTACGCCGACATCCTTGAGAATAAGCGAATAGGCAATCGCGCTGTATTTCCAGGCGATGCGGTTGAAGCGGGCGGCAATGGTGATGAGGATTTGCGGCAGGCCGGGCGTATCCATGGCGAAGCTTGCGGCCGCAAGCTGTGCCTCGATCGCGTCCGTGCGCGTCTCGATCGGCACCAGCGCGTGGCGTTCGGCGTCGTAGTGATAAAGGCCGCGTGCAAGCCTGTCGCATGCGTTCACCGTCAGATAGATCTCGAGCTCGTACGCGCTGCCGGCGGAGGGGTAGGGCCGAGAGGTGTAATCGAGATCGGGGCCGACGGTGCCGTCGCCGAAATCGAATGCGGTGGTCCATTTCGATTGCACGCGCGCGGCCGTATCGAGAAGCCGCGCGAGCTCGGCAAGCGTGATCGGCTTTGCGTCATCATACTCGCGGACCGAGCGCCGCGCGCGCAGCATCGCAGCGAACGGCGAGGTCGGCTCGCTCGAAAATCCCTGCAGGTCGATCGCGGTGCCGCCCCAGGGCGCGCGCACCGCCGGGGGCGGCGCAATCTTGTCGACATAGGGAAAGCGCCCACCGAGCGGATTGGCCTGACGGCCCTCGGTCGAATGGGTGTGAAACAGGAGATCGTGAAAATCCCAGACCACGAGATTTTCATCGCCTTCGTCGAGCCGCAGCCCGTCGCTTTTCGCACCGACCTTGAACAGAATCTCGCACTCGACCAGCAGGCCAAGCAGTGCGAGCCCGACAAAGTCCTTCTCCTGCCGAAGCGCGCTGATTTTCTGCGGCGTCGCGAAGGCGGCGATTGCGCCCGCAATCTTCGCGTCGCTGATGCGGAACAGCGCCGGCGAACGCGGCGATTCCAGCACGAGATCGCTGCCGCGCCGTCGGAGATAGGCGAAACGCGACAGCACGATGGTGTCGGCGTTGCCGAGCTTGGCGATCTGTGGCCAGTAGTCCGGGATTTGCGGCTCGATCGCGACCACGTCCTCGCCGCCGGGAGGTGCAAGGCCATATTCCAGCAGGCCCCTGCGGGCGAGATGGCGGGCCAGCGCCTCGATTTCGCGATCGACAAATTTGCGTGCCGGCGAGAACGAGCCAACCGGCAATCCCTCGCTCAGTCCTTGCGCGCGTTTCACCGAGCTGGGGCTGATCATGCCGATCTCGAAAGCGTAGCCGTCGACGTAAGTGCCGACCTTGCCGCTGGCATAGACCTCGAGCGCGACCTGCTCGTTGACGCGCGCCACCAGCACGGGCGGAGCGGCCTTCCGCCCCCGCTTTTTCTTGACCGTGCGCGCGCCGGGCATGGGACCTCAGGTGTGCGGCAGGAACGGCGTCAGTTCGTCTTCCCGGAGCGGCTGGTCGAGCAGCCCCATCTTGACGGGCACATCGTACAGCCGGCCCGGCCCAAAGCGCATGTAGAAATGCCGCAAGCCCGGAACGATCACGCGCACGACGGGCACCTCGACATCGGGCCGGGTCTGGTCGCGCACGAGGAAGTCATAGCCGGCGCGGCTCGCGACCTCGACGCAGGCCTCGACCTGCGCTTTCACGTCATCGAGGGGAACGTCCAGGCCGAGCGGTGGCGCGGCAATGGAGTCGTTGGCCGGGAGCAGGAACGGATAGTTCTCGACCTTCAGCGGCGTGACGCCATCGAGCGACGATTGGTCGCCGCGCAGGCCGGTTTCGCCGATCGACAGGAACTGGCTGAGCTCGGTCAGCGAACGCAACAGCGCAATGCGGCGATCGAAATGCGCGCCGGAACCGAACTCGATGTGCTCCTTGCCGTCCTTGATCCAGTGCATCATCGCGACATAGGTGGGGACGCCGAGATCGTTGGTGATGTCGAGCACCCAGATCCTGCGGCCGTGGTCGGCGAACTGGCTCTTGATGTCGCGGATATAGGCGTCGTCGAATTCGCCGAGGTCGACTTCAGGGCGCCGCAGGCGGTTGTACCACCAGATCGCGTAGGCATCGCGTTCGACCAGTTCGAGGAAACCCTGGACGATCGCCTCCTCGCGGGTATTGCCGGCGGCGCAACCGTTCGAGTCGGTGTGGAAGTCCTCGTAGAAGAAATAGAGCAGGCCGGTTGGAAAGTATTTGAATTTGTGGTCACGCAACGACCACGCCGGCGACCACTCGATCTTCGCGTCGGGCTCGATGGGATCGGGCACCTCATGGTTGCCATCCTGCCGGCTTGCGAATTGCGCCTCGCTGTAGCACTGGACGTCGTTGGCGAGCATGGCCTCGCCCTCGGCGAAATCAGTGAAGCGGCGCTTCATCCGGATCTCGTCGCCCTGGAAAATTCCGGAATAGCGCTCGATTGCCTCCATCAGCGCGCTCGCCTCGGCCTGTTCGGCGGTCGAGCCTTTGCCGGAGCTGCCGCCATTCAATCCCGATCGGAGCTGATCCACGTTCATGGCCGGCGCCGAGAAATTATGATGGGCGAAGAAATTGGTGTTGAGCGGCAGATCGCCGTCCATCTTCTCGAGCTTGGTCACCACGCCTGTCAGCGGACTGACATGCTTGCGATAGCGCGCCACGGTCTGGCGCGAGGAGACCGAGCGATAACCGCCGCTGGTCATGATCAACCGGGTGCCGGGATAGATCTCGATGGGCTCGGGCGCGCGCTTCGGGTTCTGCAGCTTCTTGTCGCCGCAGACCGGGCATTGCGGGCGGTGCGCCACGAAATGCTTGGTGACGGTCGCGCCCATCAGGTCAAAGCTTGCGATGTGATCGCGCAGATCGGTGCGGAAGCCGGACGCGATCGCTTTCGCGATTTCGACGGCGGCGAACTGGATAGCGCCGTGCCCAAAGGGATTTTGCACCAGCGGCGATTCCGCGACGATGTGGGCTTCGGAGCGATCGAGAAAACCCTTGATTTCGCGGTTGCGCAGCATGCGGTCGGAGAGGCAGGTCCAGCACGCGCTTTCGCCGGGCTTGAACACCGGCCCGACCAGCGGAAACGCACCGGCCGGCTGCACCAGCAGCCATGGCGTCTTGTCGTCAACGCGCTTGCTGTTCAGTTCGGCGAGGTGGCGGTCGAGATAATCGTTGACCAGCGTGACCGTCAGGTCCGCCGAGCGGGCGACGACGCGGACGCCGAGATTGGTCAGCGCAGTGGTGAGCTCCTTTGCGCCTTTCACGTCGACCGCCTCGACGCGCACGCGGCAGTTTGCCAGGGCGTTCTCGGCGGCTTCGGGCGGCAGGCCGAGACTAGCCCAGAAGGCGGCAACGGCGCCGGTGGTGACGGGCGAAGCGATCGTGACGTAACGCCGTTCGTACAGCCGCTTCAGCGCCTCCTGGATCTGGTCGACCGGAAAATTCCGCGCGAGTTCGCGGATGAGGACGTTGGTGTCCTTGCCGTTCTTTCCAATCGCCTCGGCGATCGCGACATAAAGCTCGCCGTGGAGGAAGAATTTCCGATGTTCGGAGTAAAGGCAGATCGTGGCGGGCGGCAGGACGTAGGCGGTGAAGTTCGGCGCGAACTGCACGAGCTCCTTCGCCGCCTTCTCCTTTGCTTTCCTGGCGCTCTGCCGCGGCACGCGGGTCTTGCGTTTGGCTTTCATCGGGTCAGCACGCTGATTTTGTCTACTGCTGCAAATCGAGGGCGCATGGCGAACTCGTCGCCGGCCGGGACATCATCACCGGCTTGCGCGCTGGCATTTTTCGATTGTGGTGAAAACACACGCTTGTCACCTGCTGCTTCCGACGGAATGGCGAGCATTACAAGCGCACACATGAAATGGCCGGGTCGATGGACGAACCCGGCCAAAGAATCGCTGATCGATAAAGCGCAATCGGGAGACGCCGCGGCTCAGCAGAGACGGCAGAAGCCCCACGACGCACAGCACCGCGCGCAACCACCACAGCCGCCGCAACCGCCACAACCGCGGCAGCCACCACAACCACGACACCCTCGGCAACCGCCGCAACGGCAGCCCCAAGCCATCTGCTGGAAGCCGGTGCCGCCGTGCTCCTTGTCGAACAGATGGAAGGTAGCCAGACTGACGTCGGCGATTTCTTCTTCGCCGAGCAGGACAGATTGGTCGGGCGCGAAGTTCAGTTTCTGCGGAGTGTCCGCATTCGGCAGAGCCGATGCTGAAGCGCCCCCTGCGAGCGAAAAGGTCAACCCGGCCGCGCCCAACGCCGGCAGTGCGGCTTTGGTGACACGCTTCCGCTTAGAAGCTTGCTTCGACATTTCGCATCTCCTCCATACCTGTAAGAACCAGTTTGATTCATCCAACCCAGAGCGATCCTACGCTGAAAGGACCTCTTCGCGCAAGGCCGTCGATCTCACTAACGTGTTGTTGTACATTCAGTTTCTATTCATCTTGATGAATGTGATTGTGTCGCTCGTGCAATGAAATGGGCGTTATCTCGTGACAACTTTGGCGGGCATCGAAAATGCTGCGGCGCAGTTTTGTCCTGACGATGAGGAGAAGTCGTTGAGCGATCGTCACGGGCGCTTCGCCTGGTATGAGTTGTTGACCACCGATATGGCGGCAGCGACGAATTTTTATAGCCGCGTGGTTGGGTGGGAGGCGAAGACTGCGGCTGCCACGTTCCCCTACACCGTTTTCAGCGCCGGCAAGACCGAGATCGGCGGGCTGATGGAGCTGCCGCCGGATGCCCGACGGATGGGGGCGATGCCGCGCTGGGTCGGCTATGTCGCGGTCGACGACATCGACGACACCGTGGACCGGCTCAGGCACCTCGGCGGATCGGTGTTCGTGCCGCCGACCGACAGCAATATCGGCCGCGTATCAATCGTCGCCGACCCTCAGACGGCCACTTTTGGTCTGGTCGGCGGACTGAAGCGCGGCGGGCCACCGGAGGGGCCGGAGAAGCCGGGGCAGGTCGGCTGGCAGGAGTTATTTGCGGCAGACGGAAAAAAGGCCTTTGCGTTCTATAGGGAGCTGTTGGGCTGGCAGCCCGCCCCGCGGGAAAACGATCTGCTGGAATCCTACCAGTTGATCGCGGCAGGCGGTCGCACCATCGGCGGCATGTTCACCAAGCTGCCGCGGGCGCCCGTCCCGTTCTGGTTGTATTACGTCGAAGTCGACGACATCGCCATCGCCATCGCGCGCGTGAAGGAGGGCGGTGGACGCGTCGTGCAGGGCCCGATGGACCTGCCGGGCGGGAGTTGGATCGCGCGCTGCATCGATCCGCAGGGCGCGATGTTCTCGCTGCAGGGCAAGAGCAGCCAGACCGGCATCGAGGCCGCCTCGACCAGGGAACTCGACTGGTCTGCCGAATGGGGCGGTTTCACCTCGCGCGGCAAGGTGGTCGCAAGACCCAAAGGCTGACGCTGATAATTGCGCCCCAAACTCCGTTATCACGCGGCCGGCGCCGCCGGTGCAGCCGCAGGCTTGGGCGCCGCTTTGGCGGCCGGCTTGTCCTGTTTTTTCGACCAGGAGATGTAATAGGCGACGATCGTCATGATCATGATGCCGGCAAGGCTAACCAGCACCTGCGCCAGTACCGAGCCCGAGCTCAGCAACAGCGTGAAGTGCGCCACAAAGGACAGGAACACGCCGACGCAAAATACCGCCAGCGACTGCTGGCCGCAAACGATCGCGGGGTCGAAGGCCTTCCACTCCAGCACGGGCCAATTTTTTGGAATGAAGCGCACCACCAGCATCGCGACCACGATGAAATGAATGAAGCGATAGGGCGCCATGAACGTCTTGTCGTTCGGATTGAAGGTCGAAACCAGCCAGTGCGGGAACATGGCGCCGAAATCAGGAAGTTTGCCGGCAAAGGTCATGATCAGCGCGAAGATCAGATAGGCCACGCCGAGATAGAGCGCTGCCTTCGAATTGATGATCCAGGCGGCCTTCTTCGCGCCGCCGAGCGCGCACCACGAGCCGAAGATGAATATCACCTGCCAGCAATAGGGATCGAAATACCAGTTGCCCGCGGGATAGGCGGTGAAATTCCAGCCGAAATACCGCGCGAGCAGCCACAGGATGATCGAGGCCAGCATGGTGAGGTCAGGTTGGCGCAGCATCAACCAGAGCACCGGCGGAAAGAATCCCATCAGCACGATGTAGAGCGGCAACACGTCCAGGTTGACGGGCTTGAATTTGAGCAGGAGACCCTGGCCCAGCGTCTGGGTGGCATGATCGACCAGGCCAGCGACATTGAACTCGCTGATGATCTCGGAATCGCCGAAGCGCTGGGCGAGGAAGCTGATCGAGACGATGTAGATCACGAACAGGATGATGTGGGCGACGTAGAGCTGCCAGACACGCTTGAACAGGCGCGTGGCGCCGACGATGAAGCCCCGGTCCATCATCATCCGCGCATAGACGAAGGAGGCCGTGTAGCCCGAGATGAAAACGAACAGGTCGGCGGCGTCGGAAAAGCCGTAATTCCGGGTCGTGATCCAGTTCACGATGTTGTCGGGGATGTGGTCCAGGAAAATCGCCCAGTTCGCGATTCCGCGAAACAGGTCGAGCCGGAGATCACGTCCTTTTTCGGGTAGCACTGCGTTGATTTTCATGGGCGCCGTTTCGAGGGTATGCTTTCGCGTGGATCGAGAGGCTTTCGGGTCAGTCCGCCCGGATTGTCACAGCGCAGCAATGACATTGTCACAGCGCAGCATAATGACTATACCGGTCGGCAACGGGTAACACTCACGACAGGAATCAACGCTTACGGTCGCAAATCCTATCTTGGACGTTTCCACCACAGGCTTCAATATCGCATTTCTCAGGGGACCCCGCCATCCATGACCGCTCGCATTTTTAAGCCTGCCAAAAACGCGATGCAATCGGGCCGGGCCCAGACCAAGGAATGGCGGCTCGAATACGAGCCGGAGCAGCCGCGCGCGATCGAGCCGCTGATGGGCTGGACTTCCTCCGGCGACATGAAGCAGCAGCTCACACTGCATTTCGACAGCAAGGAAGAGGCGGTCGCCTATTGCAAGCGCAAGGGCATTCCCTACCAGGTGATCGAGCCGAAGCAGTCGGCCCACCGCCAGATCGCCTATGCCGATAATTTTGCGTTCAGGCGTGGCGAGCCCTGGACCCACTAGGACGCGCAGTCGCGACCGAACGGGGGTTGCCTAAGGCGGCATTGCGGTGACACCATGCCGCTGTCGCAACGGCCGCGGCGCACCATAAATCGCTGAAAAACATGCCGCTTCATTCTGCTCTCGATCCCGCATCATCCGATTTTGCGCGCAATGCCGAGGCCATGCGCGGCCTAGTCGCCGAGCTGCATGAAAAGCTCGCGCTGGTCGCGGGCGGCGGCGGCAAGGTGTCAAGGACGCGGCACACCTCGCGCGGCAAGATGCTGGCCCGCCAGCGCGTCGATCTCCTGCTCGATCCCGGCACGGCATTCCTCGAGCTGTCGCCGCTGGCCGCTCACGGCCTCTATGGCGGCGACGTGCATTCGGCAAGCATCATCACCGGGGTCGGACGGATTTCGGGGCGCGAATGCGTCGTCGTCGCCAATGACGCCACCATCAAGGGCGGCACCTACTATCCGATGACGGTGAAGAAGCATCTGCGCGCACAGGACGTGGCGCGGCAGAACAATCTGCCCTGTGTCTACATGGTGGATTCCGGCGGCGCGTTCCTGCCGATGCAGGACGAGATATTTCCGGACGAGCGGCACTTCGGCCGCATCTTCTTCAACCAGGCGCAAATGTCGGCGCAGGGCATTCCCCAGATCGCGATCGTCATGGGCTCCTGCACGGCGGGCGGCGCCTACGTGCCGGCGATGTCGGACGAGAGCATCATCGTGCGCAATCAGGGCACGATCTTCCTCGGCGGTCCGCCGCTGGTGAAGGCCGCAACCGGCGAAGTCGTCACCGCGGAAGAGCTTGGCGGCGCCGATGTGCATTCGCGCCAGTCCGGCGTCACCGATCATTACGCGCAGAACGATGCACATGCCATCGGGATCGCGCGGCGGATCGTTGCGACGCTGAAGCCGCCGGGGGCTCGCGCCAAGCTCAACATGCACGAGGTGCGCGAGCCGCTCTATGGGCCGCAGGAAATCTATGGCGTGGTGCCGGTCGATGGCCGCAAGCCCTTCGACGTGCGCGACATCATCGCGCGGCTGGTAGACGGATCGGAGTTCGACGAGTTCAAGAAGCTCTATGGCCAGACGCTGGTCTGCGGCTTCGCCCATATCTGGGGCTATCCGGTCGGCATCATCGCCAACAACGGCATTCTCTTCAGCGAAAGCTCGCTCAAGGGCGCGCACTTCATCGAGCTGTGTTGCCAGCGCCAGATTCCGCTGGTGTTCCTGCAGAACATCACCGGCTTCATGGTCGGCAGGAAATACGAGGCGGGCGGCATCGCGCGCGATGGCGCGAAGCTCGTGACCGCGGTTGCGACCGCGGGCGTGCCGAAATTCACCGTCGTGATCGGCGGCTCCTATGGCGCCGGCAATTACGGCATGTGCGGGCGCGCCTATAGCCCGCGCTTCCTCTGGATGTGGCCGAATGCGCGCATTTCGGTGATGGGCGGCGAGCAGGCCTCGATGGTGCTGAGCCAGGTTCGCCGCGACAATATCGAGGCCAAGGGCGAGAGCTGGCCGGCCGAGGAGGAAGAGAAATTCCGCGCACCCATCCGCGCGCAATATGAGAGCCAGGGCAATCCTTATTACGCCACCGCGAGGCTGTGGGACGACGGCGTGATCGATCCCACCGACACGCGGCTGGTGCTTGGGCTCGGGCTGTCGGCGGCGTCGAATGCGCCGATCGAGCCGACCAAATTCGGCCTGTTCAGGATGTGACGATGGATCGCGCAAAAATGTATCGGCGCTTTCGCACGCTCCTGATCGCCAATCGAGGCGAGATAGCCTGCCGCGTCATCCGCACCGCGCGCGCCATGGGGCTGCGCACGGTCGCGGTCTATTCCGAAGCCGATAGCGGCGCGATGCATGTCGCGATGGCCGATGACGCGGTGCTGCTCGGACCTGCACGCGCCCGCGACAGCTATCTCAACATCGAGCGGTTGATCGAAGCAGCGCGCCAGACTGGCGCCGAGGCCGTTCATCCCGGCTACGGTTTCCTCTCCGAAAATGCCGAATTCGCGCAGGCCTGCGCGAAAGCCGGTCTCGTCTTCGTCGGCCCGACGGCCGAGATGATGATCGCGATGGGATCGAAATCCGGCTCGAAAGCGCTGATGGAGAAAGCCGGCGTGCCGCTGGTGCCCGGCTATCACGGCGAAGACCAGGATGACGCGATACTTGCGAAGGCCGCCGACAGAATAGGTTTTCCGGTTCTGGTCAAGGCGTCCGCCGGCGGCGGAGGCCGCGGCATGCGCGTGGTTCGATCGGCCGCCGAGCTCGGCCCTGCCATCGTCAGCGCCAAGCGCGAGGCCAAGGCGGCATTCGGCGACGATCGCATGCTGATCGAGAAATATGTCGACAATCCCCGCCACATCGAAGTGCAGGTGATCGGCGACAGCCACGGCAATCTGCTCTCGCTGTTCGAGCGGGAGTGCACCCTGCAGCGGCGCCATCAGAAGGTGATCGAGGAGGCGCCGTCGCCGACGCTCGATGCCAAGCAGCGCGAGGCGGTGTGCGAAGCCGCGCGCAAGGCGGCGAGCACGGTGAACTATGTCGGCGCCGGCACCATCGAATTCGTTTCCGACGGCAAGGACGTGTTCTTCATCGAGATGAACACCCGCCTGCAGGTCGAGCATCCCGTCACCGAGCTGATCACCGGGATCGATCTCGTCGAGTGGCAGTTGCGCGTCGCCTTCGGCGAAAAGCTGCCGTTGAGGCAAGACCAGATCAGGATGACCGGCCACGCCATCGAGGCGCGGGTCTATGCGGAAAACCCCAACAAGAATTTCATGCCGTCGGTCGGCAGGATCCGAAGCTGGCGCCTGCCGGCGCAAACGGATGGGCTTCGGATCGACGCCGGATACCGCGAGGGCGATGCGGTCTCGCCTTATTATGACGCCATGCTCGCGAAAGTGATCGCGTGGGCGCCGACGCGTCAGGCCGCGATCGACCGGCTCAATCGCGGGCTGGAGGAGACCGATGTCCGCGGCGTCGTCACCAATATCCCGTTCCTGTCGGCGCTGGTCACGCATCCGAAGGTTCGCGCCAACAAGATCGATACCGGCTTCATCGAACGCGAATTGAAGGTGCTGACGTCTGCCGCAGCGGCGCCCGGCGATCTCGAACTCGCCGCAGCGGTTGCCGCGATCCTCGGTGAGGAAGCCGATGCCGTGCAGCACGATGCGCGGTCGCCCTGGCATACCTTTGGCTGGATGCCGGTCGGCCGGCGCGAGCGGATGTTCCTGTTCCGCGCGGGGCAGGGCGTCGAGAAGAAGGTCACGCTGCATTACGGCAATGGGCCGTCGACGCTTGTGGTCGACAACAACGATGAAATCGCATTCGCATCGAGAGCGTCGGAGCTCGGTGGCTACGATGTGGCGCTCGACGGCGTGAAATCCCATATCGCCGCCATCATCGAGGGCCAGGAGCTCTATCTGCGCACCCGCAACGGCCGTTTCGAACTGCATTGGGTCGATCCCTTCGGCGGCGAGGATGAGGAGCAGGCCGGCGAGGACAAGATCGTGGCACCGTTGCCGGGTACGGTCGTGGCGTTGCTGGCGGAAGTCGGCGCGTCGCTGGAGAAGGGGGCGCCGATCCTCACGCTCGAAGTCATGAAAATGGAGCAGACACTGCGCGCGCCATTTGCGGGTGTCCTGAAGAAGATCAAATGCAAGGTCGGCGATATCGTGCAGGAAGGCGTCGAACTCGCCGAAATCGAACCCGCGTCGTGAGGTGAGCCATGAGCGACACCGTACACATTGTCGAGATGGGTGCGCGCGACGGGCTGCAGAACGAGAAGACGCCCGTCAGCGTCGAGAACCGCATCGCCTTTATCGAGAAACTGCTCGGCGCAGGTTTGCACACGATCGAGGTCGGCGCCTTCGTCTCGCCGAAGGCGATCCCGCAAATGGTCGGCTCGGACGAGGTGCTGCGCGCGGTCAACAATCTACCCGGCGAATTCCATGTGCTGGTGCCGAATGAGAAGGGCTATGAAGCCGCCCGCGCCTGCGGCGCCAGGGTGGTCTCGGTGTTCGCGGCCGCGTCGGAAGGCTTCTCGCGCGCCAACATCAATTGCTCGATTGCCGAGTTGATCGAGCGCTTCAAGCCGGTGCTGGCCCGTGCCAGGGCCGACGGCGTCAAGGTGCGCGGCTATGTCTCCACCGTGCTGGGCTGCCCCTTCGACGGCGAGATCAAGCCGAAAGCCGTTGCTGATGTCGCGAAGACGCTGTGGGACCTCGGCTGCTATGAAATCTCGCTCGGCGACACCATCGGTGTCGGCACCCCGACCAAGGCCAAAGCGATGCTGCGCGCGGTCGGTGAGCACGTGCCGATGGAAAAGCTCGCGATGCATTTCCACGACACCTATGGCCAGGCGCTGGCGAACCTTTATGCCGGGATGGAAGAGGGCGTGTCCGTGATCGATTCCGCGGCCGGCGGCCTCGGCGGCTGTCCGTTCGCGCCGGGCGCGACCGGCAATGTCGCGACCGAGGATGTCGTCTACATGCTGGAAGGCATGGGCATCAAAACCGGCGTCGACATGTCAAAACTTCTCGCGGCGACCAACGAGATCACCGCCTGGATCAGCCGTTCGCCCGCGAGCCGTGTCGCCGCGGCGCTGAACGCGAAGCAGCGAAGAGGTTAGCTTGCGCTAACGTAGTCTGACCAATGAAGATCAGTTTCAATGGAGAGGACCAACCGATGGCGTCGATTGAGAACCTTAGCCGGGCTCTAGATCGCTTTGACCTGGAACCTCTTTTCGAATTGTCGATCGGAACCGACGATGGTCCGTCGATGATCATGCTTCGCAACGCCGATCATGCCTGGCTCATGTATCTGCGCTTCCACGGAGATAGTGGTTTCGTCACAAAGGGCGATCAGAGCAGGCATGGGGTCAGTACCTACCGACTTTCGAACGGTCAGGTCGACGAATACCCCCTGTCTTGGTGCATCAGTCTGGAGCGATGCTACAAAGCGATTGCGTACTTTTTCGTCAATGACGGAGCACGATACGATCTTATCGATTGGTACACCGGCAAATGACGTAAGCGCTATCGGCTGCCATCCGGCCCCATGATGAGGTCCGGCAGCCAGGTCGAAATCTCCGGCACGAAGCAGAGCACGAGCACCGCCAGCATCATCAACAGCACGAAGGGCAGCGTGCCCCAGATCACCTCGCTCAAGGGAATATCCGGCGCGACATTGCGGATGACGAAGATGTTGAGGCCCACCGGCGGATGAATCAGCCCCATCTCCATCACGATGGTCATGATGATGCCGAACCAGATGATGTCGAAATTGGCCGCGCGCAGCGGCGGCAGGATGATCGGCGCGGTCATCAAAATGATGGACACCGGCGGCAGGAAGAAGCCGAGCACGACCACCATCACCAGGATCGCCAGCAGCAATTCCCAGCGCGGCAGGTGCATGGCGACGATCGATTCCGCAGCCGATTGCGAGATGTGCAGGTAGCTCATCACGTAGGAATAGAGCAGCGACATGCCGATGATCATCATCAGCATGGTGGATTCGCGGATGGTCGAGGTCAGGATCGGCGCGAGATCGCTCGGCCGCCACACGCTATAGATGAGCGCGATCAGGGCCAGCGCCAGCAGCCCGCCGAGGCCGGCGGTCTCTGACGGGGTGGCGTAGCCGCCGTAGAGCGCGATCATCACGCCGGTCAAGAGCAGCACGAACGGGAGGACGCGCGGCAACATGCTGAAGCGTTCACCCAGCGTGAACTCGTCCCGGGTTAGGATCGCGGCGGCCGTTCCGTTCTTCTCGTAGGCGAGTTGGGCGGCCGCATATTCCTTACGGAAGCGCATCACGGCGTAAATGCCGAACAGCGTCACCAGCAAGAGGCCTGGACCGATACCGGCGAGGAACAAGCGTCCCAGCGATTTTTCGGCGGCGACCGCGAACAGGATCATGGTGATCGAGGGCGGCAGCAGGATGCCGAGCGTTCCGCCGGCGGCGATGATGCCGGCCGCAAAGCCGCCGGAATAACCGCGCTTGCGCATTTCGGGGATGCCGGCCGAGCCGATCGCCGAACAGGTGGCGGGCGAGGAGCCCGCCATCGCCGCGAACAGCGCACAGGCAAAGACGTTAGCAACGCCGAGCCCGCCGGGCACGCGGTGCAGCCAGACATGGAGCGCCGAATAGAGGTCCTGACCGGCGCGCGACTTGCCGATCGCGGCCCCCTTGAGGATGAAGAGCGGGATCGACAGAAGTGTGATCGAGGCCATTTCCTCGTAGACGTTCTGCGTCACCGTATCGAGCGAGGCGGCGGGCATGTAGATGCCCATGAAGACGACCGCGACGGCGCCCAACGCAAAGGCAATGGGCATTCCCGAGAACATCGCAAACAACGTCGCCAGCCCGTAGGAGACGCCGATTCCAAACACACTCATCGCCGCGAGGCTCCGGTCAGCGGGATGATGAGCTGCAGCAGGATCTGCAAGCAGAGCAGGGTCATGCCGCAGGCCATCAGGCCATAGGGGATCGCGAGCGGCGGCGACCACATCGAATTGGAAACCTGGCCCTCGTCCCAGGCTTCATAGGCCAGGGTCCAGGACTTCCAGGTGAAGAAGGCGCAGAACAGCAGGCTCGCGACATCGACCAGCCACAGCCGGACGCGGTTCGCCGTCGGCGAAAGCAGCCCGACAAAGGCCTCGATGCCGATATGGCCGCGCTGGCTCTGCACATAGGCCGCCGTCATGAAGGTGGCGCCGACCAGCAGGAACACCGCCGCTTCATCCTGCCAGTAGTTGGCGGCATGAAACAGCGCGCGTCCGAGCACGCTGTAGCTCAGCACCGCGCACGCCGCGATCAGGGCGAGCGCGGCGAAGACCACGATGATCTTGTTAATCAAGGATAGCGTACGTTCGAAGGCGGCTACGAGCGGCTTGGTCGCGGCCGCCTCCGACAGGTTTTCACGATCCCCCAGCGGACCGTGCATCATGCGGAGACGTCGGACGCAAGCTTCAAGAGGTTGGCTGCGGTTGCGGTCTTGGCGCCATAATCCTTCCACGCGGTATCGCGGGCGATGTCGCGCCACTTGTTGACGATCGCAATGTCGAGCTTGCTGATCTTGGCGCCGGCCTTCTCGTAGACCTTGGCTACCTCGATGTCGTCGTCCTGCGCGCCCTTCTTGCCGAAGACTTCGAGCTCGGTGCCGACGGCGAGGAGGATGTCCTGGTGGTTCTTCGGCAGCGCGTCGAACACGCTCTTCGACATCATCAATGGCTCCAGCATGAACCAGTAGGAGGCGCCGGCGCCCGAGGTCAGCGCCTTGGAAACTTCCTCGAGGCGGAACGAGATCAGGCTGGTGGAGGAGGTGATGCCTGCGTCGCAGGCGCCGGTCTGCATCGCGGCGTAGATTTCGTTCGACGGCACCGACAGCACGGAGGCGCCCGCGGTCTGCAGCACCATGTCCATCTCGCGCGAACCGCCGCGCACCTTCAGCCCCTTGGAATCTTCCGGCGCGACGATCGGTCGCGAGCGGCTGGCGACGCCGCCGGCCTGCCAGACCCAGGTGAGCAGGATGATGCCCTTGTCGGCGAGGAAGTCGGTCAGCGCCTTGCCGACCGGCTCCTTCTTCCAGCGCAAGCCCTGGTCGTAGGTTGCAACCAGACCGGGCATCAGGCCGATATTTGTCTCCGGCAATTCGCCGCCGGCATAGGGCATCGGGTAAAGGCTGATATCGAGCGCACCTTTGCGCATCGCCGAGAACTGCGCATTGGTCTTGATCAGCGAGGAGTTCGGATAGATCTCGGCCGCGAGATCGCCGCCGGAGCGCTTGGTTATCTCGGCCGCGAACATGCGGCAGAGCCGGTCGCGGAAGTCGCCCTTGTCGATGGTGCCGCCGGGAAACTGGTGCGAGATTTTCAGCGTGGTTGCGGCTTTTGCGGTCCCGGTTCCGAGCTGGAGGATGGCGGGCGCGGCAAGCGCGGATGCGATGACATGACGGCGTGTAAGCATGGTTACTTCCCCTAAACGACCTGCTGATTGGGTTTTAGCCGGCCATGAACGCACAGTACCGGCGTACCTGCGGAATTTCTCTAGTCCGATAGTCGGTCCTGATGGAAGCGGCTAGAATTGCTGCGGCGCACAATAGCCCAACCCTGCGGGATGTGCGCGAGCGAACTAACACGCTTTTCGCGGGCGAAATTGTGTCGCCCTTGCGGAGGAAAACCCCGGCGAAGGTGGCAAAAGTCCGACCCCTGAAAAAATTTCGCTGGTCCGGTAACAACCACAGGCGCGCATCCGTCGAAAGTTGAGGCGGCATCAGTCGCTCCACCTCACTCCTTGAAGGGAAGACCAATCATGACCATTCGCACCCGCGTCGCGCTCGGAATTTCGGCTGCCGCCCTCTCGCTCAGCCTCGCGCTGGCTCCGGCCGCCTTCGCCCAAGACAAGATGGGCAAGGATGACGGCATGAAGAAGGACACGATGTCCAAGGACAGCATGAAGAAGGACACGATGTCGAAGGACACCATGTCCAAGGACGGCATGAAGAAAGACGATGGCATGAAGAAAGACGACGGCATGATGAAGAAGAACTGACCTGACCGAAGGTCGGCTCATTCCAGGGCGATGCGACAGCATCGAACTACGGGTACGCGATTGCGCACCTGAAAATCTCGAGATTCCGGGTCTGGTGCTAATGCACCATCCCGGAATGACTCGGCTGCCGACCGGCGATCACGCGCGCCAATCCGCTTCTTGCTATTTCTTCTTCTTGCCGCGTTCCTTGCGCGCGGCATAGCGGGCGTCGCGCTTGGCCTTCTGGTCAGCCTCGGCTGCGGCAAGCCGCTCGGCTTCCTCTTCCTGCTCGCGCGCGACACGCGCGGCCTCGGCGGCGGCCGCTTCTTCCTCGCGCCGCTTCGCTTCCGCCTTCTCGGCCTCGCGCGCCAGCCGCGCCTTTTCGCGGTTGGCGGCGAGCGCTTCGCGCTCGGCGCGGCGCTTGGCGACCTCCGGATCGTCCAGCCCCGGCTGGGCGCGGAATTTGTTCAAAAGATCTTTCTTGGCCTGCTGTGCAGCTTTCTGCCGGTCGGCGAAGCCTGGTTCCCTAAATCCACTCATGGAAATGAGCCTTTTGTCCTTTCATTGCTCTGTTTTGCGACTGATTTTTTCTGATCTCTCACGCCGGCTCAAAAAGCGCTCGCGCGTTAGTGAGCGATGTACATCTTCGCGCGGCGCGACGCCACCCATTATCAGCGACTACCACCCTTGAGATCAGCGAAAAGCTACCGAAATAAGGGCGTCGCGCGAGGTTCGATGCCGTCGCCGTGCAAATTGGTCGCATGTGATTTCGATCACAACGCGAAACGGGTGGTGGCCCTATGGTCCGACCACCTCAAAACGGGGAGTGACGGCAATGACTGGCCCATTCTGGAATCGCAAGGCTCTTTTGCTGATCGGCGCCGTGCTGGCCTGCGCGACGCTGGCCGTCTCGATTGGCCTTGCTTATCCGACCCCGATCGAAAGCCCGACGCTCGGCGCCGAATGGCAATGCCACAGGGCCGCGATCGTGACGACCTGCCGGCACGTCAGCCACGCCGAGCCGATGGTCCTTCATACACACAAGCATTTGATCGATACGCGCAGGGCGTAACAGCGCATGCGCGGTCGTGCTGGAAACGGCGCGCCGTTTCTGCCAAAACAACGACCGCGCAATGACCGACCCCAAACCCAAGCCACAAGAGCCGGACGACAATCGGCGCGGCGCGATCGCCGGCCTCGTCATCGCCGTCGTCCTGCTCGTGGTGGGAATCTGGCTTGCCCGTGACCTTACCGCTGCCAGCAAGATGCAGGACTGCCTGACGTCCGGGCGGACCAATTGCAACGTGATCGAGCCTGCGCGATAAGGCCCGGCCGCGCGCAAATCGCGATTCGCGGGGCCTCACGTCTGACGCAAAATTGTCGCGATCTTACTGATTTGTAACAAGACAAGGCGTGGCAAGCCGTTCAGCAATGTTGCCCGCGTCGTCAAATGGGGTAGCACCACGGCCCGTCCGTAGTGCAGCACGACCAACAAGGGGTTTTGCGAGAATGAACGCATTCAGCCGATCAAGGATCGTCCTTCCACTGGCTTCGCTGATGACGGTGTTTGCGCTGGCGGCACAGGCCCAGGCCCCGGTCGGCGGTGATCCGAATCAGAAAGGCCCGCCTCCGGGCGGAAGGCCGCCGGCCCAGGCCGCCAGACCGGTCAACCCGCACCCGCCGGGGCCGGGTGGCCCCGCAGCGGCGCATGTGCCGCCGGGCGGGCCGGGTGGCAATCCGCAGGTCGTCCATGGCGGCAATCCGCAGGTCGTCCATGGCGGCGGTCCCGTTCATGGCGGTGGCCCCGTCCATGGCGGCCCGCTGCCGGCGCGCAATTTCGCCGGCCATCCCTACCGCGGCCATCTCGCTTGGGAGGGCGGTCACTGGCGGCATGAGATGCACAACGGTCGCATGGGCTACTGGTGGGACGTCGGCGGCGTCTGGTACTTCTACCCGCAGCCGATGGAAGGCCCGCCCGCCTATATTTCCGACGATTATGCTGACGACGTCGGCTATGGCGATGGCCCGCCGGTCGCGGCCTACGCGCCGCCTCCGCCGGGTGCCTATCCGCCGCCACCGCCTCCGCCGGATCCGGGTGCCAGCGCCGTCGGTGGCGCGATCGTAGGCGGCGTGCTCGGTGGTCTGTTGACCGGGCGGGCGAGCGGCGCGGCCGCCGGCGCCGTGATCGGCGGCGCGACCGGCGCGATTGCCGGCGCCACGGCAGCGTCACGGCCGGGCTACTGGATGGCGGAGGGCAGTTGCTATTACCGCTATCCCAGCGGGCAGTATGTGCAGGCCGATCCGCGCTGGTGCTACTGAGCCAAATTCGATTTACGATGCGAGAGAACGGAAAGCGCGGATGAGAGTCCGCGCTTTTTCATTTGTTCGCGCCGTCGCGATCTCTCGGCCTCGGCCTTCGGTTGGTGAAGGACACACCGATCTGGCCGCCATTGACCCAGATCAGCCGGCAGCGGCGGTAGGCGAGACCCGTCGAGGACAGCACCAGGAAGAACTCGGTGAGCCGCAGGTCGATAATGGAATCGCCGACGGACAATCTGGCGCCGCCGTCGGAGACGTCGTCGATGGTGCATTCGCGCCGCCATGTCCCGTCGATCGCCATCATCTGGGCCGGCCGCTCATGCTCGAACCTGATGCGGGGGCCGGCGCGCTTCTCCGCCTCGCTCACGGCAGGGCATCCGCCATCTGCAACGAACCGCTCGCGGTCTGATCGGTCCGGATAATCAATCGCGACAGGTCCTTGAGGTTCTGCTTCTCGACAAACCTGACCGCGAAACCGGTTTCGAATATCCGCACCACGCGGCCGACCAGGGAGCCGACCGCAAGCGGCGTTCCGAGTGCCGGCTGGACTTCCGACGAGACGGCCACGCCCGTTGCCGACACATCGATGATGAAACAGGTGCCAACCTTGCCATCCGCCATCGTCAGCGTCGTGTGCGAGACCTTCGGAACGAAACGCGCGTCTTGCCGCGCTTCCTGGACCGACGGGTCCCTGCGTGTCTTTTCCAGCCAGGCGAGCTTGTCCGCCATCCACTGGCGCCTCTCCGCCGTCATCTCGAGCTCGAGCAGGATGCTGCCGTTTCTGCTGTCGCTGATACTGCCCTCGAACTCGCCGAACTCGCCGAAATGGGAGGTGATGCGGTCACCGATCCGCCCGACCACGGGCACGTCGACGATCATGCGGAACGGCGAGATGCGCGTGCTGCGGCAGGCCATCGTCCTGATCTTGCCGTCCGGGCCGAACCAGCGATGCAGCTTGTATTTGCCCTCGCAGGCGATGTTGATGGCGCGCTCTTGCTGGAATTCCTTGACGGACACGGTACGGGCCTCGCGGGAGAACGCGCGGCCGCAATGACTTTGCCGGCGACAAACCCTGGGGGACGGCGCCGGCGCACGACCGAGCTTCATTCCGTGCGGAATTTACCGGCGAAAGGCTAAGAGAGGCTGAAAGTTTGCCGCCAAAGACGCAGTTCCCCCGGGGGCAAGCCGGATGCAGGCCGTTTCCGTTTTCTTAACGGAAAGCGCGGACGAAGCTCCGTGCTCACGGCATGGCTTCCGCCAGTTGTGACGAACCGCTCGCCGTCGGTTCGATCCGGACAATCAGCCGGGACAGGTCGTTGAGGTTCTGCTTCTCGACGAACCTGACCGCGAAACCCGTCTCGAAGATCCGCACGACGCGGCCGACGCAGGAGCCGACCGCCAGCGGCATGCCGATCGGCGGCTGCACTTCCGACGAAACCGCGACGCCGGCCGGTGAGACATCGATGATGAAGCAGATGGTGACCCGTCCATCCGGCAGCGTCAGCGTGGTGTGCGAGACTTGCGGAATGTAGCGTGCGTCCTTGCGCGCGTCCCTGATCGACGGATCCCTGTGCTTCTTCTCGAGCCAGGTCAGCTTGTCGGCCATCCACTCGCGCTTCTCCGGCGTCATCTCGAGCTCGAGCAGGATGCTGCCACGCTTGGTGTCGCTGATACAGCCCTCGAACTCGCCGAACTCGCCGAAATAGGAGGTGATGCGGTCGCCGACCCGGCCGATGACCGGCACCTCGACGATCATGCGGAACGGCGAGACGCGCGTGGTGCGGCAGGCCATCGTCCGAAGCTTGCCGTTCTGATCGTACCAGCGATGCAGCATGTAGCTGCCCTCGCAGACGATGTTGACGGCGCGCTGTCGGAGGAATTTCTGCACGGACACGGTACGGCCTCACGGAAAACGCGCGGTCGCAACACATTTGCGCGCGGCCGAGCTTCGTTCCACACGGCTTTACCGGCGAAAAGCTAAGAGAGGCTGAAAATTTGCGTCAAGACAGAGTTCCCCGAGGGCAAGCTAGCGGTAAGTCGTTTCACTTCGGTTAATCCGGGAGCCCGGAAAAATACGGTCTGCGCCGATTGCAAGGGCTTAGCGATCCGCGCGCGCCGGCTCTCCAAGTTTGGCCCGTCAGATTTCGTTAAGGACCTTTCTCAACGGCAAATTTGCAGAGTCTGTTGTTTGTTTCTTCATCTCCGTTGTCGGAAACCGTTTCAACAAATCAGGTGCCTTCATGTCCCGCGTTATTGCCGCGTCCTTCGCCGCCATGGTCGTCGCAGCCGTTCTCCCGACCTCGGCCTCGGCCTGCTACAATTGCTATGCGCCCCAGCCCTGCGCCACCTGCTATCAGCCGCAATATGTTCCGCCGCAGTACCGCAGCGTTCAGGAGACCGTGATGGTCTCGCCGGGTGCCATGATCGCGCACCGGACGCCGCCGCAATACCGGACCGTGATGGTGCCGCAGACGGTGATGGTAGCACCCCCCGGCGTCGCCTATGAGCAGGTCCCGCCGCAATATGCGACGCGCGAGCGCGTCGAGATGGTGTCGCCCGGCTACAGCTATTATGCGCCCGTCGCGCCGCGCTGCGCGACCTGCGGCTACTGAGTTTGCCTGGGGTAAGTCGAGAGAGCAGGGGGCGCGGACCGGCGGGTCCGCGTTTCCTCTTTGAGGCCTACTCGTAGCCGGCGCGGCGCACGGTGACGCGGCAGATGCCGTCACAGCCGATCTTTCGCGCCGCTCCGAGCGAGAAGTCCAGCACGCGGCCTTGCGCGAACGGCCCACGGTCCTGCACCGGGCATTCGATCTTCTTGCCGTTGTCGAGATTGGTGACGACGAAGATGGTCCCGAACGCTTCGGTGCGGTGGGCGCAGGAGACTTCGTTGGGCTTGAAGCGCTTGCCGCGCGCGTCCCACTTGTCTTCCCAGTAGACCGAAGCCTCTTCATTGTCCGCGGGCGGCCGCGCGACGCGGCCCATCCACATTTGCTGGAAACTGTCGGCCTGTGCCGGGAGTGATCCCAGCAGCAGCGCCGACAGAGCCAGTCCCGCAACGCTGTGGCGATACGCAGCCATACTCGAACTCAACGCAACCCATACACACGAACAGGCTGGTTATGGTGAATGCGCTGGCAACAAATTGGGCGCTGGCGTGTCGGAATTTGGCGTTCGCGTGGCAATCGTGAGGCGGCGGCGACTCGCGGAGGCGGGGCAACAGGCATGCGCTCTCCTTCTCGCGGCGCATTTCGCCCGAGTGATGCTTCGACAGTGTCCCCCGGGAAACCAGAGGGCGCAGGGAATGCCGGGCGTGCAGCCACACCCGCAGCCTCGTGTGCAAGATAGAAAGCAAAGAAGCACACGAGTACTCACAGGTAGGCCGCATCACACGGCATTCCCTGCGCAATGGTTGCACGGCTTATACGCGCTCTCCCCGGTGTACCGGCTTGTTAGCCACCGTCGCCCGTGAAAAACCATCCACGAACTTGATCCCAGCATCGGGAGATCAGGACCACGCGATTTCGCCGTCCGCATTGGGCGCGTTCGTCAACTGCGCCCAAGCTTCCATCGCATCCCGCACCACGTTTCGTGACGACCGCGAAGCGCCCCTCTGTGTAGGCGCGAGACGCGCGGAAATCAGCCAGTGATTTGCCCGACGGTGCAAGTGGAATTTCCGCGCAACATAAGCTGAATGCGGTCATCCGGATTGAAAAGGCTTGCGAAATCAGTTTTTCGCCGCGACGATTTTTGCATCTACATCGCGCTTCTGAGCGAGTGATGAGACGCCAATCAGTGCGGCAAGCGCGCTAGACGCCCGGCAACGACCGTTTCGATCTGGCCTGCTGCTCACGCCAGGCGCACAGCAACCTGCGTGCATTGATGGGAATCAGGGCGCTGTGGAGGATGAAGATCGGCGCCAGATGCAGTGATCCCGCATAGATCAGGAATGCCACGTTGCTGCAGAGCGCGATGAGGCGAAGCGGAATCATGTCCTTCATGTAGAAGGTCAGGAAAACCAGCGACGAGGCAACATAACCGGCCAAATCCACCCACCGCACGGCAGATCTCCGCAATCAAAAACCAACCCCTGAACATTTCGACAATGCGCAAGCGCGGTCTGTTCCGTCATCATCCTGATGGGTGATGCGATGCCCTCATTCGCCATCCTGTCCGGGTAGGCGCACGCTGCCGACGGCGGCGATGAGGCCGGCGAGCTCAGTCTGGCGTCCCGTGGCAGTCTTCGCGAACACGCGGCGCAGGTGTGTCTTGATCGTGTTCGGCGAGAGATTCAGCAGCCGCGCGGTCTCGCCGACGGTGTTGCCGGAGGAGGCGGCGAGCGCCACCCGCGCCTCGGCTTGAGTGAGCCCGTAGGCGTCCATGATCTGCCCGATCGGAATCGAGCGCCGGTTGGCGGGATCGACGATGAAGAGCAGCACAGCCGCGTCCTTGAAGCCGGCGTCGGACAGGCGGCCATGGTCCTTGCTGCGGATCGAAGACACCATGACGGTCAACAGCCGGCCATCGGCATTGCGCGGAAAGCTCATGGTCCCTCCGGGCTTCCCGGTCAGCGCCAACTTGATCAACTCGGTCAGCCGGTACGAATGCGGCGACGACGACGTTGCGATCGGCTGTCGCAACCGAAACGTGCCTTCGGCCTCCAGGCCGCGAGCCGCCACGTTGGCAAACAGGACGGAAGCGCTTCGATCGAGGATCACGACGCCGTCGGAGAGACGATCGAGAATGTTGAACGCGGCACTTCGAATGCTCACGTAGCTGTCGATGTGAAGACCCAGCGTCGCCGAGCGGCGCAGGTGAGGCGAAAGCCATTCGAGCAGACGCTGCTCTTCCGGTTCGAGTGGACCCTGGCGCAGGGTTCGACAGAGGTTGAAGGCGGCGTGGAAATCCTTCTTCTTGGCCAGCGCCATCATTCCGTTGTGACCGACTTCCTGCGGCCGCAGCACTTCGTCGTAAAATAGGGTCCGCTGCAGTTCGCGGAGTCCGATAGCTTCATCCGACATGACCAACCTTCCGACCGGCTGGTTTTCCATGTAGACCGCCCACGGGTTCATCATGTGCCGCTCCTGGAAGGCTTGCTTGCATTCTTCGCTGAGGCGGCCGTTGAAATCGAAATAGACGGTTTGCTTGGCGAATGAAAAGCCAAAGAGAATTCCTCCCTGGCTGTTGGTCAGGTCCGCGATCGCCGTAAGTACAGTGCGCCAGAGATCATTCTCGGCGGCAGCGTCATAGATCAGGTCGAGGACCTTTTCGATTTGCTCGCCGGAAGGATTTACCTGCACCCCCTTGCCTGCGGCGGTCTGCCCGCGACAGGAGTAACCGCCGCCTCAATGCGAGGAGACGCGGACAGGATATATCAACCCGACGTCGCGTGCCTCACCCACCTGGGTGATGCTGTCCTGCAGGCTTCGCAACGGTGCCGATGCCTGCCGTCTGGTCCGCTGTCGTCGGTAGCTTATTGCTTTGGCGGGTTGAAACGCCGACGGCCAGCAAGCCGGCGATGAGGAGGATGTAACAAACGTATGAATAGTGGGCCCATTTCCGGTGGGTCCTGCGGTCCTCGTCGGACATTTCGCTTTCGCTCGTCGGCCAACGGGAACTTGGCGTGGCAAGTCTGGTCATGAATGTAACCTCAAGTTGAAAATGCAATCAGAGTATGAGACTGAGAGCCGAGGTGCCGCCGACTCGCCCGGCCCGGATCACCCTCTGCCAATAGGTCATGACCGGCTGGACCGTCATCATCCGGTCGGGTGAGGCGGTGAAAGGATGCCTGCGATTTCATCGCCCGATTGCATGGGCGCCGTCATTCAATTGAAAAAAATCCGCCTCAATTTACTGCATAGTTCGCATCCGATTAGCTAGCCCGACGAATTGTTTTCAGAAAACCATAGGCGGAGAATCCTTTTGGAAGACCGCATGCTCGATTTGATCTACGGCGTCGTTGCCGATCCGCACCGTTGGCCCGAAGTCCTGGTAGGAGTGTCCGACCATATCGGCGCCCTGGGAGGCATGGTCGCCTACGTTCCGCCGCCCTCGGCCAAGCGCCAGCCAACCCAGATACTCGGCCGGCTGCCGGAGGAGCCTTCGGCGATTTTCCGCGAGCGCCATGCCTGGAATCCCTGGACGGTCGCCATTTCGCAATACCAATCCGGCAAGGCCGTCAGCGCGAATTCCCTGGTCGATCCTGGTTCGATCCGCAAGACCGAGTTTTATGCCGATATCCTCGCGCCCTGGGGGCACGCGGATATCGTCGACATCAATCACAAGGCTCTGTCCGTCGACGGTGCGGCGGGCGGGTTCGGATTTTGCCTGTCCGAGCGTAGTGCAGGGCGGGCCGACGAACATGTGCGCCGGCTCGATCCGTTGACGCCGCATCTGTGCCGGGCGCTGGAGGCCTCGCTGCTATTGGGAAGCCGCGCCGACGGCAAGCGCCAGATGTCGGTCATTCTCGACCTGATGCCGAATGCGGCCTTGCTGCTCGACGGGCGCGGATGCATCACCCAGACCAACAAGGCGGCCGAAGCGCTGTTGCGGCAATCGGACGGAATTGCCTTCGATCGCGACGGCAGCATCGAGCTCGTCTCGGCGCTGTCGCGTGAGCGGCAGGCGTTGTTGCGCGCCTTGAAGGGCGCGCTGGACGTCGCGGCAGGAGCCGCCGTCTCGCTTCCGGAGCCGGTGCGCGTCAGCCGTCCTTCCGGCGCCGCGCCGTTGCTGGTGGTGGCCGTGCCGCTGCCGCGGCCGTCCTTCCTGCTGTGGGAGCTGGTCGCGCCGGCGCGCGTCCTCGTCGTCATCGTCGATCCTGCCGCGAGGTCGCGGGCCACGGCATCGGCGATCCAGGCGGCCTATGGCCTCACCGCGGCCGAAGCCCGGATTGCGCTGCTACTGGCCAGCGGCGTGAACGGCTCCCAGATGCCCGGCGTCCTCGGGGTCACCGCGGCAACCGTGAAGACGCAGCTGAGGCGCTGCTTCGAGAAGACCGGCACGCACTCGCAGGCCGAGCTGTCGCGGCTTTTCACCATGTTCCCGCCGACGGGAACGCCGGGCGATCACTGAGGGCGGCGGTGGCGTTGCTTTTCCGGGTGCGGCTCAATCTCACGTCATCACCCTGGTGATGACGGTGCCGAGCTACTCCCGCATCCTGTCGACCCTAGCGCTCGCCGGCGACGGCGCGGCGGCGCGAATTCATGATTGCACGGAAAAGAAGATTGGGAAGGCAGAGCTGGAGTTGACGTGATGAGCGGGACGACGATCAGCGGGACCTATCTCACTGGAATTACGCTCAGCAACGCGGCAACCCAGAACCCCGCGACCGTCGCATCCGGCGCGACGATCAAGACATCGGGAACGGCGCTCGCTGGAGCGGCCGGGACATACTGGACGGTCGTCAATGACGGCGCCATAAGTGGAGCGATAGGTGTCTCGCTCGCAAGTAGCGGCAACGTCAGCAACAATGCCGGCGCCAGCGTCACGGGGACCGCCTATGGAATTTTACTTGGCTCCGGGGGGCAAAGCTTCGTCGGGACGGTTACTAACGCGGCCTCCGCTTCAATCAGCGGCAACCAGGCCGGTATCATTGCGGGAGGAGGTCTTTCCAGCGATACAACGATTATCAATTCGGGAAGCATTGCCGGATATGAAGCCGTTTTTCTGAGGGAAGGCCAAGTTACCAACGCAGCTGGCGCGCACATTCAGGGCACCGGTATCGGCGTATTCTTTTCGGTGGCAGTGTTGTCAATTCCGGCACTATCCACGCCGGCTCCCAAGGAGGGTATCGCGCCGGGATCTTTTTTGAGACGGCCGATGCCTCTTTCACAAACAATGCTTCCGGATTCGTCGATGGACAATTTGCTGTCGAATTCCTCCACGGTGGAACGGCATCCAACACCGGCACGATTGTTGGCACAGCCGTTGGCATCGAGAACGGTGACGGGGGTGTTCCGGGTAGTGGCGGCGACACCTCGATCACCAATGGCAGCTCAGGCCTGATCGAAAGCATAGGTCCTGACGGCGTCGGAATCTATTTCGTAGCCAGTGGCAGCTTGTTGAACTCCGGCACGATCTCGGCGAGCGAAAGCTTCGGCGGACGCGGTGTCTATCTGAAAGCAGGTGGATACATCGGCAACGCAGCGGGCGCAGCGATCTCTGGACATAATAGCGGCGTTCGCGTAGCCGGCAACGGCGTCGTCGTTAACTACGGGAGCATTAGCAGCACGTTCGCCAGCAGAAGGTTCGAGGCTGGCGTGGGTCTGTCGCTGATAGGCGGCGGCTCCGTTATCAACGCAGCATCGGGTTTGATCTCGGGTGACAATTACGGTGTAGAATCGAGCGGCGGCACCACGGTGCTGTACAATTTTGGTTCGATCAAGAACAACGATGCGACGGATGGCGCAAGCGTTTATCTGAATGGCGGCGGTCTTGTTACCAATGCGGTCGCCGGCCTGATTGCGGGAGGACAATATGGCATTGAGGTCGCTGATGGCCCGGGCTTCGTCCTAAACTCAGGAACGATCGCCAACGTTAATGCGGGGGCCGGAGCAGGCATTGCGGCAAAGGCCGCGGCCTCGATCAATAACTACGATACCGGATTGATCACAGGGGCCGAATACGGCGTCGCTCTCATGGGCTTCGGAATTGTAACCAATTCCGGCTCTATTGCAGGAGGTGTTGCCGGCGTTCATTCGACGGCTATTGGCCATGTTACGAATACGGCTGGGGCTTCGATCGACGGTGGTGCGATTGGTGTCGTCTTGGCTGTGGGCGGTACGGTTATCAATGCAGGCTCGATAACGGGGGGCGAGGGTAAAGCGCTTGCATTCTATGGAACTGCAGCTGGCCGCGTTGTTGTGGATGCGGGCGCGGTGTTCAATGGCAACGTCGTCGGCAGCACCAGCGCGAGTAACACGCTGGAATTGGCTTCGGGAACGACAACCGGCACGATCAGCGGGATCGGCTCAAGCTTTGTCAATTTTGGCTCGGTGCTCGTCGACAGCGACGCGCGGTGGGAGCTGACGGGAGCGAACAGCCTTGCATCGGGTTCGACGCTGACCAACGGCGGCACGCTAAGCCTGTCCGGTGCAACGCTGTCGGATGCGGGCGGCATCATCAACAACGGCAGGATCGAGCTCGATCCGAGCACGCTGAGTGTTGCGAGCCTGAGCGGCACCGGTACGGTCACGATCGACACGGGCAGTACGCTCGCAGTGCAGGGGGTAGTGAGCGCAGGCCAGGATATCGTGTTCGAGGGCGTCGGTGGCGAGCTGGATCTCGGCACGGCTTCGGCGTTCAGCGGCACCATTTCCGGCTTTGCCGAGGGTGACATCATCGATCTCACCTCGGTGGCCGATGTGGCCGGCAGCCATGCCGATATGAACTACACCACCAACGTCCTGACGGTGACCGAGGGCGGACAAACCTTTCAATTCCAGTTCGACAAGGCCGGACATTTTGCCGGCGACTTCTTCCATCTGACCTCGTTGGATGGCGGCACGGTCATCAGCGAAGATCAAATTGCCTGTTATCGGCGCGGTACGCTGATCTCGGCCGAAAGAGGCGAGGTGCCGGTCGCGGCGCTTGCGATCGGCGCTTCCGTCCTGACTGCGTCGGGCGCGCTGCGGCCGATCAAATGGATCGGCCGGCGCAGCTATGGCGGGCGCTTCATCCTGGGCCGCAAGGACATCCTGCCGATCTGTCTCAGAGCGGGATCGCTCGCCGACGGCGTGCCGCGACGCGATCTCTGGATCTCGCCGCATCATGCGATGCTCCTCGACGGCGTGCTGATCGAGGCGAAGGACCTCATCAACGGCGTCTCGATCGTGCAGGCTGCGGATGTTGAAGAAGTCGAATATTTCCACGTCGAGCTCGACAGCCATGACGTGATCCTGGCTGAAGGCGCGCCATCGGAGACGTTTGTCGACGACGACAGCCGGCTCATGTTCCACAACGCGCAGGAATATGCCGCGCTTTATCCTGATGAGGCGAGGCGGGCTGTGCACTACTGCGCGCCGCGGTTCGATATCGGCCATGAACTCGAGGCGATCAGGAAAAGGCTGGCGCAGCGAGCCGGGCTCGCTGGCGGGCAGGCTGCGGAAAGTGGTGCGCTCCGCGGCTTCATCGATGCCGTGAGCGAACGCGCCGTCGAAGGCTGGGCACAAAACATCGAACATCCGGAAGCGCCGGTCTGTCTCGACATCTTTGCGGTCGGCCGGCTGATCGGGCAGACGCTCGCCAATCTCTGTCGCGAAGACCTCAGGGCTGCCGGGCTCGGCAGCGGCCGTCACGCTTTTGCGTTCAGGCCGAACGAGGGCCTGGCTCAGTCTCCCGTCGGGATCGAGGTGAGGCGCTCGTTCGACGGCGCCGTGTTGAAGGGACGCCGCTGAGGCCTCACCTCGCACATCTGCCAAAATGCCGCACCCGTCGGCGCACCGCACAATGCGCGCCATCATGATATCGACCTAATCATGGATAAACCTATGATTGTATTGATGGGAGGGTCATATGACGCATGCACTCAATCTTACATTGCCGATCAAGCAAGACGCTGCGACATTGGAGAAACTCAAGGGGCTGGAGGCGATTTTCGCGACGCAAGTGCAGCCCAAGATTGCCGAGGCGCTGAAGAAATCGAAATTGGTTCATTTCGCGCGGGTCGTCGTCATCGACAACAAATACATCCAGGTCATCACCGAATATGAGGGGCCGCACCAGGAATACACAGAGTTTTTCCGGCGGGAGCTGACGCCGGTATTCGCGGCGATCTTCTCGCTCGCCGACAACATGCCTGACGTCAGCGACACCAACGCTTTCTGGGAATTTTCCAAGGCGCACAATTACCGCTCGCTCGGAACCGCCGTCGACGGATCGCTGGATTTCGAGGGCAAGCCGGCGGGCTGGCTGTTCTCGGCCTACGACCACAAGACGGTCGAACAGATACTCACCGCGCTCGACAAAAAGGCCTGACGGGATTTGCGACCCCGAGGCTAAAGGACCGATCGGGATGACCGATGGCCGATATTGACAACATCCAGGCGCTGGTGGTCCGCAGCTCGGTGAAGCCGCTCGTCAACGTGTTGCTGTTCTGCCTCGCCGACGCCGGTGCGGCGCGGCAATTCGTGCGCGAATACGCCGCCAGGGTTCCGCGGGGGGCGGCGGGCGATGTCGCAGGGCAACCGGAGTTTCATCTGCTGTTCTCCTGGAGCGGGCTGGAAAAGCTGCTGCGCGGGCATCCTGCGCTGGATGTCGCGCAGGGCAGGCGGGCTTTCGAGGTTTTCTTCGCCGATCCCACGCAGGCCCCCGGCAGTCTCGCCATGGCGCGGCAGCTCGGGTTTATCGGGGCAAGCGCGCCGGAACGCTGGTGGGACGGACGCTTCGCGGCTGATGACATCGATCTTGCCATCTATGCCAGCTTCGACGCCGAGCAGAAGTCGCAGGCGCTGGCCGATTTGCGCGCAGCGGCGGCCCGCTTTGGCCTGACCGAGCTTGCGCTGCCGGCGTTCCCGGACGGTGCGCTCGGCGGTAACCGCCCGGGCGACGGCCGGCTGCATTTCGGCTATCGCGACGGCATTACCGCGCCCGATATCGACTGGAACGAGAGCGGCCGGGCGAACGCGGTCGACCTTCGCGAAATCCTGGTCGGCTATCCCAGCGACGATTATCCGACCTCGCCGCAGCGGCCCGGGCCATGGCAGGATTTCGCGCGTGACGGCTCGCATGTCGCGCTCGCCTGGATCTACCAGGACGTGGCGAGCTTCAACCAGTTCCTGCAGCAGAACAGCACGAAGGCGCCGCCAAATGTGCCGCGCGAGCTGGCGCAGGAATGGATCGCCGCAAAAATGCTGGGGCGCTGGCGCGACGGCTCGCCGCTGTCGAAATTTCCGGACGCGCCGCCGAACCCGCCGGAGCCGTCGAACGATTTCGGCTATGCCGGTGATCCCGATGGGCTGAAATGTCCGATGTCAGCCCATATCCGCGTCGCCAATGGGCGCGACCAGCCGCTGAAATTTGCCAACCAGGTTCGCTTTCCCAGGGGCGCGCCGCGGGTGATGCGGCGGGGCTTTTCCTACGGGCCGAAACTCGAAGGCAATGCGGATGACGGCGTCGATCGCGGCCTCGTCGGCCTGTTCTGCTTCGCGCGGGTCAACGAGCAGTTCTATACCGTGCTGCGCTGGCTGCAGAAGACCGATTTCAGCGACGCGTTCAAGACCATTCCCGACGGGCTCGAGTCACAGGACGGCCTGTTCGGCAACCGCGGTTTCCCGGGCGCGAACAAGGGGTATCACATCCCGCTAGCGAGCGGCTCGGCCATCAACCTGCAGCTTCCGGATTTCATCCGCTACAAGGGCGTGGCGGTGTTCTTCGCGCCCAGCATGAAGGCGCTCGCGGTCTTGTCCTCCGATTTCTGAGATCGGCGGACCGAGCGCGCGGCTCCGGCTCAACTCGATCTCATCAGGCTTCCGGCTAGAGAATGCCCTGGTCGGCGGCGCGGTCGCGCCCGGCCTGGCGCTCGCGAACCGTGGCGAGCTCGCGGCTGCAATCGAGGAATTCGGCCGAGCCGGCGCGCATGCCGAACTTCTCGCAGAAGCCTTTGGTCTCGTCGGCGATGGTTTGGGTCAGCCGTGCTTGCGCATCGGCGCGCATCGACGGCCCGGTGATGAAGACCGCATAGAGGCCGCAGGCCAGCATCACGGCGATCAAGACCGCATAAGCGAGCGGGGAGCCCGGTCGTACACTGGCAACGGGAGAGGCAGCTTTGGCGTCGGACATGGAAACAGCTCCTGAAATTTCTTTGTGATCTGAATGTCGTTCCGGCTCGCCCCGGGAAAATCGGCAGGGGCGGGCCGACAATCGGTTTGAATCAAATAAACAGCGGGCAGCGTAATCGTTTGCCCCGGCCGGCGGAATGGAAAAGATTGCGTCAATCCGATGCCGTCAATAAGGTCAGCCCGGCTGAGGTCCAGTGCTGCTGGGGGAAACGGGCACCGGGGGGACGACGTTGGAACAGGCAGAGATCGAGCGCCTTGTCGGGGGGCGGCCGCGGCTTGCCCTCGACGACATCGTCAACCATCCGCGCCTGCCATTGGCGCGGAAGGCTTATCTCGACCGTTTTCTGGAGGTCTATAGCGGGGATCCGTTCCTGGTCCGCCTCCTGATCGAGTTGGCGCGCTTCGTCGTCTATCACATGGCGGTCGTGCTCGAAGCCTCGGAAGATCCGGCGCGGCCGGAAACCTGGGTTACCGTCGGCCGGCTGAAGCAGGCGATTGCGATGTTTGGACTGGCCAGCGACCGGCAGATCGATCACCTGATCCGCCGGCTCTGCTCGGTCGGCTTTCTCGAGCTGAACCCCGCACCCGGCGACCGGCGCCTGCGTATCGTCAAGCCGACCGGGGCGCTGAAGGCGCATGACCGCGACTGGCTCGCCGCGCATTTCACGCCGCTGCAGGTTCTGTATCCGGAGCACGATTACTCGCCGCTGATCGGGCGCGACCCGCATTTTCAAGTCCTGTTTCGCCGCCAGGCAATGGCCTTCGTGTCGCTGGGAGCCAAGCTGATCTATTTCTCACCTGACATGATGCTGTTCATGAACCGCGCCGCCGGTTTCCCCGTCATCGCCGCTCTCCTGCAAGCCGCCATGGCGACGCCGGACGGCCTGCACGCCGCCATTCCCTACGAGGATGTCGGCGAACGCTTCGGCGTATCCCGCACCCATGTCCGGCAATTGCTGGTCGCGGCCGAGGAAGCGGGCCTGGTCAAGCTGCACGCGCGCGGCGGCCGCCGCGTGGAAATCCTGCCGCGGCTGTGGACCAGCCACGACCGCGGCATGTCCGCCGGCATGTACGGGCATGACATGATCTATCTGGCGACGGAGCGGGCGATGCGAAGCGCGGGTCGTGCCGCCTAGGCGAGTGCGGATTGCGACGTCGAAGAACTTTCTTGCGGCCTGATGGCGGAGATGGTCAGCTTGGCCCGTTGGAATCGAGCTGGGGAGCTGACCGACATGAACCGTTTCTTCTTCGCCGCCGCGCTGCTGGCCGGATTTTGGAGTGCGCCTGCGCTGGCACAGGCCAGCCAGGTCGGGGACTGGACCATCGAGAAGCGCTCGCAGGACAACCATTGCAATGCCAGCCGCGGCTACAAGGACAAGGACGATGAAAACCGCGACTACGTGATCGTGCTGTCCTATTCCGACAAGGCGATCGTCATCGTGCTGATCTATGACGGCTGGGAGTGGGACAAGGTCGGCGACATCCTCAAGGCCGACGTCGGCACCGACGACAAGGACATCATGAAGAAGGCCAAGTGGGAGGTCATGGACAAGACCGCCGTGCGCGGCATCTTCGAGTTCGATCAAACGATCCTGGACGCGCTGTCGAAAGCCAAACGTCTCACCATCGATTTCGAGGACGATGACGACGACAGCATCGAAGTGCAGATTCCCAAAGCCGGCGAAGCGCTGGGCGCGCTGAAGTTCTGCGAGGAGAACAAGAAGTAGGGCGGCCGGGCTTCGGACTTGCGCAGTTTCACTGGACCAAGCGGCGGTCCCTCTTGTGCTTGGCGGGCTTGGCATTCGCCGGCTCAGTCTGCGCCGGAACTGCCGGCTCTGTCGGAACTGGCGGCAGTAGAGTGAACGTCTGCTTTTCGCACTCGTCGATCATGACGGAGAGACGGTCCCCCTTGTACACGTCATTGTCAAAGAACACCGAGTAATAGCGCGGAAGTCCACCTGAAGGCGGGTTGGCTTCTCTCAGGCAAACAAAGTATTGGCCTGGGCCATGGTCCGACTGTCGAACATCGGAGATTTGCTGGGGAGCAGCCAGCTTTGCTTCCGCTGCGGCTGCGTTGGCGCTCGCGACGATCGCTTTTTGCATTGGCGGCGACGGCCCCACATAGGCCGGCATGGGTGAATTGGGGTCGCTCGAACATGCGGCCAGCACCAAAGTCAGCAGGATGGCGGCGCGACGCGTTATCATTCGATCCAACACTTCGCCTTCGGTCGCGCAAGCGGCTTGGCCTGCTCGGAGATTGCTTCGCAGGTGAGTATGTCCGGCCTGAGACGGTGGCCCGGCAGGTCATCCCAGTAGAAATATCCTGACGGCTTTGCATCCGGGAATCGGACGTCGATGCTACCGCACTTTGGTACGGCCTCGTCCTTGATGAGTCTGATCGGCATGTCCCCGATTCCAAGGCTAGTCTTTGCAACCCATGCCCGTGATCGGCCGGCGCGGTGCCGGGGGCGCTGAAGTTCTGCGGGGAGGATAGGAAACAGGGGGCACCGGCTCCAGACGTCTTCCCCGGCTTGAGACCTGCGCCTGAGGCCTGTTCACAACATCGGCAAATGCCCCGCCTTCACCATGATTTGGGCGTACAGACGGCCAACGCTTGCTGGGCAGGGCAGCGCCAATGACAACTCAGGTCCATAAGACAGAAGAGGAGTACGAGGTGCAGCTTCGCGCCCTCTTGCGCCTCGTCTCAGCCTGCACCCTGGGGCTTTGGTCCTTTTCTGCGGGCCTGCTGATCGGCAGCTTTTTTCTGTTTTGAAGGGTGCCGGGGGCCGTCGGCACCGTGCCCCCTTAGTAAACAATTCATTGCTCCGTCGTACGCTGCGCAGCATTTGCATTGTTGCGGTTCTTTTTCATGGTCGAAACCAGGATTGCCCCGCGTTACCGAGCCGACAAGCGAGCTACCGCCGAGTACGGCGGCGACAAATACCCTTGCACGGTGCGCGACCTTTCCACGACCGGTGCAGCGATCGAGTTTCCCGACCTTGTTAAGTTCATGCCGATTGCGAAAGCCTTCAACCTGATCTTGCCAGATGATGGGTTGAAATTGTCGTGTCGTGTGGTCTGGAAAGGAGACTTCCGGATGGGAGTTACTTTCGATTAGGGGCTGAGCTTGAGCGGGGCGAACCGAAGCTTGCCCCGGCGAAGTGCTGGGGGCGCCGAAATTCTGCAAGGACGATAAGAAGTTGAAGAATGGCGATCCCGGCAGGATTCGAACCTGCAACCCTCAGAGTAGAAATCTGATGCTCTATCCAGTTGAGCTACGGGACCGTCTTGGCTGGGCCTGGTCTTTTGGAAGGGGATAGCCCGTTTCCAGACCTTGCTCCCCAGCGCGGGGCGTGACCGCCGCCACGCTACATAGCACCCTCATTATGAAAAATCCTTTTTTGCGAAAACCCCTTCGAACCGGTTTTTGCCGGGCCGCGACTAAGGGGAGCGGGGGGCTGCGTCCGGTCCGCGCTAAAGCGCGATATCATCGCGCTTTAGCTTCTTGTTTGGCATGATCTTTCTGAAAACCGCTTCACACTTTTCCGGATCATGTCCCAACGCCATCAGGCCGTTCATCTAGCTGAACGGTCAGGACTTTTATCTTGGCCACGCGCATGCGACTCTTTGCTACGCTCGTTCCTGTGCCATCAGTCCGTCACCATTTCGCGCACTTGTTATCACCACGCGGATTTTGCCCGCGAAGGAGCTTCCCCATGATCGGTCTGGTTCGCGCCGCAGCCCTGTGCGCAACGCTGGCGCTTGGCCTCTCTTCAGCGCTCGCCACGGATAAGGCCTTCAAGCGCGACGACCTCACTGATGCCGCGATCAAGCTGGAGGCCCAGATCAAGAGCGAGGCGGGGGCGGTTTCCAAATCGCCGGCCTCCTTGCGCGGCGATGCCGATGCCGCCTTCAGGCGCAACGACTTCCGCTCGGGTCTTCAGATCCTGGGCCAGATCGCCGCCACCACCCCCGAAGACAGCGGCAACTGGCTGCGGCTCGCCCGCACCGTCTTCCAGATCTGGCCGCAGACCTCGAGCGAACAGACCTTCTTCTGGGAGCGCGCCTCGACGGCGGCCTATATCGCCTATCAGCGCGCCGGCAACCCGCAGGACGAAGCCGATGCGCTCGCCGTGCTCGGCAAGGCGTTTTCCGCCCGGCAGATGTGGCGCCCGGCGCTCGACACGCTGCGGCTGTCGCTCGAGCTGCGCGAGGTCGCCGACGTGCGCGCGCAATATGAGAAGCTGCGCGACGATCACGGCTTCAAGCTGGCCGACTACAACGTCAATTCGGACTCCGCTTCGCCCCGGGTCTGCTTCCAGTTCACCGAGGACCTCGCCAAGCGCACCGATTTCGCGCCGTTCGTGACCCTGGCCGGCACCGACAAGCCGGCGCTGACCTCGGAAGACAAACAGCTCTGCGTCGACGGGCTGAAGCACGGCGAGCGCTACAACATCAATCTGCGCGCCGGCCTGCCGTCGCAAGTCAAGGAAGGCCTGCCGAAATCGGCCGAGTTCAACATCTATGTCCGCGACCGCAGGCCGTTCGTGCGCTTCACGGGACGGGCCTATGTGCTGCCGCGCACCGGCCAGCGCGGCATTCCCGTCGTCAGCGTCAATACGCCGGCGGTGACCGTCAACGTGTTCCGGATCGGCGACCGCAACCTGATCAACACGGTGATCGACAGCGACTTCCAGCAGGCGATCAGCAAATATCAATTGTCTGGTCTCGGCGACGAACGCGGCCAGAAGGTCTGGACCGGCGAACTCGCCACCGCGACCACGCTGAACCAGGAAGTCACCACCGCGTTCCCGGTCGACCAGGCGCTCGGCGACCTGCAGCCGGGCGTCTATGTGATGACGGCGGCGGCCAAGATGCCGGGCGCCGACGATGACTACCAACTGGCGACGCAGTGGTTCATCGTTTCCGACCTCGGCATCGCCGCTTTCTCCGGCAATGACGGCATCCATGTCTTCGTGAACTCACTCGCAACAACGGATGCGGTACCGCGCGCGGAAGTGCGGCTGGTGGCGCGCAACAACGAGATCCTTGCGGCCAGGAAGACCGACGAATCCGGCCATGTGCTGTTCGAAGCTGGGCTGGCGCGCGGCGAGGGCGGCTTGTCGCCGGCCATGCTGACGGTGTCGGGCGAGAAGACCGATTATGCCTTCCTCAGCCTGAAATCGAACGCGTTCGATCTCACCGACCGCGGCGTTGCCGGGCGCGAGACGCCGGATAGCGGCGCCGACGCCTTTGTCTATGCCGAGCGCGGCGTCTACCGCTCCAGCGAGACCGTCTATCTCACCGCGCTCCTGCGCGACGGGAAGGGCAATGCCATGACCGGCACGCCGCTCACCATGGTGGTCGAGCGGCCGGATGGCGTCGAGTTTCGCCGTGCCGTGCTGGCCGACCAGGGCGCGGGCGGACGTTCTCTGTCCATTTCCCTTAATTCGGCGGTGCCGAGCGGCACCTGGCGGGTGCGCGTCTTCACCGATCCCAAGGCGGAATCGGTCGGCGAGACCACCTTCATGGTCGAGGACTACATCCCCGAGCGGCTGGAATTCGACGTCACTTCAAAGGACAAGGTCATCAAAGCTGAGGCTCCAGTGGAGCTTCAGGTCGCCGGCCGCTTCCTCTATGGCGCGCCGGCTTCCAACCTCCAGCTCGAGGGCGACATGCTGGTCGCGCCCGCGGCGGAACGCCCGGGTTTTTCCGGATATCAGTTCGGCGTCGACGACACCGAGACCGCTTCGAACGAACGCACGCCGATCGAAAACCTCCCGGTGTCCGACGACAAGGGCAACGCGACCTTCCCGGTCAGCCTCGCCAAGCCGCCGGCCTCGACCCGGCCGCAGGAGGCGCGGGTTTTCATCCGCATGGCGGAGACCGGTGGCCGGGCGGTGGAACGCAAGATCGTGCTGCCGGTGGCGCCCGCGACCAACCTGATCGGGGTCAAGCCGGCCTTCAACGGCAGCGTGGCCGAAGGCGACAAGGCCGAGTTCGACGTCGTGTTCGTCTCGCCCGAGGGCAAGACGCTGGCGCGCGGCGACTTGCGCTATGAGTTGCTGAAACTCGAGTCGCGCTATCAGTGGTACCGGCAGAACTCGTCCTGGGATTATGAGCCGGTCAAGACCACCAAGCGCGTCGCCGACGGCGATGTGGCCATCGCGGCCGACAAGCCGGCGCATCTGACTTTCTCGCCGCAGCCCGGCCGCTATCGGCTCGACGTGAAGTCGGCGGATATCAACGGCCCGATCACCTCGGTGCAGTTCGATGTCGGCTGGTATTCCGACGGCAGCGCCGACACGCCGGACCTGCTGGAGACCTCGATCGACAAGCCGCAATATGCCTCCGGCGACACTATGGTGGTGTCGGTCAATGCGCGCGCGGCGGGCAAGCTCACCGTCAACGTGCTTGGCGACCGCCTGCTGACGACGCAGAGCGTCGATGTCAAGGAAGGCACCTCGCAGGTCAAGATTCCCGTCGGCAACGACTGGGGCACCGGCGCCTATGTGATGGCGACCCTGCGCCGGCCGCTGGATGCGGCCGCACAGCGCATGCCGGGCCGCTCGATCGGGCTGAAATGGTTCGGCATCGACAAGCAGGCGCGGACGCTGCAGGTCTCGCTTTCGCCGCCCGCTTTGGTGCGGCCGAACACGTCCCTGAAGATTCCGGTGAAGCTCGGCGGGCTCAATCCCGGCGAGGACGCCAAGGTGGTGATTGCCGCCGTCGATGTCGGCATCCTCAACCTCACCAACTACAAGCCGCCGGCGCCGGATGACTACTATCTCGGCCAGCGCCGGCTCACCGCGGAAATCCGCGATCTCTATGGGCAATTGATCGACGGCATGCAGGGCACGCGCGGCCAGATCAAGACCGGTGGCGATGCCGGCGCCGAGCTGCAGGGCTCGCCGCCGACCCAGAAGCCGCTCGCGCTGTATTCCGGCATCGTCACGGTCGGAGCCGACGGCACCGCGGAGGTCAGTTTCGACATTCCGGATTTCGCGGGTACCGCGCGCGTCATGGCGGTGGCCTGGAGCGCCACTAAGCTTGGCCGCGCCACGACCGACGTGATCGTGCGCGATCCCGTGGTGCTGACGGCGACCTTGCCGCGTTTCCTGCTCACCGGTGACCGCGGCACCATGAGCATGGACCTCGACAATGTCGAAGGCACCGCCGGCGACTACGTCGTCAATGTCGCGGCATCAGGCACGGTGAAGGTTGCCGGCAATCCCGCGACCACGCTGAAGCTCAACGCCAAGCAGCGCAGCTCGCTGACGCTCGGCCTCGATGCCGGCGGCGCCGGCAAGGCGGAGCTCGATGTCTCCATCAACGGACCGAACGGGCTGTCGCTGGCGCGGCACTATGCGCTCGACGTCAAGCCGGCGACGCAGGTGCTGGCGCGGCGCTCGATCCGGAAGCTGGCGAAGGGCGAGAGCCTGACGCTGACCGCTGACATGTTCAGCGATCTCGTCGAAGGCACCGGCAGCGTGTCGCTGTCGGTCGGCCTGTCCACGGCACTGGACGCCGCGACCATCCTGCAGGCGCTCGACCGCTATCCGCATGGCTGCTCGGAGCAGATCACCAGCCGCGCCATGCCGCTGCTCTATGTCAACGAGCTCGCGGCCGGCGCCAAACTGGCGCAGGACGAGAATCTCGATCAGCGCATCAAGGATGCGATCGAACGCTTGCTGGCGCGCCAGGGCTCGAACGGTTCGTTCGGCCTGTGGTCGGCCGGCGGCGACGACGCCTGGCTCGATGCCTATGTCACTGATTTCCTGACCCGCGCCCGTGAAAAGGGATTTGCGGTGCCGGATGTGCTGTTCAAGAATGCGCTCGACCGGGTCAGGAACTCCGTCGTCAACGCCAACGAGCCGGAGAAGGACGGCGGCCGCAATCTCGCCTATGGCCTCTACGTGCTCGCACGCAATGGCGCGGCGCCGATCGGCGACCTCCGCTACCTCGCCGACACCAAGCTGAAGGACCTGGCCACTCCCATCGCCAAGTCGCAGCTCGCCGCCGCACTGGCGCTGGTCGGCGACCGCAACCGCGCCGAACGCGTCTATGCCTCGGCGCTGGAAGACCTGAACCCGAAGCCGGTGCTGGTGTTCGGCCGCGTCGATTACGGTTCGGCGTTGCGCGATGCGGCGGCATTGGTTTCGCTCGGGGCCGAAGGCAATGCGCCGCGTGCGACGATCTCGCAGGCCGTGATGCGGGTCGAAGCCGCGCGCGGGCTCACGCCCTACACCTCCACCCAGGAGAATGCCTGGATGGTGCTGGCGGCACGCGCGCTCGCCAAGGAGACCATGGCGCTCGACCTCAACGGCACCCCGATCAAGGCCGCGCTCTACCGCAACTACAAGTCCAGCGAAGTGACGGGCCAGCCGCTGAAGATCACCAACACCGGCGATGCGCCGGTGCAGGCGGTGGTCTCGGTGTCGGGCTCGCCAGTCACGCCGGAGCCCGCGGCCTCGAACGGCTTCAAGATCGAGCGCAGCTATTTCACGCTCGACGGCAAGCCGGTCGATATTTCGACCGCGAAACAGAACGACCGCTTCGCGGTGGTGTTGAAGATCACCGAGCCCAAGCCGGAATACGGACATATCATGGTGTCGGACTATCTCCCGGCGGGGCTCGAGATCGACAACCCGCATCTGGTGTCGTCGGGTGACAGCGGCACGCTGGACTGGATCCAGGACGGCCAGGACCCTGTGAATACCGAGTTCCGCGATGATCGTTTCACCGCGGCTTTGGATCGCGCCACCGACAGCAAAGCGGTGTTCACCGTCGCCTATGTCGTGCGCGTGGTGACGCCGGGCAAATACGTGCTGCCGCAGGCCTATGTCGAGGACATGTATAATCCCTCGCGCTACGGCCGCAGCGGCACCGGATCGGTCGAGGTGCGCGCAGCGAAATGAGCGAGGTGGGCCAGCAACACTCATCGTCATGCCCGGGCTTGACCCGGGCATCCATCACTGACGAGATTCCTGCGAAGGGGATGGATGGCCGGGTCAAGCCCGGCCATGACGATCGAAAAAAACGGCGCGCTTTCCGCGTCCTCGGCATCCTCGCGTTGCTTATGCTTGTCGTCGCCGGCGCCTTCGCAGCCTGGGTCGCCTCGCTCGGGCCGTTGCCGCTGGCGCAAGCGCGGCAGGTTTCCACTACGGTCATCGACCGCAACGGCAAGCTCTTGCGCGCCTACGCCATGGCCGACGGCCGCTGGCGGCTGCCGGTCGACGCGAAGAAGGACGTCGATCCGACTTACTTGAATCTGCTGCTTGCCTATGAGGACCAGCGTTTCCGGCAGCACGCCGGCGTCGATCCGCTGGCGCTGGGGCGCGCCGCATTTCAGCTTGCGACCCGCGGCCACATCGTCTCCGGCGGCTCGACCATCACCATGCAACTCGCGCGGTTGATGGAAGAGCCGGGCTACCATCGCTCGTTTTACGCCAAGCTGCGGCAGATCGTGCGCGCGATCGAGATCGAGCGGCAGTTGAACAAGGACGAGATCCTCAACCTGTATCTGGCGCTGGCGCCGTTCGGCGGCAATCTCGAAGGAATTCGCGCGGCGTCGATCGCCTATTTCGGCAAGGAGCCGAAGCGGCTGTCGCTCGCCGAAGCCGCACTGCTGGTGGCGCTGCCGCAGTCGCCGGAAACGCGGCGGCTCGACCGCTATCCGGACCGTGCACGCGAGGCGCGCGACTACGTGCTCGATCGCATGATCTCGGAGCATCGCGTCACGGCCGAGGATGCGGTGCAGGCGAAGACCACGCCGGTGCCGAAGATGCGGAAGCCAATGCCGATCCTCGCGCCGCATTCGTCCGATCAGGCCGTGGCCACGATGAAGGACGCGCCGGTGATCAAGCTGACGCTGGATGCGAACCTGCAGAAGGTGCTGGAGCCCCTGGCGCGTGATCGCGCCATTGCGCTGGGCCAGAATATTTCGGTCGGGATCATCGTGGTCGACAATGCCTCGGGCGACGTACTGGCGCGCGTCGGCTCCGCCGGCTATTTCGACGCGAGCCGGGCCGGGCAGGTCGACATGACCCGCGCGGTGCGCTCGCCCGGTTCGACCTTGAAGCCGTTCATCTATGGGCTCGCCTTCGAGGACGGCTTTGTGCATCCGGAAAGCCTGATCGAGGATCGCCCGATCCGGTTCGGCTCCTACGCGCCGGAAAATTTCGACATGACCTATCAGGGCACGGTGCCCATCAAGCGCGCCCTTCAACTCTCTTTGAACGTGCCCGCGATCGCGCTGCTGGACCGCGTCGGCTCGAGCCGGCTGTCGTCGCGGCTCAAGCAAGCCGGCGCCAATCTGGTGCTGCCGAAGGACGAGGCGCCGGGGCTCGCGATGGGGCTCGGCGGTGTCGGCATCACGCTGCAGGATCTGGTAACGGTCTATGCCGGCTTCCCCCGGCTTGGCACCACCAAATCGCTGCGCGAGATCATGGACGGCAAGCCGGATAACCGCGAGCCGATGCGGCTCATGGATTCCGTCGCGGCCTGGCAGGTTGCCAATGTGCTGATGGGCACGCCGCCGCCCGAAAACGGTGTCGGCGGCCGGATCGCCTTCAAGACCGGCACCAGCTACGGCTATCGCGACGCCTGGTCGGTCGGTTTTGACGGCCGCATGACTGTCGGCGTCTGGGTCGGCCGCCCCGATGGCGCCCCGGTTCCTGGCCTGATCGGACGAGCGGCCGCGGCTCCCATCCTTTTCGATGCCTTTGCGCGCACGGGAAAACTGCCGGCGCCGCTGCCGAAGGCGCCAAAGGGCGCGCTGATCGCCTCCAACGCCAAACTGCCGTTACCGCTCAGACGGTTCCGCGCCATGGGCGAACTGGTGCGGAGCGGCGGCGAGCAGTCGCTGCATATCCAGTTCCCGCTCAACGGCTCGCGGATCGATGTCGACCGCTCTGGCGGCGCGGACCTGGTTCCGATGCCCGTGAGGGTCGCTGGCGGGGCGCTGCCGATGACCGTGCTGGTCAACGGTCGCTCGGTCGGGGAGATCGACGGCCGCCGCCAGCGGTTGATCGATCCGCCCGGTCCGGGTTTTGCGCGGCTCACCGTCATCGACGCCACGGGCGCGGCGGACACAGTTGTTGTGAGAATACAATAGAGGTGCCCTAAGCGGTTGTCCGGACGATGGTTTCGGCGTATGCGGAACCATGGCCGAAACCTATGCAAGTCCCCGATTTGGCGCGCCACGCGAGCCGAAAAACCCGGTCAATCCGGGTAATCGGCTGGTGCGGATGATCGATTTCGTCACCGCGAGCCACGCGCGTGCGATTGCCTTCCTGCTGGTGTGCGGCGCACTGTTTTTACTGCCGGGCTTCTTCAGCATTCCGCCGGTCGACCGTGACGAGGCGCGCTTTGCTCAGGCGACCAAGCAGATGGTCGAGACCGGCGATTTCGTCGACATCCGCTTCCAGGACGACGTGCGCTACAAGAAGCCGGTCGGCATCTACTGGATGCAGGCCGCCGCGGTCGAGACCCTGAAGGCGCTCGGCCTGCCCAAGGCCGAAGTGCGCATCTGGATCTATCGCATTCCCTCGCTGATCGGCGCGATTGGTGCGGTGCTCCTGACCTATTGGGCGGCGCTCGCTTTCGTGACACGACGCGGCGCGGTGTTGTCAGCGCTCATGATGTGTTCGTGCGTGCTGCTGTCCGCCGAAGCGCGGCTCGCCAAGACCGATGCGATGTTGCTGCTCACGGTGGTCGCCGCGATGGGGGCGCTCGCGCGCGTCTATCTGTCCTGGCAGCGCGGCGAAGACCCCGAGCGTCCGCCCTGGAGCTGGCCCATCATCTTCTGGACTGCGCTCGCGGCCGGCATCCTGATCAAGGGACCGCTGATCCTGATGTTCGCCGGACTCACGATTCTGATGCTCGGCATCCTCGACCGCAACGCCTCCTGGCTGTGGCGGCTGCGCCCGGTGTGGGGGCTGATGTGGATGCTGATCCTGGTGCTGCCGTGGTTCATCGCGATCTACTGGCGCGCCGGGGGCACCTTCTTCACCGACTCCGTCGGCGGCGACATGCTGAGCAAGCTCGCAGCCCAGGAGTCGCATGGTGCGCCGCCCGGGCTTTATCTGCTGCTGTTCTGGATCACCTTCTGGCCCGGCGCGCCACTGGCCGGCATGGCAGTGCCCGCGATCTGGCGGGCGCGGCGCGAGCCCGGCGCGCAATTCCTTTTGGCCTGGCTGGTGCCGTCCTGGATCGTGTTCGAACTGGTGCTGACCAAGCTGCCGCATTACGTGCTTCCGCTCTATCCGGCGATTGCGATCCTCACCGTCGGTGCGCTGGAGCGGCAGGTGCTGTCACGCTCCTGGCTCGCGAAGGGCGCGGCCTGGTGGTTCGCCATTCCCGCGCTGGCCGCGATCCTCGCTGTGGTCGGCGCCATCACGCTGACGCGGCAGCCGGCGTTCCTGGCCTGGCCGCTGCTCGCGGCCGCGATGATCCTCGGCCTGTTTGCCTGGTGGCTCTATGATGATGGCCGCGCCGAGCGCTCGCTGCTGAATGCAGTCGTGGCCGCCGTCTTCCTTGCGTTTGCGGTTTATGGCGTGGTGCTGCCGTCGCTGCATACGCTGTTTCCGAGCGCCGAAATCGCCCGCGCGCTGCGCTATGCCGTTTGCGTCAAGCCGCAACTCGCCTCCGCCGGCTTCGACGAGCCGAGCCTCGTCTTCATGACCGATACCTCGACCGTGCTGACGGACGGCTCGGGCGCGGCCGACTTCCTGAATGGTGGGAGCTGTCGCTTCGCGCTGGTCGAGCAGCGCGCCGAGCGCACCTTCGTGCTGCGCGCCGAGGCGATCGGTTTGCGCTATAACGTCGCCACCCGGATCGAGGGCTACAACATCTCGCGGGGCAGGCCGGTCTCGATCGCGATCTACGGGTCCGAAGGCACGCGGTGATGAGCGCTCCATCGGTCATCGGCGAAACCCGGAGCTATCCTGCGCAACTCTTTGCCTTGATCGAACGCTCGGCCTCGCAACTGGTGCGGCCGCCGGCCGCGTTGCATCGCCTGGAAGCGATCCGCCGCCTGCGGATGCAGTCGCTGTTTCTGATCGGGATCGGCGCGGTGCTGATCGTTGTGCTGATGTTCGGCTTTGATGCCACCGAGATCGCCATGATGCCGCCGCGCGGGGCACCGAGCGCCTGGCCGGCGCGCGCCATCACCGATTTCGGCAAGGACAGCTATGTCCTGACGTCGCTGGGTGCGGCGCTGATCGTGATGGCGCTGGCGTTTCCGCTGCTGCATGGCGCCGCGCGCGGCCGGCTGCTGCGCTTTGCCGGCCATGTCGAATATCTGTTTTTCGCGGTGGCGCTGCCGGTGGCGTTTGCCGAGATCATCAAGAACGTGGTCGGCCGCGGCCGGCCCTTTGTCGGCGGCAAGGCCGATCCGTTCAATTTCCAGCCCTTCCATGGCGCCGAGCCTTATTTCAGCTTTCCGTCGGCGCATTCGGTCACGGCGTTTGCGCTTGGCTTTGGCGTGGCCGCGATCTGGCCGAAGGCGCGCATCCCCGTCTTCATCTATGCACTGGCGATCGCGGCAAGCCGGCTCGTGATCCTCGCGCATCATCCGAGCGACGTCGTGGGCGGTGTGGTGGTTGGTCTCGTCGGGGCGCTGGCCGTGCGCTATTGGTTCGCCGCGCGTGCTCTCGGATTTGCGATCGAAGGAGACGGCAAGATCGTCGCGCGCTGAGGTCAATCAAACCGCGCGAGGCGCGGTTTTCCGTGCGCGCCGCTCGGCCGCCGTCCGATCGCCCAGCTCCAACGCCGTCGCAAGCGGCGTGATGCCTTGCTGGCGCAACAGGTTGCAACGCTCCTTGCGGATATGATGGCCCATCAGGAAGGCCGCGCGCTCTGCATCGCGCTGCCGCATGGCTTGCGCGATCTCGCGGTGCTCCTGGACCGACGCCTCGGCGCGGCCGAGATCGAGGGCGGATTTGACGCGATAGATCCGAAGCAGGTCCCAGAGCTCGCCGCACAGGAGATCGATGAGCTGGTTGCTCTTGCTGCCCTGGACGATGGCTGCGTGAAAATCCGGCGCCGCGGTGTTGCGCGCGGAAGTGGGGCCCCGATCGAGCAGGGCTTCCAGTGCGTCGATCTCGCCGTCGAGCATCCGCTCCGTCGCAAGCTGGCAAGCCCTGGTTTCCAAAATCTCCCGGATCTCGAACAGCTCGACCATGTCCCGCGTCGACAGCGACACGACGCGGGCGCCGGCATTCGGCCTGGTGGTGACCAGCCGCCGCCCTTCAAGTCGGCGCAAGGCCTCGCGCAGCGGCCCTCGGCCGACCTGGAACCGCTTGCCAAGGGCGGCCTCGCTGATCCGGGCGCCCGCGGTCAGTTCGCCACGCACGATGGCATCGGCGATGGCGTTGTAGGCGCGCTCCGCCAGGGTTTCGGACGCGTTGTTCTCGCTTGCTGGCATGCACAGAAGAGTTGGTTAAGGCGCGAAAAGCTAACCCAGATCACGGACAAACACAATGTAACCAAACCGATAGTTGGTTGTTCGGGACGTAGCGTCGCGCCGCGCACGGGGTTAGGCCAGAACGGCGCCGAAATCTTCGGATTTCCGGCGGTCAATTAACGATCAAAGGGGTTGCGAGGTGCGTCCGGACGCGATAAGCGCGCGGACGAAGGCATCTCCTCGCGCCGACCTCATTCTCTCGACGGGCCAGAAGCGTTAACTTGTCTCCCACCGACACCGATGTCGCGGTTTCCATCGTCGTTCCGGTCCGGAACGAGGCGGAAAACATCGTTCCGCTGATCACGGAAATTGCCGCGGCGCTCGACGGCCGCTTTGCCTATGAGATCATCTATGTCAACGACGGCTCGACGGACGCGACCGCCGATCGGCTTGCGGCGGTAATGAAAGAGCGGGCCAATCTGCGCCAGCTTCGTCACGAGAAATCGTCGGGACAATCGGCCGCGGTCAGGAGCGGCGTGCGCGCGGCGCGCGGCGCGATCGTGGCAACACTCGACGGCGACGGACAGAACAATCCGGCATTCCTGCCCAACCTGATCGCGGCGATCGAGAACGGCGGCGAGCGCACGGGCCTCGCCGCCGGCCAGCGCGTCGGGCGCAAGGACACCGGCTTCAAGAAATTGCAGTCGCGCATCGCCAACGCCGTGCGCAACGCGATCCTCAAGGACGGCACCCGCGACACCGGCTGCGGGCTGAAGGCCTTCCGCCGCGAGGTGTTTTTGATGATGCCCTATTTCGACGGGCTGCATCGCTTCCTGCCGGCGCTGATGCGCCGCGAGGGCTATGAGATCGCCTATGTCGACGTGATCGACCGGCCGCGCCATTCCGGCGTGTCCAATTACGGCTTCTTCGACCGGCTGTGGATCGGCATCATGGACCTGTTCGGCGTGTGGTGGCTGATCCGCCGCAAGAGGCCGACAGCCGCCGCTATCGAGGTGAAGTGATGTTGATCCAGTACGGTCAGGCGCTCGGCAGCTACATGTACGACATTTTCGTCGCCAAGTTCGATTTCTGGCTGGCGTTCGGGCTCGCGGCGCAACTCGCCTTTGCCGCACGCTTCCTGGTGCAATGGATCGTCAGCGAACGCGCGGGAAAAAGCGTGGTGCCGATGGCGTTCTGGTTTTTCTCGGTGGTCGGCGGCACGATGACGCTGATCTACGGCCTCGTCAAACGCGAGCCCGTCATCATTTTCGGTCAGCTGCTGTCGAACATCATCTATGTCCGCAACATCATGCTGATCTGGAAGAACCGCGGCAGCGGCTCGCAGACGCTGGACCGCTGACGGCTGGGTTCAGCGAAGCGCGCTCGGGGCGACGCCCAGCCGCTTGCGAAACGTTGCCGTCATGTGTGCGTGCGAGGCAAAGCCTGACTCGCAGGCGATCGTGCCGAGGTCAAGCGCCGTGCCGGCCAGGAGAGCGCGCGCGTGCGAGACGCGGCGGTCGATGATGTGGTCATGCGGTGACTTGCCCACCGCCGCCCGGAACGCGCGGCAGAAGAATCCGGAAGATAGCCCGAGCACGTCGGCGATGTCCTGAACCGTGATCCTGGTTTCGAGCCCGGCTTCGATCAGCTCTTCTACGACGCGAAGCCGTCGCGGCGTCATCCAGGCGGCCGCGGTAGGTGGCGGGGAGGGCTGGCGCAGAATGGCCGCCGTTCGCCCTTCGAGGATATGAACCCATCGCTCGCATTGCAGCGCGTCGGGACCGTGCGGCGCCAGAAGCTCGCGACGCAGACGGTAGGCCGCATCGATCGCGGCGCGGTCGATGACGTCGCTGAAGCGGAATGATTGCGGCGCATTCTGGCCCGGCTGGAACGTGATCCTCAGATATTCTCCGCCGACGTCCGACCGGGAGTAGACATCGCAACCCTGCGGCACATACGCCAGGCCGTTCGGCCGCGTACGAAAATCGACCCTGCGGTCGCTGCCGAAGGCGTGGGTGCCGGCCTGTGCATCGAAGGCAAAGCCGATGACCGGTGCTTCGGCCGCATAGGACGCGCAATATGGCCGGCGTGATAGCAGCTCCGCCGCCCATGAGGCGGTTGCCGCATGTCGCGGCATGGATGGGGCAGGGCGAAGGGTTCCTCGCATGCCGCATCCTATTCCAGAAGAACGAGGCCGTCGCCGGATGACCGCGAAGCGGTGGCATTTTAGGTCAGGTTTTTGAAAGCGATCATGCGCTCTCGCTGCTATGGATGGTCCGATCCATGGGAGCCGGACATGCCGCTGTTTACGCTGGACGAACTTTCGGTCGCCACCATCAGCGTTCGCGGCCTGGTGCCGCCGACGCCGGCTTACGCCTGGCCGCTATTGGGCAGGCGGATCGGGGCCAGCGTCATCGTCAAGCACGAGAACCATACGCCGACCGGCTCCTTCAAGGCGCGCGGGGGCCTCGTCTATGTCGATGCGCTCCGTCGCGCAGGCCAGCTGCCGAAGGGCTTTGTTACGGCGACGCGCGGCAATCACGGCCAGTCGGTCGCCATCGCGGCGACACGCAACGGCGTGCCTGTCGTGATCGTGGTGCCCGAGGGCAATTCGACCGAAAAGAACGCCGCCATGGAGGCGTTCGGCGGCGAATTGATCACGGGTGGCAAGGATTTCGACGAAAGCCGCGGCGTCGCGGACAAAATCCGCCGGGAGCGCGATTATCATTTCGTGCCGTCCTTCCATCCCGAGCTCGTAAAAGGCGTTGCGACCTACGCGCTCGAACTGTTCGAAGATTGCCCTGATCTGGATGTGGTCTATGTGCCGATCGGCATGGGCTCCGGCATCTGCGGCATGATCACGGTCCGCGATCTGCTCGGGCTTCGGACCGAAGTCGTGGGCGTGGTCGCGGAGAATGCGCCGGCGTTCGCGTTGTCGTTCGAGGCCGGCCGGCCGGTGCCAACCAATTCGGCGCGGACCTTCGCGGATGGCGTCGCATGCCGGCAGCCCCCGGCCGAAGCCCTCGACATCGTCAGGCAAGGCGCGGCCCGGATCGTCCGCGTCAGCGAGGACGAGATCGCCGAGGCGATCCGCGTCTACTACACGACGACGCACAACCTCGCGGAAGGCGCAGGTGCTGCGCCGCTCGCGGCCCTGATGAAGGAAGCGCCGCGCTACGCCGGAAAGCGCGTCGGCCTCGTCCTGACCGGCGGCAACATCGACATGCCGGTCCTCGAGAAGATTTTGCGCGGGACGACGCCGCAGGTCTGAGGCGACGTCCGGCGGCTGGAAGAACGCCGAAGGCCGGCCCGCTATGAGCGGGCCGACTTCTTCGTCTGGGCTTAGAAGGCAATGGGACCGACCGATCCGACCCAGCGTCGAACCTTGGCGGGGTTGGCCTCGTCCATGTAGAAGAAATGGGTCTTGGCCGTGTGATAACGCGGCGGAGGGGGTATCGGCGGGCTGCGACAGGCGGGCTGCGCTGCAAGGTGACAGTTTCGAGCATATTTTTCCGATTTCGGTCTGGGAGGCAACCTGGTTCATCATCGGGCCAACCTGACCGGCTCTCAGGCTGTGCGGAGCCTGCAGTCGGGCTGTCTCAGGCAGCGATGGCCGCGAGCAGCGGCTTGATGCCGACGATATTCAGCACCCGCGTCATGTTGTAATGGATGGTCCGATCCATGGGAGCCGGACATGCCGCTGTTTACGCTGGACGAACTTTCGGTCGCCACCATCAGCGTTCGCGGCCTGGTGCCGCCGACGCCGGCTTACGCCTGGCCGCTATTGGGCAGGCGGATCGGGGCCAGCGTCATCGTCAAGCACGAGAACCATACGCCGACCGGCTCCTTCAAGGCGCGCGGGGGCCTCGTCTATGTCGATGCGCTCCGTCGCGCAGGCCAGCTGCCGAAGGGCTTTGTTACGGCGACGCGCGGCAATCACGGCCAGTCGGTCGCCATCGCGGCGACACGCAACGGCGTGCCTGTCGTGATCGTGGTGCCCGAGGGCAATTCGACCGAAAAGAACGCCGCCATGGAGGCGTTCGGCGGCGAATTGATCACGGGTGGCAAGGATTTCGACGAAAGCCGCGGCGTCGCGGACAAAATCCGCCGGGAGCGCGATTATCATTTCGTGCCGTCCTTCCATCCCGAGCTCGTAAAAGGCGTTGCGACCTACGCGCTCGAACTGTTCGAAGATTGCCCTGATCTGGATGTGGTCTATGTGCCGATCGGCATGGGCTCCGGCATCTGCGGCATGATCACGGTCCGCGATCTGCTCGGGCTTCGGACCGAAGTCGTGGGCGTGGTCGCGGAGAATGCGCCGGCGTTCGCGTTGTCGTTCGAGGCCGGCCGGCCGGTGCCAACCAATTCGGCGCGGACCTTCGCGGATGGCGTCGCATGCCGGCAGCCCCCGGCCGAAGCCCTCGACATCGTCAGGCAAGGCGCGGCCCGGATCGTCCGCGTCAGCGAGGACGAGATCGCCGAGGCGATCCGCGTCTACTACACGACGACGCACAACCTCGCGGAAGGCGCAGGTGCTGCGCCGCTCGCGGCCCTGATGAAGGAAGCGCCGCGCTACGCCGGAAAGCGCGTCGGCCTCGTCCTGACCGGCGGCAACATCGACATGCCGGTCCTCGAGAAGATTTTGCGCGGGACGACGCCGCAGGTCTGAGGCGACGTCCGGCGGCTGGAAGAACGCCGAAGGCCGGCCCGCTATGAGCGGGCCGACTTCTTCGTCTGGGCTTAGAAGGCAATGGGACCGACCGATCCGACCCAGCGTCGAACCTTGGCGGGGTTGGCCTCGTCCATGTAGAAGAAATGGGTCATCACCGGCTTTGCCGGCGATTTGCTCTTGTCGTCCGGCGTCATCGTCACGGTGCCGCGGAAGACCTTGAGCGCTCCGCCGTCCCAATATTCCGCCACGTCGTGGAGGGCGGTGAAACCGGTGTCGATAAAGGCGCACAGGTTGTTGCGGATGTTCTCCCGTCCGCGCCAGTCGGCGACGCCGAGGTTGCAGGTCGCGTCCTCAACAAAACAGTCAAAACCCTTGCCGAAGGTCTTGTCGTCGATCTCCTTCCAGAAGGCCAGCAGCCAATCGGGAGCAGGCTTCTTGGTGAAAGTCATCGTGGTGCTATTCGTAGTCATGGCGAAATCTCCTCAAAATCGGGGACGACACAGAGTGCGATGACGATGCTGCTGTGGGGTTGCAGATGATGTCGTCTGTCGTCTCTCGTCGGTGAGAGCTACCTAGGCGAGGCCGTGTCCACGGGAGCGCCAAATATCCCTCGGTCTCCGCCAAGTCGGCTTTCGTTTATGAAGCGGCAATGCCCAGTCGCGCGGCCGCGCGTCGTGCAGTCGCTTCGCGCTTCGCGGTGATGTCGGCTACCGATCGCCGCGCCTGCGCGAGTATTGCGGCGGGAGCCGTTTCCGGTGTGCCGCTGTCGAAGGGAGGTTCGGGCGCGTAGGCCATATAGAGCTGGATGGCGCGCGCTGCATCGTCGCCGCGCAATTCGGCTGCGAGCCGCAGCGCGCCGTCGATACCGGCGGTAACGCCCGCAGCAAAGACCCAGCTCCCGTCGACCACCACCCGCTCGTTCACCGGGATGGCGCCGAACAACGGCAGCAGATGAAAGGAAGCCCAGTGTGTCGTGGCGCGGCGACCGAGGAGCAGGCCGGCCGCGCCGCAGAGCAGGGCGCCGGTGCAGACCGAGAAGATGCTGCGGGCGCCGGCAGCCTGCCGTTTGATCCAGCCCAACACCTCATCGTCCTCCATCAGCGCCTCCTGACCAAAACCTCCGGGGATGTGCAGCACGTCGAACTGCGGCGCGTCGGCAAGCGCCGCGTCGGGCGTCAGTTGCAGTCCCTTGACGTCCCGGACGACGGCTGTGGTCTCGCCATAAATGCGAAGGGTCGAGTTCGGCAGGCGTGACAGCACCTCGAACGGGCCTGTCAGATCGATCTGGTCTATTCCCTCGAACAAGAGGGACCCTATCTGTAGATGTACGCTCTCCGCAATCACGTGTTTCTCCTTGTCTCGGATTGAACTAGACAGGCGAACCTAAGCAGGCACTGCTGCGCCGAAATGCCAAAACACCCTCGCTTTCCGCCAAGCTGCCCCCGGACTATCGAAATGCTGGTCTTCCCGTCGGTGCAATTGCTCGACGCGACCGGTCCGATTCAGGTGTTCGCAACAGCCAACGATTTCGCCGTCAAAGCAGGGAAGGCGCCGCCCTACGAGGTTCGGGTCGTGACACAGGACGCCGGCATCGTCACGGCTTCGGCGGGCGTCTCGCTGGCGGCCGTTCCCTTGTCGCCGATCGGATCAGGCGTGGACACGCTGATGATCGCGGGTGGTCCCGGCGTAGAGGCCGCCTCGGCCAACGCTTCGCTGGTTGGCTGGGTTCGTCGGCGTGCCGGCGATGCGCGCCGCGTCGCGTCCGTCTGTACCGGTGCCTTCCTGTTGGCCGCATCAGGAGCGCTGGATGGCAAACGCGCGGCGACGCACTGGTCAGTATGCGCGGAGTTCGCAAAACGCTTTCCGGCGGTGCGTGTCGAGTCCGATCCGATCTTCGTGCGCGACGGCTCGGTCTGGACATCGGCCGGCGTGACCTCCGGTATCGATCTGGCATTGGCGCTGGTCGAGGAGGACCTCGGCCGCGCGGCTGCGCTCGCCGTGGCCCGCTATCTCGTGGTGTTTCTCAAGCGGCCGGGAGGTCAGGCGCAATTCAGCGCCACGCTTTCCTTGCAGGCGGCCGAGGACAAGTTCGGCGTGCTGCATGACTGGATCAGCCATCATCTCGCCGAGGATATATCGCTGCCGGCGCTCGCCCGGCAAGCCGGCATGAGCGAGCGCAGCTTCAGCCGGCATTATGCCGACGCCACCGGGATGACGCCGGGGCGGGCCGTCGAGCAGCTTCGGGTGGAAGCGGCGCGACGGCTGTTGCTGGAGTCACGCCTGCCGGTCAAACGTATCTCGCAGCGCTGCGGCTTTGGATCGGAAGAGACGATGCGCCGCAGCTTCGCGCGATTGCTGGACGTCACGCCGCAGGACTATCGCGCGCGCTTCAGTTCCTGAGCCCGCTTCAGGCCGCGTTGAACGCGGCGAAGCCGCGGTCGAGATCGGCCTTGAGGTCGTCGGTGTTCTCCAAGCCGATATGCAGCCGCAAAGCCGGCCCGCCCGGCGCCCATTTGGTCGCGGTGCGATAGGCGGTGCAGTCGAAGGGGAGGGCGAGGCTTTCAAAGCCGCCCCACGAAGCGCCCATGCCGAACAGCTTCAGGCTGTCCAGCATCGCGTCGGCGGCCTTTTGCGGCCTCTGTTGCAGCACGATGCTGAATAGGCCCGACGCGCCGCCGAAATCGCGTTTCCAGATCGCATGCCCGGGATCGCTTTCCAGAGCCGGATGCAGCACCCGCTGCACCTCCGGCCGCTGTTGCAGCCAGCGCGCCATTTCGAGCCCGGAGCGATAATGTTGCGTCAGCCGCACTGAGAGCGTGCGCAGGCCGCGCAGCGCGAGATAGACGTCGTCGGGGCCGGCGCAGACGCCGAGCAGGCGGATGTTTTCGGCGATGATCGGCCAGGCTTTTGCATTCGCCGAAATGGTGCCGAACATGATGTCGGAATGGCCGCCGATATATTTGGTGCCGGCCTGCATGCTGATGTCGACGCCACACTCCAGCGAACGGTGAAACAGCGGCGTCGCCCAGGTGTTGTCGTCGATCACGAGCGCGCCGCGTTCATGGGCCACCGCCGCGATGGCGGGAACATCGGGCATCTCGAAGGTCTGCGAGCCCGGCGCCTCGACCAGCACGGCGCGGGTGTTCGGCTTGAACAGCGCGCCGATGCCTGCGCCGATCAGCGGATCGAAATAGGTGGTCTCGACGCCATAGCGAGCCAGCATGCCGTTGCAGAAATTGCGCGTCGGCCGGTAGGCGTTGTCGCAAATCAACAGATGGTCGCCGGCCTTGGCCACCGCGAGCAGGGTGGTGGAGATCGAGGCAAGGCCCGATGGCGCCAGCCCCACGCCGGCGCATTGCGGGCCTTCGAGGGCCATCAGCACGTCCTGCAGCGCCCGGGTGGTCGGGGTGCCGTGGCGGCCGTACTGGAACTCGCTCCGGTGGGCGTGAAAATCCGCTGCCGTCGGATACAGCACGGTGGAACCGTGGAAAACCGGCGGATTGACAAAGCCCTTTTGCCCTTTGGTGTCACGGCCTGCCGTCACCAGCCGCGTTTCGGCTTTGTGCGGGTTTTGTGCGCCCGGCGGTTGCGAAGAATCCATGTCCTCAGCCGTTATTGCTTTGATTTTGTTGCCGCCGCTGATTTGGGCGGGGACCGTTAATAACAGGACAAGGAAGCGGGCCGTCAACCCCTTGACCCGGCTCGCCAGTCGTTCTGTGATGTGCGCCAGCTGTTCTGTCGCCGCACGTTGAGGGGCTTGCCGCGACCTTCGATCCACGTTTGGCCTGATGGCGCCACCTTTTGAGGCGAGACCTTTTGAGGCATGGCGCTTGCATTCGTGGAGAACTAGGGGTGGGCCCGTCCGACGCTGCGCGACGAAGAGCGAACGTTGCCACAACCGTTGTCAAAACGAGTTAAAAGACGACTTTAGAGCCGACCTTCAGCGCCGATCTCCGAAGCACTCCTCGAAAGGCCCCAGCCCATGAAACGCGTATCCCTGGTACTCACCCTTGCACTCGCCGCCGGCTTCGCAGCGCAATCTGCGAGCGCCCAAACGCTGAAGGCGGTCAAGGACCGCGGCCAACTGTCCTGCGGAGTGAGCCAGGGCCTGCCGGGCTTCTCCTCGCCCGACGACAAGGGCAACTGGACCGGCATCGACGTCGACATCTGCCGCGCCATTGCCGCCGCCATCTTCGACGATCCGACCAAGATCAAGTTCGTGCCGCTGTCGGCCAAGGACCGTTTCACCGCGCTGCAGTCGGGCGAGATCGACGTGCTGTCGCGAAACACCACCTGGACGCTGTCGCGCGACACCGCGCTCGGCGCCAATTTCACCGGCGTGACCTATTACGACGGGCAGGGCTTCCTGGTGAAGAAGTCGCTCAAGGTGAACTCGGCACTGGAGCTCTCCAGCGCCTCGGTCTGCGTCCAGACCGGCACCACCACCGAGCAGAACCTCGCCGACTACTTCAAGGGCAACAACATGAAGTATGAGGTGATCGCCTTCACCTCGGCGGACGAGACCGTCAAGGCCTATGAAGCCGGGCGCTGCGACGTGTTTACTTCAGACGTCTCGCAGCTCTATGCCGAGCGGTTGAAGCTGGCGAACCCCGCCGATCACGTCGTGTTGCCAGAGGTGATCTCCAAGGAGCCGCTCGGCCCGATGGTGCGCCATGGCGACGACCAGTGGTTCGATATCGTGAAATGGGTGCTGTTTGCCATGGTCGACGCCGAAGAGCTCGGCATCACCCAGAAGAATGCCGACGAGATGGCGAAATCGGACAAACCCGATCTGAAACGCGCCTTCGGCACCGACGGCAATCTCGGCGAACAGCTCGGCCTCACCAAGGACTGGTTCGGCCGCATCATCAAGGCGGTCGGCAATTACGGCGAATCCTTCGACCGCAATGTCGGCGCCGGCTCCAAGCTGCAGATTTCGCGCGGGCTGAACAACCTCTGGAACAAGGGCGGAATCCAGTACGCGCCGCCGATCCGCTGATCGCCGCACGCTCGCGGCTGGCCCCATTATGAGCATCGAAGCCCGGTCCCCACCGCCGCAGTTCGCGTTTCGGCTGAAACGCGCGCTCGGCGGCCGGGCCGGGTGGAACGGCTTTTTCCTGCAAGTACTGTTCGCGCTGGTCCTGGTCTGGATCGGCTACGAGATTTTCGTCAATGCCAGGACCAATCTCGAAAACCAGCGGATCGCTTCCGGCTTCGGCTTCCTCAACAACACCGCAGGCTTTGACGTCAGCCAGAGCCTGATCCCGTATTCGGGTTCCGACACCTACACGCGGGTCTTCCTGGTCGGGCTGGTCAACACGATTCTGGTCGCGGTCATCGGCATCGTCTTTGCCACCCTGATCGGCTTCATCGTGGCGCTCGGGCGGTTGTCGCCGAACTGGCTGATCTCGCGCGTCGCCGGCGGCTATGTCGAGCTCATCCGCAACCTGCCGGTCCTGTTCCAGATGCTGTTCTGGTACCTCGCGGTGCTCGCTGCACTGCCGGGGCCGCGGCAGAGCATTTCGCTGTTTGGCGTTTCCTATCTCAATAATCGCGGCCTGATCATTCCACGCCCGATCGGCGAGGGCGGTCTCGATGCATTTCTAATCGCCATTCTGGTCGCGATCGTTGCCTGGGTGATCCTCCACTATTACGCGCGCCGGCAATTGTTCGAGCACGGCAAGGCCATGCGGATCTGGCCTTACGTGCTCGGCCTCCTGATTGGTTTGCCGCTGCTGGCCGCGCTTATCTTTGGCGCGCCGTTCAAGGTCGAGCTGCCCGAACTGAAGGGCTTCAACTTCGCCGGCGGCATGCGCGTCATCCCCGAATTCGTCGCGCTCGTCGTCGCGCTCTCGACTTACACCGCAGCTTTCATCGCCGAGATCGTCCGCGCCGGCATCCTGTCGGTGCACACGGGGCAAATGGAGGCGGGGCTGTCGCTGGGACTTAGCCGCGGCACGGTGCTGCGGCTGATCGTGGTCCCGCAGGCGATGCGTGTGATCCTGCCGCCACTCACCAACCAGTATCTCAATCTGACCAAGAACTCCTCGCTCGCGGTCGCGATCGGCTATCCCGATCTGGTTTCGGTGTTCGCCGGCACCACGCTGAGCCAGACCGGCCAGGCGATCGAGATCATCGTCATCACCATGGGCGTCTATCTGGCGCTCTCGCTCTTCACCAGTGCGATCATGAGCTTTTACAACTGGCGGCTCAGCCGGAGTCTTGGAACATGAGTACCGGGACATGACCGATGTCGCCATGCCGACCTTCGTGCGCAAGGACCTCGTCTCGGAGCGGGCGGCGCCGATCAAGACCACGGGCTTTGTCGGATTCGTGCGCACTCGGCTGCTCAACTCGCCGACCAACATCCTGCTCACGATCGTGGGCGCGCTGTTGATCTGGTTCACGGTCGTGCCGTCGCTGAGATTCCTTTTTGTCGACGCGGTCTGGCACGGAGCCGACCGCAACGCCTGCCTGGAGCAGAACGCCGGCCATCCCGTCGGCGCCTGCTGGCCCTATATCGCCGCAAAATTCGACCAGCTCATCTATGGCTTCTATCCGCAGCCGGAGCGCTGGCGGGTCAATCTGACCTTCCTGCTCGGCGCCATCCTGCTGTTGCCGCTCCTGATCCCCCGCCTGCCGGCCAAGAGCCTCAACGCCTCCCTGTTCTTCCTCGCTTTTCCCGTGGTGGCGTTCTTTCTGCTCCATGGCGGCGGGGTCAGCGGCTTTGGTGTGAGCTGGTCGGCAATCCTGCTGTCGGGATTTGCCGATAGTTTTGCCAGCGCCGGCAACGCGCTGATCCGGGCCGGTGCGGCGACGGCGGTCATTGGTCCGCTGTTGTGGCTGTTGGGCGAGCTCTTCGTCCTGATCGGCTCGGCGATTTCGCTGGTGATCTGGCCGCTCACCTGGTTGCGCGACCAGATGCAGGCCTCCGGCCAGCCGGTCTGGGCGGATTTCGCGGTCACTGCCGTCGTCATCTCGGCGCTCGTCCTCCTCCTCGCAGGTGGCCTCCGGCGCGGCCTAAGGCCGCTGATCGCGTGCCTCATCACCTTTGCCGGCATCGCGCTGGTCATCGCCATCATGCGGCTCGATCGCGGCGGGCTGCCATTGGTCGATACACGGCTGTGGGGCGGACTTCTGGTGACGCTGGTGATCTCGGTCGTTGGCATCGTTGCCTCGATGCCGATCGGCATTGCGCTGGCGCTGGGGCGGCGCTCGACCATTCCGCTGATCCGCATCTTCTCCATCATTTTCATCGAATTCTGGCGCGGCGTGCCGCTGATCACCGTGCTGTTCTTCGCCACCTACATGCTGCCGCTTTTCCTGCCCGGCAATTTCACCGTGGACGGCCTGGTGCGTGCGCTGATCGGCACCGCTTTGTTCGCCGGCGCCTATCAGGCCGAAGTGGTTCGCGGCGGCCTGCAGGCGATCCCGCGCGGGCAGGGCGAGGCGGCGAGCGCGCTCGGCCTGTCCTGGTGGAAGACGACGTTCCTGATCGTGCTGCCGCAGGCGCTGCGCCACGTCATTCCCGGCCTCGTCAACAGCTTCATCGCGCTGTTCAAGGACACCTCGCTGGTCTCGATCGTCGCGCTGTTCGATTTGCTGGGGTCGCTGCGCGCCTCGTTCTCCGATCCGAACTGGGCGACGCCGACGACGCTGTTCACCGGCTTCGCCTTCTGCGGGATCATCTACTTCACGTTCTGTTTTGGCATGTCGCGCTATTCGCTGTTCGTCGAGAACAGGCTGAACGCGCATCGGCGCAACTAGGGGGACGGCTATGGCGGAAAAGTCGATTGTCAGCATTGCCCACCTCAACAAATGGTACGGCGATTTCCACGTGCTGCGCGACATCGACCTCGCGGTCGGCAAGGGCGAGCGCATCGTGATCTGCGGTCCCTCGGGCTCGGGCAAGTCGACCCTGATCCGCTGCATCAATGCGCTGGAGGAATTCCAGGAAGGCGAGATCGTCGTCGACAACATCGAATTGGGGCCGAACCTGCGCCGCGTCGACGAAGTCCGCCGCGAAGTCGGCATGGTGTTCCAGAGTTTTAATCTGTTTCCGCATCTCACCGTGCTGGAGAACTGCACGCTGGCGCCGATCTGGGTGCGCAACATCCCGCAGAAGGAAGCGGAAGCGGCCGCGATGAAATATCTGGAGCGGGTGAAAATCCCGCATCAGGCCAGCAAATATCCGGGCCAGATGTCGGGCGGCCAGCAGCAGCGCGTCGCGATTGCGCGCGCGCTCACCATGAATCCCAAGGTGATGCTGTTCGACGAGCCGACCTCGGCGCTCGATCCCGAAATGGTCAAGGAAGTGCTCGACACCATGGTCGATCTGGCGAAAGAGGGCATGACCATGCTGGTCGTCACCCACGAAATGGGCTTTGCCCGCGAGGTCGCCAACCGCGTCGTGTTCATGGATGCGGGACAGATCATCGAGTCGAACACGCCGCAGGAGTTTTTCGCCAACCCGCAGCACGCGCGGACGAAGCTGTTTTTGAGTCAGATTTTGCGGTGATGTCGTAGGGTGGGCAAAGCGAAGCGTGCCCACCAATCGGTTTCGTTGCTGTTAGATGGTGGGCACGGCGCGTGCGCGCCTTTGCCCACCCTACGATTCCATCCTCACACCTTCTCGAACGGCACGTCGATCTCGGTGCGCTTCTCCATCCACTCCGGCACCGGCAGCTTCTTGCTCCGCATGAAATCCGGATTGAACAGTTTTGACTGATAGCGGTTGCCGGAATCGCAGAGCACCGTGACAATGGTCTTGCCGGGGCCGAGCTGCTTTGCAAGCCGGATCGCACCGGCGACATTGATGCCGGACGAACCGCCGAGGCACAGGCCCTCGTGTTCGAGCAAATCATAGATCACGGTGACGGCTTCTTCGTCCGATATGAGGAAGGCGTCGTCGACAACAGCGGTCTCGATGACAGGCGTGACGCGCCCGAGTCCGATCCCCTCGGTGATGGAGTTGCCCGGCGTCGACTTGGCCTTGCCGTTCTTGAACAACTCATACATCGCAAAGCCGTGCGGATCGGCGCAGGCAACGAAGATGTCCTTGTTCCTCTCCTTCAACGCGCGGCTGGTGCCGGCAAGCGTGCCGCCGGTGCCGACCGAGCAGATGAAGCCGTCGATCTTGCCGCCCGTCTGCTCCCAGATCTCGGGGCCGGTGGAATCATAGTGCGCCTTGGCGTTGTCGAGGTTGTTCCACTGATCGGCGAACAACACTCCGTTCGGCTCTTTTTTTCGAAGCTGCTCGGCAAGGCGCTTGCCGACATGCTGGTAGTTATTCGGATTGGCATAGGGCAGCGCCGGCACTTCCACGAGCTCGGCGCCGCACAGCCGCAGCATGTCCTTTTTTTCCTGGCTTTGGGTTTGCGGAATCAGGATCAGCGTGCGGTAGCCGCGCGCGCTTGCGACCACCGCAAGGCCAATGCCGGTATTGCCGGCGGTGGATTCCACGACGAGCCCGCCGGGCTTGAGATCACCGCGCTTCTCGGCTTCGAGGATCATCCATTTGCCGGCGCGGTCCTTCACGGACTGGCCGGGATTCATGAATTCGGCCTTGCCCAGAATGGTGCAGCCGGTCGCTTCCGAAGCCCGCTTCAGCTTGATCAGCGGCGTATGGCCGATGGCTTCGACGACGTCTTTGTTGAAAATCATATTGGGGGAATCCGCTGGACGTTTCCTGACGAGTTTCCAGCGAACCTAGTCAACGAAGGCGGGCAGCACAAGCCGACCAGACCGCGCGGCTTCAGCGCGGCTTGGCAAACACCACCTGGCGCACGTCGATATTTCCGGAGAGGAATCCGGCCTCGCAATAGGCGAGATAATATTCCCACAGCCGCCGGAAGCGCTCGTCGAAACCGAGCGGCGTGAGGTTGGGCCAGGCGTCGCGGAAGTTATTTCGCCAGGTCGCGAGCGTCTTGGCATAATCTTGCCCGAAAATGCGCTCGCGGATGACGGGCACGCCGAAGCGGTCGCCGAGGTTCTTCAGCACCTGCGGCGAGGGCAGCATGCCGCCGGGAAACACATACCGCTGGATGAAGTCGACTTCGCGCCGGTAGCTCTGGAACATGCTGTCCTGGATGGTGATGGCCTGGATGCCGGCAAGTCCGCCGGGCAGCAGCCGATCACGCAATTGGGAAAAATACTTTGGCCAGAACTCTTCGCCGACCGCTTCGATCATCTCGATTGAGGCGATGCGGTCGTAGCGGTCGCGCTCGTCGCGATAGTCCTGCAGCCTGATCTCGACCTTGTCATTGAGGCCGGCGTCGTGGATGCGCTTCTGCGCGAAGTCGCGCTGCTCCCTGCTGATGGTGAGGCCGACGACCTTGGCATTGAAGGTCTTCGCGACATATTCCGCGAAGCCGCCCCAGCCGCAGCCGATCTCCAGAACCTTCTGGCCCGGCTGCAGGTCGATCGCTTCCGCAAGACGGCGGTACTTGTTGTTCTGCGCTGCCGTGAGATCGGGCGTGTCGTCCTCATACAGCGCCGAGGAATAGGTCATGCTCGGATCGAGCCAGGCGGAGTAGAAGGCGTTGCCGATGTCGTAATGGGCGTAGATGTTGCGCCGCGCCTGCCGCCTGGTGTTGCGGTTGAACCAGTGCCGCACGCACTGGACGAAGCGGACCAGCGGCCTGTCGGTGAGCATGGCCTGGATCAGCTCATGGTTGACGCAGAACAGATACAGGAACTGGGTGAGGTCTGGCGTGTCCCAGTCGCCGCGCAAATAGGCTTCGGCAATTCCGAGGTCGCCGTTCTTGATAAGTCGCGAGGCAAAGCCGTAGCTGTGCAGCGTCATCGCCGCCGCGGGTCCCGGCTCGGCGCCGCCGAACCGCATCACGCGGCCATCGAGCAGGGTCACGTCAAGCGTGCCGCGCTTGAGTTTTGCCGCGAAGCCGAGTGCCAGCTGCACCATGCGTGGCAAATCGGCAAGCTTCGTCGCTGCATTCTCGGGTGTAACCTGGATCACGTCGCCCATGGCAGTCCATCAACCGCTGTGGCTCTGTGTCCGCCTTTCTCTCGCGTGCGTGGCCAGCCCATCGGCCATCACCGGACCAGAGCGCGCCCCCGCGGCCGGTAAGCGCTTAGGCTATATAAGCGCGGCTTTTGTCGCTCGCCAAGGAGGTATTATCGGCTTTCGCAGCTGCGGCAGGCGTTCGGGGGACCAGCCTGGCCCCCTTGAGCCAGAGCCGCAGCGCCTCCCAGTGGATGGCGGCCATGATCTTCAGGGTCACCAGCGGCAGCGCCACGAACGACCGCAGCAACGCGGCAGTGGTGAGCGCAGCCCGCCGCCCGCTGAAGGTTGCCGCGAGCAGGGGACCCTCCCGGTCGGTCTCCAGGATGCGCAGCCTGACCTGCTCGCCGGGCGGGGTGAGGCGGAAATGGTAGCGCATCGCCATTTCCACGAAGGGCGAGACGTAGAACAGCTTGTCCTGCGCCTGCCGCAGGCCGGCGGCGCCGAGTTGCCCCGGCCGGACCGGCAGCACGTAGGAATGGATGTCGCCAAAGGTGTTGCGCACCTCGTAGACCATGAGGGCAAGCCGGCCGTCGGCGCTGTAGCAGAAATAGACCGAAAGCGGATTGAAGGTGTAGCCGAGGAGCCGCGGGTAGCAGAGCAGCAGCAGCTTTCCGCCGCTGAGATCGATACCCTGCTCCGCGGCACGCTGTCGCACATAGGCGCGCAAGGACGAGCCGTCGCGCTCGCCATGGTCGGCCTCGTGGAAGCTGTAGAGCGCCGCGCGGTTGATCCCGAACAGGGGCGACCGCCAGTCGGCCTCCTCGAGCCGGTCGAGGTCGATCAACAGGCTCATGACGCGGTAGCTGAAACGATGACCCATCGGCTTCAGCCGCGCATGCATGACCTCGCCGAAATAGAGGGCGGCCGCGTCAGGGCTGTGGTCTCCGGTCTTCATCGTCACTCCGCGGCCTCCGCGAGCGCCGGCGGGGTCTCGCGCCAAGGCGGGTAGGCACCGAGCGCCTCGGCCACCTCGAGCCCCGAACGCAGGCCATCCTCGTGAAAGCCATAGCCGGTCCAGGCGCCGCAGAACCAGGTGTGGCGCCGCCCCTGGATCTCGGAAAGGCGCTTCTGCGCGGCAAAAGCCGCCCGGTTATATTGCGGATGCTCGCAAATGTACTTGCCGAAGGTCAGCTCATCCGCCGGCGCAAAGGGCGGATTGAGGCTGACAAACAAGGGTTTCTCGGCGTCGATGCCCTGCAGATTGTTCATCCAATAGGTGACCGCGACGTCGTTGGCCATGGCGTCCTCGCGCTGCCAGCGCAGGAAATTCCAGGAGGCCCAGGCCCGCTTGCGTGTGGGCATCAAGCGCTCGTCGCGGTGCAAATAGACCGTGTTCGGCGCGTAGCCGATCGCGCCGAGGATGCTGCGCTCGCGCTGGTCGGCGTCGGACAACATCGCCAGCGCCTGGTCGCTGTGCGAGGCGATCACGACGTGGTCATAGACATCGCTGCGGCCATGGCTGTCATGGACGACGACGCCATGCGAGGTGCGATCGATTGATGTCACCGCGCAGCCGAGCCGGACGCGGTCGCGGAAGGCGGCGGTGAGCTTCTCCACATAGCTCCGGCTGCCGCCCTTCACCGTGCGCCAGACCGGGCGGTCGTATTGCAGCAGGCGATGGTTGGAGAAAAAGGCGACGAAATTCTCGGCCGGGAAGTTCAGCATCTCGTCTGATGGCGCCGACCAGATCGCAGCGCCCATCGGCGCCAGATAGTCGGTCAGCAACCGCGGCGAGAAATGATTCTGTCGGAAATACTCGCCGAGGGTGAGGCCCGCGAGCTTGCCCGCCTTGTGATCGGCAATGCTCTGCTGGTTGAAGGTGAGGATGTCGCGCAGCATCCAGATGTAGGATTTCGAGAGGAGATTTCTTGGTTGGGCGAAAAGCCCCTTAGCGGTCTCGATCCAGTTGTCGCCGCCGCCCTTCCATTCGAACGTGCCGGAATCCGCGGTGACCGCAAAGCTCATACGGCTTTCCACCGTCTCGACGCCGAGATGGTCGAACAGCGCGGTCAAGCCCGGATAGTTCAGCTCGTTGTAGACGATGAAGCCGATGTCGACCCGAATCGGGCTGCCGTCGTAGTCGATGGTGACGGTGTGGCTGTGGCCGCCGGGGCGGATGTCGCGGTCATAGACCGTCACCGGATAGCGTTTCGAGAGGGTCCAGGCCGCGGCATTGCCGGCAATCCCCGTTCCGATGACCGCGACATGCATCCGCTTATCCCCCCGCCAGTGATGGGAGAGATACGGCAGGGGTCATATCGGGTTTCAGGTCAGACGGGCGGCCGCGCGGGAGCCGCAAGTAACTGGGTAAAACCGGATGAAATCTTGGTAAGCTTGCAGTTTCGCAACAGGGCCATCGGAATCGCAGAAACCCCAATAAAACGGGGATAAGTCGACGGTTCGACCCGGCCACTGGCCGCTTTCGAGGGAGCGCGGGCGCAGCTGCGGCCTAAGAGCTTGGGCTGTGCGCACTCCCTGGCCACCGCTACAGTGTGTAGTGGTTACAGAACAAGCATCACCGCCGTGAACGCCTCGCCAAAATCCAACAGGAACGCCCGTTCCGGGCCGGCCGCGCCGCGCTGGGTGGCGGCCGTGTGGGACGGTGGAGAACGCTGGTGAGGCCGCTGCCGGTGATTGGTGGACGCGTGGGGTGGGCCGCAGGTTGCAGGGGCCGGGCGGCGCGCTGGCTTGCGGCGCTCGCTGTGGTCGCCAGTTCCGGCGGCTGCCTGTTGACCAAGGACATCCCCGATCCCGCGCTGGATGTGCCGCCCGCCTATAAATCCGGTGGCCGGACCGATCTCGACGCGCCGCCGACGCTCGACTGGTGGCGCGGTTTCGGCTCGCCCGAGCTGACGGGGCTGATGGACGAGGCCCAGCGGGTCAATCTCGACATCGCCGCTGCGGTGGCGCGGTTCAAGCAAGCCGACGCCCTGGCGCGGCAGGCAGGCGCGGCCCTGCTGCCGAGCCTGCAGGGCAACGGCCAGGAGGCCTATTCCCGAACCTCCGGCTCCAGCGCCAGCGGGCTGAGCATTGGCGGCCGCGAGGTCGTGAACTATTCGGCTTCGCTCAGCGCCAGCTATCAGCTCGACTTCTGGGGCGGCAATCGCGACGCGCTGCAGTCGGCAGAAGAGACCGCGATCGCCAACCGCTTCGACCGCGACGTCACCGCGCTGACCACGCTCACCGCGGTGGCGACCGCCTATTTCCAGGTGCTGGCCTCGCAGGACCGGCTGCGCACCGCCGCGGGCAATATCGCCAGCGCCCAGCGCATCCTCGATGCCATCAACGAGCGGCGCAAGGCCGGCACCGGCACCGACCTTGACGTGGCGCAGCAGGAAAGCGTGCTCGCCAACCTGAAGGCGTCGGTGCCGCCGCTCAGGCAAACGCTCGACCAGAACATCAACGCGCTGGCCGTGCTGGTGTCGCGGCCAACCGAGAGCCTGCATGTCACCGGCGGTACGCTCGATACGATCGCGACCCCGCGCGTCACGCCGGGCCTGCCCTCGGAGTTGTTGACGCAACGGCCGGACATCCGGCGGCAGGAAGCCCAGCTTGCGTCCGCCACCGCCAATATCGGCAATGCCCGCGCGCAGTTCTTTCCAACCATCCAGCTGACCGGGCAGGGCGGCTACCAGAGTTCGGCGCTGGTCTCGCTGTTCCAGCCGCATGCCGCCTTCTTCCAGCTGGTAGGTTCCGCCACCCAGCCGATCTTTGACGGCGGCAAGATCCTCGGCAATTTCGAATGGAGCCAGGCGCGGCAGGAGGAGTTGCTGCAGACCTACCGCAAGACCGTGGTGCAGTCCTTTGCCGACGTGAACACCGCGCTCTATGCAATCAAGCAGACCACGATCAAGCTCGCGCTCCAGCGCGAAGTGGTGCGCGCCTCGCGGCGGGCCTTCCAGCTCTCCGAGCAGCAGCTTCGCGCCGGCACGGCTGACATCGTAACTGTGCTAAACACGCAATTAACGCTGTTCCAGGCCGAAGATTCGCTGTGGCAGGCGCAGCTTGCCCGGCTGCTCGCGTTCGTCAGTCTGTACCAGGCGCTGGGGGGCGGTTGGGAGCCGAGAATGGAGAAGCCGGTTGATGCTCTTTAAACCGGATGGCCAAGAGAGCCCTGTCAAGCGTGTCGCCTCCGGCGCGCGGCGGCGCATCGTCTCGATTCTCATCACGCTGATCATTCTCGGCGGGCTTGGCTATTTCGGCTGGGTCGCGCTGGAGCAGAAGCAACGGCAGCAGGGCGCGGGCCGCGGCGGGCGGACTGATCTGCCAGTGCCTGTACTGGCGGCGATCCCGCGCATCCAGGACGTGCCGGTTTATCTCGACGGGGTCGGCACCGTGCGTGCGCTCAACACTGTCACTGTTCGCTCGCAGGTCGACGGCAAGCTGATCGCGGTCAATTTCACCGAAGGCCAGGACGTCAAGAAGGGCGATGTCCTCGGCGAAATCGATCCGGTGATCTATCAGGCGCAATACGACCAGACCGTCGCCAAGAAAGCGCAGGATGAGGCGCTGCTCGCCAACCAGCGTCTCGATCTGGTTCGCTATGAGCAGCTCGCCGCCTCCAATGCCGGCTCGAAGCAGCAGGCCGATACCCAGCGCGCGCTCATCGCGCAGCAGCAGGCGCTGGTGAAGGCCGATCAGGCCGCGATCGACAACGCAGCCGCCACGCTCGGCTACACCAAGATCGTGGCGCCGATCGGGGGGCGCGCCGGACTGCGCCAGGTCGACCAGGGCAACATCATCCACGCCGCCGACGTGACCGGCCTCGTCATCATCACGCAGTTGCAGCCGATCGCGGTGTGGTTCAGCCTGCCGCAGCAGCAGATCGTCCGCGTGAATGCGGCCGCCGCCAAAGGCGCGCTCGCCGTCGATGTGTTCGGCAATGACGGCGTCACCGTCGCCGACACCGGCAAGCTTACCGGCATCGACAACCAGGTCGATCCGACCACCGGCACGCTGAAACTCAAGGCGGAGTTTCCCAATGCGCATTACCAGCTCTGGCCCGGCCAGTTCGTCAATGTGCGGCTGAAGGTCGACACCATCGAGAAGGCGATCGTGGTGCCGACCGCGGCCGTGCAGCGCGGCCCGGCGGGCACCTTCAGTTATGTCATCGGCGAGAACGATATCGTCACCGCCAAGCCCGTCGTCGTGACGCAGCAGAACGAGAACGACGCGGTGATTGCCAGCGGGCTTACGGCGGGCGATCGCGTGGTGACCACGGGCTTTGCCAACCTGTCTGATGGTGCCAAGGTGACCGTCGGCAACAATGATCAGGTGCCAGCGGTCGATCTCGCGCCGCGCAAGCGCGGCAGCCGCGGACCGCGCGAGGGCCAGGGAAAAGACGGCCAAGCCAAGGACGGTCAAGGGAAGGAAGGCGAGGAGGGGGAGCGCCGCCATCGCCGCCGCGAGGAGCGGACGCAAGGCGAGGGCGATGAGAAGGGCCAGACCGGGCCTGCGTCTGCGCCGCCGAGCCATCCGCCGGCCAAGCCTTCTCAGTGACAAGGCCTCGCCATGACGCCATCAGAGTTTTAGCACGAGCACGCCGATGAGCGTCTCCGAACCCTTCATTCGTCGGCCGATCGCGACCTCGCTGCTCGGCATCGCGTTCCTGATCGGCGGCTTGCTCGGCTATCTCTCGCTGCCGGTCTCGGCGCTGCCGCAGGTCGACTTTCCGACCGTGCAGGTCACGACGCAATTGCCGGGCGCGAAGTCCCGACGTGATCGCCTCGCTGATCACAGCACCGCTGGAGCGGCAGCTCGGTTTGATCCCCTCGCTGTCGTCGATGAACTCCACGAGTTCGTTCGGCGTCAGCCAGATTTCGCTGCAGTTCGATCTCAACCGCGACATCGATGGCGCCACGCAGGACGTGCAGGCGGCGATCAACGCCGCGGCCGGCGTGTTGCCGAAGACGCTGCCGTACCCGCCCGTTTACAACAAGGTCAATCCGGCCGACGCGCCGGTCATGACGCTGGCGCTGACGTCGGAGACGATCGCGCTGCGCGCCATGAGCGACATCGCCGACACCATCCTGGCGCAACGCTTGAGCCAGATTTCCGGCGTCGGCCGCGTCTCGGTGCTCGGCGGGCTGAAACCGGCGGTGCGCGTGCAGGCCGATCTGGCGCGGCTTGCCGCCTATGGCATCGCGATGGAGGACCTGCGCAATGCCATCGCCGGCGCCAACGTCTCGGGGCCAAAGGGCTCGCTCGACGGCGCGCAACAGTCCTACACCATCGCCGCCAACGATCAGATCGCGGTAGCCGACGCCTACAAGCCGATCATCATCGCCTACCGCAACGGTTCGCCGGTGACGATCGGCGACGTCGCCCAGATCGTGGACGGCCTGGAGAACGACCGCACCGGCGGCTGGTACCAGGGAACGCCAGCCGTCATCACCGACATCCAGCGTCAGCCCGGCGCCAACGTCATCGAAGTCGTGCGCCAGATCGCGCTGGAAATCCCGCGGCTGCAGCGCGCGATCCCGGCCGGCGTCAAGCTCAACGTGGTCAGCGACCGCACGGTGACGATCCGCGCCTCGGTGCATGACGTGCAGTTCACGCTCATCCTTGCGGTGGTGCTGGTGACGCTGGTGGTGCTGCTGTTCCTGCGCTCGCTGCGGGCCACGCTGATCGCCGGCGTCGCACTGCCGCTGTCGCTGATCACCGCCTTCGGCGTGATGTATTTTGCGAACTTCAGCCTCGACAATCTCTCGCTGATGGCGCTGACCATCGGCACCGGCTTCGTGGTCGACGACGCCATCGTCATGATCGAGAACATCGTCCGCCACATGGAGAACGGCGAGTCCGCAATGTCGGCCTCGCTCAAGGGCGCGCGCGAAATCGGATTTACCGTGATCTCGCTGACGGTGTCGCTGATCGCCGTGTTCATTCCGCTGCTGTTCATGTCGGGACTGGTCGGCCGCATGTTCCGCGAATTCGCGCTGACCTTGACGATCGTCGTGGTCACCTCCGCCATCGTCTCGCTGACGCTGACGCCGATGATGTGCTCGCGTATCCTCAAAGCTCACTACGAAGAATTTTCCGTGCCGGGGCTGGCTGCGATCAGCCGCTTCATCGATCGCATGGTCGAGTTCTACCGCCATACCCTGCTCTGGGTGCTGCGGCACCAGAGCGAGACCCTGCTCGTCACCTTCGCCACGCTGGCGGCGACACTGGTGCTCTACGTAGTGGCGCCCAAGGGCTTTCTGCCACTGCAGGATACCGCTTCGATCACCGCGGTGACGCAGGCCGGACCCGATGTGTCCTTCATCGAGATGAAGAGCCGGCAGACCCTTGCCGCCGATGCGATCAAGGCCGATCCGGACGTGATCGGCGTCGTCTCGGTGATCGGCGCCGGCTCGGTCAATCCCACCACCAATGTCGGCAGGCTGGTGATGACGTTGAAGCCGCGCGGCGAGCGGCGCGACGACGTTGCAGCCATCGTGACGCGGCTGAAGGAAAAGGTCGCGCCGATCCCGGGCATGACCGTCTATTTTCAGCCGGTGCAGGACGTCCAGATCGGCACGCAATCGAGCCGCTCGCAATATCAGTACACCCTGACCGGCACCGACCAGGCGCTGGTGACCGAATGGGGCAAAAAGCTCGCCGCCGGGATGCGGCGCGATCCGATGTTCCGCGATGTCTCATCCGAAGCGGAAGATGGCGGCCTGCGCGCCCAGCTCAATGTCGACCGCACCCGCGCGGGTCAGCTCGGCGTGACGCTGCAGGAGATCACGGACACGCTGAACGACGCCTTTGCGCAGCGCCAGATTTCGACCATCTACGGCCAGGCCAACCAGTACCGCGTCGTGCTGGAGGCGCTGCCGATGTATCAGCGCGATCCGTCGATCCTCTCCAAGCTCTATGTGCCGGGCGCGGCGGCGACGCCGGGAAGCCCGGCGGGACAGGTGCCGATCTCGGCGGTGGCGACGCTCGAGCGCATCACCGCGCCGCTTTCGATCTCCCACCAGGCGCAATTCCCCGCGGTGTCGCTGAGCTTCAATCTCGCGCCGGGCGAGGCGCTCGGCGACGCTGTCAACGCGGTGAAAGCGATCGAGACGCAGATCGGCATGCCTGACAGCATCGTCGGTGTCTATGCCGGCGACGCCGCGGAGTTCGCCAAATCACTGGCCGGGCAGCCCTGGCTGATCCTCGCTGCCGTCGTGACGATCTACATCGTGCTCGGCGTGCTCTATGAGAGCTACATCCATCCCATCACCATCCTGTCGACACTGCCGTCGGCCGGCGTCGGCGCCATCCTGGCGCTGATGCTGTTCGGGCAGGATCTTTCGGTGATCGGGCTGATCGGCATCATCCTGTTGATGGGCATCGTCAAGAAGAACGCCATCATGATGATCGATTTCGCGCTCGAAGCCGAGCGCAAGGGCGGCCTTTCGGCCTATGACGCGATCCTGCAGGCCTGCCTGTTGCGTTTCCGTCCGATCATGATGACGACGCTGGCGGCGCTGTTCGGCGCACTGCCGCTCGCGGTCGAAAGCGGCACCGGCGCCGAGCTTCGTTTTCCGCTCGGTATTTCCATCATCGGCGGCCTCCTGCTCAGCCAGTTGCTGACCCTCTACACGACGCCGGTGATCTATCTCGGACTCGATCGCATCAACAGACGGTTCGAAAGCGCGCTGCCGCCGGCGGGGCCCGAGGAGAGCGGACCGCCGATCGCGGGCGCCACGGAGGGGATGCAGTAGTGTTCTCGATCTCCGAGCCGTTCATCCGCCGGCCGGTCGGCACCACGCTGCTCTCGATCGGGCTGTTCCTGGTCGGCGGGGTCGCCTACGAGTTCCTGCCGGTCGCCTCCGTGCCGAATGTGGACTTCCCCTCGATCCGGGTGAATGCATCGCGTCCCGGCGCCGACCCCAGCGTGATGGCGGCAACCGTTGCGGCGCCGCTGGAGCGCCGGCTCGGCGAGATCGCCGGCATCAACCAGATCACCTCCACGAGTTCGCTCGGCTCGACCAATATCCAGCTTCAGTTCGCCATAGGCCGCGACATCGACCACGCCGCCCGCGATGCGCAGGCCGCGATCAACGCTTCGCTGGCGGATTTGCCGAGCGACCTGCCGTCATTGCCGCGGTTTCGCAAGGTCAACAGCGCGGCCGCACCGGTTTTCGTGCTGGCCCTGACGTCGAAAACGCTTTCCACCAGCGCGCTCTACGATGTAGCCGATACCGTGCTGGCGCAGCGCATATCGCAGGTCGACGGGGTAGGCGAAGTCATCGTCAGCGGCGCAGATCAGCCGGCGGTCCGGATCGCGCTCAACCCGGTGGCGCTGTCGAATGCAGGGATCGCGACCGACGATGTCCGAACCGCGATCATCAGCGCCAATCCGCTCGGACCGGTCGGCATTTTCAACGGCAACCGCCAGAGCGAGACGATCGCCATCAACCGGCAGATGCGCGCGCCCGCGGAGTTTCGCGACGTCCTGATCAAGAGCGCGAACGGCAATTTCGTCCGGCTTGCCGACGTGGCCGAGATCGAGGATTCCGTACGCAACGTGCGCTCGATCGCCTGGTTCAACAAGCAGCCGGCGGTGATCATCCAGATCACCAAACAGGGCGACGCCAACGTGATCGAGACCGTCGACCGCGTCCGGGCGCTGATCCCGCAATTGCGGCGCTGGATTCCGGCGGGCGTGACAGTTTCCACCCTGGTCGACCGCACCGGCACCATCCGCGCCAGCGTGCTGGACATGCAGCTCACGCTGCTGGCGACCGTGTTCCTGGTGATGGCGGTGGTGTTCTTCTTCCTGCGCCGCGTCATCCCGACCATAGCGGCAGGCGTCTCGGTGCCGCTGGCGCTCGCCGGTACCTGCGCCGGCATGTGGCTCGCCGGTTTCTCGATCGACAATCTGTCGCTGATGGCGCTGGCGATCTCGGTCGGCTTCGTGGTCGACGACGCCATCGTGATGATCGAGAACATGTACCGCAATCTCGAGCATGGCATGGCGCCGCTCGCTGCCGCGCTCGATGGCGCGCGGCAGATCGGATTCACCGTGCTCTCCATCAGCCTGTCGCTGGTCGCGGCCTTCACGCCGCTGATCTTCATGGACGGCATCGTCGGCCGGCTCCTGCGCGAATTCTCGCTGACGCTGACCTTTGCGATCCTGGTTTCCACCATCGTGTCGCTGACGACGACGCCGATGATCTGCGCGCATTACATCAAGACCGTCACTTCCGACCGCGCGACCTTGTTCGACCGCGTCATCGAGGGCTCGTTGACGCGCGTGGTGGCTTTCTACACCCGGACGCTGCGCGCGGTGCTGGACTTTCCGCTGCTCACCATGATCGTGTTCTTCGCCACCATCGCGCTGACGGTGACACTCTACATCAAGACCCCGAAGGGCTACTTCCCGGTCGACGATTCCGGCTTCGTGATCGGCTCGACGCGGGCCTCGCCCGATATCTCGTTCCAGGCGATGCTGGAATTGCAGCAGCGTATGGCCGATATCGTGATGGCCGATCCCGCGGTCGCCGGCATCGGATCGATCCTCGGCGGCACCACCAATCGCGGCCAGATGTTCATCAGCCTGAAACCGCCGGAAGAGCGCGGCGGCATCTCGACCCAGCTCGTGATCGACCGCCTGCGCCGGAATCTCTATCCCGTCGCGGGCATCCGTCTCTTCATGTTCGCGGCGCAAGACGTCCGCGCCGGCGGGCGGCAGAGCGACTCGGACTACCAGTACACGCTGTCGAGCCCCGATCTCGATCTGCTGGTCAAATGGGCGCCGATCATTGCCAAGCGCATGGAGACGGTGGAAGGCATCACCGACATTTCGGCCGACCGCGATCCCGGCGGCCTGCAACTTACCTTGTCGATCGATCGAAGGATGGCCTCGACCTTCGGCGTGCGGGTGCAGGACATCGACAACGCGCTCAACAACGCGTTCTCGCAGCGGCAGATCGCGTTCATCTACACCCAGCGCAACCAGTACATGACCGTGCTGGAGACCGATCCGAAGTTCCAGACCGATCCCTCCAATCTCGAGCACGTCTATGTCGCCGGAGCCGGTGGCACGCAAGTGCCGCTGTCGGCCGTGGTCCATGCCAAGCGCGAATTGTCGCCGCTCGCGGTGTTCCATTCGCAGTCGTTTCCCTCGACCACGGTCTCCTTCAACCTGCTGCCGAATGTGCCGCTGGAGGTCGCGACCTCCAACATCCAGCGCGCGGTCGACGAACTGCACATGCCCGAAAACATCCGCGGCAGCTTTGACGGCAATGCCGGCGATTTCAACAAGACCAGCGGCCGGCAGCCGCTGCTGATCCTTGGCGCGCTGGTCGCGATGTATATCGTGCTGGGCGTGCTCTATGAGAGCCTGGCGCACCCGCTCACCATAATCTCGACCTTGCCGTCGGCCGGCCTCGGCGCGCTGCTTGCGCTTCAGATCACCAACACGCCGCTGACCATCATCGCCTTCGTCGGGATCATCCTCCTGATCGGCATCGTCAAGAAGAACGGCATCATGATGGTGGATTTTGCGCTCGAAGCCGAGCGGCACCGCGGCTTGTCTTCAGCAGAAGCGATCTTCGAAGCCTGCAGCGCGCGCTTCCGGCCGATCCTGATGACGACGCTGGCGGCGCTGTTTGCCGGCATTCCCTTGATCATCGCGACCGGCCCCGGCACCGAGTTGCGCCGGCCGCTCGGCATCACCATCGTCGGCGGGCTTCTGGTCTCCCAGATCCTCACGCTCTACACGACGCCGGTGATCTATCTGCTGATCGACCGGCTGCGACGGCGCTCCGCGCCAAGCGCGGTGGCGGCGCCGGCCGAATAGCGTTGATGCTGTGGGCCGTGGGGCGTATAGCCGCTTGATGTCCAACCCACCCGACGAAGCAGAAGTCGCAGTTGCGGAGTGTCCGCATTGCCAGAAGCCGCTGCCGCTCTGCATCTGCGACAGCGTCACGCCGATCGACAACCGCATCGCGCTGTTGGTCCTGCAGCATCCGCAGGAGCAGGACAGGGCGCTCGGCACCGCGCGGCTGACCGCGCAGCATTTCAAGAAGGCGATCGTGAAGGTCGGGCTGTCGTGGCCCAGTCTCGCCAAGGCGCTGGGCCGGCCGGTCGCCGATCCCTCCCGCTGGGCGGTGCTGTATCTCGGCTCCGCCAAGATCGCCGATCTCGACACCAAGGCGGATATCGTCGCCATCGACCGCAGGGGTGCGATCGAGCCTGACCAGCGCGGCATCCTCAGCCATATCGAGGGCGTCGTGCTGCTCGACGGCACCTGGAGCCAGGCCAAGGCGCTGTGGTGGCGCAATGCCTGGATGCTCAAATGCCAGCGCGTGATTCTCGGTCCCAGGCAGCCGTCGCGCTATGGCGAATTGCGTCGCGAGCCGCGCCGCGACGGGCTCTCGACCATCGAAGCGGCCGGCATGCTGCTCGCCGCTCTTGAAAAGCGGCCCGACATCGCCGAGACGCTCAATGCCAGCTTTGAGCGGATGCTGGCGCGTTTTCGCGAGGTGCAGGCGACCAATCCGGAGCTCGCGCCGCAGCCAAAGCCGAGGCCGAAGCGGGATTTCCGGCGGCGGAAGCGGGGCTGACGCTTCACGCAAAAGCCTCGGGCGGTCGCCCGAGGCTTTTCGTTTCGTCGGTGCGAAGATTAGTACTTCGCGATGACGGGCCCGCCAAAGCGGTAGTTGATGCGCACCGTGCCGATGTCGACGTCCTGACGCAGGTTGTCGGTGCGGCCGACGGCGTTGACAATGGGCGGGAAGGTGATGGTGTGGGCGCCCATGAACAGGTGGTCGTATTCAAAGCCAGCCGACCAGTTCGGCGCGAAGCTGATTTCGACGCCGGTTCCCACCGTTCCGCCCCAGCGGGTGTCGTTGGTCTGGTTGAACACGGCCCCGTTTGCCGTGAAGTAGCTCGTGTACTTGTTGTCGGTGATCGCGGCGCCGCCCTTCACGTACCAGAGCACGTTGTTCCAGGCGTAGCCGACCTGGCCGGTGAACAGGCCGATGGCGTCGATCTTGGTCTGGTTCATATAGGGAACGATCGCCGTCAGGCTCGAATTCGATCCCTTCAGGTCGGCCCAATCGCCCATGGCTTCGACGCCGAATACCCAGCCGGCAGACTGCCAGCGATAGCCGAGCTGGCCGCCGGCCATGCCGCCAGTCGCGTCGTGGCAGCCCTCCGAATTCGGGTTTACGGCGACGCCGGCGACGGTGGTGATGGTGTAGCAGTTGCGGCTCGATCCGCCGCCGCCATTGACGCCGATATAAACGCCGCTCCAGTCGTAGATAGCCGGGATCATGGCGGGCGCCTTGGTGTAGGGCGCCGCCGGGAGGTCAGCGGCAGAGGTCGCGCCCGCAAATCCAGCGATCGAAACAAGTCCAGCCGCGACGATCGCAAAACGACGCATTCCCATTTCCGACCCCATGTTCCGGCTTCCGGCACTGTCGAAAAACGCGCTCATGACTTTTGGCATAAGACAGAAGGCTGCGACAGATTGGCTCACCTGCAGGTTGAATTTTTTGGTGGGATGTGTTGCGAAAATAGCTCACGCTCGGCGCGCCCCGAACGCGTCGAGGAGCACGCGCCGCCTGAATGGCAAAAAGGCCAGATTTTCAAAGCAGAAACCGGCCCAAACCGCTTCGGTTGCCTATCCCGGGCAGGCCGTATAAGAAGCGCCCCGGTGGGGCCACGTGGCGGAGTGGTTACGCAGCGGTCTGCAAAACCGTTTACACCAGTTCAATTCTGGTCGTGGCCTCCAATTCCTGCATTTCCCTGCCCGGGCCTTGGGCGGCGACGCAGCACGGTCGGCGTCGGAACCGTGCGTAGTCAGATCGGCCGCTGCAACGAAGGCATTCCAAGGCGCGACGTTTGTTTAGTTCTTTCCCGGCTGCTGCGACTTGGCTTCGACGATTTGGCGCTCCAGTATCGACAAATACTGAGTCCATTTTGCATTGTCCGGCGCGACGGCGACGAGGCGCACCATGGTCTCGTGCGCGCTGCGCAAGGCTGTCAATGCTTCCGCGGTATTTCCACGTTTTAGCTGCACCGAAGCTAGAAATGAGTAGGCGGTCGCCAGATCGCCTTGCCAGTCAGCATTGTCGGGATCGGCTTTTGCCAGTTGCTCCATGATGGCAAGACTATCGCCGTAAGCCTGCAATGCTTCGTCAAATCGGCCTAGCGCCTTGAGCACGGCGCCAACGTTCTCGTATGAGATCGACAGATCGCGTTGCTGAGATCGATTGTCGGGATCGGCCTTTGCGATTTTTTCCATGATCGCCAGGCTGTTCCTGTAAGTCCGCAGCGCTTCCTCAAAATTCCGCTGGGCCTCGAGCATGCGGGCTACATTGTCGTATGAGGTCGACAGATCGCGCTGCCTGCTGGGATCATCGGGGTGGCGCTCAGCCAGGTTCTTCACAATGTCAGCGCTGTCGCGGTGGGCTTTAAGAGCGCCTTGAATATCGCCCTGCGCCTCAAGCACGTAAGCGACGAGTTTGTCAGCGACTGAAAGATCGCGCTGCCAGTCAGCGTTGCGGGGGGCGGTTTCCGCTAAACGTTCAATGATAGCAAGTCCGTTGCGGTACGATTTAGCGGCGTATGTCAGATCCCCTTGCTGCTGAAATACTGCGCCCATTTTGATGTGAGAACCTGCGATGGCGCGCTGCCAGCCGGTGTTGTTGCGGTCAGTATTGGCCAGACTTACTCTGATGGATAGGCTTTGCAGGTAGTTCTTGAGGGCGTCATCCAGGTTGCCTTGTGACATGAGCAGGTTGCCGATGTCCTCGTAGGAGTTTGAGAGGGCGAACTGCCAGGTACCGGCGGCCGGCTCGGCCTTTGTAAGTCGCTCCCTGATGGGGAGGCTGCTACGGTAGGCGTTGAGCGCCTCTTGAAAATTTTCTTGCCTAATAAGCACATCGCCCACGTTGTCGTAGGCGATCGATAGATCGTGCTGCCTGCCGGTGTCGTTGGGGTCAGACTTAGTCAGGATTTCAAGGAAGTCGACGACTAAGCGATAGGTATCGAGGGCTTCTTGCAGTTGGCCCGTCTGCTTTAGGAGATCACCAAAGCGGCCGAGAATACTCACCTCATCACGCAACATTGACCCGTTGAAAGGATCGTTCTTCCTCAAGTCGTCGATGATTTTGAGCGCTTTTTGATACGCCTCCAAAGCCTTTCCCACCTGGTCGGATATCCGTTGTCCGTCGCCGACCTTGGTGTAACTCATGGCGAGATCCCGCTGCCATTGCGTATTGCCGGGATCTGCGGCCGTCAATCGCTCGAAGATCTGGCTAGCACGCTCGGCGGCAGCGAGTGCCCCGGCCGCATCCCCGATAGCGATGCGTACATCAGTCATTTCAACGAGCCCCGCACCCTCGCTCCGTTGGAGCTCAGGAGTGACCTGACCTGACGACGTGAGCTCACTTTGCAGGACCGTAGCGCGATCGAGAAGATCTTTGACGACAAGTTTTGGAACGCCCACCGTGTCACGAAAATGCTGGGCCAGGTTGAATACGAGACCGTTTGCAGTGCGCGTCGCCGCCGCGAGCGTCTGCTCGGCATGGTCGCGCTGTCTGGTGGCCTCCTGCTGCTCCCGATAAGCTAAAACGCCCGCCGCTCCTATCCCAATGGCGAGAACAAGAAGCGTGGCGGCAGCCGACCAGGCGAGCGTCAACGCGCGGCGTTGCTGGCGCACTTCCTGCGAAAGCAGGTCCTCCTTTGGCATGCCGCGAATGGCGGCGGCGAAATCAGCCGCAAGCTCGGGGAACTTCGAATCGTGCCTGTCGAGGCCCCCGCGATACGCACTCAGGTCGAGCCATCTCGGCTCGTTGGAGAAACGTCCCTTTACGACCGGCGGCAGTGGCCCACCTTCTCGCCAGGCAAAGTCGTTGGCCGCATTGTCCCATGAGAGCACACCATCCGTCAGCGCGATCAGCAGAGTGTTGGCGCCTTTGCATTCAAACCAATAGGCCAGTTCCTTGTTGACCCATGGCGAGGCCGCGGCTTCCGGAGACGCGAGCAAGATCAAGAAGCGGGATTCGCTCAACGCTTGCTGGATCGAGGGCCACAGCTGCGCGGTGGCGGATAGGCTGGTATTGTCGCGAAACACGCGCAGCGCTCGGCGTTTGTACCAGGGTTTGCCGAGCGTTTGAATCACCGACTGTAGCGACGCCGCGATCGGCTTGTCCTTGGCTTGGCTGTACGAAATAAAAGCATCGTAAAGCGGCATTTGCAGATCCCTGGACGACGGCGGCGTCATGGAAGCGGCGAAGTCGAAAAGAAATATGGTGCTCGGTGTGCACCCCGTCTTGATCAAGGTCAACGTTTCTGATCTGCGACGACCTTGGGTTGTGTCCATATCTGCGTGTGGCGGCCGTCCCGATTTCGGCGTGGTGTGAACATTAAGTGGTGTGGTACCCGGCCGTCTGGTACCGCAGGCGACGGATCAACCCTTCGACCTCTCGATCGATCATGGCCAGAGCGACCGCGGCCGGCGCGAATTCGATATCGTCGACGTGCCAATATTCGATCCGGCCCGCGATGTGCGGAAAGCGCCGCTCGACCATCGGCCGATGCTCGACTTCCTTCAGGGCAATGATCAGGGAAGCCTGGTCGAAGTCGGCCGGCGAACAAGGCTCGGGAAAGCGGGCCGCGCCTCCCGGCGCGATCATTCGGCGTTCAAGCGCACCGAGGGCGAAGGGTGACATCGGCCCGACATTTTCGGGCGAACTCGCTTCGGCCAGTCCTCGTGAGAAGGCGCGCCATGCCAGGCTCTCGGCGCCGGCGCGGAAGTTGAAAACTTCCTCCGCATAGCGGCTGCGATAATAGTTTCCGGTGCAGAGAAACAGGACTTGCTCGGTCGGGGGCATGCGCGGTTGCGAAAGCTGCGTTGAGCGCAGCTTCTAAAGGCCGCCATGCGCAGATGCAAACCCGGTCACGATGCAGAGCCGAGCGCCCATTGCGCCGATGTCGCGCGATCGCCTGTTAGGGAGGAGAGTAGCCAAATCCGCAGCAAGCGGGATCAGCAGGCGGCGTACCAGCCTTCCGGAAACGGAATCAGCGGCCAGACCGGCTCGTTGTCGTTGGCGGCCTTTGGCGGCGCATTGAAGATCGGCTGACGAGCCAGCATGACATCCTCCCCCGGGACAGGCGCAATCGCCGTTCGCACGGCATCCAGCAACAGATCGAACTCGACTTCACTCATTGTTCGGGCCCTCCCAGGCTCGGGAGGAACACCGTCGCAAAGCTGTCTTTTTTTCGCATTGACCGGATCGCTCAAATTGAATCGATCCGGCTCTCGCGGCTTGTTTGGTTACTGCTTTCTTTCAAGTTCCCGCGCGCACCCTAAGAGGCACATGGGCGCGGCAAGTGTGAGAAAAATCACATTTACTCGGAAATATTTCGCGTATCTCGCGGCAATCGAGCGGTGTCTTAGCAGAAACGCCTAAACCATTGAAGAGGAATGCTGCCATGAGCGCAAAGATCGTTGCATTTTCGGCCTCTCATCGCCTGGCGACGGCGCTCGGACTGCTGTTTTTTCTTGCTTCCGTGAACACGGCCTCGGCCTATCAGGGTACCGCGGAACAGCGGCGGGCCTGCACGCCCGACGTCTATCGGCTCTGCGCCGGCGAAATCCCCAATGTCCGCGCGATCACCGCCTGCCTGCAGCGGCAGAAGGGCAATCTCAGTCCCGCCTGCCGCGCCGCGATGGATCAGAACGGCTATTGAGCGAGCGCCGGCAGCCGGTTGGCCGATCGCCTTGCGCAGATGTGGATGAGTGCGCAGCAAATCATTGCCAAAGCTTGGAATTAGCCGACTTGGCGGCTGTGGATATGCTGCGGACAAGCACGGGATAAAGGTGTGCCTATCGAGGGTCGGCTTCGCTCGCCGCCCGGATCTCCGCCTCCTGGATCGCTGGCACGCAGAGCTGGATGAAGCGGCAGGCGAAACCGCGCAGGTAATTGCCGCGGCGAACCGCGATGCGGGTGGTGTTGGCCTCGAACAGATGCTCGCTCGGAACCACCTGCAGCGACTTGTCTCTTGCCGCATCGATCGCCATCGCCGCGACGATCCCAACGCCAAGCCTCAATTCGACGTAGGCCTTGATCACGTCGGCATCGAGCGCCGACATCGCGATCTTCGGCGTGAAGCCGGCCTTGGCAAAGGCTGCATCGACCCGCGCGCGGCCCGTAAAACCCTCGCTATAGGTGATGATCGGAAATGCGGCGAGCTGGGCGATCGTGATGGCGTCGCGGCCGAGCAGGGGGTGCCCCTCGGGCACGATCACCGCGTGATGCCAGCGATAAAAAGGGAAGGTCGCAAACTCCGGATAGTTGTCGAGCGCTTCGGTGGCGATCGCGATGTCGGCGCGGCCGGACATCAGGTGCGCCACGATCTCGGCAGGTCCGCTCTGGTGCAGCATGAGTTCGACGTCGGGAAACTCCCTCTTGAACTCCGAAACCACCGGCGGCAGCGAATAGCGCGCCTGAGTGTGGGTGGTCGCGAGCGCCAACTGGCCGCTGTCGCGGCTGGTGAAATGCGCCGCCACGCTCCTGATGTTCTGCAGGTCGAGCAGGATGCGGCCGACCAGGCCTGAAAGCTCTTTGCCCGGCTCGGTCAGGCCGACGATTCGCTTGCCGCGGCGGACGAAGATGTCGACGCCCAACTCCTGCTCGAGGTCCATGATGTGCTTGCTGACGCCGGATTGCGAGGTGTTGAGTGCCTTGGCGACCTCGGTGAGATTGAGATCGCGCCGAAACGCTTCGCCTAGGATTCGAAGCTGCTGCAAGTTCATCCGAGGTCCATCCGATCGAGGATTTCGCTGCAGCAAAAGCGGCTGCATTGCACACTACGTAGCATAGGATGGCCCATAGGATGGATCGGTCGTCCTGCCGCAGGAAGAGAGAAAAGCCTTCTCCACCGGCCCGGAAGGCGCGGCATTTGCCGTAACAATCCAGCAGTGCTTACCAAAGCTTGATTTGGTGAAATGCTTATCGATTCTTATTTGAAGGTTGGCGAGCGACTTCTTGCTATGAAAATGGCCGGCGCGGGCCACAGGCGAGACTTGGGAAGGCCTCATTCGTCGGGAACTTCGCAAGTAGTTCCGAGTTGAGGGGAGTGCGCCGTATTCTTCGGAGGCTTCGATGAGCAACACACCTGACGTCACGACGCTGGCGTTGTTGAATCTGATCCGGCTTGTCGGCAGAGCTCGTTGCCGGCCAGCACCGGGACGACGTCGCGAAACTCGTTGAGGCGATGGACCGCCAGCTCAATGCAACCCCGCTGCCGAGAGGCATTGACGTCAATCACGCCCGGACCGGCATCGCCCGCGCAAAGGAGCTGCTGCGCCCCTATGTTGCGCAGGTTCGCCAACAGGCCGAAGCGGTGAATATCCGCGACCAGGCAGACAGCGCCAACGTGGCCGGCGATCGCGTACCGACACTGCCGACATCGAAATATCTGCAGTAGACCGGACAATTCGTGCTTCCGTGAATGGCCGCTTCATGCGGCCATTTTTTGGGCAGGGTCTGCCCAAATCTTGGATGGCCTTGATCCAATTTTTTGTACGCCCTCGGACAAGCTTTTCGGCAGCCGCTCACCCTAGGCTTCCCTTCGAGCTTTGGAACATGGCAGGCGCCATGACAATTCGAAGGAGCTGGCAACATGCGGAAATGGCTGTCTATTGAACCAGGGCACGTGTGGCGCTTGGCTGCGCTGGGCGCAATTGTCGCGGCACTGTGGATCCCGATCGGCGCACAGGCGGCAACGCCCGCGGGCTGCGCCGCGCTGCAGGCGAAGTACCCCGATCTCAAGGGCAAGACGCTGGTGAATGCGATCAACCCGCACACGCCGGGCTATGAAGCGATCGATCCCAAGGATCCCAGCAAATATGTCGGCTTCGACATCGATCTCGGCGAGGCCATCGGTGATTGCCTCGGCTTCAAGCTCACCTACAAGCCCGTCACCTTTGCGGCGCTGTTGACCACACTCGCGAGCGGCCAGGCCGACATCGTCATCTCCGACATCTATGCCACCAAGGAGCGCGCCAAGGCGGCGGACTTCATCACTTATTCCAAGGTGTTTGATGGCGTGCTGGTCGCCAAGGGCAACCCGAAGGGCATCCACGGCATCGATCTCACCATGTGTGGCGCGGCGGCTGCGGAAAACACCGGCTTTGTCGAGGTGCCGCTGGTCCAGGACCTCGCTCCGAAATGCAAGGAGGCCGGCAAGCCCGAGCCGACGCTGCAGCTCTATGACAACAACGCCAACTGCATCCAGGCGATCCTCGCCGGCCGCGCCGACACCTATGTCAACGACGTCAATACCGTCGACCAGGCCGTGAAAGCGAATCCGGACAAGCTGGAGAAGGCGATCGCGGTAACGATCCCGTACTCCGTCGGCATCGCCGTGCCGAAGGACAAGCCGGCTTTCCGTGACGCGGTCATGGCCGCGCTGATCGAAGTGCAGAAGGCCGGGATTCACATGGATCTCCTGAAGAAGTGGGAGCTCGACGTGAACAACTTCAAGGAGCCGGACATTCTTACGGCTGACTGATGTCGCTGTTTCTTCACTACCTCGGTCTGCCGTATCTGCTCGAGGGCATTGAGCTGACCCTGCAGGTCACTGCCCTCGGGCTTCTTGGCGGATTGATCCTCGGCCTGATCCTCGCCTGGATGCAGCTCAGCCGCTTCTGGCTGCTCGCCGCTTTCGCCCGCGGCTACACCGTGATCTTCCGCGGCACGCCGCTGATCCTGCAGATGGTGTTTGCCTATGACGCCCTGCCTCATATCGGCATCAAGCTTCCCGCCATCATGGCCGCCGGCCTCGCGCTCGCCTGCAACGAGGCGCCTTTCATCGCCGAAATGCTGCGCGCCGGCGTGCTCGGCGTCGATCGCGGGCAGATCCTGGCCGGACAGGCGCTCGGCATGACGCCGGGCGTATTGATGCGGCGGGTGATCGCGCCGCAGGCGATCCGCACCATGATCCCGGCCTTCGGCAATGAATCCGTCAGCGCGCTGAAGAACTCTTCGCTTGCCTCGGTGATCGCAGTGCAGGAGCTGACGCTGCGCAGCACGCAGCTCGCATCCTCGACGTTCGATTTCTTCTCGATCTTCTTTGCTTCGGGCCTGCTCTATCTCGTGCTGACCGGCGCGGTCGGCGCCATCCAGCTCGGCTTCGAATGGCTGCTGGACCTCGACCGCACCTCGCGGCAGCGGAAGCTCTCCGATTTTCTGCCGTGGCGGCGGGTGGATACATTCACCAAGCTCGAACTCGCCGAGAACAACGCGCCGGCGCTCGATGCCGATCCGGCTGCACCGGCCGAGCTCGCGGAGACCCCGCCGCTGGCGCTCACCCGCGAGGACCGCGCGCGCCGCGCCGCTACGATCGCCCGCAACAATATCGCGGTCGAGGTGAGCGACCTGCACAAGAGCTATGGCGCGCAGGCTGTGCTGGACGGCCTGAACCTGACGGTCCGCGTCGGCGAAGTGGTGGCGCTGCTCGGCTCCAGTGGCTCGGGCAAGTCGACGCTGCTTCGCTGCATCAACCATCTCGAGGACTGGGATGACGGCATCGTCCGTGTCGGCGGCCGCCAGCTTGGCTTTAGCACGGCCGGCCGGAAACTCTCGCCGCGCGATGTCGCCAATGAGCGCGCCAATGTCGGCGTCGGCATGGTGTTCCAGCAATTCAACCTGTTCAGCCATCTGACGGCGCGGGAGAACGTCGCCGGGCCCTTACGCTGGGTGCACGGCATGGCGCTGAGCGATAGCGAGCGCCGCGCCGACGAATTGCTCGATCGCGTTGGCCTCAGCCACCGTGCCAATGCGCTGCCGCGCCATCTCTCCGGCGGGCAGCAGCAGCGCGTGGCGATTGCCCGCGCGCTGGCGCCGAACCCGACCGTGCTGCTGCTGGACGAGCCGACCTCGGCGCTCGATCCAGAGCTCGTGGGCGAGGTGCTCGAAGTCATCCGCCGCCTCGCCATCGACGACGGGCTCACCATGATCATCTCGACGCACCAGATCCGTTTCGCCGACGAAGTCGCTGATCGCGTGGCGTTCCTGAGCGGCGGCGCGATCCTGGAGGAGGGGCCGGCGCATGAGGTGCTGCAAAACCCCCGTCATCCGCTCACCGCCCGTTTCCTCAACGTGATGGATGCCGACCGGACACCGGAGATGGCCAGATGCCGATAGACACCACGTCCCCACTCGTTCGTCCGCCTGCTGCAAGAGGCACTGCCATGAAACACTTCACCTTGCCGGTGTCGCCGGCGACCGTTCATTGGGGTTATTTCAGCAAGAAGGTCGCGCCCGCGCTGACGCTGCGTTCCGGCGATCGCGCCAGCATCGAGACGCTGACCCATCACGCCAATGACGACTATGAGCGGATGATTGCGGGCGATGCGGGCGCCGAGAGCGTGTTCCAATGGACCCGCGAGCACAAGGCGGTGGCACGCCGCGGCTCCGGGCCTACCGACGGCCCGTTCATCCGCGGCGCGGGTGAGGGCCTCGGCGTGCATCTGCTGACCGGGCCGGTGGCAATCGAAGGCGCGGAGCCCGGTGACATCCTCGAAGTGCGCATCCTCGACATCAAGCCGCGGCCGAGCTGCAGCGCCTGCCATGCCGGCAAATGTTTTGGCTCCAATGTCGCGGCCAATTGGGGCTTTCATTACCACGACCTGATCGAGGAGCCGAAGCCGCGCGAGGTCATCACCATCTTCGAGCTCGACACGGCGGGCGAGCCCTATGCGAAGGCGGTCTACAACTATGTCTGGACCCCGCAGACCGATCCCGATGGCATCGTGCATGCGACCATCGATTATCCCGGCGTGCGGGTCGACCACGCCACCATCCGCAAGCGGGAAAACATCCTGACCAGCGTGAAGGTGCCGGCGCGTTTGCATTTCGGCACCATGGGCCTTGCGCCATCGGAAGCCGATTTCGTGAGTTCCATTCCGCCGAGCTATACCGGCGGCAATATCGACGACTGGCGCATCGGCAAGGGTGCGCGCATGTTCTATCCGGTGGCGGTGCCCGGCGCATATTTCTCGGTCGGCGATCCCCATGCCGCCCAGGGCGACAGCGAACTCGGCGGCACCGCGATCGAGACCTCGCTGACCGGCGATTTCGAGTTCATCCTGCACAAGAAGGGTGACCTCGGCGGCACCAGCCTCGAAGGTCTTACTCACCCGCTGCTCGAGACCGAGCAGGCCTGGTCGGTCTACGGCTTCACCTATCCGAACTATCTCGCCGAGCTCGGCGCGAATGCGCAAGTCGAGATTGCCAACCACTCAAGTCTCGACCGTGCGATGCGCGACGCGTTCCGCAAGCTGCGGCGCTTCCTCATGACTGTGCACAAACTGAGCGAAGATGAGGCGATTTCACTGATGTCGGTCGGCGCCGATTTCGGCGTCACCCAGGTCGTGGACGCCAATTGGGGTGTCCATGGAACGATCCGAAAGAACGTGTTCCGATGCGATTAATGTATTGAAGCAAAGCGGCTTTTGCCGCCGGCATGAGCGATACGCGCTGATCTGACGCTGCCATGTTCGGCGCGGCCGCGGCGGGTCTGGCACGGGGGTTGCTTTTTGTTTCCCCGTGTTGGGTGCCGACGCATGAGTTTCCGTCCGTTCACAAGCGAATCCTACGCGCAGGACGACCGCCCGGAAGCCTGGCGGGACGTGCTGGGCGCTGTCGGTCTTCGGCCTGCCACCACGAACCCGTTTTATGACGGCCACGCGACCGCTTCGCACCGGAACACGATCGGTGTTGCGCTCGGCCGCTTGTCGGCCGGTTCGCAGGCGATTGCGCCGCAGCCACTGTCGAACGAGGATCTGCCGATCGCCGTGATGCCGATCGAGGATGGCGTGGTGCTGCGGAACGGCGCCAGCCATCGCATTGTGCCGGTCGGTCATCTCCTGCTGCTGCCACGCAACGGCGATTGCAGCGTCGTATTCCAGCGCGACCTGCGTGCGATCATGCTGTCGGTCACGTCTGAAGCCCTGCACGGCCGTCTCACCGGCAAGCCGCGCCTCGCCGAGGCGCTGGTGGTCGCGCCCGACGGAATAGCCGATGTGTTCTCGCGTCTGCTGGAAGCGACGGCGCGCACGCTGGAGGGCCTCAACGACGTCGAATGGGCGGCGGTTGCGCAAAGCCTGGTCGATCTGCTGTTGACCCTCACGCACCGCCTGTCTGCACCGGCCTCGGAAGCCGGCCATAGCGCGACGCAGGCCGCGATCCTCTACCGGATCTGCCAGACCATCGAGCGCAGGCTGGAAGATCCCGACCTCGTGCCCGCGCGGGTGGCGCAGGCCGAGGGGATTTCCGAGCGTTATCTGCAGAAGCTGTTCGAAGGCGCCGGCGACAATTTCACCCATTATGTCCGGGAGCGCCGGCTGCAACGCGCCTGGCTCGACCTGTCGAATCCGGCCGAGGCGCATCAATCGATTTCGGAGATCGCCTATCGCTACGGCTTTGGCGACTCCGCGCATTTTTCCCGCGCGTTCCGCCATCGATTTGGCCTGCCGCCCCGCGAGTTCCGCCAGCAGGAGGCGGGGCGGGCGGCCGCGCCCGCCATCGGCCAGCGTGGATGGCCGCAGGAAGCGCTGGCGCAATTGCGTGTGCATCAACCATCGGCGGCGGTGAAGGCGAGTGCTGCGTGCGCTGACCTGGCGATAAGCGATCAGAAGGCGGCCGGTCCGATCCATCATCACATTGCGGTGGAAGCCGCGCGCGTCCATTGGGGCTATTTCAGCCGCTCGCTGCCGCCACAGGCCGAAATCAATTCCGGCGATACCATCACCATCGAAACCCTGAGCCAACATGCTTCCGACGACCCGGAACGGATGATCGCGGGCGATGGTGGGGCTGAAAGCGTGTTCGGCTGGACCGCGGCGCGGAAAAATGTCGATCGGCGCGGCGCCGGACCAATGGACGCCTCCGTGTTCGGCCGCGGCGCCGGTGAGGGGTTCGGCGTGCATATCTGCACCGGTCCGATCGCGGTGAAGGATGCGCAGCCCGGCGACGTGCTGGAGGTGCGAATCCTCGACATCGTGCCGCGACCAAGCCGCCATCCGCACCATAAGGGCAGGGTGTTCGGCTCCAGCGTCGCGGCGTGGTGGGGCTATCACTACAACGAATTTCTCGGCGGCCCGAAGCCGCGCGAGACGGTGACGATCTACGAGGTCTTCGATGGCTGCGAGACGCCGCATGCGCGCGCCATCTATTCCTATCGCTGGCAGCCGCAGACCGATCCCTCCGGCGTCATCCACAATACCTACGATTATCCCGGCGTGCCCGTGGCACCCGGTTCAGTGAAGCGCCGCCATGTCGTGCTCGACGGCATCAGCATTCCGCTCCGCCCGCATTTCGGCGTGATCGCGGTGGCGCCGCGCGAGATGGATTTCGTCGATTCGATTCCGCCGTCCTATTTCGGCGGCAATCTCGACAATTGGCGGCTCGGCAAGGGTTCGACGGTCTATCTTCCGGTGTCGGTGCCGGGCGCGCTGCTCTCGGTCGGCGATCCCCATGCGGCGCAGGGCGATGGCGAACTGGGCGGCACCGCAATCGAATGTTCGATGACCGGCACGTTCCAGGTGATCCTGCACAAGAAGAGCCGGCTCGCGGGCCAGCCCTTCGCCGATCTCAGCTATCCCCTGATCGAAAACGAGACCGATTGGGTGCTGACCGGCTTCAGCCATCCCAACTATCTTGCCGAGTTCGGCGCGCAGGGGCAGAGCGAGGTCTATGCGACCTCCTCGCTCGATCTCGCCATGAAGGACGCGTTCCGGAAGATGCGCCGCTTTCTGATGAACATCAAAGGCCTCAGCGAGGACGAGGCGATCGCGCTGATGTCCGCGGCCGTCGATTTCGGCGTGACGCAGGTCGTTGACGGCAATTGGGGCGTCCATGCCATTATCAGCAAACGGGTCTTCCAGGACGCGACCTGATTTCCAATCAAAGGACCACCAGCATTGAAATTCCATATGATCCCGGGCGGGCCGAAGCCGGTCGCGCCCTTCAGCCATGCGGTGGAAACCGACGGCTTTGTCTTCGTCACCGGGCAGATGCCGGATGCGCCGGCAACGCCCGGCACGCTGCCCGACGGCATCGTCGCGCAAACCAGGGCCGTGATGGAGAATCTCAAGGTGGTGCTGGCGGGTGTCGGCCTAGGCCTCGAGCAGGTGGTGATGGCGCGGATCTATCTGACCCGTTTCAAGGAAGATTATGCTGACATGAACGAAACCTACCGGCAGTATTTCGCCGCCGGCAAGCTGCCGGCGCGCACCTGCGTCGGCGTCACCGGGCTTGCCTATGACGCGTTGATCGAGATCGATCTGGTTTGCAGGCGGCCCGTGTGACGCGTTTGATGTCTTGATGCGGACTCCCTGATCGCGTAGGCGTTCTGCAACCAGCAGGCTGGATGGAACAGGCTGCGACTTCGTGGGAGGCCGACATGGGTGATGCATTCGAGCCGTTTCGCATTTCAGTCCCGGATGACGTGCTCTCCGACCTGAAGGCGCGGTTGCGGAACACGCGCTGGCCGGAAGCCGAGCTGGTGGACGATTGGAGCCAGGGCATTCCGCTGAAGTGGGTCCAGGAAATCTGCCGTTACTGGAGCGAAGAGTACGACTGGCGTGCCCGCGAAGCGAATCTCAACCGCTTTCCGCAATTCAAGACCGAGATCGATGGGCTCGGCGTGCACTTCCTGCACGTCCGTTCGCCGCATCCGGAAGCGATGCCTGTCATCATCACCCATGGCTGGCCCGGTTCGGTGGTCGAATTCACCAAGGTGATCGAGCCGCTGACCAATCCGACCGCGCATGGCGGCGCTGCAGCTGATGCGTTTCATGTGGTCTGCCCGTCGCTGCCGGGGTTTGGCTTCTCCGACAAGCCGAAAAGCAAAGGCTGCGGCGTCGAACGCATTGCGGCGATGTGGGTCGCATTGATGGCGCGCCTCGGCTATGCGAGCTACGCGGCGCAGGGCGGCGATTGGGGCTCGGCGGTGACGACCGCAATTGGCGCGCAGGATCCGGCGCATTGTCTCGGCATCCACATCACGCTCGCCATGGGCTCCCGGCCCAAGGTCGGAGAGCAGCCGACACCGGAAGAGACCCGAGCACTCAAGGGCATCGAACACTATCGCGATTGGGATTCGGGCTATTCCAAGCAGCAAGCGACCCGACCGCAGACGGTGGGTTACGGCCTGACGGATTCGCCGAGCGGGCAGGCGGCGTGGATCCTGGAGAAATTCTGGGCCTGGACCGATTGCGACGGCGATCCCCTCAACATCCTTGGCCGCGACGAACTGCTCGACAATGTGATGCTGTACTGGATCACCGAGACCGCCGCCTCATCGGCGCGTCTCTATTGGGAGAGTTTTGGGCGTCCGCGGTCCTACAAGGTCACCGTTCCGACAGGCGTTGCCGTATTTCCAAAGGAGATCGTCCCGCCGGTGCGGCACTGGATGGAAGAGGCCTTCCCGAACATCCAGCACTGGAGCGAGATGCCGAAAGGCGGTCACTTCGCGGCGTTCGAGCAGCCCGAGCTGTTCGTGCAGGAGGTGCGAAGCTTCTTTCGCAAGCTGCGCAGTTAGGCAGCCTCCGGACCGCCGATTGGCCGGTCCGCGGGCCCCTTTTCCGGATCATGCTCTAGCTTTCGGCGACGACGTCGATGATGGCTTCGGCAAAGGCCTGCGGCGCCTCCTGCGGCAGGTTGTGGCCGATGCCGCCCTTGATGGTCCGGTGCGAATATTTGCCGGAGAACATCTTAGCGTAGGCGGACGGTTCCGGATGCGGCGCGCCGTTGGCATCGCCTTCCATGGTGATGGTCGGCACGGTGATCACGGGTCCCTGCGCGAGCTTCTTTTCGATGTCGTCATATTTCGCCTCGCCCTCGGCGAGAGCCTGCCGCCAGCGGTAATTGTGGATCACGATCGCAACATGGTCCGGATTGTCGAACGCCTTCGCGCTGCGCTCGAAAGTCGCGTCATCGAAATTCCACTTCGGCGACGCCAGCTGCCAGATCAGCTTTGAGAATTCGCGGCGATATTTGTCGTAGCCGGCGCGGCCGCGCTCGGTGGCGAAATAGAACTGGTACCACCATTGCAACTCGGCCTTCGGCGGCAGCGGCATCTTGCCGGCCTCCTGGCTGCCGATCAGATAGCCGCTCACGGAAACCAGCGCCTTACAGCGCTCCGGCCAGAGGGCGGCCAGGATGTCGGCCGTGCGTCCGCCCCAGTCGAAGCCACCAATGGTCGCCTTCTCGATCTTGAGCGCATCCATCAGCGCGACGATGTCGGTAGCGAGCGCGCCCGGCTGGCCGTTGCGGAAGGTGGCATCGGAGAGGAAGCGCGTCGTGCCGTAACCGCGCAGATAGGGCACGATGACGCGATAGCCTTCGGCCGCGAGCAGGGGGGTCACATCGACGAAGCTGTAGATGTCGTAGGGCCAGCCGTGCAGCAAGATCACGGGAGGGCCGTCGGCGGGACCGGCCTCGACGTAGCTGACATTGAGGAGTCCTGCATCGATCTGCTTCAGGGCGGCGAACGAGGTGTTCGTTCCGGGCTTGACCGTGCGCAGGCTGGCCGGCTTGGACTTGGCCGGTTGTGCGGCGAAAGCGCCGTTCAAAGCGAATTGGGCGGCGGCCAAAGTCATGGCGGCGCTGCCGAGGAGACGGCGGCGCTGATGATTGATCTGGTCTGACATTTTCATCTTCTCCCTATCGGTTTGACGCTTCTGGCGACGCGAAGACCATTCGGCGGACCGGTCCGGCCAATTCACATCGCCCGCTGCGCCGTCACGTTCGCGCAAACTGCGTCAATTGGCTCGTTAGGGGTTGTTAGCACGCGTTAGCTGTTACGAGCCGCGGCCGCGAAAGTGATTGGGCCGCCATTTCATGCTAGTTTCGTCAGCAGACCTTCGGCCGCCCGGAGGTCCGCGGTCTCAAAGCCCTCGTCGAATTGTCCGAACACATCCTGGAGCAGGGACCTGGCGCGTTCGCGCTGGTCGGTCAGCAACGATGCGAGGGCGATGGCCGCGCGCAACTCCCATCCGCGTGCGCCCTGGCGCCCAGCCAGTTCCAGCGACTGCACCAAACATCGCTCCGCATCGCCGGTCTTCGGCTGCGGCAGGGACAGGAACAGGGTGGCCTTCACGCGCAGCAATTCCGGCATGTAGAACATCTCGCCGCTGCGCTCGACCTGCTGGATGGTTTCGTCGTTGAAGCTCATGGCCTCGGCGGCCCGTCCGATCGCCGCCAGCCCTTGCGCCAGCGCCATGTGGAACTCGGTCGAAAGCGTCTCGAGCCGCGCGGCGTGGATACGTGCGAGCGCGGCCTGCATGTCCAGAACGCCGTCCCTCGTGTTGCCGCGAAGCATCGCGAGCTCCGCCTTGCGGGCCTGTCCGACCGCCATCAGCGGGCCCATGGCGTTGGTTTCGGCATGGGAGAATGACCGATCGGTGTAGGCTTGCGCGCTGTCGAGATCTCCGCACCAAAGCGAAACCGTTGCCGCGCCGGCCAATACCAGCGCCAGCGCTGCCGGATGACCCATGGCTTCCGACCCCGCGACGGCTTCGCGCGCTCGCCTCATCGCCTGTGCCGGATAGCCTTGCAGCCATAGCGTCCGCGCCAGCGCAATGCCCGACCGATAATGCGGATCAAAACCAAACAGGACCGAGCCGCGCTGGGATTCCGACAAGATCCGCATCAGTGCGTCGAGCTCGGCGCGCGAGCCTACGATGTCGCCCGTCACCTGCAGCGCGCGGCCGAACATGGCATGGGCTACCGCCTTCAACGCCGGATCGTCAGAGGTGTCGGCGAGCGCCCGGCACCGCCTGGCATATTCAAGCGAAGTCTTGTAGTCGCCGCGGCGGGCATAGAAATAATGCACCATGTTGAGCAGCCCGGCGCGGTCGGCGGTGTCGCCGCGCTGTTCGGCGATCGCCAGGCTTCGGTTCAGCGCCTCGCTTACGGCTTCGCCGTCGCCATGCAGCTGCGAGGTCGATAGTCCAAGACCGGCCTGAAGATGCATCTCGTCGAGGCTTCCCCTTGTCGTGTCGTCGAGCGCAAGGACTGCGCGCTGTGACCAGCGCTGACATTCCGGAAACAGGGACATCGAGAGAAAGACGGGCACCGCGGCAGCGGCCAGCCGAACACCGACCTTGATATCGCCGCCCGGACCAAAGCACCATTCCAGCGCGGCGCGGACATTGTTGAGGCCGGCAAAATGCGGGATCCGTTCGGTGCCGGTCGACAGCGTCGACCATTCGCCAGCGGCCTGTTGCGCCCATTGCTGATAGTAGCAGGCGTGGCGAATGGCGAGATCGGTAAGCTCGCTGTCTTTGGCGCCGATCCCGAGCGCATAGTCGCGCGTGGTGTCGAGGAGGCGGTAACGCATCATGGCGCCGATGGGGCGGGTTGCGACCATCGATTTGGCGACCAGGCTGTCGATCGCGCCAAGCACGGCCTCATTGTCGAGCGCGGCGCTGGTGGCCACCGCGAGCGCGGCGTCGAGCGTGAAATGGCCGACAAAGACGGCGAGCCGGCGCAGCACCGTCCGTTCCAGCTCCGAGAGCAGCCCGTAGCTCCAGTCGTGCGTGGCCTGCAGGGTCTTTTGCCGCGCCGGCGCGCTGCGCGGCCCGAGCCAGAGCAGCGTCAGGCGCTTGTCGAGGAGGGCGGCGGTCTGCGCCAGGCCATAGGTCTCGACGCGTCTGGCGGCGAGCTCGATGGCGAGCGCCACACCGTCGAGCTTGCGGCAGATGCCGACCACGATCGCCGCTTCCGCGTCCGTGAAATCCAGCCGCGCGCCGCTCGCCACCGCACGCTCCACGAACAGGCGCGTGGCGGGAAACTCCTGGACTGCCGCCGCAGTCGGCCCCACTTCCTCGGGCGGACAGGCCAGCGGATCCAGCCGGTAGACATGCTCGTCGTCGACCTGAAGGGCCTCGCGGCTGGTCGAGAGGATGTGAACCTGCGGCGCCGCCTGGAAGATCTGCGACGCCAGCGCTGCGACGGCGTCGATCAGATGCTCGCAGGTGTCGAGAACGAGGAGCAGGCGTTTTTCCCTGAGGTGAGCGGTCAGTCCCGTCGCATCCTCGGATTGGACCGACAGCCCCAGCATGGACGCGACGACGGTGGGGACGAGTTTCGGGTCGCTGAGCATGCCGAGATCGACGAACAGCACCGCGCCGTTGAAGGCATTGAGCAGGTGATGTCCGACCGCTACGCCGAGCGTGGTCTTGCCGACGCCGCCGGGGCCAACGACGGTCACAAAACGGGTGGCGTTCAGCCGCGCCGATACTTTGAGGACATCCTCATCACGGCCGACCATTCGCGCGAGCCGCGTCGGGAGATTGGCGTGAGGAAAACTCGCGGCGGGCTTCGCGCGCACAGGTTCGCTGGCGGCAGTACTCGACCGGGAAAGTGGCGCCACGAAGCAATAGCCGCGCCCGGAGGCGGTTGTGATGTAGCGCGCGCCGTCCTTGCCGTCGCCGAGCGCCTTGCGCAGGCCTGCGACATGGAATCGCAAGCTGCCTTCTTCGACGGTGACGTCAGGCCAGACCAGCGCCAGCAGGTCGTTCTTGCTGATCACCTCGTTGGGACGGGATACCAGGGTAGTCAGGATGTCATAGGCCCGCGCGCTCAGCTCCACCGGCGCACCGTCCCTCGTCAGCAGTCTCTCGCCGGCGGCGAGGCTGAAAGGGCCGAACGAAACGATTTCGTTTGCCTGATTTGTTTGCGCAGCCAGCATCGTCATCGGCGCCGTGTTTTTGTCGCGGTTTTGGTCGCGCAGTTTTGGCATTTTAGCGGCCGGCGATATCGATGGGAACGCACCCATTCTTGAACAACGTGCGTTTTGGAAACAGCAGGCGACGGTAAACAAGCCGTGATCGGGCATGTGACGTAGAATTGCAGTAGAGCGGTGTCATTCGGGATTTTGGAGAAACGCATGGCAATCAACAATGTAGCCGATCTGCTGGTGGCGACGCTGGAACAAGCCGGCGTCAAGCGCATTTACGGCATCGTCGGCGACAGCTTGAACGGCCTGACGGAAGCGCTGCGGCGGCGCGGCACGATCCAGTGGATCCATGTGCGGCATGAGGAAGTGGCGGCGTTTGCCGCGGCCGGCGAAGCCGGAATGACCGGCGCGCTGGCGGTTTGCGCGGGTTCGTGCGGGCCGGGCAATCTGCATCTCATCAACGGACTGTTCGAAGCGCAACGCAGCCGAGTCCCCGTGCTCGCCATCGCCGCGCAAATTCCGTCGGCCGAAATCGGCGGCGGCTATTTCCAGGAGACCCATCCACAGAACCTGTTTCAGGAATGCTCGCATTATTGCGAGCTGATCTCCGATGCGAGCCAGCTGCCTTACGTCCTCGAAAACGCGATCCGCGCCGCGGTCGGCCTGCGCGGCGTCTCCGTCATTGCCATTCCCGGCGATGTCGCCTTTCGCGCGCCGCCCAAGCGTGCGTTGTCGACATCGCGCTCCCTTGCGCTCGCTCCGCCCCGGATCATGCCCGATGCCGAGCAGGTGAAGGCCCTGGCGTCGATGCTCAATGACGCCAGGCAAATCACGCTGTTCTGCGGCCGGGGATGCGCGGGCGCGCACGCCGAGCTGATGAAGCTCTGCGAGACGCTGAAGAGCCCGATGGTGCATGCGCTCGGCGGCAAGGAGCATGTCGAATACGACAACCCCTACGATGTCGGCATGACCGGCTTCATCGGCTTCTCGTCGGGCTATGCGGCGATGCATGCCTGCGACGTCCTGCTGATGCTCGGCACCGATTTTCCCTACAAGCAGTTTTTGCCGACGGACTGTGAGGTCGCGCAGGTCGACATCAGACCGGAAAATCTCGGCCGGCGTTGCAAGCTCGACCTCGGCCTGGTGGGCGATGTCAAATTGACCATCGAGGCGCTGTTGCCGCTGCTCAAGCCAAAGAGCGAGCGCAAGCATCTCGATAACGCGATAGCGCATTACAAGAAGGCGCGGGAAGGGCTCGACCAGCTGGCGCAGGGCACGCCCGGCCGCAAGCCGATCCATCCGCAATATCTCGCCCGCATCATCAGCGAGCAGGCGAGCGACGATGCGGTGTTCACCTTCGATGTCGGCACGCCGGCTATCTGGGCAGCGCGTTATCTCAAGATGAACGGGCGCCGCCGCTTGATCGGCTCGCTCGCGCACGGCTCGATGGCCAACGCCATGCCCGAGGCGATCGGAGTGCAGGCTTCTCACCCCGGCCGGCAAGTGATCTCGATGTCGGGCGATGGCGGGTTCTCGATGCTGATGGGCGACCTGATCACGCTCACCCAGATGAAACTGCCGGTGAAGGTCGTGATCTTCAACAATGGCGTGCTCGGCTTTGTCGCGCTGGAGATGAAGGCCGCCGGCTTCGTCGACACCAATGTCAGTCTGGAAAATCCCGACTTCGCGGCGATGGCGAAGGCGATGGGTATTTTTGCCCGCCGGGTCGAGGATCCCGGCGATCTGCCGGGCGCGATGAAGGAAATGCTGGCGCATAATGGCCCGGCGCTGCTGGATGTCATCACGGCCAAGCAGGAGCTTTCGATGCCGCCGACCATCACGCCGGAGGAAATCAAGGGTTTTAGCCTGTGGATCGTGCGGGCGGTGATGAGCGGGCGCGGCGACGAGGTGATCGATCTCGCCAAGACCAATCTGCTGCCGCGTTAACGGTGTGTGCGATCAGTTCAAGGTCGCCAGCAGGCTTTTGGCGGCCTTCAAATCGGCGGTGTTAAAACCCTCGGTGAATTGCGCAAATACCGGCTCGAGAAGAGCCCGGGCGCGTTTGCGTTGCCTCCGGTCGGCCCACAGTGCGGCGAGGTCGGTCGCCGTGCGCAATTCCCATCCGCGCGCGCCCTGGCCGCGAGCAAGTTCCAGCGACTTCAGCAAACAGGTTTCAGCCTCGTCCACGCGAGACTCGGCCATGGATAGAAGAAGCCCGGCTTTGACACGCAACAGCTCCGGCATGTAACAGGTGTCTCCCTTTGCTTCCACGTGCCGTGTCGCCTCGCCGAGCCGACTGGCCGCGTCAGTAAATTGTCCGAGGGCGGCAAGTCCCTGCACGAGCGAAATGTTGAATTCGGTCGTAATCAGCTCGTAGCGCACCTGGCGGATTTCCTGCAGGGACGCGCGCAGACTGGCAACGCCGGCCCTTGCGTCGCCGCGGCAAATCGCCAGTTGCGCCTGTCTCGCCCGTCCGACGGCCGCCAGGGGTCCGAGTGAATAGGATTCCGCGATTGCAATCGAAGCGCTCACATGCTGCTCGGCTGCCAACAGGTCGCCGGTCCACAGGAAAATCGAAGCGGCCCAGGCGAGAAGAACCGTTAGCGAAGCCGGATGATCCATTCGCTCTGCGCCCTCGACGGACGCTCGCACACGTTCGACGGCCTGGGTTGGATAGCCCTGTAGCCATAGGGTCCTTGCGAGGGCGATGCCGGCTCTGAAGTGTCGATCATGAACAAGGTAGATCGTGCTGCTTTGCTGGGTCGGCGACCAGATCTTGAGCAACGCTTCAAGTTCGGCGCGGGCGCCATTGATGTCGCCCATCATCAGCAACGAACGGCCGAGGATAGAGTGAGCCAAGGCGGTCGCGGCTCTGTCGTCACTGCTTCCGGCGACCGTATGGCAGCGTTCCGCGTAGTGCAGGGCTATCCCGAAATCTCCGCCGCGAAAATGAAACATGTGGAGCATGCCGAGCAGCCCCGCCTCGTTGAGGGCATCGCCATGTTCCTCGGCAATCGCGAGACTCCGGTCGAGCGCCGCGCGCGCGACGTCATTTTCTCCATGAATATGCATCGACGCGATACCAAAGCCCGCCTGAAGGTGCATCTCTTCAGCTCCACCGCGTGTTGCGTCGGTGAGTGCCGACAGCGCGCGCTCCGACCAGCGATGACATTCCACGAGCAGGGACATCATCAGGAACACTGGCGCTGCCGCGGCGGCCAGTCTGACGCCGGTTTCGGTGTTGCCGGTTTCGCCGAAGCACCACTCCAGCGCGGCCCGCGCATTGTTCAAGCCGGCAAAGTGGGGCACCTGTTCGGCCCCGCTGGCCAGGCTTGACCATTCGGCCGCACTTTGCTCGAGCCACTGCCGATAATAGGTGGCATGCCGGATGGCCAGATCGTAAGCTTCGGCTTCGTCGATACGGATATCGAGGGCGTAAGCGCGCGTCGTATCCAGCAGCCGATAGCGCATCATGGCGCCGATCGGACGGGGCGCAACCATCGACTTGGCGACCAGACTGTCGATCGCTGAGAAAACCGTCGGCTGATCGAGCATCTCGCTGGTTGCGACCGCCAAAGCCGCGTCGAGCGTGAAATGACCGACAAAGATCGCGAGCCGGCGCAGCGCCAGGCGCTCCGTCCGGGAAAGCAACCCGAAGCTCCAGTCGAGCGTTGCCTGCAGCGTCTTCTGCCGGGGCGGCGCGGTACGCGGTCCGGCCCAGAGATGCGCCAATCGTTGATCGAGAAGCGCCGCGGTTTGCCGCAGACCATAGGCATCGACGCGTCTCGCAGCCAATTCGATGGCAAGTGCCACGCCATCAAGCTTTCGGCAAATATCCACAACGATCGCCGCATCGCTGTCGTTGAAGTCGAAGCGTGCGCCACTCGCGATGGCCCGTTGGACGAACAGCTGCGTCGCAGGAAAGCTGCGCGCGACCTCGGCCGAGAGGCCGGGATCATCAGGCGGGCAGGCAAGCGGCTCCAGTCGATAGATTTGCTCTCCCTCGACCTGCAGCGTTTCGCGGCTCGTCGCCAGCAGATGGACTTGCGGGGCCGCCGAAAAAATGGCGGATGCCAGCGCTGCGACAGCGTCAATCAAATGTTCGCAGGTGTCGAGGATCAGCAGCAGCTTCTTGTCGCGAAGATAGGCTACAAGACTCGTCGTTGCATCGGCGCTCTGGACGGACAGCCCGAGCATGGAGGCAACGGCGGTCGGCACCAGGCCTGAGTCATTCAGCATGCCGAGATCGACAAAGAGCACAGCGCCGGCAAAGGCTGCGCTCAGGAGATGCGCGACTGCGATCGCAATCGTTGTCTTGCCGACGCCGCCAGTGCCAACGATGGTGACAAGTCTTCCCGTGTTCAAACGCTTCGACAGCTTTTCGAGGTCTTCCTCGCGGTCGACCATCCCGCCCAGGCGGGCGGGCAGGTTGGCCTGGCGAAAGCTGGTGGTGATTTCGGCCGGCGCCTTAGCCCGGGCATTCGAGCGCGAGACGGGAGCCACGAAGCAATAGCCGCGGCCGGCCGATGTCGTGATGTATCGCGCGCCGTCCTTTCCGTCGCCGAGAGCCTTGCGCAGATTGGTGATCTGGAAGCGGAGGTTGCCTTCCTCGACGGTGACGCCGGGCCAGGCTTGAGCCAGCAGTTCATTCTTGCTGACGACCTCGCTCGGACGCGACAGCAGGATCATCAGGATGTCGAAGGCCCGGGTGCTGAGCTCCACGGGCACGCCATCCCTGGTCAATCGCCTCTCGCCTGCGACCAGGCTGAAGGGACCGAACGAAATGATCTCTGGGCCTTGCGCCAGCGGCGTCGTCATAGGCGTCGTCTTGTTCTTAGCGCTTTGATTGGGCTTGCATTCTAGGGCAGTCGCGGCAACCGCACCATAGCGTCATTGCCGGCCGGGCTGCGCGCTTTCTGCTCACTCGCAACAGCTAACGGCCACTAACAACCCTTAACGGGCTATTTCGCGGCGCCTGCGCCATCGTGGCCATCGCAGCAAAGTCACCGGTCGGACACTTGGCCCGGCTAAAACCAGCGGAGAAGCACGATGCGCGCGCGATCAGGCTCCAAAGTCCTCAACGACAACAGGCGCGAGGTGTTGCGCGCGGCCGCGATCAGCATTGCCGCTGCCGGCTTCACATTTGCGCTCCTGTTCATCGCTTCGGGCGGCACGGCGATCTCAGCGCAGGACAAGTACATGGTGTCGGTGCCGCAGGGACTCTCGTTTTCCGAGTTCAGGGGCTACGAAGACTGGCAGACCATCGCCGTCAGTCAGACCGACGACACGATTGAAGTAATCCTCGGCAATCCCGCCATGCTCGAGGCCTACCGCAGCGGCGCCCCGGCCAATGGCAAGCCATTCCCGGACGGCGCCAGGATGGCGAAAATCCACTGGACCAAAAAGGCGAGTACAGAAGCGCCCGCGCCGACAATCGTGCCGGATGCTCTGCACGACGTCGACTTCATGGTGAGAGACAGCAAGCGGTTTGCCGACACCGGCAACTGGGGCTACGCCCAGTTCAACTATGAGGCTGCCTCCGACACGTTCAAGCCCGAAGCCACCGGCACCGATTGCGGCTACGCCTGCCACACCATCGTGCAGGCCAAGGACTACGTCTTCACGGGGTATCCGAAGCGGTAGGCAGCGCGCCAGGGTGTGTCGCTAACGGTTGCTAACAATCGATAACGGGCAATTCGTTGGAGTTTGCGGCAGCGTGACGGCACGCAACGTCAAACTTCAGATTGGACCAGGACTATGAATCAACCCGAGAAAGCGCTCACTTCCGAGCTTGCGGGCAAGGTGGTCTACACGGCGAAGACGCATACCGTCGGCGGGCGCGAGACCGGCGCCTCGCGGAGCTCCGACGGCCGCCTTGACGTCAAACTGTCGCTGCCGGGCTCACGGCGGATCGGCACCAATCCGGAGCAGCTCTTCGCCGCAGGCTGGTCGGCCTGCTTCGAAAGCGCGATCGGCTTTGCCGCGCGCAAGCACAGGCTGGCGGTGACCGCAGTCATCATTGATGCCGAGGTGGATCTGATCCTCGCCGGCGCCGGCGATTATTCCATCAGTGCACGCTTCAACATCAGCCTGCCGGGCATCGATCGCCAACTCGCAGAGCAACTGGTCGAAGATGCGGAGAAGCTCTGTCCCTACTCGAAAGCCACGCACGGCAATGTCGCCGTCGTCTTCAATTTGATTTGAGATATGGCGAGCGACCGCTGTTGGTAAGACGGCCGCATGCCTGCGGCAGGAGCCCGCACAAACCCCGGCAAGATTGGAAAAAGGAGCGTCACATGATCCGCAAGGCAAAAGCAGTTTGGCATGGCACCGGTCGCGCCGGGGACGGCCACCTCTCCAGCGATTCCGGCGTGCTCGCCGATACGCCCTATTCGTTCAAGACCCGCTTCGAGAATGAGAAGGGCACCAATCCGGAGGAACTGATCGCGGCGGCGCATGCCGGCTGCTTTACCATGGCGCTGGCCTTTGGCCTGCAAGGCGCGGGCTTTACCCCGACCGAGCTCTCGACCGAGGCGGCGGTCACGCTGGAGCAGGAAGGTCAGGGATTTCGCATCAGTAAGTCGGCGCTGACCTTGCGCGGCAAGGTGCCGAACCTCGACGAGGCGGGATTTGCCCGGCTTGCCGGCGAGGCCGAGAAGAACTGCCCGGTGTCGAAAGTCCTCAACGCTGCCATCACACTGGATGCGAAGCTGATCCAATGACCGCAACGGGCGGTCATCTTCCGACGCTCAGACCAGGGAGAACCACAATGCACCGTCCACATCAGCCAGACGAGTCGACCTTTCGAGCGATCCTGCCCGAAGACATCGAATGGAAGGCGTTCCCGGCATTCCCGCCCGGTGCGCGCCTTGCGGTGATGGTCGGCCATCCCGCCGAACCCGGTCCCTATGTGGTCCGGGTCAAGGTGCCCTCCGGCACCAGGCTGATGCCGCACAAGCATCCGGAAGACCGCATCTACACGGTGATGTCGGGCGTGTTCTATATTGGGCTGGGCGAGACATTCGACGGCGACAAGGTGAAGGCCTATCCGCCTGGCAGCGTCATCGTGCTGCCCGGAGAAACCTGGCATTTCCACTGGGCGAAGTCCGGTGAATACGTCACGCAAGTGACGGCGATCGGCCCGCTCGGCCTCGAATATCACGACGCGCATGACGATCCGCGCACGGCACGCGCATAACTTGTTCTTGAAAATGAATTTGACTCCGTGATGCTGCTGGAATTGGTTGGCGTTGTGGCCGGCGAGGGCAAAAGCCAGCGTGGCGAACCTTCGGAGACGTCGCCGTGACCGAAGCCTACGAGATCATCGACCATGATTACGACGTCGTGATCGTCGGCGCCGGCGGCGCGGGGATGCGCGCCGCACTGGGGATGGCAGCTTCGGGTTTGCGGACGGCCTGTGTCACCAAGGTGTTCCCGACGCGCAGCCACACGGTCGCGGCACAAGGCGGGATGGCCGCTTCCCTCGGCAATATGGGCGACGGTGACAACTGGCGCTTTCACATGTACGACACGGTCAAGGGCTCCGACTGGCTCGGCGACCAGGATGCGATCGAATACATGTGCCGCGAGGCGGTGCCCGCCGTGCTGGAGCTCGAGCATTTTGGCGTGCCGTTCTCGCGCACCGATGCGGGCACGATCTATCAGCGTCCGTTCGGCGGCCAAACCATCGGCTATGGCAAGCAGATGGCGCAGCGCACCTGTGCGGCGGCCGACCGCACCGGGCATGCCATCCTGCACACGCTCTATCAGCAGTGCGTGAGGCACAACACCGAGTTCTTCGTCGAATATTTCGCGCTCGATCTGTTGATGGACGACGACGGCACCTGCCGCGGCCTGATCGCCTGGAACATGGAGGACGGCACGCTGCACCGCTTTCGTAGCCATCGCACGGTGCTCGCGACCGGCGGCTATGGCCGCGTCTATTTCTCCTGCACGGCCGCGCATACCTGCACCGGTGATGGCAACGCCATGGTGCTGCGCGCGGGGCTGCCGCTGGAAGACATGGAGTTCACGCAGTTTCACCCGAGCGGCATCTATGGCTCGGGCTGCCTGATCACCGAGGGCGCGCGCGGCGAGGGCGGCTATTTCACCAATTCGGAAGGCGAGCGCTTCATGGAGCGCTATGCGCCGAGCGCCAAGGATCTCGCCGGGCGCGACGTCGTCTGCCGTGCCATGACCATCGAGATCAACGAGGGGCGGGGCTGCGGTCCGAAGAAGGATTACATCGAGCTGCATCTGGAGCATCTCGGCGCAAAGGTCCTGCATGAGCGGCTGCCCGGCATCAGCGAGACCGCCAGAATCTTTGCCAATGTCGATGTGACGCGCGAGCCGATCCCGGTGCTGCCGACCGTGCATTACAACATGGGCGGCGTGCCGACCAACCTGCACGGCGAAGCCGTCACCAAGCTTGACGGCAATCCGGACGCGATCGTGCCGGGACTGATGGCGATCGGCGAAGCCGCCTGCGTTTCCGTTCACGGCGCCAACCGGCTCGGCTCCAACTCGCTGCTCGACATCGTCGTGTTCGGCCGCGCCGCGGCGCTGCGGGCGACCGAGACGCTGCGCCCCGGCGAGGGCCATCCCGACGCGCCGAGAGCGGCAACCGAACGCGCGATTGCGCGGCTCGACCGGATCCGATGGTCGAAGGGCAAGACCGGCGCCGGTACGATCAGGCTGGAGATGCAGCGGACCATGCAGCGTCACTGCGCCGTGTTCCGCACCGGATCACTGCTCGATGAAGGTTCGCACAAGCTCGACGACGTCATCGCCATGATGCGCGACGATCTTGCCGTCGCCGACCGCTCGATGATCTTCAACACCGATCTTACCGAAACGCTCGAGCTCGACAACATGCTGGCGCAGGCGAGCGTCAGCATCCGCTCGGCGGTCGGTCGCACCGAAAGCCGCGGCGCCCATGCGCGTGAGGATTTTCCCAAACGCGACGACGAGAGCTGGCTCAAGCACACGCTGTCCTGGCTCGATGCCGACAGCCGCGTCCGTCTCGACTATCGGCCGGTCCATCTGCAGCCATTGACGAACGAGGTAGCGATGATCCCGCCGAAGGAGCGGGTATATTGAATCCACCCTGACCGCGGGCGCGGCTCGTCGCCGCATGTGAGATGACTTACAGTCTCGATTCATCCGTTTTGATACGGTCGCCCCGTGAACCATCCACGCGGGAGGCAAACGATGCGAAGCTTCATTACTTTGCTGGTGACCGATGTCGATTTCGTCGACGGGGATTCCGTTTCAGACGACGTTGCCAAAAACTACGAAGAACATCTCATGACGGAGATTCAGGCGGCTGTTGAGCGGCTATCGCTGCGGACAATTCGAGGCCACAAGATTGGAAAACTGCAGCTCGCCGAGATCAAGGGCTCGGTCTCGCTGTAAAGCCAGCGTCGATCTGTTTTGGATTTTTTCGAAGGAGCTGGCTCCCCGGGCTGGATTCGAACCAGCGACCATTCGATTAACAGTCAAAATAGGCGGCGCCGGCTAAGTCATTGGTGCAGATTTAGTTTTCCGTGTGGGCGCCGAAAACCCCGGAAATTTAAGGGATTTTCGCAGAAACCCCTTGACCATCGGCAGACACGCGCGGACATTGGCGGGACATTCGAGGTGCCCACACAGTGCCCACACGGGGAGTTGTCGACGTGCAGCAGATCAGCGAGAAAATCGTCAAGGGCCTGCCGACACCGGCCAAGGGAAACAAGGTCCACTTCTTCAGCGGCGCCAGCCTGCAGGGCAAGAAAGCCCCCGCCGGCTTTGGCGTCCGCGTCACCGCGGGCGGCACTAAATCGTTCGTGCTGTTCCACCGCGCCGACGGCGACAAGTATCTCGAAACCCTTGGCCGCTGGGACGAGAACGACCAGGGCGGTACGCTCACGGTGCGCGACGCGATCGTGAAGGCCGACAAGCTGGCGAAAGACATCAAGAACGGCCGCAGGGAAGATCCCCGACCCGAGCGCACCCGACGCCTGCAGGACGGCAACAAGCCGGCCGACGGCAACGTGTCCGGCCTGCTCGATACCTACATTGCCCGCTATCTCAAGGCCGGCCAGCTTCGCAGCGCAGGCATGATCGAGGCGCAGCTCGAACGGCTGGTAAAGCCCCGCATCGGCAAAATGGGCATCTACGAATTGAAGCGCTCGCATGTCTCGCGAATGCTCGACGAGATCGCCGACGATCACGGCCCGCGCATGGCCGACCTTGTGCTGGCCTACGTCCGCAAGGCGTTCAACTGGTACGAAGTGAACGGCCATGACGACGATTTCAAATCGCCGATTGTCCGCGGCATGGCGCGGCTCAAACCTTCTGACCGCGAGCGCGAGCGTGTTCTAGCGGACGATGAAATCCGCGACGTGTGGTCCGCGCTCGACGGCATCATCGAGCCCGCATGTTTTCCGGCCTATGTCCGCACGCTGCTGTTGACCGCGACCCGCCGCACCGAGGCCGCGGACATGAGCACGACCGAACTTGAAGGCGAGCTTTGGACGATTCCGAAGGAGCGCTACAAGACCGGACGCGATCACGTCATTCCGCTATCGGCGCGGGCGCGCGAATTGATCGCCAGCGCAGCGCCTGCCAAGTCGGCCAAGAACGCGCATTTCGTTTTCTCGACGACCGGCGGCGCGAAAGCCTTCAGCGGATTTTCCAAGGCGAAGGCGGACCTCGACAAGAAGATTGCCGAATTGCGCGAGCGGGAAGGGCGCCCGGCAATGCAGCAATGGCAATTTCATGATTTGCGCCGTACAGCGCGAACGTTGCTTGCCAGGGCAGGGGTAAGGGACGACATCGCCGAGCGCTGCTTAGGCCACGTCATCAAGGGCGTTGAGAAGGTTTACAACCGGCACGCCTATCTCGACGAGAAACGCGCGGCGTTCGATGCATTGGCCGCGCTCGTTTCCAGAATTCTAAATCCCGTTGCGAACGTCAGAGAATTGGCAACGGCGAGATAGCATCATGGCAATCGATCGAGAGGGCATTCAGTTACGCGTTGAGGAGGGTTATCTCGTCGACGCCGACCCGAAGAAGCTGGCGAAATATCAGGCTGCCGCCAAACTAAGTTGGAGGAAGCGCAGCCTTCTTAAATTGCTGCAAACGCCGATCAAGTTTGGCAACATCCCCGCGGGCGCCAAGCGCAATGCATTTGTGCGTACCGAGGAGGAGCGAAGGATAGCAGCGGCATTCAAGTTTTTCGACATCGCGCCCGAGACACCGGCCGAGGCCAAATGGATGATGCTGGCGCTCTATCTTCTGAGAGCGCGGTTTTCCGGGTGCCGGTCATTGGCGAGACAGCCCGGCGGCGCCCGGAAAAATTCCCCACATTCCTATGCCGAGATCATTGCCGCGTTCGATGCCTATTGCGCGACCGCTCGACAAGGCAGTCAGAAGGTGCGCGCCGAGCGTTTCCTCAAGAGCCGCGGCGGCGCGATCGAGATCGGCCAGGAAAAAATCCGAAGCGTCGGAGGATTCCTCAACATGTACCGGCGCGAAAAGAAAGCGGCATCCTAACTGCGCGCCGGCTGTTAGCGTGCCGTTTTGACGGTCACATTTGCGGACATCAGCCCCCTAATCGGAGCCGCCGCAGATGGAAACCGAGATACTCAAAGACTACCTTTCCCGCGAACAGCTGGCCGAGAAAATCGGCAAGAGCGTGAAAACCCTTATTCGCTGGGAGAATGACGGCAAGGGGCCCCCGGTCACGCGCATGGGCCGTGACGTGCTCTATTCCGTTCCGAGTTTTCAGAGCTGGCTGAAGGCGCAAGAGCGCGCCGGCCAAGCATCGACCACCAACAGAGCTGCATGAGAAACGCCGCCTCCCGGGCAAGGGAGAGCGGCGTTTGATTTTTTCCGAGCAACATTTCCGAGGACGCTTCCAATGCCATACCCGCTCAGCTCCCGCGACGCACGCGGCGAGCCGGCCAGCCCGATCGGCGCCGCGCTCGACCGCATCATGAAGCGCAGCGAGGCCGCATGATGGGCAGCAGGATGAATTACGCTGCGGCCGCCGAGATCAATCCCGCTGTAGCCCACGCCGCGCCGAAGCCCGAGGCGGTTGCGATCGCCCATGGCTTTCTTGAGCGCCTTCCCAAGCGGGTGCGCGAGGCCGACCAGGCAAGCCGGCTCGCCGTGCTCTGCTTCGAGGCGGAAGGCCTGCAGCCTTTCGTTGCCGGCGGCCTACTCGACCCAGCCGCGGTTGCCGAACAAATTTCGATCACGGCCGATGAGATCGGCCTAAGTGGCAGCATCGACGCCGACGCTCTCGACGTCATTGTGCGGCTGGCGACCAGCCCCGACGAGCCCGAGCCCGACGCCCAGCCACCCGCATGGTTTGTCGACACAGTCATGGCCGACGAGGCCGAGGCGCCACCGGCGCCGTCGCCCAGCCGCCGCTATCGCACGTCCCAATCCACCGAAGCGGCGTTTTGGTACGTCGTTTCGCTCGAAAATCCGGCGCACCTCAAGGCGTGGCTGGCAGATCACCCGCGTGACGTGGCGCATCTGCTCAAACTGTTGGAAGGCAAGTGATGCCGACGGCCGCAGCACTCGAAATAGCGCGGCGCGTTGCCGCAGAGTTTTTGCCCGAGGTTGAAACCGAGTTGCCCCAGGGCGTGCCATTTCCGGACGCATACCCGGAAAGTGCCGACGGCGAGCCGGACCACATACCCGCGACCGGCAGCCGACAGGAGACTAAAAAAACTCCGCTCCCGGCGCCAGCTTCGCTAACCCTGATCACGCCGCAGGACTGGCCCGACGAGGCGCCGCCCGATATCGACTGGCTGGCAGACCAGCGCATTCCGCGCGGCGACGTGACCACAATTCACGGCGACGGCGCCGCCGGCAAGACCGATAGCGCGACGCAGCTCGCCGAGGCTTGCGCCCGCCGTGCGCCCTATTGGTTTGGTCACGAGGTAGCCGGCGGCGCCGTCGTCGTTCTGAGCGCCGAGGAGCCCGAACGCGAATTGCGCCGGCGTATGTGGCTGCATGGCGAACGTGACGGGTTCAAACCCGGGGATCTTGCCGATTTGCACCTCTGGTTTCCGGACGACGTCGCTGGCGCTGTTTTTGCGACGGCCGACCGCAGCGGCATCATGCAGCCCACCCCGTTGTTTTGTTCGATCGAGGCCGCGATCGCCGAGATCGCGCCCGTGCTCGTCATCGTCGACAACGTCGCGGCCACCTTCACCGGCAACCAGAACGACCGCGTCATGGTGCGCAGCTATGTCAATCTCTGGCGCAGGATTGCCCGCCAGCCCAGCCGACCCGCCGTGCTGCTGCTCGACCATCCCAGCCTCTCCGGTCTCACCAACGGCACCGGCCGCGGCGGCAACATGGATTGGCGCAACGCGGTGCGCTCGGCGCTGTACTTGCGCATCCCCGACGACAAGGCCGAGGCCGACCGCGGCATCCGCATCCTCGAGACGGTCAAGAGCAACTATGCGGCGCCAGGCAAGCCCGTGCGGCTGCATTGGTCCGACGGCGGCCTTGCGCTGGAGCACGCGCCGAGCTCGCTGCACCGCCTCGCCAAGGATGCCGAATGCGAGGATATCTTCCTGCATCTGCTCGACGAGCGCAGCGCCCAGGGCCGCCACGTCAGCGACAAGAACGGCAGGAACTACGCGCCGGCAGTATTCGCCGATATGGGCGGTTCCGGTGGTTTCACTGCGAAGGCGTTCGCCCAGGCGATGGACCGGCTTTTTGCCGCCCGCAAGATCGCACTCAGGGACATTCGCGTCGACGGCAAGCCCCGCGCCATCATCGACCGGCCAGACGCCAACGCCCCGCCAACGCCCCGCCAAGGGACGCAATCATGAGACGCCAACGCCCCGCCATCACCAAAAACGCTCCGCCATCGCGCCGTCATCACCCACGCCAACAAGCCGCCAACAAGCCGCCAACCCGCCAACACCCCGCGCGCGCCATCCCCCACACCCCCTACGCTCGCGCGCGGCAACAGACACCGCCCGCAGCGCCGCCAACGCTACGCTTGCGCTCCGCGTATGACGGCTCGCTCCGATAGGACCCGACCATGACCACGACCGACAAGAAACCGCCCGAACCTCGCAAGCTCGTGCCGCAGAAGATCGGTCCCGTCGACAAACGGCGGCGTCCCCGCGGTCTCACGAAGGCAATTCGTACCGCAATCGATGCCATCGTGTTCGATCGGTGCACTCGTGAGGAAGGTTGCAAACGCGCTGGAATTACCGAGCGCGCACTGTATTTGGCCCTTGCCAAGCCTGAAGTGGCGGCCGCTTGGAATGCGAAAATCGTCGTTCTTCGAAGCGGAGAGCGCGCCCGCAACATTCACGCGCTTGCTGAAGTCCGCGACGGCACCAATGCGGTCGCCCGCGTAAATGCCGTCCGGACCCTGGAATCGATGAGCGAAGAGGAATCGCGCCGGCCGCCCGGGCACGTCACGATGCCAGGCATGACGATCCAGATCATCACCGCGCCGGCGCTTCCGGCTGGCTCCGGTCATGCGATCGACATCACCCCGGCAATCGATCATGCCAACATACTGCCCACACACGATGATGAGGCGCGGTAAAATGCAGCATTTGCAGGCAGTTTCGAGCGGCGACGACATGATGGAAAATCACGTGTGGACCGTTTTCGCGCGCGCTATCTCAGATATCTATCCTTGCTCTAAAGGACCCGCGCGCGCCACCCTGCGCACACACACGCGTCCGCACGCGCGAGAAATCGACCCGGGCCGGCCTAAAACGACCCCCCAGGGCAAAACCCGCGGTTCACCATCGGCTCCAAGGTCACGAGCAAAACGGACCCTCCCAACATCTGGACCTCTCCGAAAAAGTTGGCGGCGCCAGATTTTCCAAGGCTCGAAACCTTCCGACCTCGCTCACTGGAATGCCCCGCGCTGCCCTTGCCGGACTCGCCCATGCGTTCGGCGTGGTTTCCGCGGCCCAGCTCTCGGAGCACCACCGCGCGCTGTACGGCCTCGGCAAGGTCGCGCTCGAAACTCTCAAGCGGTGCGTTGCGAGGTCATACGGTGACTGACATTTTCACGCGCATGAGCGAACGAACCGAATTGATGTTGAGCGTCCGCGTGCCCGCCGATTTGCGGGAGGCGCTGGCGCGCGCTGCGGAGCAAGAGCACCGGACGGTGTCGCAGCAGGTGCGCTTCATCATTGAGCGCGCGGTCACAAAACGGCAGCCGGCGACGGCGGCATAGGAGGCAGCATGGCCGGCTCTTTCAGCGTCACCATCTCAAACCTCAGCGGCCTCGGCGGCACTCGGCGTGCCGAAGCATCGGAAATCGCAATCGCGGTCGAGACTGGCCTTCAGCAGCTCGTCAGTGCGCACGCTACCTCGGTCACCCTGAAGGACAGGAACGGCAACACGCTCGGGACCATGAGCTGGTCGCCGGTCGCCACCAGTTAGGAGCCAGTTCATGAGCGAAACACCCGCACCGACTACCACGCCGCAATCGAACAGCCCGTTCGCGGCGCCCGTTCCTCCATCGCGCGTCGATGCGGACGCCAGCACCGCTGCCGCAAATTCGAAGGTAGTCGAGATTCGCCCTGATCTCGCGGAAGCGCGCCGCGTCGCCGATCAGACGCCGCAACAGCGATATGCGGAGACGACCCGCCGCGACGGCGAGCGGGGCGAGCAGCTCGGTGCTCGGAAGCTGAGCGATGTCGAATACGCCAGTTTGACGTATCCCGAAAAAATCGACTACGCCGAGGCGCGCAGTAAGTTGGCCGACGGCAACTCGGACCCATCGAAAACAGCCGATCCGTCGAAGCTTGCCGAGACCAAGATCAAGATCGGCGAGAATTTTGAAGTCACGGAGGCCGAAGCGCGCGGCCTGATGGAGCGCGCCGCGCTCGAGGAATTGCGCAAGCTTACCCGGCCGGCCGAGCCGACCGGCTACAAGCTCGCGCTGCCAAGCGATTTCGTTCAGCCCCCAGGTATCGAATTCAAGTTCGACGAGACCGACCCCGCCGTACAACTGGCCCGGGAGTTTGCACACAAGAATGATTTTTCGCAGCCACAATTCGAGCGAATGGCTGCGATTTACGCCGCGATGAAGGTGCAAGAAATCACCACCCTGAAGGCCGCGCGCGATGCCGAAGTCGCCAAGCTCGGCGCCACGGCCGTCCAGCGCATCACCGCGGCCGAGACCTTCCTGCGTGGGCACCTTGGTGATGATCTCGGCAAGACCATGAGCAACATGCTCGTGACCGCCAAGCACGTCGTAGGCTTCGAGCGGCTCATGCAGAAATTTGCCAACAGCGGCAGCGGCGCGTTCTCGCCCCCGCGCTCGCCGAGCGAGGCGCCGAAGATCAGCCAGCAGGAATATGACGGGATGTCCTATTCCCAGAAAATCGAATACGCCAGACAGGCCAGCGCCAACAGCGGGGGACGACGAGGATGAAGGGGCACCAGCCGGCACGCGCCGCGGATGAAATGCGCCGATGAGTCTCGATTTCCTCGACGAGATCGAACAACAGAATAGCACGGTGGGCAGGTATGACCGTCACTCGGTGCGCCGATTTCGCTTGGGCCCCAATATCTCGCGCGCGGCATCACGCCTGAAAAGGGAGCCGGCGCCTCCGGCTGAAATCGCCGACAAAACTGCCGTCGACGTTCCGGTGCATCCGCCGAACATCCCTTTTGCTCGTTTCATTTCCGACTACCAGGCCTTGATTGACACGTTTCGCGAGCGCTCCGAGCAAATGGAAATTGCAAGGCTTGAGCTTGATCGTATCGCCGGACTGGCCCTTGGCCATTCTGGGAAGCTCTTATCGAAGCAGCCTCGACGAGGCTTCGGCATGGCTTCGCTGGGACCGGTTTTGCAATCGCTGGGCCTGATGCTTGTTGTGATCGAAGATCCCAGCGCTCGCGACAAGACACTCGCCTGCCGCGAGCCGTTTGACGCCACCAACCGCCGCGTAGGCAACAAGTGCAACCCGAGGAAAGAGAAACCAATGAAGGATAAGTCGCATCTTTCGGAAGCAGGGCGCGAAGCGCTGAAAGACCAGATTCCCGAAATCCGGCGCGGCGTGCTGGAGGCGGCAAGCCGACCGTCCGGCGTAGAGCCGAAGGTCATAGCGAAGCCGGTTCGCAGGATTGGCCCGGCCGACGCCGGCAAGCCATGAGCGAGCCCAGCAAACCCGAGACTGCGCCCGCAATCGTCGTGACCGCGCCGAGCGCCGAGGAATTGCTGATGCGAACGGCGCAAAAGCTGGCTGCCGATCCGCGCACTCAAGCCTTGGCCGGTTTCGTTGGCGTGGCCGCGCTCGGCAGCGCGCCCAAGGGCACGACCTTGCAGTAAGTGCGGCCGCCGCCTGTACAGAGCGACGGCCCATTGGGAGAGCCCGCCGGCGGCCACCAAGGCGACAAGTGCGCTGCTCTGGGGCCTTAAGAATCACGCCGGAAGGGGCGTGGAGCTGGATTGGCGAGGCAAGCCCGGCGCGGTGGCGTCTTACTCGCCATGAAATTGACGCCGAGTTGGCGTCAGCTTCGGACTGAAAGGGGAAGCTTCAAGGAGACCGTGATGGACATTTTTTCAGTGAAAGCTACCCTTTGGGAAATCGAGCAGGAAGCATTCAAGGCCAGCGTAGAGGCGGCGCGCGGTCCTGATAACAAGGACAGCAAAGCGAAGGCTTCGTTCTGGCAATTTGCCCGAGGCATACTGCTCGCGAACCAAAACTGACGAGAACGGCGTCCAGCGCGTGGGGGAAGCGAGCCCGGCGCGATGGAAGCTCACTGTGGACGGTGAGTAAGACGGGGATAGCCGTTATTCCTTTTTGGGGACGATGCGCACCACCGAATCTGATACTCCAAGCCGTCGCCGCCGCGCTTCTTCGAAGCGCTTTTTAACTTCAGGTTCCGCATCCAACCTGTTCTGAATAAAAAAATCTAAAGCCGTTCGCACGATGTCTCTTTCGGGCGCGTTGTAATGCGCAGAACAGAAATCCGCGAGCATGGACTGCCATGGCTCGCCCAACCCAAACCGACTGCCTTTGGACTGCTTGGACACCCTACATTGCCTCACAACGTACTTTGAGGTACCTTAACGTACTTTCGTCGAATGGGCACTGATTCGCGCCCCGAAGGGACACACGCTAAAGAAAAACCGGGCACCCGCGAGGATGCCCGGCTGTAGTGAAGTTGGTGAGCTCGGCAGGATTTGAACCTGCGACCTTGGGATTACGGAGCCCCCGCTCTATCCAGCTGAGCTACGAGCCCGAAGGGCCGCTCGTAACGGTCCTTCAGCGTTCGCCCCGCCCTTAACACGGCGGGGCGAATTGCTTACAGCAACCATACACTGGGCAGGGAATCCGCTCAAAGCAGAGCAACGGCTTTGCCGTGGCTATTCACCACTTCCACCATCAATGTGTCGCTGCCAGTAGCCCGCGCTTTCAGGGCCAGCGCCGCAATGCGGTCCGCCCTGACCGCCATTCGAGACGCGGCGACGCATTAGCTGACCACCGGATATTCGAATGCTACACCTTCCGGATCGTGCTCGGGCACCTTCGGGTGGTCGACATCGCCGGCATCTTTCGCGGTGCTGATGGTTAGCCGATGCTTGGCGACGTAGCGCGGGTGGATCGCATGCAGTTGGCCAGTGGCGATTTCGCCAGTATCACCAAGTGCCGCCAACAAGTGTCATGCCGAATTTGTCCCTAGCCTCCTCAAGGAACGCTGCCAGGTCGGGAGCTTGGCTTGCAACGCAAGGAAGTTCGCCACAGGTGGGTAGAATAAAGCCGCGTCCACCAGCCTTAAAAAATATGCCCACACCTCGGGTTTCTGTGTTCGCAGCGAGCATGGTAAATCCGCCTTGCGGCTCCCAAGGGAAGTTGGACACCTCGACCGCTTGCATGTACTCCAATTCTTTAGAGAGGCGGGCATCCACAATGCGGATTACGCAACCACTGATCGCTCCGACGGCGGTGTGTTTTCGCCCAACCGTGTCACGCGAAAGCGCTTCCATCGCTTCTGATACAACGTCAAATTCCTTTTCTCCTTCGGCCACGGCGAATTCCGTGGTTTCACCGCGTTCGATCACCACGCGCGTTGCGGCACCGGTATACGGCTTTCGAAGCTCTAGGTATTTCTTATACTCCTCTTGCATGCCGACGTAAGTGGTTTGAAATTCGGAAGCTTTTCCATCCGCAATTCGAAAGAGCTGCTTTTGTTTGCGGTTGAGCAGCACTAAAAATTCACAGCCCTTAAGGCCATCCCTTTGCGCAAGCCACACGACCGGATCAATGTTGGGATTCGCTGACAACACGTCCTTCAGATCTCTCACCGCTCGATAAGCCTCATCGAAGCTTCCGGCGAAGCCGACAGCGATTGAGCCGTTCAATATCTGAATCTTAAGGCTGTGAAATTCACCATTTACTGGACCGAGATCACCTTTCAGCTGGAAGTGTTCGTGGCTGAGCAGCGTGTCGCCCACCATAAAGCCTATGTCACTATCAGCGTAGCCAATAACTAGGGTCACGGTCTCGCCTCCAGGAACAGCGGCTCTAGAGCAACCAGAGGATGCTTCAACCTGGGGCGAGTGCAAGCGGATTCGTTACCTCATCAACGGATACTCGAACGCCACCCCTCCGGATCGTGCTCAACCTCAGTTCGATTTGGTTCTCCGAGTAAGCGATGCGTTGTGCGTGCTATCGCGCGAAATTATTAGTGCCCGGCGCGCGTGATCTTCGAGTTCGGCCTGAGCCACCCTTTCCCTGAGTGAAATCAATTCGGACATTAACTTTAGGAGGTCAGCGGCGCTCGCATTTGGATGTATCCCTCTTCGAGAGCGGAACATGATTTTTTGGGTCATGCCTCAGAAACCCCGAAAGCGGGCAATTGTTGCAGTGCATGCCAGCTATGTTGGGGAGCCGGATAGCACCGCATGCTGCCCCAACTTTAGAACTTGGCTCTCTTTGAGCACGGCGGGGTCATAGTTAATCCAAAATCCCGCTTGTTAATATGAGCCATTCAATCAAAAAATCAGGGATGGAAAAATGAAAATTAAACCGCTCAATTCAATGTCGGTGGATGAACTGTGGGCTCTGCATGAGCAGATCAGCTTTGTTCTGTCGTCCAAAATGTCAGAGGAAAAAGCCCTACTGGAAAAGAGACTGGGACAACTCACATCGGCGGCCTCTTCAAGCAAGACAACGCGGCGCCCTTATCCGCCGGTGGTACCCAAGTTTCGTAACCCACTTCGGCCGTCAGAAACCTGGGCAGGGCGCGGAAAGCAGCCTCGCTGGCTTCTGGCTCAGCTGCAGCACGGCAAGCAGATGGAAGATTTTCGGATACGCGCTTCCTGAGGAGCCGCGAACTCCGGACCGTCAAGCCTCGTCTATCATCTGCCGGAACATCTCCCTCACGTCGGGGATGCGAACCGGCTTTTCCCGCGGCCCTTGATACTGCCGAAGCACAGACATTTGCCGGGCCGCGATCTCGTCACGCTTGATGAGGTTTGGCTCGGCAAAGAAAGCGCGCATGTCGGCGACGAAGGCTTCGGCGACCTCGGGCGCTTGCGTGGCATACGTCGAATATCGGCTGGCACGCTTCTAAAAGCGAAACCGGCTTTAGCCGCCCCTACAGGTGAGGATCTGACTTTGAAACGTAGTACAGCACGTCATGCCGGCGGCGCCCGATCAATCGCGAAATCATGTTGGCGCACTGAATCAGAAGAAAAATTGTGAGGACATCGAGTATCATTTCAAAAGCCTCCGGGTTCGAATTTACTCTCCTAAAATGCACCCCAGCCTGACGACGGAAAAAATTAAGAGCCGGTCTTCGGCCCTTTGTGGGGCGACCTTAGGGCGGCAAGTTGGCCCGGAATCCAAGTCCGGCGGCGTCGTCAGGCAAACAGGTCCGCGCCCGCCTGGGTGAACTTCACGAACGTCCCGCTCTCATGCAGCACCAGCCAGCCGTTCTCGATGGCACGATCGAGCCCCGCCTTATACTCGGCCGGCGTGGCCTTCAGCTGATACAGCATCGGGCCGTTGATCTTCTCGATATGGATGCGGCCGTCCTGCAGGATCTCAACGGCGTTGGCGAGCTCGACGATCTTGCGAGCGGCGACATCGGGGTCGGCATAGGGGCGAGCGGAGACGAACTTCATTTCAGATCCATGTGTGCTTCGTAAACGTGCTGGCTGGTATTTTCGAGATCGATCGCAGCACCACAGAAGCACTTTGATCGGCCGCTGGCGAGTTGCGTCGGCAGTTGCTGGCCTTCGTTCCACATGCGGTATTTCCACTTGTGGAAGGCGCGGCTGCGTCGATAGGCCTCGAAGGTCGCATCGTCCAGCGTCGGCAATATCTGGCGCCAGGCGAAGAGGAATTTCCGGCGCGCCTGTTCGAACGTCGGCTCCGATCCATCGCGATGCGTTCCAGGCTCCATGCCCGGATAGAAGCCGCACTTCCAACCCCATTGATCGGCGCCGGTCGGAACGCCGGCGCGGATGCCGATCCAGCCGATTGGCACGTCGCCATACAAGATACGCCAGCTTTCTTGCGGGCTGTCTTTGGAGCGGCGGCGGCTGAGCTTCGACATCCCTCATGATTCCGCGGAATCGGCGAGGTGGGCAAACTATCAATAAGTTGGGGCGCGGAACGGCGGCGGGCTACTGCGCGTCACTTCCCCCCAAACAAAGAGACGGAATTGGGTGCCGGCTTTTATTGTGGCAACTGCTTCAGCATCAAGCGGAGGATTACCGGTGTGAATGGCCTGAAAGTCGCCACCCGCCGGCAAATATGCATTGATGAACTTGTTGCGCGGATCGGGGCCCGGGAGAGGGATGTTCAGTGGGTATGGAAGAATTCCCATGTTTGTCCAATGCTGCACTCGGTGCGCTGGTGTTTGCCCGACGTTCTTCACAAATAGCTCGAGTTCGGGAATGTCGTTGACTTCCAGTGAGGGCGCCTTGTTCGCACCTACAAAAATATATGCCCGCAATTGACGTTCCGCGGTTTTCTCAGAGCCTTTGACGAGTTTCCATGTGGCGTACCATAGCCCAAACGTTGCAGCGGAAAGAAGCCATTCGCCCGGCTTCATGCCGAGCAGTTCTGTAGGAAAACCGCCCGGCAGGTAGATGAGCGGCAACGCCACCAAAGTCCAAACCGCCACAGCGATTAGGGCGATCAAACCAAGTCTTTCTTGGTACATCGAGAGTTCCCTTGATTCCTATCGCTTCATGGTAAGGCAACCACAACGTGCGCGGAAGCAGCCGTCGCGATTTCCCCAATTGGGGATGGATTTTTAACGGGACTTCTTCTTGGTCTTGGCTTTCTCGGCCGCGACTGGCGTCCCGGCAGCTTCCCGCGCCAGCCGCTCTGCCTTGAGACGCTCCCGGTTTGTATGGAACGCCTTCTGAGCGGTCTCGTGCTCAGTCATTGCCTTTTCGGCATCGACTTGACGGAATACCTTACGCGCTTCGCGCTCCGCTTTGGTGATTGGCTTGGGTCCTTCAACCTCGTGCGGTGTCTTTGTCATTTCTTCGCCTTCAGCCCGATCTCGACCAGCCGGCGGATGGCTTCGGAACGGGTGACGTCATGAGCGACAGTGTTGCCATTGCGAGAGGCAATCACATCGAGCAACGGTAAAAGGTGAGCTCCATTCCTGCCATATCTGGATCCGTGAAAATGCGGGATACGCTGTTGGCATCGAGGATTTTCAGGCGCAGATTAGTGCTAGTCGCCATGATTTCCGAGGCACATGCGGCCTGAAAATCGATGGTGTCACCAGTCTCTTTCCTCGACGTGATGTTGCATCGCACAGTTTTGCTTCTGACGTCATTTCCATCTGCGACAAAGCCGCCACCGAACTCTTCGGAAAATTGAGCAAAGCTGATTTTATCGCCTTTTCTGACAAAGACCTTGCTGCACTGGTCGGCGCCCGTCGCCCAGGCTCCGTTCAAATCGAAAGCGTGTACCTGCGAAGTTATCAGAAGGCCACTACACACCAAGAGAGCGTGTAGTCCAGTTGATCGGCTCACATTAAACATTGCTCGACTCCCCCGATGGAATGCGAAATCTCTCATGGGCCCTTTGCCCCAAACAGTGTTTCGCATACGAGATTTAGGCGCAAGGGGCCGCGGCTGGCGAGCCATCGCCGGTGGCTAGGACGCTAACTCGAATCAATCGCCTTATGCTATCTTGGCGTGTCGCGACTTTCGCGATGACATACAGGCAAACTTACCCGCCGGCCAAACCCGGCGGGTTTTTCTTTAGGCGGGGTTGGCTGACCGCCTCAGTACAGCACGATCATAACCCACAGGGCGCCGCACATCACAGACGAACACCTTCTGTGTTCATTTTTGACTAGGTTCCCGCAGCTTTTAGGAGCGGTGTGACCGGTGTGCTCTAACAAGGAACAGATTCGGCGTGCGAGAGTGCGTCATCGGCTCAGGTCGAATGGAGATGGCCGAATGCTAATGTTCCTCGATATCTCTGCCGCGTTGCTCGCTTGTGGGCTCGCAACTGCCTGGATTCTAACAAGCGGTGACAGGGTTCCATCGGCAACTCTCGAGCGACATGTTCGCCAGTCATGAGAGCGCGGGCTTCGGTTCCGCGCTTTTCTAACGGCGCGGTAGGCGCACGGCCCCCCGGTTGACCTTATCGGGCTCCGCGCCTGCGATTTGCCGGCGATGCCAGAGGCGCGTTGGCCTGCTGCCCACCGGCGAAAGACTCCCGAAGCGGCTCGAGTTTGTCGTTGAGCATGGCGATCTGACCGGACAGCTGCTTTATCTGATCGTGGTCGACTCCGAGCACCTGTTGGATAGCTTGGAGCTGGTCAGCGGCCTTTCGTTGCCCTGCCTGCAAATCCTGGATTGCTTGAGTGATTTCCGCTGATCCAGCGGGCGGTCGATAAACAAGAGGCCTCAACAGAAGCGCGACCAAAGCACCGCCGATTATGACTCCCAACAGCAGGAGCACCGCGGAAAGAAGGATCCGAGTTCTTGCCCATGGCAACATCCTGCGCCGAAACTCCTAAGGAGCCGTAACCTCGCGGTGCGATCAGCCCTTATCTGCACCGGCCGAATCCCAATGCCGGGCGGCCTGATTCGTTTCTAGAGCCGGGCCCGCACTCCGGAGCCAGCCAGCCAAACCCGCACCAGCGGCCTTCAGACCCAGCAAACGGCAAGCGGCGAATAGGGGCACAAGTGCAGCTACAGCATGGGGGCCCGGGCTTCGGCTTCGCGGCCGCGCTTTGCCGTTTAGTGCTTTGACTGCTTGGCAATATCTCGAAACTTCTCGAGACTTGTTTCGAACTTAGCTTCAGCGGCGGCCAAGCGTTTTTCGACGCGATCGAGCGGTGGCTCAATGCCTCGCAGTAACATTTCAGATTCGCAATCGCCGAGGTCTTGGCCGGAAAAGTCCGTCGAACCGTCGGCCCATTGGTTCACGACGGAAATCCATCTATCAGTCAAGTCAACGTTCCACAACGGTTTCAAGCGTCGGCCACGGCGAAGGTATTCTTCGAGCCGCTCCACCGCTTCGTCCTCGTCCTCAAGCGTCGCTTCAACCTCTTCCTCTCCGGCTGGTGCCATGACTTACCCCTAGGGTTGCTGCTATCTACGGCGGTAACCGGACGTCAACCGGTCAGCGCTATCGTCGTCGGTGTAGCGGATTTGTATCGCGTTCCGCGGCACCGGTCACAACCCACAGAGCCCGCCGGCCTAAACCGGCGGGTTTTTCTATTGAGCGGTGTAGGCGAAAAAACGCATGGGCGAGAAAAACTGCCGCGCTACAACAAACTAGAAACGCAACAAGCAACGTCATTGGTGACCGCCTCATGGTCCCCACCAGCCAAGGCGGCATTAGAGCCGCGCAGCGCGGTCCTCAAGTTAAGCTTTCGAAACGATTGCAATGGTCGCGACGCTACAAGTGATCCGCCTCTGCGTGGTGGCACGCTCACACCGCCGATAAAGGTCTCGAGCCCGCCGCCGTTTCACCCCGGACGGTTTTTCCTTTGCTCTTGTCTGGCCCGGCGATCTGCAGGCTCTCCCTCGCCGGACGCTGGTTTCGAGGTGCGACCGAATCCGTCGGCCGGGAAAATCGAGCGGCCCATCGCCGGTCGCACCGTCTTTGAACGTCCAGGGGAATGATACTCATGACAACTCCGGTTTCTGCAATTTGACGCCTCGATCGCCAGCTTTCCGAAGCCGTGCGAACGGCGATGGGCGCAACTGTGTTCCGAATAAGGGCAGCGCTGATTTTCTGCCGGTGTTGAAATCTGATCACACCATGCGGGCAGCCCAGGGCCGCAGGGGAATCAGCGCGGGCGCCCATGCGTTGGTAGCGACCGGCCCGCACTCCGAAGCCCGCCAACCAAACCCGCACCAGCGAACTCCGTAGAGTCAGGGAAGGGGCGTTTCCGACCTAACCGTCGTTGAATAAATCGAAGGTGGGCCGTTCCCTTGCTTCGCAATCACATGGCGGAAATCCGCCGCTACCTGACCGTAGTAACCAGCGAGTTCCTCATAGAAGTTCCGCTGGTAGCGGTCTGTCGCCTGCCGAGCCCACTCTTTACACTGGGCGGTCTTGCTTTCGTACTTCTCGACCTTTGTTTCGAGATCAATCATCTCGCTGCTCCACGCAATACCAACACAGCCGTCGCGAACAACCGGACAGCGAAAAGATGGCGGCGCTAAGGAGGGGTGGAACTGCCGCGAGGTCGGCAATCGATTTGCCAACACAGTGCCCACACGAGCAAAATCAGCGCTGTTGATGGCTTCCGCTAAGCTATTGGAAGTACTTGGCTCCCCGGGCTGGATTCGAACCAGCGACCATTCGATTAACAGTCGAATGCTCTACCGCTGAGCTACCGAGGAATAGGCGACACACATGTTCGCGAGCGGCAGCGTATAACAAAGCCCTTTCGGCTTGCATAGGACGAATTAGCCGGCCCGGCACCGGATTTGCAAAAGTGCCAAAAGCCGTGGACCGGCAGCGGCTTGGCGATCACTTTTAACCTCGAAACCGGCGCTCCCGGCCAGCCCTCCGCCTGTGTTCGGGGTGCCATGCGCAAGGCCGAAAGGACGCGAAATCGTCTCATTTGCCGCGCCCCTTGGCTTTCGCCGGGGTTCCTCAAAGGTGATTCCATGCCAGACATTATTCAGGCCGTTCGTCCCAGGCGCGCATTCTCGGTCGTTCCCCCCGAGCTGCCGGCTCTCCTCTCCGATGACGAATGCCTCGAGCGGCTGGCGCGCGCCATTGCCGCCCACGATCCCAGCCGTTTGGACGAGGTCGCGCAGTTGATCGGGCGGCTCGCGGTCACGATCGAATGAACTGGTCGCGGCGGTAGGCGGAAGCGGAGGGCGCGCCCGCCGGCGGCGAAACCGCCATGTTGCGTTTTCGCCGGGGTTGCTCCAAAGATGGCGCGGTTTCGTCTCCATCCGCGGCATGTCCGCTCTGTCTCTTGCAGGCATACAAATGTCCGGTTTTGCTATTGCGCGCCAAAAAATGGTCGATGGCCAGGTGCGCACCAGTGATGTCACCGACTCCAGGATTCTCGATGCGATGCTCGCGCTGCCGCGTGAGGATTTCGTGCCGGAAAGCAAACGCGCGCTGGCTTATCTCGACCTCGACCTCGATGTCACCGAGGGCGGAGCGGTGAAGCGGTTCCTGGTCAAGCCGGTGCTGACCGCAAAACTGTTGCAGGCGGCCGAGCTGAAGGACAGCGACAATGTCCTGATTGTCGGTGCGGCGACCGGATACGCGGCGGCGCTGGCGGCGAAACTGGTGGCGAAGGTGACTGCGATCGAAAGCGACGCGGCTTTGTGCGCGAAGGCCAGGGATGTTCTCGGCAAGCTCGGGCTTGACGGAATTGTGACCTGCCGGACCGCGGAGGCCGCTGCCGGCGATCCCTCCGGTGCGCCCTATGACGCCATCCTGCTCAACGGTGCGACCGAGATCATGCCGCAGACCTTGTGCGGCCAGCTCAAGGATGGCGGGCGGCTGCTCGGGGTGCTCGCGATGACCCAGCCGTCGCGGGCCACGATTGTGACGCGCTCGCATGGCGATTTCGGACATCGAACCCTGTTCGATGCGGCGGCGCCGATTCTGCCCGGCCTTGAACGTGTCCCGGCCTTCGTCTTTTAGGCGCGCCCGATTCGCGCGTCACGCCCGCGCCGACGGCGACGGTACCCGCAGCAGGATACCGCAGATTTGGGCGGGAACTCGAATCCGGTGGACATCCGCGCGTCACATACACGACCGTCGACAGTCAGAATTCTGTCTTAAAATCAGAAGTGTGGCCGGGAAGCTGCACGTGAAGAGTTTCCGCTTCACTCCCCCCTAGATGGGTTCCGTCCCGCTCGCGCCCAGAATATGTTGTAGCGGGTGCTCACAGATGTGATCGCTGGGTCATCGCTTGGGCCGGCGGCAGAATGAATGGAATAACAGGGATGTACGGGTCGAAGGTCGTATCCACAGTTTCGGCTGTGGTCCTCCTGATGGCACAGATGGGTGCTGCGCCGGCCCTGGCCGATACGATCGAGGCTGCGCTGGTGCGCGCCTATCAGAACAACCCGCAGCTCAACGCGCAGCGCGCGCAGGTACGCTCCACCGATGAAAACGTGCCTCAGGCGCTTTCCGGCTACCGTCCCAAGGTCGCGTTGACAGCGAGCGCCGGTTATCAATACGCCGACACGCTCTCGACCTCCGGCGGCTCGCCGACCCAGATCGTCAGGACCGAAACCCACGGCGCGAATCCGCCGCGCAGCGTCGGCGCGAGCGTTACCCAGACGCTGTTCAACGGCCAGGTGACCGCCAACAAGACCCGTGTGGCCGAGAGCCAGGTTTCAGGCGCGCGCGAAGGCTTGCGCGTGCTGGAGCAGAGCGTGCTGCTGAGCGCCGCCACCATCTACATGGATTACCTGCGCGACTCCGCGATCGTCGAGGTGCAGAAGAGCAACGTGCGGGTGCTGGAGCAGACGCTGAAGCAGACCCGCGACCGCTTCAATGTTGGCGAAGTGACGCGCACCGACGTGGCACAATCCGAAGCCCAGCTCGCGGCCGGCAAGACCCAGGAACTCACCGCCGAAGCCAACCTGGTGACGACACGCTCGAACTTCCGCCGCATCATCGGTAACGAGCCGGTGAATCTGGCGCCTGGCTCACCGGTGGACCGCTTCCTGCCGGGTACGCTGCCGTCAGCGGTGGAGATCAGCCTGGTGGAAAACCCGAACGTCACCGCCGCGATGTTCGGCATCGACGTCAACTTTCTGACAGTCAAGGTCAACGAGGGCGCGCTGTTGCCGACCGTCAGCCTGCAGGCCACGGTGCAGCAGTCCTACGAAACCACGCTGGTCACCCCGCGTTCGTTCGGCGCCTCCGCCGTCGCGCAGGTATCGGTGCCGGTCTATCAGGGCGGCGGTGAATATTCGCTGATCCGCCAGTCCAAGGAAAATCTGGCGCAGCAGCGGCTCAACCTCGAAATGACGCGCGACGCGACCCGCGCCAACACCGTCACCGTCTGGGGCCAGCTCGAAGCCGGCAAGGCGCAGGTGTCGTCGGCACAGGCGCAGGTGACGGCTTCAGAAGTCGCGCTCAACGGCGTGCGCGAAGAAGCCAAGGCCGGTCAGCGCACCACCCTCGACGTGCTGAACGCCCAGCAGGCGCTGGTCAACGCGCGCGTCGCGCTCGTCACCGCGCAGCATGATCGCGTGGTCGCCTCCTACGCGGTACTGAGTGCGGTCGGCCGTATGTCGCCGCAGGTGCTCAACCTGGCGACCACGACCTACGATCCGAGCGTGCACTACCAGCAGGTGCGTGACAGCTGGTTCGGCGTTCGCACGCCCGACGGGCGCTGATTCGAAAACGCCTCGCGGGCTCCGTCGCGAGGACTGCGCTTCTTCCTGATCGGCCAGAGCATGATGTAGTGCCCGCTGCGGCACACATGGGCGCAATTGCGTAGTGCGAATCAGCCCGTTCCACAGGCCGTTGCTTGCAATCGTTAATTGCCATGACATAGCCTTTACAGAGGCAGTCAAGCGATTCGTGGCGCGCGTGCGTCCTAGCCATGACGCTTCGATGCCCCGAGCGGGGCGGAGCTGCGCGTCGATTCGCGCCGTGCTGATCTGGGGACAAGTCCGGCCTGCGACGAAAATCGCAGAGCCCGTACAACCGGAACCGGCCAATTCCGTCGTGCTTGGTGTAAAACAACGCATGCGAGGGCGTTGATGATTTGGAGTCGGAGATGACGCAGCCTGCAAAGGTCCAAGAACCCTCGATGGAGGAGATTCTGGCGTCGATCCGGCGTATCATCGCTGACGACGAAGCCAAGCCGCCCGCAGGAGACAACAGACCGCCGGGAGGCGAGGCCAAGCCGTCGGCCGCTGAAGCCAAGTCGCCCGCCGCCGAGAAACCAGCCAGCCCCGCTGCGCCGCCGAAGCCCGCTGCGCCGCCGCCCAAGCCCGCGATCGCAGACATTCCGCCGTCGAAGAGTCCGGCGGCGAGCGCCGCCGCAGAAAGGAAGGCGGCGCCACCTCCGCCGGCGCCGCCACCCGCCGCACCGGCTGCCGCAGCGTCCAACAACCAGGATGACATCGACGCGCTCCTGAACGGGCTCGATGAGGCGACGACCGAGGACGAGATTCGCCCGCCACAACCTGACGGCGAGGTGTTCGAGCTCACCGACGAAATGGCGGTGCCGGACGTGACGCCGCCGCCACCGACATCGTTTCACAAGATCGAGCCCGAGGACGATGTCGAGTTCGCGGAGTCGGCGGCCTCGCGCGCGATCAACCGGGCGCCCGCCTATGCGCCGCCCGCCTTCGATCCGCCGCCCGCGCCGGTTGGGCCGGCCGGACAGATATTGTCGCAGACGACCGTCTCAGCGGTGGAATCGGCCTTCAACACGCTCGCCCACACCGTGCTCAGCAACAACGCACGCACGCTCGAGGATCTGGTCAAGGAGATGCTGCGGCCGATGCTGAAATCCTGGCTCGACGACAATCTGCCCGGGCTGGTCGAGCGCATCGTGAAGGCCGAAATCGAGCGCGTATCCCGCGGCCGCTCGCAGTAATGCCGCCGCGACACCATATGAGCCCCGATTAAGCCATCTCCGGCGGGTTTATGCGGCTTTTCGCGGCCCTCGCGTGTTGACTTGGCGCGTCCCGGCGGCTTTCTAAGCCCCGGTCCATTCGTCCATTGCAAGCCATGATCGAGAAAAACTACCAGCCCGCCGATATCGAAGGCCGCATGTCCCTGGTCTGGGAGGACTCCCGCGCGTTCCGCGCCGGACGCCCCGACCGGCGCGACGCCAAACCCTTCACCATCGTCATCCCGCCGCCGAATGTGACGGGTTCCCTGCACATGGGCCACGCGCTCAACAACACGCTGCAGGACATTCTCTGCCGCTTCGAGCGCATGCGCGGCCGTGACGTGCTGTGGCAGCCCGGCACGGATCACGCCGGCATCGCCACCCAGATGGTGGTCGAGCGGCAATTGATGGAGCGGCAGCAGCCCGGTCGGCGCGACATGGGACGCGAAAAGTTCCTCGAACGCGTCTGGCAGTGGAAGGAAGAGAGCGGCGGCACCATCGTCAACCAGTTGAAGCGCCTCGGCGCGTCCTGCGACTGGTCGCGCGAACGCTTTACCATGGACGAAGGCCTGTCGCGCGCCGTCGTCAAGGTGTTCGTCCAGCTTCATCGCGAAGGGCTGATCTACAAGGACAAGCGGCTGGTCAACTGGGATCCGAAGCTGCTCACCGCGATCTCCGATCTCGAAGTGCAGCAGGTCGAGGTCAAGGGCAGCCTGTGGTATCTGCGCTATCCGATCGAGGGCAAGAGCTTCAGCCCTGAGGATCCCACGAGCTTCATCGTGGTCGCGACCACGCGGCCCGAAACCATGCTCGGCGACACCGGCGCTGCCGTGAACCCGGAGGACGAGCGCTACAAGCATCTCGTCGGCAAGCATGTGGTCCTGCCGCTGGTCGGACGCAAGATTCCGATCGTCGCCGACGATTATTCCGATCCCGAAAAGGGCTCGGGAGCCGTGAAGATCACGCCAGCCCATGACTTCAACGACTTCGAGGTCGGCAGGCGGCACAATCTCGCGCAGATCAACGTGCTCGATCAGGAAGGCCGCATGGCGCTGGTCGGCAACGAGGAATATCTGCGCGGCCTGCCGGAAAATGCGGAGCATTTTGCGGAAGAATTTCATGGTGTGGATCGCTTTGCCGCGCGCAAGCAGATCGTCGAGCGGCTGGAAAATTTCGGCTTCCTCGAGCGGATCGAGCCGAACACGCATATGGTGCCCCATGGCGACCGCTCCGGCGTGGTGATCGAGCCGTATCTGACCGACCAATGGTATGTCGACGCCAAGACGCTGGCCGAGCCCGCGATCGCGGCGGTGCGCTCCGGCCGCACGCAATTCGTGCCGGAGAATTGGTCGAAGACCTATTTCGAGTGGATGGAGAACATCCAGCCGTGGTGCATCTCGCGCCAGCTCTGGTGGGGTCATCAGATCCCGGCCTGGTATGGACCCGACGGAAGAGTGTTCGTCGCCGAGACCGAAGAGGAGGCGATCGGCCACGCCCTCGGCTATTACGTCGAACAGGAGGTCATCACCGCCGAGCAGGGCCGGGAGATGGCGCTCGACCGCAACAAGCGCGCCGATTTCATCAAGCGCGACGAGGATGTGCTCGACACCTGGTTCTCCTCCGCGCTGTGGCCGTTCTCGACGCTGGGCTGGCCCGACGATACGCCGGAAGTGAAGCGCTATTACCCCACGGATGCGCTGGTCACCGGCTTCGATATCATCTTCTTCTGGGTCGCGCGCATGATGATGATGGGCCTTCACTTCATGAAGGACGCGCCGTTCTCGACCGTCTACATCCACCGCCTCGTCCGCGATGAGAAGGGCGCGAAGATGTCGAAGTCGAAGGGCAATGTCATCGATCCCCTCGGCGTCATCGACGATTTCGGCGCGGACGCCTTGCGCTTTGCGCTGGCGCGCGGCGCGGCGCAAGGCCACGACATCAAGCTGTCGCCGCAGATGGTCGAGACCAACCGCAATTTTGCGACCAAGCTCTGGAATGCCTGCCGTTTCGCGGAGATGAACGATTGTATCCAGTCGGAGGGTTTTGACCCGACCGGTGCAAAGGATACGCTCAACCGCTGGATCGTGCACGAGACGGTGCGCGCCACCCGCGAGGTCACGGAGGCGATCGAGGCCTATCGCTTCAACGACGCGGCGAATGCGATCTACCGCTTTGTCTGGAACGTCTATTGCGACTGGTATCTCGAGCTCGCAAAGCCGATGTTGACGGGCGAGGAGGGCGCGGCCAAGGCCGAGACCCGCGCCATGGTCGCCTGGGCACGCGACGAAATCCTGAAGCTGCTGCACCCCTTCATGCCCTTCATCACCGAGGAACTGTGGGAGGTCACAGCACGGCGCGACACTTTGCTGGCGCTGTCGCCGTGGTCGCGCAAGGCTGACGCGTTGACGGCCGAGCAGGTCGCTATGATGTCGGTGGCGAATCCGAACGAGCCGATGGTCCCGCCGGCCCTGCTAGACGTGGCGCCTGCCGATTTCACCGACGAGGCGGCGGAGGCCGAGATCGGCTGGGTGGTCGATCTCGTCACCGCCATCCGTTCGGTGCGCGCCGAGATGAACATCGCGCCGGCCACGCTGACCACGCTGGTGCTGTCGGGCGCGTCCGGTGAGACCAGGGCGCGCCTGCCGCGCTGGAATGACGTGATCAAGCGGATGGCGCGGCTGTCGGACATTTCCTTTGCCGATCGCGCACCGGAAGGCGCAGTGCAGATTCTGGTGCGCAGCGAAATCGCCGCACTTCCGCTCAAGGGCGTGATCGATCTCGCCGCAGAAAAGACCCGTCTCGACAAGGAAATCGCCAAGGCCGAAGCCGACATCAAGCGGGTCGACGCCAAACTCGGCAACGAGAAGTTCGTGGCCAATGCGCCCGAAGAGATCGTCGAGGAAGAAAAGGAAAAGCGCGAGGCGGCGGTCGCGCGCCGCGAAAAGATCGTCGAGGCGCTGAAGCGGCTGCAGGACGTTGATGCTTGACGCCTTGAAGCCCTGATGCGCGCCGGTGATGATTTGAATCCCTCGCGCCGGACTTTTGTGAAGGCATTGGGGTTGTTGTCGATCATGAGTGGTGCAGCGCGCGCAGCCGACAGCAAATCATCCGTAAAACCCCGTCATGTGCTGTGCTTTCTCGGCGGCGAGAATGCGCGGTCGCATTTGTCGGAGGCGGCATCGAGCGCGATCCAGCAGTTCGCCACCGGCTTTACCGTCGACACGAAATATTCGCTCGACCGCGCGGACCCCGTCATGGAACGCTCGTTCGGTGTCTGCTGGGATCGCGTGGAGCCAAATGCGTGGACGCCTGCGGATGAAGCGGCCGTCGTCAACCACAAGTCCGTGCTCTACGTGCTCAGCCCGCCGATGACATCAGACACCGCGGTGACGATCTCGACCGCCGCACTGTTCCTCGTGGAGGCGGTGATGACGGCCGGCGCAGTCGCCGTGAAGGGCGAGAGCGCGGGCGTGGTCCATGGGCTTGCACGATGGCGGCAGCTTGCGCTGCAGGCCAGCGCCGCGCTGACGAAGGGCGACGATTTCGCTGTGAGCCGCGCCTGCCGTCTCGCATTTGCCAAGCGGCCGCTGGAGTCGGAAACATATCTGGAGAGTGTCGGCTTTCACCTCGTCGGCCTGCCCGAGGTCTATGTCGCGAAGAATCTGGGCGAGGCGCGGGAAGTGGTCGCGCTGATGGACAGGGTCGCCGATGAGATGACGCAGCACGGCATCGACGCGGTCGTGCGGGATCGCAAGGCGACGCTGTCCCTGGCGTCGGGCTACGCGCCGGACGATTTCAAGTTCGATCCCTATGGTATCGTTCACGTCGACCGGGCCTAGGTCGGAAACGGCTTGCTCAGGAATTTCGAACCTTTCAGCCCATAGCGCCAGGGCAGGTCGACCGCTTTGGTGAGGCCGATCCGGATGCCGCTGACCACATCGACCTTGCCGTTCCGCGCATGGAGCGCGAACGGCGGTGTATCGAGCGCCAGGCCATTTTGCGCGTGCGTGATGCCGAGCGCCTCTGTCAGTTTGCCCGGGCCCGAGCAGAGCGCGCGGTCCTGGTCGAGCCCGCGGCGGCGTCGCATGGCGGCCAGCCCATGCGTCGGCTCCAGCGCACGGATCAGCACCGCGGCGGCCGAGCCCTTCTTCTCGCAGACGAAATTCACGCACCAATGGATGCCGTAGGAACGGTAGACATAGACGAAGCCGGGCGGACCGAACATCACGAGGTTGCGCGGCGTCGGCCCGTTATAGGAATGCGCGGCCGGCTCGGTGTGGTGATAAGCCTCGACCTCGACAATGACGCCGCCGACGCCGTTGAACAGCAGCGTCACGCCGATCAGGTCGGGCGCGACCTCGTGCACGCTGCGCGCGAAAAAGCCACGTTTCAGCGGCTTGTCGAGGGCAGGGGCGGGCGCGCCCGATTTTGTGCTTTGAGCCATTTCAAGGGGATTAGAATCAGCAGGAACAGGGCGGAATGCTGCCAATATCCGGCCCGATCTGCTAGCCTGAAGCGAACCGGGTTGCGGGTCTCTCCCGGACGGCATAGCTAGGGGCTTCGCAGAGAATCCGGCACCATGGTCACCCTGATCGATACCGTTTCGCAAAACCCCTTGCGCCCGCGTCACCCCGAAAAGGTGAACCGGCCGGATGCGGTGTCGCCGCCAAAGCCGGACTGGATCCGCGTGCGCGCGCCGAACACGCGCGGCTATGCCGACACCCGCAACATCGTCCGCGAGAACGGCCTCGTCACGGTGTGCGAGGAGGCGGGCTGCCCGAACATTGGCGAGTGCTGGGACAAGAAGCACGCGACCTTCATGATCATGGGCGACACCTGCACGCGGGCCTGCGCCTTCTGCAACGTCAAGACCGGCATGCCCGGCGCGCTCGATGCCGGCGAGCCCGAGCATGTCGCAGAGGCGACCTTCAAGCTGGGCCTTGCCCATATCGTGGTCACTTCCGTCGATCGCGACGACCTCGCCGACGGCGGCGCCGAGCACTTTGCACAGACCATCCGCGCCATCCGCGCCCGCTGCCCGACCACGACGATCGAGATCCTGACGCCCGACTTCCTGCGTAAGGACGGCGCGCTCGAAGTCGTGGTCGCCGCCAGGCCCGATGTCTTCAACCACAATCTGGAAACCGTGCCGTCGCGCTATCTCGGCGTGCGGCCGGGGGCGCGCTATTTCCATTCGATCCGGCTGCTGCAGCGGGTCAAGGAGATCGATCCCACCATCTTCACCAAGTCCGGCATCATGGTCGGCCTCGGCGAGGAGCGCCACGAGGTGCTGCAGGTGATGGACGATCTGCGCTCGGCCGATGTCGATTTCCTCACCATCGGGCAATATCTGCAGCCAACCCGCAAGCATCATGCTGTCATGCGCTACATCCCGCCGGATGAGTTCACGAGCTTCGAGAAGGTCGCCTACACCAAGGGATTCTTGATGGTGTCGGCGAGCCCGCTGACCCGCTCGTCGCATCACGCGGGCGAGGATTTTGCCAAACTCAGGGCGGCTCGCGCTGCGGCCGCCCGCTGAGCGCTTGATATGCCGAGATTTTCCAACAGGCGCCGGGTGCAGCACCGCGCGGAGCAGATGTTCGACCTCGTCGCCGATGTCGAGCGCTATCCCGAATTCGTGCCGCTGTGCCAGGCCCTGAAGGTCCGCCAGCGCACGCAAAATCCTGACGGCACCGAGACCATCGTCGCGGACATGACGGTGTCGTTCAAGCTGGTGAAGGAGACCTTCTCCACCGAGGTGACGCTGGACAAGCCCCATCTGAAAATCCTGGTGCGCTACCTGAAGGGGCCGTTCTCCAATCTCGAAAACCGCTGGACCTTCGAGCCGAAGGGCGAGGAGGCCTGCGACGTCGGCTTCTTCATCGCCTATGAGTTCAAGAGCCGGATGCTCGCCACCCTGATGGGGGCGATGTTCGACGCGGCATTCGGGCGCTTCTCCGCGGCGTTCGAGAAGCGCGCGGACATGATTTACGGCAAGCGGGTAGCTGGGCCGACTTAGCGCGCGTCTCAAATCGTGCGCCGCACCGCAGGGATCCGCCGCAACAGCAGCGTCGCTCCCCAGCTCACCGATAGCGTGCCGGCGAACACGATCAGGAATTTGACAAAGGCGGGAAGCGGCGGCTCGGCGAGGATGTATTGCAGCCAGAGCAGCGGGATGAAATGCAACAGATAGATCCCGTAGGCCGAGGGCTGCATCGCGTCGAGCAGCGGGACGCGTGATCGCGCAAGGCGGAGGAAGATCGCGGGCAATGTGAATGTCATGGCCGCGCAGAACAGCACGAATGCCAGCCCATAGGCCGTCTGCCACCACAATGGCGGCGTCCTGAACTCGATCAGCCCGCTGTGATGAATATAGACGAGAGCAATGATCGCGCCATAGAAGGCCAGCGCGACGGTGAGCCACAGGCTCCAGCGTTCGGCGAGCCCGCCGTTTTCCGCGAGCAAGCCGCGGTTGAGGCCGGCCGCGCCCACCACGACGCCGGCCAGGAAATAGCCGACATAGAGCAGGATCCGGCTGGTCTGGATCACCAGCGGGTAGTGGCCCGCGGTGAGCCAGGATGAATCGCCGAAGTGGAGGTGCAGCGGCAGGTAAATGAGGATCGAGGCCGCGAGGAAAGCCGCAAACACAGCGAGCGGCCGGTCCGCCAGCGAGGCCACGCGCTGTCCGAGCGAGCCGATGGCGCGGGGTGATACGATCCAGATCAGCACGGCGATCGCATCAAAGACCAGCAGCACCGAGAGAAACCAGGACGATCCCGGAGACCACGGCCCGACATCCACCATGTGCCGGTAGAAACCTGTGAGACTCAGCTCCGTGTGATAGTAGCGATAATAGGCGATCGGCATGATCGCGAAAATCGAGACCAGCCAGGGCACGCCGAGCCGCCATGCGCGGCTGGCAAGATAGTTCGACGCCCCGCGGCGCGCCAGGCTGTCGTGTACGAACAGGCCGGAAATGAAGAACATGCAGGCCATGAAGAAGCTGTCGCAGAACAGCACGACGCCATCGAACCCGATCCAGCGCATGCTGTCGGCGCCGATGCCGAAATACGTGTAGTTGATGACGGAGTGGTAGAGCACCACGAGCAGCGTGATCGATGTCCGCGCGCGGTCGAGCGGGACGACGCGTTCCGCCACCTCCGTCGCGAGCCTGATATCGTCGGTCCTCTTCAGCATGGCTTCGAAACGTTATCGCAAACGATGCGCTTCGGCATCAACAGCGGACATCCGTGGCGGCCTTATTCGATCACATCGCCGACATGGGCCTAACCATACCGCGCTTCCGCCACGGCGGTTTCGAAATTGCCCGAATTTGTCACAACAGCGTGATGCGTGTTGGGCTTGGACAATCGGGGAGGCCGCGTGCTGGCGCGGAACATCGCGATGCCGTGATCGTTGATCCAGCTCAACGGCGCATCGCGCTTTGGGTTTATCTTCCGCGGCGGTTTCCCCGGGCTTCGCAGCAGCGACAAATTCCGATCGTAAGATGCGCCCGGCAAGACGGGACAGCGACAGGCAAGTGTGTAGGTGACGACACTGCAAAAACCCGGATCCGACGGCGCTGCTGGAGCGATCCTGGTTTTGAACGCGGGTTCGTCCAGCATCAAGTTCTCCTTGTTTCCTGCGACCCGGCGTCCGGAACGGAATGGTCTGTTCTGCGAGGGCGCCTGCCAGGGAATTGGCCATCGAATCCATCTTGCCGCCACGGACGGCGCCGGCGCGCCGTTGACTTCCGATGACCTCCCGCAGGCGGCGACCCACCAGGATGCCTTGACGTCGATCCTGAGCTGGCTGGCGAGCCGTTTTCCTGACAATTCGCTGGTGGCGGCAGGCCATCGCGTCGTTCACGGTGGCGGCCGCTATTCGGAGCCGGTCGTAATCGATGAAGAGGTCACAGTCGAACTGCGCCGGCTGATTCCGCTGGCGCCGCTGCACCAGCCGCATCCCCTGACGGCGATCGAGACACTCTCGAAGTTGCACCCCGACCTGCCGCAGGTTGCCTGTTTCGATACGGCCTTTCATCACGCCCAGCCGCGTGTCGCGACCACATTCGCCCTGCCGCGCAAGCTGACGCAGGAGGGCATACGCCGCTACGGTTTTCATGGCCTCTCCTATGAATATATCGCAAGCGTGCTGCCGGAGGTGATCGGCCTCCAGCAGGCACAGGGCCGCGTTGTCGTCGCTCATCTCGGCAATGGCGCCAGCATGTGCGCGCTGAAGGCAGGCCGCAGCGTCGCGACCACGATGGGTTTTACCGCGCTCGATGGCTTGCCGATGAGCCGCCGCTGCGGCAGCCTCGATCCCGGCGTGCTGCTCTATCTCATGTCGGAGAAGGGCATGAGCGCGCAAGCCATCAGTGACCTGCTCTACAATGCGTCGGGGCTGCTCGGTGTCTCCGGCATCAGCGACGACATGAAGTCGCTGCTGGAGAGCGATCAGGCGGGGGCCGCGGAGGCCATCGAACTGTTCGTCTACCGGATTTGCCGCGAACTCGGCTCGCTTGCAGCCGCCCTCGGTGGCCTCGATGCCGTCATCTTCACGGCGGGCATCGGCGAGCACGCGCCCGAAATCCGGCGCCGTGTGTGCGAGCAGGCCGCATGGCTCGGGCTCGAGCTGGACGAGGACGCCAACGCGGCCGGGGGCCCTCGGATCACAAGGCCCGCGAGCCGGGTTTCGGCCTGGGTGATCCCGACGGACGAAGATCTGATGATCGCCCGTCACACCTGGGATCTGTGCGTAGCGAGCCGCGCAATGGAAACTGTATCTCACCAAGAGGTCCAAACATGAATACGATGGTCACCGACGACAAGCCCGCAGCTGCTGATCCTCTCGAGCTGCTGGACCGCTATTGGCGCGCGGCCAACTACCTTTCGGTCGGCCAGATCTATCTGATGGCCAATCCGCTGCTGCGCGAGCCACTGCGCCCCGAGCACATCAAGCCGCGGTTGCTCGGCCATTGGGGCACGACCCCGGGCCTCAACTTCATCTATGCCCATCTCAACCGCGCCATCCGCGCGCTCGACCTCGACGTCATCTATGTCTGCGGACCCGGTCATGGCGGACCGGGCATGGTCGCCAACACCTATCTCGAAGGCACCTATAGCGAGTTCTACCCCGACATCACGCGCGACGCCGAGGGCCTGCGCAAACTGTTCCGGCAGTTCTCGTTTCCGGGCGGCATCCCCAGTCACGCCGCGCCGGAAACGCCGGGCTCGATCCATGAGGGCGGCGAACTCGGTTACGCGCTGGTGCACGCCTACGGCGCGGCGCTCGATAACCCCAACCTGATCGTGGCCTGCGTCGTCGGTGACGGCGAGGCGGAGACCGGACCGCTGGCCGCCTCCTGGCATTCGAACAAGTTTTTGAGTCCCGCGCATGACGGCGCGGTGCTGCCGATCCTCCATCTCAACGGCTACAAGATCGCCAATCCGACCGTGCTGGGACGCCTGCCTGACGAGGAGATCCGCGATCTCTTCAGGGGCTACGGGCATGAGCCGCTCTTTGTCGAAGGCGACGACCCCAAAGCGATGCATGCACAGATGGCAGATGCGCTGGATGTGGCGCTGGCGAGCATCCGCTCCATCCAGCAGCACGCCCGCGACGGCCGCACCCATTGCGAGCGGCCGAAATGGCCGATGATCGTGCTGCGCAGTCCGAAGGGCTGGACCGGCCCGAAGGAAGTCGACGGGCTCAAGGTCGAAGGTTTTTGGCGCGCTCATCAGGTGCCGATCGCCCATCCGAAAGATAACCCGACGCACCTCGCGCTGCTCGAAGCCTGGATGCGAAGCTACGCGCCGGAAGAATTGTTCGACCAGGCGGGCCAACTCATTCCGGAGCTGCAGGCTCTTAGCCCCAAAGGCGATCGCCGCATGGGCGCCAATCCGCACGCCAATGGCGGCCTGCTCAAGCGCGAGCTCAAGCTGCCGGATTTCCGCACCTTCGCGGTGGAGGTGCCGCGGCCGGGCGGAGTCAACGCCGAGGCAACGCGCGAACTCGGCAAGTTCCTACGCGAGGTCATGCGTCTCAACCAGGAGGCCCGCAATTTCCGCATCATGGGCCCGGACGAAACCGCCTCGAACCGGCTCGATGCCGTCTTCGATGTGACCGAGCGGGTCTGGATGGAGCCCATCGAATCCTATGACGTCCATCTCGGACAGGACGGCCGCGTCATGGAAGTGCTGAGCGAGCACCTCTGCCAGGGTTGGCTCGAGGGCTACCTGCTCACCGGCCGTCACGGCTTCTTCTCCTGCTACGAGGCCTTCATTCACATCGTGGATTCCATGTTCAACCAGCACGCCAAATGGCTGAAGGTGTCGCGCGAGATCACCTGGCGCCGTCCGATCGCCTCGCTCAACTATCTCCTGACCTCGCATGTCTGGCGCCAGGACCATAACGGCTTCAGCCATCAGGATCCCGGTTTCGTCGATCTCGTCACCAACAAGAAGGCCGACATCGTCCGCGTTTACTTTCCGCCGGATGCGAACACGCTGCTGTGGATCGGCGACCACTGCCTGCGCACCTATGACCGCATCAATGTGATCGTGGCGGGCAAGCAGCCCGCGCCGCAATGGCTCTCCATGGCCGAGGCCGCGACCCATTGCGATACCGGCATCGGCATCTGGAAATGGGCCGGCACCGAGGACGAGGGCGCCGAGCCAGATGTGGTGATGGCCTGCGCCGGCGACGTGCCGACGCTGGAAACGCTTGCCGCGGTCGATCTCCTGCGCAACGCGCTGCCGGGCTTGAAAATCCGCGTCGTCAATGTCGTCGACCTGATGACGCTGCAGCCGAAGGAGCAGCATCCGCACGGCCTGTCCGATCGCGATTTTGACTCTCTCTTCACCCGCGACAAGCCCGTGATCTTCGCCTATCACGGCTATCCCTATCTGATCCACCGGCTGACCTACAGCCGCGCCAACCATGCGGGCATGCATGTGCGCGGTTTTGCCGAGGAGGGCACCACGACCACGCCGTTCGACATGGTCGTGCTCAACGGGCTCGACCGCTACCATCTCGCCATCGAGGCCATCGAGCGCGTGCCGGGGCTTGCGATCAAGGCCGCCCATGTCAAGCAGCAATTCCGCGACGCCCTGATCGAGCACACACGCTATGTGTGCGAGCACGGCGAGGACATGCCGCACATCCGTGACTGGGTGTGGCCGGCGGGGAAGTGAGGGCGCGCGCGTGCCGCTCGCCGTCATTGCGAGCCAACGGGTCGCGCGAACACGCGCCCCGATGACAGGCTCCGCGAAGTGACCCAGAATTTTGCTGGGAGAGTCTGGATTGCTTCGTCACTTCGCTCCTCGCAATGACGGAGAACGAGGCAAGCGTCCGCGTTCTCGCGGCGCGTTTTGCCCGAGTAATGCGTCGGTCGTGGCCCTCGAGAGAAAGAGGGCACAGGGAATGCCGGATGCCGAACGCACCCGCAGGCTTGCGTGCAAAATGGTAGCAAGCACGCACGCAAGTCGTGACAGGTACGCCGAACATGCCGGCATTCCCTGCGCAATGGTTTACGGCTTATGGCGCGCTCTCCCCGGTGTGCCGGGCGTTTTAGCCACCGTCGCCGGCGGGTTCATCACCCGCCAACTTGACACCAGCGTCGGGGTGCCAGGACCACACGATTTTGCCGTCCGCGTCGGCATCACACGTCAGGTGATCCCGCCACGTCCATCGCATCCCGCGCCACGTTTCGTGACGATCGCGATCCGCCCTCTGTCGGCGCGGGACGGGGCAGAACATACAAGTGATTTGCGGTTCTGATAAAGCGAAATATTTTTCGATTAAGGTCTTGACATGAGTTCTGAAAATCAGCACGTCGGGCAAATCAGTTGATGATATTCTGGAGGGAGATCGGCAGTGTCCTGTACCAATGCGCGCATCGAGGACTTGCGCGCGGTCGCGCACGCGGCGAACGGCAACACGGTCAATCCCAACGCTCGGGCGATGATCGTGCCCGGCTCCGGCCTGGTGAAAGAGCAAGCCGAGAGTGAAGGGCTCGACAAGATATTCGCGAAAGCTGGTTTCGACTGGCGCGAGCCCGGCTGCTCAATGTGGCTCGCCATGTATCCCGACAAACTCAAACCCGGCAAGCGTTGCGCTTCGACGTCGAACCGCAATTTCGAGGACCGCCAGGGCCATCGAGGTCGCCTCCATCTCGTGTCGCCTGCGATGGCGGCGGCTGCCGCGATCGCAGGCAGGTTTGTCGACGTCCAGCAATGGGCCCGAACGTCGAGATGAAACAACCCTCCGGTCGATTCGCACCGCTTCGTCACCGATTTGACGATTTCCAATTCCCGCGGGCGCGCTCGGCTCGCTGTTGTCGGATGCGACATTTCGCGGCTTCCGCCAGGCCTTCGCCGATGTCGCCTCTGGTGAGGCCGATGTCTTTCAATTCTCGATCGTTAAGCTGACGAAGGAGTGCAATGTCCGCCACGCGCGTCCGGCGCGCGAGTTCGGCGGCGACCCAGCGGTTTATGAGGTGACCCAGACGGGTCAAAACGAACCGAAGCGCTTTCCGGATTGTTGAAGCGGTCGTTTCGGAGTTTGGGGTGATATTGAGCATTGTCATCGCAATTCCCTTAAAAATCGGCAATCTGAGTGTCGGACTCGAATAAGTTCAAATGTGCAAGCGATCGGCGGCCGCGCTATTTCAGATGTTGAGCACGGCCACCGATCGGAACGCGGCAGATTTACTTTGCTCGGACGTCGCTCACTCGACGACCAAAACCGGCACAAGAGCCACGGGACGGGACATGTTGTAGAAGTTGGGCGAGGTCGCCATGACAGCTTCATGGATCTCGGCGAATTGCTGTTTGGTGCCGCTGCCCTTGATGCGGACGGTGTAGTTCAGCTTCTCGTAGCCCGCGGGTACGCCGGCATCGATTCCGAGGAAGCCGCGCAGATTGATCTCACCGGTGGTCTCGATGGCGAGGCTTTCGAGCGTGATTCCGCGCACCGCGCACTGCGCCACATAACCCACCGTCATGCAGGCGTTCAGCGCAGCGATCAGGTGCTCCTGCGGATTAGCGAAGCGGTTCGAACCTCCGAGCTCGACAGGTTCGTCGATGTCGATGTCGAACCGGCGTCGCACCCGTTCACCGCCGATCGAATATCCCTCGATCTGCGAGCGGCTCCATGCCTGGCCCTGCCAGGTCGTGGTGACCTGCCAGTTCGTCCTGGCGTTTTCGGCGCTGTGCCTCGCCCCCGCGATCAGGGCAAATAGTTCGTCGACGTCGATGCCGTTGACGATGTTGGACGGAGCCTTCCTGGTTTGCGTAGCCATAATGAGTTTCCTTTGGATGATGAGGTATGAGCCTGTGTTCGATTACTGCAGCGTGGCGAGTGCCGATTGGATGCGCCGGCCCTGGTCTTCGGTAATCAGGCCGGTCAGCACCTTGCCGAAATGCGGGTGCTGGGCGCCGGAGTGGATGTATTGCCAGCGGTAGGCCTTGAGGAATGCAGCCTCGACCGCCAGCGTCTCGGCTGCGGGGACCGGGCGGCCGCATTTTGCCGCGAAATAGCCGGCGTCGGCTTTGGCCTGGGCCTGCAGAATGCCGTCCACCGCGGCGACCAGCTCGATGAACTCATCGACCGCAGCATCGCGTTGTTCGGCCGTCAGCCCGGCGTCGTGGCGCACCCATTCGAGCTCGTCGAGGATCGCGTGTTGGCTTTCTTCCTTCCAGTGAAAGAAGAACACGTCCTTGAACAGATCGGAGAGGGCGGCGTCGGGATCGATGCTCTGGCGATAGTGGATCTGGGTGAACAGCTCTATATCCAGCGTCAGGGCCAATACCGCCCAGGTGGATTTGCCCAGCACGGCGCGGGCGACGACATTCGGGTCGACGTCGAAGCGATAACCGTCCGGCAAAACATCGGCGATCATCGTGTCGATGAGACGGAACAGCTCCTGATGCTTCAATTCTTCGTCGCTGAAGCGGACCAGAGCCTCGAGCGCAACCTGATCGCCGAACCAGTGTTCATGGCTCAATTCCAGAACCTTGGCGTTGATGAAGCGCTCGACCAGTCCAAACACATTGGCATAGGTGCGCCCCTGTATCTGACTGACGAACCGCCGTTCGTCGGTCGACAGCGTTGTGAACGCATCCATCATGGATAACGCATCCGGGAGAAACTTGTGGGCGGTATCGAAACGGCGCCCCCGGACCACGTCCTTGTCGATGTCCCAGCGCACCCGCTTGGACGATTGAATGCAGCGCGCATAGCGCTCGCTGCTGTCACAAATCCTCTCTATTGCATTCATTTTTGAACCTTTCCAGGTCTAGCGCGCCTACCGATATGGTGGATCGATCGGCTGATGCCGTGATCTGTAAGTCGTCAGGCGGACAAGCGTCTATGACCGGCCCGCCGGAAGACATGACCGAAACACCTGCCTCTGTTGGGAAGACGCTTTGTTGGGAAGACACATGGACGCGCTATCGGACGTCTTGAGAGTTGCGCATTTGACCGGCGGCGTGTTCATGCACGCCGAGTTTTCGGCGCCATGGTGCATGGCCGCGCGCGTCGGGCCGGAGCATTGTTCGCCCGCGTTGGGGCCGGCCTCGCACCTGATCCCCTATCACTACGTCGTTGAGGGCGAGCTTCATATCCGCGTTGGCGGCGAGGACGGCGAGGGCATGGTGGTTGGTGCCGGCGACGTCGTGCTGCTGCCGCGAAACGATCAGCACCTCGTTGGCAGCGACCTCAGCCTGCCACCGGTGGCGGGACGCGATATCATCCAGCCGCGTGCCGACGGCGGAATGTTCTCGATCCATCATGGCGGCGGCGGGAAAGGCACGCGCATGGTTTGCGGCTTCCTCGGCTGCGACAGCGCCGAGGGCAATCCGGTATTCTCGACGTTGCCGCCGCTGTTGAAGCTGAGCGTCGAGCAGGGCGGGGCGGCGGAATGGATCCGCTCGACTTTTCAGTACGCCGCCGAGGAACTCGCCGCCGGCCGTCCGGGATCGGAGACCGTGCTCGCCAAGCTGTCCGAACTGTTGTTCGTCGAAGCGGTGCGACGCTACGCCGAAGCGCTGCCGGAAGAGCAGACCGGCTGGCTCGCGGGCCTGCGCGATCCCCATGTCGCGCGGGCGCTGGCATTGCTCCATCGCGATGTCGCCCGGACCTGGAACGTCGATGACCTCAGTCGCGCGGTCGGCCTGTCGCGTTCGGCGCTGGCTGATCGTTTCACACGGCTGATCGGCGTGCCGCCGATAAATTATCTCGCGAACTGGCGCATGCAGGTCGCAATCCAGAAGCTGCGCAGCACCAGCGCGTCTCTTGCGCAGATTGCTGACATGGTCGGCTACAATTCGGAGGCCGCTTTTTCACGGGCCTTCAAGAAGGTAGTGGGGACCGCGCCGGCCACCTGGCGGCGCTCGAACTAGGTAGCTTCAAGGCCACCTGTTCCAGGAACGATGCCGGCAATCATCGACCGCGAGCACGGACCGGGTTATATTTCCAGTGGTCCCTGCCAAGGGCAGGACCAGATGGCTGCCGCAAGTCAGCGTTGAGGCCCCCATGACCGACCCGATCGACCGCGCCGCGTTCTACCATGACGGCATGCGCGAGCTGCAGGACCGCTACGACGGCCGCCGTGTCGCCGACGCTCTCCAGAAGCATCGCCTCCACTTCGAGTTCTGGGAGCAGGACCGCAAGCTCATCGAAGAGGCGCGGTTCTTTTTCATCGCGACCAGCTATCAGGACAACGTCGATTGTTCGATGCGTTCGGGCGATCCCGGCTTTGTCAGGATCACCGGGCCCGACACCCTCGAGTACCCCGAGTATGACGGCAACAACATGTACCGCACGCTCGGCAATATTCACCGCAACCCGAATGTCGGGCTGTTGTTCGTGCACTTTGACGGCAAGACCTTTCGCGCGCGCATCCGGGGCAAGGCAACCATTCACGACGGCGCGGAAACGCTTGCCGCCCATCATGGCGCGAAACTCGTCGTACGCGTCAAATGCGAGATATTCCCGAACTGCCCGCGCTACATCCCGGACCTGATGGGCGCTTCGGAGGCTGCACCCGCCAATCCCTTCGTTCCTCGTCCCGGCCACGAGCCGCCACCGCCGGAATGGAAAAGCCGGGATTACCTCAAGGACGTGCTCTCGAAATACGATCCGCATCGAAAACCCGACGCGTAGCGGGTAGGGAAGCGATATCCGGGACGATCGCGTTGGTCCCGAGATGGTAACCGTAAGCGTAGGTGGGAGATTGAGATGGATGATCGAACAGCGCGGGCGGCGCTGCAGCGCCACTGGGAGGCTTCGAACGCGAACGATTTCGAGGCCGAACATGACATCTACCACGACGACGCCGTGCTTGATTATCCGCAATCGGGCGAGCGCATTCGCGGCCGGCGCAACATTCAAGAGAGCCGAACCGTCCAGCCGAACAAGAAGCGTTTCACGGTCCGGCGAATTATCGGCAGTGGCGATCTCTGGGTCACCGAATTCGTGCTGACCTATGACGGCGTACCGTCCTACACGGTGAGCATCATGGAATTTCGCGATGGACTGGTGGCCCACGAAACGCAATATTTCGCCGATCGGTTTGACCCTGGACCCTCGCGTGCGCATCTTGTTGAGCGAGCAGGAGACTGACGCCCCTAGCCTGCGGCGGCGACTTGCGCCTGTTGACACCAACAACCTGGTGGGATTCTCTTTCTCGCAAGACAATCCTGGCGGAGCGTTAAATGTCGACCTTGGAAGCCGCGTTGCGGGGAGGGGCAGTTGTCGTGCTCCTGCTCCGCTCATCTATCCGGAAATGGATTTTGCGTATCCTGAACGGGGCCTTGCGGACGCAACCGCCGATTTCGGGATCCGGACCATCCATGCGCTCTATGGCTTGAGGGCCGTGTTTAGACGCGACAAGACGTTGGCGGATTCCGTGTCCAGTCTGGCCGGCCTGCCGCTCGCCCACGAGCCCGGCGAGGTCCATGAATATGGCTGGAGCGCCGATGTGCTGGGCCGGGTCGTCGAAGTGGTTTCCGGCCAGTCTTTCGACCAATTCCTGCAGAGCCGCATCTTTGCGCCGCTGCACATGGTCGACACCGGTTTCTCAGTGCCGAAGGAGAAGCTCGACCGCCTCGTCGATTCTCCAATGCCGGAACGGCCGCCGATCTGGGATTTCACGACGCCGTCAAAACTGTTTTCCGGCGGCAGCGGGCTGGTTTCGACCGCGCCCGACTATCTCCGCTTTTGCCAGATGCTTCTGAACGGCGGCGAACTCGACGGCGCGCGCGTGCTCAGCCCGCAGGCGGTGAAGCAGATGACGACGAACGCACTGCCGTCGGGCATTCGCATCTTTGGAGGAGACGAGGTTGGCGCCCGCGCCGGCACGACCTTTGGGCTTGGCTTCGGCATCCGCACCGATCCGGTCCGCAGCTGGATACCGGGAGCGGTCGGAAGTTTTTCCTGGGCTGGATATTGGGGCACGTATTTCTGGATCGATCCGGCCGAGCAATTGATCGGCATGCAGATGATCCAGGCGACGCCGGGCAGCAAAGGGCGCCAGGCACTGCTGTACGCTGGGATCAATCATCTGGTCTATGGCGCATTGACGATTCCCGAACAGCCCTCCGCCCCGCCGGCAGTGCCGATGACCCTGAGCGCCGAAGCGCTCGCCGATTATGCCGGGACCTATGACTTCGGCGACTCGGTGAGCTCGCGCGACCGGCAGGGCCTGGCCGATGGCAAGACCGGATGGCTTGGAATCGGGAATTTCGTCGCAATGGAGCAGGACGGCCTGAGGATCAACAAGCCGAATCCTGGCGGCGGCCCCGCAACCAAGGCCGGCGTGATGGCGGGCGATCTCCTCACTGAAATCGACGATGCGCCGCTCAAGGGTCTCTCACTCGCCGATGCCGTGAGCAGGCTGCGCGGCCCTGCCAACACGCCGATCAAGATGAAGATCGTCCATAAGGGACAAGACGGCCCAAGCAACCTCAGCGTCGTGAGAGCCGACCGCCGTGTCAACACAGTCCGACTTCAGGTCCGTGTAGCGCAAGGCAAGCTGGTCGCGGAAGCGACGGGGGCCTGGCCGATCCTCGAATTCGAGAAAGGCAAGGCGACGCCGCTGGTGGCGACATCAAGCAGCGAATTCACCGTGGACGACGAAGATCACACCCGGATCGCTTTCGTCAGGGAGGCGGCAGGCAAAGTCTCCGGGCTCATCCTGAATCCCGGGCCTTGGGAGCAGAACGCGGCGATGATCGCGCAGGGGCCAAAATAGCGCAGCCGCCGCCTGCGCGCGGTGGCAGACGAGGTCATCGCGTAGAAAGCGGAGCTCTCACTCGCGGCCCATGGTGTGGATCGGCCTGAAGCAGCCGAGAATGAGGCGCCTGGGGTCGAACGGAATTTCGCCCGAGACTTCCAGGCGCTTGTCCTCGTGCATTTTTGCCTCGGCGGAATCCAGCGTCGCCTTGTCGGGCCACACTTGCCAGGTGAAGACGATCTTCTCGCTAGGCTTCGCAGCGACGGCGCGGCGGAAGTCGGTGTGTTTGCCGCTGGGGACGTTGTCCTCCCAGGACTCGACGATCTCGATGCAGCCATATTCCCGGAAGATCGCCGCTCCGTTCTCGGCCCATTTGCGATAGGCCTCCATCTTCTCCTCGGGCACGGGAATCACGAATCCTGCGACGTACATGGTTCAGGCTCCTTGGTTCAGGCTCCTTGGGGTGTGCCGCGATCATAGCGGATTGAGCGCGCTGATGCTGACGTAGTATCCGTCGGGATCCTGGAGCGAAAATTCCATGGTCCCGGTATTGGGATTGAGATGCGGCTCTTCTTCCAGCCGGCTGACGAGCGCGCGCCCTTGGCAAAGCTGCGTCAAAGTCGTCGACCCGGAAAAACAGGAGAATGCCGTTGCCAGGCTTGGCGTGGTCGGGACTTGTCAACGTGGGATGCTCGTGGGCGCCCCATTCGTGGAGACAGAGCAGGACCGTTCCATCGGTGTCGATGATCTGCCCGAAGTAGTCATGGGCAGGAACGGTCTCTGGCAGGCCAAGCAGCGACTGATACCATTTGAAGCTCTGGGGTACGTCAGCCACGCCGATGATCGTCCATGTGCGCTTCATAGGCTCCTCTGCGGCCTGGCGGCTATCCTGCTGTGTCAAACCCTCATGGTGAGGAGGCGCGAATGCGCCGTCTCGAACCATGAGGCCCGCACGTCGGCCTCATCCTTCGAGACGCCGCTTGCGCGGCTCCTCAGGATGAGGGGAGACGGCGGCCTATGACGCAGCAGTACGATGCGTCGTAGCCGGCGCATTACCCCCTCCGCGGCCTCCGCTTCACCGCATGCCGCCGCGGTGTCCGCGTCACGCGCGGGCGGATGCGGCTCACGGCGGCGCGCTTCGGCTTGACCTGCTGCGGCCCGCGCGCGACCTCCATCAGCATGCGCAGCGCTTCGACCACCGATCGCACGCGCACGGCGCTGCGGCCGATCGCGCCAAAACGGTGTTCGCGGTGGAGGATGCGGCCGTCGCGCGCGGCGACGGCGAAATGCACCAGGCCAACCGGCTTGCCGGGCGTGGCGCCGCCGGGGCCGGCGATGCCGGTGATGGACACGGCGAGATCGACATCGGCGCGTTCCAGTGCGCCGACCGCCATCTGGGTGGCGGTCTCCTTGCTGACCGCGCCGAAGGTCGCGAGCGTGGTGGCTTCAACGCCAAGCATCGCGCGCTTGGCCTCGTTGGAGTAGGTGACGAACCCGCGATCGATGACGTCGGAGGAGCCGGGGATGTCGGTCAGCGCGCCGGCGACGAGGCCGCCGGTGCAGGATTCGGCGGTGGCAATGGTCAAGCGACGGCTGCGGCAGAGATCGAGCAGCGAGCGGGCCAGAGCGCGGGCGTCGCTGCCGCTCATATTACTCGCTCCAGGGCAGACGGATGGTGGCGCTCGCGGTCGCCGCGATGCCTTCCTCGCGGCCGGTGAAGCCGAGTTTTTCGCTGGTCGTGGCCTTCACCGCCACGCGCGAGATATTCACGCCGGTGATCTCTGATATCCGCGCCCGCATGGTGTCGCGCAGCGGGCCGATCTTCGGCCGCTCGCAGATCAGGGTCACCTCGAGATTGGCGACGCGGCCGCCGCGCCCCGTGACGCGCTCCACCGCATATTTCAGGAACTGGTCGGAGGAGGCGCCCTTCCACTTCATGTCGCTGGGTGGGAAGTGCGAGCCGATGTCGCCATCGGCGAGCGCGCCGAGGATGGCGTCGACCAGCGCATGCAGGCCGACATCGCCGTCGGAATGGGCGAGAAAGCCTTTGCTGTGCGGCACGCGGACGCCGCAGATCATGACGTGATCGCCGGCGCCGAAGGCGTGCACGTCATAGCCGGTTCCGGTCCTGATATCGCCGAGCTGGGCAGCCAGCCGCGATTCCTCGCGGACAAAATCTTCGGGCGTGGTGAGTTTCATGTTGGCAACATCGCCCTCAAAGGTCGCTACCGTCAATCCCATCCACTCGGCGAGCGCCGCATCATCTGTGAAATCGCTGCGTCCCTCGCGCGCGGCGCGGCGATGTGCCTCAAGGATGACTTCGTATTTGAAGGCCTGCGGCGTCTGCGCGATTCGCAACCGCGCCCGTTCAGGGGTGGCTTCGACATCGCCGCCGTCATCGACCAGCTTGACGGTGTCGGTCACGGCAATGGTCGGGATCGCCGCACCCGTGCGCCCCGCAGCCTCGATCGCGCGCGAGATCACCGCCTGTGAGACAAAGGGCCGCGCGGCGTCATGGATCAGGACGATGTCCGGCTTCTCGGCGGCGAGCGCTTCGAGCCCGGCAAGCACCGAGGCTTGGCGCGTCGCGCCGCCCGCCGTCGGCGGCGCATGGTTGAGACCGTCGCACGCGGCATTGAACATCGTGGCGTCGTCGGGATGGAGCACCGGCTGCACCGCGGCGACGTCGGGATGGCGGCAGAAGGCTTCCATGGCCCGGAATATGACGGTCTTGCCGCCGATGGTCCGGTACTGCTTTGGTCCACCCGCGCCGGCGCGAAGGCCCCGGCCGGCGGCAACGAGGATGGCTGCGGTATGCTTGGAGTCGGGCATAGGACTTGAACGATTGGGGGCGGGGAAGCGGGGTGGCGCCCGCCATAGCATGTGCCGTGCACAAGCAAGAGTGTGATTCATCACGTTGTGGGCAAAAGCATTTTTTGCTGCACTGCACTTGCAAGATTGCGGGAAATGTCTAAAGTGTAGGCAAGCAACTTGACTGCACAAGAAATGTGCTCACAATAGACAGTGCAGCGCGATGATGCGCCTGTCGGAGAAACGAGACGTTTCGTGACCGGCTCGGAAAATGTTGGCCGTAAGCCATTGAAAATAGGCGATATTGACCTCGCCAACCCGGTACTTCTGGCGCCCATGTCGGGCGTGACAGACGCGCCCTTCCGACGGCTCGCCGCGAGACTCGGGGCGGGGCTTGTCGTGTCTGAAATGACCGCGAGCGACGACCTGGCGCAGGGCCGGCCCATTTCCCGGTTGCGCTGCGAAGCTGCGGGCGTGGGGGCGCATGTGGTGCAGCTCGCGGGCTGCGAAACGCACTGGATGGCCGAGGGCGCGCGGATCGCGGAAGCCGCCGGCGCCGACATCATCGACATCAACATGGGTTGCCCGGCGCGGCACGTGACAGGCGGCCAGTCCGGCTCGGCGCTAATGCGCGATCTCGACCATGCCGTGAGCCTGGTCGAGGCGACGATATCGGCCGTGAAGGTCCCGGTGACCTTGAAGATGCGGCTCGGCTGGGACGACCGCACCCGCAATGCGCCCGAGCTGGCGCGGCGCGCGGAAGGAGCCGGCGTGCGGATGATCACCGTGCACGGCCGCACCCGCTGTCAGTTCTACAAGGGGGAAGCCGATTGGGGCGCGGTGCGCGCGGTGAGGGAGCAGGTCTCGGTGCCGCTGGTCGTCAATGGCGACATCACTTCCTATCAGACCGCGCTGGACGCGCTGCACGAATCCGGCGCCGATGCCGTGATGATCGGGCGCGGCGCGCAGGGACAACCCTGGCTGCCCGGCCAGATCGGACGGCAGCTCGAGGGCGGCGCTACGGAGACAGCGCCCACGTTGCCGCAGCAGCTCGGCTATGTGCGCGCGCTCTATGACGAGATCTGCGCCCATTACGGCATGCGGATCGGATTGCGCCATGCGCGAAAACATCTCGGCTGGGCGCTCGACGTTGCCGCGCAGGTGGGCCGCGTGCCGGCGGAGAAGCTGAAGACCTGGCGGCAAAAGATTTTGACCTCGGAAGATCCGGGTTCGGTGCATCAGGCGCTGGACGAGGCCTTCGACGACTTTGCATGGAGTGCTGCTGCATGAGCTCTGCCGCAGGACATCGCAAACCGCTGCCGTCCGACAGCGACGCCATCCTCAACGCCTTGCCCAATCCGGTGATCCTGATCGGTCCCGACGGCAAGATCGTCGACGCCAACATGGCGGCCGAATCCTTCTTCGAAATCTCCACGCAATTCCTGAAACGCCAGTCGCTGAAGGAGCTGGTGCCGTTCGGCAGCCCGCTGCTGGCGCTGATCGACCAGGTGCGCACCAGCCATTCGCCGGTCAATGAATACAAGGTCGATCTGGGCACGCCGCGCATGGGCGGCGACCGCCAGGTCGATCTGCATGTTGCGCCGCTCACCGAACGGCCCGGCCATATCGTCGTGATGCTGCAGGAGCGCACCATCGCCGACAAGATGGACCGCCAGCTCACCCATCGCAGCGCCGCGCGTTCGGTGATCGCGCTGGCCGCGATGCTGGCGCATGAGATCAAGAATCCGCTCTCCGGCATCCGCGGCGCGGCGCAGCTTCTGGAGCAGGCGGCGTCCTCCGAGGACCGCATGCTGACGCGGCTGATCTGCGACGAGGCCGACCGCATCGTCACCCTGGTCGACCGCATGGAAGTATTCGGCGACGACCGCCCCGTGGCGCGCGGTCCCGTCAACATCCATTCCGTGCTCGACCATGTGAAGCGGCTGGCGCAGTCGGGCTTTGCCCGCAACATCCGATTTGTGGAGGATTATGATCCCTCGCTGCCGCCGGTGCATGCCAACCAGGACCAGCTGATCCAGGTGTTTTTGAACCTGGTCAAGAACGCTGCCGAAGCCGTGGTCGATCTCGGCTCGGATGCCGAAATCCAGCTAACCACCGCGTTCCGTCCCGGCGTGCGGCTGTCGGTACCCGGCAAGAAATCGCGGGTGTCGCTGCCGCTGGAGTTTTGCGTCAAGGACAACGGCTCCGGGGTGCCGGAAGATCTTCTTCCCAACCTGTTCGATCCCTTCGTCACCACCAAACAGACCGGCAGCGGATTGGGGCTCGCGCTGGTTGCCAAGATCGTCGGCGACCATGGCGGCATCATCGAATGCGAGTTGCAGCCGCGCAAGACGACGTTCCGCGTGCTGATGCCGATGTTCAGCGGCGCCAAGCAAACCGACCACACCAATCGCGATGACGTTTCGGGTACGCCGTTGCATGCCTCACAGGGCACAAGATGAGGAACAACAATGCCTGCAGGTAGCATTCTCGTCGCCGATGACGACACCGCCATCCGAACGGTTCTGAACCAGGCCCTTTCCCGCGCCGGCTACGAGGTGCGGCTGACCGGCAACGCGGCGACGCTGTGGCGATGGGTGAGCCAGGGCGAGGGCGATCTCGTCATCACCGATGTCGTGATGCCGGACGAGAACGCGTTCGACCTGTTGCCGCGCATCAAGAAGATGCGGCCGAATCTGCCTGTAATAGTTATGAGTGCGCAGAACACGTTCATGACCGCGATCCGCGCCTCCGAGCGCGGCGCCTATGAATATCTGCCAAAACCGTTCGACCTGAAGGAGCTGATCGCGATCGTCGGCCGCGCGCTGGCCGAGCCGAAGGAGCGCACGGCGACGCCGGCGGAGGAGACGGAATTCGATTCCATTCCGCTGGTCGGCCGCTCGCCGGCGATGCAGGAAATCTACCGCGTGCTGGCGCGGCTGATGCAGACCGACCTCACGGTGATGATCTCCGGCGAATCCGGCACCGGCAAGGAGCTGGTGGCGCGCGCGCTGCACGACTACGGCAAGCGCCGTAACGGACCCTTCGTTGCCGTCAACATGGCGGCGATCCCGCGCGACCTCATTGAATCAGAACTGTTCGGCCATGAGCGCGGCGCCTTCACCGGCGCCAACACCCGCGCCTCCGGCCGCTTCGAGCAGGCCGAAGGCGGCACTCTGTTCCTCGACGAGATCGGCGACATGCCGATGGAAGCCCAGACGCGGCTGCTCCGCGTGCTGCAGCAGGGCGAATACACCACCGTCGGCGGCCGCACCCCGATCAAGACCGACGTGCGCATCGTCGCGGCCAGCAACAAGGATCTGCGGATTCTGATCCAGCAGGGCCTGTTCCGCGAGGACCTGTTCTTCCGCCTCAACGTGGTCCCGCTGCGGCTGCCGCCGCTGCGCGAGCGCATCGAGGATCTGCCCGACCTTGTCAGGCATTTCTTCACGCTCGCCGAAAAGGACGGCCTGCCGCCGAAGAAGCTCGACACCCAGGCGCTGGAACGGCTGAAGCAGCACCGCTGGCCAGGCAACGTCCGCGAGCTCGAAAACCTGGCCCGGCGTCTGGCCGCGCTTTATCCGCAGGACGTGATCACCGCGTCCGTGATCGATGGCGAGCTGGCGCCGCCCGCCGTGACCTCGGGCAACAGTGTGTCGCATGGCATCGACAATCTCGGCGGCGCAGTCGAGGCCTATCTGTCCTCGCATTTCTCCGGGTTCCCCAACGGCGTGCCGCCGCCCGGCCTCTATCACCGTATCCTCAAGGAGATCGAGGTGCCGCTGCTTACGGCAGCGCTTGCGGCCACCCGCGGCAACCAGATCCGCGCCGCCGATCTCCTGGGCCTGAACCGCAACACGCTGCGCAAGAAGATCAGGGACCTCGACATCCAGGTTTACCGCAGCGGCGGCTAGTCCCACGGTGAGACACCGGTCTTCCGGTGCTGGCCCGTGGGGCTAAGCGCCGCGGTGGATGGCGCAGTTTGATAGCAAAACGCGCCGCGGAATTGTCGCAATTCGGCAACAATGTGATATGAATGCATCAGTCCGCTTTCGCGCGGACGCTAAGAGCTTCAGCATCACCGTGATTATCTTGCCGGAATGACGAGCGCAGAAACCTCGGCCGTACCCTTTGATCCGCCAGTCAGCCAACGCAAGGGAATCTCCCTGCGGCGGCTGCTGGCGCCGTTTGCTGTGGCCATTGCGCTGTTGTCGGCGCTCCTGACCTTCGTGGTGCTGACGGGGCTGACCCCGATCGAGCCCACGCCGCAGGTCGTCCGCTCCTTCCTCCTGATCAATGCCGGCACCATCCTGCTGCTGGTCGGCATCATCATCCGCGAAGTCTACCAGATGGTGCTGGCGAGGCGGCGCGGCCGGGCCGCGGCGCGGCTGCATGTGCAGATCGTCGGTCTGTTCTCGGTCATCGCCGTGCTGCCGGCGGTGCTGGTTTCCATCGTCGCCAATGTCACCATCGAGCGCGGCCTCGACCGGCTGTTCTCCGGGCCGACGCGCGAGGTGATCCAGAACTCGCTGACGATTGCCAGCGCCTATATGCAGGAGCATGCCCAGCTCATTCGCGGCGACATCCTGGGCATGGCCAACGACATCGCCAGTGCGCGTTTGACGCCCCTCTATGACCAGGACCGCCTGTCGTTTCGCGAGTTCCTGACGACAAGCGCGGCCGCCCGCAATCTTCCGGTCGCGGTGCTGATGGACAAGAACGGAAATATCCTGGAGAGCGCCGAGACCGGGGTTCACCTGAATTACGTGGCGCCGCCCCCCGAATTGCTCAGCAAAGTCAGCGAGACCGAGCCCGAGATCTCGGTATTCCCCGAAAATTACGTGGCGTCCGTGGTCCGCCTGCGAACCTTCGACGACACCTTCCTGTTCGTGGCGCGGCTGCTCGATCCCGCCATCGTTGCCCAGCTGAAGCAGACCCAGACCAGCGCCGCCGAATATGCCCAGCTCGAGTCGCGAAGGCTCGGCATCCAGGTGGCGTTCGCGCTGATGTTCGCCGTGATCGCCCTGACCATCCTGATGGCGTCGGTGCTGATCGGGCTGAACTTCGCCAACCGCCTGGTGGCGCCGATCCGGCGGCTGATGGGCGCGGCGAGCGATGTATCTACCGGGAACCTGAATGTGCAGGTGCCGGTCAACAAATCCGAGGGCGATCTCGCGCAACTGGGCGAGACCTTCAACAAGATGACCCAGGAGCTGCGCACCCAGCGCGACGAGCTCGTCAACGCCAGCGAGACCATCGACAGCCGCCGCCGCTTCATCGAGGCGGTGCTGTCGTCGGCCTCCGCCGGCATTATCGGCGTCGATGCTTCCGGCAGCGTCGGCATCCTCAACCGCTCGGCCGAAAAGCTGATCGGGCACGCCGAATCGGAGACGCTGGGCCATCCGCTGTCGGATGTGCTGCCCGAGCTCGACGAGATGATGAAGGCCGCGCGCGAGGGCACGCAGCGGCTGGCGCAGGGCCAGGTCACGATCCTGCGCGATGGCAACGAACGCAACCTTTCGGTCCGCGTCAGCGCCGAGCAGACCAGCCAGTCCCGCGACAGCTATATCATCGTGCTCGACGACATCACGGAGCTCGTCTCCGCGCAGAGAACCTCGGCGTGGGGCGACGTCGCCCGGCGCATCGCGCACGAGATCAAGAATCCGCTGACGCCGATTCAACTGTCCGCCGAGCGCATCCGCCGCAAATTCGGCAAGACCATCACCGAAGAGAAGGACAAATACATCTTCGAGCAGTGCACCGACACCATCGTGCGCCAGGTCGACGATATCAGGCGGATGGTCGATGAGTTCTCACGCTTTGCACGGATGCCGAAGCCTGTCATCGAGGGCGAGGATGTCGCCGACACCGTGCGGCAGGCGGTGTTCCTGATGAAGGTGGCGCATCCCGAGCTCGATATCGAGGCCGACATCAAGCAGGACCCGCTGCACGCGCAGTTCGACCGCCGGCTGATCAGCCAGGCGCTCACCAACATCATCAAGAACGCCACCGAGGCCATCGAGCAGGTGCCGGCCGAGGAGCTCGGCAAGGAGAACGGCAAGGGTCGTATTGATGTCATCGCCGCGCGCGAGAACGACGACATCGTGATTGACGTCATCGACAACGGCATCGGCCTGCCCAAAGTAGCCCGCCAGCGGCTGCTCGAACCCTATGTAACCACACGGGAAAAAGGCACCGGCCTGGGGCTCGCGATCGTCGGCCGGGTGCTGGAAGACCATGGTGGCAAGATCGAGCTGAAGGACGCCTCCGATTTCCGGGAAGGCCAGCGCGGGGCCTGGATGCGGCTGCGATTTGCCGTGACCGGCCACAGCAAATCCAAGATCGAGGTGCAGGAGCCGGCCGTGCCGTTCGACAGGCCGGGCGGCGATGCGAAGGCGGAAGCCGCCCAGTCAAGCCCCCCGGCGACTGAAACAAAGGCGCCGGAAGCGGAAACCGATGGGCAGCGAGAAGCGACTAACAGTGAAGCAAAAATCAAAGCCGCAACAGGCAATTGACGAGCGGGGCGCGACCCATGGCAAGTGACATTCTCATCGTCGATGACGAAGCTGACATCCGGGAGCTCGTCGCGGGCATCCTGGATGACGAGGGATTTTCGACCCGGACCGCGCGCGACAGCGATACCGCGCTGGGCGAGATCGCCAATCGCCGCCCGCATCTGGTGTTTCTCGACATCTGGCTGCAGGGCTCCAAGCTCGACGGGCTGCAGCTGCTGGAGCAGGTCAAGAAGGATCATCCGGACCTGCCTGTGGTGATGATCTCCGGCCACGGCAACATCGAAACCGCGGTCGCCGCCATCAAGCGCGGCGCCTATGACTTCATCGAAAAACCCTTCAAGGCCGACCGGCTGATCCTGGTCGCGACCCGGGCGCTCGAAACCTCGCGGCTCAAACGCGAGGTGAGGGAGCTGAAACAGATGACGCCGGGTGCGAGCGTCCTGACCGGCCACTCGCCCTGCATGAACCAGCTGCGCCAGACCATCGACCGCGCGGCCAAGGCCAACAGCCGCATTCTCATCGTCGGCCCCTCCGGCGCCGGCAAGGAGCTGGCGGCGCGCATGCTGCATACGGCCTCAACCCGTGCCGAGGGGCCGTTCGTGGTCATCAATGCGGCCGCGATCACGCCCGAACGCATGGAGGAGGAGCTGTTCGGTGTCGAACAATCCAACGGCGAGCACCAGCGCAAGACCGGCGCACTGGAGGAAGCCCATGGCGGCACGCTGTTCGTCGATGAAATCGGCGACATGCCGCGTGAGACCCAGAACAAGATTCTGCGGGTGCTGGTCGACCAGACCTTCCAGCGCCAGGGCGGCACCACCAAGGTGCATGTGGACGTCCGCATCATCTCGTCCACCGCGCGCAATCTCGAGGAGGAGATCGCCGCCGGACGCTTCCGCGAGGACCTCTATCATCGGCTATCGGTGGTGCCGATCCGCGTGCCGCCGCTGTCGGAGCGGCGGGAAGATATCCCGGAATTGATCGATTATTTCATGGACCAGATCTCGGCCTCGACCGGCCTGCCGAAACGGCAGATCGGCCAGGATGCGATGGCGGTGCTGCAATCGCATGTGTGGCCGGGCAATGTCCGCCAGCTCCGCAACAATGTGGAGCGCGTGATGATTCTCGCGGGCGGCGGACCGGAGGTGATCATCACCGCGGATATGCTGCCGCAGGATGTCGGCTCGATGGTGCCGGCAATGCCGACCTCCAACAATGGCGAGCACATCATGGGGTTGCCGCTGCGCGAGGCGCGCGAAGTGTTCGAGCGCGACTATCTAATCGCCCAGATCAGCCGCTTCTCCGGCAATATCTCTCGCACGGCGGAATTTGTCGGCATGGAGCGCTCCGCCCTGCACCGCAAGTTGAAGGCGCTCGGCGTGGGCTAACCCCGTTTCGGCGGACATTCATGCAATTGCTTGGGAAATTTCGCAGTTTTTGGTGCGGATAGCCCCGACTTCCGTATGACAGAAGTGCGAAGCGGCTTGCCTAAAAACCGCGCCTGCCCTCTAATCCCACGGCCAATGTCTCAGGAGGGGGATCTCTGGGGATTGCGGCAACCGAAGGACGGCTCCGGGAGATAAAGAGAGCTGCCATCGGTTCAAAATTATAAAAAGACGCAAACGGCGGGATAACAACAATGGCGGCAGACCGCGCACAAAATCTACAAGACACCTTCCTTAATCACGTTCGTAAAACCAAAACGCCACTGACGATATTTCTGGTCAATGGAGTCAAATTGCAGGGAATTGTGACCTGGTTCGACAATTTCTGCCTGCTGCTTCGGCGCGATGGGCACTCGCAGCTTGTCTACAAGCATGCGATCTCCACGATCATGCCGGGCGCTCCGATCCAGCTGTTCGAAGGCGGCGAGGATGCTCCGGCTTGAGAGTGAACTGATTGGAACCCCGGAATTGGGAAGGGGGCGCTGACCGTCCGCGGTCGGCAAGGGCAAAAGACAGCGGGCGGGTGATTGTCATCGGCCCGTACGTACGCATGCGCCGCGGCGAGGCCGATGCGCAAACGGATGAGCATACGTTGCGTGACTTCGACGCGCGGCTGGAGGAGGCCAAGGGCCTCGCACGCGCCATCGACCTTGAAGTCGCCGATGCGATTCTTGCTCCGATCGCCCAAATTCGGCCCGCGACCTATCTCGGCAAGGGCAAGGTCGAGGAGATCGTCGGCCTCGTCAGCGGCAACGAAATCGAACTGGTGGTGATGGATTGCGCGCTGTCGCCGATCCAGCAGCGCAATCTCGAGAAGGCCTGGAACACCAAGGTCGTCGACCGCACCGGGCTCATTCTCGAAATCTTCGGACGCCGCGCCAAGACCAAGGAAGGCTCGCTGCAGGTCGAGTTGGCGCATCTCAATTATCAGCGCAGCCGCCTGGTGCGGTCCTGGACCCATCTCGAACGCCAGCGCGGTGGCTTTGGCTTCATGGGCGGTCCCGGCGAAACCCAGATCGAGGCCGACCGCCGCCAGATTGGCGAGCGCATCGTGCGCCTGCAGAACGAAATCAAGAAGGTGCAGGCAACACGGCGGCTGCATCGCGCCGGACGGCAGCGCGTGCCCTACCGCGTGGTGGCGTTGGTCGGCTACACCAACGCCGGCAAGTCGACGCTGTTCAACCGCCTGACCCGCGCCGATGTGCAGGCGGCCGACATGCTGTTTGCGACGCTCGATCCGACCTTGCGTGCGCTGAGCCTGCCGCATGGCGGCAAGGCGATGCTGTCGGACACCGTCGGCTTCATCTCCAATCTGCCGACGCAGCTCGTCGCGGCCTTCCGCGCCACGCTGGAAGAAGTGCTGGAGGCCGACGTCATCCTCCATGTCCGCGATATCTCGCATGAGGACGCGGAAGCGCAGCAGCGTGACGTCGACGCCGTGTTGCGCCAGCTCGGCATCGATCCGGAAGCCGGCGGCCGCATCATCGAAGTCTGGAACAAGATCGATCGCTTCCCGCCCGAGGAGCGCGAGAATCTGCAGAACATCGCCGCGCGCCGCCCCGCCGAGCATCCGTGCTTCCTGGTGTCAGCCGAAACCGGGGAGGGGATCGAGGCGCTGCTTGTGGCGATCGAGGAGCGGCTGGCCGCGACCCGTACCACGCTCAACCTCTCGATCGATGCCTCCGACGGCGCCGGCATCTCCTGGCTGCACCGCAATGCCGAGGTGCTGAACAAGGAGCTGCATGACGGCCGGTTTGATATGACCGTGCGGGTCGATGAGACCAAGCGGGATATTGTGGTCAACCGGTTCGATGCGGTGCCGCACGTGGCGTGAACGCGCTGGCTAAGACTGCGAAAGCTGAGCGGCTTTAAAAATCGATCCCGAAAAGGGTGTCGGTCATCGAGCCCGTGACGACATTATCGACCGTCATTGCCAACGGCATGGTCAAAATACAGATGAAGAAAGCTCGATAACGCCCAACGTTGTGAACAACTTTCATCATCGAAGCGATGCGCATTACGACGAACAGGCCAATTATCAGCCACAGGCCATAATCGATTGAAAGTGTACCTACATCTGAGAAAGACAGGGCTGGATGGGTATTGCTCAAAATTCCCTTATACAATTTGTGCCGGTCTAACGTCGCGATAACTGGCAGGTATACAAGCGGCCAAAATGCAGTCGCATACAGAACGGAAATTGCACACGCGTTGAAGGATCCCTTTCCCCGCACAACTTTTGCACTGATCAATTGTGCCACGATGTAGATAAAGATCGTGATCGCGGCGAGAACGAAATTAATGACAAAAAAACCTGTTATTCCGACGGTTTGCTTGTCCGACATCAGAAAGAACGGAAATACCATCACCACACTCAGAACAATCGGAAAGACAGAAAATTGAATAGCGGCGATTGTTTCGCTCCTCGAATTCAGGTCGATGCCGCCTAGGACCGTTGCTGGATCGCTCAAGACTTGAAACCAAAGCTCGAGCCGGTCGACCGTCCAAGCCCAGGCCGCCTTGACGTTATCAAGTGATGGCGTCGGAAGCTCCATTGGCATCTTTCACTGGCATTCTGCACGGTTTCAACCTGAGGATGACATGTTTCCATTGCCCGGAAAAGTGAGCTGTTCCACATGTGACAATATGACAGTCGGCATACGCCAGAGCGAGCGGCGTTACTTGGTCGTTTCGCGCGACGACGCGATTTCATGCGTTTTCGCCTCATTCCACAACTCATCCATCTCGTCTAGCGTCGCTTGCTCCAGCGTGCGCCCCTGCGCCGCCAGTGCGCGTTCGATATAGGCAAAGCGGCGCTCGAATTTTGCATTGGTGCGGCGAAGCGCCATTTCGGGATCGGCCTGCGCGTGCCGCGCCAGATTGACCACGGCGAACAGGAGATCGCCGGTTTCATCCGCCAGTTCTTCCGCGTCATTGCGATCGAGCGCGGCTTCGATTTCGTCGGCCTCTTCCCTGATCTTGTTCAACACCGCGCGCGGGTCGTTCCAGTCGAAGCCGACGCTGGAGGCCTTGCGTTGCAACTGCATCGCGCGCGCGAGCGCCGGCAGGCCGGCTTTCACGCTTGAGAGCAGGGAGGAGTGCTCGTTGGCGAGCTGCGGCCGTTGCGCGGCGCGTTCGGCCTTCTCCTCGGCCTTGATGCGCTCCCAGGCGCTGGTGACGCCGGCGGGCGCGATGTTGCCGTCCTTGTCGGCGAACACATGCGGGTGGCGGCGGATCATCTTTCGCGTGACGGCCTCGACCACGTCGCCGAAGGCAAACGCGTTTTCCTCCTCCGCCATGCGGGCGTGGTAGACCACCTGCAGCAGGAGATCGCCTAGCTCGTCCTTGAGGTCCTCGAAATCGCCGCGCGCGATCGCCTCGGCCACCTCATAGGCTTCCTCGATGGTGTAGGGCGCGATGGTCGCAAAATTCTGCTCGAGGTCCCAGGGACAGCCGGTCACGGGCGTGCGCAGCTGCGCCATGATCTCGATCAGGCGGGAAATATCGCGGGAAGGGGTCATGGGGCACCTCGACGGGAGCGAGGGTTATGCCGCAAGACGTGCTCCGATCCCAGCGCAAGGCAGCTATTTTCCACCACCTGAACCGGCCGTGCTAAGGGCCTGCCGATGATCGAGAAATTTCAATCCGGAACCGCGCTGGTGCTGTTCTCCGGCGGCCAGGATTCCACGACTTGCCTCGCCTGGGCCCTGGAGCGGTTCGCGCGCGTCGAAACACTCGGTTTCGACTATGGCCAGCGCCATGCGATCGAACTCGCCTGCCGCGATCGGCTTCTGGACGGCATCAGGGCGCTGCGTGCGGACTGGGCGGCAAGGCTCGGCGAAAGCCACACGCTGAAAATCCCGACATTGGCCGAGATCTCCGACACCGCGCTGACGCGTGATGTCGCGATCGAGATGGGCGCCGACGGCTTGCCCAACACCTTCGTGCCCGGCCGCAACCTCGTGTTCCTGACCTTTGCCGCGGCACTGGCCTATCGGCGCGGCATCACCGACATCATCGGCGGCATGTGCGAGACCGATTATTCCGGCTATCCGGATTGCCGCGACGAGACCATCCGCGCGCTCAATGCCGCGCTCAATCTCGGCATGGCCAGGCGCTTCGAGCTGCACACGCCGCTGATGTGGCTCGACAAGGCCGCGACCTGGAAGCTCGCCCATGATCTCGGTGGCGTTGGGCTGGTCGACCTGATCCGCGAGCATTCCCACACCTGCTATCTCGGCGACCGCGGCGCGCGGCATGCGTGGGGCTATGGCTGCGGCGGGTGCCTGGCCTGCGCGCTGCGGGCGAAGGGGTGGCGGGAGTATGCAGGCGCGACGTCGTAGGATGGGTTGAACCAACGGGTCGCGCGAACGCGCGCCCGATGACAGGCTCCGTGAAACCCATCGCGTCGGAACGTGATGGGTTTCGCTGACGCTCAACCCATCCTACGGTTTGAAATCCTCCGGCTTCAGCTCGATCGGCTTGCCATGCGGCGTGCGGTCTGATGCGTGGTCCCAAGCGTCGCGATAGCGGTGCAAGAGGTCCGATGTTGCGACGCCTTTGGCGGCAACCAGCCCCTCCAGCGTCGCAAGCCAATGGCGGTAATAGGTCTCACCCGTATCGGGATCGCCAGCGGCCTGCGCGCGCTTGATCTCGGCGCCGAGGGCATCGGCCCATTCCTTCCAGGTGAAGACACCGGCTTGGTGCAGCGCCAGCGCCATGGCGAAGGCGCGCGCTTCCCAGGGCTCGCGGAACACCGGGCCGTCCTCGTCGCGCGGCACGCCGGGGACGGCGACTGCGGCGCGCATCGCCTGTTGGGGACCGAGCGCCATCACGGCCGCTCCAGATAGGATTCCCAGGCGTCGACGGACACGCTGAGCGTCGGGTCGCTGCCGGCGCCCCACAATTCCGGGCCGTCGAACCGCACGGTGTAGAGCCATTGCGGATTCTCGCCTTTGCCCAGCGAGTTGAGATCGGGAAAGACGTGGCAGCCGTGATTGATTTCGATCACGCCGAGATGGCCGCGCACATATTGCGGCAACCGCGTATGCGTTGGTGGATGGATGTCCTTCATCCGCACCTTGTCGCCGACGGCAAACAGGGCAGGCGAGGCGGGCGTACGCTCGGTCGGCCCGCCGCGCCGGATCGCCGGTGTCACTTCGCTGGGCGCGATCGGCTTGACGCCGGGCTTCGGCGGCATCAGCACTTTGCCCGCCTCGATCTCCTCGCGCGAGACCAGATCGCGCTCGACCAGGAGCGTCTCGAGCCCGGCCAGCCAGATCTCAAAATAGGTCTTGCTGAGATAGTCCTCGGGCGGGCGGTTTTCGCGGGCGAAGCGCGACATATCGATGTTCCAGCCGCCCGGCCGCGACATCGCGACCGTCAGCGCGAAGGCGCGCTTTTCCCATTCGTCGTGAAACACCGGCTCGTTCGGTTCGGGCTTGACCGGCCCATAGCCCTTGACTCCGCCCATGTCATGCGCGCCGTCCATCAGGCCGCCTCGCCGGGCTGTTTCGGCAGTCCGGTGCCGATCATGCTGTCGCGCGTGACGAGCTCGGCGAGCTGTTCCTCGCTCCAGCCGTCGGTGCCCTTCGGCCGCATCGGCAGCACGAGGTAGCGCACCTCGGCGGTGGAATCCCAGATCCGGATCTTCGTCGTGTCGGGCAGCGTGACGCCAAAATCCTGCAACACGCCGCGCGGATCGGAGACGGCGCGGGAGCGGTAGGGCGCGGATTTGTACCAGACCGGCGGCAGGCCCAGCACCGGATGCGGGTAGCAGGAGCATAGCGTGCACACGACCATATTGTGCTGCTCGGGCGTGTTCTCGACCACCACCATGTGCTCGCCCTGGCGGCCGGAATAATCCAGTTCGTTGATGGCGGCGGTGGGATTCTGCATCAGCCGCGCGTGATAGGCCGGATCGGCCCAGGCCTTCGCCACCACGCGCACGCCGTTGCGCGGGCCGATCTTCTTCTCATAGAGCTCGATCAAGAGATCGAGCGAGATGGGGTCGACATAGCCCTTTTCGGTCAGGATCGACTCCAGCGCGCGCACGCGCAGTTCCGTCTCCGACAACTCCGAATGGTCGTGGTCGTGATCATGTTCGCTCATGAGGGTGAGAATACGGGAAACATTCCGGCTATGTCGAGGCGGTCAGCTCCGCTATCGTCCGCCAAAATAGCATAGGGGAGGCGATCTCGTGGCGGTCAGTCGTGTGTCGGAGTTTCTCAGCGTCGAAAAGGGGCTCGGGCCGGAGGGGCGCATTGCGGTGGTCCGCTTCGACCGCGGCGACGGTATCAACGGCCTGTCTCCGGAAGCGATGCGCCAGCTCACATCGGTGGCGCGCAGTTTTGAGGACGATGCGGATACCTCGGTCGTGCTGCTGACCGGCAGCGCCAAGGCGTTTTCCGCTGGCTTTGATTTGAAGGACCCCGAGGGTCGCTCGCGAAAAGACATGGACCTCGGCAGCCTGCGGCGGGCGCTGAAGGTCGGACCGCGGCTGACGCGGGCCTGGCAGGAGGTCGAGCAGATCACGATTTGCGCCATCGAGGGCTTTGCAGTCGGCGGCGGCGTCGCGCTCGCGGTGGCACTGGATTTTCGGGTGATGGCCGATAATGCGCATCTGCGCGTGCCGGAAATCGCGCTCGGGATGAACATGAGCTGGCAGAGCGTGCCGCGCATGCTGCATCTGATCGGGCCGGCGCGCACCAAGCAGGCGGTAATTTTGGCGGACGAGCGCATCTCCGCACAGGAAGCGCATGATTGGGGCCTGGTGGAAGAGATCACTGAGCCCGGCAAGGCCTTCGATGCCGCGATGGAGCTTGCCGAAAAGGTCGCGCGCCAGCCGCCGATCTCGGTGGCCATGACAAAACTCACCGTCAATCGGCTGGCTTACGCGCTCGACGATCTCGCAAGCCACATGGATGTCGACCAGTTCGCGCTGGCGAGCATGACGGAAGACCACACGGAAGGTGTGGCGGCGTTCCGGGAGCGGCGAAAGCCGAAGTTCCGAGGGAGATAGAAGGCCGAATGCTTGTCATGGGACCGTGACAGAATGCTGCGCGACCCGGATTGCGTCTGGGTCTGTGCGCAACTAAAACGAGATCGCCATTCCCTGCGATCCGAGCGAGGCCGATCATGCCGAAAGCCGTCTTGTACCGCGTCGTCTTCTGCGTCCTGCTGGTTTGCCTGCTGCATCCGGTCCGGACGTTGGCCTGGGGCTATCAGGGCCATGAAGTGGTCGGCTCCGTCGCCGACCGTCTGCTGTCGCCGAACGCCAGGAACCAGGTGCGTGCGATCCTCAACGGCCCCGCGGCGCCCGATGATCCGAACGCGCCGGTCAAGCTTGCTCCGAAGAGGGAGCTGAAGCTGCAACAGGCCGGTCCGTGGCCCGATTGCGTCAAGAGCGTGGTCCGCCGTGACGACGGCACATTCCGCTACGAGGTCGATCCGAACCATCTGGACTACGAGGTGCCCTGCATCAGCTTCAATTCGCCGGAGGAGCGGGCGCGCATGGAGGACTACGCGCGGCGGAATTGGGATACCTGCTCCTACGCGCCGGCTGGCGTCCAGCTCGGCTGCCACAACACCTTTCATTTCGACGACGTTGCGATCCAGGGCAACTATTTTGATCGCAATTATGTCGGTACCAATAACCACGATCTCGTCGCCGCGATCGGTGCGGCGATCGCGGCGCTGTCGGGCAAGCCGATCCCGCCGCCGTTCCCGTTCGACATCAGGGATAAGAAGGAAGCGCTGCTGCTGCTCACCCACCTGATGGGTGACCTGCATCAGCCGCTGCATGTCGGCTCGGTCTATCTCGATGCGGAGGGCAAGCTGGTCGATCCCGACACCGCCAGGTGGGTCGATCCGAGTATGGATACGATCGGCGGCAACGCGATCCAGGACCAGAATCTCAGCCTGCATCACGAATGGGACGACATCCCCACCGATATCGGAGAGCAGGCGACCAATGAGTTGGTAGCGGATGCGAAATCGGTCCCAACCACGGCGGGCCCGATGGATGGTTGGCCGAAGACATGGGCGACCGACACGCTTCACGTGGCCCAGCAGGCTTTCGCGCCGTTGAAATTCTCGCCGACGACCACGCCAGGCTACAAATGGACCGTCAGCTTCGACGATCACATGGCCTATCTGCATCTGATGGATGAGATCAAGCGCAAGCAGCTCGCCAAGGGCGGCGCGCGGCTGGCGGAAATTCTCAACACACTCTGGCCGTAGGGGCGGTGCTCTCTCCCCTCATCCTGAGGAGCCGCGCAAGCGGCGTCTCGAAGGATGAGGCCCGAGTGGTGGCCTCATGGTTCGAGACGCGCTTCGCGCTCCTCACCATGAGGGTTTGAGTCAGCCCACCGCGGTGCCGCCGATGTTCCAGCCGCGGCCGCTTTGGCCGAAAATCTCGTATCCGGCAGGTGTGACCGCGACCGTGTCCTCGAGCTTGATGAAGCCGCGCTTGGGATGCTTCATCGTGGTCTCGATCGACACCACCATGCCTGCTTCCAGCGGCCGGTGCGCGTCGTAATCGTCGTACGGGACGGGGCCGCTGTTGGTGAGGCGAGGGGCCTCGTGGCTGACGACGCCCATGCCATGCGCGAGGAATTCGCTGTGCGCGTGCTGGCTGGTTTGCGCCAGCCGCTTCTCGGCGGCGGCATAGATGTCGCCGCCCATGGCGCCTGCCTTGACGGTCGCGAACGCGGCCTGCTGCACGGCTTCGATCTCGGCCAGAAGGTCCTTCAGCTCATTGTCCGGTTCGCCCAGCACGGCCATCCGCGCGAGGTCGCCGATATAGCCGTGGTAGTTGCCGCCGGAATCCAGCGACAGCACGTCACCTTGCTCCCAGCGCTGCGGCGAGGGCGCGCGGTTATGGCTGTCGCCGCAGGCGAGCAGGCAATATTCGAAGGTCAGGCCGCGCTCGACTTCGGCGATCCGCAACGCCTCGAACAGCTCGCGCTTGGTGGTGCCGGGTCCATGTTTGGCGATCACCTCGAGCATGGATTCCGTGACGAGCTCGGAGGCTTTCTTGAGTTTCGCAAGCTCAGCTGGCGACTTCACCGCGCGCAACCGCTCGAGCACGAACAGCGCATCCTTGATCTCGCTGCCGGGAAACGCATCCGCGAGTGCCTTGCCGGCATCCATCGGCATGAACGCCATCTCGACGCCGATCCGCTTGGCCGGCGCGCCGGACTTCTTGATCATGTCCACGGCGCGGGTGATGGCGTCGACCGAGCCCATGCTCTTGTTCTGGACCTCCGGCACCCATAGCGGCACGACGGCGCGCTGATGCGCCTCCAGGGGATTGCCGACATAGCCGGCCTTCTCGGGCGCGCCCTTGGGATAGATGAACACCGGCAGATAGCGGCTGACCCCGAGCGCATCCATGTAGTCGAAGAAGATCGCGCGCTCGGCATCGAGCAGATACTGCACATTGTGCTTCGAGGTGGCGATCAAGAGGTCGATGCCGGCCTGCTCCATCAGTCTGTCGAGCTTGGCGGTGTCGAACGGAATGGCGCGAGATTGGACCGGACGGCTGACGCTTTCCTGCATGATGGACCTCCCGTTGGCGGCTTTGGGATAACCGCTTTTGCCGGCATTGTGTTTCGTTGGCTCAGTGCATTTTGGGCGCGGCTGCCGCATTTGACCAGTGCCGAAATGATATGGCGCCTTCCGTCTGCGAGATCGCACTAACCATGTGCGCGGGGCTCCCCTTGACGCATCAGGCGGTTCTGCTCTTGTCTTTGGATAGCCGCAACGAAACAAGTAGCCGCATGGCGAGAGCCTCAAAACCCGTCCCCGACCGCACCGGCCAGATCTATCGGGCGCTTCGCCACGCGATCATGGAACAGGCGCTGCCGCCCGGCGCGAAGCTGCCGGAGGATGCGATCGGCGAACGCTTTGGCGCGAGCCGGACCATCGTGCGCTATGCGCTGGGGCAACTCGCGGCCGAAGGGCTGGTGGAGCTGCGCCGTAACCGTGGCGCCGTGGTCGCAACGCCCTCATGGGAAGAAGCGCGGGACATTTTCGATATTCGCTTGGGCCTGGAGCGCCTGGTGATGTCGCGCCTCGCCGGCCGGCTCGACAAGGCCCAGATCGCGCAGTTGCAGGAGCATGTCGACGACGAGGAGCGGGCGCGCGGCGAGAACGAGCCGCTGTCGATCCGGCTGGCGACCCAGTTCCACATCGTGCTCGCCAACATGACCGGAAGCGAGTCGATCGCGCGCTATGTCAGCGAGGTTTCCTCGCGCTTTGGCCTGATCCTCGCGCTCTACAGTCGGCCGCATTCGTCGGAATGCGCGGTGAGCGAGCACCGTGCCGTGATCGATGCGTTGGTGGCGGGCGATGCGGACGCGGCCATGAAGGTGATGGAAAGCCATCTTGAGGCGGTGGCGAACCGCGCGCTGATCATGCCCTCGATCCGCAAGAACCGCGAACTCTCGGACATTCTCGACAGTTATGCCGGCGAAGCGCAGCCGTCGCGGGCCGCGCCGAAGCCGAAAAAGGCCAGCCGCTCATAACAGCTTCCTCAATAGATGCCGTCACGCCGGACGATTCCGGCGTCGCCGGTGTTCGCTAAGGGAGGCCTGCGGGCCGGATCAGCAAAAATCGCATGCACAATTGCATACAATTTGAACAGGGCTTGTGCACAAAGCTAAGCCGGTAGATCGACGCAATCGTGTAAGACATTGAAAATACTGGTTTTATTAATTATCCGGCCTTGGCACGGCGCTTGCCAGTAGGTCCTCAGTTAACGGAGGACCACCCCATGTCTGCTTCCATGCGATCCCTGTCGCGGCGTGCGCTGCTGGTTGGCGCCGCCCTCATGATTTCCGCGCCGGCGTTTGCCGACGACACCATCAAGTTCGGTCTGGTCGCGGCGATGTCCGGCCAGTCGGCCAAATCGGGCGAGGCCATCACGCGCGGCCTGTCGCTCGCCCTGGATGAGATCAATGCGGCCGGCGGCGTGCTCGGCAAGAAGGTGGAGCTGGTCGTCCGCGACGACGAAAGCAACCCGGCCAAGGGCGTCGTGGCTGCGCGTGAACTGGTCCAGCGCGAGAAGGTCGCGGTGCTGTTCGGCGGCCTCGACACGCCGGTGTCGATGGCGATCGTGCCGTTCGCCAACCAGAGCAAGGTGCCGTTCATGGGCGTGTGGGCAGCCGGCACCGCCATCACCCGCAACGGCGCCGCCGACAATTACGTGTTCCGCGTTTCCGCGGTCGATGCTCTGGTCGACAGGGCGCTGGTCGACTACGCCATGAAGAAATACGCCATCAAGAAACCCGGGATGATCCTGATCAACAATCCCTGGGGTGAATCCAACGAGGGCGGGCTGAAGACGGCGCTTGCCGACAAGAACGTGCCCTTTGCCGGCATCGAGAAATTCCAGGATGCCGATGTCGACGTGGTGCCGCAGCTGACGCGGCTGAAGGAAGCCGGCGCCGATGCGCTGTTCCTGGTCGCCAATGTCGCGCCATCGTCGCAGGTCGTGAAATCGCTCGACCGCATGGGCTGGAACGTGCCCGTGGTCTCGCACTGGGGACCGGCCGGCGGCCGCTTCACCGAGCTCGCGGGTCCGAGCGCAGCAAAGGTCCACTTCATCCAGACCTTCAGCTTCGCCGGCGACATGTCGCCGAAGGCCAAGGCCGTGTTCGAGGCGCTGAAGAAGAAATATCCGGAGATCAAGACGCTGGCCGACGTGACGCCTGCGGTCGGCATCGCCAACGCCTATGATGCGATGCATCTGACGGCGATGGCGGTGGCCAAGGCCGGCTCGACCGACGGCACCCAGATCCGCGACGCCTTCCTTGCCATCGACCACTATGACGGCCTGATCAAGAGCTACGACAAGCCGTTCACCGAAGCCAACCACGACGCGCTGTCGTCGGGCGATTATCTCTTCACCCACTTCGTCGAGGGCGAAATCGTGCCGCTGACCAACTAGGCTTGCGCGCGCGGGACGCGATTCTCGGTCGCGTCCCGCCGGCAAGCTCGGGCGGTATAGATGTTGCTGTTTTCAGCCATCGTCAGTGGCGTGGCGGTCGGGAGCATGTACGGCCTGATCGCGCTCGGCTATCACGTCACCTACGTCGTCTCCAACACCGTCAATTTCGCGCAGGGCTCTTCGGTGATGCTGGGGGCCGTGCTCGGCTATGTCTTGTCGATCCGGCTTGGCCTGCCGATGCCGCTTGCCGTAGCTCTGGCTCTAGCGCTGTGCGCGCTTTTCGGCCTTCTGATTGAGCGCATTCTGGTGCGGCCGTTTGCCGAGCGCGGCTCGAATGCCTGGCTAATGGCCACCGTTGCCGGGGGGATCGTCGTCGACAACGTCGTGCTCTTCACCTTTGGCAAGGAGCCGCGCGGCTTTCCGTCGTTCCTGGCGCAGAAGCCGATCGAGATCTTTGGCACCGGCATCTTTCCGTTGCAGCTCGTGATCCCGCTGGTGGGACTTGGGATTGCGGTCGCGCTGCAATTTGCTTTTCAGAAGACGGCCAAGGGAAAGGCGTTGCTCGCCGTGGTGCAGAACAAGCGCGCGGCGCAACTGATGGGGATCAATGTCCGCAGCGCGATCGCGCTGTCCTATGCGCTCTCGACGGCGCTGGCGGGCCTCGCCGGCATCCTGATCGCGCCGCTGTTCTCCGTGCATTCGGACATGGGCACGCTGTTCGGCATCAAGGCCTTTGCCGCGGCGATCCTCGGCGGCATCGGCTCGGCCTGGGGCGTGATGCTGGCCGGAATCCTCTACGGCCTGATCGAGGCCATGGTCACCTCGTTCACGGGCTCGAGCTACACCCAGATCGTTGCCTTTGCCGTCGTCATCGCAGCCCTCGCCATCCGCCCGAACGGGCTGCTGGGGCGCGCCGGAACGCGGAAGGTGTAGCGCGATGGCCCCGCGGCTCGACACATTGGCGATTGTGGTCCTTGCGGTGGCCGCGATCGCCATCGCGTTGGTGTCGGAGAGCTACACGCATTTCATCCTGGCGCTGGTCGCGCTGACCACGATCGTCGGCGTCGGCCTGAATGTGCTGCTCGGGCTGAGCGGACAGGTCTCGCTCGGCCATGTCGGCTTCTACGCCATCGGCGCCTATGTCTCGGCGATCCTGATGACCCGTGGCGTCAGCTTCTGGTTCGCGCTGCCGCTGGCGGGCCTGCTCGCCGGGCTGATTGGCGCGCTGCTGGCATTGCCGGCGCTGCGTGTCGCCGGGCCGTATCTCGCGATGATCACCATCGCCTTTGCCTTCATCGTCCAGCACGGCACCATCGAATGGAAATCGCTGACCGGCGGCCAGAACGGGCTGATGAGCTTTGCGGCGCCGACCCTGTTCGGCCGGCCCTTCGTCGAGCGCGAGAACGCCATCGTGGCGGTGCTGCTTGCCGCCGCCTCGCTCTATCTGTTCCGGCTCTTTGCCGGCAGCGCCTGGGGCAGGGCGATGATCGCAGTACGCGACAGCGAGACCGCGGCGCGCTCGATCGGGCTCAATCCGGTCACGGTCAAGACCGCGTCCTTTGCGGTTTCGGCCGCGCTCGCGGGCCTTGCCGGCGCGGTCTACTCGCCACTGATGATGTTCGTCGCGCCCGACTCGTTTCCATTCTCGCAATCGATCCTGTTCCTGCTCGCGGTGATCGTCGGGGGCGCGGGTTCGCTGTTCGGCCCCGTGGTCGGCGCGGCCATTACCGTGCTGTTGCCGGAGCTTCTGTCGCAACTTGCCGAATACCGGCTGTTGTTCGTCGGTGCACTCCTGCTGTCCGTGCTCTGGGTCGCGCCGGAGGGCGTGATCGGGCTGTTTGCGCGATTGCTGCCGAAGCGTGCCTGGTCACCCGAGACGCTTGGGGCGGAAGCGGACCTCAAGGCATTCGTTGCCAGCCAAAGTTCCGACGACCTCATCGTCAGGGGCGTCGGCATCGCCTTTGGCGGCGTCAAGGCCGCGACCGATGTCAGCTTTGTCGCCGTACCCGGCCGCATCACCAGCCTGATCGGTCCGAACGGCGCCGGCAAATCGACCGTGCTCAACATGATCGGCGGCTTCTATCGGCCCGATGCCGGCAGCGTCATGCTCCGCAGCGTGGAGCTGGCGGGTGCGCCGGCCTGGCGCATGGCGCGCAACGGCATCGCGCGGACCTACCAAACCACCCAATTGTTCGGCGCGATGACGGTACTCGACAACATCCTGATCGCGCTCCGCCGCGGGCGTCTCGGCAATCCGCTGGCCGCGCTGGGGCAGGCTGATGAAGCTGATATCGCGAGAAGCCTGCTCGCCTTCGCCGGCTATCGCGGCCGCAGCGATATCGAGGCGCGCTATCTCGCCCATGTCGATCTCCGCCTGGTCGAGATTGCACGCGCGCTGTCGACCCGCCCGCGCGTGCTGCTGCTGGATGAGCCCGCAGCCGGCCTGATGCGATCCGACAAGGACCAACTCGGCGCGCTCCTGAAGAAGATCGCGGACACCGGCATCGCCGTGATCCTGGTCGAGCATGACATGCAGCTCGTGATGGCGATCTCCGACCACATCGTGGTGCTCGACGCCGGCGCGGTCATCGCTTCCGGCGATCCCGCCAAGGTTCGCAACGATCCGAAGGTGCTGAAAGCCTATCTCGGCGCCAGCCACATGCAGGCGCGGCCAAGGCAGGCCGGTTGGCAGCCGCCGGCGGGCGAGGTCGTGCTGTCTTGCCTGAAACTCACCGCCGGCTATGGCGCGGCGCCAGTGCTGCAGGAATTGTCGCTGGAGGTGAGGGCCGGCGAGATGGTGGCGCTGCTCGGCGCCAACGGCGCCGGCAAGTCGACCACGATGCAGGCGATGAGTGGGCTGTTGCGGCCCGTGCAGGGCTCGATCATCCTCAATGACGAACGCATCGATGGCCTGCCGGCGCATCTGATCGCCGCGCGTGGGCTGGCGCTGGTACCGGAGGGACGGCAGATGTTCACCGAGCTCTCCGTCATCGACAACATCATGCTCGGCGCCACCACGCGTTCCGGCCCTGATCTCCGCGCCGAAGCTGACGCGCTGGTCAAGCGCTTCCCGCGGCTGCGCGACCGCATCAACGCAAGGGCAGGGCTGCTCTCTGGCGGCGAGCAGCAGATGGTCGCGATCGCGCGCGGGCTGATGGCAAAGCCGAAAATCCTGCTGCTGGATGAGCCGTCGCTGGGGCTGGCGCCCGCGATGATCAGCGAGCTGTTCTCGGTGCTCGCGGATCTGCGCGACGAAGGTGTCACCATCCTCCTGGTGGACCAGATGGCGGCGCTGGCGCTGAAAGTTGCCGATCGCGGCTATGTGCTGGAATCAGGCAAGATCGTTCATGATGACACCGCCGACAGGCTGGCGCACGACCCGGCGCTGGAGGCGGCCTATCTCGGCAAGACGGAAGCGGTTTTGTAATGGCCAACGACTTTCTTCTCCGCAACGCCAGCGTCGCCGGCCGTAGCGGCCAGACTTTCGATATCGCGATCCGCGACGGCGTGATCGGCGAGATCGCGCCGCGCATTGCGTCCGACGCGCTGAGCGAAGATGTCGGCGGCCGGCTGGTCGTGCCCGGCTTTGTCGACAGCCACATCCATCTCGACAAGTCCTGCATCCTCGACCGCTGCGCCATCGAGCAGGGCACCCTTCAGGAGGCGATCGGCCAAGTCGCTGCTGCCAAGCGCAACTTCACGGAAGAAGACGTCTATGCCCGCGCCTCGCGCACGCTGGAGAAGGCGATCCTGCAGGGCACGACCGCCATGCGCACGCATGTCGAGGTCGATGCACGGATCGGCCTTACCAGCTTCAATGCGATCAGGAAGTTGAAAGCCGATTACGCCTGGGCGATCGATGTGAAACTCTGCGTGTTCCCGCAGGAAGGCCTGATCAACGATCCCGGCACCGAGGAAATGCTGGTCGAGGCCTGCGAGGCGGGCGCCGATCTGATTGGCGGCTGCCCCTATGCCGACAGCGACCGTGCCGGCCATGTCGACCGCATCTTCAAGCTGGCGCGGCGCTTCGACCTCGACATCGATTTCCATCTCGACTTCGATCTCGATCCGTCCTGGACCGACATGGAAGAAGTTTGCCGGCAGGCCGACGCGCACCATTACGGAGGAAGGGTCGCGATCGGCCACGTGACAAAACTGTCGGCGATGAGGCCTGCGGAGTTCGAGACCTGGGCCAAGCGCCTCGCGGGCGCCGGCGTCGCAGTCACGGTGCTGCCGTCGACCGACCTGTTCCTGACCGGCCGGGATCACGACCACAACATCCCGCGCGGCGTCACCCATGCGCATCGGCTGACCGCGCACGGCGTGACCTGCTCGCTTGCGACCAACAATGTGCTCAATCCCTTCACGCCGTTCGGCGATTGCTCGCTGATCCGGATCGCCAATCTCTATGCCAATGTCGCCCAGCTCGGCGATGCGCCGTCGCTGTGCGCGTGCCTCGACATGGTGACGCGCAGTGCGGCGAAGCTGATGAATGTCGGGTGCTACGGCATTGAGGCCGGCAACCCGGCTGACCTGGTGGTGCTGGACTGCACGGAGGAGGCGGCCGCGGTAGCAGAGATCGTCCAGCCGCTGTTCGCGCTCAAGCGCGGCCGCCGCAGTTTCACCCGTGCGCTGCCAACTTTGCACAAGCCGCAACAGGCGGCCGCCCGGCCTCGGTTGCTGCGCTCGACCTGATCATCGGCCAAGGCGTTTAATCCCTTGAGATTTCCTGGGTCCGGCAACGGTTGAATTGCTGTTCACCGGATTGATGTCCACATATTAGACAGGAATAAGCCAATCCAAGAATTATATGGACAACGAGGAAGCCGCGCTCGATAAAACACGCATGAGCACAGACATCATCCGACGCAAGCTGGCCTCCGTTGTCCCGTCCTCCGCGGTGGCGGTGCTGGCCGAAAGCGCGGGCGATGCGGCTTTCGCCACCACGCTCGCCAAGGGGCTCGCGGTGCTCGAGGCCTTCGAGGCCGGGGTGACCAGGCTCGGCAACATGGAGCTGTCGGCGCGCACGGGAATTCCGCGGCCGACGGTGGCGCGGCTGACGCACACGCTCGCCGAGCTCGGCTATCTCCGTTACGACCCGCGGCTTGCAAAATTCCGGCTCGGCGCGCGGGCGCTGCGCATGGTTCGGCCGCTGCTGGCCGGGATGTCCTTCCGCCAGGCCGCGCGGCCGTTGATGCAGGAGCTGGCGGAGAGCGTGCGCGGCACGGTTTCCATTGGCCTGCTCGACGGCACCTCGGCGATCTATGTCGAGTCCGCGCGGTCGGGCGACGTCGGACCGCATGTGCCCGACATCGGCCTGCCGATTCCCGTGGTCAGGACGGCGATGGGGCGAGCGCTCGCCGCGCAGTTGCCTGCCGAGGAAACCAAGGCGCTCGAAGAGCAGATGCAGGCAGAGAACGAAGAGCAGTGGTCCGCATGGTGTGACAAATACCGCGCCGGGATTCGGCTGTGTGCGGAGCAGGGGTTCTGCACCTGCTTCGGCGAGTACATGGCTTCAATCCACGCCGTCGCGGCGCCGCTGTTTCATGCAAAAAACCTGAACCAGGTCTTTGCCATCAATTGCGGCATCCCGGCCTTCCGGCTGCAGCCCGGGCAACTGGAGACCGAGATCGGTCCACGCATCGCCGCATTGGCCGCCAGCATCCGCGCGCTGGTCAGCGAGGCCGAGCTGCAGCCCGCCAACACGCCGGCGCGGCGCCCACGGGGATGAACGCAAACCACAACAAGAAAATAGTGATGGGAGGCCTGCCATGAACATCAATCGCCGAATGCTGCTGGGCGGCGCCGCGGCCACGCTCGCCGCATCGAACCTGCCCGCATCCGCGGAGGACAATTGGCCTTCGCATATGGTGCGGCTGATTTCGCCTTACGGGGCAGGCGGGTCCAACGACATTTCACTACGTATTCTCGCCGAGCAGTTCGGCCGCCGGCTGAACCAGCAGTTCATCGTCGAGAACCGGCCGGGGGCGGGCACGCGCCTCGCCAACGAGACCGTCGCGCATGCGGCACCGGACGGCTACTCCATCCTTTACGTCGCGGCGCCCTACGCCACAGCCGAGGCGCTGTTCGGCAAACTGAATTACGAGCGCAAGGATCTGCAGCCGGTGGCCATGGCCGTCGTTGCGCCGCTGTTCCTGATCATCAATGCGCAGGCGCCCTACAAGACGCTGGCCGAGCTGATTGCCTACGGCAAGTCGAAGCCGGAGGGACTGACCTTTGCGTCTCCCGGCGCAGGCTCGCAGCCGCATCTGGCCGCCGAGCTCCTGTTCAGGGCGGCCGGCGTCAAGGGCCTCAACATCCCCTTCCGCGGCGACTCCATGTCCTACACCGAGCTGCTCGCCGGCCGCATCGATGCCACGCTGACCGCCATCAGTGCAGCCTTGCCCTACATCGAAAGCGGCAAGTTCAGGGTGCTGGGCGCGGCATCAGCCGAGCGCAGCACGATCTATCCGCAAGCGCCGACATTGCGCGAACAGGGTTTTGCCAACGTCGTCGCCGCCGGCTGGTACGGATTCATGGTGCCTGCGGGCACGCCGCGCCCGGTCGTCGACAAGCTCGAAGCCGAGATTAATCACGCATTGTCCGATCCCGACGTGAAGCAGAAGCTGCTGGTGCAGGGACTGGAAGCGCATCCCGGCTCGGCCGCCGAGTTCGGCCAGTTCATCGACGACGAGACGCGCAAATGGAGCGCGCTGATCCAGGAGGCGGGCCTCAAGGGGGAATAGCCTGGCAAGCGAGGCCGCTCCCGGAATCTTGAGTTTGCGCGAGATCGCGGTCACCGATTTGTGGCCGGAAAACCAGTGCCCGCCGTCACGCAATGACGTGATGCGCCATGTGCGTGCGAACGAGGAATCCTAAATTCATTTTAATTGGCGACGGCGGAACCGAGTAGCCATTTGAGCGGTTCAGGTTGGTCATTGGAGCATCCGTTGGCTCCGCATAACGACAATCCAGGAAACGCAAGAGGTGAGGCCGCACGGAGCAATCCGCGCGCAACTTCACTTGCTGGTTTGCCGTCTTCGCTGGCCTTGAAGCGGCCGCGCGGACGAGGAGCACGTCATGGGTATTGTTCGTTTTGCCTTGCGATTTCCGCACACCTTCTACGTGGTCGCGGCGCTGATCCTGTTTTTGGGCGGCGTCACGCTTTACAAGATGCCGACCGACATCTTTCCGGAAATCAATATTCCCGTGGTGACGGTGATCTGGAGCTATACGGGCCTGAGCACGCCGGAGATGGAGCAGCGCGTCACCACCTACAGCGAATATTCGATCTCCTCCAACGTCAACGGCATCAGGAACATCGAAGCCCAGACCATGGCCGGCCTGTCGGTGCAGAAGATCTACTTCCAGCCCGACGTCAACCTCGACCTCGCGATCTCGCAGATCGTCTCGGCCACCAACGCCATCCGCGCCCTGATGCCGCCCGGTGTCCAGCCGCCGATCGTGGTGCAGTTCAACGCCTCCAGCGTGCCGGTGCTGCAGATCAGCCTGAGCTCCGACACGTTGAGCGAGCAGCAACTCTACGATTACGGCATCTACCGCATTCGCCAGCAGCTGGCGCCGATCCCGGGCATCACCCTGCCGACGCCGGCGGGCGGCAAATACCGCCAAATCATGGTCGACATCGATCCCACAAAGCTCGTCGCCAAGGGGCTGACGCCGCTCGATGTGGTGAACGCGGTCAATGCCCAGAACCTGACGCTGCCGGCGGGCACCGCGAAAATGGGCGACAAGCAATATGTCGTCCGCACCAATGCGACGCCGCCGTCGATCGAGGATCTCAACAACATCCCGATCAAGGTCGTGAACGGCGCCACCATCTTCGTCAAGGACGTCGGCCAGGTTCACGATGGCTGGCTGGTGCAGCAGAACATCGTGCGCCAGAACGGCCGCCGTTCGGTGCTGCTCAGCATCATCAAGAACGGCAACGCCTCCACCGTCAGCGTGGTCAATGCCGTGCACAAGGCGCTGCAGACGGCGCGCGCGGCAGCGCCTGCGGGCATGCAGATCAACGAGCTGTTCGATCAGTCGGTGTTCGTCAAGCAGTCGGTCGAGGGCGTGCTGCGTGAGGGCGCGATCGCAGCCGGCCTCACCGCGCTGATGATCCTGTTGTTCCTGGGGTCATGGCGGTCGACCGTCGTGGTCATGGTGTCGATCCCGCTGTCGATCCTGACTTCGCTGATCGTGCTCTATTTCCTCGGCGAGACGCTCAACACGATGACGCTTGGTGGACTGGCGCTGGCGGTCGGCATCCTCGTCGACGATTCCACGGTCACGATCGAAAACACCCATCGCCTGCTCACGGAGGAGGGGCAGCCGCTGCCGCAGGCGACGTTGCACGGCGCTGCCGGCATCGCGGTGCCGACGCTGGTGTCCACGCTTGCCATCAGCTGCGTCTTCACGTCCGTCGTATTCCTCGATGGACCGGCCAAATATCTGTTCACGCCGCTCGGCCTTGCCGTGGTGTTCGCCATGCTCGCCTCCTACGGCCTGTCGCGAACGCTGACGCCGATCATCATCGGCTTGCTGCTCAAGGGCGAACATCACGGGGAGGCGGGTGCTCCACCGCGGGGCCTCTTCGGACGTTTTCATGCGGCATTCGAGCGGAATTTCGAGGCGATGCGGCATGGCTATTCGCGTTCGCTGACCGGGCTGCTAAGGCACCGCTTCATCATTCCGGCCGGCATGCTGGCCGTGCTGGGACTCGGCGTCGTGCTGTTTCCCATGGTCGGCCGTGATTTCTTCCCTCTAATCGATGGCGGGCAAATCCAGCTTCACGTCCGGGCGCCAGCGGGAAGCCGCATCGAGAACACCGAAAAGATTTTCCAGCAAGTCGAAGACAAGATCCGGCAAGTCATTCCGGCCAGCGATCTGGCGCTGGTCGTCGACAATATCGGCCTGCCGGCGCGCGCCTATAATCTGGCCTTCAGCGACGGCTCGACCATCGGCGTGAACGACGGCGTGATCCTGGTCTCGCTCAAGGATGGCCACCGGCCGACGGCCGATTATGTGCGCAAGCTGCGCCAGGTGCTGCCGGCAGCGTTTCCGGAAGATACGTTCTACTTCCAGGCCGCCGATATCGTCACGCAGATCCTCAATTTCGGCCTGCCGGCGCAGATCGACGTTCGCACCGTCGGCTATGACAAGGCGAACAATCTGCGGGTCGCCAACGAGTTGCGGCAGCGGATCGCTGCGATTCCGGGGATCGTGGACGCCCATCTGCAGCAGGAAGTCAATGCGCCGGCCTTCTACGCGGATATCGACCGCACCCGCGCCGCGCAGCTTGGCCTCAACGCCAACACGGTCGCGACCAACGTCAATGTCAGCCTGAGCTCGTCGGAGCAGGTGACGCCGAATTTCTGGACCGATCCGAAATCGGGCATTCCCTATTATCTCGCCGTGCAGACGCCGGAGAGCAAGATCAGCTCGGTCAACGATCTCGGCAATACGCCGGTCTCCACCGCACTCGCTTCGACCGATCCCAATACCCCGATTCCGGGACTGTTCAGCAACGTCGCGACCCTCAGGCGCACCAGCATCCCGACCAATTCCAACCAGGCCAACATTCAACCGCTCTATGAGGTCTATGCCAGCGTGCAGGGCCGCGATCTTGGCAGCGTGGCGAGCGCGATCAACAAGGTCACGGCCGATCTGCAGACGCAGCTGAAGCCCGGCAACACCATCCAGGTGGTCGGCCAGATCCAGAGCATGAACGGCGCCTTCATCAACCTCGGCATCGGGCTCTTGTTCGCGGCCGTCCTGGTCTACCTGCTGATGGTCGTGAACTACCAAAATTTTGGCGATCCCTTTGTCGTCATCCTCGCCCTGCCGGCGACGCTGTGCGGCATTCTCACCATGCTGTTCATCACCGGCACCACGCTCAACGTGCCCTCGCTGATGGGAGCGATCATGGCGGTCGGCGTCGCTTCCGCGAACTCGATCCTGCTCGTGACCTTTGCACGCGAGCAGCAGCTCGCCGGCAAGACCGCTTTCCAGGCCGCGATCGAGGCCGGGCATACTCGAATTCGGCCGGTCCTGATGACCGCGGCCGCCATGATCGTCGGCATGATCCCGATGGCGATCGGTGGCGCCGGCGAAGAGCAGAACGCGGCGCTGGCGCGAGCCGTGATCGGCGGGCTCTTGTTTGCGACGCCGACGACATTGCTGGTCGTGCCTTACCTGTTTGCCATGCTGCGCAAGGGCAATGACGGCAAGAAGGATCACGGGGTATTTGACGAGGTGCTGGAATGAACTTCAACGGACCATTCGACGCCGAGCACGCGACCGAGACGGATCGCGAGCCGGAAACCGTCACGCCGCCAGTCAGGAAGCGGCGGGGAGGGCGCCTCGCCGGCTTCGGCCTGGTGCTCGTCGCTGCCGCAGCGCTCGCCTCCGGCGCATGGAGCCATTATGCGGAGCGCCGCCAGACCCTCGCGACCGCGGAGCAGGAGCGGGACTTCGTCCCGCAGGTCCGCGTTGCGACCGTCGAGCCCAGCGACAATATCGAGGTGGTCAAGCTGCCGGCCACCACCTCGGCCTTTGCCAGCGCTAACATCTTCGCCCGCGCCAGCGGCTATATCGACAAACGCGAGGTCGATATCGGCGACCACGTCAAGCAGGGCCAATTGCTCGCCGAAATCGTCGCCCCCGAGCTCGATCACCAGATCGCCCAGGCAGAGGCCACGCTGGCGCAGCTCAATTGGTCGCTGCAGCAGGCGCAGGCCAACCGTACCCTTGCCCAGGTGACCTGGGATCGCGACCGGCCGCTGGTCGACAAGGGCTGGGTCACCGCGCAGCAGGGCACGATCGACGAGCAGACGCTGAAGGCCCAGGAGGCCGCGGTGTCGGTGGCGCAGGCCAATATCAACGCGGAGCAGGCGCAGCTGCAGGTGCTGCATCAGCAGAAACTCTATCAGCGCGTGGTGGCGCCGTTTGACGGCGTCATCACCCAGCGCAATATCGATGTCGGCAGCCTGGTGCAGGCAGACGCAACGTCAGGCACGTTCATGTTCACCCTGCAGCAGGGCAATGTGATCCGCACCCAGGTGTTCGTGCCGCAGGACGCGGCCTTCGGCCTGAAACCCGGCATCGATGCGGTGGTGCGCGTTCCCGAAATCCCGGACCGCACGTTTCCGGGGAAGGTGACCCGCATTGCGGATGCGCTGCAGCCGGGATCGCGGACACTGCTGACCGAGGTCGACATCCCGAACCCGGACGCGGCGCTCACCTCGGGCATCTACTGCACGGTCGAGCTCCAGGTCCCGCGCAAGACGTTGAGCTTCAAGGTCTCGGCCGACGCCGTCATCTTCAATTCCGGCGGCCTGCAGGTCGCCGTGGTCGAGAACGGAATCGTGCATCTGCGCAAGATCGTCGTGTTGCGCGATCTCGGCCGCGAGGTCGAGGTGGACAGCGGCGTCAAGCGCGGTGACCAGGTGATCCTCAATCCGTCCGTTGACCTCGCCGAGGGCGCCAGGGTGAAGACCGGGAAGCCTATCGTCGTGTCGTGATCCGCGCCCGCGCGCCCTATTTCAGCCGGTCGCGCACCTTGTCGAGACCGGCCTTGACGCAGCCGTCGTCCAGGTTGAAACCCGGCGCGCCCCCAGCGCCGATGGCGCCCACCGTCTCCTCGCCGATCTTGATCACGACCCCGCCTCCGGCCGGGAGCAGGTGGGGAAGGGTGAAGAGGGCGGCGAACTCCGGCGAGGTCTTCACCCGCTCCGCGAGCTTCGTCGTATCCGTCTTGAAGGTCGCGGCGGTATAAGCCTTGTTGTAGGCGCTATCGAGCGAGTGGGGCCCCACGCCATCGCCCCGCAGCAGCGCCTGCTCCCGGCCATTGGCGTCGACCACCACGGCGGTCTCCGCATAGCCCTGGCGCGCGCAGTTTGCGACGGCTTCGCTGACCATCTCGTTCGCGAGCGCGGCCGACAGCCGATGCGTGACCAGCACGTCGTCCGCGAACGCCGGCCGAGCACCAACAGCCATCAGAATGAGTGCGCCGGCGATCACGGCCCTGGTGCGGTTCGGCTTCGTGAGAATTGGGGTCATCGCAGGATCCTTATGAGGCTGCCGGGCGGAGGGAGAGCGCTGCCAATCTACGCGCCGAAGGCCTGCCGCTGCAATTTCCCAGGTCCCGATCCCCATATCCACGATTCGCATAAGGTATATTATGGAATATTTATATGTCTAATTAGATCAGATATTTAGGGCAAAAAGCTGCGCGGCTGGATCATCTACATGAAGATCGCCACGGCCCTCGGCGGCGACCCGCATACCGTTCTGCGGCTGGTCTGAAAGCCGATATTGCCGCCGCCCGCCGCCGCTGCAATAAGCGACGGGATTTCAAGAGATCGCAGATGACCTGACGGGGTCGGGTCCGTATAGGATTGCGGCTCAGAAAAAGAACAATTGGGAGAAACAAGAATGAAGTTTTCACGCCGCGCTCTATTGAAGGCCTCCGCCGCGACCGCCGTGCTCTCTGGCGTCAGCGCGCCCCATATCGCGCGCGCCCAGGCCGCCGAGTTCAGCTACAAGTTCGCCAACAATCTTCCCGAACAGCATCCGTTCGTAGCGCGCGCCCGTGAGATGGCCGCGGCCATCAAGGCCGAGACCAATGGCCGGTTCGACATGCAGGTGTTTCCGAACAGCCAGCTCGGCTCGGATACGGACATGCTGAGCCAGGTGCGTTCCGGCGGCATCGAGTTCTTCACGCTGTCCGGTTTGATCCTGGCAACCCTGGTGCCGGCGGCGTCGATCAACGGCATCGGGTTCGCGTTCCCGGATTATCCCACGGTCTGGAAGACCATGGACGGCGAGCTCGGCGCCTATGTGCGCGGCGAGATCAACAAGTCCGGTCTCGAGGTCATGGACAAGATCTGGGACAACGGCTTCCGCCAGACGACGTCGTCGACCAAGGCGATCACCGGTCCGGACGATTTTAAAGGCTTCAAGATCCGCGTGCCGGTCTCGCCTTTGTGGACCTCGATGTTCAAGGCATTCGATGCCTCGCCCGCCTCGATCAATTTCAGCGAGGTCTACTCGGCGCTGCAGACCAAGATCGTCGAGGGCCAGGAGAACCCGCTGGCGTTGATCTCGACCGCAAAGCTCTATGAGGTGCAGAAATACTGCTCGCTGACCAACCACATGTGGGACGGCTTCTGGTTCCTGATGAACCGCAAGGCCTGGCAGGCGTTGCCGGACGACATCAAGACCATCGTCACAAAGAACGTTAACGCGGCCGCGGTCAAGGAGCGCGCCGACACCGAGGCGCTGAATGCCAGCGTGAAGGATGACCTGACCAAGAAGGGTCTGGTGTTCAATCAGCCCGAGGCCGGACCGTTCCGCGAGAAGCTGCGTTCCGCCGGCTTCTATGCCGAGTGGAAAGGTAAATATGGCGAGCAGGCGTGGGCGCTGCTGGAGAAGGCCGTCGGCAAACTGTCGTAGCCTGGAAGCGTTGGCCTGTAAGCGTTGGGGGCCGTCATGGCTCACGTGGAAATATCGGAAGTGACCGTCGTCGAGGTGGCAGCAGCACCCCCTCGCCGCCGGTCGCGGCTCGTGCGGCTCGAGCACATCCTCGGCACGTCAGTTGAAATCCCGGCGGCGATGCTGGTCGTCGCCGAGATTGTCGTGCTGTTTGCCGGTGTGATCTCGCGCTACGTGCTGCATGCGCCGCTGATCTGGTCGGATGAACTGGCCTCGATGGTGTTCCTGTGGCTGGCGATGCTGGGCGCGGTAGTGGCCTTCCGCCGCTCCGAGCATATGCGCATGACGGCGCTGGTCGCGAGCGCCGGCCCGAGGCTGCGCGCCTATCTCGACCTGGTCGCGATTTGCGCGGCGCTGGCGTTCCTTTTGCTGATCGTGCATCCGGCCTATGAATATGCCTCCGACGAAGGCGTCATCACCACGCCGGCGCTGCAGATCTCCAACGCCTGGCGCGCCGCCGCGCTGCCGGTCGGCACCTGTCTGATGGCGCTGTTTGCGTTGCTGCGGCTGATCCGGTTCGGCGAATGGCGGCTGGTGTTGTGGGCGGCCGCATCGGTCGCGCTCGTGATCGGCCTGTTCTGGCTGGCGCAACCCTTGTTCCGTCCGCTCGGCAATCTGAACCTCGTGATCTTCTTTGTCGGCGTCGCCGGATTCTGCGTGTTCGCCGGCGTGCCCATTGCCTTTGGGTTCGGCCTCGCGATCTTCGGCTATCTCGCGCTGACCACGCGCACGCCGCTGAGCGTGCTGATCGGGCGCATGGACGAGGGCATGAGTCATCTCATCCTGCTCTCGGTGCCGCTGTTCGTATTCCTGGGCCTCCTGATCGAGATGACCGGCATGGCGCGCGCCATGGTGGCGTTTCTGGCGAGCCTGCTCGGCCATGTCCGCGGCGGCCTGCATTACGTGCTGGTCGGCGCGATGTATCTGGTGTCGGGCATATCGGGCTCGAAGGCGGCCGACATGGCGGCCGTGGCGCCCGTGCTGTTTCCGGAAATGAAGCAGCGCGGCGCCAAGCCCGGCGATCTCGTTGCGCTACTCGCTGCCACCGGCGCGCAGACCGAAACCATTCCGCCCAGTCTCGTGCTGATCACCATCGGCTCGGTCACGGGCGTCTCGATCTCGGCGCTGTTCACCGGCGGCCTGCTGCCGGGCCTGGTGCTCGCCATCACGCTGTCGACGCTGGTGTGGTGGCGCTACCGCAGCGAGGATCTGAGCCACGTCAAGCGCGCCAGCGCAAGCGAGATCGGCCGCACCTTCGTCGTCGCCCTGCCTGCCCTCGCCCTGCCCTTTGTCATCCGCTACGCCGTGGTCGAGGGCATTGCGACCGCGACCGAGGTTTCCACCATCGGCATCGTCTATGGCGCCATCGTCGGACTGCTGATCTATCGCCGCTTCGACTGGCGGCGGCTGGTGCCGATGCTGATCGAAACCGCGTGCCTCTCGGGCGCGATCCTGATGATCATCGGCACCGCGACCGGCATGGCCTGGGGCCTGACGCAGTCCGGCTTTTCGCGGGCGCTGGCAACCGCGATGACCGGCCTGCCTGGCGGCGCCGCCACCTTCATCGCGGTCTCGATCGTGGCCTTCGTCGTGCTCGGCAGCGTGCTCGAGGGCATCCCGGCAATCGTGCTGTTCGGCCCGCTGTTGTTTCCGATCGCACGTGCGGTCGGGGTGCACGAGGTGCATTATGCGATGATCATTATCCTGGCGATGGGCGTCGGCCTGTTCGCGCCGCCGTTCGGAGTAGGCTACTATGCCGCCTGCGCGATCGGCCGCGTTGATCCAGCCGAAGGCATCCGCCCGATCTGGGGCTATATGCTGGCGCTTCTGGTAGGTCTCGTGATCGTTGCGATATTCCCGTGGATTTCCATAGGCTTCCTCTAGACTCTTCAGCTGGGAGGTGACCGATGAGCCAATATGATGTCGGTCTGGACAAGAACGGTGCCAATTACGTGCCGCTGACGCCGCTCAGCTTTCTGGCGCGGAGCGCAGCGGTCTATCCCAACCATGTCAGCGCGGTCTATGAGGGCCGCAGCTTCACGTGGTCGCAAACCTATGAGCGCTGCAGGCGCTTTGCGTCGTATCTCGCGGACAAAGGCATCGGCGAAGACGACACCGTCGCAGCGATGCTGCCGAACATACCCGCGATGAACGAGCTGCACTTCGCCGTGCCGATGGCGGGCGCGGTGCTGAACGCGCTCAACATCCGCCTCGATGCGCCCTCCATCGCGTTCCAGCTCGACCATGGCGGCGCGAAAATCATCCTGGTCGATCCGGAATTTGCGCCCGTGATCGCGGATGCGCTCAAGCTGATGAGCGGACCAAAGCCGTTCGTGATCGATGTCGACGACGCGTCTTTTGCGGGGGGAAAACGTATCGGCGCCCTCGAATACGAAGCGGCCATCGCGCAAGGCGATCCGAACTTTGTGTCGAAGCGGCCCGGCGATGAGTGGGACGCGATCGCGTTGAGTTATACGTCCGGCACGACCGGCAATCCCAAGGGCGTGGTGACGCACCACCGCGGCGCGTATCTCAACGCCGTCAGCAACATCCTAGCGGGTGGGCTCGGCCAGCATCCGGTCTATCTCTGGACCCTGCCGATGTTTCATTGCAACGGCTGGTGCTTCCCCTGGACCATGGCGGCTGCCGCCGGCATCAATGTCTGCCTGCGCAAAGTCGATCCGACCAAAATCTTCGAGTTGATCAAGGCGCACGGCGTCACCCACATGTGCGGCGCGCCGATCGTCTACAATACGCTGATCAACGCGCCCGATGCGCCCAAGGACAAATCGGCCAAGCCCGTGGTCGGGCTGATCGCGGGCGCGGCGCCGCCGGTCGCCGTGCTCGAAGGCGCCGAGAACATCGGCATCAAGCTGACGCATGTCTACGGCCTGACGGAAGTCTATGGCCCCGCCTCCGTCTGCGCCGAGCAGCCCGGCTGGGACGATCTGCCGGCGGCCGAGCGTGCGCAGTTCAAGCGGCGGCAGGGCGTGCCCTACCCGCTCGAGGAAGCCGTCACCGTGATCGATCCGCTGACGATGAAGGAAGTGCCGCGCGATGGCGAGACCATCGGCGAGGTGATGTTCCGCGGCAATATCGTGATGAAGGGCTATCTCAAGAACGAGAAGGCGACCAAGGAGGCCTTTGCCGGCGACTGGTTTCATACCGGCGACCTCGGTGTGCTCGACGAGCACGGCTATGTCATCATCAAGGACCGCTCCAAGGACATCATCATCTCCGGCGGCGAGAACATTTCTTCCGTCGAGGTCGAGGACATCCTCTACAGGCACCCGGCCGTGCTGTTCGCGGCCGTGGTTGCAAAACCCGATCCGAAATGGGGCGAGGTGCCCTGCGCCTTTGTCGAACTGAAGGACGGCGCCAAGGCGACCGAGGCCGAGATCATCGCTTATTGCCGCAGCCACATGTCCGGCTTCAAGACGCCCAAGGCCGTGGTGTTCGGCGCCATCCCGAAGACGTCGACCGGCAAAATCCAGAAATACCTGCTGCGCAACGAAGTGCAGTCGGCGAAAGCGATTTCGGCGTAATCGTCATTCCGCTGGTGCTGCGACGGCCTCCGGCGTTGCAGGCCTTGGAATGTGCAGGAACAGCGCGCAAACAATGGCCGCGACCAGGCCGAGCAGTGCCAGCCCATAGAGTCCGCCGGCGTAGCTGCCGGTCAGGTCCTTCATCGCGCCGACATACCAGGGCCCGAAGAAACCGCCGAGATTGCCGATCGAGTTGATCCAGGCGATGCCCGCCGCGAGAGCGGATCCGCTGAGGAACATCGGCGGCATGGCGAAGAACGGACCCTTGGAGCCGTAGAAGCCCATCGCCGCGATCGACATTCCGACCAGCGCCCACCACGTTCCCATGGTCGCGCCGGCGATCAGAAGACCAACGAACGAGAGCAGGCAGCCGATGAACAGATTCCAGCGGCGTTCGTTCATGCGATCGGAAATACGCCCCCACGTCACCATGGCGATGGCGCCGCAAATATAGGGGATCATGGTGAGCCAGCCGACCGTCATGTTGCTGTAGTTGCCGAGCGACTTGATGATTTGCGGGATGAAGATGAGCATGCCGAGGCTGGCTGTGACGATGCCGAAATAATTCAGCGCCAGCAGCAGAACTTTTGGATTGTAAAGCGCCTCCCACAGCGTGTAGCGGCGGACCGCCTCGGTGGCACGGCGTTCACGGGCGATGGTGTCGACCAGCCATTTGCGCTGTTCATCGTTGAGAAATTTTGCCTGCTCCGGGCGATCGGTAAGCACGAAATAGGTGATGACGCCGAGCACCAAGGTCGGAACGGCTTCGGCGATGTACATCACCTGCCACCCCTTCAGGCCGAACAAGCCGTCGAGGCTGAGCAGCGCCGTCGAGATCGGTGCGCCGATGGCGACTGCGACCGGCAGGCCGACCAGGAAGCCCGCCACGATCCGCGCGTGATGGTTGGATGGAAACCAGTAGGTGAAATAGAGGATGATGCCGGGGAAGAATCCGGCTTCGGCAACGCCGAGCAGGAATCTGACGATCGCAAATGCCGTGGAATCCTTCACGACTGCGGTCAGTCCCGCCAGGATTCCCCATGTGATCATGATCCGCGCGATCCAAATCCGGGCGCCGATCTTTTCCATGATGACATTGCTCGGCACTTCAAAGATGAAGTAGCCCCAATAGAACATGCCGACGGCAAAGCCGAAGGTGGCGGCCGACATCCCGATGTCGTCGCGCATCGTGAGCCCGGCGAAGCTCACATTGATGCGATCGATATAGGCGAGAATGTAACACAGCACTGCAAAGGGCAGCAGGCGCACATAGACCGTGCGCATGGTCGAGCGCTGGAGCGTCACGTCCACGGTTCCCTCCTCTGATGTGTTGTTTTTTGTTTTGCGAGAGCCTACGCTGGAGTTGTGGCGCTGTCACGGACACAAACGTAGGGGCAGTGCAGCAAAACGACAGCGTCGTGGGCGGCGTCACGCCGCCGCGAGCTTCATCCCGTCATAAGCCGGCACGACGCCGGATGGCAGGCTCTGCCGCAGCACTTCATAGTCGAGGTCGGAGTGCATATTGGTGATCACGGCGCGCTTCGGCTTGAAGCGGTCGATCCAGGCCAGCGCATCGCTGACGCTGAAATGGCTGGGATGGCCGGCATAGCGCAGGCCATCGACGATCCAGAGATCGAGGTTTTGAAGCGTCGGCCAGCTCTCGGGCGGGATGTCGCTGAGATCGGGCGTGTAGGCGGCGTTGCCGATGCGATAGCCGAGTGCCGGGATATTGCCGTGCTGCACGTTGAACGCCGACAGCGTCGCCGTGCCGCCCCTGCCGTCGATGCTGCGGCTTTCGCCGCCTTCGACGGCGTGCTGGGTCAGGATCGGCGGATAGTCGCTGCCGGCCGGCGCGACGAAACAATAGGAGAAGCGATGCATGATGTCCTTGGCCGTCGACTGGTTCAGGTACACCGGAATGCGCCGGCGCTGGTGCAGCACCACCGAGCGGAGGTCGTCGATGCCGTGGGTCTGGTCGGCGTGCTCGTGGGTCAGGAACACCGCGTCGATGTGATCGACTTTTGCATCGATCAGCTGCTCACGCAGGTCGGGCGCGGTGTCGATCACGATCCGCGTCGTGCCCTGCCCGTTGGTCTGTTCGACCATCAGCGAGCATCGGCGGCGGCGGTTTTTGGGATTGTTGGGATCGCAGGCACCCCAGCCAAGCGCGGGGCGCGGGACGCCGGCCGAAGAGCCGCAGCCGAGGATTGTCAGTGTCAAACTCATGCGGCGACTGGCTGCGGCACTTTCGAGAACAGGCGGAAGAAGTTTTCTGATGTCTGGCGCGAAATCTCCTCCAGCGAGACGCCGCGCGTCTCCGCCAGCACTTTCGCGACCTCGACCACATAGGCCGGCTCGTTGCGTTTTCCCCGGAACTTGCCGGGCGCCAGATACGGCGCATCGGTCTCGACCATGATGCGGTCGGCTGGCAGTTCGGCGGCAAGATCGCGCAGCGCCTCGGATTTCTTGAAGGTCAGGATGCCCGTAAACGAGATCGACAGCCCGAGCTCGATCGCCTTCAGCGCAAGCTCGCGCCCACCGGTGTAGCAATGCAGCACGGCGCGGAACGGCCCCTTGGCGACCTCCTCCTCCAGGATGCGCTGGCAGTCCTTGTCGGCATCGCGGGTGTGGATGACCAGCGGCAGGCCCGTCGTTCTTGCCGCAGCAATATGCGCGCGAAAGCCGCGCGCCTGCGCTTCCGGCGAGCCGTTGTAGTAGAAATAATCGAGACCGGCCTCGCCCAGCGCCACGACCTTGGGGTGTTTGGTCAGCTCGATCAGTTCATCCGGCGCGATCCCATCCTCTTCATCGGCGTGATGCGGATGGGTGCCGACGGAGCAATAGACATTGGGAAAGCGCTCCGCGATGGCGAGCAGTCCGCCAAGCCGCTTCACCCGGGTCGAGATCGTGACCATGCGGCCAATCCCGGCGTCGGCGGCCCGCGCCACGATGGCGTCGAGATCGGCGGCAAAGTCCGGGAAGTCCAGATGGCAATGGCTGTCGACAAGCATGGACAGTATCTATGCCGCCGAAGGCTCGATGTAACGGGGGAAGACTGCTTGCGGCGCAGGCAGCATTGTGCCCGGCGCAATGCGCGCCTTGTCGCCCAATGCGGAAAACGTCCGCGCTTCGCCCTTGGGGATGCCGAGGCTGTCGAGCAGTTTTTCGGACGCGGCCGGCATCACCGGCTGGGTCAGGATCGCGATCTGGCGCACGACCTCGGCGGTGACATAAAGCACGGTCCCTTGCCGCGCCGGATCGGTCTTGGCCAGCGCCCACGGCGCCTCGCCCGCGAAATAGCGGTTGGCCTCCGCGACCACCGACCACACCGCGTTCAGCCATTGATGGATCTGCTGGGTCGCCATCGCGGTCCGCGCCACGCCTATCATGGCGTCGGCTTCGGCCAGGATCGCCCTGTCGGTCTCGGAAAAAGCGCCCGGCGTCGGCAGCACGCCGCCGAGTTGCTTTGATATCATCGACAGCGAGCGCTGCGCCAGATTGCCGAGGTCGTTGGCGAGATCGGCATTGATGCGCGCAACAATGGCCTCGTGGTTGTAGTTGCCGTCCTGGCCGAACGCCACCTCGCGCAGGAAGAAATAGCGGATCTGGTCGACGCCGTATTGATCGGCGAGATTGAAGGGATCGACGACATTGCCGACCGACTTCGACATCTTCTCTCCGCGGTTGAACAGGAAGCCGTGGGCATAGACCCGCTTCTGCACGGGGATGCCCGCCGACATCAGGAACGCCGGCCAATACACCGCGTGGAAGCGGATGATGTCCTTGCCGATGACGTGCAGATCGGCCGGCCAGTAGCGCCAGTTCGGATCGGACTCGTCGGGGAAGCCGACACCCGTAATGTAGTTGGTCAGCGCGTCGACCCAGACATACATCACATGCTCGGGCGCGTTCGGCACCTTGACGCCCCAGTCGAAGGTGGTGCGGGAGATCGAGAGATCCCTCAATCCGCGCTTGACGAAGCTCGTGACTTCGTTGCGGCGCGCGTCCGGTCCGATGAAATCGGGCTGGCTCTCATAGAGCGCCAGAAGCCTGTCCTGATAGGCCGACAGCCGGAAGAAGAAGGTCTTCTCCTCGACCCATTCGACCGGCGTGCCCTGCGCGCCGCGGCGGACATTGTCCTCGCCGACAACCGTCTCGTCTTCGGCGTAGTAAGCCTCGTCGCGCACCGAATACCAGCCGGCATAGGTGTCGATATAGATATCGCCGTTCTGCTGCATGCGGTTCCAGATCGCCTGGCTGGAACGGTGATGCGCCGGCTCGCTGGTGCGGATGAAACGGTCGAAGGAAACGTTCAGCCGCTCATCCATCTCCTTGAAGCGCCCTGAGTTGCGGGCGGCGAGGTCGACCGTCGTCAAGCCTTCGGCCTGCGCTGTCTGAACCATCTTCAGCCCGTGCTCGTCGGTGCCGGTCAGGAAGAACACGTCCTTGCCGTCGAGCCGCGCGAAACGCGCGATCGCGTCGGTCGCGATCGCCTCATAGGCATGGCCGATGTGGGGCTGCCCGTTCGGATAGGCGATGGCGGTGGTGACGTAGAAGATGTTTTCCCGTGATGCGGCCGGAGTTGCGGCGACGGCAGGCCTGGGTTTGGCGGGGCTTGCGGCCGGCTTCTTTGCGGCTTTCTTTGGCGCGGCAGGCTGCTTCGCCACCTTGGCTTTCGCCGCCGATTGCTTTGCAGGTCTCTTGGCCGCCGTCTTCTTCGCAGCCTTCTTGACCGTTTTCTTTGCGGCTTTCTTTGCGGTCTTTTTCGCCGTTTTCCTGGCCTTCTTCACGGCGCGTTTCTTCGGCACTGCCTTGGCGGCTTTCTTGGACTTTTTCTTCTTCGAAGACTTCTTCGCCACAACGAAATCCTTGACTGTCGGCTCGAACGAGATGGTTGAAATGGGTAACGGGAAACGCTTACCGCGTAGCTTCCGCTAGCATCGAGAACACCGAGAAAACCAGCGGTTTTCGTTCAAGATTGTAGTCCTGGGTGTCGCGCGCGGCGCGGGCGATCTTTTCCCACACCTCCGCCAGCCGTGCAAGGCGGGGCAGGTTGGCGTTGGACCGGCCGTCGGTGCGCAGGCGCTCGGAAACCCAGCGCTCGACGCTGTCGATGAAGGTTGTGAGCGCCGCCCGGTCCGAGAGCGGAAGCTGCTCGCCCAGCGCATGCAGCTCGCGCGGATCGACCTTCGGCAGGGTTGCGAGCATCGCCGCGGTACGCTGCTGCAGCTTCAAGGCGTCGCCGCCGAGCAAGGTCAGCGCATGCGCGACGCTGCCCTCGGAAGCAGCCGCGGCGTCGGCCAGCGCGGGATCGTCGGCCGGCCGCGAGATCGCCTGCGCCGCCGCGCGGATCACGTCGTCGGTCGCAAGCGGCCGCATCGGCAATTTGCGGCAGCGTGAGAGGATGGTCGGCAGCACCCGCGCGGGCGCGTGGCTGACCAGGAGGAACAGCGATTGCTGCGGCGGCTCCTCGAGGATCTTCAGCAGCGCGTTCGCCGCATTGGGGTTGAGCTCGTCGACGGTGTCGACGATGCAGACGCGCCAGCCCTCCACCGCCGCGGTCGAGCCGAAGAACGAGATGGTCTCGCGCGTCTCGTCGACCGTGATCACCGTGCGCAGCACGCCCTTTTCGTTGGCGGTGCGCTCCAGCACAAGCAGGCCGCCATGCGCGCCGGAGGCGATGTGGCGCGCGGCCGGCTCGTTCGGATCGATCGCCAGCGTCTCGGCGCGCTGCACGCTGGCTGCCAGCGGATCGCGGTGCGTCAGCACGAAGCGCGCCATGCGATAGGCCAGCGTCGCCTTGCCGATCCCCTGCGCGCCGCCGAGCAGCCAGGCATGCGGAATACGCCCGCTGCTGTAGGCATCGAGCAGTGCGGCTTCCGCCTCGCGATGTCCGAACAGCAGGTTCGTTTCGCGCGGATGCGGCGCGCTGATTTCAGATTCGGTCTGACGTGGACTCATGCCGTCGAGGCCACGCTGGTGGCAGGCGCCGCAAAGAAGCGCTCGCGAAGTGCCGCCCAGACACTCGACGCGACCGTATTGGCGTCGGCATTGGCGTCGATCAGCACACAGCGCGCGGGCTCAGCCGCGGCGATCTCGCGGTAGGCCTCGCGCAGATTCTGGTGGAACTTGATGTCCTCCGACTCGAAACGGTCGGGTGCGGCATCGCCGCGACGGGCGGCGGCGCGCTTCAGGCCGACCTCGACGGGAATGTCGAGGATGATGGTCAGGTCCGGCTTGAGGTCGCCGATGGTCACGCGCTCCATGGCATTGAGCAGGCCGGGCGCGACCTGCCCCACCCTGCCCTGATAGACGCGCGTGGAATCCGAGAAGCGGTCGCACAGCACCCAAGTGCCCTGGCTGAGCGCGGGCTGGATCACGGTGCGGACATGGTCGTCGCGGGCCGCGGCAAACAGCAGCGTCTCCGCCTCTGCGCCGAGAAGCTTTCCCATGCCGGACAGGATCAGGTGCCGGATTACCTCGGCACCGGGCGAGCCGCCGGGCTCGCGGGTTATGATCGTGCGCACCTTTGCTGCTTCAAGGCGTTCGGCCAACTTCTTGATCTGAGTGGATTTTCCAGAACCCTCCCCGCCCTCGAAGGTGATGAAGCGCCCGCGCCCTGCCGTGCGTCTGATCGGAGTTTCCGTCATGTCAGAGCCTCTCGGCGCCGGCGCGGAACATGCCGATCATGAGTTCCTGGGCGCCGTCGATCGCGCGCCGCATGGTCGAACCGACGCCAACGGCGTCGGCCGCATAGACCGGTTGCTCCATGGCGACATTGCCGCCGCGCCAGACCCGGACCACGCCGACCTGCTGGCCGGCCGCAACAGGCGCGCGCACCGGCCCGTTATAGACGACGCGCGCGATCAGCTTGTCGTTGCCCTGCTTGGACACCATCACCTTGACCGGCTGCGGGGTCGTCAGCTTGACCGAGCGGGTCTCGCCGCCAAACACCCGGGCATAGCCGAGCGTCTGGTCGGCGGCGAACAAGGTACGCGTCTCGAAATTGCGGTAGCCCCATTCCAGCATCTTCTTGGCTTCGGTGGCGCGATCCTCGGGGTCTTCCAGGCCGTTGACGACGACGATCAGCCGCGTGCCGTTCTGCACGACCGAGCCGACCATGCCGTAGCCGCCTTCCTTGGTGTAGCCGGTCTTCAACCCGTCGGCGCCTTCCATGGAATTGAGCAGCGGATTGCGGTTCTGCTGCCGGATCTTGTTCCAGGTGAATTCTTTTTCGCCAAAGAGTTTGTAGAATTCGGGATAGTCCAGGATGATGTGACGCGCCAGCATGGAAAGCTCGCGCACCGTCATCTTGTTGGCGGGATCCGGCAGCCCGTTGGAATTTCCAAAGGTCGACTTCGCGAGCCCCAGCTCGCGCGCCCGCTTGGTCATGTAGTCGGTGGCGAAGATGCGCTCATTGCCGGCGATGCCTTCGGCGAGCGCGATGCAGGCATCGTTGCCGCTCGGGATGATCGCGCCGTGCAGGAGATCGTCCACCGATACCTTGCTGTTGATCGCGGCAAACATCGTCGAAGTGCCCGAGGGCGCGCCGCCCCGGCGCCAGGCGTTCTCGCTGATCCGGTATTCGTCGGTCAGCTTGATCTTGCCGTCCTTGATGGCGTGGAACACGACTTCCGCCGTCATCAGCTTCATCATGCTGGAGGGCGCGCGCATCTCGTCGGCGTTCTTCTCGAACAGTACGCTGCCGCTGCCCGCCTCGATCAGGATCGCGGTCGGCGCATCGCCGTCGAAGGCGAGCTCTTCGGGTTTCTTGGCACCCTGCACGCTTTGATTGGCGGCATGCGTATAGCCACTCCACCCGATTGCAGCCACCACGAGGCCGGCGATCAGGCAGCGAAACAGACTCGGTGTGGAAACCTTGAGCGTGCGCAACGGTATAAGCCTGGGTGCCATCGGCAAATCGTCTTTTGGGGTGACGCGCGTTCTAACAGCTGGAACTCACGCAAACAACCGAGCTTTTGCGCGTCATTGCGGCACCTGCCAAACGTCCCTGTGGTGGCCGCACCAAATCCTTCAAAAGGGCGGAAACGGCCCGGCATCCGGGAACAGTTCGGCAAGCTCGGGACGCGGCACACAGCGCGGCTCCCGCATCGATGACGCTTTCGCCGCGATCGATCAGCAGATGCCAAGGAAGGCGCCGCCCAAGGCATTCCACGAGGAAAAGGATTGGCTGTTCTGGATCGATGTGCGCGGCAGCGGCGTCAACCGCTGGAGCACCACCACGACGGTCCCCGGCGTCATCAACACGACCCAGTCATCGCTTACCGGGCTGCAGGTCAATGCACTGGCGGGGCTGACCTACAAGGTCATGCCGAACTTCCTGGTCGGCGTCCTCGGTGGCTATGAGAATTTCAACTACAACGACCAGGACATCAACGGCAGGCTGACCGGCGAAGGCTGGACGGTTGGCTCCTATGTTGGCTGGAGGATCACCCCCACGCTGCGCTACGACGCGGGCGTAGCCTATTCCGGCATCGGTTATGACGGGCACGGCCGGGACGGCACAGGGCAACTTCAGTGGCCAGCGCTGGCTGGCGCAGACCGGTTTCACCGGCACCTACAAATTCTGGGGCGCGGTGCTCGAGCCCTCGGCCAGAGTTTATGCGCTCTGGGAGAGAGAAGGCGCTTACGTCGATTCTCTCGGCACCCTGCAGGGCACCAACGATTTCGCCACGGGTCGGGCATCGGCGGGCGCGAAGGTGACGTATCCCTTCGCCTAGGCCGACAAGGATATTCTGTTGGCGCCTTATGTCGGGGTCTACAGCGACTACTATTTCACCGAGGACAATGCGGCGGCGATTGTCGCAAGTGGTGGCGTGCCGCTGGCTTCCTTCCCGCTACTTGACGGCTGGTCGGCGCGCGTGGTCGCTGGGATCGGCGCCCGGTTCGCCAATGGCGGCACCATTGGCGTCGGCGGCGAGTATGGCGGCATTGGCGCCAACTACCAGACCTGGACGGTGAAAGCCAAAGGGCAGGTGCCGTTCAACGCCAATTGATCGGAAGGTGTGTTGGCCTAGTAGAGCCCGCGGCCGCTCAGGATTTCGCTCGGGCCGCGCGGATCGACCGGCGCATAGGCCGAGCGGTAGCGCGTATCGCCCTCGTAGGAGACTTCGCGCGGATTATCGAGCACGCGTCCGCGCCTCCGGCTCGAGGCCGACATTTCCGAAGTCGCATTGATCGAGGCGTAATCGGCCTGGGTGCTGCCGAGGCTATAGGGCCGATCCTCCGGCATCGGGACCTCGCCGCGAATCGGACGGCCGCGCGACGGCGCCTCCGGCACGAAGGGATGGGCGGAGGCCACCCGGACCAGCGAAGGAGACGGCGCCGGCACGCCGGTGCGCAAGGTGGCCACCAGCTGGCGGTCGTCGGAGCCTTCCAGGGGCGCACGGCCGACATATTCGACCCGGACCCGCGCCACGCCGTTCCCTTTGAAGTCGAGCAGTTCGGCGGCCTTGTTGGAGACGTCGATCAGGCGGTTGCCGTGATAGGGCCCACGGTCATTGACGCGAACGATCAGCGACTTGCCGTTGGTGAGATTGGTCACCCGCGCGTAGCAGGGCATCGGCAGGGTCGGATGCGCGGCGCTGAGCGAGTCCATGTCGAACACCTCGCCATTGGCGGTCAGCCGGCCATGGAAGTCATCGCCATACCAGGACGCAAGCCCCTCCTCGCGATAGTTGACGTCCTCCTCCGGCACATACATCCGCCCGGCGACCATATAGGGCTTGCCTATTCGGTAGGTGCCGCCGCCTTTTGGCACGGGCTCGCCATCGGCGACCACCCGCGGGCTGGAGGAGACCCCGTATTTCGGGTCGACTCGGCCAGCGAATTTGCCCGACGAGGCGCAGTTGGCGAGCGCCAGACACGCAGCCACGACGGCCGCGCTGCGCGCCGCCCGCCAAGCCGAATCTAAACGCTGGATCCCCATTCGCCCCATTTACCATTCCACCCGGGCAGCTGCCTACGAGGCGCTTTCCGGCCGCTGGCGTTGATGCGGGCCCGCCTCCGCATCAGGAAACACAGGATACCGCAGGGAGAACACGGCGGAAATGGGGTGGCTTTTACGGGGTTGTCACGATGGTGAATCAGTCGTTGCTTTTGCGCCACGCTTGCAACCCTCGCCTGCCCGGATTTGGCACAGCTGTTGCGGAAAATCCGCAGTTGCCGCCGATTGTGCGGAGTCAAGCCGAAATCCTTTTGACTGTGCGGGCTTGCGCGTCGTTTGCTTCGTGCGGGGCGCAAAGGATGTTTGCGATGTTCGAAATGGTCACAGCGGTGATGGGACTGGTTGGCGCCGGGATTTTCATTGCCCACGCGTTTGAAGGAGTGCTGTCGCGGGCTTGATCCCGGGCAGCTGCGTAGCTCTGCATCACCTCGTTCAGTTAAGCCCGTTCCGAAAGTTTTAATCAATTCGGACGAGCGTCGGAAAAGGAGGATGTCACAATGCGCCATCATGACCTTGTTGCCGACGGCTTCCTGGCCCTCACCGCAGCCGGTTTCGTGCTGCTCTGCTCCGGCCTCCTGGCTTTCGCCTTCGTCACCTAGCACTGACACTTGCCCGTTGAGGCGGCCAGTCCGCCTCCGGCGACCCAACGGCTCCAGGCGGGCCGATTTTTCCTTGCACGCGCCGACCTGATAGGTCCACATTACTGACGTATCGAGAGTGATCTGGATCACCAACCCTTCCGCGCGAGTCGTAGTAGATTTCATTTTAGAGGTTCCGGCGAAATCCCAAGTGCTTGCGACGAAGCCTTTTTCCGAAAGCGGTGAAAACACCCGGAAACAATGACGGGGCAGTCTCGCCTCACTGATCAACAATGGAGTCGATCATGTGGACATTGCTCAATTTGATTTATCGCCTGTCCGTTAGGGCCAGCCTTACCGAAATGCGTTCGGCTTCGCCTCACCGTCTTTGACCCAATCATTTTGAAAAGGGAGCTTTGCCATGCTCGCCGAAAAATTCATGCTTTACCTCGAAGCGCTCATCAAAACCCAGTCCCATGGCGATGGTAGCCCGCGGGTGATCTCCAGTTCGCCACACGTACCGGTCAGGTTGCCAGAGCGGAAATAACGGATATCGCTATTCACGGGCTCTTGCCCTTCTCCTTCCACGCCTTCACCAATCCCGACAGTTCCGCGCGGACGCGCCCGATCACGCTGGCATATTCCCGGCTCTCGCTCTGCCGGAAGATCCGCAAGGTCGGGTACCAGGGACTGTCGTCACGGCCGAGCAACCAGCGCCAGTCCGGCACGAACGGCACCACCAGCCAGACCGAACGGCCCAGCGCTGCGGCGAGATGCGCGACGCTGGTGTCCACCGAAATCACGAGATCGAGACACGCAACCAGCGCCGCGGTCTCCGCGAAGTCGGAGAGATCGGCGGTGTGATCGACGACGTCGGGCCGTTCTCGCAGCGCCTCGGCATCTTCTGTCCTCGGATTCTTCTGCAGGCTGACAAAGGTCGCGTCGACATCAAGGAGCGCAACCAGCGTGCGTAGCGGCATCGAGCGGTTGCGGTCGTTGGCATAACCCGCATTGCCCGACCAGACGAGACCCACTCTCAATTTCGTGCGCCGACCTAGCCGGCTTTCCCACGCCTCGATCTGCGTCTCGTCGGGCGACGGCAAATAGGATGCTGCGGCCGGAATGCTGTCCAGCCGCGTGCCGAAGGCGAGCGGCAGGCTGTCGATCGCAATATGAAAGTCGAACGGCGGCACCACCGTCTGCGCTGATTTCACCAGGCACTGCGAAACGCCGCCCATTCCCCGCAAAAGCGGATGGAGCTGCGCATCGACCACGAGGATGACGCGCGCGCCGCGTGCTGCCAGCATCGGCACGTAGCGCACGAAATGGATGCCGTCGCCGAGCCCCTCGGTCTGGCAGACGACGATGGTCTTGCCGGCGATCGGCTCTTCCCCGAGCCACATCGGCCTGTCCGTGATCGGATAGCCCGCCATTAGCTCGGGGATGTTCCGGCGCGCTTCGCGGCCACGCCAGCCCGCCTCGAAATCGCCGGTCAGGAGCTGCAGCAGCGAAAGATTCCACACCGCCTTGGGCTGGTTCGGATCGAGCGCCAGGGCCTGCCGGTAGGCGGCCATCGCCTCGTCGAAGCGGCCGAGCGCCGTGAGCGACATCGCCCGATTGGTGGCGCTGGCGCCGTCCGCCCTGATCTGCAGCGAGCGGTCGTACCAGAACAGCGCCTCGTCATGCCGTTCGAGCACCTGCAGCGCATTGCCGAGATTGACACAGAGGTCGGCGCTATCGGGGTCGAGCGCAATCGCGCGCCTGGTGTCAGCGATCGCCTCCTCCGTCCGGTTCAGGTTTTTCAGCACGACGGCGCGGACCTGCAGCGTCGGCGCATGATCCGGCTCCAGTTCGGCGCTCTGGTTGAGAAGGACGAGCGCCTCCTCGAATTGCCCCATGCTGTAGAGGATGTGACCGGCCTTGAAGGCGGCTTCGCCCCGGCGCGCATCGAGCGACAACTCGTGGCGAAAGCATAACAGCGCGTCGGACGGGCGGCCGGCTTCGACCAGCGCGTTTCCGAGGACGGACCAAAGCCCGGGATCATCCGGCTTCAGCTGCACGGCCTTGTCGAACACTTGCAACGCCTCGTCGCGCCGCCCCTGCCCGCGCAAGGCGGTGCCGAGCGTGGTCAGCCAGGCGGGATCAGGATGCTTCCGGATCGCGCGCGAAGCCCATTCCACCGCATGATCGAACTGCCCGGCGGCGAGACTCACCTGGGCCATGAGATGCAGCAGCTCCGGAGTTTCAGGTCCCTTTTCGAGCGCGTGCAGGCAGAGGCTTTGGGCTTCGAGCAGCCTTCCCGCGCGCAGCTCCGCGACCACGGCGTCATGGATTGCAACGAGCTCGTCGGCGGCGAGCGCGTTCACGTCGAAGCTGCCTTCATCTGAGTTTTGCAAGGTTGTTTCGAAGGCAAGCTCTAGGTGATTCCCTTGCGTACGGTAAGCAACCGCTCACGCCGCCGGCGCGGGCTTCAGGTCCAGGATCACCGTCGGGATCAGCTCGGACACGGTGGGGTGGATCGGCACGGCCCAGCGCAGCTGATCGTAGGGCGTTTTGGCGTTGATGGCATCGAGGATGCCGTGGATGGCCTCGTCGCCGCTCACGCCCAGGATCGATGCGCCGAGGATCTGCCGGGTGGCGGGATCGGCGAGGAGTTTGATGAACCCCAACGTCTCGTCCTTCTCGACGGCGCGGCCGACGCGGGTCATGGGTCGGACCGAGGAGAGATACGGCTTGCCGCGGTCGCGCACCTGAGCTTCGGTCAAGCCGACCCGCCCGAGCGGCGGATCGATAAAGAGCCCGTAGCAGGTGACGCGGTCGCTGACGCGGCGCTTGTCGCCGTCCAGCAGGTTGGCGGCGACAATCTCGTAATCATTGTAGGAGGTGTGGGTGAAGGCGCCGCGCCCGTTGCAATCGCCGAGCGCAAAAATGCCGGGGACGTTGGTCTCAAGACCCTCGTCGACCTTGATGTAGCCGCGCGGATCGAGCGCGACGCCGGCGCGATCGAGGCCGAGATCGTCGGTGTTGGGCCGCCGGCCGACGGCGAGCAGCACGTCGGAGCCCATGATTTCCGGCGGGCCTTCCGTGCAATCGACGCCGACGCGCACGCCGGGATTTCCCTTGGCGAAGCGGATGCATTCGGCGGAGGTGCGGACATGGATTCCTTCCCGTTCCAGGATGTCGCGCACGGCGTCCGAGACATCAGCGTCCTCGCGGCCGACCAGCCGCGGTCCCATCTCGACGACGGTCACCTCGGCACCGAAGCGCCGGTACATCTGCGCGAATTCGAGTCCGATATAGCTGCCGCCGATGACGACGAGGTGCTCCGGCACGCGCTCGAGCTCGATGATCGAGCTGTTGGTGAGATAAGGGATTTCATGGATGCCGGGCATGTCAGGCACGTTGGCGCGGCCACCGACATTGATGAAGATGCGCGGCGCAGTCAGCAGCTCCGAGCCGACCCGCACCTCCGTGGGGCTCTCGAACCGCGCGGCATCGTGAAACACGGTGCAGCCTTTCATGCCGCGCAGCCAGGTCTCGACATTGCGGCTGGAATTGGAGGAGACCGCCGCGGCGCGGCTACGCACCTTGCGCATGTCGATCCGGACCGGCTGATCCAGCACGACGCCATAGTCGGCGCCGCGGCGCGCCAGATGCGCGGCATAGGCGCTGGCGACCAGCGTCTTGGTCGGCATGCAGCCGGTGTTGACGCAGGTGCCGCCGAACTTGTCGCGCTCGATCATGGCGACTTTCATGCCGCTCGCGGTCAGGCGGCCCGTGAGCGACGGCCCGGCCTGCCCCGCCCCGATCACGATCGCATCGAATTGTTGGGTCATGTTGCACTCATCCGAAATCGCTGAAGGGGGCTACGGTATGTTCGCGCCTGCCGTCCAGATGTTACCAGACGAAATTCGGGAAGATTTCGAAAAGGAACTGGGACGGCAATCACGTTCCCGCGGCGGAAATCCGTCCGGGTGATGCCGCCTTGATGCCCTCGGAAGACAGAGGGCGCAGGGAAGGCCGGATGCTCGTCGCACCCGCAGCCTCGTGTGCGAAGCAGATTGCGCAAAAAGCACACGAATTATACAGGTACGCCGCAACATGCCGGCCTTCCCTGCGCAATGGTTTAGTGGCTTATAGCGCGCTCTCCCCGGAGTCCGGGCTTGATAGCCTCCGTCGCTTCGCAAGGATTACCTGCGAAACTTGATCCCAGCGTCGGGAGATCAGGACCACGCGCCTTTGCCGTCCGCTTTCGCCTCACTCGTCGGGTGAAGCCAAAACGTCCATCGCATCCCGCACCACGTTTCGTGACGATCTAGAAGCGCCCCTCCTGAGAGGCACGGGACGCGCGAACAGAAGCCAGTGATTTGCCCGACGCCGCAAGTGCATTTTTCTGCGAACGCGGCGCGGATCGTTCCAATCGGCTTGAAACGATTCACGAAATTAGTTTTTTGGCGCGACGGTTTCAGCGGCTTTTTTTGAACTGCGAAAGCAGGCGCGCCCCGGAAGACCGAACGGTCGCGTCCGTACGCGCGGCCAAGGACTATCGAAATTTGCCCGCCGCTAAGTTCCACAATCGCGCGAGGAGGCTTCCTTAAGCTTCTGATGGCACAACTAAAAGGCCACATCCGCCGCTGTGGCCGGGCAGTCGGATGCCGCGCCTTCCACCTACCCCAGGGCACGCGCGTTCGACTGCCTGCACCATAACACCGCCGGGTGGGCAAGCCAGAGCGCGCGTAGCTAAATATTGCTCGTGGTGTCGAATGGCATCAAGGCGCTGACAATCGGGCCGTTTGGGCAGATCGCCGTCCCGCGAATAACTTCTGCACCATTCATCTCCACGTCCCTCGATGGGAGGTTGAAGGTTGTTGATCCGTCGCCGTCCCCGAATTTTGTGCCCAGCGATGCGAACAGCTCGGCGTAGGTCGCCCTGCTGGCTTCCGCACCATTGCACACGAGCCAACCCCGCAGAGACATTTCCCGCTTCGGCGCTATGGCACCGCCCACACCGAGGGCGACAATGGGGCTGGTGACGGCAGCGCCGAGTACGATCAACCTTGGACGATCCAGCGCATAAGCGTGGCGTCCGGCGCAAACCGACAAAATGGCCAGCAGGAGCGACCGGCGGTTCAAGGGCGTCCTCATGAGGCACAACCTCCGATTGGACGGCAGTATGCCATCGCCCGCATCGGAAAAGAATTTGATCCTCTGAGGAAGGTTTTGGATCGGTTAAGCCGTGAGCACACTGTGCGCGGCGCAAATCAGAATCCGACGGCGGATGCTCAACCGCATTGGAACCGACCGATCAGGGAGACGATGATGAAGGCCTACATTGTCGCGGCCGAGACCGTCAAAGACGAAGCCATGTTTGCCGAATATCGCAAGGCCGTGCCTGCCACGCTCGAAGCATTCGGCGGCAAGTTCATCGTGCGCGGCGGCAATCTGAAACTGCTCGAAGGCGAATGGCCGCACGCGCGTTTCGTCGTCATCGAATTCCCGTCGCGCGAGGCCGCCGAAGGTTGGTACGGATCGCCGGAGTACCAGAAGATCATTGGACTTCGGCACAACAGCTCGGTCGGAAATCTTGTCATCGCCGAAGGGAGCGTGGACTAGACGCCGCCATCGCCGTTGCGCCTGGTGACGCGATTTTGGTTCTTGGCCATTCCCGCCGAGAGATACGCGGGACCGAGGCCCCCGCGCCGTTTTGGAAAGAAGCGCGATTGTGAACCAGTTCACATTTGCCCGGCATGAAGCCTGCTAACCTGGCTTCACTGGGAATTTCAGGGGCCCAGGCTAAAGACAACCGCCGGGACGTCGCATTTCGAGCCCGGCGGTGTTTTTTTTGCGCTGCTCAAGCCCGTAGTGCCCAATTAACCAGGGCGCCGGAGCGAAGCCCCCGCGCCCTCATTGTTGAACCGGCGGCTTGGTCGGCTGGTTGGACTGCGCAGCGCCGCGGGCTTTGGCGGCTGGCGCCTGGCGATCACGCGCGGCGGTCAGTTCTTTCTTGAGCTTCAATCGTTCGTCGGCCGTCAGCGTGGGCATCTCGCGATCCGGCGGCAAATCCTCGACCTGGGGATAAGCACTTGTTTTCGGAGGCGCCTGCACCTGCGCCCGCGCGTCCATCAATGACGAATCAGCAAACGAGTTCGCACAGCCGCTGACCGAGAGGCTCAGCAGCAGCGCTGCGAGCGCCGTGATCCGTTCGTTGACATACGCGGTACCCATGCATGGGTGTTCCACGGGCATTGCGGGCCAATTATGGCCATGAGCCCGCGGACCGGTGGCGGTTCCGCCCGATCGATCAAGGGCGAGTTACGTCACGCCCCTGCAGTTCCCTGTCCGGCGCCTAGCCGACCCGCAGGTTTTCCGCGGACATCTTGCCGCGGTTTTCCTTCTCTTCATAACTTACCTTGGCACCCTCGTTGAGCGTGCTCAGGCCAGCCCTCTCCACCGCAGAGATGTGAACGAACACGTCTTTGCCGCCATTGTCGGGCTGAATAAATCCGAAACCCTTGGCCGGATTGAACCACTTCACGGTACCTGTCGCCACGTCTCACTCCCTATTGGTTATAACCACGACAGCTTAGGTCGGTTAGCTACTGAATCACAAGAAAAACCCGCCTGCAGGAAGGTCGCCTTCGGGGGTCTTTTTGTTCAGCCGGCCAATCAGCCGGCGATCATCTTGGGCCTGTTCCAGGCATAGCCGCTCAAGCCGGCGCAGTTCGTCGATGCCGAGATCGTGCTCCATGCCGCGATCAGACTCCCGGCCGCTGGGGAAATCAGGCAACCCGTGCTGGACTCCCCCCTTCTCCCCATGGTTGTCTCCGCGTGTTCATAAAATCATTAAGGAGCGAATGGCAATGATGCAGATGCTTTTCGATGCTGCCCAGGGGCAGGGTTACGGCTACGGTACCGGCTCAAATCCGAACAGCCACGGGGGCTCGGGCTACACGCGCAGCAACGGCACCTGTGTCGAACCTTATCGTGCGACCAATCCAGACGGGACGCAGCGGGACAACTACGGCACCCCCAGCAACGTGGGTGGGTACACCGGCGCGGTCGGCACCCGTGGCGCCGAGTATTGAGCCGAGCAGATGTCCGATCGAATTGCCCGATTTATCAGGACTGATTTGATCTTGGACGGCGGCACGCATTTCTCAGTTGCGTGCATCAGCGAAAGAGAAATGGCTAACGACAACCCGTTCGGCACGAGGTTGTCACCCATGTCTTAGGTACGTTCCGTTACCCATGTCTCCGGGCCGGACAATTCGCGATCTGGCGGAAGGGGTGTCCCGTCAACCGCTTTGTTTTTATTGACGTTCTTCGATTTCCATTCAGGAAAGCTACGGTCTGAACCACGATGCTGATTCCGCTTTCCGGAATGATCTCGCCCACCGTTCCGATTTGATGTCGCCCGCCATTCCGAGGTGATCTCGCCCACCATTCCGGGATGATGTCGCCCGGGGTGACGAGGCCTCTTCTGGCTCCGATACGGTCCCGCCTTTCGGCTTTACGAAGGGGGACCTGGATGCCGACGGAGAGGCTTGCGATGCGCCATGTGCGCGATGTGATGAGATTGAAGTCGGTCGGGATGCCGACCCGCGAGATTGCGCGGCGGTTGGGGACCGCCCCGTCGACGGTACGGTTGACGATCCGGCGTTTCGAGGCGGCTGGGCTGAGCTGGCCGTTGTCGGACGACATCACCGACTCTGAGCTGGAGGCCCGGCTGTTCGCCAGCGCGGGAGCCGGTCCAGGCACCCGGCGGGGCCATCGTCGGCAGGCCGAACCGGACTGGGCAGCCGTACACCGCGAGCTGCGGCGCAAGCACGTGACGCTTTCGATCCTGTGGGAGGAATACATCGCGAGCGAACCCGGCGGGTATCGCTATTCGCGCTTCTGCGAGTTGTACCGTGCCTGGGAAGGCCGGTTGTCGGTGACGATGCGCCAATCGCATACGGCCGGCGACAAGCTATTCGTCGACTATGCCGGCGACGGCGTGCCGGTGGTGATCGACCGGCGCACCGGCGAGCGGCGCAGTGCACAGATTTTCGTCGCGGTGCTCGGCGCATCGAGCTTCACCTACGCGCAGGCGACGTGGACGCAGGGGCTCGCCGACTGGATCAGCGGCCACGTCGGCGCCTTCGAGGCGATTGGCGGCGTGCCGGCGCTGTTGGTGCCGGACAACACCAAAGTCGCTGTCATCAAGGCCTGCCTGTACGATCCGCGGATCAACCGCAGCTACGCCGACATGGCGGCGCATTACGGCACCGCCATTCTGCCGGCCAGGCCCCGACGGCCGAGGGACAAGGCCAAGGTCGAGCAGGCCGTCCTTATGGTCGAGCGCTGGCTGCTCGGGCGGCTGCGCCACCGCACTTTCCACTGCCTCGCCGACGTCAACGCGGCGATCGCTGAGTTGATGATCCGGCTCAACGAGGAGCGGCCGATTAGACGGCTCGGCGTCACCCGCCGTAAGCTGCTGGAGGAGGTCGATCGGCCGGCGCTCAAGGCCCTGCCGGAGAACCCTTACGTGTTCGCCGAGTGGCGGATCTGCCGGGTCAGCATCGACTATCACGTCGAGGTCGAGGCACATTACTACAGCGTGCCGCACCGCTTCGTCCGCGCTGAGGTCGAGGTCCGCTTCACCGCCCGTACCGTCGAGATTTTCCACAAAGGCGAGCGGATCGCCGCGCATCAACGCATGAGCGGCAACCACAAGCACACGACCGTGCCGGAACACATGGCATCCAGTCATCGGCGCTACGCCGGCTGGACCATCGAGCGCATCCGCAAGGATGCAGCTATGATCGGGCCGGCCACCGCGGCGCTGTGCGAGTTAATCCTCAATGAGCGCGCGCATCCCGAACAGGGCTTTCGCGCCTGTCTCGGCATCATCCGGCTCGCCCGATCCTACGGCCGCGAGCGGCTCGATGCCGCCGCCACGCGGGCGATTAATATCGGCGCCCGCACCTACGGCTCGGTCAAATCCATCCTCGCTAACAATCTTGATCGGCGTCCTTCACCCAAGCGCTCCGCGGACGACACGCCGATCCTCCATCCCAACATCCGCGGGCCGCGCTACTACAATTAGGAGATCATGCCTTGCTCACGCATCCGACCCTCGATCAACTTCATCAACTCGGCCTTCACGGCATGGCTAAGGCCTTCGCCGACATCGAAGCCGGCGGCGACGCCGCAGAGTCTTGGCCACGCCGAATGGCTTGCGCTTCTGCTTGAGCGCGAAGCGTCGCTGCGACGCGACAAGCGGCTGTCGAAGAGGCTGCAATTTGCCAAGCTGCGCCAGCAGGCCTGCGTCGAGGACATCGACTATCGCACTCCGCGCGGCCTCGACCGCAGCCTCCTGACCACGCTGGTCGAAGGCCGATGGATCGACGAGCATGCCAATCTTTTGATCTGCGGGCCCTCCGGCGTCGGCAAGAGCTGGCTCGCCTCGGCGCTCGGCAACAAGGCCTGCCGCGACAATCGCTCCGTGCTTTATCAGCGCGTCCCGCGGCTGTTCACCGATCTGGCTTTGGCACGCGGCGACGGCCGCCATCCCCGCATCCTGCGCTCGCTCGGCCGCGTCGACCTTCTTATCCTCGACGATTGGGGCATCGAGCCGCTCGACGCCGCGGCCCGCCACGACCTCCTGGAGATTCTCGAGGACCGCTACGGTCGCCATTCCACCATCGTCACCAGCCAGCTTCCTGTCGATCAATGGCACGCGCTGATCGGCGACCCCACCTACGCCGATGCCGTCCTCGACCGCCTGATCCATAACGCCCACCGGGTCGATCTCAACGGCGAGAGCCTGCGGCGAACCCGCAAACCCGGCCGAAAGGCCTGAACAAGTGGCGCTGTGGACATGCCGCTGCGCTTGGACAACGCGAAGAGCGTTGCCCACATGCCCAAAGCAGAAGCAGCAACAGACAACGAAGACTTCGAGCCGCGATTTAAGGTTGACCATGCGGCTTCGCCGATGCCAGAAACCAACAAGCCAGAACGCCTCACGCCCCGGGCGACATCAAATCGGTATGGTGGGCGAGATCATCTCGGAATGCTGGGCGAGATCAAATCGGTACACCCGGGCGACATCATCGGAATCCGCACCACGACGACCGGATGATGCCCCGCCCGCACTGCGTAGCAGATTGGATCGGCTCGGGCAGCAGGGCGATTGATCGGGGCGGCGCGCGAATGATCGATAAGCGGCCTGTGTCTCCATTGGCCCGGTCTCTTTCCTCGCCATCGGATCCTCTTTCCAAAAACCAAGGCGGCCTGGGCATTATTCTGCGCTGCCGTTCCGGCAGACAATGCCGTTAAGTTGGTATCCGTCTGGCAGTACACAAGATAGTTCTCATTCCTGAGATTATTGTGGATCATGGTGTTAGTCCACAGACGCCCGTGCTGGTTGACGACGTTAGCTTCATTGAGCTCGCGGGCGATCTCAGGTTCGAATTTCTGTTCGACCACGAACTGATTGAAATATCCACCCGATAACCGCGCCTTCCTCCTTCGAGCCCGGCGCTAGTCGCAAGTGACAAGAGTGCGGCTGTGGGCGGCTTCTAGAACACCAGCCTAATTCCGCTAGATACATCAAAAGCACGCTTCATTCAGGGGCGTGCTTTTTGTTGACGCCATTGGACCCTAAGGCGCTCTACCGCGTCGTGGCACTCGGCTACCAGTGGATCAGCCTTGTTGAGGTGAGCGAGTTTGTATGCCGCCTTCAGCGCTTGATACGGAGACTCAATCACAGCGGGAACATGCTCGCGCTCGGCCAACCGCATGCACTCCAACGGCACTGCCACCGGATAGCTGATCGACGTAGCTTCGAGCGGTTCAGCAACAATTGCTATGGTTAATAAAATAAAAGTACTCATGACAACAGTTAGCGCAAAGAGCGACTTGCTGCAATCGGGCACTAAAGGGCAGATGCACGTTCAGCAATGGACATGCATTTTGCTTTAGTAAGGCTGTCATGGGCCGCCAAAACCCCCTGCCCGCCTTCTCCGGGCCATGGAACCGCCGCGGTCCTGCGAGAACCGTTTTCATGGGGATTAGACACGCTCTTACGTTCGCTTCTATGTGCCTGCTGCTCGCCGGCTGCGCGTCCGCGCCTCTCCGGAAGGACGGCCCGATAGCGTGGGACGGACTTGGGTCGAATGACAATCCGGCCGCAAATTCCGAGCTACATCCGAATGCCGTTTTATCAGCCCACGGCGACCCAGATGCTAAACGCGAAGCGAAATTGGCTACTCTCGAACCTCGCTCCGCCGAGTGGCAAGCCTTGCATGACAAGATAGAGTCCGACAGAGAAAAGCGGCTCAAAGCCCAGCTTCGGATCTGCAATGGCTGCTTGCCGGTTCTAAACGACACTGCGGACAAAGTCGGACCAACGCGATCAGCAAGCGCAACTGCATCATCTATCGATAGGTGAGTGAATAGAACCCGCCGTATCCTTGGCGTCGCTCGTTGCCGGAAAGCACCTCTACAAATTACAAGCTTGGCCGCAAGACGCCTGTCTCTATCCGCGTCTATTTTGCCATTCGCGATCCTCCACGCCGCTGAGCGAGGGGTGCCGCAGTAAGGCTGGCTACCCGCCGCCGCTCCGGCACCTGGCACGTCTACTGCGGTGACGCGCGTGTCGGCACGATCGGCAAACACGCCGGCGTCCCCATTAACGTCAACCAATGGGGCTGGAGCTGCGACTTCCATAAGACCCTTTTTAACACGGGTGCTTTAATGATCCCTTTACTGTGACCATACACGATGCAAAAGATCCCGTGCTTATTGCCAGCGGCCGGTCGTCTTGATGGACTAAGCTCCCTACAGAGCAATTTGTTTGGGTAAGCCACACGTACAGACTTCAGAGCACCGTTGAATGGATTTCCATGCTGAGCCCGGATCAGTCTGATGCCCTGATCGCTAGACTGGAGGACGCGAACGCGCGCGCTTATGAGCGCGAAAAGCTCACGCACAAAGCCACATCGGTAGATGGGCAGCCTTCCAATCCCGCACGTGATATTTCGCGTCATCCGTCGGACGACGCGAGGCTCCCTTCATCGCTTACCGGCGACCGGGCCTTGCTTGGCAGACCGAATGGCCGTCGTTTCTTTAGCATATTGCTTTTGCTGTGCGTCGGTATTACCGCCATCGGCTGGCAGTCGTCCTACGGTTATGTGGTGAAGCAGAAATTCGTTGAGTGGGCGCCGGAGTGGGTGCCTACTCTATCGCAGCCGATCGAGGATAGAGGCGTCGCTACCGTAGTTCATAGGGACGATCCCGCGAATACACCAACTTCTCGAATGACGCCCCCGGCTCTGACGTCAGAAGAAACTAAGTCCACCAACGCTGCCGCCGTTGGTGAACTAAGACGACTGATTCAAGCCATGGCGCATGACCTCGTAACCCTGGGGCAAAGGATAGAGGATATCAAGGCGAAGCAAGCTCGTGACAGTGCGAAAGTCGCTGAGCAGCTCGACGCGAGCCAAGAACGAATGGCCCGCGACACTGCGAAAAACGACCAGCAGTTCAAGACGATTCAGGAGCAAGTGGCTTACAACAATGCGAAAGTCGCTGAGCAACTCCAAGCCAATCTAGAACAAATGGCCCACGACAAAGCGAAAATCGCCGAGCAGTTCAGGATAATCCAGGAGCAAGCGGCTCATAACAAACCGACAGTCGTCGACCAACTTGAAGCTAATCACGGGCAAATGGATCGCGTCATTGGTAAGACGTCTAAACGAGACCCGCGGGCGAAGACGTCCGCGTGGCCACTGGTCGAACCTTGAAAGCTCGTCTCGTCCTATGCGTTAAACGCGCGCACCTAACCTTGCGAGGGCCACCTGAAGCTCATTTTGGTTATTTTGTCACCCAGCGTGTATTCGTCGAAAAGAGACATCGCCGTCAACGCGTCATCCTGAACGGGTGCGTTTTCGGTCGCAACCGTTGTCCCTGCACTCGAGCAAGATTGATCGATAGCGGCGTTGGTGAATTCTCAAGTAGTTCAACAACAGAATCAATTAGCCGACTAGCGGCTCTTGCGATTCGACAGAAGCGACCAGCAATGCGGATCGCCGGACAGGCTAGCGTCGCGAGGCGAGCCTTCGGTCAAAGTGCAATCGAGCGAGGGCCGCCGGCCTATCCTCGATTTGGTGATCCTGCTCACACTCACTTACCGACGACTTGGCTATCACGACGCCGAACCAACGTTGGAGTCGCGAATGGCAGCCCTTGCTAAAGCCCTGTCCCATTTTTCGGGAACAAGCGTTGACGTCGAGACGCTAAAGACAATCATCATGTTCTGCGGCGTCGGGCTCACGGTGTCGTTGATGTGTATGTCCTACGGCCTGGATCTGAGCGCTGGATTCTTCTGACATTGCGCCCGCGGTGCCGCCGGGTCTATTGACCCTATGCAGTTGCGCGTGGGGCACGCTCTGCCGCAGCGTGATAATCCGCGGCCAAGCTAAGCAGCGCCGCCTTGGCCTCTGCTCTCGCGCATTGGTCGGCCTGCTCTAAGCAGAACCGTTCGAGCCGGCGCAGTTCGTCAATGTCGAGATCGTGCTCCATGCCGTGGCGATCTCCTTGTTGATCGGCGGTCGATCCATCTGCCAGCGCTACCGCAAACCTTGGCCGGCGGCCCGGCACATGCCCCCAGCCGGAGGTGTGCCGAGCCTTCGCCAAGTCACCGCGCTGGTGGTCCCGACGGCTTGGATCAATCATGGCAACAATGTGGTTGAGTCACTATAGCGCCGAGGCAACAGTGTCGAACTATCGCTCGCGGAAGTAGAAAGCCGCCGACCGGGACGAGGGATTCCCAAGGCGCCGGCGATGCGTCGCGAGCCTTTCCCGCGAAACCATTTTCCTGGTCCGACGAAAACGTCCTGAAACAGAGCGGTGCCTACCGTTCCCTTACACAAGGCAGCGGATGGCCAACATGCAGTTCATCATGAACCTGATCTGGGACTTCTCGCGCAGCAGTTCCATGGCCGCCCTCTCGCAGGAGAGGCATCGATGACACTGCTTGTTGCGTTTCTGGTATGCTGTAGCGCAGCCGTTTTCCTTGCACACGCGTTTGACGCTTATCGTGCTGGATAAGAAAGCGGGTTTGGCCAGATGTGAATCAGTTCACGCTGATGCTGGGACGAAACCATTTTCCTGTCGCTACGAAGCGATCTGGAAATGATCACCAGCTAGACCTCAAACCTTGGTGTGAAGTTGTAGCGGTGTTTTCGTGTCGAGTTCTTTTCATAACGCAGATAGACGCACCTACCGGAAAGTTGTGCTGGTAGGCTTGCTGTTTTGCGCGGCGTTCGTGGTGATCAGCTTTTTCTCCAGAGAACAGCCGGCAAATACCTACGTTCTGAAAAAGGCGGATAGGTTGGTTCGTAGCGCAGGTTCTGCGGTGCCTGCTAATTAATTTTCCAAGAGAACAGCCGCTCGTCATGAGCCGATCGCAACGCCTGGGACGTGAGCGCGGGACCAAAGCCCGCGCACTTGCATGCCTGCTGCTTAGCCGACCCTCAGATTTTCCGCTGACGTCTTGCCGCGGTTTTCCTTCTCTTCATAACTTACCTTGGCACCCTCGTTGAGTGTACTCAGGCCCGCCTTCTCCACCGCGGAGATGTGAACGAATACGTCCTTGCCGCCTTTGTCGGGTTGAATAAATCCGAAACCCTTTTGGTTGTTAAACCACTTTACAGTACCGGTCGCCACGTCTCACTCCCCTTTTTAAATTTAAGCGGCGACAGCTTAGGTCAGCCGCCTGCTGAATCACAAGAAAAACCCGCCGGGTGAGTTTTCCGGCGGGCAAGTCGTTCATCTGCGTGTCGCGGAATGCGTGACCGCGACAGTTTCAGGATATGGCGGAATAGTTGACCACCGTTACCTGTAAGGTGTGTGTCAGCACGTTGCCTTAGAATGATCCCCGCCCTTTGGGGTCCGAAGCTTAAGAACATTGGCGCCTGCAGCGGCTAGCGAGCCATCGCCGGCGGCTGGGGAGGTTAGCAACTCTGTCACGCGAATATTTGTAATTTGACTCTGATAGGATTCAGCACTTTCTTGTTAGCAAGCTGAATTTATCGACTATCCATAACTATCTTGATTTGTTCTTTTCCTTTGTGATGCCTTTGGGGGCGAAAATGAGCCTCAATCTGAAGCGTTTATCTCGCGCCAAGGCGCGGCTTAGAATTCTCACCCGGATACAAACTGATCTCCACGCGCAATTCCTCGAACTGACGGAGCTGCGCGAGCGGGTGCGAGAGGCACGGCTTTCGGCGGATCTACAAAACGCGGCGCGGGCCGAAAAGCCCGCGCCCGTTGTTATCGCCGCAGCCGCCTAGTGTGTGAGGCCAGCCTCTGCCGGTGACGCTTCCGGTGTGACCGGCGCCGGCGCTTCTTCCTTCCTTATGCCAAGGTATTGCTCGACCTCGGACCGTCGGCGGCGAGGAAAATGCTCTCGACCAGCATCTGAATATTCCTTGGACCCCAATTCAGATCGCTAGAATGCTGCTCCCATATCTCGCTCGTGGCGAACGCAGCTGCGCGGGCCTCTACGAAATATTGTCGCTTTCGCTCGGCCAGCACCCGCGGCGCGCTGCACTCGAAGCCCTCACAGGCGGCCTTCGCGCGGTGGTATTGGCCTACTTCCGACCCGGTAGAAGTACGGTACCGCATTGCGATATCCGCCAGCCGGAACTCCCGATGTGCTCTCGACCGATCCGCGCGATGCTACCCAGGGGTGATGCACTGATGGGGATCACCGGAAGTGTCGCGTTGGGAATTGTTCAAGATCAGCTTGCTTGCGCTTCTGATTTCACTCGCGTTGACCCACCGCGACCGCCGCCGCCTTCGCTCTCTGGTGGATCATGAAGTGAGGCGGTTGCTAGCCCTTCATGGGGCATAACCCCAGTTCGCTTGATCTAGGTCAAGCGAGGTCGACGGCAGTGCCCCGAAGTTCGCGCCATGACGCGTGATACTTGGCTGTTTGCGATCTCCATTATTTGGTGCGGCATTGTGCTAGGCGCATTCCTGATCAACGCGGACTGATTTCTGTTTATGCCGTCGGAAATTCGATCAGAATATAAGTGCGTACACGTCATTGTCTCAGAGTTTGTCCGGGAACATCAAACGGGATTACAGAGTTTTCGGAGCATGAGGCGGATTGATGCGAGGCGGAGAAAAGCGAGCGCCTTACGATTGAGATTTTCCCAATCTTTGGCGAGACGCCTGCAACGCCCGAGCCATGCAAACGTTCGTTCGACGGACGTCCGTACAATGTTGTAAAGCGCGAGACATATTGAGGGCACCCGGTTCCGGTGAACCACCGTTTGGCGGAACGCGGAAAATGACCTCGACGTTGCTTTGGTCGATTTCGATCCGGCGCACTACAGTGCGAACAATCTCTCGCTTGCCGTCACAATCGAGATTGTCGAGCCCCTTCACGACCTTTTCGGCGAAATCTTCCATGCGGCTGATGATGAGTGAAAGATCGCGTTCGAGAGCGGCCGCGTCTTCAGCGGCCTGCCGTCGCTCCTCGAGTTGCGACAATCGCTGCTTCAACCCCGCGATGCGAGGGTGAATTCGGATTTTTCGATCACTCCTTCGGCGTAGCTGTCGATAAGGCGTTCGATCCCGCGTCGAAGCGTGGCCGATTGCCGATCGAGCCGGGCGATTTCCTCGGGCATGGCGATGCCGTCTCGAGTCGCGGCGAGGCGACGGCGATACTCACTTTCCACCCGAGACGGGTCTTCCAGCAACGCTCTCACCTCGTCCCAGACAATCTCTTCGAGCTGGTCGGCGCGCACCGATCGATTGGCGCACGGCGGCGAGCCGCCAAATCGATATCCCTCGGAGCCACTGCATAGATAATAGCGCAGTTTCCTCGAAGGCTCCTTTCGCGAGCGAGGAACCGCCTTGCCGCAATAGGCGTAGCCACAACCACAGCATACGGCCAACCCCTGCAACAGCCAACCGGAGCAGGTCTTCCTGCTGTTGCCGCCGGTGTAAATCCGCGGTTTTTTGGCGGCACAAGCTGCCGCGCATGGGTCATGAAGAAGGGGCCGTCTTCGGCCCCTTGTTGACCAGGCATGGCGGTGATTCTCAGAACGGCAGGTCGTCGTCGATATGATCGACGGGTGGAGACTGACGTTGCTGGCGCGTCAGATCCTGCAAATTGGTTTGATAGATGGACCAGATCGTTTCGCGTAAGTCATCGAGGAGTTCGAAGACGGCGATCGCCTGATCGGGCGTCCAGTAGGTGGGGATCGCGAGCGGGATGGCGTGAGGCAGTCCCGCGGAATGTGGTGCTCTGGCGCGAAGGGGCGCTCGGTCTTGGATGGAAGGGTCATGGCGTTGCCGCCGCTTAGTTGTCTTGCGTTTGGCCATCATTTTCCTCCCCGGCGTTGCTTGGCGCGCTGTTCGGCTCGTTCGCGGGCTTCCTTGACGCGGTAGGATTCGCCGTCGATAGCAACGATTTCCGCGTTGTGCATGAGGCGATCGACCATGGAGACGACGCAGGCGGCATTGGGGAAGACGTCGCGCCATTCGGCGAATGGCCGGTTGGTGGTCACGACGGTGCTCTTCTGCTCGTAGCGCCTTGAGATCAGCTCGAACAACAGATCGGCATGACGGTTGGAATAGGAGAGGTATCCGACTTCGTCGATCAGAAGGAGTGACGGCGCGGCGTAGTGCCGTAACCTACGGCGGAGGGCGGAATCGCTGTCCAAGGCGGCGAGGTCGCCGAGCAACTGGCCGGCGTTGGTGAACAGGACGGTGTGGCCGTGGATGAGCGCCTGGTGGGCGAGATTGCGCGCCAACGTCGTCTTGCCGACGCCATTCGGACCGACGAGTACGGCATTGGTGGCGTCCTTGAGGAAGTCGAGCGACATCAACGCCTCGAAGGTGGCGCGATCACAGCGTTTGGGCCACGTCCAATCGAAGTCGCAGACGGCTTTGAAGCGGCCGATATGGGCGTCCTGGAGACGGCGCTCCAGGCTTCGGCGCGCCCGCTCTTGCTCTTCCCAGTCAAGTATCTGTTCGACCCAGGCTCCCGCTTTGGCGAGAGCTGGCTCGGCGACCGCTTCCGACCAATGAGCCAACAGGCCGTGCAGGCGCAGAGCTTTGGCGCGCGCATGCAGTCCCTCAAGATTCTTCATGGTTGTGATCCTTCAACTGGTCATAGGTCTCGAGGGAATGCGGCCGCACGGCCACGTCGCGCGCACGCACATGGGCTGGCAACGTCATTTCGACCGGCGGGACCTGTTGGCGATCTTCGCGGCGGCGCTCCAGCGCCAGGCGCACGGCATTTGGATGTGGCACATCGCGATCAAGCGCCGCCATGATGGCGGACTGCAGCTCGGCTCCCCCGTAGCGTCGCAACAGACGCATCAGGGCGGCCGTGATGGTGCCGAGATTGGCACCCCGCTCAGCGGCGCGAACCAGCAATTTCTGGCTGGCTGGAGCCGCGTGGGCGAGATGATCGGTGGCGCGCTCGCGGTGTGCTTCGCGCTTTTTATCAACGAGAGCCTGGACATGGGCGGGATCCTCGATCCGCTCGCCCTTATCGTAACTGCGCGGATGGCTGGCCAGTATCTGCTGTCCGTTGACGACGCGCACCCGGTCCGGATCAGCCAGCAAGGTCAACGATTGCCGCACATGGCTGTGTGGCACCGAGTAGTCGTTTTTGTCGAAGCGGACGTAAGGTGTCTTGCCGACCGAGACCGCCACCTGCTCCACGACCGGATAGGGATTGTCCGGCAACTTAAGGAGGTGGGGGAGTTCCTTGGCAAAGGCTTCGCGGACCGTGAGGGCGTCCTGATCCGGGCAGCGCCGATCCGCCGCTGCGCAACTGCACCAATCATCGGCCTGCAAATTGAGGTCATCGACATCTGCAAACTGGCGGCCGGCAAAGAAGCCATCCCGTACGTAGCGCACAGCGCGCTCGACCCGACCTTTTTCGTTGCCGCGGGCGATGGCGACAGGTCGCGGCTCGTAACGGTAATGCCCGGCGAAGTCGAGCAAGGTAGGATTGAAGCGGATGGCGTCGCCGTGGCGCTCCAGCACGGCACTTCGTAAGTTGTCGTACAAAATGACTCTCGGCACCGCGTTCCAAACCGCGAAGGCGCCGATATGGCCGCGCAGGAAGTTCTCCATGCGGGCATCGAGAAAGAAGCGAAGAAAGATCTGGCGCGAGAAGCTGAGGACCGCGACAAAAGCCATCAGCGGCCGGCGGGCCCGGCCGATCACCACATGGCCAAAATGTCCCCAATCGACCTGAGCTTGTTCGCCAGGCAGGGTACGCAGACGCAAATAAGCTTCCGCCGGCGGCCGTGGTCGGTGACAAGCAATGATATGGCGGAACTGGCTTTGCCCACCGCGATAGCCGCGCTCCTGCACCATCACGTGCAGACGGCTTGCCCTCAAGGTCGGGAACTTCGCCAGGGTCTCGTGAATGAATGGCAGATACGGGTCGATTTTCGAGGGGCGGCGCAGCCTCTCGATGCGCGGCAGGCCGGCCTGGGCCAACACCCGGGCGACCGTGTCACGGTGCACGCGCAACTGCTTGGCAATAGTTCCGATCCGCCAGCGTTCAGCATGGTAATAGCGCAGGATCTGCGCCTCGATGTCAGGGGGGATGGTCACGGCGACGTCCTCTTCGATTACTCCACGGGCTGCGGCTGCGTTGCAGGAAGTTGCGGCGAACAAACTGCGGACAGCGACGACCGCAGCAATGACAGTGCCATCGCGGTCGGCTGATGCTGTCCGCAGACATTTGTGCCGTCGCGGCCACAGCCTGGTCCTCGGGCACCAGATCATCCAATCGATCCGGCACGGAACCCTGATGCGTCACGTTATTTTTGCGCACCCGGTGGCGGCGTGCTCGCGCCGCATGGTTGATGCGGCCGCGGCGGCTCGTCTGGTAACGCCGACCGGCGTCGCGTTGCGAGCGTCGGCGCGCTTTCCCAGCGCAGCCGTCGGCGCAGTACATGTGACCGCGATCGCAATGGCTGCAGATAAGCACTTGGACCCGGCAGCCATGGCACAAGAACAGCCGCGCAGGCGTTCCATCAGCTCCGTCGTGGCAGTCGCCGTCCCCATGTGCGGATGCACGCTCGTGCTGTAGACGCAATCCCTCCCGGGTGCGATCATGCCCCTGCATTCGTGCTCCTGCACGGTGTAGGGCACGGCGCCGATGCGAACTGCCACGTTGGGATCGGTGCCGTGCCTGCCTTCGAATATCGACAGGTTCTTATCGCGACAGCCGATCGCAGTCAGGCGCGGCGCGTCCGAGAACGGCCAAAACTCACAGCTACAAGTCTAGAAATTGGAAGAAGGCGGCACCCTTTGCTGCGACGGCGATCGGGCCGAGGGGCGCGTCAATCAAGATGACAATGCCGGCCATGACCCGGCCGTCCGAGCGGCCCATCGTTGTCGCTCGTGGGCCTCACATCCCGCGGATTGCCCAGGTGGGTCCACAGGCTCCTCCCGCCCCTCCGCTTCGCTGCGCGCGAACCGCGCTTCGCTACGGGGCGGGGCCCTCCTATGGACTACCTGGACAATCCGCTACCAGCGTCAATTGCCGGCGAGGACCAACGTGCCGCCAAAAAGGTGCGGATTTCGACCGGCG
>CAWDJS010000015.1:0-67850 GCA_963802585.1 uncultured Alphaproteobacteria bacterium | reverse complement strand
GATGACGTTCTGCCGGATCGGCTCGCCATCGAGCGCGCTCAGGATGTTGCGCGCGGTCTGCTCGCTCATGCGGTGGACGGCTTCGACGGTAACGCCCGCAACATGCGGCGCCATGATCACGTTCGGCAGGCTGTGCAGCGGCTGGCCAACCGGCGGCGGCTCCTGCTCGAACACGTCGAGGCCGGCGCCCGCGAGCTGGCGCGACACCAGCGCCTCATGCAGCGCTTTCTCGTCGACAATGCCGCCCCGCGCGGTGTTGATGAGATAGGCGGTCGGCTTCATCAGCCTCAAGCGCGCCGCGTTGAACAGGCCGACCGTCTCCGGCGACTTCGGGCAGTGGATGGTGACGAAATCTGCGCGCGGCAGCGCGGCATCGAGATCGGGCACGGCCTCGCAGCCGGCCGCGGTGATTTCGGCAGCCGGCTTGTAGGGATCGTAGACCAGCACCTTCATTTCCATCGCCAGACAGCGCTTGGCCGTGCGCGTGCCGATGCGGCCGAAGCCGACGACCAAAAGCGTCTTGCCATAGAGATCGAACGGCAGCTGCCCCAGTCGGCTGGCCCAGGTGCCCTCCTTGACCATGGCGTGCATTTCCTGCGCGCGCTTGGCGAGCGTCAGCATCATGAACAGCGCCTGTTCCGCGACCGACGGCGAGTTCGCGGTGCCCGCCACCATCAGCGGCACCTTGCGCTTGCTGAGCGCGGGCACATCGACCGCGTCGTAGCCGACGCCGATCCGCGTCACCACTTTCATGTCGCCGGACGCCGCGAGTTCCGGCTCACCGAAGCGGGTGGCGCCGAGCGCCACGCCATGCACCGGCGCATGCTGCTTCAGCATCGCCTCGAAGTCGGGAGCCGAGATCAGGTTGGGAAACTCGACGAGTTCGATGTCGTCCCGTTCGGTGAGCAGAGCCCGCGCATTTGGCGACATCGTTTGCGTGACAAAAATCTTCTTCTTGTTGGTGGCCATTTCCTGCCCTTGGGGTTTTTTCTTTCGCCGTCAAAGGACGGCGCCGGTCCCCTCGTTTAGCAGGTGCATATTATTGAGGTCCACAGCCAATCGGAGCGGGGCGCCATCGCGCGCACCGGCGTTCGGATTGACCCGCCCGCAGACATACGTGCCCTCGAGCGTGAAATAGACCAGCGTCTCCATCCCCATCGGCTCGGTGACGTCGAGCACGGTATCGAAGGTCTCGATACCGGGCACGGCATGTCCATCGGCCTCGGTGAGATGCTCGGGCCGGATGCCAAGGAGCAGCCTCTCGTTGCGCGGCACGTGCTGGTACCGCGCGGCTTTGGCAGGCGGCACCGGGAAGGCGAGACGATCGGTCAGTCGGAGATTGAGGCTGCCCGCGGCCTCTTCAAGCCGGCAAGGCAGGAAATTCATCGCGGGCGAGCCGATGAAACCCGCGACAAAGCGCGTCGCCGGATTGTGGTAGAGCTCGTTCGGCGTGCCGATCTGCTCGATCCTGCCCTTGTTCATGACCACCACCCGGTCGGCCAGGGTCATCGCCTCGACCTGGTCGTGGGTAACATAGACCGTGGTGGTGCGGACCTTCTGGTGCACCTTCTTGATCTCGATCCGCATCTGCACCCGCAGCTTGGCGTCCAGATTGGAGAGCGGTTCGTCAAACAAAAATACCTTCGGGTTGCGCACGATGGCGCGGCCCATCGCCACGCGCTGGCGCTGGCCGCCGGACAGCTGCTTCGGCTTGCGGTCGATCAGGTCGGTGATGTCGAGCATGCGCGCGGCTTCGGTGACCCGGCTCTTGATCTCGGCCTTCGGATAGTGCTTCAGGCGCAGCCCGAACGACATGTTCTCCGCGACCGTCATGTGCGGATAGAGCGCGTAGTTCTGGAACACCATGGCGATGTCGCGGTCCTTCGGAGGCACGTCGTTGACGACGTCGCCGCCGATCGAGATGTCGCCGTCGGTGATGTCCTCGAGGCCTGCGATCATCCGCAGCGTCGTCGATTTGCCGCAGCCCGACGGCCCGACGAGGACGACGAACTCATGGTCGGCGATGTCGAGATCGATGCCGCGCACCGCTTCGACCTCGTCGTAACGCTTCACCACCTTGCGCAGACTTACCTCGGCCATGAGCATCAACCCTTTGTCGCGCCGGCGGTCAGGCCGGCAATGTAATAGTCCATCAGGAAGGCGTAGATGATCAGCGGCGGGGCGGCACCGAGCAGGGCGCCGGTCATGATCTGTCCCCAGTTGAACACGTCGCCCTTGATCAGCGTTGTGATGATGCCGACCGGCATCACGAGCTGATCGGTCGAAGTCGTGAACACCAGCGGATAGAGGAACTGCGCCCAGGAGACGGTGAAGGCGAAGATGGTCGCGGCAATCAGTCCAGGTAACGCGACAGGAATGAAGATCCGCGTCAGCGTTTGCAGCCAGGACGCACCGTCGATGATGGCGGCCTCATCCAGCTCCTTCGGGATCGAAGCGAAATAGCCGATCATGATCCAGGTGCAGAACGGCACGGTCAGGGTCGGGTAGATCAGGATCAGTACGTACCAGTGATTTATCAACGGGATTCCGGTCCATTCGCTGAACAGCGCAAACATCTTGAAGAGAGGAATGAACAGGAGAGTGTCCGGAATCAGATAGGTCAGAAACACGCCGGTGGCGAGCGTTGCCGAGCCCCAGAACTTCATGCGCGCCAGCGCGAAGGCGGCCGGCACGCTGATCAACATGGTGATGATCACGACCATCACCGAGACCATGGCGGAATTCCAAAAGAACCGCAGGTATTGATTGGACGATAGCAATTCGATGTAGTTACTGAGCGTCGGATGGAAGACCCACCACGGATTGGTTGCCGCCGAAATCTCCGCGCTGCCCTTGAGCGAGGTGACAAGCATATAGAGCGGCGGTATCAGCGAAAAGATCGCGAACACGATCAGGAAGAAATAAGACCAGCGCAGCGCCCAGGCGCGATCCCGGCTCATGCTCGCATGTCTGACCTTGCGCCGAGGGCCGGCCTTGTCGATTGTGACGCTGCTCATCAAGCCTCGTTCCCGCGTTTGGAGATGTCGCGCAGGATGAAGTATGCCGCGACGGCAAGGATCGGCGCCATGACCAGCGAGATGCAGGCGCCGAGCGGAATATCGCTTCCTTCGATACCAACCTTGAAGGCCCAGGTCGCGAACAAGTGCGTTTTATCGAGCGGCCCGCCGGCCGTGAGAATGCGCACAATGTCGAAATTCGCGAACGTCACGATCAGCGAGAACAGCGTGGTAATCGCGATGATGTTGCGCATCATCGGCAATGTCACGAACCAGATGCGCTGCCACCAGTTGGCGCCGTCTATTGCCGCGGCCTCATAGAGCTGCTCAGGCACCGACTTGAGTGCCGCCAGATACATGATCATGAAGAATGGCGCGCCATACCAGATATTGACGAGAATGACGGAGAAGCGGGCCCAGGCGGCGTCGCCAAGCCATGGGATCGCCCCGATCCCGAATAGGCCGAGCGTGTAGTTGAAGGCGCTGTAGGAGGGATCGAATAGCCAGAGCCATGCCAGCGTGCTCATGGCGGGTGGGATCACCCACGGCACCAGCAGCATGCCGCGCCACTTGCGCTGCCCCTTGGCCGGAACGTTATGCACGAAATGCGCGACGATGAAGCCGATCAACGCCTTGAAGATCACGGCGGTGATGGCGAACAGGCAGGATTGCCTCACCACCATCCAGAAGGTTTCTCGCTTGAACAGGAACTGGAAATTGCCGATGCCGACGAACTTCGTCATCGCCTTGTTCAGTGTCGCAAGGTGCAGCGAATAGAGGGCCGGGTAGATCACCAGTAGAACGATCAGAAGCAGCAGCGGCAACGTCATCAGAAAGGCGACGGTCGATTTCCGGTGCAGCGTGTTGCGCAAGCCTGAAGCTTTTCGCCCGGCCCGCGCGTGCCGCACACTGCTCGGCTGGAATGCGACGTCAACCATGTTGCTGCTTCCCTGAATGACCGGCCGCCCTAATCATTGTCGGTCGCCTGCCCGATCCGTTGAACCTGAGAATGGATGGGCTGCGGTCCGCCGCAAGGGTGGATCGCAGCCGCAACATCTTGCCTCAGCTTCGCATGAAGCCTTCGCACTCACCTTCCGCCCAAGCCAGTGTGTCCTCCATTTTTTCTCCCTGCGCGTACCGCAGGCACATCTTGGTCAGTGTGCCCTGAGCGTAGATTTGCTGCGCAATTTTCGGCGGTGCGGGCGAAGCCGCGATCGACAGCACCTGGTGATTATAGGGGTTCGGATAGTGGTAGAGCGTGCCCTTTGGCGGCTCTTCCTCGGCCCAGGTCTTCAGTGTCGTCAGCTTCTCGAATGCTGGCAGGTCGTAACCACCACTTGCTTCCACCAGACGCTCGACCGCGGCAGGCTGCGATAGATGTGTCATGAGGCTCTTTGCCGCTTCCTTATTCTTGGAGAAGCTCCATAGCGTCAGGAAATAGGGCAGGAACGGCGCGAAGCGGCCCTTGGGTCCCACCGGGAAGCCGTGGGTCCAACACTGTTCGGCGATCCGGGGGGCGTCGCGTTTGGCGACCGCCCAGGCACTGGGCGGGTTCATAATCAGCGCGCCCTTGCCTGCGATCAGCCACTTATTGTTGGAAGCATTGTCCCATGCCGCCACATCCGGCGGAAGGAAGGAGATCAGCTTCTTGTAGTATTCGAGTGCCTGCCGGACATTGTCGGTTTTCACCGTCAGGTCGCCCTTGGCATTCACGACCTCCGCACCAAACGCCTGGAAGAATGCACCAGCAGTATCGACGGAGTCCTCGGTTGGACTCACTCCGATGCCGAAGGGATAGCCACCCTTGTGGCAGGCTTCGGCCGCCACCAGGAAGGTGTCGGTCGTCCAGTTCTCCGCTTTCGGCGGGCTGCCGGCCGGATACATCGCTTGCACATCGATGTTCGCGTACTTCTTCATCAGGTCAATGCGCGAGCAGGGCCCCTTGATCTGCGTGCCGAGGCAGGTGGGGAGGCCGAGCCATTTCCCGTCGAGCTGACCAAGGTATTGCACTGCAGTGTTCACGGCACCGTTCTGCTTAATCAACGGCTCCACTACATTATTGAGCGGCTCGAGCAGATCGGAGTTGGCGTGCGGCCACCAAGTCGGCATAGCCAGGATATCGTGGCCGGATTTTGCCTGGGCTTCCGCGGCTATGGTCACCAGGTTCTTGTTGCCGTTGCTGGTGATATAGTCGATCGAGACCTCGACCTTCTCTTTCGCCGCCCATTCATTGACGAGGGCGGTGGAGGCCTTGTTGGCGTCGGGCACCCAGTGATCCCAGAAGCCGATCGAGAGACTGCCGGCCGCGCGCGCGGATCGGACAAAGGGCGCGGCGACGAACGCCGCCGAGGATAAGGCTGTTGCTGCGACGAATTGACGGCGGTTGAGCTTTCTCCGTGACATGGCGTTCCCTCCCTGGTGGGCCAAATCGGATATGTCCGGAAATCTCGCTCTTGTTTTTCTTCTCGTTCTTGTTCTTCTGCGCTGGCCTTCGAGGAGCGGCGCGGAGATTTCGTCGAATGCGATCAGAGCAGAATTGATCGCGTCTGTCGAGAAATCAGGTAAGCCATGCTTCTAGTACTAACGTTGTGCGCCGGAACTGAGCAGCCGCTGTTTGAGTGCGAACGGTACGTCAGCGCGCGCCGGCGATATTGCATCGCACACGATGCGGCAAAGTGACTCATGTTCGCGCTGGCGCAAATCTGCCGCAGTCAAGGGTAACAGCTTCGCATGGCAAGCTTTTCTTGGTTGCAGGGAAAGCCTGCTGCGGTAGACGAGCTTGCCGGGGAAACGGTACAATCGCGGGGCCTCGCAGCGCGCCTGCCGTCCCCCGACATCAGCCGAGTTGAAATCCCGATCGATCAAGGAGACCGAACAATGACCAGCCCGACATCCGGCATGCGCACGCGGTTGAGACTGTGTGTCGCGCTTGGGGTGGCCGCAATTCTTGTCGTCAACGCGCTGCGGATCGTGGATGCGCAAGGCCTGACTAAAGGCGTCCAACAGGGCGCCCGCGAAGGCAACAAGGCCGCAGGTCCCGTCGGCGGCGTGTTGGGAGGCGCGATCGGCGGCGTGGTGGGCGTCGTCGGCGGCGTGGTGGGGGCGGTCACCGGCGGCGGCAAGCCTGCGAACGACAAGGCGGGCCAACCTGCGGCCAATGACAAGCAGGGCGCGAAGAACGCCAAGTCGGCGAAGGGCGCGAAGGAAGCCAAGGCGGTCCAGGTGCTGACCCAGGACGGCGCCCCGCAACTGACGGCCGATCAGATCGTCGCCAGCAGCGACGCCAATATCGAGCGGATCAAGACCGAACTCAATCTCACGCCCGAGCAACAGAAGAACTGGTCGAGCTTCTCCAGCGCCATGCACTATCTCGGGCATAACGGCGCCGACCGCCTCAATCTGCGCGTCGCGCGCGCCAAGCGCGATCCGCCGGATGACATCATCGAGCAGATGCGCAACGAGGCGCAATTCCTGAACGATCGCTCGCAGGACCAGCGCAATGTTGCCGATGCCGCCGAGCCGCTTTTTTTGAGCCTCGACGACAAGCAGAAGCAGATTTTCATTGATGAAATGGTGCGCCTCAGCCACGAGCGCGGGCTCGACTGAGCCCGTCCTGCGGCGCACGGACACAAGACCCTATCCGCGTTCTCTTCGGCACGATATTGTTTGGCGCATCAAGGCTAGGGGGCGCCATGAGACGGCGGGAGTTCATTCTCGGTCTTGCGATGCTCGTCAAATTCGGCCGGGCCAACGCTCAAGAACGCGTGCGTCGTGTTGGGGCACTAATCACTGAGCCGATCGACATTCTCGAAACAATTCTCAAAGGGAGCGGGTGGATAATCGGTCGAAATCTGAAGATTGAATATCGGATAACGCGTGGCGATACAGATCTATCGCGCGCCTATGCTCGCGAGCTGCTCGCGTTGCAGCCGGATGTTCTGTTCGCAGTGACTAACACATCCATGGCTGCGCTCCATCGCGAGCATTCCAACATTCCGACCGTTTTCGTGATGGTCAGCGATCCAGTTGGAATGCATTACGTCCAAAGCTTCTCGAGGCCCGGCGGCAACACGACGGGCTTTACGCCATTTGAACCGACCCTTGGCGGCAAATGGGTATCGCTTTTGAAGGAGGTGGCACCAAACGTCGAGCATATTGGAATAGTGTACAACCCCGAACCGGGCAATAATTCTGCGGCGTTTCGCAAGTCGATTGACGAAATTGCAAACAAGGTCGGGATAAAGTCGATTGAGTCACCGAGCGGCGATAGTTCCGACATTGATCGCCTTATTCGCTCGTTCAAGGACAAGCCAGACAGTGGACTGATTTTTCTGCCCGATGCGATCACCGCAGTCCGACGCGTTGAGATGGCTGCGCTGGTGGCGGAGTGCAGGTTGCCGGCGATCTATCCGCTTCCGATCTTCTGCGCAGCTGGCGGTCTTGTGTCTTACGGAGCCAAGACCGACACACTCTTTGTAGGCGCGGCGTCCTACGTTAATCGAATCTTGCGCGGCGCCAATCCCTCAGAATTGCCCGTTCAAGGCCCCACCGAATTTGAATTGGTGGTGAACCAAAAGGCTGCACGGCAACTCGGCATGCAACTCCCGGCCGCGTTGCTCGCTCGCGCCGACGAAGTGATCGAATAGAGCTTTCCTGCTGCGATGCAAGAGTCCGTTTTTGGCGGAAGTGCCGCACTGTCCGACTTGAGTCAGGAATGCGCAGCAAAGCAGACGTCCGGGTTCACGCCAGATGCGTTCGCGAATAGCCGGGCACGCGTGCCCTGGGGTAGGTTAAAGGCCCGGCACCCGGCTATCCTGCCGCAGCGGCGCGGCGCCTTCACGTCGCCATCCAATGATGAAGAAAAGCAGACCTAATCGCGCCGCATAGATGGCTCGGCGGTGACCTTGTCGGGTTAGCGCGCTCACAGCTGCAAAAACATCATCGGCCGGCCCAGGCGCGCGCCCCGGACCGGCCGATGTTGGATCCGCCGATTAGTAATCTTTATGTGTTGGGTTATGCCTTCGGAAAATTCAATTCGACGCCGACGCCATCGGGGTCGTAGAGGAAAATCTGGGTGTCGCCGGTGCGCGGCACGATGCTCTCGCGGAATTTGACGTTCTTCGACTGCAGGCGATTGCGCACGCCATCAACATCGCTGCCGGCGAAGGCGATGTGGTCGAGACGGCCGGTATCCTCGTATTTCTTCTCGGTGCCGCGCACGATGATGCCCTCACGCGGCGTGCGCGTGCCCATCAGATGCACGGTGGCATGGCCGCCCGAATAGAGCCAATAGCCGGGGAAGCCGAGCGGCGGCCGGTCGCCGATCTCTAGTCCGAGCACGTCGACGTAGAACTCCTTGGTCTTCTCGAGGTCCTGCGGTTCGATCGTGAAGTGCTGCAGTCCGCCAAGCGGCATGGTTTTTCTCCTTTTTGATTGATCCAAGATTTCCTAAACCCGAAACTTCCTAAACCCAGTTCCTAAACCCATGTGAGATCGGTGTCGGCGCCCAGCATCCAGGCTCCGACGGTTTCGAAATGGCTGAGGCGACCCTGCAATTGCTGGGTCACGGTATGGATGTCGCGGAAGCGGCGCTCCAGCGGATGGTTGTCGAAGATCGCGGTGGCGCCGGCGGCGTTGTAGGCGAAGTCGACGGCCTCGCGTGCCCGATGGATGGCGTGGGTTGAGGCCATGCGAACGGTCATGCGCTGCTCGACCGTGATGATCGAGCCGGCGCTGAGATGCTTCCAGATCTCCGCCATGGTCTGCAGAAGATAGGCGCGCGCGGCGCGCAAATTGACTTCGGCTTGCGCCAGGCCCGACTGCACGACGGCATTGTCCCTGATCGGGCTCTTGTAGCCGCGCGGAATCTTGTTCCTGGCGAGATCGAGGAAGCAGTCCAGCGCGCCGCGGGCGATACCGCAGGCAACGCCGGCGAAACCGACCTGGTAGCAGGTGCCATTGCCCATGCGATAGAGCGGGCCGTGCTCGCGGCATTCGCGCTCGAACTCGCGGGTGATGGAGTGATCGGATCGCACGAAGAAATCCTTGAGCGCGAACTGGTCGCTGGCGGTGCCGCGCAGGCCCACGGTGCTCCAGATGTCGGTCCATTCGACGTCTTCGCTGCGCACCAGCATGGTACGCTCGGCCTGCGCCCCGTTATCCTCGAGCCGCGGCGAGCCATCGGCCTTGAAGATCGGGCAGTGCGCACCGAGCCAGGTGGCGTGCCGGCCGCCGGAGGCAAAAGCCCAGACACCCGTGACCTTGTAGCCGCCTTCGCATTCCACCGCCTTCACGCGGGGACCGGGTCCCCAGGCCAGCACCGCGCGCGGGTCCTTGCCGAAGATCGACTGCGCCACCGGCAGGTCGAGATAGGCCGCCGACATCGCGCAGCCGCCGGCCTGGCTCAGGCACCAGGCCGTCGATGCATCGGCCTGCGCGATGGTCTCGATCACGTGGAAGAAGGTGAGGGGATCGGTTTCGATCCCGTTGGAAGAGCGCGGCAGCAGCAGGCGAAACAGCTCCGCTTCGTGCAGCCGGTCGAGCAGGGCAGGCGGCAGGCGACGGCCCTGCTCGATCTCGTCGGAGGCGGCCGCGACCGCCGAGCGGACGGCTTCGGCGCGCGCGACTACGCTTCGATCGCCGGCCAGTTCAGCAGAAGTCGCAACCAACATGGTACGTATCTACGCTTGACGGACCTGGGCCGCGGCCGCCACCGGCGGCGTCAGGCCGGCGTTGAGCTCGCGGTCGATCTCCTCGATCGATTTACCCCGGGTTTCGATGCCGAAGAAATAGTAGACCATCCCGGCCATCAGGAACCAGCAGCCGAGATAGACAAAGGCCAGCGGGATTTCCGTCATTGGCACATCGGGTTTCAGGTAGTTGTTGGAGCCGACGATCAGCGCGAGCCCGACCGGGCCGATGATCTTGCCGATGCCGCCAAAGCCATAGGCCGAGCCCATGCCCGTGGTGCGCAGGTGCGAGGGCCAGACCTCCGCGGCATAGGGGCCGACAATGGCAAAGCCGCCGTCGGCGAAGAAGAAGGCGAGCGCAAGGATCAGCCAAAAGGCCGAAGTGTCTCCCCACATCACATTATAATTGTAGCCCGCGACGATGGTGAGCACACCGGCGCCAAAGCCGAGCAGGCCGCCCGCCTTGCGCCGTCCCATCAGCTCCGAGAAGTAGGAGAAGGAAAGGCGTCCGATGAAGCCGCAGACGGTGAGCAGGATCATCATCTTGGCCGCCTGTTGCGGGCTGACCTTCAACAGCAGCACGAACAGCGACGGCGCCCACAGCGTGACGCCGTAGACCCCGGTCTGCGCCCCGGCATTGCCGAGCCAGGAGACCAGCAGGCTGCGCGGATATTTGAAGAGGTCGAGCCAGTTGCTCTTGACGATCGGCCCGGCATCGGCGGCGGTCGGCAATGGCAGCGACGACGGGTCGACCTGCAGCGCCCAGGCCAGCGACTTGCGGGCTTCCTCGTAGCGGCCCTGGCGGCAGAGCCAGCGCGGGCTCTCCGGCACCCAGAGACGAACCAGAAGCACAAGAAACGCCGGCAGCACGCCGATGGCAAACAACACCCGCCACTGGTCGGTGGGGGTAAACGCGCCGAGCACGGCGCCGAAGCCAACGCCGAGCGGGATCACGCAGGTCACGAGACCGCCAACCCAGCCGCGCTTGGAGGACGGCATGAACTCCTGCACCAAAGGCAGGTCGACGCAATAAAGCCCGCCGACGCCGGTGCCGACGAAGAAGCGCATGATCGTGAGGTAGATCCAGCCATTGTCCGGCGTGAAGTAGAGCAGGCCGGTCGCGATCGAGAAATTGAGGACCGTGCCGATGAAGACGACGCGGCGGCCGACGCGGTCGGCGAGCCAGCCCCAGGCGTAGGCGCCCAGGATAGCCCCGACGCCGGAGCTCATCAGCACGGTCGCGGACTGGCCGAAGGTCAGTTTCCAAGGTCCGATCAGGAAGGCGAGCACGAAGCCGATCAGGAAATAATCGAAAAATTCCAGCGCGTCGCCGATGATTGCGGCCCCCAGTATCTTGAGCTGGTTGCCGGTCAGACTCGTGCGTCGGTCGAGCTCATTGAACATGGCGTTCTCCCCGTCGGCGCCTGTTCATTTTGTTTCGAGCGGGGCGTCGCGCCAGTGCACCACCTGAACGCAGGCTAACCTGTCATTGCGGCGAACGGCAAGGGGCCGTCACGCGCTTGAAGCCGCTTGCAGGGCAGGGCTTCTTTTTTGTTTAGGGTTTGCCGCTATTCTCGCCACGCGAGAGTTTTGGGGCGGGAGACCATGGAAGAAAGGCGCAAGCATCCGCGCACCGAGATCGAGGAACCGGCGCTGGTCTCAGTGGGCGGCTCGGTCATGACCTGCGTGGTGCGCAACATTTCGCCAGATGGCGCCGCGATCGACGTGGAAAATCCTGCCTTCGTGCCGGGGCGCTTTCGCCTGGTCAGGCACAGCGGCGCGCTCGTTCACGAATGCAGCGTCGCCTGGATCCAGAACAAACGGATCGGCCTGGTCTTCGTTGCAGCGCCGCAAACGCGGCAATAGCCGCGCCGATCAATCGGCCTCGAGCAAAACCGTCACGACACCGGCATCAATCATGCCGAGCGCCCGCGCTGCCGCGACCGACACGTCGATCACGCGGCCCTTGATGAAGGGGCCGCGGTCGTTGACGCGGCAGCGAATGGAGCGGCCGCGATAGGAGACCGTCACCATGCTTCCCATGGGCCTTGTGCGATGAGCGCAAGTCATTTCGCCGGAACGTCCGTGGCCACCGTAGTAGGAGGCGAGACCGCTTTCAGCATGTGCGCATGAGATGGCTGAGATCACAGCCAGAAGAGCAAGAGGAGTGCGATACAAGAGAGGGCCCCGTGGTGCCCTGCCGCCGCATCAACAAGTTCCGGGAACTGCTCAGGTTCCGAGATTTTTTCGCTGCGCGAGGCCGCGAATATCAGGAACTATTTTGAAGATGAGTCTGCAGCACGATAACGCCACAATCGCCGGCACGCTGGTGACGGCGAAGTCGCGCAAATCAGATTGTCGGATGCTCTGCGTTGAAGATCGTTTGCGTTTGAGAAAGTGCACGAGGCCCGGAGTGCCTAGGAGCCCGGGCCTCGTGACTTAACCCCTCCCCCAAAGGGTCAAACGCAGGGCAAGCTCATAATTAGAATCGCAGGGCAGGCCTATACCGTAAGACTACGGTGTGAAATTTTCATCGCCTTCGCATGCGATGAAGATCAGTGCTTCAAGAGCGGCGCGAGCTTCGCTTCCAGCTCCTCGAACGACATCGCGCCTTTGGCCATCTCGCCGTTGATGAAGAAGGTCGGCGTCGCCTCGACCTTGAGCTGGTTGTAGGCAAAATTCTGGTCGGCCTGCAGCTTGTCGAGCGAGACGTCGCTCTTCACGCAGCTTTCAACCGCGCTTTGGTCCATGCCGAACCTGGCGCCGATGGCGCTCAGCGTCTCGGTGGTGCGATCCACCAGCGCCTGCTGTTGCTTGAACAGCATCATGGTGGCCTCGAAGAATTTCGGCGCATCGCCATTGGCGGCGCAGCGTGCCAGCATCGAGGCGGCCGCGGCCTTGATGTCGAGCGGAAACTCGCGCGACACGAAGCGCACCTTGCCGGTGTCGATGTATTTCGACTGCAGCATCGGAAAGACGTTTTCCGCGAACGCCGCGCAATGCGGACAGGTGAGGGAGGAGTATTCGACGATGGTGACCGGAGCCGTGGCCGAGCCCAGCGCCATGTCGGGAAAGGAAACCGGCTTTGCCACCAGCGCGGCCAAGTCGTTTTCCGCTGCCATAACCGGCGAACCAACGAACGCATCGAGCGTGGTCAGAACGAGCGCGGCCAACACCGCGCGACGCAAAATCAACAATGGAACATCCCTTCGGCTCACTCCTTCGCACGTGCGGCTCGCGCGTGCGAAGGCCTGAGCGAAGAGATTAAAGCCAGACGTAGTTCAGGTCTACGCCGAACGCCAAGAAGCAGAACGACACAATGAGACCGGCGCAGGAAAGGAAAACCATCGCCTTGAACGAGTGGTCCGCCGCGATCGCAGAAATCGTTTTCATGGTATGCCCCCTTGTTTGGCCCAAACGGGCCTTATGGGGACACCTCATAGAACAAAAAACTTTATGCCCAATTGCCAGGCATTGTTAATCGAATCGCAATGCGCTCGCGGAAAGCCGTTTGCGGCCGCTGCTCCATCATTCCCCGAGAAGGCCCATCAGGCCCGCGACGAACCCAATACCTTCGAGATAGTGGAAGCCGTCATGGCTGCGCGGTCGGAGGCGGTTTGCGCCGCCAGCCGGTCCCTGGCCCGCTCCTCGATCAATATATTGATCAGTTCCAGCCGCTTGTCGTCGTCGACCGCATCGGCCAGCAACTGCCGATAGCGATGATAGTCAAAACCCATTTCCTGCTTACGCATGCCACGCCCCCACGCCCATACGTCACAACACGAAACTCTTCCGCAGCCTGCTGGTCTCGGCAAGGGAACGTTAAGGGTTATCAACTGATTCGCGCGACACGGTTAACGGGACGGTTAACCGGCGGACCGGATGGGGCCGATCCGCTACTTGCTCGTGCTGTCGGCTTCCAGGCATTGCAGCAGGAAGGCCGTGCGCTCGCGCGGCATGACTTTCTCGGTGTCAGCCTTTTTCGCGCAGTCGTGCTGCCTGACCTGTTCGGCCCGTCGCTTCTCCGCCGCTTCGCGATATTCGGGAGCGACGCTGGTGGGATCGACGAGTTTCTCGGCAAAGGCCGGGACGGTCAAAATCAGCGAGAAAAGCGTTACGCGGATAAAGGGTTTCAAAATAGCCTCCTTGAATAAACGGGCAGGGGATTCAGTCCTCCTTCCAACGACTTCCAATTGCCAACAGGGGTGGCCAAACGGCCGCCCAAAGCAATTCGTGGCCAAATATCATAAGTAAATATTATGCCCGGACAACAGGCGCGAGCTATGAACCCGTTCACACGGCGGGGGCGCGGCTCTCTCTGATATGCCGCACCGCCTCCATTTCGCGGCCGTAGACATCGCCGAGAACGCTGAGCGGTTCGGGTGCAACGAAACTGCCAAGGCGCGACAGTCGGCCGGTCGCCAGCGACGTGAACGGCATCAGTTCGGTTTCGTTTTCCTCGGCAGCATGGACCGCCTCGATGCGGTCGCTCGCCACCCCGATACCAACAGCGACAAAGCGCGCCGCATCCGCATAGCTGATGTCGGCCGCGCCTGAGGCATGGTAGATGCCGCCTTCGCCGTTCTCGATCAGGGCCAGGATGGCATCGACCGCGTGGGTGACGGTCAGCGGCGCGAGGCGACGATCGCTCAGGGCACGCACGGTCTTGCCGTCGCCAAGCTGCGCGATCCATTGCGAGAGGACACCCGCATGGGGCGTCAAGACCTTGGTCAGGCGAAGCACCGAGACAAGCGAACCGAGATCGAGCAGGCGGGCTTCAGCCTCGGCCTTGAGCCGCCCATAGGTGCTTCGCGGCCTCGGCTTTGCGCTTTCTTCGACATGCGCCTCGTTGCCATCGAACACGGCGGCGGTCGACAGCAGGATCACGCGCGCGCCGGCGCGAACAAACGATCGGCCGAGCTCCAGCGGCGCCGTGACATTGACCCGTTGTGCAAGCTCGGGGGCGCGCCGGCATTCATCCAGCCGCGCCATCGCCGCGCAGATGATCGCGACATCCAGCTCCGGCAAATCAGGTAGCGGGCGCGCGAGATCCAGGAAGATCGAACCATGCCGCGCCACCTCGGTGCGCCGCGTGGTCGTGACCACGCCGTGCCCGCGGCGGCCTAGCGCAAGCCCCAGCGCGCTGCCGATAGACCCATCCGCTCCGATGACCAGGCAACGCATGCTGTCTCCCGCGCTAGTTTCTTGTTTGCGCATGATCTCTTCGGAAAACCGCTACACACTTTTCCGGATCATGCGTTATTCGAAAAAGATGAACTCGTGATCGCCGGTGTAGCCGGCCTGCCTGAAGTCAAAATCCCATTCCTCGGGCGTGTGAAAGATGCGGCAGGTGAGCTGCCAGTACATCAGGTTCATCTTCTCGCGCTCGTTGCGATAGGCCTCGACGCAGAGATATTTGGCGCCGCGGCCGACGCGCTCGATTTCCTTCAACGCCGCATGGAGCTCGTAGTTGTAGAGATTGTGCAGCGTGTTGATGGAGATCACGAGATCGAAGTGCTGGTCGGGGTAGGGCAGCTTCGTTGCCGATCCGACCTGGCACAACGGCTGGACGCTTTCCATCGTATTCGCCACGCCATACGCCGAGATGTCGATGCCGGCGACTTCAAGTCCCGGCACGCGCTCAGTGAAATCGTGCAGCAGAAATCCCTTGCCGGAGCCGACGTCGAGCACGCGCATGCCGGGTTTGAGCCCGTAGGCAGCCACCATAGCGTCCGCGACCTTGCGCCAGCGGCCGTCATATTTGTAGCCGCCATAGCCCGTCTCGCGGCTGCCGTCCCAATAGTCGCGGTCGAATTTCATCGCGATCTCGGCGACCTCGGCCTTGTCGCGCTGGGTCACGCGCGCGAGATAGTCGCGCTTGGTCGAGGTGTGGAGCAGGTTGACGAACGCGCGATAGGCCATTGCGGCTGCCTCTCAGATCCGAATCTCGGCAAGCTTGGCTTTTGCCTTTTCAAGCTGCGTCGCGCAACGCGCATCGCGTTCGCCCGCATCGGCAAAGGCCCGGCGCGCGGCGCCATCGGGCAGAAAGTCGTTGAGCAGGATGCAGGCCCATTTCACGCGGGCTGCGTCAGCCAGGAATTGGCAGCGCGCCAGCGCGGCCGGGTCCAGCGGCAAGCCATTTGCGAGCTTCGCCGTGAAACGTTCGCGGTACTCGGCCGGGACCGGCACTTCCGGCTGGCAGAAGAAATCCACGACCAGTTTTGCCGGATCGTCTCGCCCGGCATATTCGAAATCGAGAAAGACCAGGCCGTCGTCCGCAGCCAGCGCATTGTGAAAGCCGAAGTCGGATGGCGACAGGCAGCATTCGGCCTCCGGCAGGCCGCGATGCAGGTCGAGGCCGAGCGAAAACGCTTCGCGGACCGTGCGGTCGCGTACAGCATCCCAGGTCGGGCGCAAATTGAGGAAGACAAGGCGCCTTGCGTCGGGCGCGTGAGGCGCCTGCGGATCGAGCGTTGCCAATCGCAACAACCGGCGCTCCACCTGTTGCAGGTGGTCGGAAATGGAGAAACAGGCATCCGATGCGGGATCGAGACCGCCGTGCCGCCTTGCATTGACGGCGAGGATGAAGTCCGCGGCGGCATCTATATGCCGCGCCTCAAGCTCGCCGGCCGCAAGCTTCCGGCCGGGAATAAAACTATAGAGGGCGGCGTCCTCGTCCGCGTCCTTTGCTAATGGCTGCGGGATGGCGCGGACGCCATCCTGCCAGGCGCGATCGAGGAAATTCCATTCGGCCGCCAGCCGATCGCGGCCGTCGCGCGGATCGCTGAAGTAACGCTTCAGAATCAGCGACGCACCGGCATCGGTCTCGATGCGGTAGACCTGGTTGTTCTTGCCGCCGGCCAGCCGCGAAAGTGAACGCGCGCGCCCGCGGCCCGCGCGCGCGCAAAGGCCGTTCGCGAGCCGCATCGTATCGTCGATGAGCGCCTCAGGCATGCTCACGGCAAAACTCCGCAGATATCTCGGCCCACGACACACGGCGATCGAACTTTCCGTCGCCGAATTGATCGGCCGGATCGAACAGAATAGTGCGCGTCGCCTTCGGAAAGCCCGCCAGCGCAAAAATCTCGGGAAGATCGTCGATAAAGGCGTCGCAGCGCAGGGCAGCGATGCGATCCACCTTTGCTTCCTTGGTCAATTCGAAGAAGACATTCGCGGGATCTATCGTACCTTCGCCGATCAAACCCCGCGCCGTCAGAAAGCCACGCGCCGCGGCGTGCAGATCATGTTTGGCTCCGAGGATCGGCAGGCGCGTCTTGTGGCTGACGATGAAGAGTTCATGGCCGGCCCTGCGCGCGCTCGTGACAAAATCCGCAAAGCCCGGGTAGGGCGCGGCCAGCTCCATCCGCGCGCCGTAGACGTGGCCCTGCAGCTCCGTGAACGCGTCGGCATGTCCGGCGCCGTTGAGGTAGTCGCGGACGCTGTTCTTGTCGCGCCCGATATTGGACGGGATCAGCCCGCGCTCCAGCGTCGCCGCATGAAACACGCCGTCATAGCAGGCGATGGTGTTGTCGAAATCGATGCCGATGCGCATGCGGCTCACCCCTGAAGCGACATGTCGATCAGGGGACGGCCGATCTTGCCGGACGCCAGATCCTGCAGCGCCTGATCGGCTTGTTCCAGCGCATAAGGCTTTGACAGCAGATCTCGAACGGGAAAACGGCCTGCGCTCAAAAGGCGCGCGAAGCGCCCATAGTCGCGATCGGGCACGCTGTCGCCGCCCCAGGTGCCCAGCAGGCTCTTGCCCTGGTTGAAGACGGAAGGATTGAGCGAGAGCACAGCACCATGACGCGCATTGCCGATCACGACCGCGCGGCCCCCTTGCTGCCGGGTGGCGTTGACGGCCTGTTCCATGGCGGTTGGCACGCCGGAGGATTCCACAGCGATATCCACGCCTTGCGGCACGATCTTCTTTATCTCTGCGAGCACATCGACGCCGGTGGGGTCGATGACATGCGTGGCACCATAGAGCGGCGCGAGTGCGCGGCGGGTCGGATTGGGATCGATCGCGATGACCGGCATCGCGCCGACCAGCGACGCCGCCATGAGCGCATGAAGCCCGACGCCGCCGGTACCGAACACGGCCACGCTATCGCCGGGCTGCGCCTTGAGCACATTATAGACCGCGCCCATGCCGGTCGGCGCCGCGCAGCCCAGCAGCACCGCGACATCCATCGGCAATCCCGCCGGCAACAGCGTCAGCCGGTTCTCGCTGACCACGGCGTGGCGCTGAAACGTGGTGACGCCGCCGGCATTGACCTTCTTCTCGCCCCAGGCATAGACCGCGCCGCCGGCCTCGATGCCGCTGCCCTTGATCCAGGACAGCACCACCTTGTCGCCGGCCTTTACTTTACTCACCGCGCCGCCGGTCTCCAGCACCGTGCCGGTGCCTTCATGGCCGAGGCAGTGCGGTACCCATTTGTCCTCGCCCTTGTCGCCGCGCCATTCCATCACCTGGGTGCCGCAGGCGCCGGAATAGGCGATCTCGACCAGCACCTGACCCGACTTCAGCGCGGGGATATCGATCTCCGCCTGCACGAGCGGCGCGCCGGTCTGGACCAGGAGGGCAGCAGTGGTTTTCATGTTCTAGCCCTGACGCAACGCTTCGGTGACTTTGGCCGCGATCTGATGGGCGCTGAGGCCGAGCGCCTCGCGCGCGAATTCCTGCTCGCCCGATTGCTTGAAGAAGGCGTCCGGCGTGCCGAAGCGGATGAAGTGCCGCGGCGTCACGCGCTGGTCGATCAGCCATTCCGCCACCGCCGAGCCGAAGCCGCCGATCCGCGAATGCTCCTCGATGGTCGCCACCAGCGTAAAACGCGCAAAGACATCGGCGAGGCAATCTTCATCCAGCGGCTTAACGGTGTGGTAGCTGACGACCTCTGCCGAGATTCCGCGCTTCTCGAGTTCATGTGCCGCTTCAATGGTTTCCGGCAACATGTTGCCGGTCGAGAGCAGGCAGACATCGCTGCCACGGGCCATGGTGATTGCCTTGCCGATTTCGAAATCAGCAACCGGACCCGAATGCACCACCGGCTCGCCCTTCTTGCCGATGCGGATATAGACCGGCCGATCCTGCTTCAGCGACGCCCGCAGCGCCGCGCGCACCTCGAAGGCATCGCCCGGGCAGACCACCACCATGTTCGGCAGCGCGCGCAGCAGGGCAATATCCTCGCAGGCGTGATGCGTCGGCCCAAGGCCGGCATAGGACAGGCCGGCGCCGACCGCGACGATGGTGACAGGCGCCTCGTGGTAGCAGACGTCGGTGCGGATCTGCTCGAGGCAGCGCGTGGTGATGAAGGGCGTGATGGTGTAGGCGACCGGGCGCAGGCCGTTCATGGCCATGCCGGCGGCGACCCCCATCATGTTGGCTTCCGCCACGCCGCAATTGAAGAAACGCGGCTCGTGTTTGGCCTTGAACTTGTCGAACAGGCGATTGCCGATATCGCCCGACAGCATGACCACGCGCGGGTCCTCGTCGCCGAGTTTTGTCAGTTCGTCCGCAAAGGCGTTCCTCATGCGAGCCCGAGCTCCTTGCGCGCTTTCGCGACTTCTTCCGCGGTCGGGGCGCGGTAATGCCAGTTGTTGTCGTCCTCCATGAACGACACGCCCTTGCCCTTGACCGTGTGCGCAATCAGCGCCACCGGCTTGCCCGACCCGTTGGGCACGCGCTGCATGGCGTCAGCCAGCGCGCCGACGTCGTGGCCGTCGATCTCGCGCGCGTCCCAGCCGAACGCCGTCCATTTGTCGGCGAGCGGCGCCAGCATCAGCGTCTCGTTGGAGCGGGCGGTCGCCTGCCACTTGTTGTAGTCGATGATGACACAGACATTTTCGAGCCTCTGGGCGGACGCGAACATCGCGGCCTCCCAAACCGAGCCCTCATTGTTCTCGCCGTCCGACAGAAGGGCGAACACGCGGAAAGCTTCGCACTTGATGCGCCCCGACAGCGCCATGCCGCAGCCGAGCGGCAGGCCGTGACCGAGTGACCCCGTGGCGGCTTCGACGCCCGGCAGCAGGTTGGCGGGCGGATGCTCGGCAAGACGGCCGCCGTCCTTGCAATAGGTGTCGAGCTCTTGAAGCGGGAAAAAGCCCTTCATCGCCAGCGCCGAATAGAGCGCCGCGGCAGCGTGTCCTTTGGAGAGGATGAAGCGGTCCCTTAGCGGATCCTTTGGTTGCCTGGGATCGACGTTGAGCACATGCCAATAGGCCGCCGTCACGATATCGGCGCACGATAATGAGGACGCGAGATGCGCCGCCTGTGCCGCATGCGACATCTCGATGACCTTGCCGCGCAACTCCGCAGCCTGGCGCTTCAGCGCGCCGGCGTCGATGCCGCCAGCGGGCTTGCGGACCAGAACATTCATCGTCCTCTCCCCATCGTCACTCTCCTCAGGGCTTGTGGACGTATTTCGCCGGCAGTTTTGCCAGCTCGTTCTTGAATCGCTGGGCCCAACGGATGACGTCGTCGATGCCCCGTTCCAGCGAGATGGTGTCGCGCCAGCCCAATTCATTGCGGAGCTTTGATGTGTCGAGCATGTAGGCGGTGTCCTTGCCCGGCCGTTCCGGAGCGAGCTCGACGCAGTCGTCGAAGGATCTGCCGAGCTGCTTCAGGATCGTCTCCACCAGCGTCCGAATCGAAACCAGCTCGTAGCCGGAGATGTGATAGGCCTCGCCGAGCGTGCCGTCCCGCGCGATCTTCACGGTCGCCTCCGCGACATCGGTCATGTGGATGAAGACGCGGACCGACTTGCCGCCGCCATCGAGCCGCAGCTTCTCGCCGCCCATGGCGGCGACAATGGTCCGCGGCACGATGCGGTAGAGCTGCTGGCCGGGGCCATAGACATTGGCGGCACGGGTGAAGACGACGGGGAATTTGTAGTTCGCAAAATACGTCCGCAGGCTCATATCCGCGGCGGCGCGCGACACCGCGTAAGGCGTCGAGGGATTGAAGGCGGCGGTTTCCGTCACCCAGCCGTCGGTCGAGCCATAGACCTCAGGTGTGGTGACATGAATGTAGCGCTGCAGTCCGTCGTAGTTGCGCAGCAGTTCGTGCAGCCGGACGGTCGAGACCACATTGGTCATCATCCAATGGTCCGGGTGCTGCCAGCTCTCGCCGACCATGCTTTGCGCGGCAAAGTTCACGACATGCGTCGGCCGCTCGCTTTCGAGCAGCGCCTTCAGCGCGCAGAGGTCATGATTGTGGTCGATCCGCTTGAAACGTACCTTTCCCGGCCGCACCTGCCATTTGTAGGGCAGGAACGCCGGATGCGCTTCCTCGGAGCGGCTCGCTGCAAGCACGTCATGGCCCTCGGCCGCGAGATGATCGGCAAGGGTCGCGCCCGAAAACGAGTTCGAGCCGAGGATCAGATATTTTTCATGCGTCGCCATGTCTGTCGCAAGTCTGCCGCACAGTTCTTCAACGCATTGACTTGGTCGCGCTGGCCATGGAGCCATTGCAGCAGCATGTGGCCGACGATCATCTGCGCGTCTTCGGCGATCTGCATGTCGTCGACGCTGAAATGGATCGGCACGTCCGCGAGCGCCTTGGCCTTGCCGCCGGAATAGCCGAGCACGGCATAGCTGGTCATGCCGATGATCCTGGCTTCTTCCAGCGCTTTGATGATGTTCGCCGAGTTGCCCGAACCGGACAGCACGATCAGCACGTCGCCCTCGCGCGCCAGCACCGCAAGCTGCATCGAGAAGATGCGGTCATAGCCTTCATCGTTCGCAAGGCAGCTAAGGATGGCCGGATTGGCGCAGAGCGAATGCACCCTGATGCCAGAGCCCGGCGTCTTCGATACCGGATAGAGCAGGTCGTTGGCGAGATGGTTGGCGTTGCCGCCGCTGCCGCCATTGCCGGCCAGGAACACCTGGCGCCCGGTGCGCCAGCAATCCAGCAGGTCATGGGCGAGTTGCTCGACCGGCGCCCAGTCGAAATCCCGCAACGTCGCGGTGAGGCGTTCGGAGTAATCGCTGAACAGCGAGGCCGGCGAGGGAAGGGGTTGTGCGCTCATTTCACTACTTCCCGCTCCATCCATTTCAGATTGTACCAGCGGTCCTCGTTCTTCAGCCGCCCTTGCGAGTACATGCCGATCATCTCGGTGATGGCGTCCTCGACCGTCTTCTTCGGCCGGAAGCCGGTCGCCAGCAGGCGGTCCGAATTGACGCGGTAGCTGCGCGGGTCGTTCGAGGGCGTGACCACGACGTCCGCATGCACATGCTTCACGACCATGTTCGCGATATCGAGAATGGAGATGTTCTCGAAGCCGGCATTGTAGATGCCGTTGTGCTCGGGGTGATCGAGCAGGAACAGATAGAGGTCGGTGATGTCGTCGATATGGATGTTGGGACGGGTCTGGTCGCCGCCGAACACGGTGATGCGGCCGTTCATCAGCGCCTGCATGGTCAGCATGTTGACGGACACATCAAGCCGCTGCCGCGGCGAGTACCCGCAGACCGTGGCCGGGCGCACGATTTGCACCACCATGTCGTCCTTGTAGGACAGCACGATGCGCTCGCCGCACATCTTGGTCTTGTTGTATTCGGAAATCGGCAACAGCTCGAGGTCCTCGGTGACCTCGTCCTCGTCCTTGATGCCGTAGACGCTGCCCGAGGAAGCGTAGACAAAGCGCTTGACGCCCTGGCGCTTCGCGCGGTCGGCAAGCTGCATGGTCGCAAGGCAGGAGATTTCCCAGGTCAGCTTGGGATCGAGATCGCCACAGGGATCATTCGCCACGCTGGAAAGGTGAATGATGGCGTCGATGCCGGCGAGGTCGTAGGCGTCGGGGTCGCGGATGTCGCCGCGGACCACGGTCAGGTCCGGATGCGGCTCGAGGAAATTGCCGAACCACATGATGTCGAACGCCACCACCTCATGTCCTGCCTTCAACAGTTTCGGAACGAGGACGCTGCCCTTGTAGCCGCAGGCGCCGGTCAGAAATATCTTCATGCTTGGCCCAGAATTTTGCTGGCGCGAACGCTGCGCCGGGGAGCGGTCTCGGCGATGGCCCGCCGCAGGCTCTCGGGCGTTCCGATGTCGCGGTGATAGCCTCGTGTCTCTACACAGAGGATGCGGCCGATAAAATCCGGAATGATCTCGGTTGACAGGTCGACCTGCGGCCGTCCGATCGCGGCGATCGATTCCACGACTTCCGGCTCGAAAATATAGACCGCGCCATTGGCGAGATTCCCCGGGGGATCGTCGACCTTCTCGTGGAAGGCGATCACGGTGCCGCGCTTGTCGAGTTCCAGGATGCCGCAGGAGCGGGGCGTATCGGTGCGGAAGCCGAGCATGGTGATGGCGTGGCCGGCCGGGCGCGTCCGGTGTGCTTCGACAAATCCGTGCACGTCGAAATCGGTGAGATTGTCGGCATGGGCCACGATGAACGGCTCGCCGGCAAACCATTCCCGGTTGGCAAGCACGGTACCGCCGGTTCCCAGCAACTCTTCTTCATGCACGAGGTCGATCCTCGACGCCCAGCGCGAGGCCTTCACGAAGGCTTCCACCTGCTCCGCAAGCCAATGCGTGTTGACCAGCACCCGCTCGATCCCGCCGTCGAACAGCAGTTCCAGCCAGTAATCGAGCAGCGGCCGGCCGTTGATCTCGACCAGGCATTTCGCCGTGGTCGCCGTGATTGGCAACAGCCGCATCCCGAACCCGCCCGCGAGAAGAAGCGCGCGCATTTTGCTTCTCCTTCAGTCGTGATCGTAAGCCGGGCCGTCGATCTCGGCGACGAGTTCGGCTGATGTCATCGGGCTGTTGCCGACACGGGAAACTTGCAGCGCGGCGGCGAGCGATCCCAGATACGCGCTCTGCCAGATATCGGCGCCGACGCGAAGCGCCATCGACGCGCTCATGAAAAAGCTGTCGCCGGCGCCGGCCACGTCCTTGGGCGAGGGGTTGAGCGCGGGCAGGCGGTCCGTGACGAAGGTGCCGCCATCGACGGTCTTGATCAGCATGCCTTCGGCGCCGAGCGTGATCACGAGGTTTTCCGCGCGCGCCTTGTGGATAAGCCGCTCGCCGATCGCATCCAGCCCGGTCTCGAAATCGTTAAGGGCAAGACGCGCCTCGCGCTCGGTCGGCGTGATCAGCGACATGCCGGTGAAACGCGAGACGTCGCCAAGCTGCGACGAGGCCTGGCTGTCGGCTGCCAGCATCACATCGCAACTGCGCGCTTTGTCGGTGATGGCATCCACGAGGTCCTGCGGCAGGCAGCCATAATTGAAGCAGGAGAACAGCAGCAGATCGCAATCCGGCAGCGCCCGCTCGACCGCGCGCAGCATCCGGCCCTGGATATCGGGGCTTGGCGGATGGTGGCGCAAATGGTTGACGCGGAGCAGCGTCTTGTTCAGGGCACGGTAGCGCTGCTTTCGCGTGGTGGGCCGGGTGGAATCCGCAAAATATTCGCAGCGCACGCCTTGCTCTTCGAGCATCTCCAGCGCGAAGCCGGCAGAATCGTCCTCGCCGACCACGGCGCAATAGCGGACCTCGGCGCCGAGCCCCCGTGCATGCGCCGCTACACCGCCGGCGCCGCCGACAAAGGTCTTGGTCACGATCGGGGTCACGACAATGGTCGGATCCTCCTGCGACATCCCGACGGCGTCGCACGTGACATATTCGTCGATGATGAGATCGCCGATGACCAGCACCCGCATGCCCGTCATTCTGGCGAGCGTCGATTTGAGCTGCGCGAGCTGGAAACCGTGGCGGACCGGAAAATCGAGCGGCTTGATGACCGCGGAGAAATCCGCATCCGTATAATCCCGCTCCACCAGCGACAGCGAGGCAAAGCGCAACTCGCCCGAACTGAACACCAGCCGCCCGCCATAGCCGTCGACCACCGCCTGCTCGGGGTTGTGGCGGTCCTCGAACTCCTTGCCCTTGACCACCACGTTCGGCTTCAGTGAGGCGATGAAGGTATCGGCGGCAACGTTGAGGGCGACCGCGTAGTCGACCATGCTGATCGAGCACACATTCTCCAGCCGCATCTGCTGCGGCACCGTGACACCAGCCGCATCATCGGCATTGACCCCGACGACGAGCAGATCGGCCTGCTCGGCGGCGAATTTCAGCAGCCGGAGGTGTCCGGGGTGGACGATGTTGAAATTGCCGGAGACGAAGGCGATGCTGTTGGCCGTGCCGCAGGCTACGCGCAGCGCATGGCTGTCGGTGGAACCAAGCTTGGTCCGGTTGTCCAATTTCTTCGCTTGCAAACGAGCAGTGCGCGCCACGATTTTACCTGGAGGCCGTCGGTGAGATTCGAATCCAAGATTCGAATCAAGGAGATACGGATATGCTTAACAACTCGTAACCGGGCGCCAAATTGCCGAGATTACCGAGAACGCATTCGCCAATCGGCCGCGAATCACCGAGAATCCCAGCATCCATCGCGAGGATGGAGTTTCTGTGGGGAATTGCAATTGCAAAGCAGTGTCGGCTCGCGCGCCTTTCAGAACGCAAGGCTGCAAAAACAGGCGAAGAAGCAGGCGGAAGTTCTGATGCCGGCCGCCGTCGATGCCTACCGGCAAGGCCGGCATGGCGAGGCCCAAACGTTATGCCGGCAGATCCTCAAGGACCTGCCCAATCATTTCGACGCGGTGCATCTGCTCGGCGTCTCGGAACTCGATTGCGGTCGATCGGAGCAGGCGGTGGCGGCGCTCTCGCATGCGGCGGGCCTCGATCCGCGTTCGGCCGAGGCGCAGTCCAATCTGGGAATGGCGCTGTCCAAGCTCTGCCGTTACGAACAGGCCCGCGGCCATCAGGAAAAGGCGGTGGCGCTGAAGCCGAACTTTCCGACCGCGCTCACCAATCTCGGCAACACGCTGATGCATCTGCGGCGGTTCGAGCAGGCCACCGCCGCGCACGACCGCGCAATCGCGCTCAAGCCCGACTATGCCGACGCCTATTGCAATCGCGGCATGGTGCTGTTGCTGGAGCGGCGTTACGAGGAGGCCGAAAACGATTTCGACCGCGCGCTGTCGCTCAATCCGCGGCTCTTGCCGGCCGTGCTGGGCAAGGGCCTCGTCAATGTGAGCTTGCGCAACCAGGATCTCGCGCTGACTTACATGAATGCGGCGCTCGCGGCCAACCCGACCGCGGCCGCCGTGCTCGCGCAGCGCGGCCGGCTGTTCATCCAGATGGCCGAATTCGACAAGGCGGAAGCCGACTTCGATGCCGCGCTCAAGGACGATCCGTGGAACGAAAGCGCCCAGTGCGGCAAGATCCATGTCGGCCTGCTTCGCGGCAACATCACCCAGGCCATCCCGCTTTGCAACAGGATCCTCGAGCGAAATCCAAATTCGGAACTGGCGCTGACCTTGCTCGGCGGCTGCTGTGCCGCGCTTGGGGACGCCGTGACGGCGGTTGCGTATTTCGACCGGGCGCTCGCGATCAAGCCGGACTCAGAAGATGCGATCACCCGAAAGATCTTCGCCCTGGACTTCGTGCCGGACATGGACTTCGCCAGTCTGCAGGCCGCTCGAAAATACTGGTGGGATCAGGTCGGCGCCAAACTGAAGCAGCGCCAGTTGCGGGCGCGGTCGCTCGATCCGGAGCGGCGGATCGTGGTCGGCTATGTTTCGGCCGACTTCCGCGAGCATTCTGCAGCGCTCGCCTTCCTGCCAGTGCTGCGCCACCGTGACCGCGAGCGGTTCGAGATCATCTGCTATTCCAATTCGCCGGTGCAGGACGCCATCACCGCGCTCTGCCGCTCGCTGGCGGACCGCTGGGTCGATGCCTGGCAGTTGACCGATCAGAAGCTGGCCGACCGGATCGAGGCCGATCAGGTCGACATCCTGGTCGACCTGTCCGGCCATTCAGGCGGCAACCGGCTTCCGATGTTCGCCCTGAAGCCCGCGCCGATTCAGGTCACGGCGTTCGGACATGTCAGCGGCACCGGCCTGCCCGTGATGGATTACCTGTTTGCCGATCCGGTCGTGATCCCGCAGGAGGTGCGGCATCTGTTCGCGGAAAAGGTCTACGACCTGCCGGCGCTGATCACGATCGAGCCGCCGCCGGATGTTCCGCCGACGCCGCTGCCCATGCTCGGCAACGGCTACGTCACCTTCGGCGTCTTCAACCGCGCCGACAAGATTTCGGATGCGGCGCTTTCGGTATGGTCCAGGATCATGCAGGCGCTGCCCGGCTCCATCATCGTCGTGAAGAACGGCGCGCTCAATGATGGGCTGGTGCGCGACACCCTGATCGCGCGCTTCGTGGCAGCCGGCATACCGGAGGATCGCCTGCGCTGCATCGGCTCGACCCCGCGGCCCGAGCAGCTCAAGCTGGTCTCCACCATCGACATCATGCTCGATCCGTTTCCGCAAAACGGCGGCATCTCGACCTGGGAGCCGCTGCAGCTGGGCGTGCCCGTCGTCGCCAAGCTCGGCAACGGCCACGCGGCGCGCTGCGGCGGCGCGATCGTCGCCGCCGTCGGCCTCAATGACTGGGTCGCAGAGGACGAGGAGGGCTACATCGCGATCGCGCAGCGCTGGGCTTCGAACCCGGCCGAGCTCGCGGCGTTGCGGGCGCGCCTGCCGGCGCAAGTCGCCAATTCCGCCGCCGGCAATTGCGCGATCTACACCAAGCACGTGGAAGAGGGATATCGAAAATTCTGGCGCGACTATTGCGCCGGCGCGCGCTAACTTACACCACCGGCACGCGCCGGGCCGCGACCGCGGCGGGCGAAATCACCTCGATGTCGAGCGGCACGCGCCAGCGTTCGGTGTAGCGCACCTCCGGCGGCTTGTTGCTGGCGGCAGCGCCTTCCAGCACGAAACCGTCAAAGCCGCTGCTCATGACCTCGTTGCATTTCTGCACATAGATCGGGAAGCCGCCGATATAGGGCATGAACACGCGCGGCCGGCCGGCGATGTTGGTGCCGACATACCAGGAGCTGCAGGTCGAACGCAGCGAGATTTTTGAAACTTCGTTGACATGCTCGACCCAGGCGTCCTCGTCTTCCAGCCGCGCCTCGATGGTCGCAGCCCCGACGTCGCGCATATGGCCGATGCAGTCGACGAGCCAGTCGACATGCTGCTCGATCGCCTGGATCATGCTCGCGAGCACGGAAGGGCTGCCGGGGCCGGTGATCGTGAAGAAGTTCGGGAAGCCGGCCGATGCCAGCCCGAGATAGCTGCGGGGACCCGCGCGCCATTTCTCCGCCAGCGTCAGGCCGCCCCGGCCGGTGATGGCGATCTTGTCGAACGATCCCGTCATCGCGGCAAAGCCGGTCGCCGAGACGATGGCGTCAACCGGATATTCGACGCCATTGGCCACGATGCCGCCGGTTGTGAAGCGTTCGATCGGCTTTTTGGAGACGTCGACCAGCTTCACATGCGGCAGGTTGTAGGTCTCGAAATAGCCGGTATCGACGCAGAGCCGCTTGCAGCCGAACACGTTCTCCGGGCACAGCAGATCCGCGGTCGCCTGATCCCTGACGATGCCGCGGATCTTCTTGCGCGCGAACTCGGCGATGGTGTCGTTGGCTTCCTTCTCGAACAGGAGATCGCCGAAGGCGCCGAGGAAGGGCAGGCCGCCGCGCTGCCACGCTTCCTCGTAAAGTTTCTCGCGCTCCTCCCCGCTCGCCTGAAGCGCCGGCTTCAAGTTGAACGGGAAGTAGAAGCCGGTCGGCCGCGCCCGCGCCTTCGCGCGCAGCGCCGGATAGTCCGCCTTCACCGTCTTCAGATATTCCGCCGAGAGCTGCTCGTTCCAGGCCGGCACCGACCAGGTCGCGGTGCGCTGGAACACGGTGAGCTGCTTGGCCTGCTGCGCGATGACCGGGATCGACTGGATCGCCGATGATCCCGTGCCGATCACGCCGACGCGCAGGCCGGTGAAATCGACCCCCTCATGCGGCCATTCGCCGGTGTGGTAGATCGGCCCCTTGAAGTCGTCGATGCCCTCGAAGCGCGGACGGTTCGGCGCTGACAGGCAGCCGACCGCCATGATGCAGAATTTCGCCGTCACCTTGTCGCCGCGGTCGGTCTCGATCTGCCAGCATTTGGCCTTCTCATCGAACGTCGCTTTGGTCACCCGCGTGTCGAACACGATGTCGCGGAAGAGATCGAAGCGATCGGCGATGTGGTTGGCGTAGGCGAGGATTTCCGGCTGCGGCGAATATTTCTCCGACCAGTTCCACTCCTGGTCCAATTCCTCCGAGAAGGAGAAGGAATATTGCATGCTTTCCACGTCGCAGCGCGCGCCGGGATAGCGGTTCCAGTACCAGGTGCCGCCGACGCCGCCGCCGGCCTCGAACACCCGTGCCTTCAGGCCCAGCCCGCGCAGCCGATGCAGCATGTACATGCCGGCAAAGCCGGCGCCGACCACGACGGCGTCAAACTGGGTTCCCGTTTCAGCGGCGCGTATTCCCCCGGGCTCAGCGGTCATCGTTTCTTCCCGTTCGCGTTGGCTTGCTTTGCAGGAATTATGCCCCGGCCGGCCGAAAAATCGATCATGAATTGAACAGGGAGGCGCGGCGTTTTCGCAGGGGTTCACTTTCCGCGATTGCGTTCAGGCGCTACGCCATCCATCGCGGCGGCTGATTAGAGCGCCCGATCGGGCTATCATGGCCGGGCCTGCCTCAAGCGACTTCCGGGGATTTTCCATCATGACCTCCAAGCGGCCCTATCGCGGCGTCTTTCCCGTCGCGCCCACCATCTTCGATGCCAGCGGCAATCTCGATCTCGACGGCCAGCGCCGCTGCATCGACTTTATGATTGATGCGGGCTCGCAGGGCATCTGCATCCTCGCCAATTTCTCCGAGCAATTCGTGTTGTCGGACGCCGAGCGCGAGACCGTGATGCAGGCGGTGCTCGAGCATGTCGCCGGCCGTGTCCCCATCATCGTCACCACCACGCATTTCTCTTCCGCGATCTGCGCCGCGCGCAGCCGCCAGGCGGAGGAGGCGGGGGCGGCGATGGTGATGGTGATGCCGCCCTATCATGGCGCGACCTTCCGCGTGGGCGAGCCCGCGATCTTCGATTTCTTCCGCGTAGTCTCCGACGCGATCGGGATCCCCGTGATGATCCAGGATGCGCCGGTCGCGGGCACGCCGCTCTCGGTCGATCTGCTGGCCCGCATGGCCAGGGAGCTTTCCAACATCCGCTATTTCAAGGTCGAGGTGCCGGGCGCCGCAAACAAGCTGCGCGGCCTGATCGCGGCCGGCGGCAGCGTGATCGAGGGCCCGTGGGACGGCGAGGAGGCGATCACGCTGATGGCCGATCTCGATGCCGGGGCCACCGGCGCGATGACCGGCGGCGGCTATCCCGACGGCATCCGCCAGATCATGGATCCTTTTTTTGCCGGCCGCCGTGACGAGGCGATGGCGGCCTACGCGCGCTGGCTGCCGCTGATCAATTATGAGAACCGCCAATGCGGTCTCGCCGCCTGCAAGGTGCTGATGCGCGAAGGCGGCGTGATCAAATCCGACACCCTGCGCCATCCGCTGCAGCCACTGCATCCCGCCACCCGCGCTGGCCTGATCGAGATCGCGCGGGGTCTCGATCCGGTGGTCCTGCGCTGGGGGCGGTGATCGACGGCGCCAACTACTCTTCCGCCGGTACAAGCGCCGGGCCATCGTCGATGGTTTGGGGCTTGGACGGCGGATCGGAATGCTCGGTCAAAACCCAACCGTGCGACTTGCCGCAGTGGATGCAGCAGTTTTCACAACCCTTCTTTCCGTCCAGGCTCACCCCCCAAAATTTGGAGAGATTCTTGTTGCCGGCGCCATAGCAGATATATTCGCCGGGCTGGCAGGCTCCCGCCGCCACAGTGCCTTTCTCTCCCACGTGCAGGACCCAGCGCTTGCCGCCGCTCGGCCAGTGCCAGGGCGCGCGAGTTCTGGAATAGAGATTCAAATAGATCGTCTCGGGCGTGTTGTTGGTAAATCGAAAACTCGCATCATCCGCGAAAGCAATACTTCCGCCTGCGCTTAGACTTAGCAAAATGCCCAACACAACCGTCGCAACGCATCTGCGCATGACCGCCTCCAAAGCATATGTGAGATAATTAAAACGTGCTCCGCTGAAGTTTCGCCGCAAGGGTGCGCATAACGCGCAACTAGCCTTTACCGTTCGAACAATCGCGTCGCGGCGCGCTCGCAGGCAGGCTTTACAGCGCGACCAGGCCCTTGATCTCGGCGACCTGCACCTTTTCGACCCGATTGCCCTGGATCGTCCGGAGGGAAAGCTTCTGGGCAGCCTCCTGCACCGCAGTGATGAGATGTTCTTCGTAGCCTTGGGCAAACCCCTCTGTCGCGGCACCCCCTTCAACGAAGTCGATCTCGGTCACCATGAGAGTGATGAAGCGTCGCACCGGCACTGTTCGCCTCCCGCTTAGGTTGTTACAGGCGGCAGCCTATCAAACCGGATGGATCGAAACTGTCAGTCACTTCACATGACGAGAGCAGCGCCTGCTTCATTTCAGCGCAGGGACAAATTCAGGGGATCTGGATTCATTATGACCGACGCAAGGCACCGCCAAGAGCGGCGCCTGCGGTCTCTCCAGGATCGGGTTGCGATTGCCGTAGATGACCTCGATCGCAAAACTGTCCGTGCCGCGATAGCCGGGCGTCGAGGTGTAGTCCACCTCGAAGCCCGGCATCGACTTGCCGAGGCAGGCCGCGCCGTAGGTGGAGAAGCGGTTCTGCCGCGCGACCGCGGTGACCCTGCGTGGTGTGAGCTTGCCGTGCTGCGGCCTGGTCGTCAGGGACGTCACCGTCATAATAGGCGAAGGTGCCGGCAACGTAGCCCGGGCCGTAATTATGGCGGAAATCCGATAATGGAAGCCAAGAATCCCCCAGCCGGCGCCGTCTTGCAACTGCAACAGACTTGTCCGATGGTTTCTCCGCCACCGCCCATCTGGTGAGGCGGCGCGGCCAATCTCATTTTAGGCAGGGGCGTTTGATGACAAAGCGTGGATTTTTTCGGTCCGTTGCATTCGTGGCCGGTCTCACCTGGCTGATCGCCATTTCGCCGTCCTCGGCTGCGCCTGCGGATGACGTGGTCGCGGGCGCGCTCGCAAAATGGTCCGATGCGTTCGCCAAGAAGGACTGGGATGCGATGACCGCGCTTTATTCGAAGGACGCGCTGTTCTACGGCTCGACGCCGCCGCTTTACAAAGGGGTGGATGGCGTGAAAGCCTATTTCAAGGCGCTGCCGCCGATGGTCGGAGCGACCGCGGCGTTCAAGGATCTGGCGGTCGTGCCGGTCGGCGCAAACCTGATCAACATGGCCGGTACCGCCGTCTTCACCATCCCCGCGGCGCCGGCTCCGACCGTGTTCCGAATCACGCAGGTCTTCGTCAACGAAGACGGCGCCTGGAAGATCGTCAGCCACCACGTCTCGCGCGTGGAGGCGCCGCATTAGCCGCGTCGGCAGCGGCGAGGGCCGCCCCTGCGGGCAGGGTGAACGGCGCGACGCAGAAAATCCCTCAAAACCTCATTTCCAACGCTTCATCCGCCCATGCGCCGCCAAGGCGTTCTTGATATTCCTTACGCCAAGTGATTGAAGCTGCAAGCACGGAAGGGTGGCCGAGTGGTTTAAGGCACCGGTCTTGAAAACCGGCGTGCCCGCAAGGGTACCGTGGGTTCGAATCCCACCCCTTCCGCCAGAACGCTGTCTCAGGGCATTCCACCCAATCCCAATTTCTGACATAAAATGCTGCGATAACAGTGCTATACGAGCAGTATGGCGCTCCAAGGTGTTCCATCTTGTTTCGTCAAATCCCGCGCCTAAGTGTATGTAGGAGTGTATGTAGCGGGAGGCCGGTGAATGGCGCGGGGCTTCGGAAAATTGACGGCCAAGAAGGTCGAGCATCTATCGAAGCGCGGCATGCACGCTGACGGTGGCGGGCTTTATCTGCAGGTCGCCGAGGGCGGCTCAAAGAGCTGGCTCTTTCGATACAAGCTGCACGGTCGCGCGCACTGGCACGGGCTCGGTTCGCTGCGCGACGTGAATCTCGAGGAAGCGCGTGAGAAAGCGACCGACGCACGTAAGGTCCGTCGCAACGGCGGTGACCCTATCCAGGCAAGGCGTGAAGCGGAAGCCGCCGCCCGCATCGAGGCGGCCAAGGCGATCACGTTTGGAGCGGCAGCCAAGCGGTTCATCAAAGCCAATCAGGCGGGCTGGAAAAATGCCAAGCACGCCGACCAATGGCGGATGACGTTGCTCGGCATCGACCATAAAGGGAAGCCGACCAGGAACGACTACTGCAAGACGATCCGCGATCTTCCCATCGGCGCGATTGATACGACGCTGGTCCTGCGGATCATCGAGCCGATCTGGGCGAGCAAGACCGAAACGGCGAGCCGCATTCGCAGTCGCATCGAGCAAGTGATCGACGCCGCCAAGGCGAAGGGCGAGTTCAAAGGCGAAAACCCGGCACGCTGGAAGGGACACCTCGATAACCTGCTCCCGGCCACGTCGAAGGTTCGCAAGGTCCGCAATCATCCGGCGCTGCCTTATCGGCAATTGCCCAACTTCATCAGCAAGCTCCGCGAGCGTCATGGTGCCGCTGCGGCAGCTCTTGAGTTTCAAATCTTGACGGCCGTCAGGCCCGGCAATGCAGTAGCGGCAAAATGGGAACAGATCGATCGGCAGAAATCAGTCTGGACCATTCCGGCCGCGCTCATGAAGAGCGATGCCGAACACAGAGTGCCATTGAGCAAGGCGGCTCTCGCCGTGCTTGATCGCATGGAAGCCACGAAGGACGGCAGCGAGTACATCTTCCCCAATACCAAGGGCAAGCCTCTGAGTGATGCCTCGATGGCTGCGGTGATCGACCGGATGAATGAGCTGGAGCGGCGCTGGACCGATCCGAAGCTCGACCGCGAAATCGTGCCGCACGGCTTCCGGTCATCGTTCCGCGATTGGGCTGCAGAGCACGGCTATGACGATCCCGTCGCCGAAGCTGCGCTCGCACACAAGGTCAGCGACGAAGTGGTCGCGGCCTATCGGCGCACGACCTTCTTCGACCTGCGCAAGCGGATGATGGAGGACTGGGCTGATTATTGCGCCCGACCTTCCAGCAGCAGTGAGACGGTCGTGGCGTTCCGGGTGCAGTCATGAAGGCGGAGAAGCAGGATTGGGAATATAGATTTCTCGATGAAGAGCGACTGGCAATCATTGAGGCCGCGCCTTAGACTAAGACTAGCCGTTGCTAGACCCCATTGATCTCGCCGCTGCGATCAGCTGAGCTGGTTTCATATCGCTGATAGGGACGGTCGAACTTCACCAGATGCTACCCGGCCTAACAGGGCGCGGGGTCCGCCTGATTGCCATTGGCCCGACATTGTCGGCCCATTCACACCCGCGACCGACATCGCATCTTCCCGGTTGTCAGTCTCGGTCAAAACCCGGGCAGGTTTTGACCGAGACCGACACTGGTTGACCGTGGAGATTTAAAGCCTACCCTGCAACCACTCTCACTAACCATCCCGGTCTAACCGCCGTGATGGATATAGCGTTTACCGTGAAACTCAAGGTCGGCTCGGTGCACTAATGCCAGATCTCCCATCAAGTGTCGGGAGGCCTGGCCGAATCCGCAACTGAGCCCGTCCGCGGTCGCAGCTGCGACGGATGCTGCTGGCGTTACATCTGTTCGCGGTCTGCAAATCTGATTGACCTAACCGAAGCCCGCGATCGCATGCCCGCAACGCCGGCAGGCCGTCGGGTGGCAGGCGCGGCACCACGCTTTGCCACAGGATGGGCAGGGAGATTGTCCGGCCGGGTCGGTCATATGCAGTTGATCGTCGCAGACCAGGCGCGAGCGCCCAATGCCCAAGCCCCAGTCGGTCGGCGGCGGCTCCATGAGACGGACCGCCGGGTGCCAATCGAGGCGCATCAGTTTCTCGCCCTTGCGGCGTTTGACCAGCACTTGAAAGCGCTGCACCGGCACAAACAACTCAAGTCCCTGCACCCATTCGACGCTCACGCGCAACGCGTAATTGTGGCGCAGGTCGCCGAGCTTGGCGGCATATTCCCGCTCGATCGCCGCGATGCGAAGCATCTCCCGCTTGCGGTCATTTTCCGCCTTTTCGCCCGCACTGCCGGCAAGCGCTGCCAGCTTCTTTTGCGCCGCAAGATGCAGATCGCTGTGGTATTGATGGATCCGATTGCGGTCGCGGTCGAGGCGACGTCGCATGGTGCGCAGAAACGGCTCCACTTCATTTCGCAGGCTATTGTTGATCAACGGCTTTACCCGCCCGTCAAGAACGGACGCGTCCCACGCCGGTCCAGCCGCCCTGCGGACCTCCGGATCGGGGACTTGCCATTCCGCGTCTGCCGCCAGGAGTGAACGTAACCGCGGCGCAAAGCCGTCGATGACAGCGCCGGTCGTCTGATTGAAACCGAGCCAGACCAGCCCTTCGCGCTTCTCATCGGAGACCGCGGTGTAACGGAAGGCCAGCAGCAGGCAACGCGTCCAGGCCGCCGAAACCTCAAGCAGGCGCCACACCGCATTGGGAAATTCGATAGCATGATCCAGCAAGCGTGCGGGATCGTGGATACGCGGCGGCGCACCGGTAAGCACGAACTGTCGCTCGGCCCAGCGGCCCCTGTCACCGAGCAGCGCGCCGAACCGGTCCAGCCAATCGCCCTCGAACCCAACGGCCGTCGCTCCCACGGGAAGCTGGGCGCCGAAACCGAGCCGCACCAATTCCGGCCAGCCCATGATCGTACGCAGCGATTCGGGCGCCAGAACTTCCAGGCCATCCGGCTCGACCGCCTCGACGGCGGATCCTTCCATTTCCAGCACATCGGAGACGAAATCGCGCAGCGCCCCCATCGCCACTTCCCCTATGTCGTTTCGAAATCGTCGCCGAACAATGCGTCATCCAGTGCCTTGGCGTCCTCATGCTGTGAACGCGCGTCATCGAGTTGGCGGGCCAGCAGATCGAAGGCATCGGCTCGACCGGATTCAGTCACTTCGAGCCAGGCGTCGAGCGCCAATTCCGCGAAGTCACGTTCCTCGGCCAGTCCTCCGAGGATGGCGCCGACCTCGCCAACGACCAGCTCAAACATGGAGATCTTCTCCTCGAGCAGCGCCAGCAACCGATCCTCCAGCGTTCCACGGGTGACGAGGTTGAATATGAAGACCTCCCGATGTTGACCGATACGGTCGATGCGGCCGATTCGCTGTTCGATCGCCATCGGATTCCAGGGCACATCGAAGTTGATGAGCGTATTGCAGAACTGAATATTGCGGCCCTCGCCGCCGGATTCCGTGCAGAGCAGTATCGGAACGCTGTCCCGAAAGTCGGCGATCGCCGCATCCTTCTGCGGCCCGCTGAGGCTGCCGTCGAATCGCGCAAACGGCAGACCAGCGGCCGAAAGAAGATCCGCCAAGCGGCCCAGCGTCTCTCGGGAATGAACAAAGACCAGCTTTTTCTCGTCCGGGTTGCGATGAAGCAGGTCGAGCAACGCTTGCTCCTTGCCGCTGGTTTCGATCGCGGCCCAGCGTTCGGCCAGAGCACGCCACTCCGTGTCGCCGGGGCGGCGGGCCGCGAACCGCGCCACCGCGGCGGCCGCGGCAGCAGGCGACGATCCAGCGGCGGCGAACATGTGGTGCAGCGCCAGCCGGTGCCCTCCCGCCCTGGTTCCGGCTGCGAGGCCGCGCGCAGCTGCCGCGAGATCGGCGTAGCCCTCGACTTCGCCGGGCAAGCCATCGACCTTGATCGTGACCGCGTGACGACGAGGCAGTTTAAGGGCGACGACCGCGCGGGTGTTGCGGATCATGGCGCCGCGCATCAGTTCGCGCAGGCGCTCGGCATTCGCCGGCTCTCTCGGCTTGCCAGGGGTGATGTAGGCCGCGCGAAATTCCTTGAGCGTCCTGAACATGCCGGGCTTCAGCAGCGTCATGATGTTGTAGAGTTCAATAAGGTCGTTCTGCACCGGCGTCGCCGAGAGCAGCAGCAGGAAACGCTTGTTGAGCGCATCGACGAGTTTCCAGCTCTGGCTCGATCGGTCGCGAAGATGGTGGGCCTCATCGACAATGATGAGATCGAACACGCCGCCGAGTAGATGCTCGGCATGCTCCTGACGCCGCGCGGTCGCAATCGAGGCGATGATACGCTTCTGCCCCCAGAACGCATCGGGATCGGCGCGCAACAGCGGGTCGTGCGTGTTCGCGAAAGCCAATCCGAACTTGGTCTCCAGTTCTTCCTTCCACTGCCCGACCAGCGAAGCGGGCGACAGCACCAGTATGCGCTCCGCCATGCCGCGCAAGGCATATTCCTTCAGCACCATCCCCGCCTCGATGGTCTTACCAAGGCCAACCTCGTCGGCGAGCAGGACACGGCCGCGGAACTGTTTCAGCACCTTCCGCACGGTCTCGATCTGATGCGACAGGGGTTCGACGCCGGTCAGGTGCGGAAGGCAGAGTAGTTCGTCGAAGCCTTGCGCGAAGCCGAGATGGGTGAACCGCTGGCGCAGTTCCCACCATCGGCCCTCCGGCTCGGGCACGCGCGCGATGGTTTGGAGCATGGGCGCAAGGTCAAACTCGGCCGCAAAGGAGATATCGACGTCGATCCTCGGCAAGGGCTGCAGCGAGGCCGCCCCGATCTCGGCAGGCGGTGGTGCGGCCGACCGGGTGCCCCTGCGGGAAACGCGCTCGGGACGAGGCGCGGGCATTGGCTTCGCCTTGCTCTTGGCCGCGGCAGGCTGGCGGTTCTGCGATAACAAGGGAACAAGGTCCATGATCGCGTTGAACTGCGCCTCCAGCCAGCGCATGCGCTCCATCCCGCCCGGAAAAGCCTGCAGCGCGGCCGGCCACTCGGTCAGTTGATGCCGCACCAACAGCCCCCGGGCCGCCAAACGCCTTCCTTCCTGGAACAGCGCCAGCGCCTGCAACAGATGATCGGTCGGCGTCGCGCTGAAGCGTTTGGAAATTCGTTTGAGAAACGCCAGCGCCCGTTCCGGGCGGGCGTCGAGAAGCGCCGCCGTGGCGGCCAGCGTGAGCACGGTCGGATTCCCCGGACAATCGCCAACCGCCAACTCGGCGAGTTCCAGGAACCCGGATTTCCGCCTCGGATCGCCGAAAGCCTGCGACAACCGCTCAGCCCAAACATCTGGATCGCCGGTCGTTTCGGAGGGAAAGAGCGAGAGCTGCGGCGAGGCGCGCATGAATGAACCACGATTCCGAGGTGACAGAATCGTCGGCTGCCACGGTTTTGAAAAGACTAACGGCGCTTCAGGCGAGATCAAGACGTGGGAGGCCGCGGACGAATTTAGTTGTGAGTATCATGATCCGACTTCGCCAAGCGCCACATGCGCAGCGTGGGTAGCCTTGGAAAGTGGGTGGTCGCCGTTCGACTGACCGAAAGGGTTACGATAGCCGTCAGCCAACGTGATTCCCTGATACGGAGCACGCTATGGAATGGGCGCCTGGCCATTGTCATGGGTCGATTACGAGATGGCTAACGCGAGCGTTAATACCCGCTGCGCGAGCAAGGGTCCGATCACGGTCTGGCGGTCCAGGTCCGGAGCTCGCTGTTTTATGCTGAATGCTGGCAGAATGGTGCCAGGGGCGGAATCGAACCCTCGACTATCCAACTGAAAGTCCAACACTTTTTTAATGTCAACTCTCCAGTGTACCTACCAGTGGACCCGGCGCTTTCTTCGCGGCCGGCAGGGTGCGACTCTGTGCCGCCATACCCAAGTCGAGCGCGTATCACGCGCTATACAAAAGATATCATCAGCGCCGTGTGTGCTATGCGCTAATCAGATTGGTCTTCTGACTAAGGTCCATTCCTCGGAAGGCAAAGGCCACAGGTTCGATTGTGTCGGGTGCGCCTGTTTTTCTTATTTGCAGCGGGATATGCGCGCCGGAACTGAAACTCCAGCTCTGCGTCATTCGAGTGAGCGACTTCGGTGGAAAAATCGTCGCCGAGTGTAGATAGCGTCGTTCGGAAAGCCACTCAGCACAATAATCCTGGTGCACAACCATCCTACTCGAGCCTTGATGATCACGCTCGATCACGCTGCTAGCCATTGAATTAGCAATATTTTTTGACTTGGCGTACTGCCGGACACCGTGGCATATTGGGGTCGGTTTCTAGGGGATCAGTCGTCCTTTTGACCCCAGTCGCCGACCCCAACGACACGCCTTGCGACCCCACTTAAGAGCCTACGGGAGAGCCCAGTGCCGAGCCTTACCGATGGAGAGATACGCCGCGCTCTGAAAGAGGTGGAGCAGACCGGCAAACAGCTAAGCCTCGTCGATGGTGAGGGGCATGGCACTGGCCGTCTTGTCTTGGTCATGAAGCCCATGCCCACTCGCGTCACCGCGGACTGGATGGCGCAACAATGGCGAGATCAGAAGCGCCTCAAGAAGAAGATCGGATCGTATCCATCGATGTCGCTCAGCAAGGCGCGCGAAGTTTTCACGCGTGACTTCGCCGATATGATCCAGAAGGGCCGCAGCATCAAGATCGCCGGCGACGCGCGCCCGGGCACGGTCGCTGATCTGTTTGATGCCTATGTCGCTCACTTGAAAGCATCGGACAAGTCGTCTTGGAAGGAAGCGGAGAAAGGCCTCAACAAAGTTGCCGATACGCTAGGCCGCAACCGACCAGCCAGAGAGATCGAGCCAGACGAGATCACCGATCTGATCAGACCGATCTACGATCGTGGCAAGCGCTCGATGGCAGATCATGTTCGCAGTTATATTCGGTCTGCTTATAGCTGGGGCTTGAAATCGGAGCACGATTACCGCAGCGCATCGCAGCGGCGTTTCCGGCTCGTCTACAATCCCGCGGCAGGCATCCCTACGGAGCCCAAGAACGTCGGAACGCGTTGGCTTGATGAAGAAGAATTCCAGCGCCTCTACCGCTGGCTCGAATGCCCTGACGCGCCCGTTCATCCGCCCTACACACGCGCCGTGCGCATTCTCATGCTCACTGGGCAGCGTGTCGAGGAAATCGCCCGTTTGCATGTCGACCAGTGGGACATCAAGGAGCGGATCATCGACTGGTCCAAGACCAAGAACGGAAAGCCGCACGCCATTCCCGTCCCTGAGATCGCCGCGGAGCTGATTAAGTCCATCAAGCCAAATGCCCATGGCTGGTTTTTCCCCTCAGCGACCGACCCGACCAAACCCGTCAGCCATGGCACGCTTTATTCGTTCATGTGGCGCCAGCGCGAACGCGAGGTAATCCCCTTCGTAACAAATAGGGACTTACGTAGAACCTGGAAGACGCTAGCTGGACAGGCCGGCCTGTCGAAAGAAATTCGCGACCGCCTGCAGAATCACACGCTTCAGGATGTCAGCTCGAAAAGTTACGATCGCTGGAATTATATGCCGGAGAAGCGGGCCGCCATGAAGAAATGGAACGCCTTTGTAGGCGCCTTACTGAGCAAGAAGCGTCCGAAATCGACGCCTGCGTTGCGCTTCGACGCCACCGAAGAAGCGGCTTGAGCGTGAGCAAGAGCCGCCGAGGTCAAGTATCAAAGCAGCGGAGGCGGCGATCGCCTGTCGAAGACCTTGGCCGGAAGCGTGCCGGACGGGGACTCGCCAACCCTATATCTCATTGGCCACAGAGCTAAAGCCGCGCATCGCTTCCTCTCCGCAACTGCATTTTTCTTGGGTTTACTCATGGCGGCTTGTCTGAAGGTGGAAACCTGGCGTGCCAGCAGCCGAACCGAGGTTGCCGAGTTCTTGGAGGCCAGCAAGAAGCCCAAAGAACGCAAACGCGAGGCCCTGGCTGTCCGCACCAAATTGAAGCCAGTTGATGTTTACGCCTATTTGAGAGCCCGGTTTGGGGAACCGAATGGTTTTCAGAACTTCCTGCGCAAAGATGATAGCGACAACATCGTGCACTGGGATTTTCAGCTCAAGGCCGGGAATGAGCACGTTTACATCTGCGGCCATCTTCGCGAAGTTCACCTGATCGTTTCGGAAAAATTGACCGACGAGGAGTGGAAAGAGCTTATCAACGCGATCAAAGCTGATTTCAGTCGCGTTGCAAAAGACAAATCGGCAATCGTCAAGAGCTTCGAAAAATACATTCTGTTCCAAAACAAATACTCCGCGATAGCCGGGCTATGTGCCGATCTACATGCAAACATTTTGGACGCGCCTGGCCCGATGGACGTAATCTATCCGACCGAGTCAAAAGAACGCTTGGATGAGTGGAAGAAGTCAATGGAGGAACGATCCAAGCGGATCGAAAAGCTTTTCGGCGATTGCTTGAAGCTGCGGCTACTGATGCCAATCATGGCGGAAGCCTACATCAACATGCTCATTTTAACATTCTGCAGGAGCGCCATTCGCGACGACGAAACCGCATACAACTCTTTTCTTAGGACCAACATTCCGCAGCGCTTGGAGTTGCTCCGCGTGAACTGCGACGGATTTTCAAAGGCCGTTGACAAGAGTGTCCCCGGCTATGGGGATTTTATGACCATTATCAATCGCAGAAATTTTGCACTGCACGGCAATGTTAATCCCGTCCGTGAACCAATCGAAGTGGTCTATTTTGAGGAACGACGACCACTATTCGTTCATCCCGGCAACAATATCGAACTGCTGTTTCAATACATGGAAGCCCAGGCCGATCCAACAGGCTTATTGAAAGAATACGAGCAACTACACGGCTTTCTGGTCGAAATGACAAATTGTCTTGTCCCTCGTAGCAAGCGATTTTTCGAACAAGTTGTCAGCGATGACTATCCCGGCTTCAAAGTCGATGTACGACGCCCCACTCGTTTGTTTCCAGATCACTATGTTTGGAGCGGATTTCCGGGAATGCGCTATGATGACCAACTCGACGTAAAATGGTGAACTGTTGCCGGAGTTTTCGTCCTGGTTGCGGGGACCTGCAACCATCTCAAATTGCTATTCAAGGCAGTCGTTTAGCCGTTACCATTCGAAGGCAAAGGTCACACGTTCGAATCGTGTCGGGTCCCCGACGTGCTTTGATATGCTGGGTTGAATTTCCAATTTTTCATTCGACGAGATCACAACTCACGCCAGATAGGCTGACCTGAAGGCCCGCAGCGTCCTGCGCTGGATGGTTGTCGCGCATCCCAGACCGGCATCGTGCCGAACGGCCGGTTCGCGCCAAAAGCTGCCCTTAGAAGACTCGTGATCCAGCTTGCACTTTGCTTTCGAACAGCAGGCGAACCTCAAAAACGGAAGTCGCCAGCCTTGCTGCATATAAACGCGAGTGCCGAGCAACCTTGCGGGCTTCACACAAAAAAGGAAGAGGTTCTCTCGATCAGCCAAAATGCCGCCACTGTCCCGATCACATAAGCCGCGATTACGTCTAGGCGATTGGTTGCTACTTGAATAAAGGAAAGATCGAAGCGAAGCGCCATTGCGGTGCGGAACAAGCCGGCCGCGGTCAGGACCGCAGCCACGAATGCCAACTGCCCAATCTCGACGCCGAGATTGAAAAACAGCAGCGCGACCGGGATCGCATGTTGCGGTAATCCCACCTCGGCCAGCGCTCCAGCGAAGCCAAAACCGTGCAAAAGCCCAAAGCTGAAGGCGACCAGCCACGGCAGACGCGCGGTCAGATTTGGCTTTCCGCGGCGTGCATTCAGGATCTCGACCGAAACCAGCACGATGCTCAGCGCGATGGTCGCTTCCACGGGCGGACCCGGTACATTCACAAAGCCGAGCGTCGCCGCGGCGAGTGTAATGCTGTGCGCAATAGTGAACGCCGTCACGGTGATGGCGACGCGGCGCCAGTCGCGAACCAGGATAACCAGCGCCAGTACAAACAGCAGATGATCGAAGCCGAAAAGAATATGTTCGACGCCAAGACGCAGATACGTCGCCGCGACTTCTCCCGATCCGGGCGCGGCCTGAACAACGAACGATGTCTTCGTCGGAGAAAGCCGTTCAGTCTGGATTGCGCCTTCAAGGCTTTCGATCCGAACCAGTACATCCGTCGATGTGGCCGACAGACCCTCAATGGATACCGCTTTACCGATCAGCCCTCCATCCCGCCGAACGCTGCGGCGTTCGACATATGCCCCGTCGCTGAACGACGCACGGGGCGGCGCTACATCTTGAGTGCCGTCGGGAAGGCTGACATAGATAGCGAGCCGAAAGTCTTCCCCCGCGCGGGAACCTTGAAAAGGAGATTGTAGGCACCAGGTCCGATCTGGCGCATTTCAAGATAGCCCGGTCGGAGTTCATCCGAGCAGGCAGGTCGCGCCAAGAGCACCACCAGAAAACCAAATAGAAAACGGAATCCATTCATCGACTGTCGGCCTCCGCCGCCTTTGCCCGAGGCGCCTCCACCACGATTTCGTAGCGTTCCCGAAGCGAGGCATAGAGCCTCCGTTCAGCCTCGAGGCGCTGCGCGTTCGCCCACTCTCGGCGGACGGCCGGTCGAACGGCATCGAGCATTGGGGACCCTCCGGATATTCGTTCGCTGATAAAGACGAAATGCTGCCCGAAGCCTGAAGAAACCGGTCCCTGCCAGCGGCCTTTTTCCATGGCGAATACCCGTTCGGCGAAGCTTTCACCAAATATGCTGGTTACATTGCTTGGCGAGACGCCGCTAAACTCCTCGCCAAGCAGGAATGGATCGCCAAGTGCCGTCGCATCCACGGCCGCGTCAGCGTGAGCCAAGACGCTCGCAACCTGTTTGCTATCGCTCTCGATGGTATTCGGGCGCCGCGTAGCACTCAGGAAGACCTGACGGAAAGTGAGTTGATCCTCCGATCGGAAGCGCTCCGGATTGGATGCGAGATAGGCCGCAAGCTGCTCGTCGCTCGGTTCCGGTGCGGACATGTCCTCGGCAAGAAATTCCATCTTCTGCCGCACACGGCGACGAATGATGACGTCGTCTCGGTCGAGGCCGGCCGCTCGGCCCTCGCGGTAGAACACCTCGTCGCGGATGTAATCCTCGATCAAGCCCTGCAGTTCCTGCTCGCTCGGCGGCCGCCGCCACGTGCGCGCAAATCCGTCGCCGAGGTTGGCGATCCGCGAGGCGGAAACCACGATTTTCGCGGGCGCTTCTGCGCTCCGCTTGCCAACGAGGCCGTGGAGCGCGAACAGCATGGCACCAAGCACGAGAAACTGCAGTAACGGCTCTCGCAGTAGCCGAGCGATCAAGGCGTGTACCAGATCGGCGACGTATAGGCGCGCTCGGTGGTCGTCATCGGGACTTCCGCCGGCATCTTGACGCCGAAATATTTCGCGTCATACGCCGTCCAGCGCGGCGTCGGAATCTCGATGACGCGCACGTAGTAGAACGCGCGCAGCGCCGGATCGAAGTCCGGGTCCTTCCAGACCGTGATCATCTCGCGGCGCGCCGATCGTGTTGGTCCAGGTCGCGTTCGCGACGTCGACCGTGTTGCCGACCGACGGTCAGCTTGCGGCCGTCGGCGTCGATCTTGCGGCCGCCGGACCACGCGACGTCGTAGACTTCGCTCCTGCGTCTCGCCGTCCTTGTCGAGCCAGCCCTTGATGACCTGGATGCGGTCGAGGTTGGCGCCGATCGGATCCTTCAGCGCGGCGACGAGGAAGGTCGGCGACTTTGCCGTTCGGCGCGCCGCTCAGGTCGCCGCCCATCGGCACGCCCTTGGTGTAGCCGACGTCGCGCCGGCATGCGGTTGTTGGCGTCGCCGGCCTCGAAATCCCAGCCGCCGAAGAAGCGCAACGACCATGCGCGGGCCGGTGGTGGCATAGGTCTCGCGGCGCTTCATGGCGTCGAAGATCGCCTCGCGGGTATTCTCGGTGGCCCAGACCGCGGCATAGCCGGAGGCGGTCTGTCTCCCAGCCCATGATGACGGCCTTGTCCGTCTTGACGAAGGGATGCGTCGCGCGGTCGGCGCTCGGTTCGGAGGAGGAGGTCTTGCCGAAGAAATTGTCCTCCTCGACGGCCGCGAGCCCGGTGTGCGAGTCGGTCCTGCCGATCAGGCCGAACTTGTAGGGATTGACGCCGAGTTCGGCTTCCGAGCTTGAGGCCGTTCTTCAGCGCCGAGCGGGCGTACTCGAACTCCAGCATCTCGGTCTTCTTCACCTCGGTGAGGTCGAGGTTGCCCTTGTCCCAGCGCTCGAAGTTGGCGAACTCGTCGTTGGGCGAAAGGAACGGATGGGTCTCGCCGTCGCCCTTGATCTGCGTCGCCTCGTAGAGCGGCTCCCAGCGCGTGCGGTTCTCGGCATATTCGCGGTCGATCGGCTTGCCGTTGAACGACTCGATGATCGGGAACATGCGGCCGTTGCTCAGATTGCCGTTGTGCGCGATGCGCGAGCATTTCGGCGCCGGTCTTTTCCTCGCACATCGCCATCCATTTCCACAGGTCGCGGGGATTGTGGCTGCCCAGCGGCGGCAGCGTGGTGAACGGCTCGACCAGGCTGGCCTTGGCGCCGTTGTCGCGGAAGATGACGTTGCGATGCAGGTTGTTGCCGCCGGCGTTCGAGGTCCACTCGTAGCCGATGAAGGCGGTGAAACGGCCCGGCTCGTTCGCCTCATCCGCCGCCTTGATCGTTTCGCGCCAGGCGCTGCGATAGGCCGGCGTGCCGGGCGTGCGGGAATCCCTTCGGCAATCTGCCCCTTGCCGAAGCTGGTGATGATATCGATCGCGGCCTCCGCGCCTTTGCCGGACTTGATCATCGTCGTACCACTTCCGGCCCTGCGGTGTCGGCCAGCAGCCCGGGATCGCCGCCGATCAGCTGCGGGAAGAAGCCCATGCCGTCCGAGTGGTCGGTCACCACCAGGAAATCGAGCGGGCGCGAAAGTTTGGCGCGCTGTCCACTCGAGGCGATGACCTCCTCGCCCTTGGCGAAGCGATAGGCGTCCTTCGGGCCGAGCCGGCAGCCGAATGCGCCGGCGTCCATCGAGAACGAGGTGTGCAGGTGCGTGTCGCCGAAGAACGGCCGGGTCGGAAAATTGCGCCCCGCGTAGGGCGAGTAAGGCGGCTTCGCGGGAAACGCCTTCTCGGCCGTCTCCTTGTCGAGCGTGCCGATGTCCGTGGTTAGATCTTCCGCGGCAACCGCGGCGGCAAACATAAACACGCATGCGCCACACACGCCGGCAAGTGCGGCTGCGGAAATGTAAGACAAGCAGCTCATCATCAGGCCCCTGTGACTTTAGGTGAAGGCTTTGTTATACTTCGAGTTGTGGCGATCTTAGGCTTTATCGAAACCGCTTGGAAGCCCGCAATGCAAGATCCAATTCGACAGCCTCCGGCGCGGCGACGCTATCGCCAGCACCGCGGGTTGACGCCGACCCTCCCGTTCACCGATCAGCGCCTGCCGACTCGATTGACCGGGCCGCCACGTTTCATCGATCGTCCAGGGGTTACCACGCGCGCGACCGGCCGCGCCACCAGCCGGACCCCGGATCTTACGATGCAACCGGCCGGATAACTAATGTATTGGCAGTAGATCACGGCGCTGCCTCTTGCGTGCTTGCGGCTACGAATTCCGCAGTCAGCAACGTCAATAGCGCGATTGAGAATTTCATTTTTGTCTCTTCCCTTTGGAACGTCTAAACGGCCCCATTGAGCGCTCTGCTTGATGCAGGTTCACGGGTCAGCCCCCGCCTAAAGTATTGGGCGATAGGATCATGGTCGAACTAAAGCTGGCCTAGAGGGTGCGGCAAACTGCCAAAGCACCCGCCGTCGGCAGCGGGGACTTTTCATCTTGGGTCGCGGGTGTCCGTTCAGGATCAACAGCGGAAGTCGAACTCGGCATCCTATAGACTTCCCGGATCACCGCGATTGGACAATGGGAAGCTTGATCCTAAACGACGCGCCGCCGTGATCTCGATTTTCTGCCCATATCAGCCCATTGTGCGCCTCGATAATGGTGCGTGCGATCGACAGACCCATGCCCATGCCTTCCGACTTGCTGGTGTAAAACGGTTCGAAGACCTCCTTTAATTTGTCTTCGGGAATGCCCGGTCCGCGATCCGACACCGATAGCTCAGCAAAGTTCTCGACGCCCGAAGTCCGAATGCTGATGATGCGTTTTTCGGCGGGCGTATCCTTCATCGCGTCGATCCGCGTTGACGACAAAGTTGATAATGACTTGCTGGAGTTGGATGTGATCGCAGATGATTGGTAGTGCAATCGGCGCGAGGAAACTGTCTCAATTCGACGTTCCGTCCAACGGCGACCGCTGAAAGAAGATTCGACTGTATCTCGCACCACGTCGTTGAGGTCGAAATTTTTCGGATCGAAAGGTGCCTTTTTCAACAGGCTCCGCATTCGTCGAATGACTTCGCTGGCGCGTCGGTCATCCGCGCAAAATATCGTTCACAATATCCTTGAGTTCGACGATGGCGGGGAGTTCAGCGATGTCGGGGCTCTGAGATTTCAGGATCGCGTCCGCGGTTTCGGCGTTGGTCAGAATAGCGCCGAGCGGCTGGTTTATTTCATGAGCAATTGAGGCGGTCAGTTCGCCAGCCATGGCGAAGCGGTTGACGTGGGCAAGTTCTTTCGTACGCTGCGCCGACTGCACTTCGGCCAGACGACGCCGACGATGGGCATGCAGCAGGGCCGCGATAAGCCCGGCTTGCGCGAGAATAACGGCGGCGATCAGCGCGATTTGCCAGAATAACGTTGCCACACCGATGGTTCCCGAAACAGGATTTTGCTTCCCGGTGGCAGCCGGCTCTCGCTGATGTTCCAGCGCTGAAGTTGTCGCCAATCATACCGGGGCGCGGCCAATCCCACCGGCACTATCTTGATATCACCGGAAGTCTCGCCATTCAGGAGTCGCACCGCGACTTTTGCGCAGGTGTCGGCCATCTCCTGGCTGGAAAACATCGGGCCGCCGACAATGCCGCGACCAAAAAGACTGTCGGTATGGGTGAAGATCGGCGCACGGCCCGCCTCGATGAACCGAAGCAGGAGAGCATCCCCTTCCTGCGGTACACCGCGGCCGTCCACGCGGATGGTCGGGTAAAGATCGCCGAGTGTGCGGGCAGCGCGGCGACACGCTTCACCATGTCGTCGGCCGCCATGTGGGTGAACCATTCGAGCGTCACACGGCGGGAAGCGCGCTGAAGCGCATGCTGGAACAGGTCATTCCAGAACTGCTCCGTCGCGGAGGCGCCGGTCATTGCCACGACGATATGATCGGTGTCGGGAAGCAGACGCAGGATATGGTCGATATGGATCGTTGGATCGTAGGCGGTAGGGCAAGCGGTGTCATTGGCAGTGAGCGCAAAATCCTCGTAGGTGCGCACATCGGAGGTTGCGATCAGCAGCGGCGACGACGGAAACAGTCGCGCCCTGTTCCGCAGCGCAAAGCGGGTCACCGGTGCGCCCATCGCCACAATGAGCCTGGGTTTACGGTCAGGCAGAAGGGCGTTCAGATAATCGATGAATGGACCTTCCTCTAGGGCCGGGCTCTGGCCGAACCGTTCCGCCTGAAGCGAGGCTTCATAAAGGTCGATCGGATTCGGAGCGAGCCTTCTCAGCGCTTCGCGAAACGGCGGCGTGATGGTGTTCCAGGGTGAGAAGTCAGGACCAAATGAATGCAACAGGAGAACGCGATCCGGCTCCGCCGCATCAGCACACTTGGCAAGGATGAGCAGGCACATCCCTCCAAAGCAGATACGACGTATCCACCTCCTCGTTGATTCCACCAGCTAGTGCTCCTCCGGCAGGATCGGGCCAGCCAATTGGTTTAGCCTAGCACCTTCCGAACGGCAGTCGGACGTTAAATCGGTCGAAGTCCGCTTGGGGTCAAACTCAGGCCTCGGGGCCTATCCAAGCTAGGTCCGTTCTTCCCCCAACAACAGACATGAGGCGACTGCGGCGGCATTTCCGTTTCGTGCCATGACCAGACACTCATTCGACCACCTCGTCGGCGCGGACCAGCAGAGCCGCAGGCATCTCGATGCCGATTGCCTTTGCCGTTTTCAGGTTGACGAGCAACTGAAACTTGCTCGGCAGGTAAAACGGAATTTCGGCCGGGTTGGCACCCTCGAATATCTCATGCACGTCGCTGGCCATGCGCTCGGCAAGTTCACCGATATCGGGCGCGTAGGCCATTAGCCCTCCCTGTTCTACATAATCGCGGTAGGGATAGACCACCGGGATACGGCTCTTTGCGGCCAACTCCACAAGCAAAACACGAAATGCCAAGAAGCTGCCGCTGCCATCAACGAGGATGGCGTCCGGCCGCTGATCCGCCATCTCGGCAAAGCTCCGCCGAAGTTGCGCCTCATCTACCGGCGAAAGCAAACGCTCGGTCAGCACGATCCCTAACCGCCGCGCTACTTCGTGATGCAATTCGCCATTGAGCCCGTCTGGACGACGGTTCGAAAGCATGTAAACGACCTTCGCCACCGAAGGCATCGCTTCCTTCATGGTTTGAAGCCGTTTGGCAATTATTTCCGGCCCGGCTTCAACACTCACTCCGGTGAGGTTCCTTCCCGGGCGTGCCAAACTCGCGACCAGACCAGCCGCTATAGGATCGCTGGTGATCCCGACAATCGGTATTGTAGAAGTAGCCGCAAGGAACGTTCTGAGGAGTTCGTTAAGGTTCGAAACGATGACATCGGGGTTGCGGCCCACTACCTCAGCGGTAAGTGCGGCAAAGCGGTCGGAGTGGCCCTCGGCCGAGTACCGTTCGACAACGAGATTGCCGCCCTCGTTATGCCCCAACCGTTCCAGCGTTTCGTAGAACCGCCGTACCCAAAACGGCCCGGCTGTTGCAGTGAGTTTGTCCGCCGGAATTCCCGAATGAACGAAGGCAAGGCGATGCTGCCTCCGGGGCGGCTGCTGCGCCCACGCAAGGAGCGGCCATGCGGTCGCGCCACCAACTGCCGCGATGAACTCGCGTCGCTTTATGGCCAATGTTCACCTCCGACCTTCAGCCGATGGTATGCATTTCTTGCCACAGTTCCAAGTGCGGTCGAATGTCAGCTTCGGGTCCAAAAGCTGCCCTGACGGCCCCGAAAAGCGACATCCGCTTCGCGCCGATACAGACATGCAGAGACCATTGCGGCATGTCTCAGAGGGGCCCAGGCTGTTTCACACAGCCTGGGCCAATAGGCGACATGCTCGGTTGACGGAGTGCGAAAGCGGTCGCCAACTACGGCCTCATTCGATCACCTCGTCCGCGCCGACCAGCAGTGATGTTGGCAAGGACAACCCAAGTGCTCTAGCAACTTTCTGGTTGACCACCAACTTGAGACGCGTGGGTTGCTCGACGGGTAGATCGGCGGGACTTTCGCCGCTCAATATTCTCGCTGCGTAGCTGGCCGCCTTGCGGAAATAGTCGGGAAAGTCCTGCCCGTAAGACATCAAAAGTCCATAGGGAACCATCTCGGAAACGATGCAGATCGTCGGCATCTTGTGCGCAAGCGCAGATGCACCAAGCTTTGCGCGTTCGTTAAAAAGCATTGAGCCGCCTGCGGCGACTCCGTCAAATTGCTCTCGTTCTATCCGTAGAAAGGCCGGTTCGATCGTGTCAGGTGTTGGTACTTCGATCGTAGTAAGCGAAAGACCTAGGGCCTTGGCAGACCTTGTATTGGCCTGAATTGATCGGGACGCGTTGACTTCCTGTGGCGTTATGAGGAGTGCTATCCGCGATAGCGTGGGTACAGCTTCCTTAAGAAGTGAGAGTCGCTTTCCAGACACATCATTCGCGAGGAGCGAGAGTCCCGTTAGGTTTCCTCCCGGACGAGCCAAAGTTGCGACGAGACCAGCCCCGATCGGATCAGGCACAATTACAAAAACGATTGGGATTGTCTTTGTTCGTTGCTTAAGTGCGACGGCTCCATCTAAGGTGACCGCTATAATCACATCGACTTTGCTTTCAACCAATTCACTGGCAAGGCTGCCATATCGCTCCGCTTGCTCGGCGGGATATCTGTGCAAGAATTCCACGTTCTTGCCTTCGACATATCCCAGATCATTGAACGCTTTGATTAGGACGGCGAGATATTCGTGCTCTTCCTCGGCGTTCGATGCGTGCCAGAGCACGCCAACCTTCGCAACTTTTGTGATTGCGGACCTTAGCTGTGCACTGGCTTGTCGTGGCCAAACAGCTGCCAATCCTATGGCTTGAATAATCTCCCGACGCCGCATGATGGCCCCCTCCCTAAGGGATAGTTTTGCGGGCAGTTTATCTGTCCAAACTTGACATTCGGAAGATTTCAGGGGGCTCCGACGAAATATGTTTGGGGGTCGCCAATGTCGCATGTGGGTCAAACAGAGAAGTCCGGGCATTCGACCGGCAGGTCAACTTCACCTCCAACTCCGGACATGGCCTTGCACCGCGCAAACTGACGCTTTGTGCCATTAACGGACCGACTAGCCAAATGCGAAGGTAACCGTGCTGTATTTCGGGCGGAACAGACTGGGTTTACTCGATGACTTGATCCGCCCGTTCAAGCAGCTCTGGCGAAATTGTCATACCAATTGTCCGTGCCGTCTTGAGATTGAATATCAGTATAGGCTGCTTCAGGACCTCGATTGGCAAGTCGCCCGGTTTGGCGCCCCCTAAAATCTTTTCCACGTACACCGGTATTCGCGGTAACGTATCCAGAAGGCCTGCCCCGTAGGCGATCAAGCCCCCCGCTTCCGACATCCGCCGCCCTCCCAGAAACATCGTCGGAAGGCGATACGTGGCCGCTAGGTCGGCGATCCGCTTCTGGTGAATGACGGGTATAGGCACGTCCAGCACCAGCAAGGCCTCAGCGCGCTCGTTCCTCATAGCCGTGAAGGCTCCTTCGAGATCGGGAATGGGACCTTTGATCTTCAACCAATGAGGCCGCAGGCCGAGTGCTCGTGCCGCTGTATCGTTCGTTTTCTCCAAGGGGTTCCTGCCCTCTGCGCGAGGAATATCCTCATCACTCAAGATCGCCAACCGGGCAAGGTTCGGCATCACTTGCTTGAGCAATTCGAGCTGTTTGGTAGCCTGCTGCGGATCGAAGGTAGTGATCCCCGTGATGTTTCCACCAGGTCGCTCCAGTGTGGCGGCTAATCCAATAGCAACCGGATCGATCACGGCCACAAATACGACTGGTAACTTTGTGTTGGCTTTCTGAGCCGCTGCTGGCCCAACGGCGCCCAAGGAAACGATAATATCGACATTCAGACTGACAAATTCCGCGATGAATTCGGGCACGCGGTCGAGATGTCCTTGGGCAAATCGCGCCTCAATGACGATGTTGCGGCCCTCGACATAACCGTGTTGGGCAAAACTCTGTCGCACGGCTTCAAAGAGACTGTCTGGGCTTCCGTTCGCAATTACGCCGACCCGTGGGAGTTTGGCTTGGTGCTGCGTGCCCATGATCTAATCCCATCAATTGACGAACCGAACGAAATCTTAGGCGATCCTCGATAAGGCATCAAATACCTGTGTATCTGTCGGGACGCGCGATGTCTCAGATGGGTCAAACAGAGAAGTCCGGGTGGGCCACCGGGAAGTCGGCTTTGCCTCCCCACAACGGACTCCGTCAGAGGCCATCGGCATGTCAAAAAAGTGCCGCAGGCAGACAATGGTGCTCTATGCGATGCGCGTCTCTAAAAAGAAGTCTGCGTCGGGTTTGACCAACGAGTTCATCGCTACATGCAGCGAGTTTACCTGCTCGCCATGCTGTTTGACGTATTCGTACGCAGCATGCTCTCGCTCCAGGTCTGGATAGATGAGTTCACCTCGATACGTGAAGGCCGGTAGCGTTTCGCCAAAACCGTCTAGTGCCTCGCGGCGCATAACGCGATAGCTCGTGGCAAATCCCATATCTATGAAATGCTGGAGGAAGGCGTGCAATCTCGGCAAGAATTCTTTTTCACTGACGCCGTCCCGCAAAGCAAATACGCCACTAAAACTGACTAGCGAAATTCCCTGCATCTGTTGTGCCGTGTCGTTTCCGGGCCGACAAAAATCTTACTACAACATGCAATTATGTCGATCTGCGATTTATCGACGATGCCCGTTGCGGGTCAACAACGTCCTGGCGGCGTCGAAATCCGACTTCTGATCCACCCCGATGAACGGACGTCGCCAGATCGAAGCGGTTGGTCCGTTCAGGACCGATATTGTTGCAAAAGTCCCAAAATGCGCAGCGGCTAATTTTCCGCCAAACAACGGAACAAGCGACAATCGCCGATCAATAGGGCTTCAAACACGATACCAGAATCGCCTGTGAGTTTAGCGCTTGGCGACGTGGTCCCCCGCGTCATTATTCAATCGCTGCACGTACGGGTCGGAGAATTTGAGTCACACCTCGCAAAAAGACTTTTGCAACAATATCGGCCAAGAGCAGACGTCTAACTGCGGGACTAGCCCGACCCTAGATGTGGCGATTCGAGTTCGGCGATAAGCCGTGCCAGGTTTGCAGCAGCTCGCGGACGGGCTTTGCGCAGACGCTCAAGAATGCGTATCCCTTCGGGCGTTGACGCCGCGCCGGTATCCGGGAATCCGGCGCCCGACAGCCTGTGCTCGGCGATCCACCGACCAAGCGCTTTTTCGGCCGACCATCGCCGCCCATTTCGCAAATCCGAGAGCATATTTCTAAGCCAATCCGCAGCGACGTCCGGGCTCGAAATCGGCTCACAAAGATCGTTCTTGATCGCGTCATCGTCATAGATCGCTTCGACATGTGCGATGAAGGCGGCGCTGAAGCTGAGACGGCCCGGACGCACTCTGGAGGCGTGATGCTGATCCCCATCGAAGACCGGAACCTGGAGGCGTCTGCTGAATGCTTTCGCGGTACAATCCACATAGAGATCGCCGGGCGCAGCATCGACTTTGCCTTTCTCAAGGACAATCGCGTCACGCTCGATCCGCCTGACGCGTCCTTTGCGCACGACGTCCTTGATAGTGCTCAAGGGCCTCCACTTCGCGAATCGAGAGCGTGGCGCCGCGATATGCCGTCGGCCATACAGTCCGATCGATGCGTAGCATCTGACCTGTTCGTTCCAAGCCGCTCGAAGAGATCCGCGACCGAGGTGGCTTCGGCCGCGGCCTCGAAGCTGATGAGCCATTCCGCCGACGGTGCGCTCGAAAAAGGCATCTCCGGGCTGAATCGTGTCGCGATTTTGCAGCCAGGATCCTGTGGCACGATCCATCGGATACTTTCGGGCCGAACGCCCATCTGTAACAGCCAGATGCCGACATCCATCGCTGTTTTGCCGCCACCCAAGATAACGTAGCGTTGGTGTCCGGGCGCGGAAACCGGCAACAAGTTGGGCGTTACGAGTTTGACGCCTTCGGCGACTTGAAAGGAGGGGGTGTGCGTCGAGGGCACCTGGGTGTTCAGGAACGTGGCGTGTCACGAGCCTCTTGCTAAACGCGACCTGCTGGATCGTTGCCCGAGAGGCGGGAAACGAAGCGCCCGTCTCCCAGATAGCTCACACATTGGAAAATACTGGACGCGGCCCGAAGGCAGAAAGCGCTCTTGCATTAGCTTGTCGAAATAGCTGACGATCTCCGCGCCAGAAGCCACCTCATAGTAACCCTGGTTAAGGCCGGATACGTCGATGCGATTGCTGCCGAGTTGACGCGAGCCCACGCCATAGAACGCAGATGGCGCATGCAGGCGGACAAACGAATAGGCGTCGTTCCAATGGCCGCCCGGCATGTGATGCCGGTCGACGATAACCATGTTTGCATTGGTCTCGGTCAACAACTGGTCTGCGAAGCTCATGCCGGCGGCACCGCTGCCGACGATCAAATAGTCGGTCGTCAGCATTGCTATCCTCCCGGCACCTATCCTCCAGATACCGTTCTTGCCGCTATCTGGCAGCCTGTTTCTGCCATACAAACCCCGGCTAGACCACGATCGTCACATTCGTGTGTGCTTCCAGCCGCCGGCGAACATTAATGACGTGATCGGCTCAGAATGGAAATGGGCGCTCGCGGAAAAATCGTGAACACCTCGGGCTGGATGTCCGTTCCGGGTCAATCGGGACGGTTTGACCCTCGACCTGCCACGTCTGGTCCTCCCCGAGGAACGGACATCATCAAACTGCTTGGGCTCGTCCGCTTCGTGCCACAAGGAGAAGTGTTAGCCCCTCATTCTGAATACTACGCCCGCCTCAGCGATCACAGAGAAACCAAGGCGCTCATAGAAGCGTCGAGCAGGATTGTTCTTGAGGACTTTAAGCACAATCTTCTTCCCCGTTGACCTCCAGATTGCGAGTAAGTTGCTCAGTACTTCTGATCCAATGCCAGATCGCTGATATTCAGGCGAAACGAAAAACTTCTGCAATCGTATCTCTGTCGGCAACTCGGCAACCTGAAGCCAGCCAACATCGTTTCCATCGACAGAAATGATCCGTGCCTCCTCGCGTTTCCATTGTGCTGCGAAGCTTGCCCTCTGTTGTTGTTCGTCCCACACGCCGAGTTCCTGCATGTAGGGCCGCATCGTCAATAAGTAGAGATGCAAAGCAAAATCGTAGTGTTCTGCCTTAGCCAGGTGCAGGTTTATGTGTCTCGCCATGCGGGCAGGATAGCACCAGCGCCTAGACGCGGCGAGCCAACGTGTAGGCTCAATGACCAGAAGCGAACGAACGCGGACATCGGTGAAGGCGGATGCGATGTCTGCTTTGGTCCGGAGGCAGACATTCGTGCTCTATGCGATGCGCGTCTCCAGAAAGAAGTCTGCGTCGGGTTTGACCAGCGAGTTCATCGCTACATGCAGCGAGTTTACCTGCTCGCCATGTTGTTTGACGTACTCGTACGCGGCATGCTCCCGCTCCAGGTCTGGGTAGACGAGTTCACCTCGATACGCGAAGGCCGGTAGCGTTTTGCCAAAATCGTCCAATGCCTCGCGGCGCATGACGCGATAGCCCGTGGCAAACCCCATATCTATGAAATGCTGGAAGAAGGCGTGCAATCTTGGCAAAAACTCTTCTTCACTGACGCCGTCCCGCAAAGCAAATACGCCACTGAAGCTAACTGACGAAATTTCCTGCATCTGTGTGCCGTATGTTTCCTTGCCGATTAGAAATTTTTACAACAAAATGCAATCATGTCGATCTGGGAGTTGTCGACGATGTCCGCTGCGGGTCAATCGCTACATCGCGCCTTCTGTCGGTCAGCCCCCAGAGTCCGCTTTGGCCCGAAAACAGACCTGATTTCAATGCCTAACCCAGTAGGCTCATGCTTCTCGCCTCTGTAACCGAGCCGAGGAGTTATGGCCATGCAGGATCAAGTGAATGCTGCCCCCGCGCCCAAGCGAGTGCCCTGGAACAAGGGCAAGCTGACCGGGGCGAAGCCGCCGCTGCGGCCCAAGCACGTCTGGTCGATCCGGACGAAGCTCCAGATCGAAGGCCGCGCCCGCGACCTGGCCATGTTCAATCTGGCAATCGACAGCAAGCTTCGCGGCTGCGATGTCGTCGCCATCCGGGTCGAAGACGTTGCCGCAGGCGGATACACGGCGGATCGCGCAACGGTCCGGCAGAAGAAGACCGGGCGGCCTGTCAGATTTGAATTGAGCGAACAGACCCGCCAGGCGGTCGACGACTATCTAAAGGTCACCGGCAAACGGCCTGGCGAGTTCTTGTTCACGGGCCATCGCGGCCCTGACCGCAGCATGACAACCCGCCAATATGCGCGCCTCGTCTCCGAATGGATCGGCAGCGTCGGTCTGGACCCGAGGCTGTTCGGGACGCATTCGCTGCGACGCACAAAGGCTACCCTGATCTATCGGCGGACCGGCAATCTGCAGGGCTGTCCAGGTCTTGCTCGGAACGGCGACATACTGCCCGCGAACAACAGGCTGAAGCACGCATCACCTACCGATTTCATCCTCGCTTCGGCGAGACGGTAGGCGTTAGGCGGCGGCTTGAGCGAGGCGGCGCCGCATTTCTCGTTGTGCACCAACTTGACGGCACCTTTGCCTGCCTTCCGGCGTGGATGACTGAGGAGGCTGCGTCCCGATTCGAGATCGGCGTTGAGCCGCATTTTCCCCTCGATGTTCTTCGCTCCCTACGCAACGAGGTCGATGCGCTTCTAGGCTTTCTGGCGTCCGAATCAAAAACGGAGCGACCAGAGAATGACGCAGCGATCCGAGAATCTCCAGCCAAGCCTGTTCGAGGCCGAGCGACCGTGCGTCGAACTGCGTGCAGCTCAAAAGAGCGAGCTCGCGACGGTCATCGAGGTGCTGCTGCGCGAGATCGCGGCGGCGCTGGCAAAGGCGGCAAGCGGAGGAAGCGGCGATGACCAAGATCACGACTGAGCATCTCGCCCGCAACGCCTGCGTCTACATCCGGCAATCGACAGCAGACCAGCTCGCGCATAATCATGAGAGCCGACGGCGCCAATACGGCCTCGTCGATCGCGCCAAGCAGCTTGGCTGGAGCAACGTCGATGTCATCGACGACGACCTCGGTCGCTCCGGCGGCGGCATCGCGCGTCCCGGCTTCGAGCGGCTGCTCGCGACGATCTGCGACGGCCGTGTCGGCGCTGTGCTCGCGATCGAGGCGTCGCGTCTTGCCCGCAATGGCCGCGACTGGCATACGCTGATCGAGTTCTGTGGATTGGTCGGCACGCTCATCGTCGACGAGGACGGAATCTACGATCCTCGCCATCCCAACGATCGGCTGCTGCTTGGCATGAAGGGCACGATGAGCGAGCTTGAACTCTCGATGTTCCGCCAGCGCTCGCAGGAAGCGCTGAAGCAGAAGGCGCGCCGCGGCGCGCTGGTCCTCGGTGTCGCCGCCGGCTATGTGAAGATCGGTCGCGATCGCATAGAGAAGAATCCAGACAAACGCGTGCAGGACGCCCTGCAGCTGGTCTTCACCAAGTTCGCCGAGCTGCAAAGTGCACGACAGGTGCACATCTGGCTGAGAGAGGAAGGCATCGAGCTGCCTGTCAAGTCGCGCCAAGGCGAGGCGCATGGCGTCGTGTGGCGACTGCCGGCCTACAACATCGTGCACAACATCCTGACCAATCCGATCTATGCAGGTGCCTACGCGTTCGGGCGCACGACGAGCCGTGTGAGTGTCAAAGGTGGACGCAAGCATATCCGGCGTGGTGTGCAAAAGCCCATGGCCGAATGGGATGTCTTGATCAAGGATCACCACACGGCCTATATCACCTGGGACGAGTTCGAGCGCAACCTCGAGGTAATCGCCAACAATGCGACCGGCATGAGCAGCGCACTCGCTCGCGGAGCAGCTCGTAAAGGCGAGCTGCTGCTGCCCGGACTGCTGCGATGCGGCCACTGCGGCCGCAAGCTCCATGTGCACTACAGCGGCAAGATCGGTCGCTACAATTGCTACGGTGCGCGTACGAACCACGGTGCCGCGCGCTGCATTTCGATCAGCGGCTTGAGCATCGATACGGCGATCAGTAACGAGGTCCTGCGCGTCCTGAAGCCGCTCGGCATCGAGGCAGCACTCAAAGCAATCGAGGCGCAATCGAGCACGACGAGCGCGGCCGAGCGCCAGCTGGAGCTGTCGCTGCAGCAGGCGCGCTACGAAGCCGCGCACGCGCGCCGACAGTACGACGCCGTCGATCCGGCAAACCGACTGGTCGCCGGCGAGCTGGAGCGCCGCTGGAACGAAGCATTGCAGGCTGTCGCAAAGCTTGAAGGAGAGATCGCCGCCCTGATTGCGCGTCGTCTGCCGCCGCTCGGTGAGCCCGAGCGTCAGCAATTGGTGGCGCTCGGTGCTGATCTGGAGCGCGCCTGGTTGCATCCCGCTGCAACCGCCGCAACGCGCAAGCGTATCCTTCGCGCGGCGCTCACGGAGATCGTCGTGCGCAGGGACGGCGCAATCATCCATGCGGTCCTGCACTGGCAAGGCGGCGACCATACCCAACTGCAAGTCAAACAGCGACTGAATGCGGCCGGCCGGCACAATCCACGCATCCCCGACGACACGATCGCACTCGTGCGTGAGCTGGCGCGGCTGATGCCTGATCGGCAGATCGCGCGCCTGCTCAATCGCACCGGCGTCGAGACCGGGCACGGCAATGCCTGGACGCAAGAGCGCGTGCGCGGCTTCCGCAATCACCACGACATCGCCGTCTTCCGCGACGGCGAGTGGGCGGAGCGCGGCGAGATTACGCTCGAAGCGGCAGCAAAACTCATCGGCGTCTGCAACATGACGGCGTTGCGTATGCTCCGCCGCGGCGACATCAAAGGCCGACAAGCTTGCGCGGGCGCGCCTTGGGTAATCAGAGCTGAGGACCTGGCAGGCTTCGCCAAGCGGAAAGCGTCAGAAGCCTCCGCTAACACAAAATGCCACGCAGCAGGTCTTTGACTTTCAATGAGTTAGCCGAGGTGCATTATGAATCATGACTGCTCGGACATACCAAGCTCGAAAGCACGGTCCGGTATCTCGGCATCGAGGTCGATGACGCCCTAGCAATAGCGGAACAAGTTGACGTCTGAAATACCCGGGCAGAGCAGACATGCTCTGCCCGTCCCCACAAATTCCCACGTTTCAGCAATCGTACAAACGTACGCCGACAACGGGATGGCCCTGAATTTTGTCGAGTATCTGTACCGTAGCGCGTTCGAATGCAGCTTCGCGTAATTTCGAAGGAAGGTTTCCAGTCTTTTGTTCCTGAACCCGACGCTCCGCGATCAGCGAACTTACGCCAACTATTCCGGCCTTAGTTGCTTCCATGTCAGCGTCGTGAGCTTGCAACGCTAGCCTCGTGGGAGTTAGGTCGAGCGGGGCCAATGCGCCATCGGGCAGCAGCTCTTGAACCGAGAACGCTGAGTTTCCTAACCAGCCAACAATTGTGTCCCCTTCAACAACTGCGGAGAGAAATGCGGAAATCACCGCGCCACCAGGAGAATAACGATCTTTGGCCCCAAGCGCTTTATTCACACCTATAGGCATCCAGCGGTTGCCTCGCAGCAACAAGTGGCAAACGGCAATGCGCCGGCCCTGACCGGTCATGAGATCCTTGCACTGAGTTTCGCCGTAGGCGTGTCGAGCCGACGGGCCACACTATTCAATCTAATTGGAAACCTAGCACGAAAGTTATTTCCCGCCTGATGGCACTGAAATTTTACTTCTGCTCTAATCCGGAAAGCAGACCCGACTCGGACATCGCTGGAGGTCCGGTTCGTGCCACTTCCGGAAGTCCCCGCCGGCGCGACTCACTCCTTAACAATCCAGTAGGACTTGAGTTAATTTGCTATTTTAGCGATGCGCACGTCGCAGGAAGTCCCGGATTTCACGATTTACCAACATCGGATGGGATTGCATCGGGTCGTGGCCTCCATCCTCGATCCGAACCACGGTTGCATTTGGCGCATAGTCGTGGAGCTTGGCCAGTTGACCGGGCAAGCAGTAAGGGTCTTGCATTCCCCAAAGAACCAATGTGGGAACATCCACCCGGAGCGATGTGGTAGCAGGAGGTTCCGTGACATCGGCAAAGAATTGGGACGCGAGGTTTGGCATTTCTGTCTGCGCTGCATCAGAGATTGAAGAAGGCACCTTGATCGGATCAGCGCGATAGTAATTGTACCAGGACGGATAAGGGGCAACGGCACTGTAATATTCGCGCTCGTATTGCGATGCCTGAATTTGCGCCGCGCTATTGCGGACCTCACGGAGAAATATGGCTGGGTGCGGTGCATTGAGAATGATCAAACGTTCAACGTGGCCTGGATAGGCCGAAGCAAACACCCAAGCAATGTAGCCACCCCAGTCGTTGCCCACGAGGATGCACCGCTCACGGCCGAAATGACGAAGCAGACCATGCACATCACCCAACGATCTCGGCATGGCATACGCTTCGACTGCCTCCGGGCGATCTGATGGCGAAAACCCCCGCAGATTGGGAGCCGCCACCATGTGGTCTCGGCTGAATTCCGCGAGCTGGCTCTTGTAAAGCATCCAGCTGTCCGGGATACCGTGAAGGAATAACATGAGTTGGCCCTCGCCCCCGTGGACAAGATATAACCTCACTCCGTCGCCGTCGGCGTAGCCCTCGACCAGACCGGATTGGCTTGCGCCCGAGCGCGGCCAAACCGCTGCCGAGGCGAAAGTCGCTAATGATAGCCTGGCACCCAACGCGAGCAGGTGTCGTCGGTCAGTAGAAGGCTGAAGAACTCGACGCATGCGACTCGTCCTCCAAGGCGATAACAGATTAAACCCGTGTGGAGCTTCCACTCGTATGTCCAGTCGTAACGGCATCGTACACCGAAATGAGCAGGCCAAGCGCCCTTCAATTTCCGGGAAGTGAAGTCGGACGGAGAGCCAATGTCGCTGATGGGTCAGCGTCGGTTTTTCGCTGTGGCGGCAACTTTCGCGGTAGGGACGCGAGTTACCTCGCGCCCCCCGCACAGATCCGTGCGAGCCCAAATCGGGCACACGGCTTGTATGGGGCTTTGTTTGTCAAGGAGGCCACGCCATTTCTGTCGTCCTTTGTGATTCCATTCTTTTGTTCGACCCGCGCCGCGAGCATTCTTCCGTCCCGACCGCATATTTCCATCGCCGTCGCGCGCAGCGGCGGTCAAGGACGGCGCTTCGTCAGCGCCTCCGAAGGCTTGTCCTTGACGGACGTGAGCACGGCGGCAGGCTTGCCGGCAATCGGGTGGTTGGCCGCGCGATGATCCGAGGGGAGCCTGCCATTGGCCGCGATCAATCGCGCGAACCACGCTTGTATTCGGTTGAACCCCTATGGGGTGCAGACCATGAAGCAGTCATACGCTTCTGCGGGCAAGGCTCCGAGGCGGCGGGTCCATTCTCCCCGCGGCATTGCAGCCATAGCCGTGTGCGGATTGCCGCCACCTCGGATCGTCATCGGCTACCCGGGCGCATCAAGCGCAGTCAGGTACCGAACCCTGTTTGTCCTTTCGTCGTTATAGAGTGTTGCTCACGCCGCCGGCCGCAGCTCGACACCGTCCGGCACCTCGCCGGTCGTGACCAGGCGCCACAGCGCGATCAGCAGCTTGCGCGCCAGTGCCACGATCATCGTCGTCTTGCGCGCGCCGCTCGGGCCCTCGGTCCGCGTGCGATACCAGCGCGCTAGCGCACTGTCTTTCTGGAACATCAGGAAGCGCCACGCCAACTGGATCAGCCCACGTCGTACCCGCGCATTGCCAGCCTTGGCCAGGCCCTTCCCTCGGCGTTTCAAACCGCTCTCGTCGGGCGATCCCGTGAGCCCGGCGTAGCGCGCCACGGCTCTTCGATCTCGAAGCTCCGCGACAAGATCTCCCGCACCAGCATGTCCGCCGTCTCGATGCCGATACCGATCACCCTGGCGAGCAGCCGCACCATCGCATGCGGCCCTGTATCTGGTGCCCGCTCAAGCCGCTCGGCACGTGTCTTCTCGATCGAGCTGATCTGCTCACGGACCAGTGCAAGCCGAGCCATGTCGCGCCGGAACTCCTCGATGATGTTTGCCGGCAGGCCCGTGCCCTCCGCTGTCTGCAGACCTGCCAGACGCTCAGGCGCCTTGCGCAGATGCGGCTTGAATCCCCAAATCCCGAGGCGGGCGAGCGCACTCTTCATGCGGTTGGTGATGCGTGAGCGCTCGTCGACAAGGCTCTCACGCTCGCGGCTCGGGCGCCTCGCATCCTCCTCCTCCATCGTCGGGATCGCCACCATCCCGCAGTGCCCCCGCTCACCGCGCAACCATCCTAGGAATACGCGCATCAACATCGCCGCATCCAGACGATCCGTCTTCGCCCGCTTGCGCTCGCGTGACACCGCAACGCTTGCCGAATGGATGACATGCGCCTCGATCCCGCGAGCAATAAGCCAGCGCGCCAGCCAGAAGCCGTCGCGGCCAGCCTCATATGCCAGCGCGATCCGGCTGATCGACCGGCCAGCACGCACCGCCTCGTTCCGCCACCGCTCGATCAATCGTAACAGTCCCGTCGCATCCGGCTCCAGTTTCTTCAACGGCTGGCGCTCGACGCCAGGAACAGCTCCGCTCATCAGCCAGCTCGCCTTGCTCATCTCTACGACCACTACCAAGGTCGAGATCGGATCAAACGCGGTCAGGCTTCGGCTGAGATCATTGACGTGGGGCATGGGGCAACCTCCATCAGTTGGTGTGGACGATGAAGGTGCCACGACCTCCGCCGCCCGCCCCATAGCTTCTCCCGCCTCGGGTAAGCGTCTGTCTGGCCACGGATGAGGGATTCGCGGTTTCGGGAGCCAGTGTTCGGCCAACCGCTTGATCCGCTCCCAGGTCATCCCATCTTTTTGGCTCCGCCATTTGAGCGTTCGCCGCCAGAGAGTGGTAACGTGGGATAGGAACGCGGACAGTGACGAACGCGTCGGCACCCCGCGCCGATTCACAGGCCGCCAAGCCGCGCGATGGCGGGCAGCGCTGCGTGATTTGGAGTCTCCGCGTCGCCCGCCGTCGGTCATGCCCGCTCCTGTGGCGTCTCCTGCGAGATGGTGGGCGCATCTGTCGCCTGTTCCACAGCGAATGCCTCCTTTCCCTTTGCGGCCCAGAGCGCTCGCGCCTGTTCGCCTTGATTGCTTTTGAGCTTGTCTGCCATCCAGAGCAGCGCGCCGAGGATGATGGCGCGATCATCGCCGGTCAGGTCCACCACACGAGACTTGACGACGAGGCCACCCAGTTCGATAAGGTGCCGCGTGCGCTTGCGGCGCTCGACTTGCCATGCGCGCATATCATGCCGCGCCCTTGTTGCCTGTTGACGGTTGCGCGCCGCCCGGTTGCGCCCGAGCGCCGCCAGTGTGGCGCTCAGCTGCCGGTGCAGTTCGCCGCGCCCGGCTCTGAAAGAACGCGGCTCCGCGCCTGGCCCATGCCTCCCTCTTTCCAGCATCCTTGGTCTCAGTCAGCACGATCAGCGCGCCTGCCAGTTCCTCGACGTTGAGGCTATCTGCCCCGGTGGCGATGACCAGTTCGCCGAGCTGCTGCACCTTGCGACTCTTGAGGTCGCGCGCCTTGTCCTGAAGCGCTTGCGGTTCCCGGTCCAAATCCCGTGGCTTGCGCATCACGTTCTCCAGCAATTTTGACGAGGGGATGATAGTTGAGCCCTGGGCATAATGCTGTAAGGTCGCCGGGACGGTCTGAGACGGTGTAATCCCGCCCGAGAATTTTTCGAGGGAGGGCGCGCTTATACGTCGTGCCGACCAGCGCTTCGCCGTGTAGATGATCTGGTCGCTATGGCGATCTATCATCTTCACGTCAAAGTCATCGGCCGCAAGTCTGGCTCCAGCGCGGTAGCGTCGGCCGCCTACCGCTCGGGCTCGCGGTTGCGTGACGAGCGGCTGGACCGCAGTCACGATTTTTCCGGCAAGCGCGGCGTCGTCCATTCCGAGGTGCTGCTGCCGGAGAATGCGCCGGAGGCATGGCGCGACCGCGAGCGGCTCTGGAACGATGTCGAGGCGTTTGAAGTCCGGAAAGATGCCCAGCTTGCCCGCGAGGTCGAATTCGCCATCCCGCGTGAGATGAGTGAGCGCCAAGGCATCGAACTGGCCCGCGACTTCGTTCGGGGCGAATTCGTCGATCGGGGCATGATCGCCGATCTCAATGTGCATTGGGACATGGCCGAGGACGGCATGCCCAAACCGCATGCGCATGTCATGCTGACCATGCGCGCGGTGGACCAGAACGGCTTTGGCCAGAAGGTGCGGGACTGGAACCGCACCGAGATGGTGGAGCGCTGGCGCGAGCGTTGGGCCGAGCTCGCCAATGAGCGGCTATCCGAACTCGACATCGACGCGCGGATCGACCATCGCAGCCTGGAAGCACAGGGCATCGCGCTGGAGCCGCAGAGCCAGATCGGCGCGCCCGCGCAGCGCATCGAGGGCGAGGGTGCTGAGACCGCCGACCGCGTCGAACTGCACCGCGAGATCGCGCGCAACAACGGCGAACGCATCATCGCCGATCCGTCGGTCGCGCTGGACGCCATCACGCAGCAGCAATCGACCTTCACGCAGCGTGACATGGCGAAGTTCTCGCACCGGCATAGCGACGGCATCGACCAATTCAACGACGTGATTGGCGCGATGCGTCGCGCCCCAAATCTGGTCGAACTCGGCAAGGACGCTCGCGGCGAAGATCGCTTCACCACCCGGGCGATGATCGAGGCGGAACAGCGCCTGCATCGCGCGGCCGAACTGATGGCGGAACGGGAACGCCATGAGATGCGTGACGCGGACCACGAAGCCGCTTTGGCGCGCGCGGAAGCGCGCGGTCTTGTCCTGTCGGGCGAGCAGGTCGATGCGCTGGCGCACATCACGGATGGGCGTGATTTAGGCGTCGTGGTCGGCCATGCCGGAACGGGAAAGAGCGCGATGCTGGGGGTGGCGCGGGAGGCCTGGGAAGCGGCGGGCTACGAGGTCCGGGGCGTAGCGCTGTCCGGTATTGCGGCCGAGAATCTGGAGGCCGGATCGGGCATACCGTCACGCACCATTGCCAGCCTTGAGCATGGCTGGGGCCAAGGCCGCGACCTGCTCACGACAGGCGATATCCTTGTCATCGACGAGGCGGGCATGGTCGGGACACGCCAGCTGGAGCGCGTGCTGTCCCACGCAGCGGACGCCGGGGCCAAGGTCGTCCTGGTCGGCGATCCCATGCAGCTGCAATCGATCGAGGCGGGCGCGGCGTTCCGCTCGATCCATGAGCGTCATGGCGGCGCCGAAATCGGCGAGGTTCGCCGCCAGCGGGACGACTGGCAGCGCGACGCCACGCGCGATCTCGCCAACGGCAAAACCGGGAATGCGCTTGAAGCCTACCGCTCTCGCGGCATGGTGCACGGCGCGCAAACCCGCGAGCAGGCGCGCGGCGATCTGATCGAGCGCTGGGATCGCGAGCGGCGGTCCGAGCCGGAGCGTAACCGGATCATCCTAACCCACACCAACGACGAGGTCCGCGCCCTCAACGAGGCTGCACGGGAGCGGATGCGGGCGGCGGGCGATCTGGGCGATGACGTGCGCCTTGTGGTCGAACGCGGCGAGCGAAACTTCGCCAGCGGGGATCCCGTCATGTTCCTGCAAAATGAGCGCGGCCTCGGCGTGAAGAACGGCACACTCGGCACCATCGAACAGCTCAGCGCGCAATCCATGACCGTGCAGACGGACGATGGTCGATCCGTTCGCTTCGACCTCAAGGATTACAACCGCGTTGACCATGGCTATGCTGCAACCATCCACAAGGCACAAGGCATGACGGTGGACCGCGCCCATGTGCTGGCGACGCCGGGGATGGATGCCCACGGCAGCTATGTCGCCCTGTCGCGGCACCGCGACGGCGTGGACCTGCATTATGCCCGCGACGACTTTGCCAATTCCGACCGTCTCACCCGTACCCTATCGCGCAACCGGGCTAAGGACATGGCCTCGGATTACGAAGAACGCGATCCAGCGCAGCGCTATGCCGAGCGGCGTGGGATCACCTTCCGCGAGCGCGTGGCCGAGATCGTGCGCAGGGTCGTGCCGGAGAAGCTGCGCGACAGGATCGATGGCCTGCTCGACGGATTGCGCTCGCCCGTAGACGGCGCGGCTGGCGGGAACGCCGTGCAGCCGCCGGAAAGAGGAAATGCGGGCGTGGACGCCGCGAGGCGCGACCCCGCGGCGCCAGCAAAAGAGGTTGCCGATGATCCGGAGGCGGCGATGCGCCGGGCCCGCACCAAGGCGCTGGTGCGCCATGCCCGCGCCGTGGATGTGATCTTCGAGGCGCAGGAAATGGGCGGCAAGGCCAGCCCGGAGCAGGTGAAGGAATTGCGGGAAGCCCGCAAAGTCTTCGAGGGGGTGCGGCCCTATGGCTCGCATGATGCCGAAGCCGCCTACAAGAAGAACCCGGATCTTGCCCACGAGGCTGGGTCAGGCCGGGTCAACCGCGCGATCCGCGCCCTCCAGCTCGAAACCGAAATGCGCATCGATCCGGGCCGCCGCGCTGACCGTTTTGTGGAACGCTGGCAGGGGCTCGGCCATACCAGCCAACGCCAGTATCAGTCCGGCGACATGTCCGGCTACAGGTCAACGCGCTCGGCGATGGGCGATATGGCGAGAAGCCTCGAACGCGATCCACAATTGGAATCCATCCTCGCCAACCGCAAGAGAGAGCTCGGCATATCGTTCGAATCGGGCCGCCGGCTCGGCCTCGAATTGGCCTTCAGCCACGGCATCGACCTCGGCAGAGGCAGGGGAATCGAAATTTGATTCACCCTATTTTCCGCAGTCTGAACGCCATAGTACGACGATGTGTAAAATGCGCTTGCGCGCCTGCAATTGCTGTCCTGTCTGGTCTCAGAAGCCGTCAGAAACAGCCAGCAGGAGGCAGTGCGACCATGCGCGAACCAGATCGTATCGTCCGTTTGAAAACCGTTCTTATCCGGACGGGACTGTCCCGGTCCACCATCTACCGTAAGATCGCCGAGGGCACGTTCCCGGCCCAGATCAAGATCAGCACCAACGGGACCGGCTGGCATGAATCAGACCTTAACCGCTGGATCGCAGATCCAGTCGGATGGCGTCCGAAGCGCGAATTAGATGAGGTCCGCTGAGGTCGGTGGTCGTACCATTTCCTCGCACGGTCCTCCGGGCCTCCACACTCATCGCTCTAGACCGCCATCGAAGTCTGGAAAATACTTGACTTACTGGCGCGTCCCTATCCGCTTAGGCCGCGACACTCTCACTGGCCAAAATCAGCAAATCCGCTGGAACATGGAAACGCTCGCGCAGGCGCTTCACCATCGTCATGCTCAATTCGCGTTTGCCCGACATGATCTCGCTGACACGGCTCGCCGTGCCCAGAAGCGGCACAAGATCGGCGCGCGTCAAATCATGCTGCTCCATCAGATAGGTCAGCAAATCGGGCAACGGCGGCGCTTTGCGCGGCCATCGCGTGCGTTCATATGCCTCGATCAGGCGAGCCTGCGCCACCATGCGCGCGCGGTCGTCAGCCTCGCTCGATCGCATCAGCTTGCTGACAAGCGCCTTGGCCGTCTCATGATCGGCCTCATTCTGGATAATGATCAAAGTCGCCTTCATCACACCGCCTCCGCATTCACCTTATCATAGTCTTCATGAACTCCCGAAAAAGCGGATTATCAACACGCCATCGCGATATTGTACCAGGGCGATCAAGCGGTAGTCGTTGGCCTTGATGTTAAACACTACACGCCCGCCTTTTAGGATGCTCGCCTTGGGATGCGAACGCTTCACGTCCTGCGGCGTGCGCCAGTCCGAAGCCTCCGCAATCGCTAGCCATGCCCGGTACTGGGCGCGCGCTGCGTCGATGCCCCGATGGCCGGAATGTTCGGCAAAGTAGCGCTCGACAATGTCCGCGCCGATAACCAGCATGAGCGGA
>CAWDJS010000014.1:0-468438 GCA_963802585.1 uncultured Alphaproteobacteria bacterium | reverse complement strand
TCTTGCTCCCGCGCAGCGGGCTGGAGCGCAGCGACTTCGTGCGTTGGCACGAACCTGCCAATCCGGGATGTCCACTATCCGGTCGCTATCGGTGGGAAAGCAGACATGGGCTGAACCGCCCATTTCGGTAGCGATTGACCCAACGACGACATCGGAGCCTGAGATTGTGCCTCCGTACTGGTTTCAGCCCTATCAGCGCAATCGTTCTAACCGGTAAGACATGGTATCCTGCGCTTGGGCAGGTACATGCGGCGGACGCGTGTCATGCAGGCGCTCCGCGGGAAACCATTGCCTGCCCGGCGGGTTGGAGTTCCGAGAACTTGGAAAGGCTTCGGACATGAAAAAAGCAGTGTTAGTCCTAGCGACCGCTGCCACCATCGGTATCACTGCCTTGGTGACATCATCACCAGCTCAGGCGTGGCGGAGCGGTTGGGGTGGTTGGCGTGCCGGTCCCGCAGGCGGAGTAATTGCTGGTACGGTGATCGGTGGAATAGTGGCCGGCGTCCCCGCCCATGGCCCCGGCTATTGTTACTACCGCGGACCGGATGACTATTACCCTCGGGGTGCATACTACGGCCCTTGGTGTTATATGGGGTATCAATACGGTCGGTGATCGCAAGGTGCGACGCTGAGGTCCGGACAACGAAGGTCGCGGAGAGGTCTGCGGCCTTTTTTTGCAGCGCATGAGTCTCTTGTTGGCACGTTTGAGAGATGCCAACGAGCACTGCGAATGTCCGCTCTCGGGAACACTTCGGAAGTCCCGTTTCAGCCTTGTCAGGGCCGTTGTTGACCCAATCGGACGTCGCCGCAGTCCAAACTCCTCGAGCGTGTTGTGTGAGAGCGCGCCATACCTTTCGAGGGCGCGGTGAGAATTCAGGGTATGGTCGCCTGGCAACTCAATGGGATGAGACGCTCACGGTGGCTGCTGGCTTCTCCGGGCCTCTCAAGACTTCCAGAAGTTCGTCGGCCGAGAAGGGCTTGATCAGCACAGAGACACCGTGCGCAGAAATCGAGTCCATCGTTTGCGTTCTGGTATCGCCGGTCATCACAACGGCCGGAACGCTCCGGCCGAGAGCGGCGCGTAGATGTCTGATGGTCTCGACACCATCCGGTGAGCCACGCAGATTGTAGTCGCACAGCAGTATGTCCGGGCGCAGGCCCTGCTCTCTGACCAGACTCAAAGCATCCTTCGCCGTTGCAACAATGGTCGTCTCAACCCCTTTCGACTTCAACAATCTGCTGAGCGCCGAGCGCACGGACGCCTCGTCCTCGATCGCGAGAACGCTGCCCACGAAGGCATCATTATGAGGATGCAGCGGCGGCGCTGCTTCCGGCATCTTGACACCGGATCGACCGCGCGGAACCTCAATGAAAAACCGGGTACCCTTCCCCGAGATTGAGCGCACCTCGACCTTGTGATCCAGGATTTCTCCCAGCCGCTTCACGATCGCAAGGCCGAGCCCGAAACCGCCCCGCTCCGCGCTGTCGGTCCCCTGGTAGTATTCATCGAATATGTGCGGCAGCTGGTCTTCCGTGATACCGACGCCACTGTCCCAGACTTCAATGCGAACATTGTCGCCGGCCCGCCGAGACCCCAGCAGGATTCGTCCCCGGTCGGTGTATCGGACCGCATTCGACAGCAGGTTGCGGATCATCTCCGCGAGCATTCGCCTGTCGCTGCGGATAACGAGCCCGGAGCGGATGATGCGCAGCCGGAGCCCTTTTTCCTCCAGAGGCGCGACGAAGTCGCCATCGAGCGACTCGAAGATTTCGCTCAGCGAAAACTCGCTCACGGATGGACGCAGGTTTCCGGATTCCAGCCCGTTCACGTCGAGCAGGCTCGACAGGATGCTGGTCATGGTGTCCAGCGATCGCCCGATTCCAGCGACAAGATTGCGAGCCTCGCCGCTCGGATGATGCGGCTCAAGCGCTGCCTGCAGAAATCTCAGGCTTTGCAAGGGCTGGCGCAAGTCATGGCTTGCGGCGGCCAGAAAGCTCGATTTGGCGCGATCGGCCATTTCTGCTGTTTTCCACGCGAGCGAAAGCTCCTCATCAAAACGTTTGCGCTCGGTGACATCCGTCATGAGCCCATTGACGCGCGCAGGTTTGCCGGCCGAATCGAACTGGACGATCGCAATCTTTTCCAGCCAGACTTCACCACCATCCGGCCGCCGGTAGCGGAATGCGATCGAAGTCGAGGGCTGGTCCCGACGAGCACCTTCGAGGCAGGATACCAGCCGCGGCTGGTCTTCGAGATGTACGTGTTGCCGCCATTCAGTCTCGCGAAGAACTTTTTGCGGGTTGAGACCGAGAATCCCGGTCGCATTCTGGCTGAAGCGCATTTCGTCGGCAGACACGTCCCAGTCGAAAGCCATAACGCTGCCGGCCCGCAGCGCCTCCTGTAATCGGGCCTCCCTCTCCAGAATCGCCCTTTCGTGCAGCCTCCGCTCGCTAAACAGGGCCGCAAGAACCAGGGAGCCCAGGGAGATCGCGAGGATGGTAGCCTGAGCCCCCAGCACACGCTGTTCGACCGACAGGTGCAAGTCGCCGAAAATGCCGATGGCGAAGATGGTGGTCCAGACAATCGTGATCGCAACGATGAACGTGGCAACCGCGGTGAACGCCGGACGAAGACGAGCCGCGATCCAGAGTAGAAGTGGGCAGAGCGCGCCGATCGCCAGCTCCGCGGTCCAGGGCTCATTAGGCAGGAAAACCAGCAAGGCGCATACGAGGTACACCACTGCGAGCGCCAGGGCACCTTCCATGATCTCGCGTCGCGGCGGGAGGTTGCGCACCAACGACGCCAGCCCAATCGCGAGCGGCACCACCGTGATGTTCCCGATCGCGTCGGATGAGAACCAGTGAAACCAGATCACCGGCGGTGCCGCGGTTGACGCGTGAAACATCACAAAGCCCACCGTACCTGCAATGCCGGAGAGGCTTGCGCCTGCAACGGTCGCGGCAAATAGTACCAGCACCCTTCGCAGTTCGTTCAACTCGAATGGGAAGCCGCAAACGCTATGGACGAGGCCTGCAATAATGACGGTGTCAGCTGTATTCGCGACAGCAAAGAACACCGAGCTCCAGATGTTGCGATCGCCCAGCAAATTGGCTGCGATCGTTGCAGCTACCACCGCGACCACGACAATCGACCGAGCCGCAGGACCAAGGGCGATCAAAATCCCTGAAGCTACTCCTGCGGCGGGCCAGAATACGGCAACACCATCGACTGGCCCCAGCAATGCAAGGCTCAGCCGCGCCGCGACAAAATAGCTCACCGCCACTCCGACGGTCGAAATAACGCCCGCCACGGTTGCGAGCGGGTGGCGAGCCAAAACGACCGTCCGTTTTTCGGCAGTGCCCAGTGTCCCCTCCGCTCGTCTGGGCCAAACCGCGACATCGCCGATGCTGCGGCTTTAGCACTATAGGCCCGCATTTCCGCTCAAGCCACCATGTTGCGGTGCATTAGTCTCCTTGTGTTGAGGGTTTCGGATGCCGGCTCAGCGACAGCGGCGCGATACACCGGTGGCCGGCGTCCGAAAGCCGCCAAGGAACGAAGCCGCGGGAAGTTGGGCACCGGCGGAGCCGCGAGTGCTATGGGGATCTGTAAGAGGTGCTCGACTTAGGAACTTCGAAGAGTGGCGACCTCGAATGCGTGCACAACTTAAGCGATTTGGCACGATTGATGCAAAAGAGGGGATTTAATGTTTTTGGCCCGTGTGATTTCAAATAGTTGCGCGTGGCAGAAAGGCTACATCCTACAACTTTTGCGCGACTAATTAGTTGATCGGTGTTCAGTGGCATGGCGTGAATCAATTTCTTGCGAGCAGAAATATACCCGGCACATTCAAGCAACCTGGCTGACGCTTTCGTCAAGGCAATTTTGCCGTCGCCTCACCGCTGCGGTCGTTGTCGCTCCCGCAAGTCTTCTCGCTGTTCTTTATCAAGCGTTGCACGCTAACAGTGCGCTTCTTGATCGTGTTGACCTTGCCACCAGGCTATCGCTGTCCTCTCTCGACCGAGTACCGGCCTCTCGGCTCTTGCTCCCGCGCAGCGCGCTCCTGCGCAGCGACTTCGTTCTTTGGCACCAAACGGACCATCGGCGATGTCCGCAGTTCGGTCGCTAACGGGGTAAAACCGGACATGGCACGGACGGCCCATTTTCGGTCGCGAATGACACTTCGCGGTCCTCGCCAACTAACCTTGTGGTGGAAAGGAGCCCGTGCTTGTTGAAGCCGGCGGGCAAGAGGGCGAACGCCCTTCTTCTGAGCTACTGCCAATGCCCGCCGAAGGGTCACCTCATCGGAACACCCACATGGGCGAGCCCGTCACGATAACGGGCAGTATCCGCCGACCAACAAAAATTCGGCACGCGCCGTTCAATGGTCACGCCATGCGCGTGCGCAATGAATTCCTCGGCCGCCTTGGCCGTCTCGTCGATTCTGCCCAGTTCAGCAAGCGCTGCAGCTCGAACTCCTTAATGTCGGGGCCTGACAGGCGGCGCAATCGATAGGGCGTAGTGAGCAGCAGCAGGAAGAGTGCTCGATCGGCTTGGTATTTGGCGGCGGATCGGTTGCCCTCGGAACCCAGCAAGATGGCGATCCCCTCGGTCGTGCACACGCACCACCGCCACTTTCGACCGCGCTTCTTCAAGCTCACTTCAAAAGTCGGAAATCGATCAGGCATAGCAAGGGGTCCGCAAGGCATCATCGGGTATAGCAAAGCTTACAGAGGTTAATTCCGGTTTTGAATGACCCCGCTGTAAAAAAAAATATCAAAGAAGTAATTTGAAACCTAAAACATCTCGAATTAACTATGTAGTTGGATATGCGCCATCGCAATTGGCGTCTTCCCCATTCCGAGCACAGTGTGACTCCATTTGCCTTGTCTAGAGGGCAATAACAAATGTCATCCTTGAATAGAGTCGCGCTCTTTATCGACGGCGCCAATCTTTACGCGACGGCGAAAGCGCTCGGCTTTGACATCGATTATCGGCGGCTGCTCACCGATTTCCAAGACCGGGGCACGCTGGTGCGCGCGTTCTACTACACCGCGATCATCGAAGATCAGGAATATTCTTCCATCCGCCCATTGATCGATTGGCTCGACTATAACGGCTATACCGTCGTTACCAAGGCGACTAAGGAATTCATTGACGCAAGCGGTCGTCGCAAGGTGAAGGGCAGTATGAACGTCGAACTTGCCGTCGATGCGATCGAGCTGACCGAGCACATCGATCAGATGGTTCTATTTTCGGGCGACGGCGACTTTCGCTCGCTTGTCGCGGCGGTGCAGCGCCGCGGTGTCCGCGTTACGGTGGTTTCGACCATTGCCACCCACTCCCCCATGATTGGCGACGAGCTTCGGCGCCAGGCCGACGTCTTCATCGATCTTCGCGAACTTCAGCCTAAAATCAGCCGTGATCCGCCGGAGCGCCCGGCCCCAGCTTGATCCGCGACCTGCACCCCGAGGGGCGCGGGTAGGAGCGGAGTTCAGTTGTCGAACTGTTCGGTTTCCTGCCCCTTCCTGGGCGGGCCGAGCATCGGGTGCCCGTGATCGTCGACGCAATGGAACAGGATCGGCAACAACAGACCGTCATTGATGTCGGCGAGATTCCTGAGCGGAGCCCATGCCGATAGTCTCAACGCCACAATCCTGATGTGCAGTGCTGCGTGATTGAGCGTCATCGAAGGCAGGGCCGGGAGGCTGATCCAATTTTTGCGGCGATCGAAGCCCACAAGGCTGCGCGGGCTGTCTATCTCAAGCAGGTCCATGAGTGGTCGGCTCTTGAGAGTGAACTTCCAGTCGAAAAACGCCAATCGTCGATTGCGGTAGAATTGATTGTGGAAGACGATCCTCGCTGGATCGACATAGATCCAGACGGTCATGCTCTCTTAAATCTTCAGATCGGGAAAGCGGGTTCGCAGAGCAGTCTTGAGAAATTTGACGTGCACGACGTTTTGGTCGAGCGCTTTCAGCCGCTCTTCCCCGCGCCTAATCTCGGCATCGGAGTTGCTAAGCATTGTCGAACGGTCTTCAGTCCGCGTCAGACAGTCATCTATGTCGTTTCCGCCAACGATTGCTGCACGCGAGAGAACATCGTCAATTCTTGCCTTGAGACCTATCCGCTCATTTTCGGCCTTGTTCAGGGCGGCCTCAATTGCGGAGGCAATCGACCTTATCGCTTCGTTGTCTGTATCCGCATCACGCTCTTTAGAGCGAGCTCGAAATCCGGCGCCGGCACGAAACCAAAAGGGTTGCTTGATCATCTGGACGTATCCCCCTTCACGCATGATCTCTCATTTGCAGGAACATCTCCCTCACGTCGGTAAGCCGTAGCTTGCCGGCGTAGTGCTGCCTGAGCGTGTGAAGTTGAGGTGCCGCGAATCAGCATCTTCCAGATCTAGGGGTGGCGTGAACTATACCGCCAACCAACGACAGGGGGCTTTTCCACCGTTGGCACGATCGTGACAATCCATCGTTGTGGGCTGCAGGATCGGTCTTCCTGGACGGACCGGACCATCCCGAAAAATCTTGACCCGTTCAAACTCAGCTCTACCGCCCGTCCGCTATATTGGGCACGGCGACAGCGTGTGGCTTCAACGGAGTTGGTTGTTTCGGCTATTTGCATAATGACCTCGTCCGGTCAGACGCACACGTTATAGTCAAACGTTAACTAAACGCTTAACTTTTCATTCGTCCCGCTTGCCCCAGTGACGATTGATCGCCTTCATCATACCGATCCGAGCGAACGACATTGGGCCGCCGTTCTCCGCGGCCTCGGTGACGCAATGCGCGGCGGTCTGAATCTCTTTCGTTTTGTGACTGCGGAATCTCGTTCGCGAGCCACGCCATCGCATGCTTCAGTGTGTACAGCGTCCCGCCGCCGGATCGGTTTGTCAAAGCGTCGGCGCCAGGACATCAACGGTAACCCATCGCGGCGACTACCTTCCTGTTCCAATTGAAATCCGGCCGCACGTCGGCGTCGCGGTTGCCGCAAGCCGTGCACACGACCGAAGTTCAATGTCCGACAGCCGGACATTGTCGGGCCAGGCATCGCCGCTGATCGCAACCGTATGGCTGCACTTGTAGTCACAGCAATAGACGAGGATCCCGCGCACACCGCTGTGGCGCATCGCTGCAAAAGTGATCTTCACCGGGCGATCGGGCATTCCGCATGATTTCGCGCGTCGCCGGGATGCGCAAATCATCAATCCCTTGGGGCGTGGAACGGCGCCGAGCTACTGCGCGTCGTGGGTGTGGAAAGGCCCCCAGCTTTGTGACTGTGCCTGGCGCGTATTTGTGCCCTGCTTCATTCGGTCGCCATTGCAGCCGGCCAGCAGCAGTGCGAGAGCCATGATTGCTAAAACGCGCATTGGCTGCCCTTCCCATCCACAACGATGAAAGGCTTACGCCTCGATGCTGACGGGGACCTTACGCAGAGCGCGATAGCCGCCCGTCAGGGCTTGGCGATCTTAGGACAAACGTGAATATGGGAGAGCCTATGTGGCATTCGCCAAACAGCTGTTTCCCTATTGCTGGATGCCACCCGACCGCGTCGGGATCATCCCGTGCACTATAGAGCCGCTCAACGTTTATAAGCAGATACTGGTAATGTTCTGCAGCGCTTGCCGGCCTTCTCAACCAGCGGGTTTTTTGCTTCGAAAGAACGCTAATGCCGTCCGCTCCACTTGGGAGCGTGGCAATAGGCGGCGAAGCCTGCCCAAAGCAGGAGCGTCAGCGCCGCGGCAATGAGAGTCAAAAATAACGTCATCTCGAACTCGGTTTGAAAAATTTCGTCGGCTCACGTTGCATCAGCCAAACTAATTTTCCCGCCGGTTTATGAGGACGTTTTTAGATATCCGCCCCGCGGTCATGGACGGTAACCAGCCATCAGATACTCGATCGCGGCGCGGCTAAGGACGGTGACAGCCACGAGCGGGGGCGCTTCGTTCCCGTGCGTTTACTCTGTCGGCTGACCGTACATCGCCTTAAGGAGCGAAGTCTTCTCGGCAAGGATAGATCGCATCCGCGAGAGATCTCCGGCTCGGCGTGCAGCTTCCAGATCTCTGTTCAGCTCAGCGCAGCGAACAACGAATTGGGTCGGGCTCATGTCATCCTCCAGCATGAGAATCACCCAGCACGACTGAGCATACCACCTCTCTCAACAGACCGGCCGCACCGCGGGCGCAGGGCTTCGGTCCGCGCTCAAACCTGTGTACCGACTCAACGCAGAAGCGTACCTTGCACCGGTGTAACGCGGCGGCGCCGAGGGGGCGGGGAATGCGCGACGTTTCAAAACTGAAGTTCATCGGCTCGGTGTTCTGCAGCCAATATCAGAGCCAGGCGAAGTTTTATATCGACGAGATGCATGTATCGGGAATGCGTCACCTCGTGGTCGTTTATGAGAATGATGAACAAGACTTCATAGCCGGCATTCCTAATGAGTGGGCAGACGAAAACGTGCAGGACTTCATCTTCTGGCCGATGAAAAATCCGAACTCGCCCTATCCCGCATGGGAGGTGCCGGCGCGCGCCTATGGTAGTCCAATGCTTTATGCTTGGTGGAAGGGCCGACCTCCGCTTCAGCGAGCAGTCTCTGCGCGGACTCAGAAATAGCCCGTGGATTCGCTGGCGCCGATCGATCCTCGCTCGGGAGGCCGCCGACCAAACCCGCACCAGCGGCCTTCCTGGAGTCGTGGCGGGGCTTCGGTCCCGCGCTCGCCTTAGGACCAGGGCGGTTCTTCGGCGCCCTCGATCGAGTTTTGAACCGTCACGCCTGCTAAGCGCAGGCCGCTCAGCAACACGGTTTTCACGAAAGCCGTATCAAAGCCGATATCTCTGGCATTGGGGGGAAGAACTTCTGTTCCTTTCAGCCGGAACGCCACATGCAATTGCTCGCAAAGATGTTGAACGGTGCGGTTGACTTGCTCCTCGGTCATTCTTCGCCTCCGTGTCCGTCATCGCTCCCACTCAAACTGGAATTTGGCATCTCCCGCTTGTGGCGGCCGCTCATTTTTGCGGGGTGTCCACGCCGATCTCGATTCGGCCGCGCAGAGAATCCCCCGATCACATTCATCTGCGAGCTTAAGAAGGAGGTCCGCAATGGTCTTGTCCTGCTGGGCCAGGACCAGTCTGCGATATCGGATCGCGCGGATGCTGCTCATGGAGCATCTCAAATCCCAACGCCATGGAACGAGGATTGAAGTCCAGAAAAAGATTTGGTTTGGTGCCGTTCCGTTGGCGCGCTGTGCGATGAAGGGCGCTCATTATAGCCCGAATTCCTCGCCTCACCAGCGGCCTTCCTGGATCATGGAGAGCAAGGGGTCTTGGCGTGATTTCGGCGGCGGACCGGATGGCGACCCGGCCCGGTGGGTCGACCGCGCCGGTAAATTGGCGACTGATGGCTGCAAGGCGTCGAGCCTTTCGGTTAGCTTCGCGATCTGCTCGGAAAGCATTTTCGTCTCGGCCTGTTGAGCGACGAGTTGATCCTGAACGACCTGCAATTGATCCACGGCCGGCATCGATCCGCGCGGCACAGGCACGGCGTCCATTGCAGGGACCGATGCCAGGGCTGACGGCAAACCCGCCGAGATTTCACTAGATAGATCAGCGGAGATAACGATCGCGCGCTAGGGCCACTCATAGAGCCAGGCCATCAGCAGAAACGCGGCTGCGGTCAGACCGGCAGCAATGCCGAGCCCAATTGCTGTCGATCGAGAGGGTAAATATGTGGGTATAAAACCGAAGACCCCGCATTTTCTGCGGAATATCGATATTTTTGGCGGAGACGGAGGGATTCGAACCCTCGATAGGGCTTTACAACCCTATAACGGTTTAGCAAACCGCCGCCTTCAGCCACTCGGCCACGTCTCCGGTCAGGCGGATATGCCCGACACGGCGGTGAGCCGCAAGCGCAAGATAAAGGGTTATGCAACTCGCGTGACTCGTCTCCCGCCGTGCGCTCCGGCGCGATTTTCAGGCGCGATCCCGCCGCTACCGCTGGCCGCGCCATCAGTTCCGCGGTTTCAGCACAGACGAATCCATTTAAGGCCTGAAAACAGCGTACTTCTGCTCGTCACCGGCGCCTCGTGGAACCAGGGCCGCGCCCAATCGTCTCCGGCGCACGCGCACCAATATAAAGGCTGCAGCCTGGATCGGCATGTTTCGCGTTCGAAAGCGGCCCAATTCGATGGAAAACCCGGTGTTGCGCTGGCTAGACGGTCATCGGCGGCGATCAAAAATATCTTTTATAAACAATGGCTTGCGATGTATGCTCGATCGTGCTTGCGTGCTATTTATGCAACATCATCGGGAAACGCGCTCCGCCGAGGCTGTCTGGCTGGTCTTGCTCGCCATGACGGCGGCCGCGCGGGGTGCCGAAAAGCTGATCGAACCCGGGCAGTGGAAGGTCACTTCGGCCACGCTCGTCAATGGCGTCGCCCAGCCGCCACAGCCGAAACTCCGCTGCGTCACCCCCGACCAGGCCGAAGACGTCGCCAGGACATTCGGGCCGGTGTCCGGCACCATCAATTCAACCTGCGCAGACCCGGAAATCCAGTTGACCGGCCAGACGCTGAAATGGCGCCTGCAGTGCAGGGGACAGCTCGATGCCGATGTGGCCGCGAGCTTCAACTTCGACAGCCCGCAGCACTATCGCGCCACCGTCACCTCACAGGGGCGGATGGCGGGCGCACTGATCAGCGACGTCAGAAGCGAACTGGAAGGCGAGCGCGTCGGCGATTGCCCGCAGTGACCGCGGGATAAAGCGTCTATTCCACCGCGCCGCGGTGCAGGTCGGCCTCGATCTGCAGCCGCGTGCCGCCGCCGAAGCGGGCGCGGTAGACCTGCAGATTCTCCATCACCCGCTGCACATAATTGCGGGTCTCCGAAAACGGGATCAGCTCGACCCAGTCGACCGCGTCGACCTTGGGATCGCGCGGATCGCCATAGCGGTCGACCCATTTCTTCAGGCTGCCGCGGCCGGCATTGTAGGCCGCGAACGTCATGATGTAGGAGCCGCGGAAATCCTCCATCAGGCCGCCGAGCTCGGCTGCGCCAAGGGCTGCGTTATAGGCCGAATCCGTCTTCATCCGGGAGATATCGAAGGAGACGCCGGCGCGCTTGCAGACATAGCGGCCCGCGTCCGGCGTCACCTGCATCAGCCCATAGGCCTGCGCCGGCGAGACGTCGCCCTGGTTGAACATGCTTTCCTGGCGCGTGATCGCGAACACCACGCTCTTCTCGACGTCGGGGCCGATCGGGCTGTAGTTCGGGATGCCCATCGCCGGATAGGCGTAGTGATCGAACGGCATGCCGCGGTTCAGCGCCGCCTTGCCAGCGAGGATCATGCCGCGGGCATAGCTGTAGCGCGCCGTCAACTCGCCAAGGCCGATCACCGCGTCCGGATCGCCGTTTTCGCCGATATCCGCAAAGATCGGGATCGCGATCTCGCGCTCGTCGAGATCGAACAGCAGTTGCACGGCGCGGACGATCTCGAGCCGCTCGACGCCGCGCGCACGCGGTATGTCGTTGAGCTCGAGCTGCGGCAGCCCGAGTTTGGCGCGCGCGAGCTGGCCGTAGTAACTCGTCGATTGCTCGGCCGCCTGGGCGTAGAAGGCATGCGCCTCCTGCGCGCGGCCCATGGCTTCCGCCGCGCGGCCCTTCCAGTAGCCGGCGCGCGCCAGCGTCGTCGGATTGACACTGCCGACGCCGATCCGCGCAAAGTGCTGCGCGGCCGTCTGGGGATCGTTGAGGAAACGCAGCGCGATCCAGCCCGCGGTGAACTCCTGCTCGGTCTTGTAGATGTCGCGGGTTGGCAGTGCCGCGTCGCGTGCGATCAGGTAGGCGGTCTTGTATTCGCCGAGATCGATCATCTTGCGCGCGGCCAGACGCCGCTCGATCCACCATTCGTCGAGATTGAACAGGCGGTTCGGATCGCGCGGCGCGCTCATCATCAATTGCGCGACTTCCGGATATTTCTCCTCGCGGCGAAGCTGCTGGATCTTCGCGAACAAATAGCCGACGTCGCTGTGCAATTCATGCGGCACCGCCTCGATCAACGCCTTGGCGTTGGGAGCCTTTCGCACCGAGGCGAGGCGCGCCTTCACCAGCGCCACATAGCCGGCACCGAGCCGCTTGGCCGCCCGCATCGCGGCGGCCTCGTTCTCGGTGGTGTAGGCGAAGTTGTCCATCCGCGCCTTCTGGTCGCCGGGCGTGAGCAGCGCGCCGAACATGTCGAGCGCGGTGTTCTCGGTATCCTCCGACATCGGGTCGGAACGCCAGGCTTCGCGGACCAGGCGCTCGGCGTTGGCGCGGTCGCCGCGTGCCAGCATCGCCTTGGCAAGCGCAAGCCGGCCCTTGGCCGAGATCGGCGACTCGTTCTCGAACCACGCCCACACCGCGGAATCCTCGCGGCTGTCGTCCCACAGCGCGGCCTCGAGCCGCCGGCGGAAGAAGGTCTGCGACGGCCAGCTCGGGTTGGCCGTCATGAAGGCGCGGTAGCGCTCGACGGTTGCGTTGTTGTTGTCGCTGCGCAGGATCAGCCATTCGGCGAGCTTCCTGGCGACGGGATCGGAGATCGTTGCTTCCGCCTGGGTCGCATCGTCGGGACGGTGCTTGCGGATCAGCTCGATGACGTTCTCGAGCGTGTCGAGATCCTCTTTCGAGGTCGAGGAGGTCTGCGCCACCGCGGCCGGCGTGACGGGCTTTCGCGCCGGCGTCGGCGCGGTGACGCGCTGGCGTGCGGGGGGCGCGGGCGAAGCGACCGGAGGCGGCAGATTCGGTGTCGCTATCTCGCGCGCGGCAGTGGTCGTGGCCGGTGGCGGGGCCGTCGCCGGAGTCCCGTTGCGCACGACCGGCCGCACCTTCGGCAGTGGGACCTTGTGCTTCTTTGGGGTGGTGGCCGCCTGCGTCGCCGCTGCGCCGGCCGTGGGCTTCGCCGGCGTGCCGGCCGCATGCTTGTCTGCGGGTTTTTCCGTGGAATTGGCAGCCAGTGCCGAAAATCCCAGCGCCAGCGTCAATGCCGTCGACAAGACGGTCGACAACGCGGTCGATCGCAATGCTTTCGTGCGGACAAACGGGGTCACGGCGTTCCTTCGGCTGCGAATCAATTGCTGAATGTGACTGAAACCGCCGACTAAATACTAAATGCAATGCGGCATTGCCCTGGTTTTTGCGCCGCCACCACGGCAAAATAGCGGCCAAACCGGAGCACGCACCCTGCGACTTACGGGGAAGGGCAGGCGTGCGGCCCTTTCGCGAGGCGGCCAGACCCGATATGAATGACCCCTTCAGGGACCGGCCAAGTGACCGGGAAAGCCGCAAAACCAGCGTGTGGGAGGAGTTCCATGGCCGCCAAGACGAAATTCCGGGGTTCCTTCACCGCCTTGGTCACGCCCTTCAAGAACGGCTCGCTGGATGAGGCGGCCTTTCGCGCGCTGGTGCGCTGGCAGATTTCCGAAGGTACCCACGGGCTCGTCCCGGTCGGCACGACCGGCGAAAGCCCGACCTTGAATCATGACGAGCACAAGCGCGTGGTCGAATGGTGCATCGAGGAAGCCAAGGGCCGCGTCCCCGTGATCGCCGGTGCCGGATCCAATTCGACCAGGGAAGCGATCGAGCTCGCCGAGCATGCCGAGCAGGCCGGCGCCGACGCGGTGCTGGTGGTCACGCCCTACTACAACAAGCCGACCCAGGAAGGCATGTACCAGCACTTCAAGGCCATCAACGATGCCATCGGAATCCCGATCATCATCTACAACATCCCGCCGCGCTCGGTGATCGACATGTCGGTCGACACCATGACGCGGCTGTGGGAGTTGAAGAACATCGCGGGCGTCAAGGACGCGACCGCGAGCATGGTGCGGGTGTCGCAGCAGCGCGCCGCAATGGGCGAGGATTTCAACCAGCTCTCGGGCGAGGATGCGACCGTGCTGGGCTACATGGCCCATGGCGGCCATGGCTGCATTTCCGTGACCTCCAATGTCGCGCCCCGGCTGTGCTCGGAATTCCACCTCGCCTGGCAGAAGGGCGACACCAAGGCCGCACTCGCGCTGCACGACAAGCTGATGCCGCTGCACAATAATCTCTTCATCGAGTCCAATCCGGCGCCGATCAAATATGCGATGTCGCTGCTCGGCAAGATGGACGAGAAGCTGCGCCTGCCGATGGTGCCGGTCTCCGAGCCCACGCGCGTGGCGGTGCGCAGCGCGATGGTGCATGCCGGCCTGATCAACTGAGCCGGCCTGATCGCGGCTCCATCGCCAAAGGCAATGCAGGGAATAGCCGATGCTGAAGGAATTCCGCGAATTCGCGATGAAGGGCAATGTCGTCGACCTCGCGGTCGGCGTCATCATCGGCGTGGCCTTCGGCGCGATCGTGACGTCGCTGGTGAACGACATCATCATGCCGATCATCGGCGCGGTCACCGGCGGCCTCGACTTCTCCAACTATTTCATTCCGCTGTCGAAGTCGGTGACGGCGAGCAACCTCGCCGATGCCAAGAAGCAGGGCGCGGTGCTGGCCTATGGCAGCTTCATCACGCTGACGCTGAATTTCCTGATCATCGCCTTCGTGCTGTTTCTTGTGATCCGCGCCATGAACCAGCTCAAGCGTCACGACGAGGCCAGGCCCGCGGAGCCGCCGAAGCCGTCGGCCGAAGTCGCGCTGCTGACCGAGATCCGCGATCTCCTGAAGAAGGGTTGACGTGGCCGACAAGAACGAGCGCGCGATTAAGGTCGTCGCGGAAAACCGCAAGGCACGCTTCAACTATTCGATCGAGGACACGGTCGAGGCCGGAATTGCGCTGACCGGCACCGAGGTCAAGTCGATCCGCTCGGGCAAGAGCACGATTGCGGAATCCTATGCCGATTCCAAGAACGGCGAGATCTGGCTGATCAACGCCAACATCCCGGAATATCTGCAGGCCAATCGCTTCAATCACGAGCCGAAGCGGCCGCGCAAGCTGCTGCTGCACAAGAAGCAGATCAACAAATTGATCGGTGCGGTCGATCGCGAGGGGATGACGCTGATCCCGCTCAAGCTATATTTCAACGAACGCGGCCGCGCCAAGCTGCTGCTCGCGGTCGCCAAGGGCAAGAAGCTGCACGACAAGCGCGAGAGCGAGAAGAAGCGTGACTGGGGCCGGGAGAAGAGCCGCCTGCTGCGCGCGCGGGGATAGTGGGATTCGTAGGATGGGTTGAGCGAAGCGATACCCATCACGTTCTTTCGATGGGTTTCACTTCGTTCAACCCATCCTACAAGTAATCGAGGGAAGAAAGACCATGAACCAGAGAAACCTCATGGAAGTCGACTGGAGCCAAATCCCGGCACCGACCGACGACGGCGGCGCGGCGCATCTTGCCGGCATGACCATTCCGCCGGTCAGCCTGGTTGCGACCGACGACACGTCGGTGACGCTGTCGGCGCTGAAAGGGCGCACCGTCGTGTTCGCCTATCCCCGGACCGGCGAGCCCGGCAAGATTGCGCTGGTCGACGATTGGGACATGATCCCGGGCGCACGCGGCTGCACGCCGCAGACCTGCGCCTTCCGCGATCTCTTCGCTGACCTCAAGGCCGCGGGCGCCGCGCATGTGTTCGGCCTGTCGACGCAGAGCAACGCCTACCAGACCGAGATGGCCTCGCGGCTGCATCTGCCGTTCCCAGTGCTGTCGGATGAAAAGCTCGAGCTCGCGCGTGCGCTCAATCTGCCGACCATGGAGGTCGCGGGGCTGACGCTGATCAAGCGGATGGCGCTGATCGTCGACGATGGCCGCATCCGCCACGTGTTCTATCCAGTGTTTCCGCCGGATCGCAACGCCGGCGACGTGCTGGAATGGCTGAAGGACAATAAGATTTAGCGGGCCAATCGTAGGGTGGGCAAAGCGAAGCGTGCCCACCAGCAATCATGCGGTCTGCAAGATGGTGGGCACGGCGCATGCGCGCCTTTGCCCACCCTACAAATATCAGTTAATCCAGATCCGCCTTCACCCGCGCGAACACGGCGCGGAACATCTCGGGCGTCAGCACGCGCGTGTTGGTGTTGTAGCGCGAGCAGTGATAGCTGTCGTAGATATTCAGGTGACCTGCCTGATGCACCGCGCCATGCGCGAAGGGAGCGGCGGCACTGCGCAGCTTCAACGTCTTCAGCAATGTGTCATGTGCGATGCGGCCGAGTGGCACGATCGCGCGTAGGTTCGGCATCGCAGCGATGTTGGCGGCGAGGAATGGCCGGCAATTGTTGATCTCCGCCGGCAGCGGCTTGTTCTGCGGCGGCACGCAGCTCACCGCGTTGCTGATCCGGCAATTCACCAGTTTCAAGCCGTCATCGGGCCGTGCCTGATAGTGGCCCTCGGCAAAACCATATTCGAGCAGCGTCGCATAGAGCAGGTCGCCGGCGTAGTCGCCGGTGAACGGCCGCCCCGTTCGATTGGCGCCCTGCATTCCCGGCGCCAGACCCACGATCAGCAGCCGCGCGCCGGCGTCGCCAAAGGAGAGCACCGGCGCGTTGTACCAGGTGGGCTCTTTCGCGCGCGTCTGCGCCCGAAACTCCGCCAACCGCGGGCAGAGCGGGCAATCGCGACCGGGTTCGGTGAGGGGCGGGGTGGCGCCGGGTTCACCCGGCGCCGAATCATGCCTATTCTTCGAAATCGTCGCCCGCGCCCCGTGGTGCCATCGTGGTCGCGCGCTGCAGGAATTGCGGCGCGTGATGACGGGGCTCGCGTGGCTCGCGCGGCGCCGGCCGTTCCGACGGATCGCGGCCGAGCTTCGACTGCAGTTCGACGAGATCTGTGAACACGTCGGCCTGGCGGCGCAGCTCGTCGGCAATCATCGGCGGCTGGCTCGAGATCGTCGAGACCACGGTGACGCGGACGCCGCGGCGCTGCACGGCTTCCACCAGCGAGCGGAAATCGCCATCGCCGGAGAACAGCACCATCTGGTCGATATGTTCGGCGAGCTCCATCGCATCCACGGCGAGCTCGATGTCCATATTGCCCTTCACCTTGCGGCGGCCGCTCGCGTCGATGAACTCCTTCGTCGCCTTGGTGACGACGGTGTACCCGTTGTAGTCGAGCCAGTCGATCAGGGGGCGGATCGAGGAGTACTCCTGATCTTCGATGATCGCCGTGTAGTAGAACGCGCGTATGAGCGTTCCCCGGGTGTGAAATTCCTTAAGCAGGCGCTTGTAGTCGATGTCGAAGCCCAGCGTCTTGGCTGTGGCGTAAAGGTTGGCGCCATCGATGAAGAGCGCAATCTTGTTAGTGGTGGAAGATGACATTCGTTGCTCGCGTTATGTTAGAATCAGCTTTTATTGGCGCGGCGGCAGTGCTCCCGCGCATTTCAAATCACTGCCGAAGCCCCAGAGCGGATTGGTCCCGAACAGACGGTACCGCAAATTTGGAGAGTTAGGGGCAAAAAAGGTATTTTCTTACAACGCAATAATGCGTTTTGTTGGCCGGGGCCATTTGCGGCCGCCAGAAGCCTACCTTTTTGAGTCCCGGGCCGGGGGGTTAGCAGAGCGACCCGCTCACGCCAAATCACAAATTTAGTCTTGCGCAAAGCCCGGCCCCCCTATAACTAGCGGCGATACTCATCATTTCCAGCCCCCAAAGAAAACGGAGTGACAGCCCATGGCACGCGTCACCGTCGAAGATTGCATTGACAAGGTCGACAACCGGTTTGACCTCGTCCTGTTGGCCGCGCACCGTGCCCGGATGATCTCCTCAGGGTCTCAACTTACGATTGATCGGGATAATGACAAAAATCCGGTGGTTTCGCTACGTGAAATCGCAGAATCTACGATTTCGCCGGAAGATTTACGGGAGGAGCTGGTGCACTCCCTGCAGAAGTTCGTCGAAGTCGACGAGCCCGAGCCCGATACGGTGCCTTTGATCGGTTCGGCCGGCGCCAGCGTCGATGCCGACGACACCGAAGTGGCGGTCGAGCGCATGACCGAAGAGGAACTCCTGAAGGGCCTCGAGGGCCTGGCGCCGCCGGAGGAACAGCCGGAAGAAGACGAGTAGGCTTCACGAGAATTTCGTTTACCAAAGGCCCGGACCACCGTCCGGGCCTTTGCTTTTGCTGCCGTTTTTATGATTAGCTTGCGTCTCTCGCTCCCTTGGGAAGATGAGGTCGGCGCCGTTCGATTTTTTCGGACGGCGGCCGGATTGGCGTTAGACTGAGTCGGCGACGCGAGGTCATTAAGGCAAGGCAAGTGATTCAATGGCGGTTCGACGCCGGAGCCCACCCCAGATGCAGGCCGCGGCCGAGCCGGTCGCGGTAGCCAGTTCTGCGCCGGCCAGTCCGGCTGCGGCCAATTCTGGTGCGGTAAAGGCCCCGAAGCCGCCGCGGCCGCGGATGATGCGGCAATATGACCTTGTCGAGCGCGTCCGTTCCTACAATCCCAACACCAACGAGGACCTGCTCAACCGGGCCTATGTCTACGCCATGAAGGCGCACGGCTCGCAGATCCGGGCCTCCGGCGATCCTTATTTCTCGCACCCGCTTGAGGTCGCCGCGATCCTGACCGACCTCAAGCTCGACGACGCCACCATCGTCGCGGCCCTGCTGCACGACACGATCGAGGACACGGAAGCGACCCGCGCCGAGATCGACCAGATATTCGGTCCCGAAATCGGCGCGCTGGTCGACGGCCTGACCAAATTGAAGCGGCTGGAGCTGGTGTCGCGCGAGGCCAAGCAGGCGGAAAACCTGCGCAAGCTGCTGCTCGCGATTTCAGACGACGTGCGTGTGCTGCTGGTCAAGCTCGCCGATCGGTTGCACAACATGCGCACCCTGGAGTTCGTGCCCGAAGCCTCGCGCCACCGAATCGCCGAAGAGACCCTCGACATCTACGCCCCGCTCGCCGGCCGCATGGGCATGCAGGAAATGCGCGAGGAGCTGGAGGACCTGTCCTTCCGCACGCTCGATCCCGAAGCCTACAATGTGGTCAAGCATCGGCTCGAGGCGCTCGCCGAGCGCAACCGCAACCTGATCGGCGAGATCGAAGCCCAGCTTTCGAAGAACCTGCGCAAGAACGGCCTGTCCGCGCATGTCTATGGCCGGCGCAAGCAGCCATTCTCGATCTGGACCAAGATGGAGCGCAAATCGGTCGGCTTCGAGCAGCTGTCCGACATCTTCGCCTTCCGCGTCGTCATGCCCGATATCGAATCCTGCTACCGCGCGCTCGGCGTCGTGCATACGACCTGGCCGGTGGTGCCGGGCCGCTTCAAGGATTACATCTCGACGCCGAAGCAGAACGATTATCGTTCGATTCACACGACGGTGATCGGGCCCGGCAACCAGCGCGTCGAGTTGCAGATCCGCACCGAGGAGATGCACCAGATCGCCGAGTTCGGTATCGCCGCGCACGCCTTCTACAAGGACGGCGTGGGCTCGCCGACCGAGCTGCTCAAGCGCGAGTCGAATGCCTTCGCGTGGCTGCGCCGCACCGTCGGCATCCTCTCCGACAGCGCCAATCCGGAAGAGTTTCTGGAGCACACCAAGCTCGAGCTGTTCCACGACCAGGTGTTCTGCTTCACCCCGAAGGGCAAGCTGATCGCGCTGCCGCGCCATGCCAATGTGATCGATTTCGCCTATGCCGTGCATACCGAGCTCGGCAACAGCGCGGTCGGCTGCAAGATCAACGGCAAGTTCGCGCCGCTCTCCTCCGAATTGCAGAACGGCGACGAGGTCGAGGTCTTGACCTCGGAGGCGCAATCGGCGCCGCCATCGGCCTGGGAGTCGCTGGCGGTCACCGGCAAGGCGCGGGCGGCGATCCGGCGCGCCACGCGCGCGGCCGTGCGCGACCAATATGCCGGCCTGGGCCGCCGCATCGTCGAGCGCCTGTTCGAGCGCGCCAAGATCGACTATGCCGACGACAAGCTGAAGGGCGCGCTGCCGCGGCTGGCGCGCGCCTCGATCGACGATGTCATGGCTGCCGTCGGCCGCGGCGAGATGAAGGCTTCCGACGTCGCGCGGGCGATGTATCCCGACTACAAGGAAGAGCGGGTGGCGCGCTATGGCGCGGCCAAGAAGAGCAGCCTCGCCGTCAAACTGAAGCTGAAAGCGCCGCCCGATCCCGCGCGCAGCCCGTCGGCGATCCCGATCCGCGGCATCAACTCCGACCTGCCGATCAAGTTCGCGCCGAACGGCGGCGCGGTGCCGGGCGACCGCATCGTCGGTATCGTCACACCGGGCGAGGGGATCACGATCTATCCGATCCAGTCGCCGGCGCTGAAGGATTTTGAGGAAGAGCCCGAGCGCTGGCTCGACGTGCGCTGGGATGTCGACGACTCGACGCCGCAACGCTTTCCGGCGCGCATCCTGGTGGACAATGTCAACGAGCCCGGCAGCCTCGCCCAGGTCGCGACCGTGATCGCCGAGCATGACGGCAATATCGACAATATCAGCATGTCGCGCCGCTCGCCCGATTTCACCGAGCTCACCATCGATCTCGAGGTCTATGACCTCAAGCATCTCAGCGCTATTATCGCCCAGTTGCGCGCCAAGGCCGTCGTCGCACGCGTCGAACGCGTCAATGGTTGATGATTCGTCGTTGCCGGGCAAAAGCGCGAAGCGCGTCTTTTGCGACTTGACCCGGCAACCCATCCTTTTCAAGAAGATGGATGCGCGGGTCACCGTGTTGTAAGACGCGCTCCGCGCTTTTGCCCGCGCATGATGACTTCGAATTGAAGAGCCTGTTATGCCTGCTCCCCCGCTGCGCCTTGGCGTCAACGTCGACCACGTCGCGACCCTGCGTAACGCCCGCGCCGGGCAGAGGCCCGATCCCGTGCGCGCGGCGCAGGTTGCGATCGAGGCCGGCGCCGACGGTATCACCGCGCATCTGCGCGAGGACCGCCGCCACATCCGCGACGAGGACATGGCGCGGTTAAGAGCGGAAATCTCGAAGCCTTTGAATTTCGAGATGGCGGCGACCGCGGACATGCTCAGGCTTTCGCTCGCGACCAAGCCGCATGCGGTGTGCCTGGTGCCGGAGCGGCGCGAGGAGCTGACCACCGAGGGTGGGCTGGATGTGGTCGGCCAGCACAATGCGCTGGCGCCCTTCATCGCCAAGCTGAACGACGCCCGCATAAGGGTATCGCTGTTCATCGCCGCCGAACCGCGGCAGATCGAGATGGCGGCGCGGTTGCAGGCACCCGTGATCGAGATCCATACCGGCGCCTGGTGCGACGCCGTGACGGACGGCCACAAGGACAAGGCGGAGGCCGAATGGCAGCGCATCGTCACGGGTGCGAAACTGGCGCGCTCGGCCGGCCTCGAGGTCCATGCCGGCCATGGCCTCGATTATGCCACCGCGGAGACCATCGCCGCCTTGCCCGACATCGTCGAGCTCAACATCGGCTATTACATGATCGGCGAGGCCATCTTTGTCGGCCTGAGCGAAACCGTCCGCACCATGCGGGCGGCGATGGATCGGGGGCGGAGCAGGGCGCAATGATCATCGGCATCGGCAACGATCTCATCGACATCCGCCGCGTCGCCAAGGTGATCGAGCGCCATGGCGACCGTTTCCTGGACCGCATCTTCACCGACGCCGAGCGCGCCAAGGCCAACCGCCGTGCCGCCAATGAGAAGATGGTGGTCGCGACCTACGCCAAGCGCTTTGCCGCCAAGGAGGCCTGTTCCAAGGCGCTCGGGACCGGTATCCGGCGCGGGGTCTGGTGGCGCGACATGGGGGTGATCAACCTGCCGGGCGGCCGGCCGAGCATGCTGCTCACGGGCGGGGCGCTGGCCCGCCTGCAGTCGCTTACCCCCAATGGATTCGAGGCGCGGATCGACCTCACGATTACCGATGATTGGCCCCTGGCGCAGGCCTTTGTCATAATCTCGGCGGAGCCATCGGCCAAAAGCTGAATGCACAGGCACCAAAACTAAAAATACCAGACTTTTCAATATGTTGTAAAGTTTTGATGCTGTGGTTTGTTGCGCCTGCGCGAACAAACGTCTAAAACCTCTTGCAACCTTGATCCAGCAAAGGCGAATTCCGGTTTGCGCCGGAATTGGCTTTCACTATCAGAATCAGGACCGATTCACGAAAACCGCGAAGCGGAGCGCTGTTCGCGTGCGGAGGCTATTCTGCCGCCGTACGACCGCGACCGAAAATTGGGAAAACAATGAGCGTGACATCCCGGGAAAAAACCAGCGCCTCCTCCGAAGGCTACCGCGTCGTCATCCACGCTCTTCTGATCGCGCTCGTCATCCGCACCTTCCTGTTCCAGCCTTTCAACATCCCATCGGGATCGATGAAGGCGACGCTGCTGGTCGGCGACTACCTGTTCGTCTCGAAATATTCCTACGGCTACAGCCCGTTCTCGATTCCGTGGACGCCGCCGCTGCCGTCGCTGTTTTCCGGCCGCGTCTTCGGCTCCGATCCCAACCGCGGCGACATCGTGGTGTTTCGCCTGCCCAGGGATGAATTGACCGATTACATCAAGCGCGTGATCGGCCTGCCCGGCGACCGTATCCAGATGAAGGACGGGCTGCTCTACATCAACGACAAGCCGGTCGAGCGCCAACGCCTGAGCGATTTCGTCGGCGAAGATCCGTGCGGGTCGTCGGAGGCCTTCGGCCGGGTGAAGCGCTGGAAGGAGACGCTGCCGAACGGCGTTGCCTATGAGACGCTGGATTGCCAGGACAACGGCTATTACGACAACACCAACGAATATCTCGTGCCGCCCGGCCACTTCTTCATGATGGGCGACAACCGCGACAACTCCACCGACAGCCGCGTGCAGTCGGTGGTCGGCTACGTGCCGCAGCAGAACATCATCGGCCGCGCCCAGATCATCTTCTTCTCGATTGCAGAGGGCCAGCACGTCTGGGCGATCTGGGACTGGCCATGGTCGATACGCTGGAACCGTCTGTTCAAATTCGTGCGATGAACGATGATAGCGCTGATATCCTGAGTGCGACCGTCGCCGCTGACGCAGGCGCGGAGGTGGTGCCTGCGCGCAAGAAGGCGAGGAAGAAGCGCGCCAAATCGTCCGGGAAGTCGGCCGCCAAGGCGGCGAATTCGGCGATCGAACTGCGCATCGGGCACAAATTCGCCGATCCCAATCTGCTGGTGACGGCGATGACGCATGTGTCGGCGCTAAAGCCTTCGCGCAAGCGCGGCGAGAGCTATCAGCGGCTGGAATTTCTCGGCGATCACGTGCTCGGGCTGATCGTCTCGGACATGCTCTATCGAAGCTTCCCGAACGCGGACGAGGGCGAGCTGTCGAAGCGGCTTGCCGATCTCGTGCGCAAGGAGAGCTGCGCCGATGTCGCCAAATCGCTCGGCCTTGCCGACGACATCAAGTTGGGGGCGGTCGGCGCCGGAGCCGGCGCGCGCTTGCGCAAATCCGTGCTCGGCGACATCTGCGAGGCCGTGATCGGCGCGGTGTTCCTCGACGGCGGCTATGCGGCGGCCAAGGAGTTCGTCGAGCACAACTGGACCGAACGGATGAAGAAGCCGCGGCAGCCGCTGCGCGATCCCAAGACGGTGCTGCAGGAATGGGCGCAGGGAAAGGGCTTGCCGACCCCTGTTTACCGCGAGGTCGAGCGCACCGGGCCGCATCACGATCCGCAATTCCGCGTCGCGGTCGATCTGCCGGGTCTCGCGCCGGCCGAAGGCGTCGGCGGCAGCAAGCGCGCGGCCGAGAAGGTCGCGGCCTCCGTGATGATCGAGCGCGAAGGCGTCGGCGGCGGCAGCAATGACGGCTGAGGGCGCGGAAACACGCTGCGGCTTTGTCGCGCTGATCGGTGCTCCCAATGTCGGCAAATCCACGCTGGTCAACGCGCTGGTCGGCTCCAAGGTCACCATCGTCTCGCGCAAGGTGCAGACCACGCGCGCGCTGATCCGCGGCATCGTCATCGATCGCAATGCACAGATCATCCTGGTCGATACGCCGGGTATCTTCGCGCCCAAGCGCCGGCTCGACCGCGCCATGGTCAGGACCGCCTGGACCGGCGCCCATGATGCCGATCTCGTCTGTGTGTTGCTCGACGCCAAGGCCGGGCTCGATGAGGAGGCAAGCCGCATCCTCGACACGGTTGCTGCCGTGGGCCACGAAAAGATTCTGGTGCTGAACAAGGTCGATCTGGTGCCGCGCGAAAAGCTGCTGGCGCTGACCAAGGCCGCCAACGACCGGCTTGCTTTCGCGAGAACCTTCATGGTTTCCGCGCTGTCCGGCGACGGCGTCGACGATTTGCGCCATGCCCTCGGCGAGATGGTGCCGGCGGGGCCGTTCCATTACCCCGAGGATCAGATGTCGGATGCGCCGATGCGGCAGCTCGCGGCTGAAATCACCCGGGAGAAGATTTACCGGAAACTGCACCAGGAATTGCCCTACCAGTCGACGGTGGAGACCGACAGCTGGACCGAGCGCAAGGACAATTCGGTGCGGATTGAGCAGACCATCTTTGTCGAGCGCGAAAGCCAGCGCAAGATCGTGCTCGGCAAAGGCGGCGCCACCATCAAGGCGATCGGCGCGGAGTCGCGCAAGGAGATCGCGGAGATCCTGGGTGCGGCCGTGCATCTGTTCCTGTTTGTCAAAGTGCGCGAGAATTGGGGCGACGATCCCGACCGCTATCGTGAGATGGGACTTGAGTTCCCCAAGGAATAAGAAACGTCATGAACCTGCCCAGAAACGTGTTTTGGTTCGAAGTGCTGCTCTATGCGTCGCTGATGCTGGATGCGCTGTCGGTCGCGGTGCAGGACCGCACGCCGACGGCTGAGGTGACCGAGCAGATGATCATGGCCAACACGCTGATCGGCGGCGGGATGATCCTGCTGCTGCTCTATTTCGTTTGGCTGGCCGCGCGCCGCCGCAAGAACTGGCCGCGCTGGGTGCTGGGCGCCGCACTGGTGCTGTCGATGATCTCGCTGTTCCAGGTGATCGGCGCGAGCGGTTTCGAGCTCGACAGCGTGATCGAGATCGTGTCCTGCGTGCTGACCGCGGCCGGGCTCTATTACTCCTTCACCGGCGACGCCAAGGGTTGGTTCAACGCCTAGAATATCCGTGGCTTCGTAGGGTGGGCAAAGGCGCTCTTCGCGCCGTGCCCACCATGCGCGCGACACTCTTTGTTGATGGTTGGTGGGCACGCTACGCTTTGCCCACCCTACATGCTACCTTTCACTCCATGGAATGGACCGACGAAGGCATCGTGCTGGGCGTGCGGCGGCATGGCGAATCCTCCGCCATTGTCGAGCTGTTGACCCGCGGGCATGGCCGCCATCTCGGTCTCGTCCGCGGCGGCGCCTCCTCGCGGATGCGTCCGCTGCTGCAGCCCGGCAACAGCGTGACCGCCGTGTGGCGGGCGCGGCTCGACGAGCATCTGGGCATGTACGTGCTGGAAGGCACGCGGCTCCGCGCCGCGACGCTGCTCTCCTCCTCGCATGCCGTCTATGGTGTGACGCATCTGGCGGCGCTGGCGCGGCTGTTGCCCGAGCGCGACCCGCACGAGGACATCTATGAGATGCTCGAGCACACGCTGGACGACTTCGACGACGCAGGCGTCGCCGCAGTGTATCTGGTCCGCTTCGAGCTCGCCATGCTGACCGAGCTCGGCTTCGGGCTTGATCTGGAAAATTGCGCGGCGACCGGCGAGACCACCGATCTCGCCTATGTCTCGCCGAAATCCGGCGGCGCGGTGTCGCGCTCGGCCGGCGAGCCCTGGCGCGACCGGCTGCTGCGGCTGCCGCCGTTCCTGCGGCAGGGCGAGGAGGGTGCAAACAGCTGGACCGACCAGGACCTGCAGGACGGCTTTCAGCTGACCGGGATGTTCCTGCTGCGCCATGTGCTGGAGCCGCGTGGCCAAGGCCATTCCGATGCGCGCGACGGATTCATCAATGCGGTGACCAAAAAGCGCGCGAGCGTCCGCATTTCATCATCCTGACGAGAGCGCGAGCGCACGCGCCGCGAGTTCCACTGCCACAATTGATCGACAGCTCGTTGCTCGTATCGGCGCGATTTAATTTGCGCCGATGATCAAAGTCGGATGCACTTGCGGTTGGGAATGCAATTTCGGGGGCACCATGTTGATGCGGGGGATGAGCGCCGCGGCGCTCGTTGTATGTCTATCTTCTCTCAGTTCGGGCGCGCTCGCCGGCGGTGGGGCCGGTGTCGTCCATCGGGCGTCCTGCACGGTGGTTCGCTATTATGTGGCGAAATATTCGGCATCGGCCGCAGAGATGTGGGCGCGCAGCCATGGCGCCACCGAATCCCAGATCGAAGCCGCGCGGCTATGCCTGAAGGACGCGCCCGCGCAGACGGCGCAGGCGGGGCATTGGTAAAGCCTCGTATTTAGACGGTAGGCACAGGCCCTCGGCCAATCCATGCCTTGTTGGGCGGCTTTCCACCGCACCGGGGAAATGCCGCGATTCGCGCCTTGTCCGATTCGCGCGGAGGGTTTAACTCGGCGGCATGGGAAAATCACTGATTCCGCCTGAGCCGGAGAAGATCGACGAGGTTCCGCTGCGCGATGCGCTGGAGGAACGCTATCTCGCCTATGCTCTCTCGACCATAATGCATCGCGCGCTGCCGGATGCGCGCGACGGGTTGAAGCCGGTGCACCGGCGCATTCTCTATGGCATGCGCCTGCTCAACCTCAATCCGGGCGCGGCGTTCAAGAAGTCGGCCAAGATCGTCGGCGACGTGATGGGCTCGTTCCATCCGCATGGCGACCAGGCGATCTACGACGCCATGGTGCGCCTGGCGCAGGATTTCTCCTCGCGCTATCCGCTGGTCGACGGCCAAGGCAATTTCGGCAATATCGACGGCGATAATCCGGCCGCCTATCGCTACACCGAAGCCCGCATGACCGACGTCGCGCGGTTGCTGCTCGACGGCATCGACGAGGACGGCGTCGAGTTCCGCCCCAATTATGATGGCCAGTCGAAAGAGCCGGTGGTGCTGCCCGGCGGCTTCCCGAACCTGCTGGCGAACGGTTCGCAGGGCATCGCGGTCGGCATGGCGACCTCGATTCCGCCGCATAACGCCGCCGAGCTTTGCGACGCCGCCTTGCATCTGATCGACAAGCCCGATGCCAAGTCGAAATCGCTGCTGAAATGGGTCAAGGGCCCGGACTTCCCGACCGGCGGCATCATCGTCGATTCCAAAGAATCGATCGCGGAGGCCTATGTCACCGGCCGGGGCTCGTTCCGCACCCGCGCCAGATGGGTACAGGAAGAGGGCTCGCGCGGCACCTGGGTGATCGTCATCACCGAGATTCCGTGGCTGGTGCAGAAGTCGCGGCTGGTCGAGAAGATCGCCGAACTCCTGAACGAGAAGAAGCTGCCGCTGGTCGGCGATGTCCGCGACGAGTCCGCCGAGGACGTCCGTCTCGTCATCGAGCCGAAGTCGCGCGCCGTCGATCCCGAATTAATGATGGAATCGCTGTTCCGGCTCACCGAGCTGGAAAGCCGGATCTCGCTGAACCTCAACGTGCTGATCAAGGGCAAGGTGCCCAGGGTCGTGGGCCTTGCTGAGTGCCTGCGCGAATGGCTTGACCATCTGCGCGATGTGCTGCTTCGCCGCTCGAATTATCGCAGGGAGCAGATCGAGCATCGGCTCGAAGTGCTCGGCGGCTATCTGATCGCCTATCTGAACATCGACAAGGTGATCAAGATCATCCGCACCGAGGACGAGCCAAAACCGGTGCTGATGAAGACGTTCAAACTCACCGACATCCAGACCGATGCCATCCTCAACATGCGCCTGCGCAATCTGCGCAAGCTCGAGGAAATGGAAATCCGCACCGAGGACAAGAACCTTCGCGGCGAGTTGAAGGGCATCAAAGGGCTGCTCGGCTCCGAGACCGAGCAATGGGCCAAGGTCGGCGAGCAGGTCAGGAAGGTCCGCGACATGTTCGGGCCGAAGACCCCGCTCGGCAAGCGCCGCACCACTTTTGCCGATGCGCCGGAGCACGACCTCGCCGCCATCGAAGAAGCCTTTGTCGAGCGCGAGCCGGTCACGGTCGTGGTGTCCGAGAAGGGCTGGGTGCGCACCATGAAGGGCCACATGGCCGACCTGTCGGGCCTGCAGTTCAAGACCGACGACAAGCTCGACCAGGCCTTCTTTGCCGAAAGCACCTCAAAGCTGCTGCTGTTTGCCACCAACGGCAAATTCTATTCGCTCGACGTGGCAAAGCTGCCGGGCGGGCGCGGCCATGGCGAGCCGATCCGCATGTTCGTCGACATGGACCAGGATGCGGCGATCGTCTCGCTGTTCGTCAACAAGGGCGGCCGCAAATTCCTGATCGCGAGCACCGAAGGCCAGGGTTTTGTCGTCAATGAGGACGAGTGCGTCGGCAACACCCGCAAGGGCAAGCAGGTCATGAACGTGACCATGCCGGCCGAAGCCAAGGCGATCACCACGGTTGCCGGCGACACGGTCGCGGTGATCGGCACCAACCACAAGATGGTGGTGTTTGGGCTCGACCAGGTGCCGGAGATGGCGCGCGGCCGCGGCGTGCGTCTGCAGAAATACACCAGCGCCACGCTGTCCGACGTCACCACGTTCGACTCCAAGGCCGGGCTTGCCTGGAAGGACGGCGCCGGCCGCGACCAGAGCATGACCATGAAGGAGCTCGCTGATTGGCGCGGCAACCGCGCCGATGCCGGCCGGCTCGCCCATGGCCTGCCCAAGTCGAACAAGTTCGGCAAGCCGGTGGAATAGGGCCGTCGCAGGCGCAGCAAATTTGTGCCCTCAGGCGCCGCGTCCCAGGGCGGCAGAGGCGGCGACGATGCCAACTGCGCTGGCGGGGTTCATGCTATCGACCATGGCCGTCGGCATCAGGATCGTCGCACCGCGCTCTTTGGTGGTTTCATAGATGATGTTCATGGCGCGGAGCTGAAGCGCAGCCGGGCTGCGGGCATAGATATCCGCCGCCTCCACGAATTTCTGCGCGATTTCCTGTTCGGCCTGCCCGAGCAGGACGCGGGCCAGTTTCTCCCGTTCCGCCTGCGCCTGCCGGCTCATCGCATCCTGCAATGCGGGTGGTACGCCGATGTCGCGGATTTCGACCGAGAGCACGGACACGCCCCATTCCGCCGTCTTGCGTCCGATGTCCTCGCGCAATTGCTGATCGCCCTGTTTGCGCTCAGACAGCAGCGTCGACAGCAATGACGAGCCGACGATTTCGCGAAGCGAGGTCTGTGCGACCTGCGTGATGGCCTGCCGGTAGTTGGTAATTTCGAGCGCGGCGCGCTGGGGATCATGGATCTGCCAAAACACGACCGCGTCGATATTCACCGGAACCGTGTCTTTGCTCAGCGCTTTTTCGGCGTTGATTTCGGTGGTCTGAATGCGTTGGTCGAGCCAGGAGGCCACGTTGTCCACGAACGGCACAATGGCGAACATTCCGGGACCGCGAATGCCGGTGAGCTTGCCAAGCCGCAGCACGACCGCGCGCTCCCATTGATCGGCCACCATGAGGGATTGAGGAATCAGGAACCCCAGCACGGCAAGGATGCCCCCAATCCAGTATCCACCGCGTGAGCCCGAGTCATAGGCGAACCATATGCTTAAGGCCGCGGCCGCGGCGAACAGGGCAGCTAGGACGATTGCGGGTCGGTTCGCACCACTTGCTTTAAAATAGTTGTTCATGACGACTATTCCTTCTGCTTGGCGAGGGCCTTAATTCGGTCGGCGACGGCGATCGGATCGACGCCCATCGTCGCCGCCGTGGCGAGAACCTGTTTTGCCAGACTGTCGGCTTCCGCCTGCTGCGCTCGCGCGCCCAGGGCGGGGGGCGGTTTGGCAACAAAACTGCCGCGCCCGCGAACCAGCGTGATGGCACCCATCCGCTCCAGCTCATCATAGGCATGCCGTACCGTATTGAGGTCGATCTTCAACGTAACGGCGACTTCGCGCATGGTCGGCATCTGATCGCCGGCCGCCAGCACGCCCGCGCCGAGCTGCCGCATAATCTGTTCCCGAAGCTGGACGTAAATCGGAACGCCCGAGCTTTCGAGCCTGAGAGTTGCAAGTAGGTCTGTATGCATTAACTAGTACACTAGACATCAGATACTTTTTGGTCAATACTTTTCTTCAAGGGTGGAAGCGCGATCGGCAACGCCTGCGCACCGCGCAGGAATGGAGGCATCGATGCAGAAAGCTGGAAGACTGGCAGTCGTAGCGAAAGTCACCGTCGTTTTGGCGCTCGCAGGCGCGGCGGCGACGGCGAACGCGCAATCCATCCCCGGCGCGCTGCCGGAATCCACGAAAGCGATGTCTGCGGGCGAATGGCCGGCCTATGGCGGCACCTACGCCGCGACGCACTATTCTCCGCTGACGCAGATCAACCGCGACAACGCCAGGAACCTCCACGTCGTCTGGCGCTGGAAGTCGCCGGACATGGCGATCAAGGAAGCAAAGCCCGATGTCGGGCCGTCCCATGCCAATGAATCGACGCCGCTGATGGTCCGCGGGGTGCTTTACACCTCGACCTCGCTGTCCGAGGTCGCCGCTATCGATGCCGCGACCGGCGAAACCAAATGGGTGTTCGACCCGAAACTCTATGAGAATGGGCTGGGGCTGCCGCCCAACCTCGGCTGGACCCATCGCGGCGTCGCCTATTGGCGCAATGGCGATGACGAGCGCATTGTGATCCTGACCGCGTTCGCGCAGATGATCGCGCTCGATGCCAAAACCGGAAAGCCGGTGCCGGGCTTTGGCACCGACGGCCGCGTCGACCTCGCCAAGGGACTGCGGCGCCCGGTCGAGCCCGACTACTATACCATGACCTCGCCGCCGCTGATCGTGCGCAACGTCATCGTGGTCGGCTCATCGATATTCGACTGGTGGGGCAAGCGCCCGTCGCCGCCCGGCGATGTCAGGGGATATGACACAGCCAGCGGCAAGCTGCTCTGGACCTTCCACACGGTGGCGCAGGGCGAGGAACCCGGCGCCGAGACCTGGCAGAAGGACTCCTGGAAGGAGGCCGGCAACGCCAATGTCTGGGCGCCGATGAGCGCCGACGAAGAGCTCGGCTATGTCTATCTGCCCGTGAGCACGCCGACCAATGACTACTACGGCGGCGATCGGCCCGGCGACGGGCTCTATGGCGAGAGCCTGGTCTGTCTGGACGTCACGACCGGCAAGAAGGTCTGGCACTTCCAGCTCGTGCATCACGGCTTGTGGGATTACGACCCGCCGGCGGCGCCGAACCTGATCGACATCACCGTCGACGGCAAGCCGATCAAGGCGGTAGCCCAGGTCACCAAGCAGGCTTACCTCTATGTGTTCGATCGCCTCACGGGAAAACCGGTCTGGCCAATCGAGGAGCAGCCGGTGCCGGCCTCCACCGTGCCCGGTGAGCAGGCCTCGAAGACGCAGCCGATTCCATCAAAGCCCGCGCCGTTCGATATCCAGGGCTCCACCGACGACAATCTGATCGATCTGACGCCGCAGATTCACCAGGAGGCGATCGAGATCGCCAAGGCCTACGACCATGGTCCCCTGTTCACGCCGCCGACCCAACGCGGCAGCATCCAGGTCCCCGGCAATGGTGGCGGCGGCAACTGGGCCGGCGCGGCGATCGATCCCGAGACGCACATGCTCTATGTATCCACCTATCGGGTCCCGTCGCTCATCACCGTCCACAAGCCGGAAGCCCCCTGGCAAGGCACCTATGACTTCATCGGCGAGGCAAAATATCTGCCGGGGCCGCGCGGCCTGCCGCTGATGAAGCCGCCCTTCGCCAGCATCGTCGCCATCGACATGAACGCCGGCGAGCACCGCTGGCGCATTCCCGTCGGCCGCAGCATCGCGATGCCTTCGGTGCAGCGCGTCGCTCCATCGGGGGATTTTGGCCTGCTGGCACGGAGCTGGGCGCTGGTGACGAAGTCGGTGATGATCGTGGTGCAGATGGGATATCTGAGCCCGCCGCGCTTCGTGCCCGGCAAGAATTTGCCGATCCGCGACCTGCACAATCTCGATCCGCATCTGTGGGTCTACGACAAGACGACCGGCGACAAGCTCGCCGAGATCGAGTTGCCGTCGAACGCCACCGGTGCGCCGATCACCTACATGGCCGGCGGCAGGCAGTTCATCGTCTTCCCCGTCGGCGGCGGTCCGCTCACCGAAGAGCTGATCGCGGTTGCGCTCTAGATCAATCCCGCCAGCCGCAACGCGATGCCGGCCGCGCAGGAGCCGCCGAGCACGGTGAGCATGCCCAGGTTGAAGCGGAAGATCGCGGTTGCCGCCGCGACCGCAAGCACGAGTGCTGCGACGTCGAGGCTCGACGGCAGCGGCAGGTCGAACGACAGGCCGTAACTGTGGATCGGCGTTGTCTCGCGAAACAGCGTGTGCAGCGCGAACCAGATCGAGAGGTTGAGGATCACGCCGACCACGGCGGCGGTGATCGCGCCAAGCGCGCCGGAAAGTCCCTTGTTGCCGCGTAGCCGTTCGATGTAGGGCGCGCCGGCAAAGATCCAGAGGAAGCAGGGCGTAAACGTGACCCAGGTCGCAAGCAATCCGCCCAAAGCGCCGGCCCAGAGCGGGGACAGCGTGCCGGGGTCGCGGTAGGCCGCCATGAAGCCCACGAATTGCAGCACCATGATCAGCGGGCCCGGCGTGGTTTCGGCCATGCCGAGCCCGTCCAGCATCTCGGGCGCGCTCAGCCAGTGATAATGTTCGACCGCCTGCTGCGCGACATAGGCCAGCACCGCGTAGGCGCCGCCGAAAGTCACCATCGCCATCTTGCTGAAGAACAGCGCGATCTGGCTGAAGGTGTTGGCCGGCCCAAGACCGATCAGGATCGCCGCGACCGGCGCCAGCCACAGCGTGAGCCAGAACAGGCTGACGCGCAGCGTGCGGCCGGCATCGGGGCGGGCGTGCTCGGGCGCCTGGTCGCCGAGCGCACTGTCGGCATCGGCATCTTTCGCGCGGCCATGTTCGCTGGCGGCAAATTCCGGCCGGCCGGCTCTCGCGCCGAGATAGCCGATGATCCCGGCTGCGATGATGATGATCGGGAAGGGCACCGCGAAGAAGAAGATCGCGACAAAGGCGATCCCCGCCAGCGCCAGCATGACGTTGTTGCGCAGCGCGCGTCGGCCTACGCGCACCAGCGCCTGGATCACGATCGCGAGCACCGCGGCTTTCAGCCCGAAGAACAGCGCCTCGATATACCAGACCTTGCCGAAGGCGGCGTAGATGATGCTGAGCGCCATGATGGCGATGATACCGGGCAGGATGAACAGCCCGCCCGCCATGATGCCGCCGGCGGTGCGGTGCATCAGCCAGCCGACATAGGTGGCGAGTTGCTGCGCCTCGGGACCCGGCAGCAGCATGCAGTAGTTCAGCGCATGCAAAAACCGGCTCTCGGAGATCCAGCGCTTCTCCTCGACCAGGATGCGGTGCATGACCGCGATCTGTCCGGCCGGGCCGCCAAAACTCAGCAGCGCCACCCGCAGCCAGACATGGAACGCCTCGCGGAAGCTGATGCCATGACCGGCATCAGCCTTCGCTGCGATTTCGTTCGTCGTCACGTCGATCATGACTTGACTTGATCAGACTTGGCCTTGCCGGCCGGCCAATTATGGGTCTCGCCGCTGGCGTCGCGGCACCAGCGATAGAGCGCGTCATAGAGCGTCATGCCGGCCGCCAATTGTTCGAGATCGTCGTCGAACATCCGGGACAGGCCGAGCGAAGCCGCGAGCAACCCCGGCGCCTCCGGGCAGAGATCGAGCCGCGCGGTGTCGGCCGCACGCACCATGGTGGCGAGGCGGGACAGCGGCGGCGTGGCCAGCCCGAACTCCTCGACCATGACGTCAAACGTGCACTGTTCGCCGCGATGGCTCCAGAACACGTTCTCGACATCGAACGGCGCCGCCTTGAAGCGGTCGGCAACCGCGAGCACTTCGGATGGCGACACGAACAGGAACACTGCGGCGGGGTCGATGAAGCGGCGGATCAGCCAGGGGCAGGCGATCCGGTCGATCTTCGGCCGGGCGCGCGTGACCCAGACGGTGCGGCCGCGTACGTCCCGCGGCGGCAGTTTTTCGGCCGGCACCAGCGGCAGCTTCGAAGCCTTCCAGCCTTCAAAGCCGCCTTCGAGGGTTTCGGCCTGGGCGTTGGCCTGCCGCAGCCAGGCCGCGGTGCCCTGCGCCAGTTTCGCACCGCGCAGGCAGACGACGATCGCCGGTTGACCGGTGAACTCGCCGGCCCAGTCGGCGGCATTCTCATGGCTCCGCCTGATAGCGCCCGGAATCAGCCGGGGATCGGCGGCAAAGTCCTCATCGGTACGGACGTCGATCAGGAGGGGAGTGTTGGCCGTGCCGATCAGGCGGGCCAGTCTGTCAGATGATATGGTGGTATAGGATGACATGGTTTGCGTCCTCGCAAAGCAAACGGGACGCGATACTTGGGCATGTCGCCTCACGGGGAGATCGCCTCATCCCCTTGAGCACCATTACAGCGAAACCGCCGCGACCTGTCAACAGCTCCGCGCCCGGCGCGGCGCCATTGTGATAGTATTCGTTTGGCGAAACGCTATATGGCGGGCAGGAACCTCAGCAGCCCCTCGGAGGCCATCCGATGCACACCCATTCGCTCGATCAGCACACCCACGATCATTTCTTCCTCGGCGAAAAGCACGCGCAGAACGAGCGCCGCACCTGGTTCGTGGTCGCGCTGACGCTGGCGATGATGGTCGCAGAGATCACCGCCGGCTCGTTCTTCGGCTCGATGGCGCTGCTCGCGGACGGCTGGCACATGGGCACCCATGCGGTGGCGCTCGGCATCGCCGGCGCGGCCTATCTGTTCGCGCGGCGGCATCTCGGCAATGAGCGCTTCTCCTTCGGCACCGGCAAGTTCGGCGACCTTGCCGCGTTTTCCAGCGCGCTGATCCTGGGGATCATCGCCGTGCAGATTGCCTATGAAAGCGTGCTGCGGCTGTTCTCGCCGGTTCCGATCGCCTATGGCGAGTTCGATTGCCGTGGCCGTGCTCGGCCTCATCGTCAATCTCGTCAGCGCCTACTTGCTGCGCGACAGCCATGACCATCATCACGGCCATGCTCACGCACATGACCACGATCACGACGACGATCACGACCATGATCACCACCATGGCTACTATGATCATGACCACGGCCGCCATCACCGCGACAACAATTTTCGAGCGGCCTACATGCATGTGCTGGCGGACGCGGCCACCTCGGTGCTCGCGATCTCGGCGCTGGCACTCGGGATGTATACGGGCTGGGCATGGGCCGATCCTGCGGTCGGCCTCATCGGCAGCGCCGTGATCGCGAGCTGGGCCTATACGCTGATCCGCGACGCCGGAAGCGTGCTGCTCGACGTCAGCGTCGACAGGAAGCTGGAGCGCACCATTCGCGCGCGGCTTGAGGCCGGCGCCGACCGCATTACCGACCTGCATGTCTGGCAGGTCGGGCCCGGCCATTGCGCTGCCGTGATCTCCATTGTGTCGGATGCGCCGTTGCAGCCCGCGATCTACAAGGAGCGGCTGCATGACCTCAAGGCGCTCAGTCATGTCACCGTTGAAGTCGAGCACTGCCGGCATCATCAGACGGGCGCGTGCTGACGATTGCGATGTTCTTGAGTCGTTCTGTCAAGATTTGACGGAATCGCTGCCAAGTGCATTCTCACCGCATGTTCGAGAATTGCAGACTTGCTCGCATGAGCGACGGTCACTACTGCATCGTGCGGGACCTGGGCCCTGTGAAGGGTGGCAAGGGCATGAAGCATCACGAAGTGATCATCGACTTCAACCGCCGTGGAATGGTGGCATTGGTGAAGCGGTTGCTCACCCGGCCGCAACGCGCCGAATTGGCGCGCCTGCAGGATTTGCAGGAGACGTCGCGATGAAATCCGCGCACACCCCGATATGCTAATGTGAGAGAGCGCTCGCGCCTCACCTGCGCAAGGGTCTGCCTATGCCCGCCAGTCTTGTTCAGACTTTTCGTGCTTTTGCCTACAACAATGCCTGGGCAAACCATCGCTTGCTCGCGGCGAGCGAGAAGCTGACGCAAGCGGAATTCGAAGCTGCGCGCACCGGCTTCTTCCCGAGCCTGCAGGCGACATTGAATCACATCTACGTCATCGACCTCTTCTACGTCGATGCGCTCGAAGGCGGCTGGCTCGGCCCGAAGGCGTGGGCGAATCCCGTTCCTTGTCCGCATCTCGCCGAACTGAAGCCGGCGCAGGCCGCCGTCGACCGCCGCCTGATCGCGCTTTGCGATGGGCTGACGGCCGAGCGGCTCGACGACATCGTGAAGGTCAACCGCGACACGCGGGTGCAGGCGGAGCGGCGCGATCGCCTGCTGATGCACCTGTTCCAGCATCAGATCCACCATCGCGGGCAGGCGCATGCGATGCTGTCGAGCACGTCAGTGGCGCCGCCGCAGCTCGACGAGTTCTTCGCCATCGAGGAGGCGCCGCTTCGTGCTTCCGAGTTCGATCAGCTCGGCTGGACCGAGGAACAGATCTGGAGCGATCGTCGCTAGAGTGACGATTGCACGAGGGGGGACACGCCATGAACGCATTCGCGGCAGCCGGAGCAGGCTTCCTGCTCGCGGTGTTGTGGTTCGACCTGATGTTCGATGTGCAGACGCGGAAGTCTGCTGCCAACCCGCTGCCATCCGAAATCCTGGCGTCGATCTCGGCCTATTATCGCCGCGTCACCACCGAGGCCTTTCCGATGAATCGCCTGGTCGCGCTGGTGATGCTGCTGACACTTGCTGTCATCGTCACCGAAATCATCGGCAGCGAATATGCATGGTGGATCGGCTGGGGATCGTTGCTGCTTGCAGGCAGCGGATTTGTGCCTACCATGATGCGCACCGTTCCCAATGCGCGCCGGCTGGGAGCGGCCGCAGATACGGCGGAAGAGCAAACAAGATTGGCGCGCGCGGTGTGCCGCGATCACATGTTCAGCTTTGCACGCATGAGCGCAGTGCTCGTTCTGCAGCTGATCGCGCGGTGATGCGATGAAGGGGAGGCAACGTGGGCGAGTGGATTGGCGTTGCCATCGCCTTGCTGTCGAGTTCTCTCGGCGGCACCGCGGCAGCGATCACGCGCTATCTTGTCGGCGGCGCCGATCCGATCGCGCTCGCGGTGCTGCGCTGGGGCATCGGTTTCGTCTGCCTGCTGCCGGCGGCGCTGCTGTTGCAGGTTAAATGGCCGGCGCGGCGCGATCTGCCGGCGGTCGCAGCCCTCGGTGTCTGCTTCTTCGGCCTGTTCTTCATCCTCTACAACATCGCCATCTCGTTCACGACCGCGGCGCGCGCCTCGCTCGCACTCGCGACGCTGCCGCTGTCGACCATGGTGGTGGCGGCGCTGCTCGGGGTCGAGCAGCTGACGTTTCGCAAGACATTGGGTGTCTGCATCGCGGTGTTCGGCGTGGCCGCAGCACTCGCTGCCGGATTGTCAGCCGCGCCACAAGGCGCCTGGCGCGGCGAGCTGATCATGCTGGCCGCCGTGTTCTGCATGGCCTTCTACAACGTGCTGTCGCGGCCGTTGATGCGGCGCTCCAGCGCGCTCGGCTTCCTCACCGTCGGGATGGGCGCCGGTGCGGCGGCGCTGATTGCGGTCGGATTGTTCACCGGCAGCATCGCGGCGCTGAAAAGTTTTGGCACGCCGCAATGGATCGCGGGCATCTATCTCGGCGTCGGCGGCGGCGCGGCGGCCTTCATCCTCTGGGTGCTGGCGCTGGAGCGGGCGACGCCCACGCGTGTGGCCAACACCATGACCGTCAATCCGATCGCGGCCGCGCTGCTTGCGACCCAGCTGGTCGGCGAGCCCATCACGCCCAATCTGGTGCTGGGATTGATCGCGGTTTTTGCCGGAATCTGGATCGCGACGCAGGAAAACAAGAACGCGGGTCAAAAAGGCGTAAGATGAGGATGCTACCAGGGAGTGTGGGGTTAGTATCCGTACGCCGGAACCTTCCGGCGGCATCGACAGGGAGAAACGACATGAAGCGAAGTGTAGGATTTGCGGCCGTGCTGCTCGCCGGCCTGCTGTCGGTGGCCTCAGCCGCGCAGGCCGGCGTGGAGAAGCTCTATATCCTCAATTGCGGCGAGGGTGTTGCCGGCGACATTTCGCGCTGGTCGCCCGGCGTCAACGAAGGCAAGTCGATGGACTTCGTCGACAATTGCTACCTGATCAAGCACAGCGACGGCTGGTTCCTGTGGGACACCGGCATTCCCGACGCGGTCGCGACCATGCCTGATGGCCTGAAGCCGGCCGATCCCAGGGGCGTCACCTGGAAGCGGCCGAAGACGCTGGCCTCCCAGCTCGAAGAGATCGGCGTCAAGCCCGAGGATATCAAGGGCATGGCGATCTCGCACACCCATGGCGATCACATCGGCAATGTCGAGATGTTCCCGGGCACCATGCTCTATGTGCAGAAATCCGAATATCAGTGGCCCGGCGTCGACAGCAAGCCGCGCTTCAAGACCGAGCATCCCGTCACGCTGCTCGATGGCGACAAGGACGTGTTCGGCGACGGCAGCGTGACAATCATCTCGACGCCCGGTCATACGCCGGGCCATCAGTCGCTGCTGGTCAAGCTGCCCAAGACCGGCGCGGTGATCCTTTCCGGCGATGCGGCGCATTTCAAGGACAACTATGAAAACCGCCGGGTCCCGGCCGCCAATTACAGCGCGGACGAGACGGTGGTTTCGATGCAGAAGATCGCGGAGCTGCAGAAAAAGGACAGCGCGCAGCTCTGGATCAACCACGACAAGGCGCAGCGCGATACGCTGAAGCTGGCGCCCGAGTTTTACGAGTAAGCTGCCGCAATCTCATTCACCTCTCCCGCGCAACCTACCCGGTTGCGCATCATAATTCCCGCAAGTCGGGCGGGCCCGACTTGCGATGGGAGAGGTGGGCCTTCGGTCGCGGCTACCGCTCAAATTAAATGGTGTTAGCGCTGCGGCGCCGAGACCGGCGGCGGGCTCATCGGGCCGCCGGTCCGCTTCGGGGCCAGCGTGCCCGCGAGGAACGAGATTCCCCAGACCAGGATCAGCAGGATCAGGTAGACCACGTAGACCTGCGGCGGCTTGCTGGCCCAGCGCCATAGGCCGCGGATGCCGGTGTCGGGTTTGCTCTCGTCGTTCATGACCCTGGTTTTGCGCGAATTGAGCCGTGAAGGGAAGGGCAAATCTTGACGCCAAATCTTGGCGCTCAGGATGGCTGCGGCTTGACGTTCACAAGGAACAGCGCAGCCAATGCGATGAGGCTGAGCGCCGAAGAGACGATCAGCACGCCGCTTCCCATCCGCTCGATCAGGAGGCCGAAGATCAGGGGTGCCGGCGCCTGCGCCATCCGCGCCGGCGCGCCGAGCAGGCCGAGCCGGTAGGCATAATTCTTCGGGCCGAAAATCGCGAGCGGCAGCGTGCCGCGTGCGATCGTGATCACGCCATTGCCGGCGCCATGGAAGATCGCGAACACGCTCGCGGCCGCGGCGCCGCCGGTCAGCGCCACGATCAGCGCGCCGAGCGGATGCATGATAAAGGCGAGCCGGGCCGAGACGATGGGATGATAGCGGCTAAGGAAGCTGATCTCGAACACGCGGGCCAGCACTTGTGCCGGGCCTATCAGCGCGCCGGCCGCCACCGCCTCGAGAGGCGTGGCGCCGGCCGCTTCCAAGATGCGCGGAAATTGCGCGGCCATCGCGCCGGTCACGATCCAGATCAGCGCGAAGGCAAACGCCAGCAGCACCATGGTGCGGTCAATCGGGATGTGCGGCTTGGGCGCTTTATCCGCCTTCGTCTTCGCGTCAGGGATGCGCGGCAGCATCAACAGATTGAGCGGCAGGCCGATCATGATATGCGCCGCTGCCCAAGCGAAACACGTGTCGCGCCAGCCGATATGAGCAAGCCCATAGGCCGTCAGGGGCCAGCCGATGGTCGACGCAAAGCCCGCGATCAGCGTGATGCCGGTGATGGCGCCGCGCGCGGCCTCGCCATAGATGCGGCCGAGCACGCCGAATGCCGCATCATAGAGGCCACAGCCCATGCCGATGCCGAGCAGGAGCCAGGCCGCCATCAGCATCGCAATCGAATGCGTGAAGCCGAGCAGCACGAGGCCAGAAGCCAGTGTCAGATTGGAGAACGACAGCACCGGCCGGCCGCCGACCCGGTCGATCTGGCGCCCGATACGCGGGCCGAGCAGGCCGGCGACGACAAGCGCGCCGGAATAGGCGCCAAAGATCCAGTTCGCGGAGATGCCGAGATCTTGCGCGATCGGATCAGCCAGCAGCGCCGGCAGATAGACGCTGGAGGCCCAGGCCAGCGTCTGGGTGGTGCCGAGTGCCAGGATGACGGGGAGTTGGCGCCCGCTCATGTCATGGGCGCCGTGTCGCGGAGGGTTCGCATCGCCTGCCCATTTGCGCGTCTGTTGCCGCGCCCGTCAAGCGTCACGGCCCGCGCTTTCACACCGCGCGATTGCGCGGCATAATGGCGGCATGGAACTCTCCTCCCGCATCGACCTGATGAACTGGCTGGTCGGCCAGGGGCTCACCGGCCTTCCCGAGCCCGATCTGGTCCGTGGCTTCTGCGAACGATGCAGGGCCGGCGGCCTGGATCTGTCGCGGATGACTGCCTTCATTGACACGCTGCACCCGATCTATGAGGGGCGGGGTTTTCGCTGGAGCGACAGGCCTTCCAATGAGGGCGACACCTTCGAATACAAGTCGTCCGCCGATGGCGATGCCGCCAAGAACTGGCGGCGGTCCGCCTTCCATCACATGCTGGAAAACGGCCATGACGAGCTGCAGATTGATCTCGCCGACGCTTCGCACAATTTCTCGATGATCGGTGATCTCGCCGACAAGGGGCATCGGCACTTGCTCGCCTTCATCCATCGCTTTGGCGACGCCGGCACGCTCGGCCAGATGGACTGCTTCTATTCCTACTTCACCACCCGCCGCGAGCAGGGTTTTTCCGCTTCCGAGCTGGAAGCGCTGCGCGATCTCGTGCCGGTATTGGGACTGACGATCAAATCCGCCCAGCAGATGGATATCGCCCGCACCTTGGGCCGCGTCTATCTCGGCCGCGACGCCTCCGAACAGGTGCTGCGCGGCCGCATCAGTCGCGGCGTCACCGAGCGCATCAACGCGGTGCTCTGGTTCTCCGACCTGCGCGGCTCGACCAGGATTTCGGAAAGCATCGGTCCCGACGAGATCATCCCGTTCCTCAACGACTACGCCGATGCCTCGATCGAGGCGATCCATGATGCCGGCGGCGACGTGCTGAAGCTGATCGGCGATGGTGTGCTCGCGATCTTCACCGGCGAGGACATGACGGTGGCGCGCCGTGCGGCGCTCTCCGCCGAGCACGCCTTCCGCCTCAACATCGCGGAACTCAATGAGCGGCGCGCGAAAGAGGGCCGGCCGGTCACGACAGCCTATGTCGGTCTTCATGTCGGCGAGGTCTTTTACGGCAATATCGGCAGCGAGGACCGGCTCGACTTTACCGTGGTGGGGCCGGCGGTCAACGAGGTCAGCCGCATCGCGTCGATGTGCAATTCGATTGATCGCGAGTTCCTGGCCTCGTCGGAATTTTCCAAGGGACTGGACGCCACCGGACGCCGCTATCTGGTCTCGACCGGCCGCTACGCGCTGCGCGGCATCGGCCGCGCGCAGGATCTCTATACGCTCGATCCTGATATTGCCGCGAACGAGGCGATGGCCGGGAGTTATGAGCGCTATCTGAAGGCCTGACATGGGCGCGACGCCGGCTTCGAGCGAAATTCCGCTGCGCTGCCGCTGCGGCCATGTGCGTGGGCTTGCGCGGGAAGCAGCGCCGCAGACCGGCTTCCGTTTCATCTGCTACTGCGGAGATTGCCAGGCCTTTGCGCGCTTCCTGGAGCGGCCGGACGTGCTGGATGGCGCGGGTGGAACGGACATCTTCCAGATGCCGACCGGCCGGGTAAAGTTGACCGCAGGCACGGACGCGGTCCGCTGCCTGCGTTTCTCCGGCAAGGTTTTCCGCTGGTACACCGATTGTTGCCGGACGCCGATCGGCAACACGGCCGGACCGCGCTTCCCGGTCGTCGGCATCATTCATGCTTTCATGGACCACGATGCCGGCGGCCATTCCCGGGATGAGGCGCTGGGCGCGCCGCTTTGCCGGATCTTCGAGCGCTCCGCCACCGGGCCGCTTCCACCGGGCGCGCCGCCGCCGCTCTCGCTCGCGCTCATGCCTGTGCGGATATCAACGCTGCTCGGCTGGTGGTGGCGCGGGCTCGGCCGGCCGAACCCGTTCTTCGACGAGCGCACGGATGCTCCACTCTCCGAGCCGCGCGTGTTTACGCCGGATGAGCGTGCGGCCCTGGAGGCGTAGGTTTAGTTCGCGGGCGCCTGCTCCAGGAAGTGCAGCACGTCGGCGTTGAACTGCGGCGCATCCTGCAGGAACGCGAAATGGCTGACGGCGGGCAGGATCAAGAGCGCGCTGCCCAGGATCTGGTCGGCCATGAACAGGGTGTCGGAGCGCTTGATGGCCTCGTCGTGGTCGGCGTCGACGATCCATGTCGGCGTCGTGATGCGACGCAGGAGGCCGGCGGTGAAATGCGGCTGGGTCTCCCACATCTTCATGACCTGCGCGAGAAAGGCATCATATTCCTTTGGTGTCGCAGACAAGCTCTCATATTCGGTTTTCGCCCGCGCCAGATATTTGTCGAACACCGGACTCTGCGAGATGTCGGCAACCCCCGACGGATCAGAGTTGGCGGCGAACGCAAACAGCCGGGTCAGGCGCTCCGGATGGTTGATGGCGATGTCGAGGCCAATGATTGCACCATCGCTCCAGCCCACAATCGCCGCTTTCTCGAGCTTCAGGAAATCCATCACGGCCAGCACGTCCGTGGCCATCAGGTCGTAGCCGATCGGCTCGCTGTTGCGCGTCGAGCGGCCGTGCCCGCGGCTGTCCATGACAATCACCTGGTAGTGCTCGGCGAGCGCGGGAACCAGATGTCCCCAGTAATCGGAATTGGCGAGGCCGCCGTGAAGCAGGATCACGGGCTTGCCGCGCCCGAACGTCGCGTACCAGATTTTCACGCCGTTCACCGGCGCGTAACCGCTTTTGTCGGGGCTCGGCAACTGCGGGGTCGGTGGCAGAGTGAGCCATGGCGGCGCGGCTCGCGCCGGACCGCCAAGGATGACAATACAGAAGCTCAGGATCAGGATGATGCGCTGCATGCCCGAACATATCAGCGCAAAAGACGTGCTGCGCCTCAACTAGGCGTGACACGCCTCCGCGTCAGTGACCATGTCGGGTTGCCGCGACAGCGCAACCGCAGGCGAGATCAGGATCACCAGCGCTTGCGCGCCGAAGATCGCCACCGCGAGATAGAGGCAGGCTTCCGCGCCGTAAAATCCGCCGACGATGGCGCCGAGCGCCGAGCCCAGCGGCCGCGCGCCATAGCTCAGGATGTTGATCGCCGACACCCGGCCGAGCAGGCGCGGCGGCGTCACGGACTGGCGCAAGGTGGTAGTGGAGATCACCCACAGGATCGGACCGACGCCGAGCAGGAAGAAGCTCAGGCCCGCAAGCCATGGCACCGGAACGAAGGTCGTGATCGCCATGACGATGGCCGCGACAAAGCCGGTGACGGGACCAAGGCCGATCACGGTGCCGAAGGCGAGCCGCTTCATCACCCGCGTCGCCGCCAGCGCGCCGACCACCATGCCGACGCCATACATCGCAAGCGTGGTGCCGACGCCGGTTGCGGAAAGGCCGAGACGGCGCACCGCATAGGGCACGAACACTGCCAGCACCAGGAACGATCCGGTGTTGAAGATGAACTGCGTGACGAATACTGGCCGCAGCAGGGCATGATGCAGGACGAAGCTCGCGCCTTCCTTGATGTCCTGCAGCGGATGACGGCGCGGCGCGGCCGCGCGCGCGGGCTCATAGATGCCGGAGAGCAGCACGACGGCGATCACGGAAAGGGCCGCGGCAAATCCGAAGGCGGGCGCAGCGCCGACCCAGCCGACCAGCACGCCGCCGAGCGCAGGCCCACTCGCAAACGCGATCGTGCGCGCAAGTTCGACACGGGCATTGGCGGCGGGCAGAAGTTGCGGCGTCACCAGTGACGGCACCAGCGCGGGCGCTGCGACACTGTAGGCAACCGTGCCGCAAACCGCGATGAAGCCGAGCAGGCAGAGCAGGGGCAGCGTCAACTCGCCGATCGCGATCAGAACCAGGATGCCGGCAAGCGCGGCCGCGCGCAGCGCTTCGGCGCCCGCCATCAGCTTGCGCCGCGAGATGCGATCGGTGAGCAGGCCCGCGGGAATCGCAAACAGGATGAAGGGCAGCGTCAGCGCGGTCTGCAGCAGGCCGGTTTCGCCCTCGGCGACGCCGAGCGTCAGCACGGCGACGATCGGTGCTGCGGCCAGCGCAATCTGTTCGGCGGATTGCGCGGCGAGATTGGACCAGGCGAGACGGTTGAAGGTCGCCGGCAGTTGAGGGGTTTTGGAGACGGACATCGGAACATTCCCGGTTGCGTTGTTATCCGCACTATGGGAGCGGGGTGGGGTCGATCCCACCCGATTTCCGACAAGCGAGAAGGCTAGAGCATGATCCGGAAAAGTGTTTGGCGGTTTTCCCTCGCGACAAACGCGAAGCGTTTGCGCGGAGATCATGCTCAAATAAAAAGATAGAGCGGGATGACGATTCGAAGAAAAGTCATCTCGCTCTATGCGCCTCTCAAAGCTTCTTCAGCACGAACTCGATCGCGCACTCCGACAACGGCATTTGCGTCTGATCGAAGCGAGGGAACTGGAAGCGATAGGCATGATCGGTGGTGATGATGCTCAGCGGCTTCACCTTGTCGGAGAACTCCGACAGCAGGCTGAACAGGTTGACCGAAACCGGCGACCACGACGTCTTCTTGGCTAGCGTAAAGGTCAGCTTGTGATCGCCGTTGAACGTCGAGGGCCAGACGCCCTGTTCATAGAGATCCTCATCGGGAACGCTGATGACGAGATGGCCGCCCGGCTTGATCACGCGAATCCAGTTGGCCAGGGCTTCGGCCGGGTCGCGCACATGCTCCAGGCAGTGGCTCGAAAACAGGAAATCGAAGCAGGCATCGTCGACATTGTCGAGCTTCTGCGCATCGCCCTGGGGCGCGTCGTAGATCACGACATTCCTGATCAGCGGAAACAGCTCGACGTAAAGGGCGAGCGAATCGTGCCCGCCGCCGACATCGAGGCCGTGGCCCACGAAATAGCGCGTCGCAAAACGGCTGTCGTGCGCGCGGCGCTGCATCGACAGCGCGGTGCCGCCGCAGGTGCCGGTATAGATCTTCAACTCGCCATTGCTGCTGAGGGGGCCGATCCTGGGCGGGCCGGGGACGCTGGTTGCGCCGGCCTGAAGCATTTCCAATGAGTGGAGCATTTTCCGAATTTCCCTGCTGCGATGTTCGCTTCTCTCGCCGAGGGTGAAGCCGCGTTCCGCGAGCTCAGCGCCTGCGGACCGCGGCGACGAGTTGGCACACCCCCGTGTCCCCACCATCAAGCGGCGATCATGGTTAATTTTTTCTTGTCTGTTGTGGCGATGGGGCGGAAACGGGCGGATTCTGGCCCGCCAAGCCCTGGTTCCCAGCCGCGTCGCACAGATGCATTTGCGAATGAGTTGCATTAAAGACCAATATGGACCATCTTGAGGAAATGGATGCCAGATCACCTGATCTAGACCCTCATTCCACGCCGGATTTGGTTCCCGTGGGAAAGCCACGCGCGACCGGGTGGCGGACCGAGCGCCGCGAGCCCTCGCTGTCGGACATGTTCGCGACGGTGCGGACGGCGAAGAGCGGATCGTTCTGGCGCAAGCTCCTGGCATTCCTCGGGCCCGGCTATCTCGTCGCCGTCGGCTACATGGACCCCGGCAACTGGGCGACCTCGCTCGCGGGCGGATCCAAATTCGGCTACGCGCTGCTGGCGGTGGCGCTGCTGTCGAACGTGATGGCGATCGTGCTGCAATCGCTTTGCACGCGGCTCGGTGTCGGCGCGGGCCGCGACCTCGCGCAGGCCTGCCGCGATTCCTTTCCGCGCTATGTCGCGTTGCCGTTGTGGCTCTCGGCGGAGATCGCGATCACCGCAACCGATCTGGCCGAGGTGATCGGCACCGCGATCGGACTCAATCTGCTGTTCCACATTCCGCTCGAGATCGGCGTCATCATAACGGCCGCCGACGTCTTCCTCATCCTGGCGCTGCAGGCCTTCGGCTTCCGCTGGATCGAGGCCTTCGTGGTGGCGATGCTGGGCGTGATCGCCGCCTGCTTCGCCGTGCAGATCGCGCTCGCCGATCCCGATTGGGGCGCGGTGCTGCGCGGGCTGGCCCCACACCGCGACCTCCTCGCCAACCGCGACATGCTCTATCTCGCGCTCGGCATTCTGGGCGCGACCGTGATGCCGCACAACCTCTATCTGCATTCCGGTTTGGTGCAGACGCGCGGCTATGGCGATACGCTGGAAGAGAAACGCGAGGCGATCTCGCTCGCCACCATCGATTCCACCATCGCGCTGTGCTTTGCCTTCGTCATCAACGCCTCGATCCTGATTCTCGCGGCCGCGACCTTCCACCATGCCGGCAAGACCGACGTCGCCGAGCTTGATCAGGCACATTCCTTCCTCGCGCCGCTGCTCGGCTCGACTCTCGCGCCAACCTTGTTCGCCATCGCGCTGCTCTGCTGCGGGTTGAACTCGACCATCACGGCGACGCTGTCGGGCCAGATCGTGATGGAAGGCTTTCTCAACTGGCGCATCGCGCCGTGGATGCGCCGCATGGTGACACGGATGATCGCGATCCTGCCGGCGGTGATCGTGACCATCTGGTTCGGCGAGAAGGCGACCGGGCAGCTCTTGATTCTGAGCCAGGTCGTGCTCAGCCTGCAATTGCCGTTCGCCGTGGTGCCGCTGGTGATGTTCACCGCGAGCCGCGCCAAGATGGGCCCCTATGTGGCGCCGCGCTGGCTCACCGCGCTCGCGGTCGCCACCGCCGCGCTGATCATCGCGCTGAACGCGAAGCTGGTGTGGGATTTTGTGAGCGGGTGATGCTGCGGCCTGGACGTAGTGCGGCGCTTTCAATCTCGGAGATGATCGTGGGTATCATGGATTGGGTAATCACCATCGTCGTGCTGGCCGTGGGTGGGTATGTGGGCTGGCTGGGCCCGACAGGCCTGGCGGGACGCACACGCGCGGAACAAGGGAAAGAACGCCAACAGGACGCTGTCGCGAAATGGCTCAAGAAGGACGACGAGCGAACCAGCGGGCCGCACTAGCTCCGACGCTAAACGCCAACTAATCCTGCGGCTCGCTCGTCACGTCGCCCGTCGCATCGACGCGCAGCCAGCCCGACGGCGCCAGCCGCTGCTGCGGCAGGAAGCGGCCCTTGTAGTCCATCTTCTTGGAGCCCTCGATCCAGTAGCCGAGATAGACGTAAGGCAGGCCCTGACGCCTGGCGCGGGCGATATGGTCGAGGATCATGAAGGTGCCGAGCGAGCGGCTCTCTTCGGACGGCTCGAAGAAGGAATAGACCATCGACAGCCCGTCGGAGAGCACGTCGGTCAGCGCCACCGCGACCAGCTCGTTGCCGCGGCCGGTGATGCCGCTGTCGGTGCCGCGGCGGCGATACTCGATGATGCGGGTCTCGACATGGCTGTCTTCCACCATCATGGCGTAGTCGAGCACGGTCATGTCGGCCATGCCGCCATGGCGGTGCCGCGCATCGAGATAGGCGCGGAAGATCGAATATTGCTCCGAGGTCGGCACCGCGCTGCGCTGCTCGCCGATGATGTCGGAATTGCGGGCCAGGATTTTGCGGAAATTCCGCGACGGACGGAACTCGTTCGCCACCACGCGCACCGACACACAGGCGCGGCACTGGTCGCAGGCCGGCCGGTAGGCGATCGACTGGCTGCGGCGGAAGCCGCCATGGGTGAGGAGGTCGTTGAGATCGCCGGCCTTGTCGCCGACCAGATGGGTGAACACCTTCCGCTCATGCCGGCCCGGCAGATAAGGGCAGGGCGAGGGCGCCGTCAGGTAGAATTGCGGGGTGTCACGCGAATGCTGGGTCAAGGAATTCCTTCAGCCTCCGGGGCGAAGCAGACAGAACAGCATCGCGCCATGGAGGCTAACGGTCAATTACTAAACTCAATACGTCCGTGCAGGTTGGCCCACCGGCTGGCGAATAGAGTTGTTGATAACCACGGTTCCAAGCACGATGTCGTGCGGCAGCCGGCGGCGGGCGTTGAACAGCCCCAGCAGCAGGATGAGCGGCGACAGCACCGAGATCGAGACATAGAACAGCACCGCATGCGCGGCTCCCAGCACGAAATAGCCGGGCGCGCCGTACCAGGTGCGCAGCTCCAGGTCCATCACCCGCATGCCGATCGTGGCCGAATGCGGTCCGCCCAGCGTGGAGCCGTAATAGACGATGGCCCAGATGATCGAGGCCGGCGAAACCAGCCAGAACAGCGCCCAGCCGAGCCCGAGCGTGACCAGCCCGAACACGGCGATGAACAGGATCGCCAGCACCACCGGGATCGACAGCACGATCACATCGATGATGAAGGCGATGACGCGCCGGATCAGCACCCCTCGGAACAGCTCCGGCTCCAGATAGGGGTCGAACGCATGCTCGTAATGCGGCGCGCCGTTGCCGCCCCAGCCGCCGCTATTATTGCCCGAACCGCTATAGGACATGTCTCTCCCTCCGGGAAAAATCCTCGTGAAGGACATGGGAACCGGCGGTCCCGCCGCAAGGCCGGGCCGACGTGAACAAGCAGAAATATTCCGCCCGCTCGGCGGCCATCCACCGCTTGGATCGCCCCAGGCCTGCGGCTAATTTGGGGAGGAAATCGCTTGCATCGGCAATGACGAGGGTTGGCGTATGGGCGGACAAATCGAGATGCGCTGCCGTTGCGGCGAGGTGCGCGGCATCGTCGCCGACCCGTCGCCCCAGTCAGCCAATCGTGTGGTCTGCTACTGCGCCGATTGCCAGGCCTTTGCCCATCAGCTTGGCCGCGCCGACCTGCTCAATGACAAAGGCGGCAGCGATATCGTTCAGGTCGCGCCGGCGGCGCTACGCTTCACCAAGGGACAGGATCGGATCACAGGGCTGCGCCTGACGCCCAAAGGGCTCTACCGGTGGTACGCGAGCTGTTGCAACACGCCGGTGGGCAACACGATGGGTCCGTCGCTTCCCTTTGTCGGCATCCTCGCACAATCCTTCGATCCACCGCGGCCGGATGATTTCTTCGGTGCACCGGTGGGCGCTATTTTCGGGAAATGCGCCGTTGGCGAACCGCCGCCTGGCTCCACGCGGTTCAGCCCTTCGCTATTCCTGCGCGCGATCGGCAAGGTGCTCGGCTGGAGGCTGGGCGGAAAAACCTGGCCGCATCCGTTCTTCGCGCAGGACACGCGCGCGCCGATCTATCCGGTGACGGTGATTTCGCAGGAGCGGCGCGAGGCGCTCCGCGCTTGCTGCGGCCCGCATCCGACGGCGCAGGCCGTGCCGTGATGCCTCAGCGACCGGCCTTCAGCTTCTCCGCCGCCTGCGGCGCAAAATACGTCAGCACGCCGTCGGCGCCGGCGCGCTTGAAGCCGACCAGGCTTTCCATCATCGCGCGCTCGCCGTCGATCCAGCCGTTTTGCGCGGCGCCCGCGATCATCGCGTATTCGCCGGAGACCTGGTAGGCGAAGGTCGGCATGCCAAAAGTGTCCTTCACGCGGCGCAGCACGTCGAGATAGGGCATGCCGGGCTTGACCATCACCATGTCCGCGCCCTCCGCGATGTCGAGCTCGACCTCGCGCAGCGCTTCGTCGGAATTGGCGCTGTCCATCTGATAGGTGCGCTTGTCGCCGGTCAGCGTCTTCGCCGAGCCAATGGCGTCGCGGAACGGGCCGTAGAAGGCGGAAGCGTATTTCGCGGCATAGGCCATGATCTGCACGTCGACGAAGCCCGCAGCGTCGAGCGCCTCGCGGATCGCGCCGACGCGGCCGTCCATCATGTCGGACGGCGCGATGATGTCGCAGCCGGCTTCGGCCTGCACCAGCGCCTGGCGCACCAGCACCGCTACCGTCTCGTCGTTGAGGATCCGGCCGTCTTCCAGCAGGCCGTCATGGCCGTGGCTGGTGAAGGGATCGAGCGCCACGTCGCAGAGGACGCCGATCCCGGGAAATTCCTGCTTGATCGCGCGCACCGACTGGCAGACGAGATTGTCAGGGTTGACCGCCTCCGAGCCCAGCTCGTCGCGGAGCGTCGGATCGGTGTAGGGAAACAGCGCGAGGCAGGGGATGTCGAGCTTCATCGCGCGCTCGGCGTCGCGCACCGCCTGGTCGACGGTCAAGCGGTCGACGCCCGGCATCGACGCAACCGGCGTGCGCGTATTGTGGCCGCCGGTGACGAACAGCGGCCAGATCAGGTCGTCGGCGGTGAGCACGTTCTCGCGCACCATGCGCCGCGCCCATTCCGACTTGCGGTTGCGGCGCGGGCGGATCGTCAGATCGAGGGCAGGGGCCGATGTTGAGGATTGCTGCCGCGACACGTCGCGCATTTCGATCGGACGGCCGAATTTGATCGCCATAGTATTGCCTCTGGGATTGCCTCGATTGAGCCGGCGGCGGACTGGAAGTCTTCCAGTTCTAATATCTAGGCCCGGGTCCGTCATTTGGCCAGCCGCAAAGGTTGATTTTGCCCCGCCAGAGGCTAATGAGTCCTTCTGTGAATACCGACCCGACCATTAACGGCTGCTTTGGCCATGTCTGACGCCTCCTCGCGCGACCCGCGCGACAACATGATGGCCGCCGCGCTTTCGTCCGAACGGATCGAGGGCGACGAGAACGTCTGGACGCGGCGGCTGGTGCTGTTCCTGCGCATCATGGCCGTGGTCTCGATCCTGAAGGGCCTTTATCACTGGTCGCAGGTCACGGGCTTCATCGGCGGCGAGGAAGACGCCTTCGAGAACCAGCCGATGGCCTGGCAGGCCGCCACCGTCTATTTCGCCGTGATCGAACTCGTTGCCGCCGTCGGCCTGTGGCTCGCAACCCCCTGGGGCGCGGTGGTGTGGCTTACCACCGTGGTGTCGATGGCGGTCATCGAGCTGATGTTTCCGGGAATCTATGGCGGCAGCCTGGTGGTCGTCGGCGGCGAAGCCTTGATGCTCGGCGCCTATCTGGCGCTGGCCTGGATGGCGGCGCGCGAGCGTCCGCCATAGCAACGTGAACGCGAGCGGTGAAAGAAAGGGGCGAGTGTCCCAAAATCGGCTCGCCTCAAATTTTAGGTGAATCCCGATTAAGGTTTTGGCTCTCTTAAGCGCGCCGCCATATCTCCTAAGCCAGCCTTTCGATCCGTGGGCAGGGTGTTTTGGAATGCGACACCGCGGCGGACGAAAGCGTGAACATTGCTTCCCCACCGTCAATGGGAAGTTGCGAAAAGCCCTTTATCCACGGGCTTAATCCACGATTCACTGTCTTAAATTCATTCTCTCTTTATTGTCTTATTTAAGCGGTTCTTCAAATCGGCCCCTTACGTTGCAGCTATCAGGCGGGACAAAAGTTTCGTCGAATAAGTCGATAAAACGACAACAGGGGAAGTGTCATGAAGAATGCTGTTGCGACGGCGGTGGAAACCGCTGACCGCGCTGCAGGCCAGTCGCCGGTGCAGCCGCTTTATCTGGAAGCGCTGACGTTGGTGGAGCGGCTGCATCGCCGCCTGCTCGATGTCATCAAGGACGAATTCGATCGCCGGGGCCGTTCCGACATCAACTCGGTTCAGGCGCTTCTGCTCTACAACATCGGCGACAAGGAGCTGACCGCGGGCGAGCTGCGCACGCGCGGTTACTATCTCGGCTCCAACGTCTCCTACAACCTGAAGAAGCTGGTCGAGCTCGGCTTCCTCGATCATCAGCGCTCGCGCGTTGATCGCCGCTCGGTCCGCATCCGCCTGACCACGCAGGGCCAGGAAATCCGCCGCATCGTCGACGCGCTCTATCAGAAGCACGTCAAGACGGTCGAGCAGGTCGGCGGCATCTCGAACGAGGAGTTCGCGACGCTGAACAAGTCGCTGCACCGCCTCGAGCGGTTCTGGACCGACCAGATCCTGTATCGCCTCTAGGCACCTTTGGCCAAGCCGGCCCAACGAGAAGACCGGCAGGCCTACCAGATTGCCTTCCAGGTTGCTTCCCCTCAGGCGCATCGGCCGTGCCCCGGCCGATGCGCCTTGTCGTTTTTTTCAAAGCTAGTTCGGCTTCGCCGGACCCAGGTCAAAATCGACCAGGATCTGCTTCCATTTTTCATACTTCTGCGCCGGCAGGCGGTAGGGCCCGCACATCGATGCCGCCCGCAGCATCGCCTTTCCGATTTCTGGTGTCGGGCTGGCGATGACTTTCGATTCCGCCGCCACCGATCCATCCGGATTGAGGCGCAGGTCGATCGTGGTCATCGACTGGCCGGTCGTGTTGGTCGGCGGCACACATCGCGTGATCTGCGCGATGAGCCCTTGACGCTCGGCGAGTGTGAGCTCGTTCGGACCGGCTGCGCGTGCGGGAGCCGCGAGCAGAAAAATTGCGAGTGGAAAGAGCTTAGCTCTCGACATGTCAATCCGTGCTTCGACGGCGCGATGTGGTTGGCGCTTCGGCGATCAAAATTGCACGGCGAAAATGGTTTTGCTTGCCAAATATTGGTCCGATCCGGTCCTCATTTTCATGTTGATAAGAGAATCCGCGTCCCAAATGGAACCAGTTCCGCGCTCAGGGCTTATCCGTCCGAAGCGGAGGATTGGGCCATGCTGGTCGAACGCGGTCTGCGGGTGATGAATATGGGGGTGGTGGGCGATGCCTACGCCATCGCCTCGAATTATCTGCGCCGCACCGGCGCGATGCCCGACAGCTTCGTCACCGACGAGCGGCTGCTGGAAATCATCGTGCAGATGTTTCACCGCGGTGAAGGCAACAAGATCAGGCTCGCCAACAAGGCGATCGCCAAATTCGAAGCACTCGAACGTGTCTGACGACGAGCAGGGGGACGCCATGGAAGCCGCCATCGACCGCATCATGCAGACCTATGACCTCCTGGTGAACCGCTCGTCTGCGGCAAGCACGGAAGCGCGCGCCAAGGTGACGGAATATATCAAGACCTTGTCCGAGGCGGGCGAGCGGGACACCCACCGTCTCACCGTGTGTGGGCTGACTTACTTGCGCGAGCTTGACGGCTCGACCGATCCGGTCAAGGCCGGGTATACGGGGCTGTAAGCGAGACATCCTCGTGCCCCGGACGCTGCGCAGCGCGCAAAAGCGCGTTCACGCGCGTCTTACACTAAGTCAAGCGTTGCGCTGCAGAGCCGGGGCCCATGTTCTTGCTCCGCCGCAACCGTGGGTCCCGGTTCTGCGGTGCATCGCTAAAAGCGCGCTGCACCGCGCCCGGGACACGGAAGCGCAACATCACATTTGCGAAACCACTGGCTGCGGGCTTATCCGGCGAAAACGGGTTTGCTACAGTCCGCCCATGGGCAGCCCTTTTACCCGCCGTAGTTTTCTAAGCGCCGGCCTGGCCGCCGCCACGCTCGCTACAGGGGCGCGCGCGGCGGAGCAGACGCCGGACGAGATGCTCAACGAGCTGATCCAGGAAAACCAGGATTCCAGCCTCGACAGCGGCTTCGACAGCGCATCTCGCAACGTCAAGCTGCCGAAGAAGACGTTGCCGACGCTGTCGCCATCGACCGCGCAGACCACCGAAGCCTCGATTCCGCAATATGAGGCGATCGTTGCCAAGGGCGGCTGGCCCGAAGTGCCTGCGATTGCCGAAGGCGCGCGGGTCGGCGTCAGGAGCGCGGCGATCCCGCATCTGCGCCAGCGGCTCTCGCTCGTCGGCGATCTCGAGCTCAATTCCGGCGAGCCACAGGTCTACGATTCCTATGTCGACGCCGCCGTGCGCCGCTTCCAGGTGCGCCACGGCCTGCATTCCGACGGCGTCGTGCACGACACGACCTTGCGCGCGCTCAACGTGCCCGCCGAGCTGCGGCTGCAGCAGCTCAAAATCAATTCGACGCGCCTGAAGGCGCTCACCGGCAATCTCGGCAACCGCATCGTGGTCGCCAACATCCCGGCGGCGCAGATCGAGGCGATCGAGAATGGCGTTGCGGTCACGCGCCACACCGCGGTCGCCGGCAAGCCGGACCGGCCGTCGCCCGACATCAACAGCAAGATCATCCAGATCAATTTCAATCCGTTCTGGACCGTGCCGGTCTCGATCGTCCGCAAGGACCTGATCCCGAAGATGCAGGCGGAGCCGGATTATCTCACCAAGAACCGCATCCGCATTTACGATGCGAAGAACAATGAGCAGCCGCCGTCGCAGATCGACTGGTATTCGACGGAAGCGGTGAACTACAAATTCAAGCAGGACGCCGGCAACTTCAATTCGCTCGGCACCATCCGCATCAACTTCCCGAGCCAGTTCGGCGTCTACATGCACGACACGCCGTCGAAAAACCTGTTCGGCGAGGATTTCCGCTTTGCCTCCTCGGGCTGCATGCGCGTGCAGAATGTGCGCGAGCTGGTCTACTGGATCCTGCAGGACAGTCCGGGTTGGTCGCACGCCGAAATCGACCAGGTGATCGCCTCCGGCGAGCGCAAGGATGCCAAGGTCGCAAAGGCCGTGCCGCTGTACTGGGTCTATGTCACGGCGTGGGCGACGCCCGACGGCGTCGTGCAATTCCGCGACGACATCTACAACCGCGACGGCTTTGGCAGCCAGGTCAATGCGGTGAAGGGGGGTAGGGTGGGGGAATGGCCAAGACTTCAAAGTTCGACGTGGCGGACTATCTGAAAACACCGGAGCGGGTCGACGCCTATCTGACGGAAGTGCTCGAGACTGGCGATACCGCTCTTATTTGTGCAGCGCTCGACACCATCAAGCGCGTAAGGGCAGCGTCCGATACCGCCAAGGCAATGGACTTGACCGCAAAAGTCGCTCGGCGGTGAAGGGGTAGGGCGCTATTCAGCCGGCTCGTGCGACCGCGAATTGAGGTGCTCGACCAGCAGCTTGCGGTAATGCGCGGCCATTTCCCGATAATGGTGTTTTGACACGGGATCGGCGGCCTTTTCGGCGCGCTGCTCGAACATTTCGGCTTTCTGCCGGAGAACGGACGCATCGGACATGGTTCGCTCCTCTCGAGGAGTACTTAGAAGTTAGTCGCACCAACCCAAGACGCAGTGGCGTGATGGCGCTTCACGATCGGGTGAGTCAGTAAATCAATAGCCAGCTTCAATGGCCTGAGCCGTGAGCCGGCCCGCGAAGAGTTGGTATTCCAGATCTTCGATCGCCTGGGCCGCCCGCTCTCGCGACAGCGCGTCGGCGGGCTCCATGGCGAGCCTGCGGGCCCGTGTCAGCTTGCGTTGAAGTTCCTCGTGTTCGCGCCGGGTCATGGGAGTGGCTCCGCTGGTTGGCCTGTGACTCAGTGTCGATCGAAGGCTAGCGTCGGTTCGAAGCTCCGTACGTGACTCCGGTCACTGGGCACTCGACGGGCAAATCAGTGATCGGTTTCGCCAATGGCGTCGCTATGGCAGGGCCTCGGAGCCGGCAAAAAAGGCCCGCGCCGAAAAACTAATTTCGCGAGCCGGTTCAATTCGATCGATGAATTGAGCCCGGACCCGGAAAATATTTCGCTTCCGTTTTTCCGAAAAACATGATTGTCTGCGGTTATCCCGCCTCGATCGGAGGGGCGTACGCGTCGTCACGGACGTCGGGCGGGCTGCGATGGACGCGGGGCTGCATCATCCGACGAGGGATGCGGGCCTGCGTGCGGCAAAAGCGTGTGGTCCTGATTCCCCGACGCTGGAATCAACCTCCGGGTCCAGAGCCCGGGGGGACGGCGGCTAAAAAGCCCGGACACCGGGGAGAGCGCGCCATAAGCCGCAAAACCATTGCGCAGGGAAGGCCGGCATGTTCCGGCGTACCTGTGATACTCGTGTGCTTTCTGCGCTTATCTCTCGCACACGAGGCTGCGGGTGCGACGTGCATCCGGCCTTCCCTGCGCCCTCTGTCTTTCGAGGGACATGAACCAGGCATAGCTCGGGCGGGATCGCGCCGCGAGGACGCGGAGTCATGCGACGTCGTTCCGGGATGGTGCGCAGCACCAGACCCGGAACCTCGAGATTCCGGGTTCGATGCTTCGCATCGCCCCGGAATGACCAGGGAAGAGGGCTCCCAATCCCCCAATCCCCACCATATCTGGCATAAATATCAGGCCGGACCCGCAATGCCTTGGCCGGGGCGGGGCAATGTGCTATCCGGCTCTGTACCGCTTCCGACCCGCCACCTAGAGCCCGGCCGTAACCCTAAGAGGTTGCGGTGGTTGAGGATATTTCGCCGATGAACCCTCCTGCCTCCAGCGCCAAGACCGCCTCCGCTCCCGATTCCTTCTTCTCCGCCAGCCTTGCGCAGGCGGATCCCGAGATCGCGGCTGCGATCCAGGGCGAGCTCGGCCGGCAGCGGCATGAGATCGAGCTGATCGCGTCTGAAAACATCGTCAGCCGTGCCGTGCTGGAAGCGCAGGGCTCGGTGATGACCAACAAATACGCGGAAGGTTATCCGGGCGCGCGCTACTACGGCGGTTGCGAGTGGGTCGACGTCGCCGAGACGCTGGCGATCGACCGCGCGAAAAAACTGTTCGGCGCGCAGTTCGCCAACGTGCAGCCGAACTCCGGCAGCCAGATGAACCAGGCGGTGTTTCTGGCGCTGCTGCAGCCCGGCGACACCTTCATGGGCCTCGATCTCGCCGCCGGCGGCCATCTCACCCACGGCGCGCCCGTGAACATCTCCGGCAAATGGTTCAAGGCGCAGCACTACACGGTGCGGCGCGAGGACCAGATCATCGACATGGATGCAGTCGCCCGCCGCGCCGAGGAGGTGAAGCCGAAGCTGATCATCGCCGGCGGCAGCGCCTATTCGCGCTCCTGGGACTTCAAGCGCTTCCGCGAGATCGCAGACAGCGTTGGCGCCTACTTCATGGTCGATATGGCGCATTTCGCCGGCCTCGTCGCCGGCGGCGTGCATGCTTCGCCGGTGCCGCATGCGCATGTCACGACCACCACCACGCACAAATCGCTGCGCGGTCCGCGCGGCGGCTTGATGCTGTGGAACGACGAGACGCTCACCAAGAAGTTCAACTCGGCGGTCTTCCCGGGCTTGCAGGGCGGGCCCTTGATGCATGTGATCGCGGCCAAGGCGGTGGCCTTCGCCGAGGCGCTGCGGCCGGACTTCAAGATCTACGCCAGGAACGTCGTCGAAAACGCCAAGGCGCTGGCCGAAAGCCTGCGCGCCAATGGGCTCGACATCGTCTCCGGCGGCACCGACAACCACCTGATGCTGGTCGACCTGCGGCCAAAGGGGCTGAAGGGCAATGTCTCGGAGAAGGCGCTGGTGCGCGCTGCCATCACCTGCAACAAGAACGGGATTCCCTTCGATCCCGAGACACCGTTTGTCACCTCGGGCCTCAGGCTCGGCACGCCGGCTGCGACCACGCGCGGCTTCGGCGTTGCCGAGTTCAAGCAGGTAGGCACCATGATCGCCGAAGTGCTGAGCGCGATCGCGCAGTCTCAGGACGGCAAGGCGCCGCTGGTGGAAGCCGCGATCAAGGAACGGGTGAAGGCGCTCACCGACCGCTTCCCGATCTATTAAGTCAAAGGCATTCTGGATGCGCTGCCCGAGCTGCAACAGTCTCGATACCCAGGTGAAGGACTCCCGTCCGACCGAGGATTCCGCCGTGATCCGGCGGCGGCGGGTGTGCGTGTCCTGCAATTTCCGTTTCACCACCTTCGAGCGCGTGCAGCTCCGTGAGCTTACCGTGATCAAGCGCAACAGCCGCCGCGTGCCCTTCGACCGCGACAAGCTGTTGCGCTCGGTGCAGGTATCCCTGCGCAAGCGGCCGGTCGACAGCGAGCGGGTCGAGAAGATGGTTTCCGCCATCGTGCGCGAGCTGGAGAGCAGCGGCGAGGCGGAGATTTCTTCCGAGACGATCGGCGAGATCGTGATGGAGCATCTGCGCGCGCTCGACGACGTCGCCTATGTGCGTTTCGCCTCGGTCTATCGCAATTTCCGCGAGGCCAAGGATTTCGAGAACCTGCTCGGCGAGCTCTCCGGCGAGGACGACGCCCGGGTCGTCACGATCCGCAAATGATCTTCCGCATCCTGGAAGATCAGTTCAGGGAAAAAACCAGGGCCGACAAGCAAGCCGCAAAGGAAGCTGATCGCCGCTACATGCAGCTCGCGCTGACGCTGGGGCGCCGCGGGCTGGGTCGGACCTGGCCGAACCCGGCGGTCGGCGCGGTCGTGGTGAAGGACGGTGTCATCGTCGGCCGCGGCTGGACGCAGCCGGGCGGCCGCCCGCATGCCGAGCCGGAGGCCTTGAGGCGCGCGGGCGAGGCGGCACGCGGCGCCACACTCTACGTGACGCTCGAGCCCTGTTCGCATTTCGGCAAATCGCCGCCCTGCGCCGACGCCATCATCGCCGCCGGCATCTCCCGCGTCGTTGCGGCGATCGAGGACCCCAATCCGGAAGTCGCGGGCAAGGGGCATGCAAAACTGCGCGCGGCAGGGATTGCGGTCGATGTCGGGCTGTTCGCGGACGAGGCCGCGCATGACCATGCGGGGCATTTCCGCCGCGTCCGCGACAAGCGCCCGCATGTGATCCTCAAACTCGCGGTATCCGCGGACGACAAGATCGGCGCGGCCGGAAGCAAGCCGGTCGCGATCACGGGCGAGGCGGCAGGGAGACGGGTGCATCTGTTGCGCGCGCAGAGCGACGCCATCCTGGTCGGGATCGGCACCGTGCTGGCGGATGATCCGATGCTCACTTGCCGCCTGCCGGGCATGGCGGCGCGCTCGCCGGTGCGGGTGGTGCTGGACCGCGCGCTCCGTATTCCCGGCGAGAGCCGGCTGGTGCATTCGGCGCGCGAAACGCCGCTCTGGGTGGTTGCCTCCGAACTCGCGGAGGCGCCGGCCGCGGCAAAACTCGGCGCGGCGGGGACGCAGGTGATCCGGCTCGCGCCGACCTCGGCGCCGGGGCTCGATCTTGCGGCTGTGCTGCATGCGCTGTCGGAAAAGGGCATCACACGGCTGATGGTGGAAGGCGGCAGCCGCGTGGCGTCGTCGTTCGTCGCCGCCGATCTCGTCGATGAGGTCTGGCTGCTGCGCGGACCGGAGGCGATCGGCGCCGGCGGCATCGCTGCGCTGGATGCATTGCCGCTGTCGGAAATCACGCAGTCGCCGCGGTTAAAGCTTCGTGCTAGCGAGACGCTCGGCAAGGACACTCTGACCATCTACGAGCGCGCTTAATGTTTACCGGCATTGTCACCGACATCGGCGAGATCACCAAACTCACGCCTACCGCGCAGGGCCAGCTGCACCGGCTGCGGATTGCCTGTTCTTACGACCGCGCGACCATCGCCGATGGCGCCTCGATCGCCTGCAACGGCGTGTGCCTGACGGTGGTGGCCTCGGGCGTCGAGGGCACCAAGGACTCTCCTCAAAAGACCTGGTTCGACGTCGATGCCGCCGCCGAGACGCTTTCGATGACAACGGCCAAGCACTGGGCCGTCGGGACGAAACTCAACCTGGAGCGCGCGCTAAAAATCGGCGATGAACTCGGCGGGCACATCGTGGCGGGGCATGCCGACGGCATCGCTACAATCATCAGCAGGACTGATATGCCCGACATGGCGCGGTTCGAGCTGTCGACCACGCGCGAGCTGGCGCGCTTCATCGCGCCAAAGGGCTCGGTCACGCTGGATGGCGTGTCGCTGACGATCAATTCGGCGTGGGATCTGGCGTTCTCGGTGCTGATCATCCCGCATACGCTCAGCGTCACCACGCTTTCCGCGTTGCGGGCGGGCGGCGAGGTCAATATCGAGGTTGATTTGATGGCGCGCTATGCGGCGCGCCTGATGGAAATGAAGTAGCTTGGCTTTGCGGGTTGCGGCGCCTACAACCCTCTGCAATCCCTGCAATTGAGTGAGAAGAGAATGGCAGACGCGCGGCGCGCCCCGCTAAAAGACCAGACCGATATTTCCGGCGCTCGCGCGCTGATCGTGGAGGCGCGCTTCTATGACGACATCCAGGACGCGCTGCTGGAAGGCGCGGTCGCCGAGCTGAAGGCGGCTGGCGTCAATCACGACGTGATCACGGTGCCCGGCGCGCTGGAAATTCCGGCGGCGATCGCGATTGCGATCGAGGCCGGCGAGAAGGGTGGAAAACCCTATGATGCCGCGATCGCGCTCGGCTGCGTCATCCGGGGCGAGACCATCCATTTCGATATCGTCTCGATGGAGTCTTCGCGCGGGCTGATGGATCTGGCGGTTACGAAAAAATTTCCGCTCGGCAATGGCATCCTGACCGTCAACAATGAAGAGCAGGCCTGGGCGCGGGCGCGCGCGGGCGAGCTGAACAAGGGCGGCGATGCCGCGCGCGCGGCACTCGCAATGCTGCGCATCAAGCGCCGCCTGGCAAAGGTTTAGGATGATGGCCGAGAGCAAGAGCAAACCGGCAAAGGGGGGCGACAAGAAAGCCAACCGGCGCGGCGCGGCGCGGCTCGCCGCGGTGCAGGCGCTCTATCAGATGGACATCGCGGGTGCGGGCATCAACGACATCTTCGCCGAGTTCGAAAGCCATTGGCTCGGCAACGAGGTCGAGGGCGAGAAATATTTGCCGGCCGAGGCCGCCTTCTTCCGCGACGTCGTCTCCGGCGTGGTGCGCGACCAGGCAAAGCTCGATCCCTTGATCGACGACGCGCTGTCCAGGGGCTGGCCCTTGAAGCGCATCGACGCCATCCTGCGCGCGGTGCTGCGGGCAGGGGCCTATGAGCTCGAGCATCGCAAGGATGTGCCCGGCCGCGTCGTCGTCTCCGAATATGTCGATGTCGCGCACGCCTTCGTCGAAAGCGAGGAGACCGGCATGGTCAATGCCGTGCTCGACCAGATCGCCCGCCAGTTTCGCGGCGACGAGTTTTCGCGTGGCTAGCGGCGGCGCATCCGGCGAGGACTCGCTGATCGCCCGCTATTTCAAGCCGCTGGCGACCGACCCCGGCGCGTTCGAACTCGATGACGACGCCGCGGTGCTGAAGGCCCGCGGCGAGGACGTGGTGGTGACGACAGACGCCATCGTCGAAGGCGTCCACTTCCTGCCCGACGATCCGCCCGACACCATCGCGCGGAAGGCGCTGCGGGTGAACCTGTCGGATATCGCCGCCAAGGGCGCAACGCCCGCCGGCTTCGTGCTGACGCTCGCGCTGCGCAAGGTAGACGAAGCCTGGCTTTCCGCGTTTGCAAACGGACTGGGCCAAGATGCCAAGGCGTTCGATTGTCCGCTGCTCGGCGGCGATACAGTCTCGACACCGGGTCCGCTGACCGTTTCGATCACCGCCTTCGGCCGCGTTCCCGAAGGCAAGATCGTCCATCGCAGCGGCGCCAAACCCGGCGACCGCGTGATGGTGACCGGCACCATCGGCGATGCCGCGCTCGGCCTCGATATTCTCAAGGGCGGCGCGGTCGCCGCCGCGCTCACAAGCGATCCCGCCGCGAAGGAAATGCTCGTCGGCCGTTATCGCGTGCCGCAGCCGCGCAACGCGCTGGCCAAAGCCGTGCGCGACCGCGCGAGCGCCGCCATGGACGTCTCCGATGGCCTCGCTGGTGATCTGACCAAACTCTGCACGGCATCGCGCGTTTCCGCCATCATTGATGCGCCGCTCATTCCAGCCTCGGCGACCGCCGCCGTGCTGCTCGCTCGCGGTACGGTCAACGTGGAAACGCTGATAGCCGGCGGCGATGATTACGAGATCCTGTGCACGGTTCCGGAAGTGCGATGCGAAGCTTTTGCGCAGGAAGCCCGGCGGGCAGGGGTGGCGCTGACCGCAATCGGTACGATCGTTGCGGGAACCGGCGCTCCGCGCTTTTTGGACGCACAGGGAAACGAGATCGCGCTACAGCGTCTGTCCTATAGTCATTTCTGATCGATCGATGAGCCCGCTGGAACGAGAGTTCGATGACATCCGCCGCCCCCATAGAGAACTCCATCGCGCGGGTCATTCCCGGACGGGAATGCGGCAGCTGTTCCATGTGCTGCAAGGTCTACAACATCCCCGAGATCAACAAGGTTGCGGGCAAATGGTGCACGCATTGCAAGCCCGGCAAGGGCTGCGTGATCCATGATGCGCTTCCCAACCAGTGCGCCGAGTTCAATTGTCTCTGGCGAACCCAGGAAACGATCGGCCCGGCCTGGAAGCCGGACCAGGCCAAGATGGTGCTCACCGCCTCGCCGTTGAACGGCTACATCAACGTGCAGGTCGATGCTGCCGCCCCGTCCGCCTGGCAGAAGCAGCCCTATTACGGCCAGCTCCGCCAATGGGCGAGGAACAACCTGCCAAAGAGCATCTACATCATCGTCTTCGTCAACGACAATGCCACCCTGGTCATGCCCGACCAGGACGTGCCGCTCGGCCGGATGCTGCCGACCGATCGGCTGGCCGTGCGCCGGAACGGCAGTGCCTACGAGGCCAGGCTGGTTCCCGGTGGTGCGGCCATGCCGCCGACGGAAACGCCGGGCTAGGACTTTCCAATTGTTCGCCGTCCCGCCGCATGCCTGACTTGTTGCCTGAGCTCTAGCTCGTTTTTGCGAGGCCGCTACTAATGGAGCCCTCGCTGCCGTAAATTGAACTTGGAATGCCAACAGCAATGGGCGGATCAACCGCTCCAATAAAAATGCAAGCAACAGCTGCGCCCGTCATTCCCGGAAGGGAGTGTGGAAGCTGCACGTTGTGCTGCAAGGTCTACCATGTGCCCGAAATCGACAAGGTCGCGGGCAAATGGTGCCAACATTGTACGCCGGGAAAGGGCTGTTCGAGTCACGAGGCGGCCCCGGCGCAATGCGCCGCGTTCAATTGCCTTTGGCGGACCGAAGAGACGCTGGCGCCGGCGTGGAAGCCCGAGCGCGCCAAGATGGTGCTCAGCGTCTTTCCGCAAAACGGCCTCATCTACGTGCAGGTCGATCCCGGAGCACCGTTGGCGTGGCGCAAGCAGCCCTATTACGACCAGTTGCACCGCTGGGCGGAAGCCAGTCTGCAGCGAGGTCGCCACGTCATCGTCTTCGTCAATGACGTCGCAACCTTGATCATGCTCGACCCGGATGTGCCGCTTGGCGCCATGAATCCCACCGACGGCTTTTCGGTGCGCCAGACCTATGGTCCTGGGGGCATGACCTATGAGGTGACGCGGGCAAGTCGCCCGGCCCGGACGCCGGCCGGCGCGTCCGGCTAGGGTTTTGGGGCTCGCTCTGGCCTGACCGATTCCCGACTGCAACGGTGCGATCGGGCCGCCATATACCAAACTCCGAAAATACCCCGCAAAAACTGGTGCTTGGACGGTCAAAAAAGGCCGGTTTTTGGCCTCCACGGCGTTGCGCCGGGGGGACGATTTTGGCATGGTCCCGGCCGATTTGAGGCCGCCCTATTGGGCAGGGCTGGCCTCCTTTTTGTGCGCCCGCCCGGGCGTGGGCCATCCAGGATCTGAGGCAAATTCGATGACAGCATTGTGGTTGATCGTGCTCTGCGGGGCGCTTTCCATTGTTTACGCCATCTGGGCGACGACTTCGGTCATGAAGGCGGACGCCGGCAACCCGCGAATGCAGGAAATCGCCGCGGCCGTGCGCGAGGGCGCGCAGGCCTATCTCCGCCGCCAGTACACCACGATCGGCGTGGTCGGCGTCGTGATCTTCGCGCTGCTCGCGTATTTCCTCGGCATGCTGGTCGCGATCGGCTTTGCCATCGGCGCGATCCTCTCGGGCGCGGCCGGCTTCATCGGCATGAACGTCTCGGTGCGCGCCAACGTGCGCACGGCGCAGGCGGCGACCACCTCGCTCGCCGGCGGCCTCGAGCTCGCCTTCAAGGCCGGCGCCATCACCGGCATGCTGGTGGCCGGTCTCGCACTGCTCGGCGTCACGCTCTATTTCGCCTATCTCACCCACTTCCTCAGTCTCGCCCCTGACAGCCGAACCGTCGTCGACTCCATGGTCGCGCTCGGCTTCGGCGCCTCGCTGATCTCGATCTTCGCCCGTCTCGGCGGCGGCATCTTCACCAAGGGTGCCGATGTCGGCGGCGACCTCGTCGGCAAGGTTGAGGCCGGCATTCCCGAGGACGATCCGCGCAACCCCGCCACCATCGCCGACAACGTCGGTGACAATGTCGGCGATTGCGCCGGCATGGCGGCCGACCTGTTCGAAACCTACGCGGTGACCGCGGTCGCTACCATGGTGCTTGCGGCGATCTTCTTTGCGAAGACCCCGATCCTCACCAACATGATGACACTGCCGCTCGCCATCGGCGGCATCTGCATCATCACCTCGATCATCGGCACCTTCTTCGTCAAGCTCGGCGCCAACCAGTCCATCATGGGCGCGCTTTACAAGGGCCTGATCGCCACCGGCGTGTTGTCGCTCATCGGCGTGGCCGGCGTGATCTACTACCTGATCGGCTTCGACAAGCTGCCGGGCGTCGACTACACCGGCATGGCGCTGTTCGAGTGCGGCGTGGTCGGCCTCGTCGTCACCGCGCTGATCATCTGGATCACCGAATACTACACCGGCACCGACTATCGCCCGGTGAAGTCGATCGCGGCCGCCTCGGTCACCGGTCACGGGACCAACGTGATCCAGGGTCTTGCGATCTCGATGGAAGCGACCGCGCTGCCCGCGCTCGTCATCATCGCCGGCATCCTGGTTACCTACAGCCTCGCCGGCCTGTTCGGCATCGCGATTGCGACCGCGACCATGCTGGCGCTGGCCGGCATGATCGTGGCGCTCGACGCGTTCGGTCCGGTCACCGACAACGCCGGCGGTATCGCCGAAATGGCGGGCCTGCCGAAGGAAGTCCGCAAGTCCACCGACGCGCTCGACGCCGTCGGCAACACCACCAAGGCCGTCACCAAGGGCTATGCGATCGGCTCTGCCGGTCTCGGCGCGCTGGTGCTGTTTGCTGCCTATAACCAGGACTTGAAGTTCTTCATCGCTGACGCCGCCCATCACCCCTACTTCCAGGGCGTCAACCCGGACTTCTCGTTGAATAACCCCTACGTCGTGGTGGGCCTCTTGTTCGGTGGCTTGCTGCCGTACCTGTTCGGCGCGATGGGCATGACCGCTGTGGGCCGTGCGGCCAGCGCGATCGTCGAGGAGGTTCGCCGCCAGTTCCGCGAAAAACCCGGCATCATGCAGGGGACCGACAAGCCGGACTACGGCAAGGCCGTCGACCTCCTGACCAAGGCGGCGATCAAGGAAATGATCATCCCGTCGCTGCTGCCGGTGCTGTCGCCGATCGTGGTCTACTTCGTGATCTACTTCATCGCCGGCGGCGGCGCGACCGGCAAGTCGGCGGCGTTCTCGGCGGTCGGCGCCATGCTGCTCGGCGTCATCGTCACCGGACTGTTCGTCGCGATCTCGATGACCTCGGGTGGCGGCGCCTGGGACAACGCCAAGAAGTACATCGAGGACGGCCATTACGGCGGCAAGGGCAGTGATGCCCACAAATCGGCCGTGACCGGCGACACCGTCGGCGATCCCTACAAGGATACGGCGGGCCCCGCGGTGAACCCGATGATCAAGATCACTAACATCGTGGCGCTGCTGCTGCTGGCGATCCTCGCGCACTGAACGTCGCGACAAGACTGAAATGCGAAACCCCGCGGTGCAAGCCGCGGGGTTTTTGTTTGGACGTTGGTCACCAATTCGCTCCCTGCATGGATATTGTTTTGCAGGGAGCGTAGGCACGGCGCGGCCGTCCGGCAAGCGGACGACTTGGCGCAGGTCGCGGTGCGGCGCGGTTACACCAGGGCGTCTGCGTTCTTCGCGAAGTCTTCGTCAGTCGTGAACGGGATTTCCGTCACCCTGACGACCTCCTGCTTGTTGCTTCCGATCACCACGATTTCCTTGAGGAAGGATCCGGGGAAAGATCCGTGCACCTTGTAGGGCTTCGTGCCTTTGCCGAGCGGACCGGTCCACCCCATCACCTTGATGGCCAGGCCGCCGACCCACTGCTCGTCGCGGACCAGTCTGATCCCGGATGTGAAATTCGGGGCGTGCCCCTCGACGGTGACGGAGAAGAAGCCCGGCGAGCCCAGGCCTGTCCAGACATAAACGGCTTGCGCGCTATCGAAAGGTTCCGGTCCATAAAAGCCCATGACGATATCTCCCTGAGTTGAAGCTGATGCGAGCCGTGGAAAGCGCCGATGGCGTGATCAGGCTCGCAGCCTGCGTAGCACAGGGGTCGCGGATAGCGTGTGAGTTATATTGCAAACAATCATAAATTGTTCTTGAGCGCAGGCCTGACGCCGTGGTCCCAGGCTTGGGGACTGCCGAAGCGAGGCAACGTCAGCACCTGGAGGAGCCGCGAAGATGCGCGCGCGTCTAGTTGAAGCTCAACAGCTTGAACAGCGGCGTCAGGTAGGAAAGCTCCTGGCCCGAGGTCGGCGTGGTGCGGCTGACGAAGTCGAAGATGTGACCGTCCTTGAGGCCATAATTGGCAAGGCGCTGCACCTGGCGGTTCTTGTCGAAATAGATCGCGATGACGCGCTGGTCGACCACCTTCTGGTTCATGAACATCACCGGGCGCTCGGCGCGCTGGGAGATGTAATAGAAGACCTCGCCGTTCAGGGTGGCGACGGTGGAGGGCGTGCCCATCACGATCAGCACCTGATCCTGGCTCGCCCCGATCGGAATCTGCTCGAGCGCGCCGGGCGGCAGGATATAGCCCTTCTGGAACTGCTCGCCGGTGCACGCCGAGAGCAGCCCGCAGACGAGCACGGCGGCCGCGGCCGCGCGTAGGCCGCGCCAACGGGCGAACAGGCCGCTTGTGGCGGGCTTTCGGGTCATGCTCGTCTCAATCATTACGGAACGCTTCCGTCCCCTTGCATCCGGCGAAGCGTTGACGTACCGGGCGGCTGGCTCGTTTGCAACAAGCGCGCGCCCTTATGACACCCTGGGCTCGCAAGCGGAACCTACAATGCTTTGGCCGTTCAATCACTTCAGGAAACCCCGGCTAGCCCCGCCCGGCACCATTGAGGCCATCTATGGCATGATCGTGACGCAGGCGCGAGAACCGTTGTTTTACCGGGACTTGGGCGTGCCCGATACGGTTAACGGCCGTTTTGACCTGCTTCTGCTGCATTTGTGGATGGTGCTGCGGCATCTGCGCGGCCTGCCGGGCGGCGCGGAGCTTTCGCAGGCGCTGTTCGACCATTTTTGCGCGGATATGGACGCCAACCTGCGGGAGATGGCGGTCGGAGACCTTACCGTGCCGAAGAAGATGAAGGTGCTGGGCGAGGCCTTTTACGGCCGCTCGGTGGCCTATGACATGGCGCTCACGGGCGGCAGCGACGCGCTGGCGGACGCCATTGGTCGAAACGTGCTCGACGGCAGGGACATCGACAATGCGCAGCGGCTCGCTGCCTATGTGCAAGGAGCGATCGCCTCGCTCGATCGCGAAAGCGATCCGGGCCGGCTGGGCGTCGCCTGGAAATTTCCGATGCCGCTGGCCGAGGGGGCATCGTCATGAGCGCACGCGACGCTTCACGCGATCGTTCGCGAGATCCCTGGCGCGCGGTCGTTTCCGTCGCGCAGATCTCCGATACCGGACTGCATCGCGAGATCGAGGCCAATGAAGCCACGCGCGCGATGATGGCGGAGATTGCAGGCCTGCGGGCAATATCCTCGGCACGCGCGTCCTTCGACCTGACGCCACGCAGCGGCGGCCGCGTTCAGGTTTTGGGACGTGTGCAGGCCAAGGTCGGCCAGAACTGCGTGGTGACACTTGATCCGATCGAGAGCGATGTCGATGAAGAGGTCGATCTGATTTTCGCACCGGTGGAGCAAATCCCCGAACTCGCCGAGTCCGCGGACAACGATGATCCCGCGGCCGAGGTGACGGACGCGCCTGAGCCGATCGAGAACGGTGTGATCGATCTCGGCCGGCTTGCCACCGACGTGCTTTATCTCGCGATCGATCCCTATCCGCGGAAGGAGGGCGCCGTGTTCGAGCCCCCCGTCACGGCCGCCGATCCCGAGGATCATCCCTTTGCCGCGCTCAAGTCGCTGCAGATCGATCCCGGGAACCCCAACGGGAAGCCGAAAGGCAAATAGCCGGTAAGGCGCGACGTAAGGTGTTGAATTTCATGTACTTAGCGCCATATCCTGATTCTCCGCTGCAGCCGCGCCATGAGCAAAAGGCGGGGGTCAAGAGGTTGTGTCGGGACGCCGACACGCTATTGTCGCGGCCCGGCCGGCCCTGCGAGATAGTAGCCGGCCGATCGCCGCAGGACGTGGCGACCAGCTAATCAGTTTCCGGGAAATTCATGCCTCAAAAGGTTCGAATCGCGCTTGACGCCATGGGTGGCGATGTCGGCGCGTCCGTCGTCGTTCCCGGCGCCGCGGCTTCGCTCGCGAGGCATCCCGACACCGAGTTTCTGCTGGTCGGCAAGCGCGAGCTGATTGAGGCCGAGCTCGCGAAATATCCTGACTTGAAGGCGGTCTCGCGCGTGATCCATACCGACGTCGCCGTCAGCATGGAGGACAAGCCGAGCCAGGCGCTGCGGCGCGGCCGCAGGACATCGTCGATGTGGCTCGCGATCGATGCGGTGAAGAAAGGCGAGGCTGACGTTGCGGTCTCGGCCGGAAACACCGGCGCGCTGATGGCGATGGCGCGGTTTCATCTGCGCACGCTGGAGGGTATCGACCGTCCGGCGCTTGCGGCGGTGTGGCCGACCATCCGCGGCGATTCCGTGGTGCTCGATCTCGGCGCCACCATCGGCGGCGATGCGCGGCATCTGGTGGCGCTCGCACTGATGGGCAGCGCGATGGCAAGCGTCCTGCTCAATCTGGCGCGGCCGACGGTGGGACTGCTCAACATCGGAACCGAGGAGATCAAGGGCCACGAGGAGATCCGCGAAGCCGGCGAAATGCTGCGCGCGATGAATCTGCCGCAGCTCGAATATATCGGCTTTGTCGAGGGCGACGGCATCGGCAAGGGCGCCGCAGACGTCGTCGTGACCGAGGGATTTAGCGGCAACATTGCGCTGAAAGCCACCGAAGGCACCGCGCGCCAGATCACCGACTTCCTGCGCGAGGCGATCTCGAAGAGCTTCCTCGCCAGGATCGGCTACCTCTTTGCAAGAGGCGCGTTCCGGGCGCTGCGCGACAAGCTCGATCCGAAAAAGTCCAACGGCGGCGTGTTCCTCGGCTTGAGGGGTGTCGTGGTCAAGAGCCATGGCGGGACGGATGCCGAGGGCTTTGCCTATGCGGTGGATGTTGGCTATGAGATGGTCCGCTACGAATTCCTGACCAAGATCAATCAAATGCTTAATCGTGACGGCGGCGCGCTTTCGTCCGTGCCGCAGGAGGCTGTCTCGTGACTCTACGTTCGGTGGTGCTCGGCTGCGGTTCCTATCTGCCGCAGCAGATATTGACCAATGCCGAACTCGCGGCGCGCATCGACACTTCCGACGAGTGGATCGTACAGCGCACCGGCATCCGGCAGCGCCATATCGCGGCCGAAGGCGAGTTCACCTCGCATCTCGCGATCAATGCCGCAAAGGCCGCGCTCGCCAATGCCGGCATCGATGCGCAGGCGATCGATCTCATCGTGCTCGCGACCTCGACGCCCGACAATACATTCCCTGCGACCGCCGTCGCGGTTCAGCACGGGCTCGGCATCAACCATGGCGCGGCCTTCGACCTGCAGGCGGTGTGCTCGGGCTTCGTCTTTGCGGTCGCGACCGCCGACAATTTCCTGCGCACCGGCGCCTTCAGGCGCGCGCTGGTGATCGGTGCCGAGACCTTTTCGCGGATCCTCGACTGGGAAGACCGCGGCACTTGCGTGCTGTTCGGCGACGGCGCCGGCGCGCTGGTGCTGGAGGCGCAGGAGCAGCCGGGCAAACCCGGCGATCGCGGCGTCCTGACCACGCATCTGCGCTCCGATGGCCGGCACAAGTCGAAGCTTTATGTCGATGGCGGACCGTCCTCGACCCAGACGGTCGGCCATCTCCGGATGGAAGGCCGCGAGGTGTTCAAGCACGCGGTCGGCATGATCACCGACGTGATCGTGGACGCCTTCAACGCCTCGGGGCTCACCGCCGACGATATCGACTGGTTCATTCCGCACCAGGCCAACAAGCGAATCATCGACGCTTCCGCGCATAAGCTTCATATTGCACCGCAGAAAGTGGTGATGACGGTCGATTTGCACGGCAATACCTCGGCGGCCTCGATTCCGCTGGCGATCTCGGTCGCGGTGAAGGATGGACGCGTCAAGAAGGGCGATTTGGTGCTGCTGGAAGCGATGGGCGGCGGTTTTACCTGGGGTTCCGCGCTGCTGCGCTGGTAGGATTTTCGTAAAATGCTGTGCGCTGAAAGCCGCAGTCAGCTCTTATTGCTCACGGTGCTGTTGACCGTCGACCCGTAACCTCTTAATTTCAGGCGCAAATTGTTCGCCGAGAGTTGGGGCAAGGCGATGAATGGAACCGGAAAAACAGTTACACGCGTTGATTTGTGCGAGGCCGTCTACCAGAAGGTCGGATTGTCGCGTACCGAGTTGTCCGCCTTTGTGGAGCTGGTATTGAAGGAAATTACCGACTGCCTTGAGAAGGGCGAGACGGTAAAGCTTTCTTCCTTTGGCTCCTTCATGGTCCGCAAGAAGGGTCAACGTATCGGCCGCAATCCGAAGACCGGGACCGAAGTGCCGATCTCGCCGCGGCGTGTCATGGTGTTCAAGCCGTCGGCGATTCTCAAGCAACGGATCAATGGCCATACCGTTGCCGACGAAGCCGAAAAGGCCGAGTAGCGCATGATCCGGAAAAGTGGGCACCGGTTTTCCGAAGAGATCATGCGCCGACAATAACACTCTGATCTAAGGGAAAAGGGCATTTGGACAAAGCGCCGGATGCGTTCCGAACCATCAGCGAGGTCGCCGACGATCTCGATATCCCCCAGCACGTGCTGCGATTCTGGGAGACGCGCTTCGCGCAGATCAAGCCGATGAAGCGCAGCGGCGGGCGGCGCTATTACCGCCCCGACGACGTCGACTTGCTCAAGGGCATTCGCCGGCTGCTGTACGGCGAGGGCTACACCATCCGCGGCGTGCAGCGCATCCTCAAAGAGCACGGCATCAAATCGGTGCAGGGCCTGGCGGACGGCACCGCCGCCGTCTCGTTCGGCGCGATCGAGGAAGCGATCGGCCAAAGTCTCGCCGAGGAGGATAAGGAAGACGCGGCAGGCGTCCACCTCAACGGCGAGGAAGAGGAATACGAGGGCTCGGAGGAGGACGGCATCGATTTCCGCTTCGTCGATGCCGAAGACGGCATGATTGACACCTATCGCGGCGGCCAGGGCCACAAGGCCGAGCACGATGCCATGGACCGCGACCGGCTGGAAAGCGTGCTGCAAGACCTCATCGCCTGCCGCCAGATGCTCGACCGGGCGTTGAAGGACGGCTGAGGCCAATTTGTGTTGAGATCTATGCCCCTCATCCTGAGGAGGCGCGAATGCGCCGTCTCGAACCATGAGGCCCTGCTGTCGGCCTCATCCTTCGAGACGCGCTGGCGCGCTCCTCAGGATGAGGGTCTCTTTGAGCGGTTTTCGCGGAAACAGGGGGCAATCCGCGCCTTGCGCGGAGACGGGATCGAAGCTAAGGGAACGGCATCGGAGCGTGGCGCAGCCCGGTTAGCGCACTAGTCTGGGAGACTAGGGGTCGGAGGTTCAAATCCTCTCGCTCCGACCAATAAAAACAATAACTTAGCCGAGCATGTTTCTTGTTAGAAATAGCTCGGGGGAAGGCCGGGGGAAGGAAACCTTTAAGCGACCTTCTTGGTGCCGAGCTGCCACGCGGCAACCTCATCCTTGAACCACGCGATTCTGCGAGGCGCGATCTCGTGAGCGGCGGGAAAACGGCCGGCTTCCATTTCGCGGTAAAGCGTCGCCCGCGAGAAAGGGATCAAGGCGAGCACCTGCTTTATGCTCAGCATTGGCCGAATCTCTGCAGCGGCAGCGTGTTGTTCACCTTCGTCTTCGGCGAGCATAGTCCGAGTTGTCACCAGCGTTCGCGCTCAGGTCACCCTGCGACCCGATGAGGTACACGCACTTGAGTTTTCGCGAATCGAGAAAATGTCGGACGTGTTGATCATCCCGAGCATCATGCTCAGGCGAGGCCAACAGTGGAACGGCGGCTATAAACTCATCGTACGATTGGGTGCCACGGCGAACAAGAAGGAAAGAAGCTGCCCGCGGTTTTCAATTGTCGAATTTTTCGGCGTTAGGGGCGATGCACGCAACCCGCTCTGACGATGAAGGCACTTCCCCGATACTTGGGACGAGAACCCACCGCGACCGCAAACAGGACTCTGAACAGCTATTGATTTCGTTGTTGGTTCGGACAGCACTCGAACCTGCAACCAGAACGATGGCGATCGGCCGCAACTCACGTCCATCGCGGGTCTTGATTTCCATAACACCTAGCCGCGTTGGCAAAAGGACCCAACCGACCGCGCCATCTGCGAGTTCAATGCCTGCTTAACGCAGCGATCCGTTCCTGCGTTCACGAAGTTTCCCAGGACATTCGATTTGTCTGACTGATAAGCTTTCTAACAAAAGCTAGTCAGTCTTTAGTTTCTCGCGGCCACGACTGTTGCGGAAGTCGGGTACCGGCATCGACTTCCGCGCACCGGCTCGAATGGTGGATTTTGATTCCACCGGAAAGCCCTTATTTTCCAGCTTGAACTGCTACCAAACTTTACAAAAACCCCCGAAAACATTGCATTTCTTGCGAAACGCTGCGCGAATTTTCGCACCGAGCGCTTTACGAAAAAATCCCGTTTGTTTTCAAGCGTTTCCAAGTTGTTCCAGCGGCTCCATGCAGCATGGATGCAGCATGAAGGTCGCGATGCGGCTCTCAACGAGAGGTATCATACAAAGCTCGAATCGCTGACAAAGTAAGCCGCTTGCCCGTGTGCGGCCGTGCTTGACGGATCGCTGCGATGAGGGAGCAACGTTGCACCTAATAAGTCGACATGTCGAAAACGCGAAACAACCACTACGTACCGCAATGGTATCAGGAAGGATTCTTCGAGCCCGGCTCGAATACGCTTGCCTACCTGGACCTCACGCCGAAACAGGAGACCCTCGCTGACGGACGGGTGATCAGGCACCGCGATCTATTCGACGCGCCCACGTCGCGAGCCTTCCACCAATACGATCTCTACTCGACGTTCTTTGGAACGTCAGTCAACGACGAGATCGAACGGTTCTCGTTCGGCAACATCGATGGAATGGGATCACAGGCCGTCAGGGCCTTTACCGGGACCGATGCCGGCGAGTGGTATCATCACTTTCAAAGATTCTTTGAGTATATCGACGTTCAGAAGATCCGCACCCCAAAGGGGCTCGACTGGCTGAAGACGCAGTATCCGGCCCTCACACAAAATGAGCTCATGTTCGAGATGCAGGGTATCCGGACGGTGCACTGCACTCTCTGGACCGAGGGCGTGCGCGAAATTGTTTCGGCTGAAAATTCTGAGGTGAAATTTATCACGAGCGACCATTCGGTGACGGTCTACAATCATGCCGCCTTGCCCGATGCATCAATGTGCCAATATCCGCACGATCCATCGATCGCCTTGAAGGCATCGCAAACAATTTTTCCGCTGACGCGGGATTTTTGCCTAATTCTGACGAACCTCGAATATGCCCAGGACCCGGCAACAAACCCGCTCGAAAAGCGGACTTTCGCTCGCAATTTCAGGCCTTCGATGGTCCGAACCGACGCTTTTATTCGCGAGCGAAAATTATCGGCCCTCGAAGTAAATCGCCTGAATAAAATCATCAAATTGCGCGCGAGGCGATATATCGCCGCCGGCCGCAAAGAGTGGCTTTATCCCGAACGCGTTGTCCAAGCCTCTTGGGCGGACATGCGCCACACCCTCCTGCCTCCCAAGCATGGGCTCTATCGCTTTGGTGGGGAAATATTCGCCCGATACGATGACGGGCATGTCTACTATCAGGACCAATTCGGCCGTACCGAGAAGCCGCGCGAATTTTTAATCAAAAAGCCTCCCGACAGGCCTCTGCGTTCGAAAGATATGTGCGGATGTGGCTCTGGCTTTAACTTCGGCGATTGTTGTGAAGGCCGCTTGCGTGCGCTCCGTCCGTCGTGGGACGAGGCCAGCATTCGCGAACGAAATCTGATGCTCCACAATGCCATCGTCAACGTGCTGAAACTGAAGGATGGCAAGGACTGGGCGACCGTTCGGCGAGAAATGACCGACGAACAGATCGGAAGGATCTATCATTTGTTCGAAGGTCTGTGGCCGTTGGAGACCGACCTTCTGCGCCTTTTGCCCAAGCCGGATGGTAAGCCGCGCGCGGTCTATACGGGGTCAATTAATCCCTCGGTCATAACCGATTTTGCCCTTGGCGCATCGCTCTATTTCGGCCCGGTTCTCATCCAGCACCCGTTCCTGTATGCCGGCATTATTCGCCCGGAGTACAATCCGGTCAAAAACCCTAAGATCTATCGCCAGGAATTTCTCAAGGCGGTGGTTTTCTTTTTCAAGGTGCTGCCCCTCGTCGAGCGTGGCCTCATCAATCTGGTTCCCGATCCTGGCTATTTTAACGCCCATCTGCGCGAGCAGACCGTCAGCATGGCGGAGCTCCGCGCGGGAGAAATCAAGATTACTCCACGTGAAACGGATCGCATGTATCAGCTTGCGCGAGACGATTTTCAACGAGGCTTGCTGGCACTTTCTCCGGATACCTTGCGTAGCCAACTCACGCGGGCCGGCGCCCCGATGCCAGATAACGTTAGAATGGACGATGTCATGCGTCACATTGAGCGCCTAAAGGAAGACGATCCACTGGCGGTATTGCAAGATGGCAGGCTCGAGGGTGGCAAAGAAGGCGGTCAATTCGATGTCATGAAGCTCGTGCCCAACTTCGAAATGACAATGTATTTGGCGCAGGTTACCGGCTCATGCATTGTGACTGACGATCGATTTCGTTGGGCGGAGATTTTACGGACGGTCTCACAGCAAGGCGATGGTCAGTCTGCCGTGCCTGCGTTTGCAAACAACCTGGCTGCGTCCACGTTTCAATTTCCTCAGTCGGCCAACGATGCTGGGGCTTTGGCTTCGAAGGATACTCTAGGTGAATATCCAGCCCTAATGGGAAGCCTTTCCAAGTACCTGTCGAAGATCGGCACCAATGGCCGCAAGTCGAATGTCGAGGCCAATATCGCTGCTCGTTTCAATCGAGTACATGAACAGGCACAGAAATCGATTCGGAAAGCTCAGATAACGACAAAGTTGGCGCAAGTCTCTTGTCAGGCGCCAGCCGTCGGCATTCAGGATAACACGGTCAATCGACTGCTTCTGATGTCGAGCGCTGAGCATTACCTTCCGAATGTATCGATGGCGTTTTTCATCGCCCCGACGATAGACAAAGCCCTTTAACCAGGTGCGTCCGTTTGCGAAGCTCGACCATGCGTTTTACCAAGCCGCAGATTCTTGAAGAGTTCGCGCGGCAAGACCGCTCCTATCGGCTTGCGATCATAGCGAGCCACTGGCTTCAGGGCGGGAATCGATTCACACCAAGCGCCGCCGATGAGGCGAGGGGCCTGCACATGCAGGTCCTCGACAAGTGGGTTTCGTATTCCGATCTCGCCGATCTTCTCGAGCAAGGCACGTCCTGCTTCTCCATCACGACGGACTTCGTGCTCAATCAATTGCATGCTCTCATTCGCGTTCCGTATGAGCTGCTGGACGATTATTGCGAGGACTATGACAAGGCGGTGCCGGGTAGCTCGCTGTCGAGACAGCTTCGCACAATGGATTGGTTCGAATATGCGCGGGCAATCCGTCACACCGTGTCGCATAATTTCCGGTTTGATTTTTCGCGATACAAGGCAGAGAAATTCCCGGTTACCTGGCGCGGTATCACCCTGACGCCGGACCTGCACGGGAAAGCCATCACGTTCGAGTCGTTCTGGCATAAATCCGGCTACGAGCTTTTCGTCGCCATGCGCTCGTTTGCAGAAGCGCTGCCTGAGCTTCCGTGATGCCCTGTCAGGATCGGGCGAACGCGATGAGTGGCGCGAAATCGTGGTCGTCGGCAGCTTTGAGCGCGGCGATGTAGGTGTCGCGGGCCATGCCGGCGGTGCGAAGATCGGCGCCGCCCCAGGTGAAACGCGCGCCGCCGAGCTGCGTGACCAAAACGTCGGCGGCCAAACGGGACCAGCGCCCGTTGCCATTGGGAAAGGGGTGTACCGAAACCAGCCGGTGATGGAAGCGGACGGCGAGTTCATCAGGCAGATAAAACTCATGCTCGATCCAATACCGCGCATCGTCGAGCACCTGACGAAGCGAAACCTCGATCAAGTGGGGAGCGACCCCGAGATTGCGTTCGGTCGTGCGATACTTCCCTGCCCATCGCCAGACGCGCTCGAACATGCGACGATGCAGGCTCTTATGGAAGCTCTCACGGGTCACCACATGACGCCGACCGAACGCCCACCGGTTTCCAGTCGCGATATTCTGCTGCTCGAGCTCGTTCAGCTCGCTGCGCAGGGTGATATGGGTCGGGATAAGATCTTCCTTTTCCGCCGGCGTCAGTGGCGTCGCATGATCGTCGGCGGCATGTAGGTCAGTCATTCTTCATCCCAGAGACGCGCGGGGCGCTTCAACAAATCCTCGATCGCTTGCTCGCGGAGCGCGCGTGCAGCCTTCTTGTCTCGTACGGCCTGGTCCTCCAGCCGCATCGTGTGTTCGACGGCCTTCGATTGTCTTTCGGCGATCAGCTCCGCGCGCTCCTTGACGACCTCCGCCAGGGGCCGCTCGGGCACCAGCACATAGACCAGCCGGCAGCCGAGGGCCTCGGCCGCGCGTTGCAACGTGTGGAGAGTGACACTGCCGCTCTGTTCGGATTTTTCAAGTTCCACGATGCGTGGCTGCGATACGCCCAGCTTTTTTCCATATTGGGCTGTGGTCATGCCGAGAGCATCGCGTATCGCGCGAAGCCAACCCCTCGGAGGGCGTTGGATGTTCGCGAGCGGGCGCAAGCTTAGGAATCGCTTGTCGAGATGGCGAATGGCGTCTTTCATACGATAAGGTATAGCCTATTATTCTGAAGAAATAAATAAGGTATGTCTTATAGGAAACTAGAAGAAAAATAACCTATATCCTATTGATTTTGTAGCCATCGGCGCGCGTGTTGGGTGTTGACAGCGCCTCCTTAATTCATTGCGATCGTTCTTGTAATGTTCTAGATAAGGCCGTCCCGAAGCACCCTTGGGGTCCCCCGGACGGTATTATGGCAGCGCCAGTCGTATCGAAGAAAGCCTCTGTTCGCCTCACTGCGGGAATGGGTTTCCGCAACGAGAATGGCATCGCCGCGCGCTTCCTCCTCGATCTTTTGGCCGGGACGAACACCCTTGGCGTCGATTTCGGCAAGGTCGATCGGGTCCAGTGGCAAGGCCGCGATTTCGGCTGGTTCGCGGACGACCTTGTCATCGACTGCACGACCTCCACCGGCAAGCGCACCGCCGGCATATCGATCAAAAGCGATCGGCAAGTTACCGGCGCCGGCTTCCCTTCCGATTTCGTCGGCATTGCCTGGGCCCAATGGCTCGGTGTCAAAACAGATCGCTCCCTTCGCGCCAGCGACGATGCCATTGTTCTTATGGTCGGAAGCCTGCCGAATGACGTTGAAGACGCTTGGGGGAATTTGCTCGCCGACGCGCTGCGAACGACGCCCGAACGCATGCAGGCGCGGCTCGCCGAACCGGCAGCTGCCGAGGGTTCGCAATCGTCGGCCATCCAGCGCGCGCTTGTCGCGAGCCTGCGTTGCCCCGATGAGCTACAACATGAAGGCGACACTGGTGACAACGCCACGATGCAGCTCCTTTGCCGCATACGATTGCTGCGCTTCGACTTCGAGAACACGCCGTCGCGCGATCATGATCGTGCCCTTGGCGACTGCCAAAGCGTCCTGCGATCCGGCAACGCCGACGAAGCCAAGAGCCTGTGGTCTCGTCTCGTTGAGATTGCCGACGCAAGGCGGGCGGGCGGATCGCTCGATCTGCCGGGTTTGCTTGCCGAGTTGCGCGATGCGTTCGATTTGCGCGACCATCCCGACTACCGGCGTGATTGGGAAGCCCTGGACCGGTCGAGCCAAGAGGCGATGGCCGACATCCGCAACCAGATTTCCAGCTTGGCTCCACTGCCTCGCGATGACGCGCGCGCCAAGGTGCTCGATTGTCTCAATCGGGACCGCGCATGCTTTCTCGTCGGCGAGTCCGGAAGCGGGAAGTCCGCCTTGGCGAAGCAAATCGGCGAGGCGGACTATGGCCGGTGCGTATGGTTTAGCGAAACCGCGATAGACTGCGACACGGAAGCGGCGTTCGAACGCGAAATAGGTATTGCTCATCCGCTTTGCGAGATTCTATCGGCTTCAGCCGGGAAATGCCTCGTTATCTTCGACAGCATCGAGCGCTACTCCGCGCGCGCGAAGCGCCTCACGCTTCGCTGGATGCAAGCCCTGCTCGCCGACAACGGCCCGAAGCATGTCCATCTGATTGCAACAGCCCAAATCGAGCCGGCGCCCAAGCTCGTACGGAGCTTCATCGAGGTCGGCTTGCCGCCGGCCCTGCACCGAACGACGCCGCTCGATCTGCCGTCGGTGGATGACGTTCAAGGTCTTGTCGCGCCGATTGCGGAATTGCAATGGGCATCGTTGCGGCCCGAGCTTCGTCCCTTGTTGACGAACCTGAAAATCCTCGACTGGCTGGTCGCCGCAGCGTGCAGCGGGAAGGCGATCAATCCGGCGTCGATCATTGGCGTCAGCTATCTGGTGGATGCGCTATGGGAGCGATGGGTCGAAGGCGATACCGACCAGCTCGGCCGCTCGCAGCTCCTCATGCGGCTCGGCACGCTCGAAGGCGACACGCTTCTCGCCAGCGTGCCTCGCATGCAGCTGGAACAAAGCGAACAGGCTGCATTGGGGAGCTTGACTGCTTCGGACCTCGTGCGCATCCGCGACCAGCGCGTGCGGTTCACGCACGACATGCTTGGCGACTGGGCTCGCCTGAATGTGCTGATCGGCGAGACGAGCTTATCCGCGCCATCCGTTCGCGCGCGCGCGAAGCTGCCGCGCTGGCATCGCGCCATGCGACTATTTGGGCAGAGGCTTCTTGAGCAGGCCGACGATGGCCCCGAGCGCTGGCGACAAGCGGTCGAGAGTTTGCAAGATGGTACTGAGGAAGGTGCGATTATCCGCGATCAGCTCGTCGAGGCGCTATTCCTTGCGACGAATGCGCGCGCGCTGCTTGAGCGTAGCTGGGAGGCCTTGACGGCAAATCGCGGTCGCCTTCTCGCGCTGATGCTTGAGCGTTTCATGTTTGCCGCGACGCTGCCCGATCCGAGGATCGGCGCGCTGTTGTCCGAGACAGAAGACACGGGCGAATGGGACCATTTGATTCGGTTCCCCTATTGGCCCTATTGGGCGCCGATGTTGATCGTGCTCCACGCACATCGCGAAGAGGTGGCGCGACTTGCCCCGCATGCGGCCGCCAAGCTTTGCGCACTGTGGCTGAAGTCAGTCCCCGTCGAGTTGGACGAAGGTCAGCCGATGCCCTGGCGAAAGGAGGCGGCCGAGCTCGCCTTGGCTATCGGCCGTGAACTCCAGGCGCTCAATGCCGAGGGCGGCTATCACTCCGATGGCCCCCAGGACAAGAATGTGTACGAAGCCGTGCTGTCCGCCGCGCCCGAAATGCCCGACGAAGTTGCGCAGCTTTGTCTTGAACTCCCGCAAAGGCGCGATCTCGACCAGGCAATAACGGCTCGCGTCGAACGAGGCAATGAACGAACCCGCTTCGCGGGAGCGCGCGGCTGGCGCGGGATTGCGTCTTCCGCTCGATTCTAATACTTGAGATGCGGTCGTTTCTGTCTTTGGCAGGAGGATTCGAAGCCAGGGTGCGGTAAGCGACCAGAGGGCTAGAGCATCGGGGCCGAAAGCAAGTCAAGACCTAGTGCCCATTTTACTCCTTGCGAGCACCTTATTTCGGCCTGCCAAAATCTCTCGGGCAAGCGGGCCAAATTGGTTTTCCAGCGCCTTCAATATCCGACGATTCTCATCAGCCTCTCCTTCCGAGAAATCAACGCCGTATTCATCTTTTGCCGAGGCTTGAAGTATAGCCGTTAACAACAACGCTATCGCCGTAGCTAAGGACGACAACTTGATGAGAAATGCTTCAGCTTGTTCGCGGCCTTTTTCCGTCTGAAAATCGAAGTAAAATTCGTGAACAAACTGATTTCGCATTTTGATGAAATCGAAAAATCTCTCTCTGATGTGGTAGGGCAGCTTGGCCCTCTTTTTGAGCTTTTTTACGAAGTCTCCCAGCGTCTGCTTTCTTTCTGGCTCGGACTGTTCAGAGAGCCTTACGGTCTCATCGTCGAACACTGTGTCTATGCTCTCCTGCAATGCTCGCTCGGCCAGCTGTACGCTCATCAGGCAAACGCCAACAGCCACAAAGAGTTTTCGCTGGTCCTTATCCATTGTCGGTTTCCTGACCTATGGGCTATTGAAACTGCGCGCGGCTAAATGAAAAACTTGCGCACTGACTGACCCGAGTGTGTTCGTCCTTGAAGGAAATTTCTATAATTTTCTGAGAGGACCACTGCGCGCGATAGAGGTCGCGAATTTTGGCCTCGCCCCCACCCCTCGGCGATGGCAGGGATCGCTTCGGCTCCCCGCTATAGACTGTTCGGAAATGGATTATTTTTCAAACAGCCTACCCATGGCGGGACTGACCAATGCGTTCCGCGAAGAGCTGCACGCCATCGAAGCGGCGATCTCGGGCCAGGGCATTGCGATCTGTAGCGACGTACTGGTGGCAACGGAGCTTGCGAGTGGTGCGCGCGTGGAAGTCTCGAAGCTCACGCGCTGCCGGGTTTCGGCTTTTATCTCGTGTATTTACCGATACACCCTAGGCTAGTTTCTGTCGCGAAAGTCAAAATAACACGGTGGAATCGGGCTTTCTGGCATTTTTCGGCAGCGAGTTTTGCTTCTGTTTTTGTGTGGTTTGTGACACATATGTCGAATGATTCGAGCCAAGACCGAGTCGCCTGCCGATGTCGTCCGCTGGATGGAGAGCGAAGCGGCTGGGCTGTTGCCGGCGATGCTCGGCTCGCTGAGCTTTCGCCGTGCTCCCTGCACGCAGGCAAACTGTGCAGCGTGTCTGTCCGGCGAACAGCATCGCAGCCACGTGCTCTACGGCCGGCACAACGGTCGGCGGTTTGCGGTCTACGTGCCCGAAGATCTGGTCGGCGAGGTCAGCTGGCGTATCGAGAATGGGCGCGCCCTGCAGGACCTGCTGATGCAGGCGGGACCGCGTTATGTCAAAGCGTTGAAGCGCGCGCGTAAGAGTACAGCTGATCACAGCAAGAGCTGAAGCCGTGGCGCGGGCGATGGCGCGGCAGATGAGCTTTGCCGATCTGGAGCTGATGCAGCAGAATGTGCGCCTGGAGCCGCTGCTGGAGGCGATTTCGACATTTCTTGATACCCAACATGAGATGATCGAGCGGGTGCGACGTGATCTCGTCGGCAGCCTCAAGCAGCCAGGCAAGGGCCGGAGCGGCCTCACCGCCGTGCAGGTGCTGCGCTCACTGCTTCTGATGCGGGTGAAGAACTGGGATTATCGCGAGTTACGCGAACGCATCGCCGACGGCGTGACGCTGCGTCAGTTCACCGGGTTCTACTGCGATCCAGTACCCAAGCATGACGCGTTCAATCGCAGCTTCAACCGACTGGCGCCTCAGACGCTCAAAACCGTCAACGATCTCGTCGTTAAGGCCGCTGTGAAGCTCGGTTTGGAAGACGGCGCCAAGCTGCGGGTCGACACCACAGTGGTCGAGACCGATATTCATCATCCGACCGACAACACGCTGTTGTGGGACGTGGTGCGTGTTCTCACACGTCTGGTGGGCCGCCTCGCCAAGGCGCTGAAGCTGCGACGGATAAAGGGTTTTCACAATCGTCGACGCGCTGCGCACCGGCGCATGTACGAGATCCAGCGCATGACGACGCGCCAGCGCCAGGGGGCCGGATCGCCGCAGCGGGCAACCTATCGAGCGCTGATTGACATTGCCGAAGAGGTGGTGGCGAACGCCAGGACCGTGCTCGACAACACCGCCACCAAGCGCGGCCCGGACGTGCTGACGGCCCTGAAGATCGACGCCATCCGCGACGAGATTACATATTATTGCGGTCTCGGAGCGCGGGTGATCGAGCAGACCCGCCGCCGTGTGCTCGACGGCGAGCAGGTCGCCAATGCGGAGAAGATCTATTCGATCTTCGAGCCACATACCGACCTGATCAAGCGCGGTAAAGTGCGCACGCCCGTCGAGTTCGGCCACAAGGTGTTTCTCGCCGAAAGCGCCAAGGGATTGATCACCCAGTATGATGTGCTCAAGGGAAACATTGCCGACGAGGTTCATGTGGCGCCGTCGCTCAAGCGTCACCGTCGCGTCTTTAGCCGTGCCCCGAACCTCTATGGCGCCGATCGCGGCTTCTTTAGCGAGAAGAGCGTTGCCGCCTGCGTGCGCGGCGCTGTCACGACGGTGTGCATTCCACAGCGCGGCGGCAGCAAGACGCCGCAACGCCAAAGTTTCGAACGATCGCCAGCGTTCAAGCAAGGCCAGCGCTTTCGCGCCGGCATCGAGGGGCGCATCTCGGTGCTGATGCGCGGCCGCGGCATGAAGCGCTGCCGTGCCGAAGGCGCCGAGCGCTTCGCATTGTTTGTTGGCGCCGCGGTGCTCGCCAACAATCTCATGATCATTGGCGGCCTGATGATTAAACGCTCCAGGCGACGCAAATCCAAGCGACAATAATTCGCGCCCTGACCGGCCACTGCTGGAACAAAAACCACCGTACCTCATCACGTCGCCGGCTGTAACCTGGCGACTGCAACCTATCTCAAAAATCAGGCAAGCGACGTGGCAAACTCAGCCGCACAGCGATAAAGTTATGCCGATTCCATCGGCATAACTGACCCGTCTTCGCGCAAAATCTACCAATTTCGCGACAGAAACTAGGCTAGGGTCGATTGAAGCCTTTTCTGAATGGGCTCGATCAATGAGCCGGCATCCAATCATTGGGCTCCCTTGAGTTCGTTCTCAAAAGATTCGTCTAATCTCGCCTTGCGCTTGCAAGGCTATCTTCGAAGATGAAGCTGACGAATCTCGGCAGATTGCAAAGGCACTTGAAATGCAATTTGGACCCGTTGCCCGGAAATTTTGGCGGGGCGAAACCATTCTAAATCGCGAAAACGTTTCGTCTCGGCAATCGCGATCCGCCGGTTTCAGACTGGTCCCTTGCTGGACGCCATGCGCGCTAATGGGACCCACAAATGCGCGACCGGCACGAACACCAGCTTCGCCGCCGTCCCGCAAGACGGTGACAAGCCGGTGTTCGTGCCGGTCGAACCGGCTTACCACAACCGCGCGTGCTGCCTTGGCTCCGCCGATTTGCGGCCGGTGTTTCTCCGGCCAGCTCGATCGGTGCCTCAGCTTTTACGGGAGTTCCTGCAGCATCTGCTGGAAGCCCTTGATCGCGTCGGCCTCTTTCTTGTTTTCCGCGTTCAATTGCTGCTGCTGCAGAGAGTCCTGCGTCGACTGCTGCGTCATCGCCTGGCTCTGGCCTTGAGCATCTACACCACTCATGATCATTCTCCTTCGGGTTCGAGTTTGTCCTGTGGTCTGGCCTCACATCCGGGCCAGATGTCGGCAAGGTATCCTCGTTGCCGCCGTGAAAAAGTGAGCAATGTCACGTCGGCTTGTGGCCACCGGGAAAAGGGGATTTTGGTAGGGGCGACACCGACCGGGCGCGGTCAATCGGCGGCTGCCGCAACGCGACCAGCAAAATGCGCAACCGGTACACGATAGTCCGCTGCTCGCGATGCCAGCACGCGGGAGAAGATCCATCCCTCTGAAGATCGTCTCTACAGCCCTCACGGCGGCGGCAATCCTTGTCGGAATGCCGAAGGTCGCCGAAGCACTGGACCCGAAATGGCTCCCGAGTGCGACATGTCACAGAGGGAAGGATTTGCTTCTGGCTTAATCGCCCCGTCTGCAGGCACCCGGGCGTCGGCATGAAGCCGTCGCGGGCATCCCTAGCGACAATGGAGAATGTGACATGGGTTTCGATTTAGGAGGTCTCGTTGGAGGTATCGTCGGAACTGCGTTCGGCGGTCCCATCGGAGGTATGATCGGTTCGGAAATCGGTGAAGCGGTCGAAGGCGCCCTGGAGGGTGGTGGCGGTCAGTGCGGCCAGGGCCAGGGTGGCTGCGGTGACGCCGCCCAGGACTTCGCCAATGCCCGGCATGAACATCATGAGGCCCGCCATGACTTTCGTGAGGCCCGTCATGAATTTCATGAGGCCGCGCATGATCGTTCTGAGGCCCAGTCTCATCGTGATCGGGCTTCGGATGATTTCTCGCACGGCAACTTCTTCGGCGGCTTGCACGAGCTTTCCGAGGCGAGGAGCTATGATAACGCGGCGCGTGGTCATGAGGCTGCAGGCCGCCAGGACCTGTCTGAAGGCCGCTTCCACGAGGCTGAAGCCCGCCGCGACGAGTTTGAAGGCTTCGCCGACATGGAGTACGGCTGGCTCTGAGAGCCGACGATGCTACGACACGGAGATCCTGATCTTTGATCGGGCCTGAGAGCGGGGCAATGAGCCGCCGACAGCAGCGCCCGGTCAAGGCAGGCTCTTCCGTTGCGAAGCATAGCGACACGGCCCCCGAGCTTCAGTGCAATGGGGATCTGTCCCAGTAACCCCAAACCAGGAGATGAACGATGTCAGGCTTAGGCGGTATAATGGGCGGCGGAGGCCCCATGGGCATGCTCAACCAGATCATGCAGATGGTTCAGCAGCAGACGCAATCCCAGCAGAGCAGCGAGAGCAGCGAGAGCAGCCAGTGCAGCCAGGGCGGCTCGAATGATCCCGCCCAGATGTTCCAGCAGCTCTTGCAGCAGCTCACGCAAGGGCAGGGCTAATCCGCTTCACCCGCACGATCCAACATGGCGGTTGCATGCCGATGGTTCGGCCTCCACCCGCCATGTTGGCGTATTCAAAGGCGCGTGCAAGGCGTCGATGCTGAGGGCAGCAAGTGACCTAAGGCGGACTTGCTGCCATGGCGCGAAACTCAGGATTTGGCAGTGTGCCGTGCATCACAGTCGAGGCGAGGCCGATATGTTTGTTGGTTCGCTTCGCTTGTCGTCCGGGTGTTGGAGTTATCGAGAAAAGTCAGAGCTGACGGAGAAGGAGTTATGGGTACGGTTGATTGGGACAGGGCACCAACCGCGCGGGACGTCGATGATCACCATGCCGAGGTCGACGCCGAGAAGGTCCGTCAGGCGGAGGTGCGCCAGGAGCTGAATGCTTGGCGCCTCGAAGATTTCCGGCGCCTCCAGGAGCTGGATGCTTGGTGCCTCGACGATCTCCGGCGCCTCCAGGAGCTGGATGCTTGGTGCCTCGAAGATCTCCGGCGCCTCCAGGAGCTGTCGGCTGAGGCGGAGGTGCGCCAGGAGCTGGATGCTTGGCTGCTCAAGGAAAAGTTCTTATGACTGTTCGGATTTGCACATTTTGATAACAGTTCCCGATGGCCGGTTTCAGGCGGTTTTGGCCCATCTCGGAGTGCGCCAGGAAGCTGGCAAAGAATAGGAGGTGAAAGTCCCCCACGGGGAAGGTCTAGCCAACCGCCCCGACCCCGAGTGATGCGCGGCGACCCACGAGGGTCGACGTGAAGCGTTCACAGGGGAGACCACGGGCCAAGTATTGAGCTGCGAAACGGGTCTAATTCCGAGGTGCCGATCTTATTCTGAGAAAGAGAAGGCAACATCGTCCCATGGCGAATGGCTTGCATGAGAAGAACCTCGCGCAGTCGGAGACCTTGTGCACGTGGAGAAGTTCTTTGCGCGGAACCTGGAAGGTCTCATCCATGCCCGGCTCGTGTGCCGGGCCGGCTCGGGAAGGCGACAAGCCGCACGCCGAGCATGTACGTGGATGAGAAGTCGGATGAGGCCATACTACCTGCGAAGCGACTGAACAAAGGGAGGCAACTCCTGGCGGAAGTCGTGGAGGGAAGGGCCTCACCTAAGGGGAACAGCCGTTAGGCGGCCGCGGCTCGGACACTGAGCCGAAATGCCGCGTCGATCCGAATAACGGCTGCGCGTCGGACGATGAGTGACACTAAATCGTTCGTTGCACGACGTACAGTGGTTGCATTCGCTGGTCCGAGCGACAGTTGCTCGTTGAAGCCGGCGAAGACAACCGGGAACTGCCAGACCGGTTTTTGCTCCATCCGCTTCCAGAACTCGTGTCGTTCCACCGCGGCCATTGCTCTATTCCGCGATCGCCGACAATCTCGCTGATGATCCCGGCCTGCGCCGCGAGGACATTTTCATCAGCATTGTCGAGGTCAAGAAGGAGAATTGGTCGTTCGGCAACGGCATCGCACAATACGCCACGTAGCTCTTGGCAAAGCGCGCCCGGCCAAAGAGCGGGTCCCACGCGCATTTAGATACTGCTTGCGAACATTCGATAACCCTCACGTTATGAATCTTCGCAACAACAGTCACCTCAGTGCCAAGCTATCAGCATAAGGCGACGATTTCCTCGAGCTTGCTTACTCGTGCGAATGAAGCAGAACTGGAGTTTCAATCCGGGCACGCACATCGCGCTGTAAAATAAGAAGAAATGGCGCGCCCGACACGATTCGAATGTGTGACCTTTGCCTTCGGAGGACAACGCTAAGCGCTGCTTGAATAGCAATTTGGCACGGTTGCATGTCCCCACAGCAAAGCTGAGACGCCAAACACAGGTTGAGCCACGACTTCGGTCGCTCCGTGGCGTCCATATGGAACGCCGGCATCAGGAGCATACGCATACGATTCAAACCGGCACTAGCTCCAACCGGGCAGGGCGCCCGAGTCGGTAAATCGTGAGTTAATTTTCCGGCAAATTTCGCCGCTCGGCGACCCCTCGAACTCAGTCTAGACGACTTCGTCGCACGAAAAAGGCGGGTGCACACAGATGCCAAATTTGAATGACGTCGCCAGCAACGAAATGCTTTGGGAGCACATGCTGTCCCTGCTGGTCGTGGGTGTCAGTGTGTTGGGCGGATGCGCTGTGTTGTTGATACAGGCGTTGACGGCAACAGCACCCGAAGCGGTCCGGAGCGGTCGGTGTAGTTCGTCGAGCACGGTGACGAGCCGGCCTTCACGAAGTTGTCGGCCGATGGCGAAGTCCGGCAAACAGGCCTGTCGATTGGGGGGCAATTTTGGACGCCGATCCCCCGGCTCAGGGGGTCAATAGTGCAAGCCGAATAACACGCAAGGTCTTTCAAGGCGGTCGCAATGTATTTCGCGTAGTGCCGCTCGATCATTTTGACTGAGGTATTGTGCAGTTTGGCGACCTGTTGAATAGGCAAGCAAGTCATTTCGGAGGCCTCGCACGATGCTGGAGTGCCGCAAAGCAGGGGAATCACCTCCGGTGTACCGGCCCGCTCGCGAATGGCCTTCCAGGGACGTGCAAGTTCGCCTGTTTTCCACGGGGCGCGTTCAGACTTCTTCCGCGCGACGCCCCGCCTCCTGTTCATGGATCGACCACTCGAAAAGAAGTGCGTCGCTTGGCCGCCCGACGATTGCAGGCAAAAGCACCTCAATCACATCGTCGCCCACTGAGACCGGGTCCGAGCCGCTATTGCCACAACGTCCCTTATAGGGCCCGCATCATCAGACGCCTTGCAGAAACCTCTACGTCGCCCACACGCATTCGCCTGACCTAGGCATACCGCGCGCCGGTCGCAGCCAGACACACGACGATACACGATATAGATCGCCGTCAAATCCTTGCTCCTGATCGATTTCCCACGCAGCTTGAAGGATGGCGCCAACCTTGTTCGAATAAAGTTGCTTCACCGATTCCGGCCCAGGGCTTTCGCTCAAGCTCAACCATCGGTCGTGCTTGGGCGCAAAGCCCGCCCACGCTGCCGGGCCACCATTCCCCGGTCCGCTTGCGGATCCAGTTCGGCACGAACAACCAGCTTACACAGTTTGAAAAACTGTTGCTTTACGCCGCGGACCGCAGCCGGCCTTCGGCATGCAGGTCGCGCAGCTTGCGCTTGAAGATCTTGCCGCTTGCCTCTCGCGGCAGCGCGTCGAGGAACTGGATGTCCTTGGGCACCTTGAAATTGGCCAGCTTGGAGCGCAGAAAATTCCTCACCCCCGCAGCTGACAGCCTGGCGCCCGCTTCCGGCTGGATGCAGGCAAACAGCCGCTCACCATATTCGGCATCTGGGACGCCGAATACCGCGCAGTCGCGCACGCCTTCCATGCCAATCAGCGTGTTCTCGATCTCGGCCGGATAGATGTTGACCCCGCCTGAGATCACCATGTCGCGCTTGCGGTCGCATAGGAAGAGATAGCCGTCGGCGTCGAGATAGCCGACATCGCCGACGCTGATCAGGCCATCGCGCCCGGCCTCGGCGCGCGCCGCCGCGTTGCCGTGGTAGTCGAAATCCGAGATCGCGGTCTGCCGCATGAAGATCTCGCCGGGCTCGCCCACCCCGCATAGCGTGCCGTCCGGCCGGAAAATCTGGACAATCCCGCCTTCGATGGCGCGGCCGACCGTGCCGGGTTTTGCCAGCGCCTCAGCAGAGGAATGCCACACCGGAATGCCGGTTTCGGTGGAACCCAGATATTCGTTGATGACGGGCCCCCACCACTCGATCATTGCGCGTTTGATGTCGACGGGGCAGGGCGCCGCGCCATGAATGACGAACCTCAGCGAGCAGACGTCGTAACGCTTGCGCACTTCCTCCGGCAGCCGCAACAGCCGCACGAACATGGTCGGCACCGCATGCATGTGCGAGACGCGATATTCCTGCACGAGCCGCAACAGGTCCTCGGGATCGAAGCGCGGCTCCAGCACAATGGTAGCGCTATGGCGGAACGCCAGCATGCCGTAGGAGTTCGGTGCCGAGTGGTACATCGGCCCGTTCATGAGCACGACCTGATCGTCATTGGGCGTGATGCCGTAGACGAGCGTCGAGACGCGTTCGGCGGCGGCGAGCTGCTCGGAGCGCATCTGGCCGCGCCGCACGCCCTTCGGCCGTCCGGTGGTGCCGGAGGTATAAAACATCGGCGACATCCGTCCGAGTGGGCCGGACCATGGCCCATGCGCATCGCGCCATTTATCCCAGTCAGTAATGCCCTCGGGCACGACAGTCAGTTCAGCCGGCACGTTAAAAGCAGCCGCGATTTCCGGCGGCGTCGGCACGATCAGCACCTTGATGCGATCGCCGACGCCGTCGCGGATCTGCGGCCAGAGGTCGGCATGGCAGACCAGAACGGTCGCGCCGCAATCGCCGAGAATGAAGTTCACCTCGTCGGCCTTGAGATGCCAGTTGATCGGCACCACCGGCGAGCCGAGCGTGGAGGAGGCGCTCGATACCTCGAAGAACGCAAAGTCGTTGCGTAGCATAATGGCGACCGGCGTGCCGTCCGCTACGCCGAGCTGCTTGAGCCCGGTCGCGGCGCGGGCGGCGCGCGCAAATATCTCGGGATAGCTGATCCGGCGATCGCCGCTGATAATCATGCCTGGCTCCATCGCTCAATCCTGCCGGTCGTCGATCAGATCGCCAAAGCTGATCCAGTTCTTGCCGTTGAAGCGGCGCAGCCGCAACTGCTGGAAGGGCAGATAGTCATCCGGCCCAGTCGATACCTTGATGCCGGGCAACAGCAGCGGCAGCTCGACCTCGCGCAGCGATGTAGCCTGCTTTAAGATGTTCTCGCGGCTGAAATCGTCCTTGCAGGCCTTCAGCACCATCATCAGCAGACTCGCATAGTGATAGCCGGCGGAATAGTTCGAATTCTTCAGGTCGGCATCTGGCATGCGCTCCTTCATGAAGGCGAAAAACTCCTTCACGCCGGCATCGTCGGCCCATTGCGGGTCCTGGGTGTCCTTCTGGTTGCTCGACGAGATCAGCCCGACCGCGTTCTCCAGCCCCGCGGGCTCCAGGAACGAGATTGAGGACGCCGAGGTCGGCACGAAGAACAGGTCGGGTTTCCAGTTGAGCTCCGCCACGCCCTTGATCATTTGCGAGGTGAACTTGCCGAGCACGACGCCGAACATTACGTTGGCGCCGGAGGCCTTCAGGCTCGCAAGCTGCGAAGAGATGGTCGGCGCGCTTGTTTCGTAGCTCGCCTCCGCCACGATCATGGACGCCGCCTTGGCGCCGAGCGCGCGTTTGAAGCCTGCTACGTAATCGCGGCCGAAATCGTCGTTCTGGGCAAGAATCGCGATCTTCGCGTCGGGCTTGGTCTGCAATACGTATTTGGCGTAGATCACGCCCTCGGACTCGTAGGTCGCCATGCCCGGCATGGTCCACGGAAAGCTCTTTGGGTCCGCCCATTTGCCGGCGCCGCTGAGCACGAACAATTGCGGCACCTTCTTGCTGTTCAGGTACCTGTGCACGGCAGTGTTGGTGGCGGTGCCGAGGGAGCCGAACATGAACAGCACCTCTTCCTGCTCGACCAACTTGCGCGTCTGCTCCACTGTCTTCGGCGGCGAATAGGCATCATCCAGCGTGATGAATTTCACCTTCCGGCCGTTGATGCCACCCTCCGCGTTGATCTTCTCTAAATAGGCTTCCTGCGTCTTCCCGATCAGGCCAAAGCCGGACACCGGGCCGCTATAGGGTAGGGTCTGCCCAATGCGGATTTCCTCTGCCGCCATGGCGGTGGCCATACCGCCCAGTGTGAACGCGATCGTCAATGCATGCAGCCGCTTCATCTGTCCCTCCCGATCGCTTTGTAGGCTTCAGGCAATCGCGCGCCGATTGAAATCAGTGCTGGCCACGGCAAACTCGGCCTTCAGCCGCACCACCAATTCCGCGACCGGCGGCGCATCAGTGATCTGTCCGATGCCCTGGCCGCTTCCCCAGATGTCGCGCCATGCCTTGGCCTTCGTGTTGCCGCCGGAGCCGAAATTCATCTTCGACTTGTCGGCGACCGGCAAATTGGCAGGATCGAGCCCTGCAGCTGCGATCGACGGTCCCAGATAATTGCCGTGCACGCCAGTGAACAAATTGGAATAGACGATATCATGAGCGGCATGCTCGACCAGCGCCGCCTTGTACGCTGGGTCGGCATTGGCCTCCTCGGTCGCGATGAAGCGGGTCCCCATGTAGGCAAGGTCGGCGCCGAGCGCGAGCGCAGAGGCAATGCTCCAGCCGTCGGAGATCGCGCCCGACAACAGGATCGCGCCCTTGAACCACTGCTTCACTTCGCGCACCAACGCGAACGGCGACAGCGTGCCGGCATGTCCGCCGGCGCCGGCGCAAACGAGAATGAGGCCATCGACGCCCTGTTCGGCCGCTTTTCGCGCGTGCTTCACATTGATCACGTCGTGGAACACAATGCCGCCATAGGAATGCGCGGCCTCGACGATTTCCAGCGGCGGACGCAGCGAGGTGATGATGATGGGCACCTTGTGCTTCACGCAGGTTTCCATGTCCCTCATGAGGCGGTCATTGGAGGCATGGCAGATCTGGTTGACCGCGTAGGGCGCGACTTTCTTGCCCGGATTTTTCGCCTTGTATTCGCCGAGCTCGCTATCGATCCGGGTGAGCCACTCATCCAGCTTCTCGACCGGGCGGGCATTGAGCGCGGGGAACGAACCGACGATGCCGGCCTTGCACTGCGCGATCACGAGCTCGGGGCCGGAGACGATGAACAGCGGCGAGCCCAAAACAGGCAGTTCGAGCCGGTCCTTGAGTGAAGCGGGTAACGACATGCGAATGTTTCCTCGAAGATGCGCGGCCTTGAGGCCGGCTGTGTTCTGATGCGCCGGGATTTTGCTTCGCCTCGGGCGAGCGGCCCACCGGTAGGGCCCGCTGATGCCGCGATTATAGGGCTGGACGAGAGGCGCATGCTGTCCAATATTGAACAGACGATCATCCAGAATATGAACACGGTGTCGCGATGGACTGGGATCTCTGCAAGACGTTTGTCGCGGTGGCCGACAAGCGCAGCCTCGCCGCGGCAGCGCGTCAGTTGCGCTCGAGCCATCCGACGGTCGGTCGCAAGATCGCGGCACTGGAGCAGCAGCTCGGCACCCGCCTGTTTGCCCGCTCCGACCAGGGATTGTCGCTGACCGCGCAGGGCCGCCGCTTTCGCGAGCATGTCGATGCGATGGCAGCCGCAGCGTTGCGGGCCGAATCCGCGGTGTCTGCCACGGGGCGCGAGGCACGCGGAGTGGTCAAGGTGTCGATCGGGGCGACCCTCGCCGCGCACTGGCTGATGCCGCGCATGAGACACTTCCTGCGCGAGCACGGTCATCTGCAACTCGAGATCATCACGCATCCGTTTCCAGCGAGCGTGCGCCGCCGCGAGGCCGACGTGGTGCTGCGCCCGGTCGATGCGGGCGATGAGAATCTGGTCGGCCGCCGCATCGGCCGGCTCGGCACCGGCTTCTATGCTTCGCGCGATTACGCAGGCCGCCACAAGCTTCCGGAGCGGCGCGACGAGTGGAAGGGGCACAGCATAATCGGATTCGCCGACCGCGCCTCCAACGCCGATCTGGCGCGTTGGAGCGACGAGATCACCCGCCAAGGCAGCGTCGTGATGCGCTGCTCCTCGCAGGGAGACATGCTCGCCGCGGTGCGCGCGGGGCTCGGCATCTCGGCGCTGTCCTGCTTCGTTGCCGACGCCCATCCGGATCTGGTGCGGGTCGCGCCGCAAAAACTTACCAGCGTCGCCGACCTCTGGCTGCTTGCGCATCCTGATCTGGTCAATCTGCCGGCCGTGCGCGCGGTGATCAGCTTTGTCACCGACTGCGCGCGGGCGGACCGCGCGCTGCTGCGCGGCTAGTCTAGCGTGATGGGTTTAATCTGAATCAATTCAGGATTTCACTAAAGTTTCCTCGCCCTCTGGCGAGATCGAAAATACTCATTTTGCACTGCATCAAAAAGACAAGTGCTAGGACAAACGGGGGTATCACTTGGTTTGTCGGGGAAGACATCGCCTTGGAGGGCTGAGTGGATCGCCTTATGAAATTAGAAATGTTCGTCCGGGCGGTCGAGCTTTGCAGCATTACTCGAGCAGCAGAAAAGTTGGGGTTATCGGATCCCAGTGCCAAGCGCTCCGCGTCGCTTCTGGCACTGTGCGTTTCGGAGTTGCGGGGGGCCGCTTGTGGCGCAAAGCGGACTGCCGCATGGAAGGGATGGTTTCTGATTGCCGCTCAGCGGCCGGCGTGCACCTGCCGGGTAGACGGATTTCGACCCCGTACCTTCAGGCGGCCTGCGCGCGCGCCGTAGAAAAGCGGCGCTGCGGCTTTCCACCCGGGGGGTTCCGTGGGTCGCCATCCAACTCGCATAAGGCTTCCAGGATGGTGTCGATGCTGACCGGCATCTTCAGTCCTTCCGGAGCGCGTAGCGCAGGACAAGAGGCGATCGCCGACGCATCGGAAGCCCAAGAGGCGAGGATTGCCCGCTTTTCGGCCAGCGTCAGGGACGGATGCATCACCACGTCCTTGGGATGCTCGAAGACGGTGCCGGGGTGAAGGAGCGCTTGAAAGTCAAAGACGTTGTCGTCGGTGGCGGTCGTCGGCCGCATGGTTTCCTCCGTTCAAAGACGAGTGGGGCGGCAGCCCGAACTCCGGGCCGCCGCAATACGCGTTCGCTCAAGCCGCCTTGGACTCGATCTGGTGCACGCTGGCCTGCGTCGGGCCGTTGATGGCGATGCGCCGCGGCTTCATGGCTTCGGGGATTTCCCGGACCAGTTCGATCTTGAGCAGGCCGTTGTCGAAGGCTGCATCCTTGACCCGGACGTAGTCGGCCAGGTTGAACTGCCGCTTGAAGTGGCGGGTCGAGATGCCGCGATACAGGAACTCGCGCTCGGTTTTCTCGGTCTTGGCGCCTTCGATGGTGACGACGTTCTGCTCTGCAGTGATCGAGATTTCGTCCGGCGAGAAACCCGCGACCGCCAGCGTGATCTGGTAACGGTCTTCGGCCAGCCGTTCGATGTTGTAGGGCGGGTAGCCTTCCTCGGCGCCGCGCTGGGCGGTCTCGGCAAGGTCGAAGAGGCGGTCGAAACCGATGGTCGACCGGAACAGGGGAGCGAAGTCATAAGTGCGCATAGCCAGATCCTCCTAGGAGCAAAATGGTTAATAGCGGCACCGGACACGACCGGTGCCCGTCTGGATTTCCCGGGCCCATCAGGCGCCCGGGAGCCACCCTGCGGTGGCGACTTGGAAAATAAAAAAACGGGATTTTGGTTTCAAGAGGGGGCCCGAAAATTTTTCAATATCCGTCCCACGCCGGGCTGCGGTCGCCCCGTTGGGCTGGAAATCGTCTCCTCCCAGCGGTGGCGCTGTGCTACGTTTTCCGTGCGGCGCTCGCTGCGGCCTCTTATTTGACGGGACTACTCATGCCCACCCAACGGGGGAAGGAGTCGGTATCGGCCCCCACGGCGGCCACCGATCTCACCAGGGAAGAGCTACCTTACCGGTTGCGGCAACAGTCCCTGCTTGGAGAGTTCGGTCGCTCTGCGATGCAGACCCGGAACATTGGACAAATCCTGCAACGCGCAACCGAACTCTGTGCCCAAGGCCTCGAAACATCCTTGGCCAAGGTGCTTGAGTACATGCCTGACGACAGGCGGCTGCTGGTCCGTGCCGGCGTCGGATGGGCACCGGGAACGATCGGGCAGGTGTCGCTCGGGATTGATATGGAATCTCCCGCCGGCTACGCGTTCCAGACCGGCCAAATGGTGATTTCAAATCATCTTCAGGAAGAAACACGCTTTCGCACGCCCAAGCTGCTGTCGGATCACGGGATCAAGCGGGCGATCAATGTCCTGATCGCGAGAGGCGGGGATGGAAATGTGCCGTTCGGTGTCCTCGAGGTCGACAGTGCCGACCCCGGCCAGTTCGATGCTGCGGATGCTGACTTCCTTGCCGGCTTCGCTGGTTTGCTCGGTATTGCGATCGAGCGGCAACATGCTGACGCGGACCTTAAGGAAGCACTCGACCACCAGGCAATGCTGACGCGCGAGATGAGCCACCGCGTCAAGAACAGCCTGGCGTCCGTCGTGGGTCTGCTCCGAGTGCAGGGGCGCAACGCGGAGTCGGAAGATGTCCGAAATGCCCTGAAAGACGCGGCTTCGCGCATCACCACGATTGCCCAGGTCCACGACCACTTATGGCGCAGCAACAAGATCGGCTTTGTTGACATCGCCGACTTTGCGGGCGAGCTTTGCCGGAAGCTGCAGGAGACCGTGGCGCACAAGATAAGCTGCTCTTTCGATCCTCTGATGATTTCCGCCGACAAGGCGATTCCGCTGGGCCTTCTAATCAATGAAATTGTGACGAATTCCGCGAAGCATGCCTACCCTGACGGATCCGGCGAAATCCGTGTTTCGGGCAAACGGCACGGCAGCGACTTGCGTGTGGAGGTATCAGATCAGGGAATCGGTCTGCCGACGGACTTCGATATCGACCAGCCACGGGCGAGTCTCGGCTTCAAAGTGATTAAAAGCCTGATCGCTCAACTTGAGGGACGCATTGCAGTGGCGTCCAACACGCCTAAAGGCGTCAAGATCCAGCTTGACGTGCCCTTGGACGAGAGCACGAGCTGAGCCGCGCCGGCGGCCGGGGTTATTCAAATATAGGTTGCGATCAAGGGAACTCCCCATGGATCGTGCCGTTGTGCCCATGATCCCCAAGCGAGCGGGATCGGCTATCAGCCACACTCAGCAGCCTCACATGAACAATTCACTCACGTCCCTGGCCATATTCGGCCTTTTGGGAGCGGCGGTTATTGCCTTGCCGGGGTTTGCGCCTCAGGTCGCCGCGGGCGAGACCTCCGTGCTGGCGAAGTCGGACCGGCTTGAACTTCCGACTGTCGCGCGAAATTTTTCGCAGCAGGTCTGGCCCCGCTTCGATGCGCAGTGCCTGCATAGCGGCGAGACGATGGTTCGCGAAGTTTCGCCTGGTCACGGCGCCGCTAGGTAAGCAGCTTGCAGACGTGGCGAACGGGAGACCCTGATGATCAGTCCAGAAGCTCGCAATGCAATTCAGATCGACCGAGTGTGTAGCGCCGCGATCTGCGAGGAAATAGGTGCTCGGTTGCGGATCAGACTTGCAGGCGAGCATGACCGATTACCGCAACACCTGATTACGCTGATGGACGCCATGCGGACCAACGATTGAGGTAGCAAGATGAATATGTCGAGCGAAAGCCTCTTGGTCATATTGTTCGTAGGTCTCGTTGCAGGCTGGTTGACCGGTCAAATCGTGCGCGGGACCGGATTCGGGATCGTCGGCGATCTGATCATCGGTATCTTGGGCGCCTTTATAGGTAGTTGGTTGCTGCCCCAGCTCGGCATCCATCTCGGCAGAGGGATCATCAGCGCGATCGTCAATGCCACCATCGGCGCGGTACTGCTGCTCTTCGTGGTGCGGCTTCTCCGCGGTGGCGGTGGATGGGGAAGCAGATGGCGCGGCCGCTGGGGATGGTAACGAATCCATGCGCAGCGGAAGCAGTTCGTTGGTGTGACGTGGCGACGAAGCCCAAGGTCGGCTCTCGATCGATCCCAGCATGAAAGACTTTTCAAATGCATCCTTTTCTCCTGAAACGATAGGCATTATGAAAGATGCGTTGGAAACGGCGGTTGCCTCATTGCCGGACCCCGTCAGTTCCGCGCATGTCCAGGCCATTGCGGAAACAATTCTTCGCACCGCTAAGGACGGCGAGCGAGACCCCGCTATATTGCGAAGAATGGCATTGATGGAGCTACAGATCCTGACACGCTTATGATGCCGGTCCGCAACGAGGACCTAGATCTCCTCTAATATGCGATGCGTCGAAAGGAACGATTGCTCGGCGCGGTGCTTGGTCCATGCAGTCGTGGCCTGGATGCGCCCACCGGAAGGGTGGAAATGCCGACAGTCTTGGTTGTCGAAGATGAGACCCTGATCAGGGAACTCGTCGCGGAAGAACTCGAAGAAGCCGGATACTCCGTCGTCGTTGCAACCAATGCCGACCAAGCGATCGCCATTCTCGAAGCCCGTCAGGATATCCACCTCGTTTTTACCGATATCGACATGCCCGGCTCCATGGATGGGCTGAAATTGGCCGCTGCGGTAAGAGACAGGTGGCCTCCGGTTCACATCATAATCACCACCGGCAAGGTTCGGCCGCTGGAAATCCCGGCGAACGCGCTTTTTATTCCCAAGCCTTATGTCGGCAAGAATGTTGTCGCGGCGATGAGAACGTTCGAAAATATGAATTAGAGGCCGGAGGCGAGCGGGTCTTCGCTTCCGAGCGGCTCAAGAGCTTGCTTGCCCAATTCAATGGACGCATCGCGGTCTCATTAAACGAGCCAAAAGGGCACAACAATCCAACTTGATGTACCACTCAATGGGGATTGACTGACACTGTCTCCGCCATTTGCACGATTTTGTGCGCCAACCTACGATTTTGGACTATTTCGTGCGCGATAGCCCGCTGTTGGGCCTCGACGCTTGCGCGGGCGCAATTTTGCGGGATTCACACAATAGTAGCTCAGCCTCAGAATAAAATCGTGCGATCAGTACGGCCGGATACTCTTGGTTTCGGGCGTCATCTCGAAAAAATCGCAGCAGCGCACAGCGTCGTTTCTGGTGCGGTGCCGCTTCGGAGTTGCGAGGGGCCGCTTGTGGCGCAAACCAGTAATTCGCGGAAGACGCCGAGGCCTGCTTAGCTTTGGATCGTGGACTTAGCTTTGGATCGTGGATGCCGAGCTTGTTTGCCTGACGAATCGCGCCAGCGCCGACCCAATCTCATTCGGACTATCTTCCTGAATGAAATGGATGCCGCGAACTGTTACTTCTTCCTGGTTTGACCAGGAGCGACAGAACTCGCGTGCCCTGCCGAGCAACAGCGACCCGGGCTCAGCGTTGACGAACAACTTCGGCAGCGGAGTCTGGAGAAGCCATCGCCCGTAATCTTCGACGATTTTCACCACGTCTGCAGGTTCGCCGCCGATCGGCAGTTCCCGCGGCCAGACAAGCGTCGGCCAGCGCGACGCCGGTTCAATAAACGGAAGACGGTATATATCCATCTCAGTCCTAGTCAGAGCACGGATGATGAGCTTCGGCAAGAGAAGCTCAATGAAGGCATTCTCCTCGAGAATCATGCGCTCACCTTTCTCGGAGCGCAGATCGCGAAAGATCGGCGCCCGACTGGAGGGAAGGTCTTCCCAGTTGCGCGGCTGGACCATTGACTCCATGTAAGCAATGGCCCGCACCCGCTCGGGATGCCTTGAGGCCCAATAAAAGCCGAGGGCCGATCCCCAATCGTGCAGCACCAGGGTAATGTTCTGGCGCAAGTCCAGCGCCTCAAACCACGCGTCGAGATAATTTGCATGGTCCAGGAAACGATAATTGCCGCTCGGAGAGGCGGCCGACTGGCCCATGCCGACAAGGTCCGGCGCGAGGCACCAGCCAAGGTTGCTGACGTGGGGAATAACGTTACGCCAAAGATAGGATGAGGTTGGATTTCCGTGCAGAAAAACGATCGGGTGTCCCTTTCCGAGGTTGACGTAACTCATCTCGGTGTCGAGGACGCTTGCGCGACTGCGGGGATGATTATCTTCGGCAGAAATCCTGTCCGGCATGGCTCCCTCTTGCTATTGCATGCGGCCGGGAAATTGCGTCTGGAACCTGTATCGACCTTTTGAGGTAACGCATTTCAAGCAATGAGGTTCGGTGCGCACCGAAATTCCAATCTTAGTTCCAGTCCCTTTTGGGAAGGGTCTGGACGGCACCCCGCAACGGATCGCCGCAAGGCTCGTTTAAAGTCTGGGATGATAATCATCTGACCTTGATCGCATCACTGCAAGACATGCGAACGAGCGATCCAAATGGCAATCGCGAATGTGCGTGACCGGCTGCTTTTGGCGGCAAAGCGGCCGTTGGTTGATTTCAGAACAGGCCCTTCACGATCTTCGCGGAGATGGACCAGAGGCAGGCGACGAAGTCGTGAGTTTAGATATGACCTCCGGCTCAATCTCGCGCGCGCCGTAGGGTCGTCCGGCCTGAGGGAAGCTGATGGAAGAAATCGGACGAACAAGAAAAATCGCACGGAAACGTGCAATCGGGCTCCCCAGGCGAAGGCCTAGGCTCCCACGCATCAGGTTAGGCATCTGCCGAATGCCGGTTGCGAGGGCGACACATGGATCGAGTGCAAGGGAAGATCGCACTAATTACCGGTGGTACCAGCGGCATAGGATTGGCAACCGCAAAGCTGTTCGCGGAGGAGGGAGCGTTCGTTTTCATCACGGGAAGACGTCCGGCAGAACTAGAGGCAGCGGTCGCCGCGATCGGGCCGAGCGCCACGGGGATTCAAGGCGACATCGCGAACATATCCGATCTCGATCGGCTGTACGAGGAGATCAGGAAAACGAAAGGCCGTCTGGATATGCTGTTCGCAAACGCCGGCCTCGGCGAATTCGCCCCTTTAGGTTCGATATCGGAGGCCCACTTCGACAAGACTTTCGCCGTCAACGTGCGTGGGACCCTGTTCACCGTGCAGAAGGCTCTGCCGCTCATGGCCGAGGGGTCGACGATAGTGCTGAATGCTTCGATCGCCGGGATTAAGGGCATTCCGGCATTCAGCGTGTACGCGCGACTAAGGCGGCGATCAGGTCGTTCGCTCGCGGCTGGAGCGTCGATCTGAGAGATCGAAAGATCCGTGTGAACGTCGTGAGCCCAGGCACGGTGCCGACGCCGGCCTACGACAATTTCGGCATGACGGAGGAACAGATGGCCGGCTTCCTGAAGGGGCACAGCGATGTGGCGCCGGTCGGACGGGTCGGACTGCCGATCGAGATCGCCGAGGCCGTTTTGTTCCTGGCCTCGGACAAAAGCTCCTTCATCAACGGTACTGAACTGTTCGTGGACGGCGGCGTCGCCCAGGTTTGATGCTCCGGAGGCGAGGCTGCCGCATCGGAAGCTTTCCATGGCGGCGACTCCGTCCAAGTCCAAGGCCGGGACGCTTCATCACCGCGGCGGACGCCTTGCTGATCGGACTGGTTTCCGAAATTGTTTCCGGACGCGCGGCCGGGTTGGAACGGTTCCTCGATCATGTCTTGCGGCACGACCGCGTCTGGATCTGCCGCCGCAGCGAGATCGCGAGACATTGGCATTCCCATCACCGGCCTGCCGAGTAGCTCAATCGCGAAGACGGCGTATCGCGTTGAACGACACATTTGTCGAAATGAACGTTCATTTCCTAGTGCATCGATAGCAGGAAGGGGCTTCGGGCGAACAACAACACCATTCGAAAGCCTGCTTGGGGCGACCAATCTAACGCCATTCTACCCAAGAACGCCGCAACGAAATCGCAACGAATTGGGTGAAACGACCGTGAACAAAACGGGATGGAAACGATTGCCACCGCAAGAAAAATCAACAACTTAGAACATACTCACTGCGTTCGGGACGCAGTGACCAGCTTCACCAAGCAGTTCGGATCAGTCGTTTAGTCTCGCCAAAATCCGTTCGAGCAAATTTCATAAGCGGCTTTGGATCCTTCGGTGCCTAAGGTTCGCGTATTGATCGGCTTCGATTGGTGCCTTGAGCCAGGTTGCAACGAGGTTCATTCTCGCGGGCATCCTTCTAGCCGCCGCGACTCGGTTGGTCCTTTTCTGAACGCCGAACATTAGGGCCCGAACGGAAAGGGCCGGGCCTAATCGTTATCCGTCGAAAGCTGCCGACATTTCGACCGATGCGCAGCTTCGTTAATAAATTGATGCCAGTATCGCGCGATTTTGATCCCTCAAGGATTAGAGCGATGGCTTCCCCTATCCGATCCCTGAAAGTACAGGCGGGCGCAGCTGCAGCAGCCATGTTCGCAGTAGGCGTGCTTGCGGCAGGTATCCTGTCCTATTCGGCGATGAGCCGAACGCTCGAAGACGCCCATAACCAGCGCCTGCTTGCGGGCACCAATGTTGGTCTGGAAGCCTTGAGCGGGGTTGGCAACCGCGTGAACGTCTACGCGGATATTGTCGCGCGTCACCCCGAGCTCGTCAGCACAGTCCAGAAGGCGGACGCGCCGGGCCTGGAGGCGTTCTCGGTTCGCGAGTTCAAGGCCATCCACGCCGTCGATCCCGCACTGGCGACGCTCGAAATTACCGACGCCAAGGGCGTCGTCATTCAACGCGGCCACAACCCGGCCAAGCGTGGCGACAACAAATCAGCCCAGCCGCAGATCCGCGCGGCCCTGGAAGGAAAATCGGCGAAGGGATTGACGGTCTCGCCGACCAGCGGCGAAGCGGCCGAAGACAGCGTCAAGCCGATTTTCGCGGGCGACAAGGTTATTGGAACACTCAAGGTCGGATCCTACTTTAACCACGCCACGGCCGAAGAACTGAGAGAGCGGACCGGCTTTCAAATCGTCTTTATGTACGGTGGGAAGGTCACGGCATCGACCTTCGGCAAGGATGCGCAAATTGCTATTGCGCCGGAGACGATCAAGGCCGTGTCGGGAGGAACGGCAGCGAATGCAGATTTCGCATTTGCCGACAAGCCCTATCGCGCGCGGCTGGTTTATCTCCCGAGCGACGTAGGCGAAGGGATGACGATCGCTTTCGTCTCCAGTCTGTCGCGGGTTGATGCCGAGAAAGCGGAATTCGCCTGGTCTCTTGGATGGAAATGCCTCGTGGCCTTGCTGGTCATCCTGCCGCTTGCGTTCTTTGGCGCCCACATGGCTACGCGCCAGCTGCTGCGGCTTGCAGCCGCTATGCGAGAACTCGCAACTGGAAAGTTCGATGTGATATTGCCGGGGCTGAACCGGAGAGATGAGATCGGCGACATCGCCAAGGCCGTTGAAAACTTCAAAATTGTCGCTGCCGAAAAGGCCAAAGCCGAGCAAGAAGCAAGGAGCGCCTTCGACGAGCAGGCCGCCAATGAGCGCAAGCGTGGCATGCAACAACTTGCTAACGAATTCGAGGGCGCCGTCGGCAACATCATTCAGGCCGTTTCATCGAACGCCACGACGCTCGAGAGTGCTGCGATTAAGTTGACGACGACCGCCGAAGACACGCAGAAGCTCTCCACGACCGTTGCCGCTTCCTCGGAGGAGGCTTCGATCAACGTCAATTCGGTCGCGGCTGCCGCGTCGGAGATCACTTCATCGGTTCGGAAGATCGCCGATCAGGTCAATAAGTCCCGCCGGATTTCCAACGAAGCGGTCGCGCGTGCGGAAAAAGCCGATGCGCGCATAGCCGATCTCACCCAAGCCGCGGCGCGTATCGGCGATGTGGTCCAGCTGATTACGTCGGTTGCGGCCCAGACCAACCTTCTGGCCTTGAACGCAACGATCGAAGCGGCACGCGCCGGCGAGGCTGGCCGCGGCTTTGCGATCGTAGCGCAGGAGGTCAAGGCGCTTGCGGCCCAGACCGCCAAGGCCACGGAGGAAATCGAAACGCAAATCCAGGGCATGCAAGTCGCCACGACGGAGTTGGTCGGAGCCATCAAGGATGTCGGGGCGACGATTGCTCAGATCTCGGCGATCGCCGAAGAAATTTCGACAGCCGTCAAGGCTCAGGGCGCCATGACGGAAGGCATCGCCGACAACATTGAACAGGCGGCAAGCGGAACGTCGGAGGTCGCCTCGAACATCGCAAAGGTCAGCCTGGGCGCCAGTGAGACGGGTTCCGCATCGACCCAGGTGCTTCAGTCGGCTCGTTCACTTTCGACGGAGAGCCAGCAGCTCAAAGCTGCAGTCGCAAGGTTCCTTACAACGGTCCGCGCCGCCTAGGGCCCTTGCCGGCTCGTCTGACTCGGAAAACTCTGACCGGCGCCCGCCCGGAATGTTTTGTTCGACCCGTCGAAAGACGTCATCGGGACAATTGCCATGGCCTCTTCCCTAGCCCTTCCACCCGGCAAATTGAGCTTTCCAATAGGTCTTGATCTGTTGCACGAGAGGTGATGGCAGCGGCACGTAGTTGAGCGCCTCGGCCTGCGTCTGACCACTCTCCAGGGCCCACTTGAAGAAATCTAAAGCAGCGCCTGCACGCTCAGGCGCAACAGCCAAGTCATCAAGAGCATGCCAACGACAGCGCCGCAGAGTTCAGCGATAATAAATCCCGGCAGGTCGATCGGACGAATTCCGGAAAAAGTGTTGGTGAACGAGCGTGCGATCGCAACGGCGGGATTGGCAAACGACGTTGATGCGGTGAACCAGTAGGCCGCAGTGATATAGAGGCCTACCAGCCACGGTACTGCGCCTTTTTGAAATCGAATGCCCAGGAGAATGGTCGTGACCAACCCAAAGGCTGCGACGGCCTCAGCGAACCATTGCGGGCCTCCGGTACGGATCTTGATCGAGGCGTCCAGAAGGGGATGCGCGAACATGCCATGCGCGATCATCGTGCCCAGGATGCCGCCAAGGATCTGCGCGGCGATGTAGAGCGCAGTATCCTTAGCGCTCAGTTCGCGCCTCAACGCGAACACGAGCGAGACGGCGGGGTTGAAGTGAGCTCCCGAAATCGGCCCGAGAATGGTGATCAATACAACAAGCATTGCACCGGTTGGGAGCGTGTTGCCGAGCAACGCGAGCGCGACATCCTTTGTCAGGGACTCGGCCATGATGCCCGAGCCTACGACGGTTGCGACGAGCAGCGCAGTTCCAAGTATCTCCGCGAACAGGCGCCGGGAAAGATCGAATGTTGGCATTAGCGTCCCTTGGGCCTGAAAGACAGCTGCCGCATGACATTCTCCAAAACTTGACTGCGTGAGCTGGAACGTCCGCTTCGGCAGTCTTCCAGCAAAAATAGCACAAGGTCTTCTATCTTGCTTAGTTGGGCGCGATAGATGATAGACCGGCTCATTCGCATCGATGTGACGAGATGAGCTTGCGTGAGCACGTTGAGGTGGGCAGACAGGGTGTTCGCGGGAACGGATAGCAGGCGCGCGAGATCGCCTGCGGCAAGACCTTCCGGCTCGTGTTTTACCAGCAAGCGGAATGCTTGCAGCCGCGTGCCTTGGGAAAGAGCGCCAAACGCATCGAGTGCCGCAACTGTTTCCATAAGTCGAGAATTACCGAATGGTATGCGCAAGTCAACCCGTAATTCGATCATGCTAGAAATACCGTTTGACAGTCAGGGTTGGGGATGTCATGGATGCGACATGAAACTCGACGACGCCGCAGCACACCTTGAGGCTCTGGGCAATCCGACCCGGCTGAAGATCTATCGCACTCTGGTGCGGGCCGGAGACGCGGGTCTGCCGGTCGGACGTCTTCAGGACAAGCTGAAGATTGCCCCGTCGACCTTGTCGCACCACATCAAAACCCTCGTGACGGCCGGCCTCATTACCCAGGTGCGGGAGGCGACGACACTGACGTGTCATGCCAATTACGACGTAATGCGGGGCCTTGTGGACTTCCTGGTTGCAGAGTGCTGCGCCGACGCGGTTGAGTGTAAAGACACAAGCGCAGTCGCGTGACGTTTTCGGTCCTGAACTTCGGTATTTCTAGTTTGATGGGAGAACGAAATGAGCGTAGCAAAAACGGTCGCGATCGTCGGCGCAGGTCCGGTTGGCCTTGCTGCGGCTGCCCATGTTCTCGAGCGCGGTCTTCAGCCGATCGTTCTCGAGGCTGGTTCTGAGGCCGGACATTCTGTGCGCCAGTGGCAGCATGTGCAGCTCTTTTCGCCTTGGGAATACAATGTCGATAAGGCCGCCGCGCGGCTGTTGGCGCCCATCGGCTGGAATTCTCCCGATCCGCATGTTTACCCGACCGGTGCCGAATTGATCGATCGCTACATCGAGCCGCTGGCGACAAAGACAGCTTTGAAGGACGTGATCCGCACCTCGAGCCGCGTCACGTCAATTGGGCGCGTTGGATTCGACAAGGCGAAGTCGAAAGGGCGCGAGAACGCGAAGTTCGAGATCCGATATCAGAATGGCAAGGGGCCCGAAATCGTGCACGCCGATGCCGTCATCGACACTTCCGGCACCTGGCAGTCGCCCAACCCCGCAGGCGCCAATGGGCTTCCGGCGATCGGCGAGCGAGAGGCGCAGGCGCAGGCGCAGATTTCCTACGGCATGCCAGATGTTCTTGGAAAGGACCGCGCACGCTTTGCCGGTAAGACCGTCGCCGTGCTTGGGGCAGGGCACTCTGCCATCGGCACGCTGATCGACCTGACGACGCTTGCTCGAAAGGTGGCGGGTACGAGCGTGATCTGGTTGCTGCGCGGCAATGACCCGGCAAAGTCCTTCGGCGGCGGCGCCAACGACAAGCTGGCGGCTCGCGGTGAGCTACGGGCTCACTTCGCTTCACTCGTTACCTCGGGGCAGGTGAAGGTCGAGGCCGGCTTTCCTGTCGCTGCGATCGCCACAGTTGACTGCCACCTGCGTGTTGCGACCGGAACAGGATGCTGCGGACGTCATGTCCTGGTTGACGAACTCATCGTCGCGACCGGCTTCCGTCCGGATTTGTCGATGCTGAGCGAAATCCGTCTGCGTCTCGATCCCGCCATCGAAGCTCCGGTCGCGCTTGCGCCGCTGATCGACCCGAATGAACATAGCTGCGGCACCGTTCGCCCTCATGGCGCGCGCGAGTTGCTGCAAGATGATCCCGGGTTCTATCTCGCGGGCATCAAGAGCTATGGTCGCGCGCCGACTTTCCTGATGATGACGGGCTATGAGCAGGTGCGCTCGATCGCGGCTGACATAGCCGGTGACAAGGAAGCCGCCGCGCGCGTGGAACTTGAGTTGCCGGAAACCGGCGTCTGCTCACGCGGGGGCGTAGAGAGCGGCGCTGTTGCATCCAGTTGTTGCGGCGGTCCCGCACCGGCTGAGGCAAGTGCCTGCTGTGCGGACGATGCTGTGGCAAAGGCAGCCGGCAAATCTGGTTGCGGCTGTTCCTAAGGGCTGGTGGCGTGGACCAACGACGATTGGGCGTGATCGCGGCACTGGGCACAGCCCAGACGCTGGCGTGGGGATCAAGCTATTATCTGCCGGCCATCCTCGCCGACCCGATCGCGCACGACTTGCGGATTTCGAGCAACTGGTTCTTTGCGGCGTTCTCGGGGTCGCTGGTCATCTCGGGATTACTTGGGCCGCGCGTCGGCCGCCAGATCGACCGGGTCGGCGGCCGGCAGGTGCTGTGCATCTCCAACCTGCTTCTTGCCGGTGGGCTTGCACTGCTTGGGGCATCGACCTCTCTTTGGATGATGGCGGCGGCGTGGCTGCTGCTCGGCATCGGCATGGGTTTTGGCCTTTACGACTCAGCCTTCGGTGCCTTGGGACGCATCTATGGCAGTGACGCCAGGAGCGCGATCACCGGCATCACGTTGATTGCGGGTTTTGCAAGCACGGTCGGCTGGCCGTTGAGTTCGCTCGGTCTTGAGACGATCGGTTGGCGCGAAACCTGCTACGCTTGGGCAATTGCGCACATCGTGATCGGTCTGCCGCTGAATCTATCGCTGCCGCGCGCCGCGGCACGCAAGATCACCGAGGGGCCGGTCGTCAAGCCGCATATTCCAATCGACCGAACGATGGTGCTGTTGTCGTTTGCCTTTGCCGCTGCATGGACCGTGACTTCGGCGATGGCCGCACATCTGCCGCGGATCGTCGAGGTCTTCGGAGCAACCCCGGCGCAGGCCGTATTTGCCGGCATGATGATCGGTCCCGCCCAGGTCGGCGCCCGTATAATGGAAGCGAGCCTTCTCAACCGGTTTCATCCCATCGTTTCCACGCGCCTTGCCTGCATCACTCATCCGATCGGCGCGTGCGTGATCGGGCTCTTCGGGGGAGGGGCCGCGGCGGCCTTTGCGCTTCTTCACGGCGCGGGCAACGGCATCCTGACGATTGCACGCGGCACGCTCCCGCTTGCGATCTTTGGGCCGGAAAATTACGCTTACCGGCTCGGATTGATCGGTGCGCCATCCCGCATCTGCCAGGCCCTGGCGCCGCTTGGTTTTGGGCTCTTGATCGAGCCGATGGGCAAGCTGGTGGTTGTGGTGTCGGCTGGCCTCAGTCTCGCAGCGCTGGTCGCCCTGATGGCGCTGCGCCGATCGGAAACGGTGGAAGCACTCCCGCGCCCGGCTGAATAGGGCCAGCGCATGATCAACCAGGGCTCTTCCCGACAATTCATATGGTCAATTGTCGCCGCGCAGGTGCTCGTGCAGATCGGCGCCTTCAGTCTGCCAGCGCTGCTGCCGGGCTACATCGACCAGTGGCAGCTGACGAAGACCGAGGCGGGCTCGCTGGTCGGCATATTCTTCGCGGCCTACGTCGTCGCGGTCCCTGTCCTTGTCGCCCTGACCGACCGTGTTGCCGCGCGCAATATTTATGTGGTCGGTGCCGGCCTGACCGCGCTCTCGCACCTTGGCTTTGCGTTCGTCGCAGATGGCTTTTGGTGGGGACTGATCCTGCGAGCCGCCGCCGGTATCGGCTGGGCGGGGGCCTACATGCCTGGACTTAAGGTCATCGCGGATACATTGGAAGGCAGCGCACAATCGCGCGCGGTTGCTACCCACGCGGCGGGCGTGGGGATCGCCAGCGCGAGCTCCTTCGCCGTCGCCGGCTTGATTTCCAACCTTTTTGGACCGCCGGCGGCATTCCTGTTCGGAGGAATTTGTGCCCTGATTGCCATCGCAATCGCGCTGGCTGTCATGCCGAACAAACCGCCGGAGCATTCGAGGAGCACAAGCCCGCGCGCGCTGCTCGACTTTCGGCCCGTGTTTCGCAATCGCGCCGCAATGGCCTGGATCGCCGGATATACGTTCCACACCTGGGAAATGGCCGGGCTGAGGGCGTGGGGCGTTACCTTCCTCACCCTCGCAGGGGCGGAGGCCAGCGCTCCGGCCTGGCTTCCAACACCTACGGTTCTTTTCACGCTGGCCGGCCTTGTTGGCATTGTGGTTTCGATCTTCGGCAACGAGATGTCACAGCGTTTCGGCCGCAAACGAATCGTCACGATTGCCATGACGACATCTGCCGCGCTCGCGATTTGTACGGGATGGACTGTTGGATCGTCCGCGCTGATGGCGGGGGCGTTGGTTATCGCGTGGCTTGCCTTCATCTTCCTCGACAGCTCGGCGCTCACGTCAGGCACAGTGCAGGCCGCCGATCCCGCGATGCGCGGCGCCACCATGGGCCTGCATAGCATGTGCGGCTATGCCGGCGGATTCATTGGGCCGCTCGGAGTTGGGTTTGCGCTCGATATGGCCGGGCAGAACGTCGTTCTTGGATGGGGCCTCGGGTTCGGCCAACTAGCCATGATTTCGATCATCGGTTTGATTTTCGTGCGGCGGTTGGGGTGAGGGACGCCGATGCTCGCGGGTAAAGATCGCTTCGCCTTCCTCGCTTCAACATTCTGCAGATCCCGCGCCAAACGGAATGTGGATCTCGGTCTTCGCCGTTCGCCACTCGATCCATTCGCTCAACGTACGATCGGAGAGGGTGACTCAGCTAGGGTGCGAATTCGGCGAGAAACTCCAAGAGCTGCGTCCGAGTTGCCATTGTATCGCCCGCTGAATGCACCGCAAACCCGCGTTTGCGTTGAAGTTGCTCACCGCGAAGCAGCGCGCATCGTCGTGGTCGGGGAGCTGTTCTTACGAGAGCTGTAAGAAATGGAGGCAAATTTCGAATTCGCCCTTGTTGCGTACTGCCCTGCATTGGGCCAAAGCCACCTCCGCTCGACGAGATGCTCGCCTCCTCCAGATCAACCGGAAGCTTCAGAAGTGGCGGGCTTGATCCCTATAATCCGGCGCAGCTCCGTCGCAAGGATGTTCACCACCGCGCGCTTCTCCGGCAGCATGTCGTATTTGTCGTAGACATCCGTGACGTCGCCGTTCACATGATCGAGCAAGGCTTTCACGTCCGGCCTCGGCGCGCCGGCGCGCCGGGCGATCGTCGCGGCGGTCCGCCGGAGATCGTGCGCTGTGAAGTGCTTCATGCCTAGGAACTCTCGGATTCCGACCCGGTCCTCGGTCTTACCGTTCTTCTTCGTGCCATTCTTCTTGCCGTTGAGCGCTTGTGAGATGCTCGCGCGCGCAATCGAGGTGCTGAGCGCGTTGTCGAACTTCGACGGAAAGAGAACCTTTTGCTTCTTGTCCTCGATCGCCTCATCGATGGTAGTGCAGGCCATATCCGAAAGCGGGACGATGACGGCGCGGTCCTTTTTCACCCGGCCGGGCGGCATGTCGTAGAGCGCGTTGGCGGTACCAAGGTCGAATAGCTCGTTGATTTCGGCACCGGCGGCTTGATAGGGGCGAACCATCGTCGTGAGAATCATCCGGATCGCAAGGCAGACATGGCGATCGGCCGGCACTCCCTCTCGGTGGAGACCCCACCATAGCGTCCGGATCTCCTCATCGCTTAGCACCCGATCGCGCTTGCGCTCACGACCGCCGCGGCGGGACATCTCGGCAAGCGGATTCGATGGCACATATTTGCGACCTGGCTGCTTCCCCCACTTGAACATCGTGTGAAGGACGCTCTGGGTTCGGTTCGCCGACACGGGGGTGTCTCAGAGATCACATCGAGCAGCTCGGCCACGTCGTCGTCGGTAATCGCCACCGCCGGAAGCTTGCCCCATTCCGCCCGTGGGCGCTTCAGGTAACCAACGTCGTTCTGCCACGACTTTTTATTCGGCCGCTCCGGGAAGCCGGGTCCCTTTACATACTCGGCGATGTAGAGGTCGGCGAAGTCGTCGAACGACAGTTCCTCCTCGCGTGCAGCCTGTCTGCGTTGCGCGCGCTGAATGCGCCTAGGATCCTCGTCGAGCGAGATCGTCTTGCGATGGTCAGCCACTTTGGCCCGGGCAGCGGCCAGGTCGACATCGGGATAGGCGCCGAGCGTAAGCCCGACTGTCTTCGAGAGCACGGGTGACCAGTATTTGAAGAGGAACGTCTTTGACCCGGTCTTTGTCGCGCGCAGGATCAGGCCGGGGCAGGAGGCGTCGGACACCTCAAGGCGGTCCTTGCCTTCGGGACAGCGGGCCGCCTTAATGGCCGCGTCGGTCAACTTCTTCATGGCAAGCACAATTGCTAGGGGGCCACCTTCACCGAGGGGAAGGCGCTGGATCGGAAACCTTATATTCCTTCCCCCACGGGGAAGGAAATGGACAGATACCCTGATCCACAAAGTGGACAACATGAGACGTTGTGGCCTTTGTAAAATAAGGGAAATCCGTCTCATTACGTGTCACTAAGGCTTACCAAATACCGTCGTTCCCAGACTGGGAGACTAGGGGTCGGAGGTTCAAATCCTCTCGCTCCGACCAATTTTTCCTTAAATCCCGAGCACCCAGACCGCGAGGATGGTTCCGATCACGGCCAGGCCGCTGATGGTCCATCCGGTCAGATAGGCCGGCCCATTTTCCTCGGGCCGCTCGACCATGGTGTCATGCCACTGGTGATTTATCCTTGCCTCCTGCAGGACTGCCTCCCGTTAGAGAAGACTCGGGCCACGGCAAAAGGTTCAGCCATTATTTCGCCACCGGCGCGGGCGTCTCTTCGCACACGTGGGTCTATCGCTTTTGAGCGAATCACCCGCGCTAATTCAGCGATAGGAATTTTTTCATAAAACCGTATAAAAGCCGTAATTGGCGTGCGGGCTGATGTTGATAACTCGCCCGCGTGCGACACGTAAGTAATTGAAAACATTGGCGGCACAGCTAATTAGATTGCGAGAACATGTGGACGTGCATGCGCGGACTCTTGCGCTGGAGTCACGCTTGGGCTCACACATCTAAATCCCCCCGGAAAAACAGCTCTGAACCTTCTAAGGAGAGCTGTGTCATGGATAAACTCGAAGTGAGCCTCTGGGGGCTTTCAATGAACGCCCAGGGAACGACCGCGATCGCGGCGGCTTTTGTTATTGCAGTTTTGTTGGTGAGTTTGCGATTCCGAAAGTGAGTACCCGTCCAAAACTCGCGATGCCGGGCTTCATCGAGCCGCAGTTCGCCACCGATGCCTCTCCATTGCAAGGCTCAAAAATTCTTGCTGCGACCATCACTAGGCGTGAGACGTGACAGCGCGCTTGTCGCGCTGTTAGAGTCCGCGCGCGGCCACGCGCATTGCCCGTGAAGGCCAAGAAGACGAATCTGAGAACAAGACCATCCATCAGGGAGGGCGGAAATCCCCATGAAAGACTTTGCCGGAAAGATTGCCGTGATCACCGGGGGCGGCACGGGCATGGGCCGCGAGCTGGCGCGCCAGCTCGTCGCCGAGGGCTGCAATGTCGCGATGTGCGACGTCTCGGCCGAGAACATGGCCGAGACCAAGCGGCTGTGCGAGGTCGAGAAGCTGCCGCAGGGCCTGCGCGTCACCACGCACATAGCCGACGTCTCGATCGAGGATCAGCTCAAACGTTTTCGCGACGAGCTGATCGAGCAGCAGAAGACCGATCATGTCCATCTGTTGTTCAACAATGCCGGCATCGGCGGGGGCGGCAGCCTCTTCACCAACACGCGCGAGCAATGGGAGCGCACCTTCAACATCTGCTGGGGCGGCGTCTATCTCGGCGTCCGCACCTTCCTGCCGCTGCTGGTGAAGGCCGACGAGGCGCATATCGTCAACACCTCAAGCGTCAACGGTTTCTGGGCCTCCGTCGGCATGGGCGTGGCGCACACCGCCTACAGCGCCGCGAAATTCGCCGTGAAGGGATTTTCGGAAGCGCTGATCAACGACCTCAGGCTCAATGCGCCGCATGTGAAATGTTCGGTGGTGATGCCCGGCCATATCGGCACCTCCATCGTGTCGAATTCGCGCCAGATCCAGAACGGCTCCGAACGGCTTGCGCCCAACGAGCTGCTCGGGGCGAGGCAACGCCTGAAGGGCATGGGGCTCGATGTCGATACGATGAGCGACGAGGAGATCCAGCAGAAGGCGCTGGACCGCGCGCGCGTCTTCCGCGACGAGGCGCCGACCACGGCGGCGCAGGCCGCAAAGATCATCCTCGACGGCGTCAAGGCGGAGCGCTGGCGCATCCTGGTCGGCGACGACGCGCACAAGCTCGACGAGCGCGTGCGCAAATCGCCGGAGCAGGCTTACTCGCCGGAGTTTTACAAAAGCCTGGTCGAGGAAACCGGCTGGCGCGTCGGCTAACCGCGCCGAGCCGGCGGAATTACTTGGCTTGGCCGGTCGTTGTAGTGGTGCCGGTCGTTGTGCCGGTGTGCCGCGCCTCGCGTCGCGCATAGCGGCCCGTGCGCCGCGCCTCACGTCGCTCGTGCCGTCCCTCGCGCCGCTCCTGACGCCGCTCCATGCCATAGGTCTGCGCCTCGGCATCGGAAACCGTCACTGCTGTAGCGGATGCTGCGCCGGCGAATGCAACAAGAGTTCCGAAAAGAGAAAGAGCCCTTCGGCGGGAGATTGCTTCCGACTTGATGATTTCACTCATGGTCAAAGCTCCTCGGAGACTGGTGATGCCGTCTAAGCGGATGCAATTCCGAAGCGCCTGTGTTGATCTAAATCAACCAGCGAAGGCATTGAAACCAGTCCCTGCCATCGCCGGACAATTGGGCCGATCGGTCACCGACGCTTTGACCAGGCTGAGAGACTGCTCTCCCAGCGCTCGCCAAATGGCGCCTGACCGCGCCCCCACCCGGATCGCATCTTTCGATGCGACATAGCGCGTCAGCGCGCACTCACCCGATACGCCAGCCGGCTGTGGCCGGCGCAATAGGGCATGCCTTCGATCGGGGTGTTGCCGCAGAAGCAGAAGTCCTCGTGCCCCGGGGTGGAGATCGGCCAGCGGCAGGTCTCCTTGCTGAGCTCGAACAGCGAGCAGGTGTGGCCGTTGTGGATCGGCTCGCCCACGCGCACGGGCTCGGCTTCCACGGCGTACGCCTTCAAGAGGATCTGCCGCAGTTTTTGCGCCCCGCGCGGGCGCTTGGTGTCCGCGGCCTCCTTCTTGACGCGCATGACGCCCTTGTCGCGCGAAAGATTGAGGCGGGAGATTTTGCCGATCACCGCGTTGCGGCTGACGCCGATCTCATTGGCGATCTCGCGGCAGGAGAGGCCGGCGGCAAAATGGATTTTCAGGGCTTCAATGCGATCGGTGGTCCAGGTCTGAATAATTGAGGGCATGGGTTCGGTTCCAAGTTGGATCCTTTCGGGATCGTCTTGGCCGCGTGGCAACCGAACCTGCCGCGCTCCTCATCTCACGCCTTGCCATTGTCACGGATGGAAAGCAGCCCGTCCTTGATCGCGAGCCTGATGCCTTCCTCAATCAACGTCCTGGCGACGCCGGGAACGCTGGTGCCGTGGGTGCCCTGTCTCACAAGCTTCTCGAGATAGGTAATGGTCGAAAGCGCCAAAGTGACGGGAACGCGGTCAGTTTCGGCTTTCTCGGTGGCCATGAAAAACGCTAGCCCTGAACTCGTGTACAGAAAAGTATCTTTTAAGACTCTATTAGGATACGAGAAGATGCGCTAGGCCGTCAAGGTCCCTGGATTAAGTCATTGAATTTGTTGGCAGATGGTGAACAGACAAAAAGCCGGCGCGCTACCCTCGGAGAAGGAAGCGGCCGGCTTACCCGGTTTCTTACGGAAAATGAGGGAATCGGGCTTAGCGCGCGAACGCGCTTTCAGGGCGGCGCGGGCTTCGCGCCCGCCGCCTACTCAACGGAAATCAGTACAGCGCCGGCACATACATTTCCGGCGGGATCTGTTCGCGGTGATATTCGGGATCGTGGACACGGTCCGGCAAAATCACCGGCTCGTGCCGGATCTCACCATAGGGAATCTGCTTCAACAGATGCGCGATGCAGTTCAGCCGCGCGCGTTTCTTGTCGACGGCCTCGACCACCCACCACGGCGATTCCGGAATATGGGTCCGCTGCAGCATCTCTTCCTTGGCCTTGGTGTACTGCTCCCAGCGTGAGCGCGACTGCACGTCCATCGGGCTCAGCTTCCACTGCTTCAGCGGATCGTGGATGCGCATCAGGAAGCGGAATTGCTGCTCCTCGTCGGTGATCGAGAACCAGTATTTGAGCAGGATGATGCCGGAGCGGACCAGCATTTGCTCGAACTCGGGGACATCGCGGAAGAATTCCTCGACCTGCTCTTCCGTGGCAAAACCCATGACGCGCTCGACGCCGGCGCGGTTGTACCAGGAGCGGTCGAACAGCACGATCTCGCCGCCGGCCGGCAGATGCGAGACATAGCGCTGGAAATACCATTGCGTGCGCTCGCGGTCGTTGGGCGCGGGGAGTGCGGCGACACGGCAGACCCGCGGATTGAGGCGCTGGGTGATGCGCTTGATCGCGCCGCCCTTGCCGGCGGAGTCGCGGCCCTCGAAGATCACGACGACCTTGAGCTTGTTGTTCTGGACCCAGTCCTGCAGCTTCACCAGTTCGCCCTGCAGGCGGAACAGCTCCTTGAAATAGACATGGCGGTCGATCTCGGGGGTCCCGCCATTGGCGGGTTTCACCGACTTGAACTGATCGAGCACGCGGTCGTCGAGCTCCAGCTCTAGCTCCTCGTCGAGGCTGTCCCGGAGATCGGCGCCGATGAGATCATGTATGGCCTTGTCGTTGCTGGTATCCATCTCCGGTCCTCTCCGCTGGGGTCGATCGCTGCCTGAGCTTTCCCCATGACCCTTGACGGTGGTGTGACAAAGGTGGCCCGGGCGGCCTTCCCATTCACAGCGCCGTCAAGAACGGCCGCTACAGCGGCCTTTTGGCATAGGCGAGGGGACGTCATGCAGCGCATGATCGAGAATTTGCGGATCGGCCCCTATGCCATGCGCTACAGCCAGTTCGTGCCGCGGCTTTACAACTACTGCCGGTCGCTCGGCTTCGAGCGGGAGCGGATGATGCCGTCGCGGGCGTTCTGCTCGGACGAAAGCCAAGGCTATCCCGTCATCCTGATCGCCCAGCATTTTGGTACCTTTCCCTTCGACCATGGCCGGGTCGGCGGCAAGGTCGCGATCAACCGCCACGGGCCCTATGCCCATCACGGCGAGGACCTCGTGATCATCCAGGCGAGCCATGTCGGCTATGACGCCGACAGCGGCCGCTTCGGCGTCTACAAGCGCCATCGCACCGACGGCTGCGGCTTTGGCGACAATTGCGGCAAGCTCTGCGCGGTGCTGCACTGGTATCAGGAGGAATACCGCCACGCCCGCGAGCAGGTGCTTTGCGGTGCGCTCGACGGCGAGGAGGTGCTCGTCATCGACAACCAGTATCTCGACGCGAAGCGGCCGGAGGGCCTGTTCCTCAACCTCGACCTGATGGTCGTCGGCGAGCCCGTGAAGGTGATGAGCACCGCCAAGATATATCGTCCGTCGATGGCGTTCTCGGATCGCTTTCCGGCCGACGTATGGCAGGAAAAGCCACGTCCGATCGGCGAACTGTTGACCGCCGACCTGTTCTCATTCCACCGCCCGGCCGCGGCCGACATCGAAGGCCACGACATTCTCGAAGTCGCGCTGGGGCCTGCGATGCCGACGCTGGTCACTTCGAAAAATCCGGCGCTGGATGCGGCGCGCCATACCACCCAGGTCGAGTTCGACCGCACCTATCGCAGCATCCTGCGCGCGAACTGCTACAACGCCAAAAACCTGCTGTTCATTTCCGGCGTCAACATCGACATCTCGCCGCGCGAAGCCTTTCCATTCCCGCTGATCAAGTTCGTGCCCTGGGCCGCTTACGCTGCCTTGCGCGACGGAAGCAGTTTTCTGCTCGAGCAGCACGACCTCTCCGATGCCTTGCGCGCGCAGCCGGCGGAAAACCCGGACCGGCTGTCGTTCGACAAGTCGATCAGGCAGATGGCCGGCGCGGACGAAATACGGCTGCCGATCGATTAGCCGCCGAAATGAAGCGGCCGTCCCACGGGCGGCCGTTCATGCAGAATCTCACGTTCGCGATCGCAGCATCAATCCGTGGGATTGCCGATTGCGATAGCAAACAGGGCTCGCGGACACAGACATCGGCTGTGATTATATCGCGCGGGTGTTGCGCGGACCTTTGATCGTGCAGTTGACGATGCTATAGCAAAATCGCCACGCGTTGGCATGGCGTGAGAAGTGGAGATAGGGATGAAAAGGCTTTTTGCTGCGTTACTGGGAGCTCTTGTTGTTTCGACCGTGGTGTGGCTGTCGGCGACGCCAGCCTCCGCATTGGGCGGCTGCGGTCCGAACCGTCATCGCGATGGGTTCGGCAATTGCGTCTTCGGCGGTCAAAATCAGGACTGGTGTATTAGAAAGACAGGCCATCCGGCCACTCGCATGCCGGACGGGACGTTGCGCTGCTTGTAATTTGAGGCGCTTGCCTTCATCGGCGCGCTCGGCGACCTCGATGCGAATGCTGGTCGCTTACCCGGATCGCATCTGACGATGCGATCCGACCTCTCCCAAGGGAGAGGTGGAAGCGCCATCACGGCAGCAATTTACTCCGCCGCCCGCAACGACACCAGTGGTGGGGGACCTGGGTCCAGAACGGCGACCGACCCCTCAGGCCGTTTTCGCCCGGTCGATGGTGGGCAGCTTGTAGTCCCCGTAAAGCTCCCTCAGCCTTGTCTTCAGGAGTTTTCCGGTTGCCCCGTGCGGAAGTTCATCGACGAACAGCACGTCATCCGGCATCCACCATTTCGCGATCTTGCCTTCGTAAAAGGCGAGCAGATCGTGCGGGGTGAGACTCGATCCCTTGCGCCGCACCGCAATCACCAGCGGACGCTCGTCCCATTTGGGATGCGAAACGCCGATCACGGCCGCCTCGGCGATTTCGGGGTGGGCCATGGCCAGGTTCTCCAGCTCGATGGAGGATATCCATTCGCCGCCCGACTTGATGACGTCCTTCGAACGATCCGTAATCTGCATGTAGCCATCGTTGTCGATTGTCGCGACGTCGCCGGTGAAAAACCAGCCATCGGCACGCTCGCTCTCCGGCATCTTGTAATAGGCTCGCGCAATCCAGGGGCCGCGGATCACGAGGTCACCAAACGCCTTCCCGTCGTGCGGTAGTTCGTTGTTGTTGCCATCGCGAATGCCGATTTCGACACCGAAAACGGCGCGGCCCTGCTTGACCTGTCGATCCCGCCGCTCGGTTTTCGACAAAGTCTTGTGCTTGCGCAGCGCCTTCCAGATCGTTCCGACCGGGCTCGTTTCTGTCATGCCCCAGACATGCAGAACCTCCACGCCGTAATCATCCTGCAGCGCCTCCATCAGGGAGCGCGGGCACGCCGTGCCGCCAATCAGCACGCGATTGAGTGTCGTCGGCTTCACGCCCGCGCTTTGCAGATACTGGACATAGCCGAGCCAGACGGTCGGGACGCCGTTGGCGAAGGTGACGCCGTACTCCTCGAACAACCTGTGCAGGCTTTCACCGTCGACTTTCTGTCCGGGCATCACCAGTTTGGAGCCCATTGCCGGCGCGCAATAGGGCATGCCCCAGGACATGGCATGGAACATCGGCGAGATGAACGCGACCGTGTCGTCCAGGGAAATCCGGCAAGCGTCCGGAAGGGCAGCGGCAAAGGAATGCAGCACGGCGCTGCGATGGGCATACAATACGCCCTTGGGATTGCCCGTGGTTCCCGACGTGTAGCACAGACCGCACGCCGTATTTTCATCGAACTGCGGCCACGCGTAGACGTCCGATTGTCCAGACAGCAAAGTCTCATAGGACGGAAAGTCTCCGGCTCCGGCGACTTTCGCCTCGCCCGCCTCGCCGAGATAGATCCACTTTTCGACGCTCGGGCACTTCGGCATCAGCGTCTTCACGAGATCGACGAAGGTCACGTCGAAGAAAAGGATACGGTCTTCGGCATGGTTGATGATGTAGATGATCTGTTCGATGAACAGCCGTGGATTGATCGTGTGGCACACGGCGCCCATTCCGGAGATTCCGTAGTAGAGCTCCAGATGGCGATAGCCATTCCAGGCCAGTGTCGCCACGCGATCACCCGGCTTGATGCCGATCGAGTTGAGTGCGTTTGCAAGCTGAGAGCTGCGTTGCAGGAGGCCGCCATAGTTCGTGATGTGATCTGGCTTATCAGGTGTACGGGAGATGATCTCAACATCAGGAAAGGAGCGCGCCGCATGCGTCAGGATGGACGACAACAGCAATGGAGTCTGCATCATTAAACCAAACATGGCGAATATCCTTCGGTCTTGAAATCATGACTGTGCATGCCAACGAAACCGGCCCCGCGAAGGCGGGGAGAATCGCTCCGAAGTGAAATTTCTTGTTCTTGGTTCACCGCAATGACAGGTGCCAGGGCATCCCCGACGGTCGCTCGCGGCAGTCACAGCGTAACGTGTCCGCTTCAGTTGCTCAAGCGGTCTTGCGGGTTGGCGGGTGAGGGCCGGCGACGAGACCGTGCACTGACCGCAATGCGCGACCCGTCCTACTCGGCCGCGCGCAGCGGGATCGGCGAGGGATGCACCGCCGCGGACAATTGCCTCGCATAGAGCTCCTGCCACGGGCTCTTGTCGTCGCTGACGAAGTAGCCGCTGCGCCCTCTGCGATACACCTCGGGGTCCTCGACGCCGGGCGGCAGCACGTTGTTGTCGCGCAGCGCGCGCGCGGCCATCAGCAGGCGGCGGCGGGTGCGGGTGATCATCTGGTCCGAGGGCGCCAGATGCTCGAAGGCGTGGTCGGTGATCGGCCCCATGCTCTCGGTGATCGCCTGATCCTGCAAATGGACGCCGTCGATCCCGCTGTAGATTTCGTTGCTCTGCTGGGCCGCGCGGTCGATGCCCCAGTCGTTGCTTTCATTGGCGGCGAGGCGCCAGCGTCCGAGCCAGTCGGTGCTGTTGGGCATGAACTTGTTGCCGCGTCCGGTGCCGCCGATCGGCCTTCCGTCCTTGAAGGAGGGCTGCGGCTGGGTCTGCGCCGAGATGCCGCGCTTCCAGCGCAGGAAGCAGAACATGGTATGGCCGTCGTCGAGCGGCACCCAGGCGCGCGCATGCACGTGGCTGGCGAACTCGCCGGCGGGGACCTGGACCCAGAACGGAAACAGGAAGTTGGCGAAGCGCCAGTAAAGGCTGTCGCCACCGGCGGGCCGGTAGGCGGCGTACTGCGTGCCCCAGGGGGCATCCGTGATATGGTACTCCGGCGCGCGGTTGGTGATGGTGTGGTAGACTGGCTCGTCCGCGGCGACATCGTCGGGATCGACATGGCCGGCGTGCAGATAGCCGAAATGCGAGGTGTCGATCTCGCCCTCGAGCGCCTGCATGTAATTGCAGTCGCGCTGGATGAAGGTGACGCTGACCTCGTCATCGGGGACGTCGAGGATTTCAAACCCGGGCAGCGGCGGCACCTCGGCACGCGATCCCATATAGACCCAGACCACGCCGGCGCGCTCGACCGCCGGATAGGCCTTGGCCTTCACCTTGTGCTTGAAATCCTGGTGCGGCGGCACGCTCGCCATGTCGATGCAATTGCCCGCGACGTCGTATTTCCAGCCATGATAGATGCAGCGGATGCCGCCTTCCTCGTTGCGGCCGAGGAACAGCGAGGCACAGCGATGCGGACAGCGGTGGTCCATCACGCCGACCCGGCCCTCCGTGTCGCGAAACGCGATCAGCTTTTCACCGAGCAGCATCAGCCGGATCGGCGCGCCGTCGCGTACCAGCTCGGTGGACTGCGCCGCGGGGATCCAGTACTGCCGCATCAGTTCGCCCATGACCGTTCCGGGTCCGACCTGGGTGAGCTCCCGTCCTTCCGCCGCGGTTGTCATCGTTGCCTCCGATTGCAGTCTTGCGCCGCTTGATGGGCCGCATGTTACCACGGATTGTGGCAACCGGGCATCGCCAGCGCATGATCCGGAAAAGTGTGAAGCGGTTTTCCGAAAAGATCATGCGCAAACAAGAAGCTAATCCGCCCTGAGATTGGCCGTTCGCACCACCTTGCCCCACTTTTCGGTTTCGTCCGCGATGTGTTTTGCGAAGCCGTTCGGCGAGCCGACAAACACGGTTGCGCCGAGGTCGGCAAAGCGTGTCTTGATTTTCGGATCCGCGAGACCCGCGTTGATCTCCTGGTTGAGCCTGTCGATGATCTCGGCCGGCGTTTTCTTCGGCGCGCAAATGCCGAACCAGCCGGTGGCCTCATATCCCGGAACGAACTCTCCCACGGTCGGCAGATCGGGCAGCACCTCCGCGCGTGTCGCCGAGCTCACGGCCAGCCCGCGCAGCCTGCCGGCCTTGACGTACTCGATCGAGGAGGACAGTGGGCCGAACATCAGCTGCACCTGGCCGGCGAGGAGGTCGGTCAGCGCGGGCGGCGAGCCGCGATAGGCGACGTGCACCATGTCAACGCCGGCCATGATCTTGAACAGCTCGCCGGCCATGTGGGGCCCGGTGCCATTGCCGGCGGAGGCCATGTTGAGCTTGCCGGGGTTGGCCTTGGCGTAGGCGATGAAGTCGGGGACCGTCTTCGCCGGGAATGACGGATGAACCTCCATGCCGTAGTTCTCGCGGCTCACGCTCGCGACCGGCGCGAGGTCCCGGAAGAAATCCAGTTTGAGCTTTTCGTAGAGCGTCGCGTTGACCGCATTCCAGAGGCCCGCCAGCAGCAGGGTGTAGCCGTCGGCGGGCGCTTCGATTACGGCTTCGGTCGCGATATTGCCGCCGGCGCCGGGCCGGTTCTCGACAATGAATTGCTGGCCGAGCCGCTCCGACAGCCATTGCGCCATCAGGCGGGCGGCGATGTCGGGCGCGCCACCGGCAGCGAAGCCAACGACGATGTGGACCGGATGAGCGGGATAGGCTTCGCTTGCGCGCGCGACCAGGGGAGCGCCGAGCGCCATGGCGGCGAGATGCAGGAACTGGCGGCGAGGCAGTTTCATGAAACCCTACGCAATCGCGGCGTCCGGAACGTCGGTGCCACCTGAAGTGGTACCACAGGCAATAGCACGAGCGGAAGGTGGCTCAATGAAGCTCAGAAGGTCCAGTCCGTTCCGAGGGTGAAGATGCCGCTGGGCTTCAGCTGCAAGCCGACATTGTCCAGAACCACATCGATCCATGCGGCGAGATTGGGGGCGTCGGGCCGCACGGCAACGGCGATCTGGTCCTTCTGCTCGCCCACCAGGCAAAGCTTGAGCTTGATACGAGCCGCCGGGTGCTGGGCGAACAACTGGCGCAACTCGATCTCACCGCCCAGACCCGCGAATAGCCTGTCAGTTTCCAGGGCGTCCTGGAGTTCTCGTTCGGTGTCGAAGACCACCGGATTGATCGCTTTGTCCTGGTTGCGCAGCGCCTGTTCATAGGCGCCGCCGCGCGTGACGCCGAGTCCGCCCGGCCGCGACGCCAGCGCCGCCGCATCGGCAGGCGTGTCCGGACAGCCAACGTTCTCCTTCAGCGCACGCACCCGGTTCAACACGACGGCCACCGACTGCGTCAGGTAGGGGCGCGAAAAGCGCACCATCTTGGCCCGCTCGAAGGTCCGCGTGACCGAAGATATTGCAACGTCCACTTCGCCGGCAGCTACCTGGGCCACCAGCTCATCGTGGGTCGCGGCAGTGCGCACGAACTGAGGCTTGACCTCAAGGCGCCTCGCCAGGCCGTTGGCCATCGCAATCTCGATGCCGGCAGGCTGACCGTCGCTTCCGGTAACCAGCAGCGGCGGAATGTCCTTGGCGACCAGCCCGATGCGGAGCGCGCCGCGCTCCTGCACCTGGCGGATGTCGGGAAAGCTCGAAAGCGTCGCCGTAGCGGCTGGCGCCGGCGGCAGCATCGCCAATGCAAGCCATGCGCTCATCATCCAAATGCGCCACGGTCTCGCATTCATGCGATTTTCCTTCCCTTCGCTGTGATGACGGTCAGCGCGGCCGTACCCAGCACGGTGAGCAGCGAGACCAGCGGCGCTACCGCCGGCTGCGTGGTCGCCAGCACCACGATCGCCAGCGCGTCGGGGATCTGCGCATTCAACAGGATCGGTGCGAGGATCGGCACCAGCGCCGGGCCTCCTCCGACTGCCGCCGCGCCCGAGATCAGGCACGAAACCGCGACGATGGCGATCGCGGCCGTGCCGAGCGAAACGCCGAAGACCTGTGCGAGAAAAATGACGGTAAAGGTCAACAGCATCACCTGGCCGTGCTGGTTGGCGAGGACGCCAAACGGCGTTACCGTGTCGACGACGCGGCGGTCTACGCCGAACCGCTCCTGCAGCGCTTCGATCGCGGAATACAGGGCGGCCAGGGGGTTGTCGGTGGCAAAGGCGATGACGAGGGGCTGGCCGAGATCGGTCAGTACCCGCCAGGGCGCCTTGCGGCACATGATCGACAGCACCGCCGTCAGCCCGGCTACCGCTACCAGTCCCGCCAGGTAGAAGTAGCCGACGTAGCGTACCAGCGCTCCCAGCAACTCGCGATCGGCCTCCGCCACGTGAGCCGCGCCGAGAGCGAAGAGGCCGAGCGGCAGCGGGATCAGCACCCAGTGGAAGATGGTGGCAAATGCCTCGTAGAGGGCGTTGAGGATCCGCAGCGTGTCGTCAGCACCGGAGGACTTGACGACGCCGAGCGCCAGCCCGAGCAGAACGCAGAAAAACACGATGCTGATGAACTGCGCCCCCGACAGCGCAGCGAAGATGTTGGGCGGCACCATGCCCTGCAGGAAGGCCATGATCGGACCGCCGGATTCGATCGCCGGCTCGGTGGCGAGCTGCCGGCCGAGCGCCGCGGTGGCGCCTTCGCCGAGGCCCTTGCCCGGGCTGAGAACGACGCACACCAGAACCGCCGCCGCGGTTGGAATCAGCAGCAGCAGCACATAGGACAAAGCCATGCGCGGGAACAGCGCGCGGGTCGTCTCGTTGCGCAACATCTGTCCGATGCCCCAGGTGAGCGCCGTCACCAGGATCGGCAACATGCTCATCGACAGCAGGGCGACGTAAAGTTTCGCGAACGGCACCAGCGCGTGGGCCGGCTCGGGCAGATAGAATCCGAACAGCAGCCCGGAGACGACGCCTGCGATGATGGTCGCCGGATGCGTGACGATTTTCAGGACTTGATCCAGCAATCGATTGCCTTTGACCATGCACCCGGCGGCAACTGGGAACTGCTTGCGCTTGTCGCTGCTCAGATTGGGGTTTTCGCGATTTGCCTACCCGATTGAGCGAAATCCACTAACGAAAGTCACTGCAAGGCTTTGACGTAGATCAAGCTGCTCGACGGCCAAAATGAACCTCGCAGGCGAGGCAGGCGAAGCTCCTCGCGCGGTCAAGCGCTTTGCTTGCCTGGCAAATGCGCCGAACAAGATGGTCAGCAACATGCCCGCAGTCAGCAGCCTTACTGGCAGATTTCGAACACCTGGCAGCGCGCTCAAAGCGACGCGGTTGGCATCCGAAAAAAGCAGAAGCACCAAGCCCACTTCGGCGAGGTAGAGGAGGAAGTGCAATTTGACCCCGGCTCTGAGGATCGTAGGCAAGACAAACGCCGTCAACATTCCCGCGACGATGAATAAGATGGGGGCGGTCACGATGGTCGGTTCCATCCGCCGCGATACGAGGCTGTAGATGAAAAAGAGCAAGATAAAGACGGCGAGAGGTGTCATCGCCGCCTATTCCTTTCGACTTCGGCTGTCGGTTGCGGGTGTCGATATCCGACATGGCACGCAGGGGGACCGGCAGCAAAGCCGGCAACGCAGTTGAAGAAGGCTTGCGGATATCTCAATCGCGCCCTGTTGCTGGTCGGCCCCGCTTAAGGCGGAGTCTTGCTGCCCTCAAGCGCTGTATCTCTTCGTTGGTCGTTTTGATTTTCTCGTCGAACTGCTCGATCGTCGTGTTCTTGGGCGCATCGTTGCTGCGCAGCTTGTCGAGCACTTTGCCGACGGAGAGCTTGTTGATTTCAGCCATCGCAGACTCCTCTGCTCCCTAGTATCGCTCGGCCACGAACTTCATCCGGCGCAAGCTGCCCTGATCGTTGTATCGGTCCTTGTCGGATCTCTTCGGCAATTTGACCAGTTCGGGCGCCAGGCGCTTGTAGGGGATCGCCTTCAACAGGTGCGAGATGCAGTTCAGCCGCGCGCGCTTCTTGTCCTCGGAGCGAACGACGTACCACGGCGCATGCTTCGAGTCGGTCGCCTTGAACATCATGTCACGTGCCCTGGAATAGTCGTACCAGCGCCGATAGGACTCGAGATCCATTGGGCTGAGTTTCCACTGCCGCAGCGGGTCGTCAATGCGGGCCGCGAACCGCTTCTCCTGCTCCTCCATGCCGGCTTCGAGCCAGAGCTTGATCAGGATAATGCCGGCGTCAACGATATATCTTTCGACTTCCGGGCAAAGATCGAGAAAACGCTTGTGCTCTTGCTTGGTGCAAAAACCCATGACGTATTCGACGCCGGCCCGGTTGTACCAGCTTCGGTCGAAAATGACGATTTCCCCCGCGGCCGGAAGGTGTGACGTGTATCGCTGAAAAAAAATCTGGCTCTTTTCGCGATCGGAAGGCGCGGGGAGGGCCACCGTCCTGAATACGCGCGGGCTTACTTTTTCGGTAATTGCCTTGATCGTGCCGCCCTTGCCGGCGGCATCGCGTCCTTCGAACAGGATGACGACCCGTAGCCCTTTGGTCGTTACCCATCGCTGGAGATGGCAAAGCTCAACCTGAAGCTTGCGCAGCTCTTTTTCATAGAGCTTGCCTTTCATCTTCGAATTCCCGCCGTCCTCTTTGGCCATAACTATTTGCCCCGTCAGGCCTGCTCGGTGGCCGGATGAAAAAGATTCATTACCACTTCAGCGTAATGCCGATATCGCCGGGCACGCCGCCAGGAAAATCGATGATCTGATAGGCGATCTTGTAGTCGCGCGGCTGCAGGTAGTCCCTCCAGAGTTCGTAGATTTCCTTCGGGATTCCGGTCAGTGTCTTTTCCCAGCCTGCTTCCATCTGGTTGATTGCCCGACCCTTGTCCGTGCAGAGCACGTTCGGAAACCGGTAGACCTGAACCTCATGGAGGCCGTTTCTCACCGCGCGCTGGATCACGACGGAAGCACGCTTGACCTTTTCGTCTTCGGAAAGTCCGGAGGGCTTGGTGAGTTCGTCGATCAGCGATCGCTTTTCGGCTTCGGCCGCAGCCATGCGACGCATATGCTCTTCGGCCTTCTCCGCCTCCTTGAGCGCGGATTGTTTCCGGATCTCTTTGGCTGATGGCAGCAGTTCGTCGATGTTCGCCATATCTGAAGCTCCTGAATGATCATTGTTCTCGGTTGTTGCGCGTGCCCTTTTTGCGCGCCTATCGGAATACCGAGGATTTCGATCCTAAAAATAGCTCGTCCGCCAAAGCATCTGTTGAGCTAGATCAACCGGACACCTTGCTGCGTCGCCTAACTGGAGAGATCGGGAAAACCTCGAAAAGATGGAGCTGAGAAATGCCAAACGACAATCAGCAGGTGTCAGGCATCACGCCCCTTGGTCTTTTCGGTCCCGCCTTCGAATACATCATGGATGCGGCCCAGCGCAGCGTCCTGTTCTGCGACGTGATGCGCCAGCGCAGCAGTCAGTACCGCGAGCATCTCGCGGAGAAGGTTCCCAACGTCCTCGACTACAAGGCCGAGCTGGTGATGGACGGCCGGACGCTGATGCGGCCGGTGAATTACCTGCTGGTGCGTGTCATTCCGCCGGCTGGCGTTGAGATCGATTCCTTGCGTCGGCCATTCGTGGTGGTGGATCCGCGTGCCGGCCATGGCCCAGGCATCGGAGGCTTCAAGGCTGACAGCGAAATCGGTGTTGCCATGAAGGCAGGGCACCCCTGCTACTTCATCGGCTTCACGCCCGAGCCCATGCCCGGCCAGACCATCGAGGATATCGCCCGCGCCGAGGCGGTGTTCCTCGAGAAAGTCATTTCGCTTCATCCCAAGGCGGACGGAAAGCCGTGCGTCATCGGAAATTGTCAGGCCGGCTGGGCTGTGATGATTCTGGCTGCGATCAGGCCGGAGCTGTTCGGCCCGATCATTCTCGCGGGGTCGCCGCTGTCGTATTGGGCCGGCGTTCGCGGACAAAATCCGATGCGCTATTCCGGCGGCCTGCTCGGCGGCAGCTGGCTGACGGCGCTGACCGGCGACATGGGCGCCGGCAAGTTCGACGGCGGCTGGTTGGTGCAGAACTTCGAGAACCAGAATCCGGCCAACACGCTGTGGAGCAAGCAGTATAACGTCTACTCCAAGGTCGATACCGAAGGGCCCCGATACCTCGAGTTCGAGCGCTGGTGGGGCGGGCATGTCAGCCTCAATGCCGAGGAGATGCAGTTCATCGTCGACGAGCTGTTCGTTGGCAACAATCTGGCGGCGGGACGCATCGAGATGTCGGACGGTGCCGCCGTCGACCTTCGCAACATCCACACGCCGATCGTGGTGTTCTGCTCGAAGGGCGACAACATCACGCCGCCGCAGCAAGCGCTCGACTGGGTCCTCGACCTCTATGACGATGTTGACGAGATCAGGTCCTACGGCCAGACCATCGTTTACACCGTGCATGAGACGGTCGGTCACCTCGGCATCTTCGTCTCTGGCGGTGTGGCCAAGAAGGAGCACAATGAGTTCTCCAGCAATATCGATTTGATCGATATACTGCCTCCCGGTCTCTATGAGGCGACATTCACACCCAAATCCGGCGACACTACCAATCCCGACCTCGTATCGGGAGAGTGGGTCATGCGCTGCGAACAGCGCACGCTGGACGATATCCGCGCCATGGGCGGCAATTCGCCTGAGGACGAGCGGCGGTTCGAGACCGCGGCGCGCGTGTCGGAAATCAATCTGTCGCTCTACCGCGCATTCGTGCAGCCAATGGTCAAGGCTGTCGTCACGCCGCAGGTGGCGCACTGGCTAAGGCGCTGCCATCCGGTCCGGATGTCCTACGAGGCGTTCACCGACGCCAATCCGTTGATGCCAGCGGTGGCGAAAGCCGCCGAGCAGGTCCGCGAGCACCGCAAGCCGGTGGCATCGGACAATCCGTTCATCGTCGCCCAGGAAAAGGTGTCCGCGCAGATCGTCGAGATGCTGGACGCCTGGCGGGAAAGCCAGGAAAAGCTTTCCGAGCAGATGTTCCTCGCCATCTACGGGTCGCCGGTGCTTCAGGCCGCCGTCGGCGTCAACCCGGAAGCCGCCCGGCCGCGAAGACCCGGAACATCCCTTATGCACCGTGAGCTCGTGGAGAAGCGCATCGCGGAGCTCAAATCGCAGATCGACAAGGGCGGCCTGCAGGAGTGCACCATTCGCGGCATGGTCTATGTCGGCATGGCACGAGGATTTGTCGATGAACGCGGCATTGCGGCGTTGCGCCGCATTCGCCTGACCGAAGAGGGTTCGCGGATGACGCTCCCGGAGTTCAAGCAAATGGCGCGCGAACAGTTCTTCCTTCTGCTGCTTGAGCCGGAGGCAACTCTTGCGGCGATTCCGAAATTGCTGCCGGCGGACGTTGCAGAGCGACGGAAGGGCCTTGCCGCCATCCGCAACGTTCTGAGCACCGGCGGTGAAATCTCCGGCGAGGCTGCGGAGCGGCTGAAAAAAGTCACCGCGCTTTTCGAGGCCGGTGATGCCGGGTTTCCGGCCATCGAGCGAGCCAAAGCTTCTTAGCCCGGTTGAAGGCGACCCAATTGGGAGCAGAACCATGGGCGTAATTCCGATCGACGCCGGCGATGGCCAGGCACATGTGAAGTATGAACGTCTGGTTGCTGCCGCCAAGCAGGTTCCGGCCGCCGTGACCATCGTGGCGCATCCGTGCGACGAGGCGTCCTTGCGCGGCGTCTGCGAAGCTGCCGCTGCCGGTATCTTCAAACCGGTGGTAGATCAAGCTGCTCGACGGCCAAAATGAACCTCGCAGTCGAGGCAGGCGAACGTGATCCTTTGCGCGACGAGTTGGATAAGGTTGCCCTCTAGCTCACCGCTCCAAACCAGCGCGCCACGCTGAAGATGAGGAGGCCGACCAGGCCGCCGACCAGCGTGCCGTTGATGCGGATATATTGCAGGTCAGGGCCGACCTGCAGCTCGATCCGTTTCACCAGCGTCTCGGCATCCCAGTTCTCGACCACCTTGCGGATGAAGGCGGCGATCTCGGCCCGGCGCGGCGCGACGGTGCGAAGCACGGCAACGCGGAGCCAGCGGTTGATGCCTTCGCCAATGCGTTCGTCATTGGCGAGCCGGTCGCCGAGCGAGAGCAGCGCCTGCTCCAGCATCTCGAACAGGCGGTTGGAGGAGGTGACGGAATCGAGCTTGTCCTCGATCTCGCCCCACATCGCGTCGATCTGCTTGGCGACGACGGGGTTCTCCAGGATGCGCGCCTTAAATTCCTCGCCGCGGGCCAGCATGTCGGGGTTTTCGGCGAGCTCGGCGATCAGTTTTTCGACGGCGGTCGAAAGCTCGAGGCGCCAGGGGTGACTGGGCTCGCGCATCTCCTCCAGTGCCTGCGTCAGGCCGCCGACGATTCTGTCGGCGAGGATGCCGTCGATCCATTTCGGGATCAGCCGCGAGGAGCGCTGCGACACCTTTTGCTTGATGGTCTCGCGGTTTCGCGTGAGTGCTGCGCTCGCATAGGTGATGCCATGCTCGATCAAAGTCTGCATCTCGCCATGGGCCCAGACCAGCGCCAGCAGGCGTGACGCCAGCGGCGCGGCGGGCATGGTCTCGATGCCATAGCGCGCCGCGCGGGTCAGGAAGGCGTTGACGTCCTCGCGCGGCAGCGAGCGCAGCACCTGTTGCAGCACGGAGGCCGCGCGTTGGGCTACGCTGTGGGCGTTGCCGGGTTTCTTCAGCCAGCGCGCGATCCAGCCCGCGATGTCCACCTCCCGGATGCGTTCGGCGAGCACGCGGGGCGAGAGGAAATTGTTGGCGGTGAAGCGGCCGATCGCAATGCCGATGCGCTCCTTGCTGCGCGGCACGATCGCGGTGTGCGGGATCGGCAAGCCCAGCGGATGGCGGAACAGCGCCACCACCGCAAACCAGTCGGCGCAGGCGCCGATCATGCCGGCTTCGGCAAAGGCGCGGGGGTAGGCGAGCCACGGCCATTGCGGTTCCGCATACGAGGTCGCGACGAAAATCAGGAACATCAGGACCAGCAGCGCGGTCGCGAGAAAGCGCATCCGCCGCAAGTCGCGCAGGCGCGTATCGGCGGTCTCGCTCATGGCCGTATCTTCCGGCGCAAAACCGTCATCTCATCCGGCAATCTTCGGCAGCCTGGTCGCCAGCGTCGCATAATGCTGTCGGATATGGGCACTGCCATAGGTTCGTTCCAGCCGGCGCAGGGTGAAATGTCCCTTCGCGATCTTCTGGAAATGATCCATGAAGATGACATTGACGGTGGCGCCCGACAGCGCGCCGATGATCGGCATCGCGCCGGCCGCGACCTTGTCGGATACGACGATGCCGAAGCGCGAGACGATCTCGGTGACGAGATTGGACACCACGGGCGCGGACACATCGATCGCGCCGCGCTCGAGAAACAAGGCGGCCACGTCGCTGGTGTATTTGCTGATCAGCGTACGCGCGGCATAATAGCCGACATCGACATTCTCGTCGGTGCGCTTGGTGCCGAAGGCGAACACTTCGAGGCAGGCGAGGCGGGCTTCCAGCGTCGACAGATCCTCGCCCTCGTGGCGGGCGATCTCCGCAATCGAGCGCAGCATCACGGTCGTGGTCAGCGGCAGCTCGATCGCCAGCGCGCCAAAGCCGAACAGCCCGCTGAGACCGCCGGCAACGCCCGCGATAAACGAGGAGAACCTTACCGCCGGGGAGGGGGGCGGCTTCTCCTCCAGCGTGTCGACCGCGACGTCGAGCCCCTTCATCACGGCGTCCCGCACCATGCCGCTGATCTGCCGGTTCACGGTCTTCGGCAGCATGCTCATGATGCGGTTGATGGGCGCGCCGGCATAGTCGGCGAGCTTGGCGGCGAAGTTCGGGTTTTCGAGCCGCTTGACCGCGCTCGTCAACGCGGCGTGGTCGGCCGGGGTGAGGACGAGCGGGGTCAGCTGCTGGTTCATTGATAGCGCAGGATCGGCCGGATTCCGTTCATGCTGGCAAGGATCGCCGAGCCGTTAGAGATCAGCGCGGTGACTTCAGGCGTGATCAGGCCGCCGGGCAGCGCCAGGCCCAGCGCCAGCGTGTTGAGGCCGGCGACGATCGCATAGTTCTGCCGGATCAGGCGCACGGCTCCTTGCGAAATCTCGACCGCCTTGACCAGTTTCCACAGCGAATCCTCCATCAGGATGACGTCGGCGGATTCATGCGTCACCTCGGCGCCGTGCTTCATGGCGATGCCGACATCGGCAAAGCTCAGCGCCGGAGAATCATTGATGCCATCGCCGACCATGGCGACGCGGCGGCCGGAGCGCTGCAGGTCCTGGATCACGCTCGCCTTGTCGGCCGGCAGCATATCGGCGAAATACTCCGTCAGGCCGATGTTGCGGCAGACGGCGCGGGCGACGACGCCATTGTCGCCGGTCAGCATGATGGAATGGGCGATCCCCATTTCGTGCAGCCGCTGGATCACCGGCCGGCTCTCATTGCGGATCTCGTCGGAGTAAGGGACGAGGCCGGCGAGCTCGCCGTCGACGGAGATATAGAGGCAGGAATAGCCGCGCTCGTCCAGCGCGGAGCGGTCGGACGCGGCCTTTCCGGTTGCGATGTTGCACTGGCGCATGAAGCGCTCATTGCCGACATGGATGTAATAGCCGTTGACCTGGCCTTCGACGCCGAGCCCGATCCGGTAGGTCGTCTCGTTGCAATCGGGGACGTTGACCTGCAGTTGGCGAGCCTTGGTGCGCAGCGCTTCCGCGACCGGATGCTGCAGCCTGGTTTCGGCGGCGGCGGCCAAGCCCAGCAGATGGTTCGGCGTGATGGCGTTCTGGTAGGAGAGGATGTCGATCACCGCCGGCGTGCCATGGGTCAGCGTGCCGGTCTTGTCGAACACGATGGTGTCGATGCCGGCGAGCTTTTCCATATGGCCGCCGCTCTTGATGATGATGCCCGCGCGCGCCGCATGGGTCATCGAGGAGAGCACGGAAGTGGGCGCGGCGACGCGGATGCCGGTGCCGTAATCGACGATGACCAGCGACAGGAAGCGGTTGAAGTCGCCGGTGACGGCGGCGGTGCTGGCGGCCAGCGCGAGCGTCGGCGCCACCAGGCGGTCGGCGAAGCGTTCGGCATGGTTCTGCATGCGGGTATCGCCGATCGGCGCGGATTCGACCAGATGCACGATCTGGCCCGCGGTGGTGGCGGCGCCGACGCGGAGCGCCCGCACGGTGATCTGGCCTTCGCGGATCACGGTCGCCGCGAACGCGGCTTCGCTGATGCCGCGGTTGACCGGCAGGCCTTCGCCGGTGATGGTCTTCTGGTCGATCGTGGCGGTGCCCTCGATGATCTCGCCGTCGACCGGGATCATCTCGCCGGGATAGATTACGACGAGGTCGCCGGCCGCCAGTTCCGGGGCCGGAATCTGCACCACATTGCCGTCGCGCAGCACCCAGGCGGTCTTGGTCTGGAATTCCAGCAGCTCGCCGATGGCGCGCTTCTGCCCGGCGGCAGTGAGGTCGCGGATCCAGTCGCCGAGCTTGATCAGCCAGGTGACGATGCAGCCGGCCAGCGGATTGCCCTGCAGCACCGAGGCGCTGATGGCGAGCGTATCGAGCACGTCGATATTGAGTCGGCTTTCATTGCTCCAGACCTTCCAGGCGCGCTTTGCGATCGGGATCGCGTTCCAGAACATCAGCGGTGCGTTGGCGGCCGCCACCACCGGATTGGCGCTGAAGGCCATCAGCAGCGAGAGCGTGGGGAGCGCCAGCGGCGAGCGCATCGACAGCACGGACGTTTCCGGCCTGGCCGGCGCTGCTTCACTGGTGGCGCCAGCGCACAGCGCCCTGACATCGGCAAGGCTCGCGCCCTTGACCCGCGCCAGCAACAGGCGAAGCATCTTCTCCTGCGCCGGATCATATTCCAGCACGAGGCTCGCGCAGTCGTAATTGATCCGCGCCGAGCGGACGCCGGCCTGGGCTTTCAGCCAGGCCAGAAAACTTTCGGAGACGCCGCGGTTGCGGCAAAGTGCGGGGACGTTGAGCCTGATCCGTCCCGGCATCGAATGTCTAAAGGAATATTCCATTCAGGTGAGTTCTCCGCCGGCTTTAAGCCGTCGCGAACGCTTCCTCTCCTTCGTCTTCTTTTTCCCCGCCAGGCATGTTGGCCTGAATCATGTGGTTGAGTGCAAAGACCGAAAGCGTGACCCAGACCGGGGTCGCGGCACTCGCGCCGACTTCGAAGATCGTGAAGCCGGCGATGCCCAGCGCGAGCACGATCTTGAGATCGACGACATTGCCGCTCGCGACCTTGATCTGCTTGTCGAGGTCCTTGCAGAAATCGACCACGACCTTGGCGGTATGCGAGTGCTCGGCGAGATATTCAGCTTCCTGCTCGATCTTGTTCGCGAGCGAATCGATCTCGTTGGTCGGCGGCTTGTAATGGCCGCCGGTGTGGCGATGCAGATGGCCGTGAAATTCGTCGTGCCGGTCGGTGTCGTAATGCAGCACCACGCTGCCGGTGGTCGGATTGACGGTGACCTGGTCGATCCCCGGGATCACGGAAAAAGTCTGCCTGATCTGCTCCAGCAGTTCCGGATTGTCCTTGGCCGAAGGCACTTTCATGCGGATCCGGCCGGGCACCTGGTGCGCGACCTGCAATTTCATCTTGGTCATCGAAAACTCTTTGGTATCCATGGCAGTGGCCGGCGTTGGTTGGCTACGCGGCTTCTCAAAAGCACCGGCCGGCGCATGCGCCGGCCAGCCGCCTGTTTCATTTCGCGCTGCTCTAGACCGCCGGCCGCTGCTCGGTCGCGGCATCCTTGGCGGTCTCGGCTTCGGCCTTCACTTCGGCCAGGATGTCGTGCACCTGCTCGTGCGCCTCGGCGAACATCTCGCGGGACTTTTGCGCGAGCTTGTAGGTGCCGCGCACCGTCGACTTGAACAGCGGGTTCAGTGCGCCAGCAAGTTTTGGCAGATATTTCGGGGCCGCCACCGCGGCAACGCCGATGACGATGCCCGGGATCAGCGCGGCCTCGAACAGGGCGGCAGCGGCGCCCACGACCACCACGGTCGCGACCGTCTTGTTCAGCCCGCCATTTTCCTGGTCGTCATGTGCCGCGGAAGCGGCCTCTTCGATAGGCTCATCATGCGAGGGATCGTGACCATTGTGGCTTGTAGACATCGAAACCCCCTTTTGTGCTGACTGCTCAAAATAATGTCGCCGCCCCGCCAACCATTAGAGGCCGATTGAAATGGATTCATGACAGTCGCATGACAGTCCCGCCATGACGGATTGCCGCAGGGTCGAAGTGCCCGATATCGGCAAAAAACGGTGGGCGGCTACCCGTGCACGACGTTTTTGGCGATCATGCAGTGAATGCCCTTGGAGCCGTTCACGGTTTGCGTCACCCGCAGATCGGCGGCGAGGCTGCAAAGCGTGTAGGCGTCCTCCCGCGACAGATTCCGCTTCTCGCCCAGCAGCACGATCATGTCGCGCAACGCCTTGACCACGCATTGGTCGAGGTCAGGGTCCATCGCCATGGTCATGTAATGGGTCTGTGTCTCCGCGCGGGGATAACCGAGCTTGATGTCTTTCCGCAGCGTCAGGCGGAAGCGGCCCTGCAGCGCGGTCTCGATCGCAGTGACGCAGACCTCGCCGTCGCCCTGCACGCCGTGGCCGTCGCCGCAGGAGAACAGCGCGCCCGGGACGAACACCGGCAGATAGAGCTTGGCGCCGGCGCCCAATTCCTTGTTGTCGAGATTGCCGCCCATCGCGCGCGGGATCAGCGAGGTGATGCGGCCCCAGGCCGGCGGCGGTGCCACCCCCATCACGCCAAAGAACGGCGCGAGCGGCAGCTCCAGCCCCCAGGGCAGGTGGCCGACCATGCGCTTGGTGTCGAGCGGGATATTGAGCAGACGCGGCTCATGAAAGTCGTCGGGCAGGGTGCCCGCGAGCGGACGGATCATATTGTAACCCCAGTCCTGCCGGAGCTTCACATCGATGATATCGACCTCCAGCACGTCGCCGGGTTCAGCGCCCTTCACCGCGACCGGTCCGGTCAGGATGTGGCCGGGCACCATGCGCTCGCTTTTGGCGTGCACCTCGAACAGTTCGGGTGGGATGTGGAATTTGCTCTTGTCCGGCACCTGATCCGGGCCACCGGAGATCGTATCGATGGTGACCTCGTCGCCGCTGTCGATGGTAAGGACCGGCTTCAGCTTCGCTTCAAAAAAGCCCCAATGGCAGGTTTCGGGGCTCGAATGCAGATGATGATGGGCCATGGCGGTGACTTTCGGGGAATTGAAGGATTTCGGGGGCTCGGACTTAGGTACTTGGGCGGCGCGCAAGGACAGCGTATGACCGCCCGGCAGATATCCCAAGAGGCTTCCCTTGTTTTTCGCACTCTCCAAGACGCTCGGCATCATGGCGCTGCCGATCAATTTTCTGATCGAGCTTGGTCTCCTTGGTGCGCTCTTGTTGCTGACCCGATGGGCGAAGCTCGGTCGCGCCCTGCTGGTCGCTTCCACGCTGCTGCTTGCGTTGTGTGGATTTACACCGGTCGGAAATCTCCTGATGTATCCGCTGGAGTCGCGGTTTCCGCCGTGGGACGCCTCGCATGGCGCGCCCGACGGCATTGTCGTGCTCGGCGGCGGCATCGATCCCGATGTCTCCGCCGCCCATGGCGAGGCGGCATTCTCCAGTTCGGCGGGTCGCATCATCTCGGCGGCAATGCTGGCGCATCGCTTTCCGAATGCGCGCATCCTCTATTCCGGGGGCAGCGCCAATTTCGTCGGAGACGCTTCCGCCAGGGAAGCCGATTACGCGGTGAAGACGTTCGAGGGCCTCGGCATTGCCAAGGAGCGCCTGATCATCGAGCGGGACTCGCGCAACACCTTCGAGAACGCGGAATTTTCCAAGAAGCTGGCCAATCCGAAACCCGGCGAGCGCTGGCTGCTCTTGACGTCGGCCTTCCACATGCCGCGCTCGATCGGGATTTTTCGAAAAGTGGGTTTTGCCGTCGAGGCCTATCCGGCCGACTGGCGGCTGGCCGGAAAAGACGACCTGACGCATTTCTCCTCCCAATCCGAGGAGGGCCTGCAACACACCAATCTCGCGGTGCGGGAATGGCTGGGGCTGATCGCCTATCGCCTGACGGGGCGGACCGACGAGCTGTTTCCGGGGCCGGCCACAAATTAGTGCGTAGACGAAAGACGGGCCACCGCTACAGTGCTAGCGGAAATTCGCGGAAATCGGGTGCATCACCAATGACTTCTTACGGCAAGACGCGGCGGGCGGGGGCGATCCGGTGAACGCGCCGCCTGCGCCATCCGGCCAGCCCCCTGTGTCCCAATCGGTGGTCGGGGCCTTGACGCGCGCCGCGATCTTCCTGGTCGTGACCGTCAATCCCGGAGCTGCGAACCGCGCAGCCGTCCGGTCGTTCTGCGGCGACTTGCCCGGGTTGTTGCGCGCCGTCGGCTTCCGCGACATCGAGGGAAACCTCTCCTGCGTGATGGGGATCGGGTCCGAGGCCTGGGACCGGCTGTTTGGCGGGGCGCGTCCGGCGGAGCTGCATCCTTTCCGGGAGATCAAGTCAGGCCCGCGCCATGCGGTGGCGACGCCGGGCGATCTCATGTTCCACATTCGCGCCAGGCGCATGGATCTCTGCTTCGAGCTCGCCTCCCAGATCATGACGAAGCTCGGCGGCGTCGTCACGGCGGTCGATGAAGTGCACGGCTTTCGCTATTTCGACGACCGCGACCTGCTCGGCTTTGTCGACGGTACCGAGAATCCGACGGCGCAGGCCGCGATCGATGCCGCCTATGTCGGGGACGAGGACACAGCCTTCGCCAATGGCAGCTATGTGATCGTGCAGAAATATCTGCACGACATGGCCGGCTGGAATGCGCTGTCGACGGAAACCCAGGAGCGCATCATCGGCCGCGGCAAGCTTTCCGACATCGAGCTCGACGACGCCACAAAGCCCTCTTATGCGCACAATGCGCTCACCATCATCGAGGAGGGCGGCAGGGAGATCAAGATCGTCCGCGACAACATGCCGTTTGGCCGCGTCGCGGAGAGCGAGTTCGGCACCTATTTCATCGGCTATGCGCGCTCGCCGCGGACCATCGAGCAGATGCTGGAGAACATGTTCGTAGGCAAACCGCCCGGCAATTACGATCGCCTGCTCGATTTCAGCGTGGCGAAAACCGGCAATCTGTTCTTCGTGCCGTCGGCGACCTTCCTGGACAACATCGCGGATGGCGAGCCCGCCGCGGCAGTTCCGGATGAGCCCACAGCTCCCGCGCCTGCGCCGACACCGGCACCGAGACGTAAAGGTTCGCTCGACATTGGTTCGCTTAAAGGAGACCCCGCCTCATGAACAATCTTCACCGTGAGCTTGCCCCGATATCGGATGAGGCCTGGGCAGAGATCGAGGAAGAAACCTCGCGCACCATCAAGCGCTATCTGGCCGGACGGCGCGTCGTCGACGTCGAGGGGCCGGGCGGCGTGGCTCTCCCTGCCATCGGCACCGGCCATTTGCAGAACCTCAAGGCGCCGGGAGATGGAATCCTGGCGCGGCAGCGCGAGGTCAAGCCGATCGTCGAACTCCGCGTGCCCTTCGAACTCGATCGCCAGCAGGTCGATGACGTCGAACGCGGCGCCGACGATTCCGATTGGCAGCCCGCCAAGGACGCCGCGAAGATCCTGGCCTTTGCCGAGGACCGCGCCATCTTCGACGGCTACGCCGCCGCCGGCATCGGCGGCATTCGCGAAGGCACCAGCAATCCGGTCCTGACGTTGCCCTCCGACGTGCGCGCCTATCCCGACGTCATCGCCCAGGCGCTCAGCCAGCTGCGAATGGAGGGCGTCAACGGTCCCTATTCCGTGTTGCTGGGCGCGGATGCCTACACCAGGCTGAGCGAGAGCAGCGACCACGGCTATCCCGTGATGCGCCACATCAAGGAGCTCGTCGACGGCGATGTCATCTGGGCGCCAGCGATCGCAGGCGCCTTCGTGCTGACCACGCGCGGCGGCGATTTCGCCCTGCATATCGGCGAGGATGTGTCGATCGGGTATCTGAGCCACGACGACAAGAAGGTGAAACTCTATCTGCAGGAGACGTTCACCTTCCTGCTGCTGACGACGGAGGCGTCCGTGGCGGTGAATGCGAAGGACGGCAAGGCCAAGCCCTGATGTTTGCATGCGCGGCATTGCTGCCGCGATGCGCGCATTGCTGCGCAGGCCGCGCGATCAAGACCTCTGGGGATCAGTGGCGCTGCTTCCCGTCGTCCTGCGACGGCGGACTTCGTAAGCTTCAATGCGTCGCGTTGTAGTAGGCGAAGTAGGCCGCGAACGCGGACGCGACGGCCGCGATTGCGGCGATGATGGTCGAGGCGAGCATGACCCAACTTCTGAACCTGTCCTGCACGGCCGTCCGTCGCGCCATCTCGGCCTTTGCAGCGAGGTGCTGCAGGCCGTCGGCGCGGGTGCACATGTCCTGCGCCAGTTCGTCATAGGTTTTATCCTGCGGGAATTTTGCCATGGGGCAACTCTAAGCCGGAGTTTGCGGCAAAAATAAATGCCAAAGGCGTATACCGTTTGATTGGGGGCCGAGGGGCACTGCAGGTGAGGCTAACGCCGCGCAGGAGCGCGGCGAGTGGCTAAAGCGCTGGCGATGGGCGCCAAAGCCGTCGTCCGGCGGGCGGGCTGAGCGCACGGCTATCGCTCCCTTTGTCCAATCGACTTGAACCGATAGTTTCTGCGGGGCATTCATACACACTTGAAAGTGGGAGCATATCATGACCATCCGCAAGACCGTCACTGTCGTCGAGGAGATCAATAGTGAGTACGGCGCGCCCGCCAGCCCCCCGCTGCGGCGCGTCGCGATTGCCGCGGTGTTCGAGAACCCGCTCGCCGGCAAGCCGGCCGGCGCCGACCTCAAACCTCTGATCGAATATTCGCTTGAGCTCGGGGCTTCGCTCACCAAGACGGCGATGGCGACGCTTGGCGCGAGCCCAGCGCAGCTGCGGGCCTACACCAAGGCGGCGCTGGTCGGCACCGGAGGCGACCTCGAACATGGCGCCGCGATGATACATCCGAGATTAGGCATGGCGATGCGCCGCGCGATCAAACGCGGTCGCGTCATCATTCCGGGCCACGCCAAGGTTGGCCCGCCGGGCACGACCGTCGATCTGATCTATGGGCCCCTCGACGAGGGTTGGGATCTCGATGCCTTTGACTCGACTCCGGTGCTGATCCACGACGCGCCGCGGCCGCACGAGATCGTGCTGTGGATCGGTTACGCCACCGGTCCGCGCGTCAACGCCCGCTGCAAGGGTCCGGATCAGAAGGAAGTCGACGCACTCGTCGCATCCTTCGCCGGCGGCTAGCGAAGCGGACTTCCGCCGGCCGGTGCGGATTTGCAGGTTCACGCTCCCGGCCCCAAACCTGGGTAACCTGTCGCTCAACGCGCATACTGATTTGCCCGTCGCGCTGATTTTCCGAATTCGTGTCAAGACCCTCTTGGAAAAATATTCCGTTTTTCAGAATAGGCGATCGAGTGTATATGGTGAGCTATCCCGCGCCGACAGAGGGGCGCTTCTAGATCGTCACGAAACGTGGTGCGGGTTGCGATGGACGCTTTTAGCTTCACCCGACGAGTGAGGCGAAGCGGACGATGAAGGCGTGTGGTCCTGATCTCCCGACGCTGGGATCAAGCCCGTGGACTTCTTTCACGGGCGACGGTGGCTAAAGAGCCCGGACACCGGGGAGAGCGCGCTATAAGCCGCAAAACCATTGCGCAGGGAAGGCCGGCGTGTTCGGCGTACCTGTGGTTAACTCGTGTGCTCTTTGCGCAATCTACCTCGCACACGAGGCTGCGGGTGCGGCTGGCATCCGGCTTTCCCTGCGCCCTCTGTCTTCCGAGGGTAACGACCGGCAAAACTCGGGCGAATACCGCCGCGGGAACGATGAGTCGCGTCTCGATCCGTCATTGCGAGCGAAGCGAAGCAATCCATATCGCCACGAGTTCGATAGATGGATTGCTTCGTCGCTATCGCTCCTCGCAATGCCGGTAGAACTCGCTCTTCCCCGATGCGCCTGGCGGCACTAGGATCACGGCAAACGCCGCTTCGGGAGAGAAACCAATGCAACAGCAGACACCGGAACAATTCGACCTCGCCGGCATGGTCGCCGATCTCAACAGCTTGTTGCGTTTGAAGACCACGGTCACCGGCATCAAGATGTTTGCCCGTGTCGAGGACATGGAGGCGGTCCCGAAGATCCGCCGGCCGAATGCGGTGCACACCACCGACCAGATCGTCAGCATGGCCTCGCGGCTGGGCTGGACCGTCGGCATCACGGCCGACGATCTCGTGGGCGCGCAATGCCGCGCCGTGATCGGGCTCTCGCCACAAGACGACAAATGGCTCGAGGGCGCGAATTATGTCGGCGTCTGGCACGGCACCGCGGAGGATGCGCGCAAGCGTCAGGAGGCGCTCGATGTCGTGCCGTTCGGCCGCTACCAGGCGATGGCGGTGAGCCCGCTCACGAGCGGCCGGCTCGATCCGCCCGACATCTGTCTTGTCTACGCCACGCCGGGCCAGATGATCATCCTGATCAACGGCCTGCAATATACCGGCTACAAGAAGTTCGAATGGGGCGTGGTCGGCGAGACCGCGTGTGCGGATTCGTGGGGGCGGGCGCTGAAGACCGGCGAGCCGAGCCTGTCGCTGCCCTGTTTTGCCGAGCGCCGCTATGGTGGCGTGCCCGATGAGGAGATGCTAATGGCGCTGAAGCCTGCGCACCTCGCGAAGGCCATCACGGGGATGAAGCAACTCGCCAAGAACGGCCTGCGCTATCCGATCGCGCCCTACGGCATCCAGGCCGACGTGCGCGCCGGCATGGGCGTGAGTTACGGGAAGAAATGATCTAGCACCGTCATGGCGAGGACGAAGCGACCACGTCGTAGGGTGGGCAAAGGCGCGTTCGCGCCGTGCCCACCATCCATCGACAGCGTGTTCGTGAATGGTGGGCACGCTTCGCTTTGCCCACCCTACGAGGTCCGCTTCGCTGACAACGACGCGTAAGAAGGAATCGAAATGAGTTCTGCGAAAAAATTCGACATCGTGGTCTATGGCGCCACCGGATTCACCGGCCAGCTCGTCGCCGAATATCTCGCCGCGCACTACAAGAACGGCAAGGAGCTGAAATGGGCGATGGCGGGTCGCAGCCTCGACAAGCTCAAATCGGTCCGCGACGCGATCGGCGCGCCGGCGGACACGCCGCTGATCGCGGCCGATTCGAGTGACGCTGGCGCGTTGAAGGCGATGGTCGGTCAGACCAGGTCCGTGCTGACGACCGTGGGCCCGTATCAATGGTACGGCAACGACCTGATCGCGGCCTGTGCCGCATCAGGTACCGATTATCTCGATCTCTGCGGCGAGCCGGTCTGGATGCGGCAGATGATCGACAAGCACGAGGCGGAAGCGAAAGCGAGCGGCGCGCGTATCGTGTTCTCCTGCGGCTTCGACTCCGTGCCGTTCGAACTTGGGACGTTCTACGTTCAGGAAGAAGCCAAACGCGTGTTCGGCGCGCCGGCTGCGCGCGTCAAGGGCCGCGTGCGCGACATGCGCGGGACATTCTCGGGAGGTACCGCGGCAAGCGGGCGCGCCACCTTCGAAGCCGTCTCCAAGGATCTCAGCCTGGTCGCCATCCTGAACGATGCCTTTGCGTTGACGCCGGGTTTCAAGGGGGCGAAGCAGCCGAAGGGCAACAAGCCGGTCTATGAGGACGACATGCAGTCGTGGACGGCACCGTTCACGATGGCGCTGATCAATACCCGCAACGTGCATCGTTCCAACATGCTGATGGGTTTCCCCTACGGCCGGGAGTTTGTCTACGACGAGATGGTGTTGACCGGCCCTGGCGAAGAGGGCGAGGCCAACGCCAAGAAGGTCATGGCCGCCAATTCCGGGAAGACGGGTCCGAAGGCGCTCAAGCCCGGCGAGGGGCCCTCGAAGGAGGAACAGGAGAGCGGGCTCTACGACTTGCTCTATGTCGCCGTCGCGCCCGACGGCCGCGAGGTTCGCATCTCCGTGAAGGGCGACCGCGATCCCGGCTACGGCTCGACCTCGAAGATCATTTCCGAATGCGCGATCTGTCTCGCGCACGACACGCCCGATGTGCCAGCCGGTTTCTGGACGCCGGGCGCGGCGATGCAGCACAGACTGATCAAGCGGCTAACCGATCACGCCGGCCTGACATTTGCGGTGGAGTCCTGAGATCGCGCACGTCGTAGCCGTAGATCCAGTCCTGGCTGCGCGCATTGAGCGGCAGCATGATTTTGATCATGTGGTCGCGGATCCAGGCGCCGGTGCGGCTGAACTCGCGCTTGCGACTGCCGTTGCGGCGGGCGAGCGCCACCAGCCGCTCCGCGCGCGGCCGGCGCTCGCGCTCGAAATTCTGGAAGGCCGTGCCGGTCTCGACTTCGCCCTCGAGTGCATGCACCAGCCGGTAGGCGTCTTCCAGCGCGATCGAGGCGCCCTGGCCGGCATGCGGGCTGGTGGTGTGCGCGGCGTCGCCGATCAGGAGCGTCCGCCCGCGCGACCAGGTCGGCAAGGTCGCGACGTCAAGCGTCGCCGTGACGATGATTTCCTCCATCGCGTCGATGATCTGCGGGATGGGATCGTGCCAGCCGGCGTGGAAGCGTTTCACATGCTGCCGGAGCGCGGCCTGATCCATGGCGCGGAAGGTCGCCGCGTCGATGCCATGGCCCGGCTGGGTGCTCCAGCACATCGCGCCATTGCCGGGGGCCGGGCTGCAATAGCCATAGCCGAAGAACCCGCTCTGGCCGAAGGACATGGAAAGGCTCGGCCTGCTGCCTGCGGCTTCGAGCAACGACCTCGGCACGAAGCCGCCGAAGCCGATCAGGCCGGTGTCGGAAGGCGTCGGGCCGTCGGGCAGGACATGGCCGCGCACCGCCGAATGCACGCCGTCGGCGCCGATCAGGAAGTCGCCTTCGGCACTGGAGCCGTCGGTGAAGTGCGCGACGATGGGCCGGTCGGGATGGTCCTCGATGCGCGCCAGCCGCTTTTCGAAATGCACCTCGACGCAGGAAGACCATGCCTTGTCCACGATCGCCTCGTTCAGCATGGCGCGCCGCATGCTCACCGCGGGCTGGCCGAAGCGTTGTTCCATGTTGCGGTTGACCGAGCCGAGCGGCGTCCCCGATTGGGAAAAGAAATCGATCGATTCGCAGATCGAGCCGCCGCGTTTCAATTCGGCGGCAAGGCCGATCTCGGCGAGCACACGCATGCCGTTCGGCGCGATCTGCAATCCGCCGCCGATGCCGGTCGAATAGGGAAAGGCCTCGTAGATCGCGGCTTCGAAGCCGGCCTGCTTGAGCAGTATGGCGGTCACGGGGCCGGCAATGCCGGCGCCGATGATGAGGGCCTTGCGGGATCGTTTCGTCATGGCTTGCTCCTGATGTCGCAGGGGGATACAAATTTCACAGATGCTAAATATCTTAGCATCTAAGATATATATGAACTAAGATATAAGGCGGGCCCTTGTCAAGGACAAAATCGCGCGCGGCGTTGCTGCACGAACTCGAGAATGCGATGCGGAAAGTCTCGTCGCAGGGAGCCATGTTCGCGAAGATCGTCGCCGATCGCGCGGGCATCTCCAGCGCGGACATGGACTGCATCGATTTCGTCAACGTGGAGGGGCGCATGACCGCGGGCCGGCTCGCGGAGCTGACGGGCCTCACGACGGGGGCAATCACGGGTGTGGTCGATCGGCTGGAGGAGGCCGGCTTCGTTCGCCGGGAACGGGACGAGAATGACCGGCGCAAGGTGTTCATCGTCCCCGTGGGGGAACGGATGATGGAGATGGGCCGCCCGTATGAGCTGGTGAAGCGCGCGATGGCGAAACAGTGCGAAGCTTATACGGATGCGGAGCTGAAATTCCTGATCCGCTACGGGACCGAAGGCTATCAATCGATGTTGGAAGCGACGACGCAGCTCATCAAGGTTGCGCCGTCCAAGTCGAAGCCGGATCGCCCCGCAAAATCCCGGCGGGCGCCGTGAGCGGCGCTTCCGCGCGCGCCTTGTAGGGCTGGGCGGCTGCGAACATGCCCCACATGGCGCCGAGCATCATCCAGAAATGCCGCCAGTGGTCGGTGTCGATGACAAAGCTTTCGCCGACGGTGCCGAGGAAGGCGGCGAAGATCGCGAGATAGGCGCGCTGCCAGGGCACGCGGACGAAGATGTGCCTGAAGCCGAGGATGACGGTGGTGAAGACGAGCGCGGGATAGCAGATGCCGGAAAGCCAGCCGCCCGACATGAAGGCGTTGAGATAGGAGTTGTGGGTATCTTCCGGGAAGAAGTGATGGAACTGCAGCGGCCCAATGCCGAACGGCAGGTCGAGCGCCATGTCGGCGCCGAGGATGTGACGGCCGAACCGGCCGAAGCGGCCTTCGTCGTAGCTCTGGTCGAAACTCGCACGCTGGCGGAACATTTCGGCGATGGAGTCAAAGGACAGCAGCACGGCGAGCAGCAGCACCGCGCCGAGCACCGCGATCACGGTCATGATCACGATGCGCGAGCGCTCGCCGCGCGTCTGGCTGGTCAGGACCATCAGCGCCAGCATGAAGCCGGAAGTGATGATCAATCCGCCCCAGGCGGCGCGGGAGAAGGCAAGCAGGATCGCAAGCGACATGATGCCAAAGGCGATGGCGTTGCGGAATGCCTTGAAGAACCGCGCGGTGACGACGGCCTGCAGCGCGAACAGAGCCGGCAGGATCAGGAACGCGCCGAGCACGTTCGGGTCCTTGAAGGTGCCGCGGGCGCGGTCATAGAGCGTCAAGAGATCATGGCCGCCGGGAACGAGATTGAAATAGCCGGCAATGCCGGCGAGTGCTGCGATCATCGCGCCGACCATGAGCCCGCGGCGCAGCATGTCGAGCCTTGCGGTGGTGTCTTCCGAGATCACCATCGCAAAGAAGATCACGGTCACCGCCATGTACCAGGAGGTCGCGATCCAGCTGAAGACGTCGGATTCTTCGAGCAGCGGGATGGCGCCCATGCTGTAGCCGACATTGAGGGCCACGATCAAAAGCAGCAGCGGCATGAAGATGAGCCGCAACCGCATGCCGGTGGCAAAGAACAACACCGCCGCGAGCAGCGTGACGACCTCATACGGGCTCGGCTCGATGAAGACGACCGCGCCGGAGGCGCCGACCAGCCACACCAGCGCCCGCTGCAAAAGCAGCACGCCGTGTGCCGCTACCGGCGAAAACGAATCTTCGGCTGTCGCCGCATAGGACATCGGCTACTCACACGCTTACGCAACGCAACTCGAGACACGAACCGCCACTGCCGTCATTGCGAGGAGCGGAGCGACGAAGCAATCCATCTACGGGCTTGCTGCGGCCTGGATTGCTTCGCTTCGCTCGCAATGACGTCGGTGCACAAAACGTCAATACGCGTTCTCGTTCTTGGTCAGAAGCGCCATCGGGGTCTTCAGCAGGATGTAGGTATCGAACAGCGCCGACCAGTTCTCGATGTAATAGAGATCGAACTCGACGCGCTTCTGGATCTTCTCTTCATTGTCGATCTCGCCGCGCCAGCCGTTGATCTGGGCCCAGCCGGTGATGCCGGGCTTGACGCGGTGGCGGGCGAAATAGCCGTCGACGGCTTCGTCGAACAGGCGGGCCTGCAGCTTGCCCTGCACCGCATGCGGACGCGGGCCGACCAGCGAAAGGTTGCTCTTGAACACGACGTTGAAGAGCTGCGGCAACTCGTCGAGGCTGGTCTTGCGGATGAAGCGGCCGACGCGGGTGACGCGCGGATCGTCCTTGGTCACGACCTTGGAGGCGGTCGGATCGGCCTGATGGTGGTAGAGCGAGCGGAACTTGTAGACGTCGATGCGCTCATTGTTGAAGCCGAACCGCTTCTGGCGGAACAGCACCGGGCCGGGGCTGTCGAGCTTGATCGCGAGCGCGACCAGCGCCATCACCGGCAGCGCCGCGAGCAGGACGAGCGAGCCGACGACGTGGTCGAACAGCCATTTCATCACCAGATCCCAGTCGGTGATCGGCGCCTCGAACACGTCGAGGGTGGGCACCTTGCCGAGATAGGAATAGGAGCGGGGGCGGAAGCGCAGCTTGTTGGTGTGCGCCGACAGACGGATGTCGACCGGCAGCACCCACAGCTTCTTCAGCATTTCGAGGATGCGCGTCTCCGCCGAAATCGGCAGCGCGAACAGCACGAGGTCGACGCGGGTGCGGCGGGCGAATTCGACGATGTCGTCGACCTTGCCGAGCTTCGGCTTGCCGGCGCAGGCCTCGAGCGCGCGGTTGTCGTTGCGGTCGTCGAACACGCCGAGCACGTCGATGTCGGTGTCGTCCTGTTTGGCGAGCGCCTCGACCAGCTGCTCGCCATTGGTGTCGGAGCCGACGATCACGGTGCGGCGGTCGAGCCGGCCCTGGCGCGCCCAGCGGCGCACCAGCGTGCGCAGGACCAGCCGCTCGATGATCAGCACTGCAAGTCCCATGAAGAAGAACGCGGAAAGCCACAGCCGCGAGATTTCACCGCCGAGCTTGGCGAAGAACGAGACGCCGATGAACAGCAGGAACACGAAGGCCCAGGACGAGATCATCCGCGTCATCTGCCGGAGCTGGCCGCGGAAGATCTGGACCTGATAGATATCGGCGGCCTGGAAGCAGATCACCGCGGCGGCGTTCATGCCGAGGATCGCGGCGACATATTCCCAGCTGAACCCGTTCAGCGGCATCACATAGTAGAGGTAGATGCCGACGCCGACGACGCTGAGCAGCAGGAAATCGATCAAACGCACCACGCCTGCGATCACGATCGGCGAATAGGCGGGGGGTACCTTCTGGTTGGTGACGGTCAAGGCCGCCTGCGACAGCCGCCGCCGCCGTTCGACCGGCGGCTGGCCTTGGGCCGTCATGGCCGCGACGGAGGTCGCGGCATCCAGCATCGAGCGTGCGTTGATCGGTTCCACTGTCGTCCACATCCGTTCCTGCACAGGCACATAGGTGCGCGTGCGCCGAGGCGGAATCCCCCTCGTCACGGCTTAGAGGACAATTCGGAAGAAACGGTTAGCTTGGTGAACGATGGTTAATGATTGGCAAAAGCGTCGCGATAGCCCGCCAGCACGCCTTCGACCATCGCCTTCTGCGAGAAATGCTGGAAGATGCGCTCGCGCAGCGTCCTGGCGCGCGAAAGGGCTGCGTCCGGATCCTCCATCGCGATCTCGATCGCATCCGCAATCGCGCCGACGATGCCGGGGGCGAACAGCGCGTCGTTATAGGTTCCGAAGATTTCGGGAATGCCGCCGACATTGGCCGCGACCATGGGGATCCCGGCGGCGCCCGCCTCGATCACGACATAGGGCATGGAGTCGCCGCGCGAGGGCACGACCAGGAGCCGCCCCTTGGAGAAGCCGTAGCGCGCCTTGACATGACCGATGAAACGCACCGAGTGCGAGAGCCCGAGCCTTTCGACCTGCGTTTTCAGCGCCGCCATGTCTTCGCCGTCGCCGGCGAGCGTCAGCGTGACCGGCTTGCCGTCGGCATGCAGCCGCGCCACCGCATCGACCAGCAGGTCGGCGCCCTTGATGCGGCGGAACTCGCCGACATAGACGATGTCGGTGGCGTCATCGGCCCTCGGCACCGGATCGAATTCATCGGCGGTGACGCCGTTGAACACGCAGCGCACCAGCCCCTTTGGCGTGCCGATCATGCGCTGATAGGTGTCGCGCGCAAAGGCGCTTTCGAACAGGAACAGGTCGGTCGCGTTCATCAGCGCGCGCTCGAGCCGGCTGTAGAGCGCGCCCTTGAACGTGTTGAGGGGGTAGTGCAGCGAGCCGCCGTGCGGCGTGTAGATGCGAATGCAGTCGTCGGTGCGCGAGCGCAGGCGCACGAAGGCGCCGGCCTTGGCGCCATGCCCGTGCAGCACGTCGGGCTTCAACTGCTGGATCAGGCGCTTGAAGCGCAGCCAGACAAGAAGGTCCAGGGGCGAGGGTTCGCGATGGATGGCGACACGATGCAAGCCGAGCTTGAGGCGAGGGGCGATTTCGGCCAGCGCCTTGTCGGCGCGTTCGCCGCCGGTGAGGCTGTCGGCGATGATCCCGACTTCATGGCCGCGGTCGGCCTGGCCGTTGGCGAGATCGAGGATGTGGCGGAAGATGCCGCCCACCGGCGCACGCGTGGCGTGCAGGATCCGCAGCGGCTTGTCTGGCGCGGGCATGATCAGCACCCGCCTCCGCCGCGACAAGCAGCCATGCGCATGTCGACCGGCACAACGGGCGCGGCAATGGAGCAACTGGCGGCGGCGTACGCGCCGGGCATGGGACAACCTTCAGGGAAATCTTGATTCCGATTAAGGACTTTCATGGTTAACAAAACATGACCGCCGGTATTTTGCGAGTAGCATTGTCCGCCCCAAATCCGCCAGATTAACCCCGCGGCAACCTTAATGGAGTGTAATCGGAACAGGTCAGGTAGAGTCGTGGCGTCCGCGGGAGTGTGCGATGCGTTTTGCGTTGTGGCGTAAGGCTGGGGAGAAGGCGCAGGTCGAGAAACCTGTTGCAAAGCCTGCGCCGGCTCCCGTCAAGGTGGCAGCGGCTTCGCAGTCCGGCGACATCGACCTGCGCTCGCTCGGTGATGCGCTGGCGCGCAAGCGGGGTTGGATCATCATCCCGACGGTGCTGGCGCTCGTTCTCTCGGTTGCGATCGTCAATGTGATTACCCCGCGCTACAAGTCGGAAGCGCGCATCCTGATCGACGGGCGCGAGAACGTGTTCCTGCGGCCGAACGGCGAGCGCAACGAGGAGCGCACCGCGCTCGACGCCGAGGCCGTGACCAGCCAGGTCCAGCTCGTGCTGTCGCGCGATCTGGCGCGCGAGGTCATCAAGAAGAACAAGCTTGCCGAGCGTCCGGAATTCGATCCCGTGCTCGGCGGCATGTCGCCGATAAAATCGCTGCTCGCGCTGTTTGGCATCGGCCGCGATCCGTTCTCGATGACGCCGGAAGAGCGGGTGCTGGATGCGTATTACGAGCGGCTCACCGCCTATGCCGTCGACAAGTCCCGCGTCATCGTCATCGAATTCCAGTCGCGCGATCCCGATCTTGCCGCCAAGGTCGCCAACTCGATCGCCGACGGCTATCTCGTGCTGCAGCAGGATGCGCGGCAGGAGCAGGCGAAGGCCGCAAGCCAGTGGCTCGCGGGCAAGATCGACGAGCTGCGCAAAAAGGTCTCCGAGGCGGAATCGCGGGTCGAGGATTTTCGCTCCAAGTCGAGCCTGTTCGTCGGCACCAACAACACGACGCTGTCGAACCAGCAGATGGGTGAGGTGAACACCCAGCTCAACAATGCGCGGGCGTTGCGGGCCGACGCGGAAGCCAAGGCGCGGCTGATCCGCGAGATGTTGAAGAGCGGGAAACCGATCGAGTCATCCGAGGTGCTGAACTCGGAATCCCTGCGCAGGCCGAACGAGCAGCGGGTGGCGCTGCGGGCGCAACTTGCCGAACAATCGTCGACGCTGCTCGGCAACCATCCGCGCATCAAGGAGCTCAAGGCGCAGCTCGCCGACCTCGACAACCAGATTCGCGACGAGGCGGCCAAGATCGCGCGCTCGCTGGAGAACGACGTGCGCATGACCGGCAGCCGGGTCGAGGAACTGTCGGCGAACCTCGATCAGCTCAAGAAGCAGGCGACCGCCACCAACGGCCAGGATGTTCAGCTTCGCGCGCTGGAGCGTGAAGCCAAAGCGCAGCGCGATCTGCTCGAGACGTATCTCGCAAAATACCGCGAGGCCACTACCCGCGAGACCATCGACACCACGCCGGCCGAGGGCCGTATCATCTCGCGTGCCATCGTCTCGAACACGCAGGCCTATCCGAAGAAGCTGCCGATCGTGCTGATTGCGACGCTGGCGATGCTGTTGCTTTCGTCCGGCCTGATCGTGACCGGTGAGCTCCTGGCGATGACGGCGCCGCGGGCGGTGGCGGCGATCGCGTCGTCTGCGGCGGCCGTAGTTCGCGCGCCGGCTGCGACGACTGTTGGCGCCGATGCGGTTCCCCCGTTCAGCGAGGCACGGCAGGAAGTCTCCGTGCGGCTGAACGAGATCGATCAACTGGCGGAAAAGCTCCGCCATGCCGGCGAGGCCGCCCACAAGGTCACGATCCTTGGCACGGCCGCCGGCGACAGCATCACGTTGACCGCGCTGACTTTGGCGCGGCAGCTGGCGCGCGACGCCCGCGTCGTGGTGGTCGATCTCGCCGCATCCTCACCGACGATCTCGGCGATCTCGGTCGATCCCTCCGCGCCGGGACTGGCGGAATTGATGAAAGGCGAGGCCTCGTTCTCGCAGGTGATCACCAGGGATCGCCTGTCGCGCGTCCATCTCGTCAATGCGGGACGTCCGGGCTTCGACCGCACGCAATTGCAGTCGCCGCGGATGACGCTGGCCATCGATGCGCTGTTGCGCGTCTACGACCACGTGCTGCTCGATGCCGGCACGGCCTCCGATCTGCCCGCGGAGCTACTGACCGCGCAGGCGCGCGCCGTGGTGGTGCCGGACGCCGCGATGCCACAGGACGCCCGCGCCCTGATGAGCGAGCAACTGAAGTCGGTGGGCTTTTCCGACGTCACCATGCTGGACAGGGCGGCGGTCGCAAGCGCGGCCGAACCCGGCCCGCGCGTGGCGGCCTGATCTCAGTGAAATGCGCGGCGCAGCCGTTGCGCGACCTGAAGCAGCATCTGGTTCTGCTTTACTAGCCGCTTGGCGCGGCTGACAGTTGACATCCCAACCGCGGCGATCTTGCCGCGCGCGGTGAGCGGAATGAAGCTGTCGAAGATCGGCTCGTCGCCCTTGCAGAACAGCCGCTTGTATTCGTCCGAGCCAATCCCCAGATCCAGCGCGCGATAGCGCCGCTCGGCGTAGTAATCGATGATGTGCCGCACCAGGATCAGGCCCGGACTGTAACGCCCGCGGGCCGACATGGTGTAGGTGTTGAACATCATCGAGAAGCGATGGCCGTCGGCGACGCCCGCAAAGATGGCGATCACCTCGTCGTCGCATTCCAGCGCATGGATGTCGATCACGTGACCGCCGCCTGCGAGGCGCGCGTGACATGCCTTGCGCACGAAATCCGCGACGCCGGGTTCGGCGAACACGTCGGGCAGCTTCTGCTCGGCCATCCGCATCGGCTTGACGTGGAAGAACCAGTTCAAGAGCCGCTCGATATCGGCATCGCTGCCGGCGATATGACAGCGATAGCCCGGTGATTGCAGCTTGCGTTCCTTGCTCTTCAATCGCTTGCGGAAGGAATTGCTGATCCGGTTGGTAGGGGGATCGCCGGGGACCATGGTCAGGACCGGACAATCATTGACCGAGCGCTGCCTCGGCAGCACGGCGAGAGGATTGAGGAAGTCCTGCCAGTGCCGCGGCTGCTGCGTCAGCGCCAGGACGTCGGCGGCGTCTTTGGCGCGCAGGCCCGAGAGCACTGCGGCGAGATCGGCCGCGGTAGCGTCGCGGGCGAAATCCCTGTCCCACAGCGCCATGTTGAAAGTGGCATGTTTGCCGCCCATGAAGCAGGCGACGCGAACGCCATGGTGCATGCGGAGCGCGAGCGGCAGCAGCATCAGCGGCCGGCCGTCGGCATCGGCGGCGATCACAATGAGGGGCAGGGCGCCTTCGCGCGCTCCGACTTCGCGCTGCCAGTTCGAGAGCAGGTCGAAGCGCTGGTAGGGGGTGGCCAATTGCCGTGTCTCGAGCTCGCGCCAGATCGCCTCGGCCGCCGTGGGATCGCTGATGATGTCGACACGCGCGATGCGGCTCGCCTTCGACCGCGCCGGCGCTTCTGCACTTCGGCTGTCGATCGCCGCAGCGATGGTCATCGCGAAACCTGCTGGAATAAGGAAAAATTTAACACTTTTCAACGTCAGGCGACCTTTGCAAAGAAGTGTCAACAAAGGGTAATGACAGACCGGCCGCAGAGGGGCGATAGCTTGCCGTCCGAAAGTTCATTTCTGACCAGCCTGAAGCTGGAACTTGCCTATTTCAGCGGGCGTGCCTGGCAAAGCCGCGAGATTGGCGGGGCCGGCGTGATCCTGCGCTTCGAGCGGGTGCTGCCGCGGCGCGGGGGGCGGTTCCAGCCGCTGAAACCGAACGAAATCACGCCGAAATTCCTCGACCGGACCGTGCGCGCGCTCAAACGCTGGAAATACGAGTTCGTCACCATGGACGAAGCCTGCCGGCGTGCGGTGATCCTGACGCAGCGGCGGCGCTTCGTCTGCCTGAGCTTCGACGGCGCCTACAAGGATGTCGCAAGGGCGGCCTATCCGATCCTGGCGCATCACCGGGTTCCGTTCACCGTCTATGTGCCGACCGCCTTTCCGGACGGCGTCGGCGCGGCGTGGTGGCTTGCGCTGGAGAAGATCATCGCGAAGGAAGACCGCGTCAGTCTCATGATCGACCGCAACGAGCGGCATTTTTCGATCCGCTCGCTCACGGAGAAGAACGAGGCGCACGAATTTCTTTCGAGCTGGCTGCGTCAGTTGCCGCCGCCGGAGCTATCAGCCGCGATCGGCGATCTCTGCAAGCGCTATTCCGTCGATCTCGCCGCACTTACGCGCGAGGCCATGATGGACTGGAGCGACCTCGAAAGGATAGCCGACGACCCACTGGTGACGATCGGCTGCGCCACCGTGAATTATCCCGTGCTGTCCAATCTGAAGGAAGCCGGCGCGCTGCGCGAGATGACCATGGGCAAGGCGGTCGCGGAGGCCGCGTTCCATCGCGAGGTCAGGCATTTCGCCTTTCCGTTCGGCGATCGCAACTCGTTCCGCCGCGCCCATGTGGTGATGGCGAGGGACGCCGGATTTTCCAGCGCAGTCTCGACCATCGCGGGAATCGTGGATACCGCGGGCCGCACCAACCTGTACGCGCTGCCGCGGATTGCGTGGGACGGGCGGATCACATCGCTGCGTGCGATGCGCGTGGTGCTTTCCGGTGCCACGTTTCCGGCGGTACGGCCGACGCAAAAGTCTGAGGTCTAGGCGTCCGGGCGCGACATCCAGCTTACGATCGGCATGGCCGGCAGCACCCAGCCCATTCCGGCGACCACGTAGAAGATCGCCTGCAGCAGGCCTGATTGCGCGAGCCACGGCAGCTGCGCAACGGCCATTCCGACCAGCGCCCATACCGCCGCCAGCACGATCAGGGCGATGGCGCCAAAGAATTTGCGGGTCCGGATGGTCATGACGGAAATGTGGGGTTTTCGCTCGAGAGTGCGGCTTTGCGCCGATGTCGCGGCGGACTATAAGGGGCGCGAAAATTCATTCAAGCTTCACTTGAGATGAACGCCATACAAGCAAGACAGGCCTCGTCAAACCGCGCCATCCGCGTCTGGCTGTTCGCGGTCGCGGCCCTGATCGCGCTGATGGTGCTGGTCGGCGGCGCCACGCGGCTGACGGAGTCCGGGCTGTCGATCACCGAGTGGAAGCCGGTCACCGGTGCATTGCCGCCGCTTGGCCAGGCGGAATGGGAGCGGGCGTTCGAGGCCTACAAGGTGATCCCGCAATACAAGTCGCTCAAGTCAGGCATGACGCTGTCGGAGTTCAAAACCATATTCTGGTGGGAATGGAGCCACCGGCTGCTCGGCCGCATGATCGGCATGGTCTATCTGCTGCCGTTCCTGTGCTTCCTGTGGCGCGGTGGAATGAGCGGCGAACTGAAGCGACGACTATGGCTGATTTTCGGTCTCGGCGTGCTGCAGGGCGCCGTCGGCTGGTGGATGGTGGCCTCCGGCCTTTCCGAGCGCACCGAGGTCTCGCAATATCGCCTCGCCACGCATCTGGTGCTGGCGCTTCTGATCTTCGCAGCGATCGTCTGGACCTTGCGGCGGCTTGGCGAACGGCCGCCGCTGGTTGCGCCCGCGCGTCTGAAGGTCACAAGCGCTGTGCTGCTGGCGCTGATCTTCGTGCAGCTTTATCTGGGCGCGCTTGTCGCGGGCCTGCGCGCGGGGCTGGTCTACAACACGTGGCCCGAGATCGACGGCGCGTTGGTTCCGTCGGGCGCGCGGCTGTGGTTCGAGCAGCCGTGGTGGCGCAATTTGTTTGAAAATGCGCTCACCGTGCAGTTCGAGCACCGCATGACGGCCTATGCGCTGTTTGCTCTGGCGATCTTTCATGCCATCGATGCAATGCGCTCGCGCGTGAGCGCTGCGGCCGTGAGTGGTGCGCTCTGGTTGTCGGCTGCGATCACGCTGCAGGCGACGCTGGGGATATTCACGCTCCTGAATCAGGTGCCGATCGGGCTTGCGCTGTCGCATCAGGCAGTCGCGATTGCGGTGCTGACGCTGGCGGTGATGCAGGCCGAGCGGCTTGCCGCGGGACAGGTGGTGGCCGCGCCGCGGGAAATCGCCGCACCGGCAGCGCAGGCCGGTTAGTATTCGCAATAGCCGGTGACGCCGCAGGCGTAAGGCAGGCGGAAGAAATAGCTGGGGTAAGGACCGCCGCCGTAATAGGCACCCTGATAGTAGTAGTCGAACGGCCGGCCGTAATAGCCGGGCAGTGTCTGCGAGCCCGGCAGGATCGGCGTGGTCGGCGGCGAGATCAGCGCGGGGTCTTCGACATAGACCGGCGGCGGTGGCGCCGGCTCGACATAGACCTGGGGCGGCGGTGCGTAGCGGCGCTTGTGCGCCTGAAGATCGGCACCGAATGCCGCGCTCGCCGTCGCGATCGTGAGCAACAGAGGTAGCGTCCATCGCAACATCGCCTGGCTCCGAATCCCTTCCGTTCACAGCTCGTTCGCCAAGGTGCATGCTTGGCGGAGTGTGGTGAACGGAAGGTTAACGGGCGGCAGCCCGCGCGTCCGGGATAGCGAAATAATCGCGGACGCGCCGTGGACGGGGCCTACGTGTTCAGCGCCTGGTCGAGGTCCGCGATCAAGTCTTCCTTGTCCTCGATCCCGATCGACAGCCGCACGATGTCGGGGCCCGCGCCTGCCTTCACCTTGGCGGCATCGTCGAGCTGGCTGTGGGTGGTGGAGGCGGGATGGATCACCAGCGAGCGGGTGTCGCCGACATTGGCCAGATGCGAGAACAGCTTCAGGTTCGACACCAGATTGACGCCGGCCTGGTGGCCGCCCTTGAGCGAAAATGTGAACACCGCGCCCGCGCCCTTCGGCGCATATTTGCGTGCGAGGTTGTTGTACTTGTCGCCGGCGAGCCCGGCATAGCTGACCGACGCCACCGCCGAATGGCCCTGCAGGAATTCCGCGATCGCCTTGGCGTTCTCGCAATGCTTTTGCATGCGCAGCGGCAGCGTCTCGATGCCGGTCAGGATCAGGAAGGCGTTGAAGGGCGACAGCGCGGGCCCGAGGTCGCGCAGACCGAGCACGCGGCAGGCGATGGCGAAGGCGAAGTTGCCGAAGGTCTCCTGGATCTTGATGCCGTGATATTCCGGCCGCGGGTCGCTCAGCATCGGATATTTATTGCCCTTCGACCAGTCGAAGGTGCCGGCATCGACGATGATGCCGCCGATCGAATTGCCGTGACCGCCCAGAAATTTGGTGAGCGAGTGCACGACAATGTCGGCGCCGTGATCGATCGGCTTGATCAGGTACGGCGTCGCCAGCGTGTTGTCGACGATCAGGGGCACGCCGGCCTTGTGCGCCACCGCCGCCACCGCCTCGATGTCGGTGACGGTGCCGCCGGGATTGGCAATGGATTCGATGAAGATCGCCTTGGTGCGCGGGCTGATCGCGGCCTCGTAACTTGCGATGTCGTCGGTGTCGGCCCACACCACGTTCCAGCCAAAGCTCTTGAAGGCGTGGGTGAACTGGTTGATCGATCCGCCGTAAAGTTTCCGTGCCGCGACGAACTCGTCGCCCGGCATCAGGAGTTGCTGCAGCACGATGACCTGCGCGGCGTGACCGGAAGCGACCGCCAGTGCTGCGGTGCCACCCTCGAGCGCGGCGACGCGCTCTTCCAGCACGGCATTGGTCGGGTTGCCGATGCGCGTATAGATATTGCCGAAGGCCTGCAGCCCGAACAGCGAGGCGGCATGGTCGGCATCGTTGAACACGAATGACGTGGTCTGATAGATCGGCGTGACGCGCGCGCCGGTGGTGGGATCGGGCTGCGCACCGGCATGCACGGCAAGGGTCGAAAATCCCGGGACACGATCGTTCATTCTGTTTCCTTCGTCGGGGCAATGTGGCCGTGGCGCGGCGGGGCTGCCGCGCGGCGATCTTGTAATTGAGGTGGCAGGGTATGCGCCTCCTCCCAATGGGGGACAATCGCGTCAGGAAAAACCGCCGTCAAGGAGACTCGATGGCGCGGCCCATCTTCGCAACGATCATGCTTGGCGCCGCCACGGTTTCGAAACAATTGTTTCGCAAATGCGTCAGGCGGGATCGTTCCGGTTTTTCGCCGCGAGATCGGAGGCGGTGGTGGCGCCGCCGCCGACGCTGGTCCGGTTGAGCGAAAGCCGCATGCCTTGGGTCGGGATCGGCGCGCGCTTGGACGAGATGGTGCGGGAATTGACGCCCATCCAGGAAATCTCCGACGACAACCGGCCCCATTCGATCTTCGGGCAGCGGTTCATCACGACCTTCAACCCCGCAGCCTCGGCCTTGGCCGCCGCCGCGTCGTCGCGCCCGCCGAGCTGCATCCAGATCACCGTCGGCAGCGGCGAGAGCTTCAGCGCCTCATCGACCACCGGCATGATGTGGGCGGAGCTGCGGAAAATCTCGACCATGTCGATGGGGCGTCCGATCTCGGCAAGCCGGCCGACAAAGGGCCGGCCGAGCAGGCTCTTGCCGACATGGCCGGGATTGACCGGGATCATGTCGTAGCCGCGCTGCACCAGATATTTGAACGCGAAATAGCTCGGCCGGACATCGACGGGCGAAGCGCCGACCATCGCGATCGATTTTACGCTGGTGAGGATACCGCGGATGTAGTCGTCGGGGTAGGCGTCGTGATTCATGTGCTCTCTTCTCAGACTCTCATGGTGAGGAGCGCGCAGCGCGTCTCGAACCATGAGGCCACCGTCGGGCCTTCATCCTTCGAGATGCCGCTTCGCGGCTCCTCAGGATGAGGATAACTACCGATCCTGCCATTTCGGCTCGCGCTTCTCGATGAAGGCGCCGATGCCTTCGATGGCGTCGAACGCCATCATGTTCTCGGTCATGACTTCCGCCGTGAGGCGATAGGCGTCGGCAAGGTCCATCCCTGCCTGGCGGTAGAACGCCTGCTTGCCGAGCTTGACGGCATGGGCGGATTTGCGCGCGATCTTTTGCGCCAGCGCGATTGCGGCGTCGCGCTCATGGCCGGCGGCAACGACATGGTTGACGAGACCGATTTCGCGGGCGCGTTCGGCCGAAATCATCTCGCCCGTCATCAGCATTTCCATGGCCTGCTTGCGCGGCACGTTGCGCGACAGCGCCACCATCGGCGTCGAGCAGAACAGGCCGTTGTCGATTCCCGACGTGGCGAAGCGCGCGGTATCCGAGGCAACCGCGAGATCGCAGGTCGCGACCAGCTGGCAGCCGGCGGCGGTGGCGATGCCCTGGACCGCTGCGATCACCGGCTTCGGCAGGTTCACGATCGCCTGCATCATGGCGCTGCAGGCATTCATGGTCCTAGCGAAATAGGCGCGCCCGCCGTCGCCGTCGCTGCGATGGGAGGTCAGCTGCTTCAGATCATGGCCGGAGGAGAACGCCGGCCCCTGGGACGCAATCACCAGCGCGCGCACGTTTCTGTCGGCCGCGATCTCGTCGAGCGTCGCATGCAGCGCTGCGATCACTTCTTCCGACAGCGTATTGCGCGTTGCCGGACGGTTGAAGGTGACCACGGCGATGGAGCCGACGTTCTCGCGGAGCAGGAGCGGGGCGTCTTCAACGCTGGCGCGGGCGGGCTGGGCGGACATGGTCAGATTCCGTTGGTCAGATTCCGTTTGGGTGACGCGCATAATCTAATGTAACAGACCCTAATGTAACAGGCTCGCGGAAGCGAGGGCGGGGACGGCATGATTGCAGCGAAAATGAGCGTGGCGGAACTGGAAGAATTTCTCCGCGGCGAGTTTCCCCAGTCCTTCGGCAGCGGCGATACCCGGATCGAAAGTGCCGATGGCGAAACCTGCCTGCTTCGCCAACGCTACGGCGATCACATGCTGCGTCCGGGCGGCACGGTGTCGGGGCCGACGCTGATGGCGCTGGCCGACTGCGCGATGTATGTGGTGCTGCTGTCGGCGATCGGCCCCGTCGGGCTTGCCGTCACCACCAATCTCAACATCAATTTCCTGCGCAAGGGCGAGGCCGGGCACGATGTGCTGGCGGCCGCGAAGATATTGAAGCTCGGCAAACGGCTCGCGGTCGGCGAAGTGACGCTGCTGTCGGGCAATTCGCCCGATCCCATCGCCCACGTCACGGCGACCTATTCCATTCCAACTAAATAGTCTTTTCTACGGTAATATTACACCATATTTATAAGATGCTGTTTTCGCTAACGTATTCATCTCAGTTTGGCGTTGACGCGCGCGAGACTGTTCTCTAGAAAGCCGCCCAGTTCGGCGCGCGGTCTTGCGTGCCGATTTTCATTTTCACGGATGCCTCAGATGAAAACGTTTTCGGCAAAGCCTGCCGAGGTGACGAAGAAGTGGGTCGTGATCGACGCCAAGGGTCTGGTGGTCGGTCGCCTCGCTTCGCTGGTCGCCATGCGGCTGCGCGGCAAGCACCTCCCGACCTACACGCCCCACGTCGATTGCGGCGACAATGTCATCATCGTCAACGCCGCGCATGCGGTGCTGACCGGCCGCAAGCGCGAGCAGAAGGTCTATTACAAGCACACCGGCTATGTCGGCCACGTCAAGGAACGCACGGCGCGCGAGATCTTCGAGGGCCGTTTTCCCGAGCGCGTCGTCGAGAAGGCGATCGAGCGCATGATCCCGCGCGGGCCGCTCGGCCGCATGCAGATGAGCAATCTGCACGTCTATCCCGGCGCCGAGCATCCGCACGAGGCGCAGCAGCCCGAGACGGTCGATATCGCCAAAATGAACCGCAAGAACATGAGGGCTGCATAACATGGCCGAAAGCATGCAATCGCTCGATCAGCTCTCGCAGCTCAAGCCGGCGGCTCCAGAAGCGCCGAGATACGTCAAGAAGGTCGACAAGCAGGGCCGCGCCTATGCCACCGGCAAGCGCAAGGACGCGGTCGCCCGCGTCTGGATCAAGCCGGGCGCCGGCAAGATCTCGGTCAACACCCGCGACGTCGAAACCTATTTCGCCCGTCCGGTGCTGCGCATGATGATCCAGCAGCCGCTGGTCGCAGCCGCCCGTAACGGTCAGTATGACGTGATCTGCACGGTCGCCGGCGGCGGCCTGTCCGGCCAGGCGGGTGCGGTGCGTCATGGCATCTCCAAGGCGCTGACCAATTTCGAGCCGGAGCTGCGTGGCGTCCTGAAGAAGGGTGGTTTCCTCACCCGCGACTCCCGCACCGTCGAGCGCAAGAAGTACGGCCGCGCCAAGGCGCGCAAGTCGTTCCAGTTCTCGAAGCGCTAATCGTTTCGCGACAAATCGCGGCAAAGGCTGCGTTTACGAATAGTAAAAAGGGCGCAAGGTTTGCGCCCTTTTTTTGTTGCTTCATTGCAGACAACTCGATCCGGCTTTTCGCGAAAACTTGGGCGCCGCCGCAAACGGATTTCGAACGCGCCCCTCCCTAGAGTGCAATCTGGATGAAGGCGCGCAACGCTAATCCGGATCAACCGGATAGATTGCATCAACCGAGGTGAGCGAAAATGTCGCTCGACAGCATCACGCTTTATCTGGTCGCCACCATGGTCGCCGCACTGCTCGGCGCCATGCTGCTGTTTTTCGGCAGGCAGGAGCGCAATCCTGCGCTGATCTGGTGGGGCACGGCCTATCTGCTTGGCGCGGCTTCGGTCGCGCTATGGACACTCGCGGGCCCGGCGCTCGGCGACGTGCTTTCGCTCGCGCTCAATGCCGTCGGCTTTGTCGCCTGCGGCATGGTCTGGAACGCTGCGCGCGTCTTCCACGGCCGCAGGCCCAGTCTCTTGGGGCTGGTGCTCGGCGCGATGTTCTGGATCGCGACGGTGATGACGCTCGATCCGAAGTCGATCGCGCTTCGCCTGACCATAGGTGCTGCGATCGTCGCGATCTATGCGGCGCTGACCGCTGCCGAATTGTGGACGGAGCGGCGCAAGGTGCTGAAGCGCCGCTGGCCCGCGATCGCGGTCCCGGTGCTGCACGGCCTGGTGCTGATGCTGCCGATCCTGCTCGGCGACCTCCTGCATGCCACCGACGAGAAGTTCGGCTCGAGCATCTGGGTCACGATGTTCTCGGTCGAGCTCGTGCTCTACGCGGTCGGCACCGTGTTCGTGATCTTCATGCTGGTGTCGGAGCGCACCGTGACCGCGCACAAGACCGCGGCCTCGATGGATCCGCTGACCGGCATGCTCAACCGCCGCGGCTTCTCCGAGGCCTGCGCGCGGCTGATCGAACGCGAGGCCAATGCGGGCCGTCCGGCGACGGTGCTGATCTTCGACATCGACCATTTCAAGAGCATCAACGACCGCTTCGGCCACCCGGCGGGCGATGAGCTCTTGAAGCTGTTCGCGACGATCGTGCTGAGCACTCTGCGGATATCCGACCTGTCGGGGCGGATCGGCGGCGAGGAGTTCGCCGCCCTGTTGCCGTGTCCGCTGGAGGAGGGCGTGCTGGCGGCCGAGCGTGTCCGCGAGGCCTTTGAGGCGTCCGGTATCGTGTCTGAGCTGGGGCCGGTCGATACCACGGTCAGCATCGGCGTTGCAGGCGGCCCCGCCGGCACCGAGCTCGAGGTATTGCTGGCCGCCGCCGACACGGCGCTCTATCAGGCCAAGCGCAGCGGCCGCAACAAGGTCGAGGCGGCGGAAGAGCTGCCGCTGTCGCTGGAGAACTGGCGGCGGAAAAACGCGGGGCTCAAGACGCCGGCGGCGCGCGAGAATCCGGCGGTGGCGTGATGGGACCGGGACTGCGGTAACCTCTCGTTTACCATTCCGTCCCATCATCGGTTCCATGGACACACACCGGAATCGCGGCGCGCGAGCCGCGCTGCTTACCCTTGAAGCCGATGCCGCTTCAGCCCGCGGCGGCTTTGCCTGCATGTTCTCGACCTCCGACGAATATGAGAGCGCGCTGATCAGCGAGCGCCGCGCACAAGGCCGTTACGCGCGGCCGCAAAGCCCCTGGCCGCTGGTGTTGTTCAGCGGCTGCACGCTCCTGATGCTGGGCGCGGCGATTTTGCTCGGCTGATCGAGCTGTCAATCCCGGATTAGGGATATTCTCCCTCGTTGCGTCGCGATATCGTCGCGACGATGCAGCTTGAATTGACCATCACCTGTCCGCGTTGCGCCCACCAGGCGACCGAGACGATGCCGACCGATGCTTGCCAGTTCTTCTATGACTGCAAGGGCTGCGGCGAAAGGCTGAAGCCGAGGGCGGGCGATTGCTGCGTGTTTTGCTCCTACGGCTCGATGAAATGCCCGCCGATGCAGGCGGGGAATTGCTGCAATTAGTTGTGGCTCCTTCCAAGACCGCGCCGGGCACGGTAGAAGCGCAAGTTCCCTGGGAGAGGCTAACATGGTCACCGAAATCGCACAGATCGACGTCAAGCCCGGCAGCGAGAAGGATTTTGAGGCTGCGGTAGCCAAAGCCCGCGCGGCCTTCGGCCGCGCCAAAGGCTTTCACGGCTTTGAGCTGCATCGCTCGATCGAGAAGCCGCAGCGTTACCGGCTGATGGTCAAATGGCAGACGCTGGAGAACCACACCGTCGATTTCCGCGGCTCGGAGAATTTTGCCGAATGGCGCGGACTGGTCGGGCAGTATTTTGCCTCTCCGCCCGAGGTCGAGCACACCGAGACGGTGGTTACTTCGGCCTAAAGCGCGACGAATCATCATCGCGCTTTAGCTTGTTGTTTTGGCGCATGATCTTTTCGGAAAACCGGTGTCCACTTTTCCGGATCATGGCGCTAAGCCGCCGGCGCCGGCTCGCCCTTGCAATAGTCGATCACGACTTTAACGATCGCCATCAACGGCAGCGCCAGCGCCAGTCCCCAGATGCCGAACACGACGCCGAGCAGGATCTGGAACGCAAACAGCGTCGCCGGGGGGATATCGAGCGCCTGGCGCTGGATGATCGGGGTCAGCACATAGCTCTCCAGCGCATGCACGCCGAGGAACAGAATGGCGGCGCTGAGCGCTGCGACCCAGCCCGAGGCGAAGCTTGCGAGCACGACGATGAGGCCGCCGATCAGCGCGCCGACGGTTGGAATAAACGCCAGCAGCCCGGCCTGGATGCCCAGGATGAAAGAGCTCTGGATGCCGATCAGCGCGAGCCCGATCCAGGTCACGGCAAAGACCGCAAACATCGTCAATAGCTGCGCGAGCAGCCAGCGCTCCAGCGTCTCGCCGATGCGGTCGACGACGGCGACGGTGTGCGCCCGATACTTGCTCGGCGCCATGAAGATCAGCCCGGCGCGGTAGACCGCAGGCTGTGCGGCGAAGGCGAGCCCGAGGAACAGCACAATGAAGAAGTTGCCGACCGCCCCAACGGTGCCGAGCAGCACCTTCAGGGCCTGGCTGACGATTGCGCCGCCGCTGGAAGCGATCGCGCTGGCGCTCGGGAGATTATGCGTGGCGGAGGCGCCACTGGGCGTGACCGTGCCGCCGGAATCCGTTGATGTGTCTCCGGCATTGCCGAGTTGGAAAAAGCTGGTGTCGACGCCGTTCTTCTCGAGGAAGGATTTGACGTTGGTCAATTGCGATTTGATGGTGTTGCTCAGCGCCGTCGCTTGCTGGGCGATGGTGGCGCCGCCGAGCACGAGCACCCCCGAGAGCAGAATCGCGAGCGTGAAGCAGACGATCGCGAGCCGCAGCGGCTGCGGCAGCCGGATGAAGCGGCCGAACAGCTGGGTCATGGCATTGAGCCCGACCCCGAGCAGCATGCCGGCGAAGATCAGGAACAGCGTCGCGGCGAAATGCCAGGCAAACCACAGCAGCGCCCAGAACAGCACCACACCGATGCCCCCGGCCGCTATCGCCCATGCCAGATCGTTGCGCGCCAACAGGCGCTGATCGCTTGACTCCGTCACGTCGGTCCCCGCTTCCCCGGTTTCGCAGAAACACTGTTTCGCCAAACGCGCCCGGGATCAAGCTGCTAACGCGCGCTGGTTTGACGCTGGCTGCGCCTTGGTGCAAAGCAGGCCACGGAAAAAAGGAAATTCAGGCGTGATTTCCAAATGGCTCGGGCCGCTGGCGCTGTTGGCGGTGCTTGTGATCGGCGACCAGATCAGGATCAACCGGCCCGGTCACAAATATCGCCTCACGGTCGAGGTGGAGACACCGGAAGGGATCAAATCGGCCAGCGGTGTCATGGCGGTGACGCCGGACCGCGGCTACAGCCGCCACGGGCATACCCAGACCAGCGGCGATGCGCTCTATGTCGATCTTGGCGGCGGCAAGAATCTGCTGGCGCTGCTCGCCCATCTCGACAAGACGCTCGATCTCGACGGCATCAATTACGTGGCGCTGCGCGCTTACGGCGCGGCGGGCGGACAGCGGGTGTCATTCAACGAGATAAGCCGGATGAGAGGCACGGTGCCGGTGACGGGAGAACTGATTCCGGTGCTCGCTACCTTCTCCGATCCCGCCAAGGCCGGCACGATGCGCACGGTGGCACCGGCGGATCTGGAAGCAGCCTTCGGCCGCGGCATTCGCCTTCACGCGGTCACGGCTGAGGTTGTGCCGAACGGCTTTTGGCCGATCGATTTCGGCGGTGTGCTGGGCGAGCCCGTGACGCGGGGCATCGAAGCAAAATTGCCGTGGCTGAAAGGGTCGGATGAAGCCGCGGCGGCCGCAATCAAAGCCGCCGGCTTGAAAAGCAACGAGCCGATCGACGCCCGCGAGGTCTTTACCCGGAAATAGCGAGGGGAAGCGTCTTCGGGATGACAAACCCTCATCCGTCCCCTGAGATAATTGCAGGGCAGCGAGGTGTGAGAAGCGGTTACAATAGGTTGATCCGGCGCCGCGACGCAGGCATGATCACCTACAGAGGCAGGAGATTTGAGCAGGAATATGCGGAGGAAGCCGGTCGTCGGCGTGATTGGAAACGCCAGTCGCATCGAAAATCGATTTCAGGTGCAGATGGTGGGCGAGCGCAATATGCGCGCCCTGGCCCAGGTTGCAGGCGCGCTCCCCCTGATGTTTGCGAGCTGTCCGGAGATCACGGATATCGGCGCGTTGCTCGACACCGTCGACGGCATCGTGCTGACCGGCGCGCGCGCCAATGTGCATCCGACGCGCTTCAATAAGGAGCCGCACGCCAAGCACGAGCCCTACGACATTCTGCGCGACGAGGTCGCGCTGGCGCTATCGGAAGCCTGCGTTGCCCGCGCCGTGCCGCTGTTCGGCATCTGCCGCGGCCTGCAGGAAATGAACGTTGCCTTTGGCGGCTCGCTGCACCCGGAAATCCGGGAAATTCCGGGACGCATGAACCATCGCATGCCGCGCCTGGAGAACGGCGAGATCCATCCCGATCCCCAGGTCATCTTTGCCGACCGCCATGAGGTCAGCCTGGTGCCGGGCGGGGCGTTTGCAACCATCCTCGGTTGCGAGAAGATCAAGGTCAATTCGCTGCACGGCCAAGGCATCCTGGAGCCGGGCAAGCGCGTCGTGATCGAGGGTGTGGCCGAGGACGGCACCATCGAGGCAATCCGGATCGCGGACGCCGCCGGCTTTGCGCTCGGCGTGCAGTGGCACGCCGAATACGACCCGCACCGCAATCCCATCAACCGCGCGCTGTTCCAGGCGTTCGGCGAAGCGCTGGCGACGCAGAAGCGCGCCTGAATCCCAAATGAAAAGGCACCCCGGAGGGCGCCTCTTTTTGTTGATGATGCTTCGCAGGGATTATTGCGAATAATACATGTCGAACTCGACCGGGTGCGGCGTCATTTCGAAGCGCTCGACCTCGGTCATCTTCAGCTCGATATAGGCGTCGATGAAGTCGTCGTCGAACACGCCGCCGTTCTTCAGGAACGCGCGGTCCTTGTCGAGGTTTTCCAGCGCCTCGCGGAGCGAGCCGCACACCGTCGGGATCGACTTCAGCTCTTCCTTCGGCAGGTCGTAGAGGTCCTTGTCCATCGCCGGTCCCGGATCGAGCTTGTTCTTGACGCCGTCCAGACCCGCCATCAGCATCGCGGCAAAGCCGAGATAGGGATTGGCCATCGGGTCGGGGAAACGCACCTCGACGCGCTTGGCCTTCGGATTGGAAGTATAGGGGATGCGGCAGGAGGCCGAACGGTTGCGCGCGGAATAGGCGAGCAGCACGGGAGCCTCATAGCCCGGCACCAGACGCTTGTAGGAGTTGGTGGACGGGTTGGTGAAGGCGTTGATCGCCTTGGCATGCTTGATGACGCCAGCGATGTAGGACAGGCAGGTCTCCGACAGGTCGGCATATTTGTTGCCGGCAAACACCGGCTTGCCGTCCTTCCAGATCGACTGATGGACGTGCATGCCCGAGCCGTTGTCGCCATAGACCGGCTTCGGCATGAAGGTGGCGGTCTTGCCGTAGATATGCGCGACCTGGTGGATGCAATATTTGTAGATCTGCATCTGGTCGGCCATCAGTGTCAGGGTGTCGAACTTCATGCCGAGCTCGTGCTGGGCGGACGCCACTTCGTGGTGATGCTTCTCGACCTTGACGCCCATCTTGGCCATCGCGCCGAGCATTTCGGAGCGCATGTCCTGCACCGAGTCCTGCGGCGGCACCGGGAAGTAGCCAGCCTTGGTGCGGATGCGGTGACCAAGGTTGCCGCCCTCATATTCGGTGTCGGAGTTGATCGGAAGTTCGGAGGAGTCGAGCTTGAAGCCGGTGTTGTAAGGAGTGGTCTGGTAACGCACGTCGTCGAACACGAAGAATTCGGCTTCCGGTCCAACGAAAATCGTGTCGCCGACGCCCATCGACTTCACCATGGCTTCCGCCTTCTTGGCCATGCCGCGGGGGTCGCGGTTGTAGGGCTCGCCGGTGGTCGGCTCGAGCACGTCGCACACCAGGATCAGGGTGGTCTCGGCAAAGAACGGATCGATCGTCGCGGTAACCGGGTCGGGCATCAGGCACATGTCGGACTCGTTGATCGCCTTCCAGCCGGCGATCGAGGAACCGTCGAACATCAAGCCTTCGGAAAAAGTGTCCTCTTCGATCATGCCGACGTCGAATGTCACGTGCTGCCACTTGCCGCGCGGATCAGTGAAACGCAGATCAACGTATTTGACGTCGTTGTCCTTGATTGATTTCAGGACGTCTTTGGCGGTCTTCATGAATACCCCTCTTGGCTACAGGTCATGTGATCTGGCCGCGGCCCGGCCGCGGGAGTACTGCTCAATACCGCTGGGTGGGACGCAAGACAACAACCAGCGCCGGGGAAACCGGCAACTGCACGCTCTTTCAGCAGACCATGGGGCGGTCGCCAAGCCAGGGTAGGCCGACCGCCGATGTCGTTGTGGCTAGATTGCGTCGAGCCCGGATTCACCGGTGCGGATGCGAATGGCCTCCTCGATTTTGGATACGAAAATCTTGCCGTCGCCGATCCGCCCGGTCTGTGCCGCGCGCCGGATCGCGTCGATGGCGCGCTCGACCAGGTCATCGCCGATCACGATCTCGATCTTCACCTTGGGCAGGAAGTCGACGATGTATTCGGCGCCGCGGTAGAGTTCGGCATGTCCCTTTTGCCGTCCAAAGCCCTTGGCTTCGGTCACCGTGATGCCCTGCAGTCCAACCTCCTGAAGCGCTTCCTTCACCTCGTCGAGCTTGAACGGCTTGATGATGGCTTCGATCTTTTTCACTGAGCGGCCTCCCGGGCATTTCAAATTCAAAATTGCAACTTCGTCGTTAGGCGGCGCAATCCGCGCCAAGGCTCCCGACAAAGGCTCCTCGATCGCCTGTTTCCGGACCTTGCCCGACTGTCCGGCGATGGCCAGCCGTAGCCTGGACGGCCGGCGAGCACGACGAACCGAAGTGGGATCCTCAAAAGCAGGCTCTATGCCAAGTCGTTAACGAGCCTGATTTATCAGAGTTATCAGGTCGTTAACTGGCATTTCGTGATGCTTTCTACGATGGCGCAGAATAGCTTAGCCTATGAAATAGGCAAATAGGTCAAATCGTATGCAACCTATTCCTGAGAAATTGCCTCAGGATGAGGCGGGGGATTGCGGTTCCTGCACAGTTTTCCGCAAGTTTTCGGTGCGGAAATCGCGGCCGGCCCTGAAATTGTAGATTTGCTGATGCCGCTTTGTTTCCGAACTTCGTGCTAGGGGGCGAGGGCGCAACAGGGGGCTTTGCTGCATGGAAGTCTTGACCACCGCCGAGATGGAGCGTGCCGATCGGCTCAGCATTGCCGCCGGCACGCCGGGCTTCGCGCTGATGCTGAGCGCCGGCCAGGCGGTGGCCGAAGCCGCGAGCGGTCTGGTGGAGGAGGGACCGATCCTGGTCGTTGCCGGGCCCGGCAATAATGGCGGCGACGGTTTTGTGGCCGCGGCCGAACTCACCGCGCAGGGGCGCGACGTCTCCATCATCCTGATGTGCGAGCGCGATGCGCTGCATGGCGACGCGGCGTCCGCGGCAAGGGGCTGGAAATATCCGGTGCTGCCGTTCAATCCCCAGGCGATCGGCAAGCCCGCGCTGATCATCGACGCGCTGTTCGGGGCAGGCTTGAGCCGGCAGGTCGGCGGCGAACCCTTTGCGATGATCGAGGCGATCAACGCCAACGGTGCGCCGGTGCTGGCGGTCGATTTGCCGAGCGGCGTCAACGGGACTACGGCGGCCATCATGGGGACGGCGGTGCGTGCGACCGAGACGGTGACCTTCTTCCGCAAGAAGCCTGCGCATTTGCTACTGCCCGGCCGCATGCAATGCGGCCACGTGCGGGTTGCCGATATCGGTATTGATGCGCGCGTTCTCGACGAGATCCGCCCGCAGACGTTCGAGAACACACCGCAATTCTGGCGCAGGTCATTTCCGGTGCCGCGCATCGATGGCCACAAATACGCGCGAGGCCATGTGCTGGTGTTGTCGGGCGACATGGCCTCGACCGGTGCTGCACGCATGTCGGCGCGCGCGGCACTGCGGGCCGGGGCAGGGCTGGTGACGCTCGCTTCTCCGCGCAACGCGCTCGCCGTCAACGCCGCGGCGCTGACTGCCGTGATGGTGCGGGCGGTCGACAACGCAATCCAGTTCGCCGAGCTCTTCAACGACAAACGCTACAATTCCTGCGTGATCGGGCCCGGAGCCGGCGTCGGCGCGCGCACCGCCGATTTCGTTCACACCGCGCTCTCCGCCAAAAGGCATCTCGTGCTGGACGCGGATGCGCTGACGAGTTTTGCGCAAACGCCCGAGCGCTTGTTTGAATCGATCAAGGCGTCGCCCGATCCGCAAGTCGTGCTCACCCCGCACGAAGGCGAGTTTCCGCGGCTGTTCAGCGACATCGGCAACAAGAATCCCGGCCGCTCCAAGCTCGATCGCGTGCGTGCGGCGGCCGAGCGGTCCGGTGCCGTGGTGCTGCTCAAGGGGCCGGACACCACGGTCGCTTCGCCCGACGGCCGCGCCACCGTTGCCGCCAACGCGCCGCCCTGGCTTGCCACCGCGGGCGCCGGCGACGTGCTCGCCGGCATCATCGCAGGCCTGATGGCGCAGGGCGTTCCCGCCTTCGAGGCCGCCAGCATGGGGGTGTGGATGCATGGTGAAGCCGCGCGCGAAGCCGGCCCCGGCCTGATCGCGGAAGATCTGCCGGAAGTAATGCCCGCGGTGACCCGGCACATCTACGACGAGTTCGGCATCGACTATTAGGGGCTCGATCTGAAATCGGCATCAAAGTAGGAAAGCGTCTTGCCAAGGAATGGAGTGAATGACATGGGCGAGAAGCTAACGGTCTATGATCCGGCTGAGGATCTGCTGTCCGATGAGGGCATTGCCATGTTCATGGAGGAAGCCCTCAAGACCGAGGACGCCGACTACATCGCTCATGCCCGCAGCGTTGCTGCCCGTGCGGAAGCCAGGCTGAGTCGCTAAGTCACCAAATATTTCGCGATCGTAGCCTCGTTCCACTCGATGCCAAGGCCCGGTCCGCGCGCGGTCAGCGTGCCGTCTGTGATGTTGATCGGGTTGGCGAGGATGGCGCCGGCGAAGTCCAGCACTTCGAGCCAGTGCGCGGTGGGAGTAACGGCCAGCACATGCGCGCTCGCCTCGGGCAGGATGTGACTCGACATCGGGATTGATGCTGCGTCCGCCTGACCGGCGACGTTGAGCCAGCCGGTGATGCCGCCGACCTTCATCAGGTCGGGCATGATGAAGTCGCTGGCGCCGGCGGCGATCGCTTCGGCAAAGCCGCGCGGAAACCACCAGTTCTCGCCGGCCTGGATCGGGATCTCCGAGGTCTCGCGCACCTCGGCATGTCCCGACAGGTTCTCCTGCGGCACCGGCTCTTCGATCCAGGTGAGATCATAGGAAGCCAGCCGCGCAATGCGGCGCTTGGCTTCCGCCGGATCGAGCGACTGATTGAAGTCGAGCATGAGCGCGATGTCCGCACCCAGCAGCTTGCGCAGGCCTTTGACCCGGCGCTCGTCATTGGCCGCGTCGCCGTCACCGCCCTTGATCTTGATGCCGCGAAATCCCTGGTCGAGCGAGCGGCGTAGCGCCTTCTCGTCGGTGTCGGCTTCGACCGCACCGTAGCTGTCATAGCAGCGCATCGGCTTCGGCGATCCACCGAGAAGTTCGACCACCGGCTTGCCCGCGGCCTGACCCAATATGTCCCAGAACGCCATGTCGAGGCCCGCGACCGCCATGCCGACGAGGCCTTGCCAGCCGAGCAGGCGGAATTTGGCATCCATCGCAGCCATCAGGTCGTAGGGCACGACCGGTTTGCCGATCAGATCGCGGCCGATCTCCTCGACCAGATGGACGAAAGGTTTCAGTGTGATCCTGCTGTAGGCGAAAAGATAGGAACGCCCGGTAATGCCCTGATCGGTCGCGATGTCGATCAATAGCAGCGGCGCGACGTCGATCACACCAAATGCGTTCTTCACCGGTCGCGTCATCGGCGTGACGACGGCGCGCGCTTTGACGCTCGTTATGGCGGGGGTGTTCTTGCTCATGGGCGCTTCCTCTTTTTTCTTATTCGACAGCGTACCATCGCACGAGCCTTGGCGCGGCCCAATCGGTCGCGGTGGATTCGAGGAGATAGCGCCCGGCATATTCGGCGAGGAACGCGATGCGCTGGGTCTCGCCGGGCTCGAGCGCGAGCGTATCGAGCCAATAGGGCTTCCAGCCATCATCGAGCCGGTCGAGCAGCCGGAAATGATGGCCGTGCAGGTGGAACACGGTGGCGAGACTCGCTCGGTTAGTCAGGGCCAGCACGGCGACGCGGCCCGGCCTCACGCGGAACGCAGGTGAGGCGGTCGCGGTAAAGCTCGCGGGTGCGACCCATTCGCCGCCCTGAAGCCCGAGCTCGAAACGCTGGGCGCTCCTGAGATCGAGCTGCGCCGGCAGCCGGTTCGGAGGTAGCGGAGGAGCGACGGGCAGGGGCGTGGTCCGGGCGGCCGGCTCGGCGGAGGTCACCAGCCGCGCAATCGGGCGGGCTTCCTTGCCGTCATGGAGCAGGATCTGCGAGGTCGAGCCCGGCGGCGAGGTCGCATCGACGAAGGCGTCGGCGCGGCCGCCGGGCGCCAGCACCAATGCGCTGTTCCGGGCTGGGAACGGTTCGGCCGGCTGGCTGTCCATCGCCATGACCCGGACTTCCAAGCCTTCGATTTTCACCGCCACCACATGACGTTGGCAGGCATTGATAAAGCGCAGCCTCAGGCGCTGGTTTGAATGCACTGCAATATCTGGCAGAATCCGTCCGTTGACGGCATAGAGCGGAGCGGCATCTTTCGCATCCGAACCGGGGCTGACGGCGGTTCCATCCGCCCACAGCCGAAAATCTTCGATCAGAAAAACCTCGTCGCGATCGACCGTTGGCGCCTCGGTTTCCTCGACGACCAGTGGCAACGCTCGCGAAGGGTGGCCTGTGCCACCGGTGAATAGCCGGAGGTCGGCAAAGAGGGTGCCGGCATGGCGCAAAGGGGCCGTGATACTCGCTTTCGCCCCGGAGGCCGCAAGAGCCGTTAGCGGTTCGGCCGAGGGCACCCCGTCCAGCCCGTACCAGCCGAGCCCGACCGGCGCCGGCAAATCGTTCTGCAGGGTAATGGCGAGTTCGCCGCCGCGCTTGAAGCGAAGGATAGAGTCTGGTCCCTCAAGCGACCAGACCGCGGTCTCCGCCTGACCCAGCCGCAGGGCGAGGTTTGCGATCTTGGCCCGGAGCGGAAGAGGTTGGGCGCCGGCCGCTACCGCGTCCCCCCGCAGGATCTGACCAAGCGCGGCGGCGCCCAATCCGGCCAGAAACTCGCGTCGTCCGCTTTCGAAAATCCGGCTTGCCATCAGGCCGATGCGGACCATTTTTAATGGCAGATGTCCAGCCGCTGCCAAGCCGCGGGGCAATCGCAAAAACGGCCATTTTTTTGCTGCGAACGAGTAGGCTCATGCTATAAGCCGCCGCCCGCGGCATCGCGGCCGACTTGATGCTATCAAAGCGGGCGTGGCGGAACTGGTAGACGCGCTGGATTTAGGTTCCAGTGACGAAAGTTGTGGGGGTTCGAGTCCCTCCGCCCGCACCAAGCGCTCGATCCAAGCGTTTGCCTGAACGAATTTCTGGAGAGCCTGCGTTTTCGCGGGTTCGCCAAACCCACCGGCGCAAGGCTTTGGCTGCGCGTCGACCACAAGGAAAAATGTGCCCCGCCGTTGGGCGCCGGGCACGAGAGCGAAGAGAAGATTTGACGCCATGCAGGTCACCGAAACCCTCAACGAGGGACTGAAGCACGAATTCAAGATCAGCGTTCCCGCATCGGATCTCGATGCCAAGGCGGATGCCAAGCTGGTCGATCTCAAGGACAAGGTCCGTCTCAACGGTTTTCGTCCGGGCAAGGTGCCTGTCAGCCATCTGAAGAAGGTCTATGGCCGTTCGGTCATGGCCGAGGCCATCGACCAGACCATCCGCGACACCAACACGCAGCTCTTCACCGAGCGCGGCTTCAAGCTCGCGGCCGAGCCCAAGATCACCATGCCGACCGAGCAGAAAGAGGTCGAGGAGCTGCTCGCCGGCAAGTCCGACCTCACCTACACCGTGGCGATCGAGGTGGTGCCCGCGATCAAGCTCGCCGATTTCAAGAGCTTCGATGTCGAAAAGCCTGTTGCCGAAGTGACCGACACCGACGTCGACGAGGCGATCCAGCGCATCGCCGACCAGAGCCGCAACTATGCCGCGAAGGGCGAGGGCGCCAAGGCCGAATCCGGCGACCGCATCACCATCAACTTCAAGGGCACCATCGACGGCACGCCGTTCGACGGCGGCGCCGGCGAGGGTATCCAGGTCGTGATCGGTGCCGGCCAGTTCATTCCGGGCTTCGAGGAACAGCTGATCGGCATCGGCGAGGGCGAAACCCGCACGCTGAAGGTGAGTTTCCCCAAGAATTACGCCGCGCCAAATCTCGCCGGCCAGGCGGCTGAGTTTGAAACGACTGCGACTGCGATCGAAGTGTCGCAGAAGACCGAGATCAACGACGAGTTTGCCAAGACGCTGGGGCTGGAATCGCTCGACAAGCTGAAGCAGGCGGCGCGCGATCGGCTGGCGGCCGAGTTCGCCGGCGCGACGCGTCAGCGTCTGAAGCGCACGCTGCTTGATCGTCTCGACGAGACGCACAAGTTCGAAGCGCCGCCCTCGCTGGTCGAAGAGGAATTCAACCTGATGTGGAACTCGGTGAAGGCCGAGATGGAATCGGGTGGCAAGACCTTTGCCGACGAGGACACCACCGAAGAGAAGGCCAAGGAGGAGTATCACGGGATCGCCGACCGCCGCGTGCGGCTCGGGCTCGTGCTCTCCGAGATCGGCGAGAAGAACAAGATCACCGTGACCGACGACGAGGTCAGCCGCGCCGTGATCGAGCGGGCCCGCTCGATGCCCGGCCGCGAAAAGGAAGTCTGGGATTATTACCGCAGCAACGCCAACGCGCTGGCCCAGCTTCGCGCACCGATCTTTGAGGACAAGGTGGTCGACTTCATCCTCGAACTCGCCAATGTCACCGAGAAGAAGGTGTCGAAGGAAGAGCTCTACAAGGACGAAGATGCCGAGAAGAGCGCGGCCTGATCGGATCGATCCAATGTTAATGATGAACGGCAAAAGCAGCCTTGTAGCGGGTTCTACCGCTAGGCGGCTTTTGCCGAATTGGCTTGACTGAGCCGGCCTCAATTCGACCTGCTCTTTCGGCTAGGTCTTGCCGCTGAGAAACTGGTCCATATCTGTCAGACTGTCCTTCCAGCCCTTGTCTTCCAACTCTTGGGTGCCCCATGCGCGATCCCGTTGAAACCTACATGAACCTCGTTCCGATGGTGGTCGAGCAGACCAACCGCGGTGAACGCGCCTACGACATTTTCTCGCGCCTTCTCAAGGAGCGCATCATCTTCGTGACCGGTCCGATCGAGGACGGCATGTCGACGCTCACCGTCGCGCAGCTTCTCTTCCTCGAAGCCGACAATCCGAAGAAGGAAATCTCGATGTACATCAACTCGCCGGGCGGAGTGGTGACATCGGGCCTTGCGATCTACGACACCATGCAGTTCATCCGCCCGGCGGTGTCGACGCTGTGCACGGGGCAGGCGGCCTCGATGGGCTCGCTCCTGCTTGCCGCCGGCGAGAAGGACATGCGCTTCTCGCTGCCGAACTCGCGCATCATGGTGCATCAACCCTCCGGCGGCTTCCAGGGCCAGGCCACCGACATCATGCTGCATGCGCAGGAGATTCTGAATCTGAAGAAGCGGCTCAACGAGATCTACGTCAAGCACACCGGCCAGGCCTACAAGACGATCGAGGACGCGCTCGAGCGCGACAAGTTCCTCACCGCCGAGGATGCCAGGGCGTTTGGCCTCGTCGACAAGGTCATCGACAAGCGTCCGGAGGATCCGGCGACCGCCAAGGCAGCGTAACGCGGCGGCCTGGAAAGGCCGCGTGACGCTGGAAAGGTTACCGGTACACTACGGTGGAAGGTGGCTTTCGGCCCAAAGCGGGGTTTTTGCCCGCCAGTGGGCCAAAAGTTCCGCTTTCGTGCCCGTCAGAGGCGTGGCAAAGGCGCAACGCTGGACCGATTTCCACAAATTGAGCCCGTGCCAATCCGGCAAATCACGGTATTGTCACGGTGTTGCGCGCCCGGCGCGGTTAGCGAATTCTTGATAGTCGGGTGTCAGCATGGTTGGCTACGAGTGATCGGTTATGATCGCGGGAGATTCGAACAAAGCCGTGATTCGCACGGCAAGTTAGGCGTAGGGTCTTTTTTGGTACGGAATTTGCTCTATCTACAATTCCCATGACGGGTTGTTTTCCGAAATGGAGTGATCGAGCGAAGTCGAACGGCGGACGGAGATAGGAATGAGTAAGGTCGGCACGAGCGACTCCAAGAACACGCTGTATTGCTCCTTCTGCGGCAAGAGCCAGCACGAAGTCCGCAAGCTGATCGCGGGTCCCACGGTTTTCATCTGCGACGAATGCGTTGAACTCTGCATGGATATCATCCGCGAGGAGAACAAGTCCTCGCTGGTCAAGTCGCGCGACGGCATCCCGACTCCGAAGGAGATCTGCAAGGTCCTCGACGACTACGTGATCGGCCAGAGCCATGCCAAGAAGGTGCTCTCGGTCGCCGTGCACAACCACTACAAGCGGCTCAATCACCAGACCAAGCACAACGACGTCGAACTCGCGAAGTCCAACATCCTGCTGATCGGTCCGACCGGTTCGGGCAAGACGCTGCTGGCGCAGACGCTGGCGCGCATTCTCGACGTGCCCTTCACCATGGCGGATGCGACCACGCTGACCGAAGCCGGCTATGTCGGCGAGGATGTCGAGAACATCATCCTGAAGCTGTTGCAGTCGGCCGACTACAATGTCGAGCGCGCGCAGCGCGGCATCGTCTATATCGACGAAATCGACAAGATCAGCCGCAAGTCCGACAATCCCTCGATCACCCGCGACGTGTCGGGCGAGGGCGTGCAGCAGGCGCTGCTCAAGATCATGGAAGGCACGGTTGCCTCCGTGCCGCCGCAGGGTGGCCGCAAGCATCCGCAGCAGGAGTTCCTGCAGGTCGACACCACCAACATCCTGTTCATCTGCGGCGGTGCGTTCTCCGGCCTCGAGAAGATCATTTCCGCGCGCGGCCGTTCGACCTCGATCGGTTTCGCGGCGCAGGTGCTGGCGCCGGAAGATCGCCGTACCGGTGAAATCTTCCGCCATGTCGAGCCGGAAGACCTGCTCAAGTATGGCCTGATTCCGGAATTCGTCGGCCGTCTGCCCGTCGTCGCGACGCTGGAAGACCTCGACGAGGCCTCCCTGAAGAAGATCCTGACCGATCCGAAGAACGCGCTGGTCAAGCAGTACCAGCGGTTGTTCGAGATGGAGAACATCGAGCTGACTTTCGCCGACGAAGCGCTCGGCGCCGTTGCGCGCAGGGCGATCGAACGGAAGACGGGTGCCCGCGGCCTGCGGTCGATCCTCGAAAGCATCCTGCTCGAGACCATGTTCGACCTACCGGGCCTGGAAGGCGTCGAGGAAGTCGTGATCTCGCGCGAAGTGGTGGAGGGGACCGCGCGTCCGCTCTACATCTACGCCGATCGTTCCGATCGCGCGGTGGAAAGCAGCGCCAGCGCCTGATCGCAGCTGGCGATATGGCCGACAAAATGCGGCCGCGGAGGGTCGTTTCCGCGGCCTTGGTTGCGTAGCCTACGTTAGCGTAGAAGCCGCAATTGGCGGGGGTTTCTGAGACTTGACACCCCCCCACCCGATAGCCACCTAATGCTGTCGGCGATCAAAAAAATTCTCTAGATTCGCCAAAATAACGATCGGGACAAAGCCCGGCCTTCAAAGTCAGGGTCGAGCCAGGTTCGGATTATTTCGGCACCTTGTGGCGGTTGCGCTGGTTGCAGCGGACTGCGTGCGAGGGGGCACAACAAAAGGAACAGGCCATGACGACCCCGAAACCCCGGCCAATAATCGCCTACGGCGAAACCCATTCATACCCGGTGCTGCCGCTGCGCGACATCGTAGTTTTCCCGCACAACATCGTGCCGCTTTTCGTTGGCCGCGAGAAATCGATCCGCGCGCTCGAAGAGGTCATGAAGAATGACGCGCTGGTGCTGCTCGCGACGCAGAAGAATGCGTCGGACGACGATCCGGCGCCGGATGCGATCTATGAGACCGGCACGCTTGCTAGCGTCCTGCAGCTCCTGAAATTGCCCGACGGCACCGTGAAGGTGCTGGTCGAGGGCCTCGAGCGCGCGCGCGTGCAGAAATATTCGCCGCGCACCGAATATTACGAGGCGACTGCAGTCGCGCTCGCCGATACCGACGCCAAATCCGTCGAGGCGGAAGCCCTGGCGCGCTCGGTCGTGTCCGATTTCGAAAGTTATGTGAAGCTGAACAAGAAGATTTCCGCCGAGGTCGTCGGCGTCGTGCAGGCCATCACCGATTTCGCCAAGCTCGGTGATGCGGTCGCTTCGCATCTCGCCGTCAAGATCGCCGATCGCCAGGCCATCCTGGAGACGCTGTCGGTTCCGCAGCGGCTCGAGAAGGTGCTGGGCCTGATGGAGAGCGAAATCTCGGTCCTGCAGGTCGAGAAGCGCATCCGCTCGCGCGTCAAGCGCCAGATGGAGAAGACCCAGCGCGAGTATTACCTGAACGAGCAGATGAAGGCGATCCAGAAGGAGCTGGGCGACGAGGACGGCCGCGATGAGCTCGCCGATCTCGAGGAGAAGATCGCCAAGACCAAGCTCTCCAAGGAAGCCCGCGAGAAGGCACAGCACGAGCTGAAGAAGCTGCGCCAGATGTCGCCGATGTCCGCGGAAGCGACCGTCGTGCGCAACTATCTGGATTGGCTGCTGTCGATCCCGTGGAACAAGAAGTCCAAGGTGAAGAAGGATCTGGAAGCCGCGCAGGCAATTCTGGATGCGGACCACTATGGGCTGGAGAAGGTCAAGGACCGCATCGTCGAGTATCTGGCCGTGCAGTCGCGCGCCAACAAGCTGACCGGACCGATCCTGTGCCTGGTCGGGCCTCCCGGCGTCGGCAAGACCTCGCTCGGCAAGTCGATCGCGAAGGCGACGGGGCGCGAATTCGTGCGCGTCTCGCTCGGCGGCGTGCGCGACGAGGCCGAGATCCGCGGTCACCGCCGCACCTATATCGGTTCGATGCCCGGCAAGATCATCCAGTCGATGCGGAAGGCGAAGACTTCCAATCCGCTGTTCCTGCTGGACGAGATCGACAAGATGGGCGCCGATTTCCGCGGCGATCCGTCGTCGGCGCTGCTTGAAGTCCTGGACCCCGAGCAGAACTCGACCTTCAACGATCACTATCTCGAGGTCGACTACGATCTCTCCAACGTCATGTTCATCACGACCGCGAATACGCTGAATATTCCGGGGCCGCTGATGGACCGCATGGAGATCATCCGGATCGCGGGCTACACCGAGAACGAGAAGGTCGAGATCGCGCGCAAGCACCTGATCCCGAACGCCGTCTCCAAGCACGGCCTCGATTCCAAGGAGTGGTCGATCGACGACGACGCCTTGCTGCTGATGATCCGCCGCTACACCCGCGAAGCGGGCGTGCGTAACCTGGAGCGTGAGCTGTCGACACTCGCCCGCAAGGCGGTGAAGGAGCTGATGATCTCCAAGAAGAAGTCGGTCAAGGTCACCGAGAAGACTCTGGAAGAGTTCCTCGGCGTGCCGAAGTATCGCTTCGGCGAGATCGAGAGCGACGACCAGATCGGCATCGTCACAGGCTTGGCCTGGACCGATGTCGGCGGCGAGCTGCTCACCATCGAAGGCGTCATGATGCCCGGCAAGGGCAAGATGACGGTGACGGGCAATCTGCGCGACGTCATGAAGGAATTGATCTCGGCGGCGGCCTCCTATGTCCGCTCGCGGGCGATCGTCTACGGCATCGAGCCGCCGCTGTTCGACCGGCGGGACATCCACGTCCACGTGCCTGAAGGGGCGACCCCGAAGGACGGACCGTCGGCCGGTGTCGCCATGGCCACTGCGATCATCTCGGTGATGACCGGCATTCCGGTCCGCCACGATGTCGCGATGACCGGCGAGATCACGCTGCGCGGCCGCGTGCTGCCGATCGGCGGCTTGAAGGAGAAGCTGCTTGCTGCCGCCCGCGGCGGCATCAAGACGGTGCTGATCCCCGAGGACAACGCCAAGGATCTCACGGAGATTTCCGATGCGATCAAGGGCGGCATGGAGATCATTCCGGTGGCCCGGCTCGACGACGTCGTCTCCAGGGCGCTGGTGCGCAAGCCCGTGCCGATCGTCTGGGAAGAGGACACCAAGGTGGCCGTCACCCCGGATACCCCGGACGAAGCGGCCGGCGGCCTGACCGCGCACTGAACGAATTTGAAATGATAAGAAACGGCGCCTTCGGGCGCCGTTTTCGTTTTGAGGGAATACCATGCGTATCGACGGTCAATGCCATTGCGGCCGCGTGACCTACGCGGCCGAGATCGATCCCGAGAACGTTTCGATCTGCCACTGCACCGATTGCCAGTCGCTCACTGGTTCGCCTTATCGGGTCACGGTGATTTGCTCGCAGCAGCAGATACGATTGACGGGCGAGGCGCCGAAGCTCTACGCCAAGACCGGCGACAATGGCTGTATTCGATTTCAGCACTTTTACGGCGAATGCGGCTCGCCGCTGTTCACGAGCGGCGAGGGTGGCCCGCACGATTTCGGGATTCGCTGGGGCGGCATTCGCCAGCGCGCGCAACTCAAGCCCGCACGCCAGATCTGGTGCCGCTCGGCCGCGCCATGGATCAACGACCTCAGGGAATGGCCGGGGCTGGCGGCCGAATAGGCGGGCTTGCGACCTTGCACGAGCGGGCAGGCTGAGGCTAAACAGGCGCGTGCGCATGATCCGGAAGCAACGGGCGGTTAGCTCAGCGGTAGAGCACTGGTTTTACACACCATTGGTCGGGAGTTCGATCCTCTCACCGCCCACCAGCCTTCGCTCGCTTCGCGAGCTTCGGCTCGGCAAGCCAGCCCAAATCTATCGTGGCGAAGCAAGCGAAGGCTGCCGCGCCATAGTCCGCAGCGCGACGGCGGGCTGACTCTACGTCACACCCCGTCGCTTCGCGAGCTTCGGCTGGGCAAGCCAGCCTAAATCCATCATGGCGAAGCGAGCGAAGGCGGGCTTACGCTCCCTTCATGTTCCGTGGCTTTCCTAGGAACTCCACAACTCAATACCGCTGTTCAACGATTGCGTGAGTGCAGGAACATTCGGCGTCCGGGCCGTTTGTCTCCGGTCAAGCAAAAGGAGACAGCGATGAAACTCGCGACACTGGGACTGACGACGGCGCTTGTGCTGACCAACGCATTGGCTTTCGCGCAGACGGGCACCGGCTCGACCGGCGGCGCCGCGGCGGGCGGATCCACTTCGAGCGGTACGACAACCGGCATGAGTGGATCCACAACGGGCAGCGCGACCAATGGCGGCCTCGGCAGCAACGCCGGGAGCGCGGCGGCCGGCGCCAACAGTGCCGTTAATCCATCCGGCAACAGCTACCTCAATCCGCCTCCGGGGACTGCCGCGCCGAACGCCGGCGTGCGGCGCTGACACAAGAACCCCGCCTTCGAGGCGGGGTTCTGCTTTGGCTGGCATATAATCCGGAAAAAAGTGTGTAGCGTGCTAGAACGTCACGCCGATGCGCATGCCGCGCTTCCAGACGACGCGGCAGCGCTTGCGCGTCGTGCCGTACAGCACCTCGAAGCGCGACGGTAGGTTGATTAACTTTTGCAATTGCAGGCACGCACCACCTGCCGAGTAGTCGACCAGGATGCACTCGACAACGGGCTCTTTCGGTCCGAAGAGGAGCTTGGCGACACTGGATATTCTGCCTTGGGGCCGCTGGCGCGGGTAAAGTCGGGGGTGAGACATGACCGCAAACTCATTTCGGGTACCATCTTTGCCGGCACATTCTCCCGATAGTTCGCTGCGATATCGTTTATGTCCTTGATCAATTTTGATTGTTGGATCGATCAATTTTTAGCTTTGGTTGATAATTTACCATCACGGGCTCCCGGGGTAGCATGCCCCGCATGGATATCCAGACCGCCCACGACAAGAATGCCGACCAGATCGCCTATTGGAATGGGGCGAATGGTCAGCGTTGGACCGACCGCCAGGCCGAGCAGGACGTTTTGCTGGCGCCGGTTTCCAAAACGTTAATCGATCGCGCCGCCGCCAAACCCGGCGACCGGATCATCGATGTCGGCTGTGGCTGCGGCTCGACCAGCATCGCGTTCGCCGAGAAAGTGGCGCCGAATGGCTTCGTGCTTGGCATCGATATCTCCGGTCCGATGCTGTCGCGGGCGCGAGAGCTCGTGCCCAGGCATTTGCCCGTGGACTTCGTGCAGACGGACGCCACCGTCCATCCGTTCGATCCGCAAAGCTTCGATCTCGTGGTCTCGCGCTTCGGCGTGATGTTCTTCGCGGAGCCCGCGATCTCCTTCGCCAATCTACGCCGGGCGCTGCGCCCATCGGGGCGCGTGGCCTTCGCCTGCTGGCGCGAACCGCGCGAGAACCCCTGGATGATGGCGCCGCTGCAGGCCATCTACCAGCATGTGCCAAAGCTGCCGCCGCAGGGGCCCGAGGACCCCGGTCCTTTCGCCTTTGCTTCGGAAGAGCGCGTGAACCGCATTCTCGGCGAAGCCGGCTACAAGGCGATCGAGATGGAGCCGATCGCGCTCTCGTTCGATATCGCAATCGGACGGGGGCTCGACGCGGCGCTGCAAGCGGCGCTGCAGATCGGGCCGGGAAGCCGCGCGCTCGACGGGCATCCGCCGGAAATTCGCGCTGCGGCCGCGCAATCCGTGAAGGAAATGCTGACGCCTTATGTCCGCGGCCAAAATGTGCCGCTCTCGGGATCGATCTGGATCGTGACCGCGCGCGCCTCTTGATGCCACCGTCGTTGTGATTCAGAAATCGCCCGATTGGGAATCCCAAATCGATTCAAGCTGACGTCATCACGCGCTGGTGGCTTGGCTCAATATCCGCGGAGATGTCGTGATTTGCGCATCTGCGTGAGCAAGGGGAGCAACTTGAGGGACGGCTGCTTATGTGTTGGGTGAAGCCAAACGGCTTCGTTGAATCAAGAGGATCACGATCATGAGACTGATAGCATTAGGATTGTTAGCCGGACTTGCCTTCACCAGTGCGGTGTCTGCGCAAAGCAGCAGCATGGGCTCGACAACCGGCGCCGGCCTCGGCAATAGTGCCGGAAGTATCGCGGCTGCGGCCAACAGCGCGGTGAATCCGTCGGGAAACAGCTTTATAACTTCAGCACCTGGCGCCGGCGCGCCGCTTGTCGGCAGATTGGGGCGTTGAGCTAAAAGAGCCCCGCCTCACGCGGGGCTTTTTTGCAGGGTACCTCATACGCGACGTCGATGCGCGTGCGGTGCGTTCGTGCGCCCCAAGCGGTGGAGTTCAAGCCCGTTCTTCCCAGATCGTCGCGAGATGGACGATGGTCTGCACCGCCTTTTCCATGTCCTGGCGGCTCACCCATTCCAGCCTGGAGTGGAAGGCGTGCTCGCCGGCAAAGATGTTGGGGCAGGGCAGCCCCATGAACGAGAGCCGTGAACCGTCGGTGCCGCCGCGGATCGAGCCTCGCACCGGCTGGAGACCTGCGCGGCGGATCGCCTCGACGGCGTAGTCGATGATCTCGGGGTGCTGGTCGATCACCCGCTTCATGTTGCGGTACTGCTCCTTGACCTCCATGCGCCAGGTCGAGCGCGGATAATCCTTGATCACGTCCTTGGCGATATTCTCCAGCAGCGCCTCCTTCTCCCTGAGGCCCTCGTCGGTGAAATCGCGCACGATAAAGCCGATCGTCACCTGCTCCAGCGCGCCGGAAATGCCGATCGGATGCAGGAAACCTTCCCTGCCTTCGGTGGTCTCCGGCGAGCAGGTGGTTTTCGGCAGGCGATCGACGATGGCGGCCGCGATCTTGATCGCATGCTCCATCTTGCCCTTGGCAAAGCCGGGATGGGTCGATACACCTTCGATGGTGATGGTGGCGCCATCGGCGGAGAAAGTCTCGTCCTCGATCGTGCCCGCGGACTCGCCGTCCATGGTGTAGGCGAAATCGGCGCCGAGCTTTTTCAGATCGACCTTGTCGACACCGCGGCCGATCTCCTCGTCCGGCGTGAACAGGATTTTTATCGTGCCGTGCTTCACCTGCGGATTGTTCAGAAGGAAATGCGCGGCATCCATGATCTCGGCGAGACCGGCCTTGTTGTCGGCGCCGAGCAGGGTGGTGCCATCGGTCGTGATGATGTCGTTGCCGATCTGGTTGTTGAGTTGCGGATGCTCGGCAACGCGGATCACCTGCGCGGGGTCGGCGGGCAGGGCGATGTCGCCGCCGCGATAATTCCTGACGATCTGCGGCTTGACGTTCTTGCCGGTGCAGTCGGGCGAGGTGTCCATGTGCGAGCAGAAGCAGATCACCGGCACCTTTTTGGCGGTGTTGGCCGGGATGGTCGCGTAGACATAGCCGTGCGCGTCGAGATGGGCGTCGGCTATCCCCATTGCCTGCAGTTCGCTCGCGAGCAGCCGGCCGAGGTCTTTCTGCTTTTCGGTGGAGGGGCAGGTCGGCGACGAGGCGTCCGACTGGGTGTCGATGACCACATAGCGCAGGAAGCGCTCGGTCACGGTGTGTGTGAACGCTGAGGCAGGAATCACGTGGCTTGAACCGCGGCTGACAGGTTGAGTTTCGCTTCTCACTATAACAAGAAGCGCCATTCCGGGGCCGCGTTAATCCGCCGGAATGACGCTTCTGTGTCGGCAGTCAAAGCCGGCTTAGACGGCTTCCTTCAGCTCCTTGGCGGCGCGGAAGGCGACCTTTTTCGAAGCCTTGATCTGGATCGCTTCGCCGGTGGCGGGGTTGCGGCCCATGCGCGCGGCGCGCTTGCGCACCTGCAGGATGCCGAGGCCGACGATGCGGATCCGCTCGCCCTTCTTCAGGTGCTTGGTGATCATGGTGACCATGTCGCTGAGAATGGCCTCGGCCTGCTTCTTGGACAGTTCCTGCTCCTCGGCGATGGCCGCCGCCAGATGCTTGAGCGTGATGGTCGTCGGGGTCGCTGCTTTCTTCGCCATATTGGCCCTCCTCTTTAGTTAATGGCTTAGGAACCTAAGACGTATCAGGCCTTAAACGATTCGGCTGGATACGACCACGCCGATTTGCCCTTAAAACAAGGCGCTATTTGCATCGGCATCGCAAAAAGCCTTGCCAGATAAGGGTTTTCAACGTCCTTGACTTGTCATGGTGGCCCCTTTAAGTCCCACACCTCTGCGGATCATCCGATCACGCGGGAGTAGCTCAGTTGGTTAGAGCGCCGGCCTGTCACGCCGGAGGTCGCGGGTTCGAGCCCCGTCTCTCGCGCCACGCATTTCAGCAGAAATAACGCCGTAAACGCAAAAAGGCCGCCCAAGGGCGGCCGTTTTAATGCAATTCCTGTTGTTTGGCTTAGCGGACGACCGAGGTGTCCGAGCTCGTCACCACCACCGGCTTGCCGGCTTTGATGACATGGGCGGTCTGGCTGTAATCCACATTGGTGCGGGCCGCGATACCGAACGCCGCCACGGCGATGCCGGCCACCAGCGCCACGATCACGATCTTCAGGTGGGTCCCACGATCAGCGGAATGAATGGAGTGGTTCATCTTCAGCCTCCCGGCGTCTCGTGACGCCCTTGGTTGGTCGTAGAGCTACGCCCCCTCTGTTTCAGGCCGGTTTCGTGGGTTCCGCGAAATGGTTTCGTGCCCCCAACTGATTGATTTCATGGCGAAGCTTGCGGGGACGGCCGGATCGTTCGAAACTGACCTCGGGCGTGACCAGTGCCTGGGAGAAAAACAATAATGAAATCAATGAAAATGACCAGAAGGGGTCTGCTTGGAACTGCCTCTGCCATCGCCGCATCGGTAGTCCTGGGTGAACCGGCTCAAGCCGCCGCCGAATTCGACTTCAAGCTCGGCGTCAACACGCCGGAAACCCACCCCCTGAGCATCCGCCTGACCGAGGCGGCGAAAGAGATAGGCACCCGCTCGTCCGGGCGACTCAACATCACGGTGTTCCCGAACAGCCAGCTTGGCGGTGACCCGGAAATGCTGTCGCAGCTCCGCGCCGGCGGCATCGAGCTATTGGCGGCGCCGTCCTTGACACTATCGACCTTGGTGCCGCTGTCAGGGCTCCCGAGCATCGGCTTTGCTTTCGCTTCCTACGACAAGGTCTGGGACGCCATGGACGGCGGCGTCGGGAATCTCGTGCGGGACGCGATCACCAAGACCGGCATCACCCCCATGAAAAAGGTGTGGGACAACGGATTTCGGCAGATCACCTCGTCGTCGAGCCGGCAGATCAACAGCGTCGAGGATCTCAAGGGGTTCAAGATCCGCGTTCCCGTGACCGCGCTGCTGACCTCGCTGTTCTCGGGGCTCGGCGCGCTGCCCTCCAGCATCAGCGTCAGCGAGCTTTATTCAGCGCTGCAGACCCACATAGTCGAGGGCCAGGAGAACCCGCTGGCGCAGGTCTCGACCAACAAGATGTACGAAGTGCAGAAATATTGCGCGCTGTCGAACCATTGCTGGAGCGGCTATTGGATTCTCGGCAACCGCAAGGCGCTCGCGGGCCTGTCGCCGGACCTGCTCGCGATCATCAACGAGAGCTTCGATGCCGCCGCCATCAAAGAGCGGGCCGATCTTCTGGACATGGACCGCTCGCTTCAAGCCGAACTCACCGGGAAGGGCATGGTTTTCAACAAGCCCGATCCCGTGCAGTTCCGCGCCGCGCTAGTGAAGACCGGCTTCTACGGGCAGTGGCAGAAGACCTATGGCGCGGACGCCTGGTCGGCGCTGGAGAAATACACCGGACCCCTGACCTAAACCACGCGCTTGATGTCAGCGCGGATGTAGCGCGCTGCCCAAACGAACAAGAGCGCGCCGAGCGTGGTCGTGACCGCAGCCGACAGCAGCGAGTAGCGCACGGCGTCGTTGCCGTACGTCGCCTTCAGCGCGTCGTTGATCATGCCGACGGCCAAGGGACCGACGCCCTGGCCGAAGCAGGTGGCGGTCAGGAGGATGAACGCGGAGGCCAATGCCCGCATGCTCGGCCGTGCCACGGTCTGCGCGATCGCAAAGATCGGCCCGAGGTGGAAGCCGACCATGAACGAGGTCAGCGCCAGCATCGCCACCATGGTCGCGAAATCCTGCGTCAACATGCAAACGGCGAACACCGGGCCAGCGAGGCCGGACATGATCGCCGGCGCCCATAATTTCCAGCGGTCGTCGCGTTTGCTGATCTCGGCCACCACGAGGCCACCGACGAGCGTGCCCGCCATGCCGGCCAGGCCCTTGAAGGTGCCGGCATAGGTGCCGATCTCGGCGCTCGACAGATGATGCACCCGCGCCAGGAACGGCGGGATCCAGGCAGCGGTGGCGTAGTTGGTGTAGGTCGTGAGACAAAAGCCGATCAGCACGATGATGAAGCTCGGCTGGGTCGCGAGAAAGCCTAGTGTCGGTCCGAGCGGCTCGGGCACAAAGCTTTCGGCCATGGCGCCGCGCCTTGGCTCGGAAATCGTCAGCCACAGCACCGCGGCGAGCGCAATGCCGGGGAGGCCAGCCGAGAAGAAGGCCATGCGCCAGCCATAGTGCTGGTTGACCCAGCCGCCGATGAAATAGCCCATGAACACGCCGAGATAGGTGCCGATGGCGTAGATGCCGAGCGCGCGCGGGCGTTCGTTCTTGCTGAAGAGATCGGCGACCAGCGATTGCGACGCCGGAGTCCCTGCGGACTCGCCGATGCCGACGCCGATCCGCGCCAAGGCGAGCGTCGTCACGCTGGTGGCCATGCCGCAGAGAAACGTCATCGCGCTCCAGAATGCGAAGGCGATCGCCACGATGTTGCGCCGGTTCACCCGGTCGGCGATGCGGGCGATGGGAATGCCAAGCAGCGAGTAGAATAGCACGAAGCCGAAGCCCGCGAGCAGGCCCATGGTGGTGTCGCTGAGGACAAACTCCTTCTTGATCGGCTCGATCAGGACGTTGAAGATCGTGCGGTCGAGGAAGTTCAGGGCATAGACGGTGGTCAATATGCCGAGCACGTAATAGCGCCTGGCGGAGGGCGCGGCTTGAGCTTGCGCTGACGCGGCCGCCTGCGGCGCGAGATCGACCATGGCTTCCCCCTGATATTCTTGTTCAAGACGCGAAGTATCACGCTTCGCGAATGAAATTCCCCGCTTCGAATTCGATCGGCCTTGCGTTCGGATCGAAGGACACGCTGACGGGATCGCGCCCCGAGGCCAGCGCCTCGAGCTGCTCGCCCAGCATCCGCCGCACCATCAGGATGCCGCGATCACTCTGGCCGAAATGTTCTTCCGAATGCAACGTCACCGGGCCCTGGCCGACCTGCGCCTCGTAATCGCCGGGAAAACGCTGATGCTCTTCCTCGGTCATGTCCCACCAGAATTTGCCGTTGAATTTGGAGCGCATGCGTCCGATGTCGCCCGATTTCTTCACGCGGCCGGCGACGTAGATGCGGAAGGAAGTGTCGTCGATCGGCAGCGTCCAGCCGATCGACTCGACGCGGGCAAATTGCGCCACGCGCGGGTTCGGCACCACGCGGAGCGTAGGCAGGGCGGCCTCCGTCACGCGGTAGAAAATCTTGCCGTCGTCCTGCTTGCGGATCGAGCGCACGGTGACCCCGCGCGGCGACATCTCGAATTTCACCTCCGGCATCGAGGCCATCATGTTGGTGAATTGCGGACCGCTGAACGAGCCGTGCAGCACCGGCACGTGGTAGGGGTCGACCACGTTCTCGAAATGCTGAAGCCAGTTGCAGGGGATGATGGCCGGGCCGCCGCCGCCGATCGAGCTATCGTCCGCCTCGACGAACTCGCCGTCGTCCATGTTTTCCAGGCATTCGTAGCGCGGCAGCACCGGCTTTTTGTCGGCCGGGCCCAAATAGGCGAAGATCAGCCCGTACAGCTCCTGCACGGGATACCAGGGCTGGCGCACCTTGTCCTTGAACAGGCCGCCGTCGGGTTCGCAGGGCTGCTCGAGGCAGTGGCCCTCGGTGTCGAATTTCCAGCCGTGATAGCAGCAGCGGATACCGTCTTCCTCGACCTTGCCATAGTAGAGCGTGGTGCCGCGGTGGCAGCAGCGCGCATGCAGCAAGCCGACGCGGCCAAGCCGGTCGCGAAACAGGATCAGATCCTCGCCTAACACCCTTACTTTCCTGGGGATATCGGTGGCGTCGGAGGCGAGGCCAACCGGATGCCAGTAGCGGCGCAACAGCTCGCCCATCGGCGTGCCGCGGCCGACCGAAGTCAGGTCGGTCCGTGTGGCCGACGACTTCATGGCGTAGGCGGTGCCGAGATCGCGGTCCCGCTGGCTGATGGTCATCGCCGTTTCCTCCCGGCTGCTTGTTGTCGTGCTTGGTGCCAAGGAGAGAGTAGATCGATGACAATGTCAACGATTTGCCCTTTCCAGCCGCCTGCTTTGTTGGCAAAGGTGCTGGATGGGCCGCACGCCGAAACGCGCCGATCTTTTGCAGGCGGACACTGATCCGACCGACGCCGAGTTGGCGCCGATCACGGCGATGATTTCGTCGCGGCTGATGGTGCTCGCCAATCTGCTCAAACGGGGGGCGATCCTGCGCTACAAGCGGCTCGCCGGACTGTCCTCGGTGGAGTTCGGCCTGGTCGCTTCGCTCGGCCACCGGCCGCCGATGAGCGTCGTCCGGCTGGCCGAAGCCGTCGGTCAGGACAAGGGGCAGATCAGTCGGGCGCTGGCTGGCCTGGTCTCGCGAAAACTGGTGGCCCGGGCGGTCAACCCGCGGGATAACCGGGAGGTGCTGGTCTCCTTGACCCGGTCCGGGCTTGCCGCCCATGACGCCATTGTGGCGGGGGCGCTGGAACGCAATCAGCGCTTGCTGGAACAGCTCGGTCCGCCGGAGGTTCTGATGCTGCTCGACCACATCGACCGCCTGACCCGCAAGGCCGAAGACATGCTGGCGGTTGAAAAAGAGCTGGGCTGACCTAGGTGAAGGCAAGAGGCTGCGCGCTGTGCAGCGATAGCCCACGCGCATCGATCGCACCCCGGCGGATAAGGTTTTCCCGTGCGGGGGATGGCGTCAAAATAGCTTGTCTTGCGCCCTCTGTTGCGCTGCGCTAAGCCTCAAGAACAATTCCAAATCGACGAATCTGCGGACCTCCCGAAACCGCGGAAAAAGGTAGTGCCGATGACGGGCATCCTGCAGAATTATCTCCCCCTTGTGGTGTTTGTCGGCGTAGCAGCCCTGATTGGCGTCGTGCTGCTGATCGCGCCGTTCGTGGTCGCGTTCCAGCAGCCCGATCCGGAAAAGCTGTCAGCCTATGAATGCGGCTTCAATGCTTTCGACGACGCCCGCATGAAGTTTGACGTCCGCTTCTACTTGGTCGCGATCCTCTTCATCATCTTCGACCTCGAAGTGGCGTTCCTGTTCCCCTGGGCGGTCGCGTTCGGCAAGCTCGGCGCCACCGGCTTCTGGTCGATGATCGTGTTCCTAGCCGTGCTGACGGTCGGCTTTGCGTATGAATGGAAGAAAGGCGCGCTCGAATGGGATTGAGCCCCACAGCCACCCAGCCGGCGATCGCGCCGGCTCCGAAGGGCATTCTGGACCCCGCCACCGGCCGGCCGGTCGGCGCCAATGACCCTTACTTCCTCGAAGTCAATCACGAACTCTCCGACAAGGGCTTTTTCGTCGCTGCGGCCGATGATCTGATCACCTGGGCGCGCACGGGCTCGCTGATGTGGATGACCTTCGGTCTCGCCTGCTGCGCGGTCGAGATGATGCAGGTTTCCATGCCGCGCTACGACGTCGAGCGCTTCGGCTTTGCGCCGCGCGCCTCGCCGCGCCAGTCCGACGTGATGATCGTGGCGGGCACGCTGACCAACAAGATGGCCCCGGCGCTGCGCAAGGTCTACGACCAGATGCCGGAGCCGCGCTACGTGATCTCGATGGGCTCCTGCGCCAATGGCGGCGGCTACTACCACTATTCCTATTCGGTGGTACGCGGCTGCGACCGCATCGTGCCGATCGACATCTACGTGCCCGGCTGCCCGCCGACCGCGGAAGCGCTGCTTTACGGCGTGCTGCTGCTGCAGAAGAAGATCCGCCGCACCGGCACTATCGAACGATAGCGCAATGAAAATGAGCGACATCCCGTTCGGGACCACCGACTGGTCAAGAATTGAGCCCACGCTGCACAAGGGCGACAGCGGGGTTGCGACCTGGCGGACCCGGCAGTTCGGCGACATCCGCGTTCGTCTGGTCGAATACTCGCCGGGCTACGTGGCCGATCATTGGTGCGAGAAGGGACACATCCTGTTTTGCGTAGATGGGGAGCTTGGGACCGATCTGGTTGACGGGCGCTCGTTTACGCTGACGCCGGGCATGAGTTATCAGGTAGCGGACGGGGCTGAAGCGCATCGCTCGCGTACCGACAAGGGCGCGCGGCTGTTTATTGTGGATTGACGCATGGCGACGAACGAAGCACTGGGCAGTCTCGGAGAGAAGATCGTCGCCGGCCTCGGCAGCAAGGCGAGCGGCCATGCCGTCGCATTCGATCAGTTGACGGTAACGGTACAGGCCGAGCAGATCGTCGAGGTCGTCAAATATCTCCGCGACGATCCGGCCTGCCGCTTTGTCAACATCATCGACATTACCGCGGTCGACTATCCCGGCCGCGAGAAGCGTTTTGACGTGGTCTATCATCTGCTGTCGCCGACCCTGAACACGCGCATCCGCCTGCGCGCCGAGGCCGACGAGACCACGCAGGTGCCGTCGATCATCGACGTGTTTCCCGGCGCGGACTGGTTCGAGCGCGAGACCTACGACCTCTATGGCGTAATCTTCACCGGCCATCCCGACATGCGCCGCCTCCTGACCGACTACGGTTTTGAAGGGCATCCTTTGCGCAAGGATTTCCCGACGACCGGCTTCGTCGAAGTCCGCTATGACGATCAGGAGAAGCGGGTGCTGTACGAGCCGGTGCGCCTCAATCAGGAATTCCGCAAATTCGATTTTCTGTCTCCCTGGGAAGGCGCCGATTACCCGGTTCTCCCTGGCGATGAAAAGGCGGGACCGAAGGCCTGACCATGAACGAGCAACCGCAAAATCTCCGCAACTTCACCATCAATTTCGGCCCGCAGCATCCAGCCGCACACGGCGTGCTGCGCCTCGTGCTGGAACTCGACGGCGAGGTGGTCGCGCGCGTCGACCCGCATATCGGTCTCTTGCATCGGGGTACTGAGAAGCTGATCGAGCAGAAGACCTACCTGCAGGCGATCCCGTATTTCGACCGGCTCGACTATGTCGCACCGATGAACCAGGAGCACGCCTTCTGCCTCGCCGCTGAAAAGCTGCTCGGCATCGAGGTACCGCGCCGCGGCCAGCTGATCCGCGTGCTTTATTGCGAGATCGGGCGTCTGCTTTCCCATCTGCTCAACGTCACCACGCAGGCGATGGACGTCGGCGCGCTGACCCCGCCGCTGTGGGGCTTTGAAGAGCGCGAAAAGCTCATGGTGTTCTATGAGCGCGCCTCCGGCTCGCGCATGCATGCGGCCTATTTCCGCATCGGCGGCGTGCATCAGGACCTGCCGCCCAAATTGATCGACGATATCGAGGCGTTCTGCGATCCCTTCCTGAAAGTGGTCGACGATCTCGAACGATTGCTCACCGGCAACCGCATCTTCAAGCAGCGCAATGTCGATATCGGCGTGGTCACCTTGCAGCAGGCCTGGGAATGGGGTTTCTCCGGCGTGATGGTGCGCGGCTCAGGCGCGGCCTGGGATTTGCGCAAGGCGCAGCCCTACGAATGCTATGCCGAAATGGATTTCGACATCCCGATCGGCAAGAACGGCGACTGCTACGACCGGTACTGCATCCGCATGGAAGAGATGCGCCAGTCTGTGAAGATCATGAGGCAGTGCATCCAGAAGCTCAGGGCACCCGACGGGCAGGGGCCGGTCGGCGTCCAGGACAACAAGATCTCGCCGCCGCGCCGTGGCGAGATGAAGCGCTCGATGGAAGCCCTCATCCATCACTTCAAGCTCTACACCGAGGGCGTTCACGTGCCGGCCGGCGAAGTCTATGCCGCGGTCGAGGCGCCCAAGGGCGAGTTCGGCGTCTATCTCGTCGCCGACGGCACCAACAAGCCCTACAAGTGCAAGATCCGCGCGCCCGGCTTTGCGCATCTGCAGGCGATGGACTTCATCTGCCGCGGCCATCTCCTGGCGGACGTCTCCGCCATCCTGGGTTCGCTCGACATCGTGTTCGGTGAGGTCGATCGGTGATGGCGCCGGCGCCCATCCAGTTCGACCGCGCCTCGGGGGCCCTGGAAGGAGCCAACCTGTGGGAACGGACGGCTGCGCTGGCGCTGGTGACGGGGTCGAAGATTTCGTCGCATTTTTCGCATCGCGGCTACAATTCTTGCGCCAATCTCCTGCGCAAGACACTGCCGGAGCGCAATATCGCGATCAAGCTCAACTCGGATGCGGTGTTCGAATTCCCCTATGGGGACGGGTACTGGAGCAAGCTGCTCAATCGCTCCTACCACTACGAAGACGAGCTGGAAGTGCTATTCCGCGACTCCGCCGATGTCGACTACACCTTTATCGATTGCGGTGCCAATTATGGTTACTGGTCGGTGCTGGTCTCGAGCGCGCCCTACGGCTCGCACAAGGTGATCGCGATCGAGCCGTCGTCGCAGAATTTTCCGAAGCTCGCCAACAACGCCAGCGTCAACGGCAATCGCTTCGAACTGATGAAATGCGCGATCGGCTCGACCCGTGGCACCGCGCGCCTCACCGGCATCAAGCACGAGGCCTTCAGCATCACCGGCGCGGGGGGCGGCGGCGAGGAGGTGCCGGTCATCGCGCTCGACAATCTGATCGACGACGGCAAGGTTTCGCCTGATGGCAAATACCTGATCAAGCTCGACGTCGAAGGCGTCGAGATCGAGGCGATCAAGGGTGGCGCGCGGCTGTTGCAGACCGACAGCGTTTTGCTGTGCGAGGAGCATGGCAACGACCGGGAGCACACGGTGTCGCGTTACATCCTGGAAAAGACGCCGCTCACGCTGATGGTCTACGATCCGCTCTCCAGCCGGCTCGAGACCGTCAAGGAGCTCTCGATCCTCGACCGCATCAAGGTTTCGTCCCACGTCGGTTACAATGTGTTCGGCACCGCAAGCGCGTTCTGGCAAAACCGGATCAATGCGCTCAATGCGAATGCCGCGCGCCGCATGCAATGAAAGACTAGAGCACGATGTCCGTCCGCCGCCTTGCGCCCAAGGAATTGCAGCCCGCGAGTTTTGTGTTCTCGGACGAGAACCTTGCCTGGGCCAGGAAAGAGATCGACAAATATCCGCCGGGACGCCAGGCCTCGGCGGCGATCGCGATCCTGTGGCGGGTACAGGAACAGCACGAAGGCTGGGTGTCGGAAGCGGCGATCCGTGCGGTGGCCGATCTGCTCGACTTGCCCTACATCCGCATGCTGGAGATCGCGACCTTCTACACCATGTTCCAGCTCTCGCCGGTCGGCAAGAAGGCGCATGTGCAGGTCTGCGGCACCACGCCGTGCCGGCTGCGCGGTGCGGGCGACATCATCGACGTCTGCAAGAGCCGCATCCATCACGATCCCTTCCATCTCTCCAAGGACGGCAATTTCTCCTGGGAGGAAGTCGAGTGCCTGGGCGCCTGTGTGAATGCGCCGATGGTGCTGATCTGGAAGGACACCTATGAGGACCTGACCAAGGAAAACTTCGGCAAGGTGCTCGACGGTTTTGCCTCCGGCAATCCGCCAAAGCCGGGCCCGCAGAACGGCCGCCAGTTTTCCGCGCCCATCACCGGGCCGACCACGCTGAAGGAAGTCACCTGATGCGGGCTCGCGAGAGTGAACCGCTGATTGGAGAAGCTGTTTAGTCATGCTCGAGGACAAGGATCGCATCTTCAGGAACCTCTACGGCCTCCACGACTGGGGCCTGGAGGGCGCGCGCAAGCGTGGTGCATGGGACGGCACCAAGGCCATCATCGACAAGGGCCGCGACTGGATCATCAACGAGATGAAAGCCTCCGGCCTGCGCGGCCGCGGCGGGGCGGGTTTCCCGACCGGCATGAAATGGTCGTTCATGCCGAAGGAATCCAAGGATGGAAGGCCGAGCTATCTCGTGGTCAATGCCGACGAGTCCGAGCCAGGCACCTGCAAGGACCGCGAGATCATGCGGCACGACCCGCATCTCTTGGTCGAGGGCTGCCTGATCGCGAGCTTCGCGATGGGCTCCCATGCCTGCTACATCTATGTGCGCGGTGAGTTCATCCGCGAGCGCGAGCACCTGCAGGCCGCGATCGATCAGGCCTATGAGGCCAAGCTGATCGGCAAGGACAACGACAACGGCTGGCCGTTCGACCTTTATGTCGCTCATGGCGCCGGCGCCTATATCTGCGGCGAGGAGACTGCGCTGCTCGAAAGCCTCGAAGGCAAGAAGGGCCAGCCGCGGCTGAAGCCGCCATTCCCGGCCAATGTCGGGCTCTATGGCTGCCCGACCACGGTCAACAACGTCGAGTCCATCGCGGTTGCGCCTGACATCCTGCGGCGTGGCGCGGCGTGGTTCTCGGCCATTGGCCGACCCAACAATGTCGGTACCAAGCTGTTCTGCATCTCAGGCCATGTCGAGCGTCCCTGCAACGTCGAAGAGGCCATGGGCATTCCGTTCCGCGAGCTGATCGAGCGGCATTGCGGCGGCATCCGCGGCGGCTGGGACAATCTCAAAGCCGTCATTCCCGGCGGCTCGTCGGTGCGCATGGTGCCGGCCGAGCAGATCATCGACACGCCGATGGATTTCGACAGCCTCGGCAAGCTGCGCTCGGGCCTCGGCACCGCGGCCGTGATCGTGATGGACAAGTCGACCGACCTGATCCGGGCGATCGCGCGCATTTCCTATTTCTACAAGCACGAGAGCTGCGGCCAGTGCACGCCCTGCCGCGAGGGCACGGGCTGGATGTGGCGGGTCTTGACCCGCATGGCCGAGGGCCGCGCCCACAAGCGCGAGATCGACATGCTGCTGGAGGTGACCAAGCAGGTCGAGGGCCACACCATCTGCGCGCTCGGCGACGCAGCCGCCTGGCCGATCCAGGGCCTGATCGCGCATTTCCGTCACGAGATCGAAGCACGGATCGACGAGTATTCGCACAAGGCGGATCTCGACGATCAGGGCGTCCGCGATCCCGCTCACATGGTCGCGGCGGAGTAGGATGATGGCAGACGAAGCGGACAACATTGTGCTTTTGATGTTGCGCAGGATCGATCAGCGCACCGAACGGATGGCTGAGGATCTGCACGACTTGAAGGTTCGCGTTACGGGCGTCGAAGAAGGATTGGCCGGTGTGAACCGGCGACTGGATCGTCTGGAGGGGCGAGTTGAGCGCATCGAGAAGCGTCTCGAACTTTCAGAGACAACGCATTGAGGAAGACCTGAGGCAATGACCAAGATCATCGTCGATGGAAAAGAGATCGATGTTTCGCCGGACTACACGCTGTTGCAGGCGTGCGAGGCTGCGGGCGCCGAGATTCCGCGCTTTTGCTACCATGAGCGGCTGTCGATCGCCGGCAATTGCCGGATGTGCCTGGTCGAGGTGAAGGGCGGCCCGAAGCCGGTCGCGAGCTGCGCCTGGGCCGTGCGCGATTGCCGCCCCGGTCCCAAGGGCGAGCCGCCTGAAATTTCCACGCGTTCGCCGATGGTGAAGAAGGCGCGCGAAGGCGTGATGGAATTCCTGCTGATCAACCATCCGCTGGACTGCCCGATCTGCGACCAGGGCGGCGAGTGCGACCTGCAGGACCAGGCGATGGGCTATGGCGTCGACACCAGCCGCTTCGCCGAGAACAAGCGCGCGGTCGAGGACAAATATCTGGGCGCGCTGGTCAAGACCTCGATGAACCGCTGCATCCAGTGCACGCGCTGCGTTCGCTTCTCCGCCGAAATCTGCGGCGCGCCGGAAATGGGCGCGACCGGACGCGGCGAGGACATGGAGATCACCACCTATCTCGAACACGCGCTGACCTCGGAACTGCAGGGCAATCTCGTCGATATCTGTCCGGTGGGCGCGCTTACGTCGAAACCGTACGCCTTCGCGGCGCGGCCTTGGGAGCTCGGCAAGACCCAGTCGGTCGATGTGATGGACGGCGTCGGCTCGTCGATCCGTGTCGATACCCGCGGCCGTGAAGTGATGCGCATCCTGCCGCGCCTCAATGAGGCCGTGAACGAGGAATGGATTTCCGACAAGACCCGCCATGTCGTCGACGGCCTGCGCACGCAGCGTCTGGATCGCCCCTATATCCGCGAGAACGGCAAGCTCCGCGCGGCGTCCTGGAGCGAGGCGTTCGCTGCGATCGCGGCCAAGGCCGGCCGCATCGACGGCAAGCGCATCGGCGCCATCGCCGGCGATCTCTCCGGCGTCGAAGAGATGTTCGCGCTGAAGGAGCTGCTCGCCAAATGCGGCTCGAGCAATCTGGCGGTGCAGGGCGGTGACGCCTTCGACCCGAAGGCCGGTCGCGCTTCTTACGTCTTCAATCCGACCATTGCCGGCATCGACCAGGCCGATGCGCTGCTGATCATCGGCTCCAACCCGCGCAGGGAAGCTGCCGTCCTCAATGCACGCATCCGCAAGCGCTGGCGCACGGGCCAGCTCAAGGCCGGCGTGATCGGCGCCAAGGCCGATCTCACCTATGACTACGATTACATCGGCGCGGGCACCGACACGCTCGGCGATCTCGCCGCCGGCAAGGGCGCCTTCGCCGACGTCCTCAAGAACGCGCAGCATCCGATCGTGCTGGTTGGCTCGGGCGCTATCGCGCGCCACGACGGCGCAGCGGTGCTGGCGCTCGCGGCAAAGCTCGCCGGCGATCTCGGCGCGATCAAGGACGGCTGGAACGGCTTTGCAGTCCTGCAGGATACCGCCTCGCGCGTCGGTGCGCTCGACATCGGGTTTGCGCCTGACACAGGCGGCTTGAGCGCGGCGCAGATGACGACCTTCGGCACGCTCGATGTGCTGTTCCTGCTCGGCGCTGATGAGATCAAGGTGCCGGACGGCACCTTCGTGGTCTATATCGGCACGCATGGCGACAAGGGCGCGCACCGCGCCGACGTCATCCTGCCGGGCGCGGCCTATACCGAGAAATCCGCGATCTACGTCAACACCGAGGGCCGCGTGCAGATCAGCGGCCGTGCGGCGTTCCCGCCGGGCGAGGCCCGCGAGGACTGGGCCATCATCCGCGCGCTGTCGGACGTTCTGGGCAAGAAGCTTCCTTATGACTCGCTGCCGGCGCTGCGGCAGGCGATCTTCAAGGTCGTGCCGCATCTGATGCGTGTCGACCAGATCGAGGCCGGCAACGCGGCCGACATCAAGACACTGGCGGGGAAGGGCGGCAACGTCGAGAAGACGCCGTTCAAGTCTTCGGTCGAGGATTTTTACCTGACCAATCCGATCGCGCGCGCTTCGGCGGTCATGGCGGAGTGCTCCCGCCTGGCTTCCGGGCAGATGCTGACGGCAGCGGAGTAGGCGTGAACTGATGGCTGATTTCTTCGCAAGCTCGTTCTGGACCGGCTTCCTCTGGCCGCTGATCATCATGGTCGCGGAGAGCGTGCTCTTGCTGGTCGTGCTGCTGATCGCGATCGCCTATATCCTGCTCGCCGACCGCAAGATCTGGGCGGCGGTGCAGATCCGGCGCGGCCCCAACGTGGTCGGTCCGTGGGGGTTGCTGCAGTCCTTCGCCGACTTGCTGAAGTTCGTGCTGAAAGAGCCGACCATTCCCGCCGGCGCCAACAAGGGCGTGTTTCTCCTGGCTCCATTGGTCTCTTGCGTGCTGGCGCTCGCGGCCTGGGCGGTGATCCCGACCAATCTCGGCTGGGCAATCTCCGACATCAATGTCGGCGTTCTCTACATCTTCGCGATCTCCTCGCTATCGATCTACGGCATCATCATGGCCGGCTGGTCGTCGAACTCGAAATATCCGTTCCTGGCCGCGCTGCGCTCGGCGGCGCAGATGGTGTCCTACGAAGTCTCGATCGGCTTCGTCATCATCACCGTGCTGCTCTGCGCCGGTACGTTGAATCTTTCGGGCGTGGTCGAGGCGCAGAAGCTGCACGGCTTTGCGAGCCTGATCGGCCTGCCGAAACTGACCATCCTGAACTGGTATGTCTGGCCGCTGTTCCCGATGTTCGTGGTGTTCTACGTCTCGTCGCTGGCGGAAACCAACCGGCCGCCCTTCGACCTCGTCGAGGCAGAATCCGAGCTGGTTGCTGGCTTCATGGTCGAGTACGGCTCGACGCCGTATCTCCTGTTCATGCTCGGCGAATATGTCGCGATCACCACCATGTGCGCGCTGGCGACGATCCTGTTCCTGGGCGGCTGGCTGTCGCCGATCGATCTGCCGCCTTTCAACTGGGCACCCCTGGGGATCATCTGGTTCTCGCTGAAACTGTTTTTCATGTTTTTCATGATCGCGATGGCAAAGGCGATCGTGCCGCGCTATCGCTACGATCAACTGATGCGGCTCGGCTGGAAGGTGTTCTTGCCGCTCTCGCTCGCGATGGTGGTCATCGTCGCCGGCGTGCTGCATTTCGCCGACATCGCGCCGAAGTGAGGTCGCCATGGGTATCAATGTAAACGCCACCGCCCGCTCGCTCCTGCTGTCCGAATTCGTATCGGCGTTCTTTCTCGCCATGCGCTATTTCTTCCAGCCGAAGCCGACGCTGAACTATCCCTTCGAGAAGGGGCCGATCTCGCCGCGCTTCCGCGGCGAACATGCGCTGCGCCGCTATCCGAACGGCGAGGAGCGCTGCATCGCCTGCAAGCTGTGCGAGGCGATCTGCCCGGCGCAGGCCATCACCATCGAGGCCGGCCCGCGCCGCAACGACGGCACCCGCCGCACCGTGCGCTACGACATCGACATGGTGAAATGCATCTATTGCGGCCTGTGCCAAGAGGCCTGCCCGGTCGACGCCATCGTCGAGGGCCCGAACTTCGAATTCGCGACCGAGACGCGCGAGGAACTCTATTATGACAAGGCGAAACTGCTCGCCAATGGCGACCGCTGGGAGCGCGACATTGCGCACTCCATCGAACTCGACGCGCCGTACCGGTGAGGTGAGGGTATGATCTTTCCAGATATCTCCACGTCATTCCGGGGCGCGCGAAGCGCGAACCCGGAATCTCGAGATTCCCTGATGCGCACTTGCGCATCTGTGGTCTGGTCCTTCGGACCATCCCGGAATGACGGGGGATAAGCGATGATCCTTCCCGCGCTGTTCTTCTATCTGTTCGCAGGCGTCTGCGTCGCCTCCGCCGTGATGGTGGTGGTGTCGCGCAATCCCGTACACTCCGTGCTGTACCTGATCCTGGCCTTCGTCAACGCCTCCGGCCTGTTCGTGCTGATGGGCGCCGAATTCCTGGCGATGATCCTGATCGTGGTCTATGTCGGCGCGGTCGCCGTGCTGTTCCTGTTCGTGATCATGATGCTCGACGTCGACTTCACCGAGCTCCGGGAAGGTTTCATGCAGTACCTTCCGGTCGGCATCGTGATCGGCGGCATCTTCATGTTCGAGCTGCTGCTCACCGTCGGCGCCTGGGTCATCAACCCTGCCGTCACCAAGACGATCACGGCGCCGATCCCGACCAATATCAGCAACACCGAGGCGCTCGGCCTCGTGCTGTACACGAAATACATCCATTACTTCCAGCTCGCCGGCATGGTGCTGCTGGTCGCCATGATCGGCGCGATCGTCCTGACCTTGCGGCACAAGGCGAGCGTCAAGCGGCAGGATATCAACGTGCAGAATGCGCGGACGCCCGAGTTGGCCATGGCGGTGCGCAAGGTCGCCTCCGGGCAGGGCTTGCTGGAGCAGGACGCGGCGGAGTGGGTGAAATGACCATCGGCCTCGGACACTACCTGGCCGTCGGCGCGATCCTCTTTACGCTTGGCATCCTCGGCATCTTCCTCAACCGCAAGAACATCATCGTCATCCTGATGTCGATCGAGCTGATCCTGCTCGCGGTCAACATCAACCTGGTGGCGTTCTCGACCTTCCTCGGCGACATCGTCGGCCAGGTGTTCGCGCTGCTGGTGCTGACGGTTGCGGCCGCGGAAGCCGCGATCGGCCTTGCCGTGCTGGTCGTTTACTACCGCAACCGCGGCTCGATCGCGGTTGAAGACGTCAATCTGATGAAGGGCTAGGGCAGCGCATGATCCGGAAAAGTGGAGACCGGTTTTCCGGCAAGATCATGCGCAAAGGAAAAGGCTAATGGTTCAGGCGATCGTCTTCCTGCCGCTGCTCGGCGCCATCCTGGCAGGCATCATCTCGCTGGTCGGCGCGCATGCGCGCTGCCCGAGCGGCGACGCTGTCGAGCACCATGATGATGGGCACGGCGACGCCCACGCGCACGCCTCGGAAGCCCATGACGACCTTGGCGACGATCACGGCCATGACGACCACCACGTCTCGGAGCCTGCGGCCGCCGGTTCACGCGCGGCCGAGCTGATCACGACCGGACTGCTTTTCGTCTCCGCGGCGCTGTCCTGGGTGGTCTTTGTCGATGTCGGCTTCATGCATCACGACGCCCGCATTCCGCTGTTCCCCTGGATCGTTTCCGGCGACCTGCAGGTCAACTGGTCGCTGCGTGTCGACACGCTGACTGCGGTCATGCTGGTCGTGGTCAATACCGTCTCCTCGCTCGTGCACCTCTATTCCATCGGCTACATGGACGAGGACCCGAACCGCCCGCGCTTCTTCGGCTATCTCTCGCTGTTCACCTTCGCCATGCTGATGCTGGTGACGGCGGACAATCTGGTGCAGATGTTCTTCGGCTGGGAGGGCGTGGGTCTGGCCAGCTACCTCCTGATCGGCTTCTGGTACCAGAAGCCGACAGCCTACGCCGCGGCGATCAAGGCCTTCGTTGTCAACCGCGTCGGCGATTTCGGCTTCCTGCTCGGCATTTTCGCGATCTTCATGATGCTGAACTCGGTCGATTTCGACACCATCTTCGCCGGTGCGCCCGGGCTCACTGGCAAGACCATCGACTTTTTCGGTTGGCATGCCGATGCGCTGACGCTGATCTGCCTGCTGCTGTTCATGGGCGCGATGGGCAAGTCGGCGCAGTTCCTGCTGCACACCTGGCTGCCGGACGCGATGGAAGGCCCGACCCCGGTCTCGGCACTGATCCATGCTGCGACCATGGTGACCGCCGGTGTGTTCATGGTGGCGCGGCTGTCGCCGCTGTTCGAGCTCGCACCGAACGCGCAGGCCGTGGTGATGTTCTTCGGCGCGACCACCGCGTTCTTCGCCGCCACGATCGGCCTCGTCCAGAACGACATCAAGCGCATCGTCGCCTATTCGACCTGTTCGCAGCTCGGCTACATGTTCGTGGCAATGGGGGCGGGGGCCTACTCGGTCGGCATGTTCCACCTGTTCACCCATGCCTTCTTCAAGGCGCTGTTGTTCCTGGGCTCGGGGTCTGTGATCTATGCGATGCACCATGAGCAGGACATCCGCATGATGGGCGGGCTGTGGCGCAAGATCCCCTACACCTTCGGGGTGATGTGCATCGGCACGCTGGCGCTGACCGGCTTTCCGTTCTTCGCCGGCAATTTCTCCAAGGACGCGATCATCGAGTTGGCCTATGCGTCGCATAACCCGATGGCGGTCTACGCGTTCACCCTGACGGTCGCCGCCGCCGGCCTCACGGCCTTCTATTCATGGCGGCTGATCTTCAAGACCTTCTTCGGCGAGCCGCACGACCAGGACCACTACGAAGCCGCGCATGAAAGCCCGCTCTGGATGCTGATCCCGATTGGCGTGCTGGCGGTAGGCTCGATCGCCTCCGGTTTCCCGTTCAAGGAGCTGTTCGCCGGTTCAGAGGTGCATGAGTTCTTCGGCGAATCCGTGAAGATGAATCCGCACATCATCGAGGACATGGAGCAGATCCCCGAGTACATCAAGCTCCTGCCGTTCATCATGATGGCAGTCGGCGCCGTGGTCTCCTACGTCTTCTATATACGCCGGCCCTATGTCCCCGAGGAGCTCGCGGCGCAGCAGCCGATGCTGTACCAGTTCCTGCTCAACAAATGGTATTTTGACGAGCTCTACGATCTCATCTTCGTGCGCACGGCGAAGTGGATCGGCTACCAGCTCTGGAAGAAGGGCGACGGCTACATCATCGACGGCTTCGGCCCCGACGGCGTCTCGGCGCGCGTGCTCGATATCACGCGCAACGTCGTCAAGATCCAGACCGGCTATCTCTATCACTATGCCTTTGCGATGCTGATCGGCGTTGCCGGGCTGATCACCTGGTTCATGTTCGGCTTGGGAGGCCAGTAATGACAACCTGGCCCATCCTTTCCGTCGTCACCTTCCTGCCGCTGGTCGGCGCGCTGATCATCTATATCAGCCGCGGCGACGACGAGGCGGCGCGGCGCAACTCACGCTGGATCGCGCTCTGGACCACGGTCGTCACCTTCTGCATCTCGCTGATCCTGGTCTGGCGCTTCGATCCTTCGAATACGGACTTCCAGTTCGTCGAGAAGACCTCGTGGCTTGCGACCGGCATCACCTACCACATGGGCATCGACGGCATCTCGCTGCCGCTGGTGATCCTGACCACCGCGATCCTGCCGCTCTGCATCATCGCGAGCTGGCGCTCGGTGACGATCCGGGTGCGCGAATACATGATGGCGTTCCTGATCCTGGAAACACTGATGGTCGGCACCTTCTGTGCGCTCGACCTCGTGCTGTTCTACCTGTTCTTCGAGGGCGGCCTGATCCCGATGTTCCTGATCATCGGTGTCTGGGGCGGCCCGCGCCGGGTCTACGCGTCCTTCAAGTTCTTCCTCTACACGTTCCTCGGCTCGGTGTTCATGCTGCTCGCCATCATGGCGCTATACTGGAACGGCAACACGACCGACATTCCGACCTTGATGCATGCTTCCCTGCCGCCGTCCCTGCAAACCTGGGCGTGGCTCGCGTTCTTTGCCTCGTTCGCGGTAAAAATGCCGATGTGGCCGGTGCACACCTGGCTGCCGGACGCCCATGTCGAGGCGCCGACCGCGGGCTCGGTGATCCTGGCCGCGATCCTGCTGAAGCTGGGTGGTTACGGCTTCCTGCGCTTCTCGCTGCCGATGTTCCCGCTGGCATCGCATGATTTCGCGCCGCTGATCTATATGCTCTCCGTCATCGCCATCGTCTACACCTCGCTGGTGGCGCTGATGCAGGAGGACATGAAGAAGCTGATCGCCTATTCCTCCGTCGCCCATATGGGCTTCGTGACCATGGGCATCTTCGCCGGCACCATGCAGGGCGTGGCCGGCGGCGTATTCCAGATGATCTCGCATGGCATCGTCTCCGGCGCGCTGTTCCTCTGCGTCGGCGTCGTCTACGACCGCATGCACACCCGCGAGATCGCGGCCTATGGCGGGCTGGTCAACCGCATGCCGCTCTATGCGATGGTGTTCATGGTCTTTACCATGGCCAATGTCGGCCTGCCCGGCACCTCCGGCTTCATCGGCGAGTTCATGACGCTGATCGGCACCTTCAAGGTCTCGATCCCGACCGCCGTGCTCGCCACGACCGGCGTGATCCTGTCCGCATGCTACGCGCTGTGGCTCTATCGCAAGGTGGTGTTTGGCGCGCTGGTGAAACCGTCGCTGATGTCGATCAAGGACCTGACATTGCGCGAATGCGTGACGCTGTTTCCGCTGCTGGCGCTGTCGATCTTCTTCGGCGTCTATCCGAAGCCGGTGCTGGACATGTCGGCGGCCTCGGTGCAGCAACTCGTCAACAATTACACCACAGCGCTGACGGCCGTGAAGGCCGCCGCGCTGATGCATTGAGGCGCCGCCGATGAGTTTTGAAACCGCGGGTTATCAACTGCTGCCGGTCTTGCCCGAGCTGGTGCTCGCGGTCGGCGCCATGGCGCTGTTGATGCTGGGCGCCTATCGCGGGCCGGGCACGACTTCGCTGGTCACTGGGCTCGCCGCTTGCCTTTTGGTCGCAACCGGCGTGATCGAGCTGATGCTGCCGGCCGGCAAGCTCACGACCTTCGGCGGCAGCTTCATCGTCGACGACTTCGCCCGCTTCCTGAAGATCGTTGCCCTGATCGGCTCGGTCGCGACCCTCGTGCTCTCGACGGAATTCCTGGCCGATCCGTCGCGGCGCATCTTCGAATATTCGATCCTGGTGCTGCTCTCGACGCTCGGCATGATGGTGCTGATCTCGGCCGGCGACCTGATCGCGCTCTATCTCGGGCTCGAGCTGATGTCGCTCGCGCTCTACGTGGTCGCGGCCAGCAACCGCGACAACGCCAAGTCGACCGAAGCCGGCCTTAAATATTTCGTCCTCGGCGCGCTGTCGTCGGGCATGCTGCTCTACGGCGCTTCGCTGATCTACGGCTTCACCGGCACTGTCAGCTTCGCTGGCATCGCCGCTGTCGCCAAGACCGGCAGCATCGGCATCGTGTTCGGCATTGTGTTCCTGCTCGCGGGCCTCTGCTTCAAGGTTTCCGCGGTGCCGTTCCACATGTGGACGCCCGACGTCTATGAAGGTGCACCGACCCCGGTGACGGCGTTCTTCGCTTCCGCGCCGAAAGTGGCGGCGATGGCCGTGTTTGTACGCGCTACGATGACGGCCTTCCCCGGCATTACCAACGAATGGCAGCAGATCGTCGTGTTCGTGTCGATCGCCTCGATGGCGCTCGGCGCCTTCGCCGCGATCGGGCAGAAGAACATCAAGCGGCTGATGGCCTATTCGTCGATCGGCCATATGGGTTACGCGCTGGTGGGGCTTGCGTCCGGCACGGCGGAAGGCGCGCAGGGCGTGCTGGTCTATCTGGCGATCTATGTGGCGATGACGCTCGGCTCCTTTGCGATCATCCTGGCCATGAAGCGCAACGGCCAGGCTGTCGAGCAGATCAGCGATTTCGCGGGCCTCTCGCGCACCAATCCGCTGCTCGCCTTCTTCTTCGCGATGTTCCTGTTCTCGCTCGCCGGCGTGCCCCCGCTCGCGGGCTTCTTTGCGAAATGGTATGTGTTCGTAGCTGCGATGAAGGCAGGGCTCTTTACGCTCGCCGTGATCGGCGTGCTGACCAGCGTGGTGGGTGCGTTCTACTATCTCTCCATCATCAAGGTGATGTATTTCGACGACCCGCTGGTAAAGCTCGATCCGATGCGCGTGGAGCTGCGCACTGTGCTTGCGGTGGCGGGTCTCTTCAACATCCTGTTCTTCGTCTATCCGGGGCCACTGGTCAGCGTGGCGACGGCGGCTGCGAAATCGCTGTTCTAGGCGCATGATCCCGAAAAGTGGAAACCGGTTTCCCGCCTGCGCGAAGCCCTTGGACAGGCCGTCTGCGCGGCGCAATGCTTCGGCTGGCGAAGGCAGGTCGGAGAAGATCATGCGCAAGATCTCGAAATGACTTTCACGCTCGGTCCGCGCGCGACATCCGCCGGCTACCGGCTTCAGGCCTTCGACCAGATCGGTTCGACCAATGTGGAAGCCATGGAGCGGGCGCGCGACCGCGACCGCGGGTCGATCTGGTTCGTCACCTCGGAGCAGACGGCGGGGCGGGGACGGCGTCAGCGGGCCTGGATCGCGCCGCGTGGCAATCTTGCCAGCAGCGTGCTAGAGGTCCTTGAGGTCGCGCCTGCGACCGCTGCCACGCTGGGATTCGCTGCGGGACTGGCGACAGAGGCAGCGCTGCGGAAGGTCAGTGTCGAAGCGGCGTTGCGCGCTAGCCCGCAGCCTCTCAAATACGACCTCAAATGGCCGAATGACGTGCTCGCCGGAGGCAGGAAGCTGGTCGGGATATCGCTGGACGCCGAGGCTGTGGATGATCATTTGGCCATTGTCGTCGGCATTGGAACCAATGTCGTGGCCGCCCCGGAGGGAACACCTACGCCGGCGATTTCGCTCGCCGCGCTTGGCGTGCAGATCGGCGCCGAGGAGCTGTTCTCGGCACTATCAGATAGTTGGGTCGAATTCCGTGGCATCTGGGACAACGGCCGCGGCTTCGGCCAGATCCGAAGGCTCTGGCTGGAGCGTGCCGCCGGCCTCGGGCAGGCGGTCGCGATCAAGTCCGCCGGCGCCATGATCGAAGGCACCTTCGATACCATTGACGGGCAGGGCTGCATGATCGTTCGCACTCAAGGAGGGCAATTGGTGCCGATCACCGCGGGCGACGTCTATTTCGGCGAGGCCGCCTCCGTGAGGGCCAATTGATGGCGCGCCCGGACGAACTCACTTTTGCGCCGCTCGGCGGCGTCGGCGAGATCGGCATGAACCTGTCGATCTATGGCCTCGGAAAGGGCCAGCAGCGCTCCTGGCTTGCGGTCGACCTCGGTGTCTCCTTTGGCGACGAGGAGCATCTGCCGGGCATCGACCTGATCATGCCCGATATCCGCTTTCTCGAAAAAGAGCGCAAGAACCTCGTCGGCCTTGTGCTGACGCACGCCCACGAGGACCATTTCGGCGCCATCCTCGATCTCTGGCCGAAACTGAAATGCCCGATCTATGCGACCAAGTTCAGCGCCGCCTTGTTCGAGGCCAAATGCGCGGCCGAGCGCGATGCGCCCAAAATCCCGGTCACCGTGGTGCCGTCGGGCGGCCGCATCGATATCGGCCCGTTCGGTGTCGAGTTCATCCCGGTCGCGCATTCGATTCCGGAATCGCATGCGCTCGCAATCCATACCGAGATCGGCACCGTCCTGCACACCGGCGACTGGAAGATCGATCCGACCCCGATCATCGGGCTTCCCACCGACGAGCGGCGGCTGCGCGAGCTCGGCGACGCCGGCGTGCTGGCCCTGATAGGCGATTCCACCAACGCCGTGCGCGACGGCCGCTCGCCTTCGGAAGCCGAGGTCGCCAAAACCATCACGGAGCTCGTGAAGTCGGCCAAAGGCCGAGTCGCCGTGACGACGTTCGCCTCCAATGTCGCGCGCCTCAAGGCGGTGGCGGATGCCGCCAAAGCCGCCGACCGCGAGGTCATCGTGGTCGGCCGCGCCATGGAGCGCGTGGTGCAGGTCGCGCGTGAGACCGGCTATCTCGACGGCGTGCAGAATTTCCGCGGCACCGATCTCTATGGCCATTTCCCGGCGGACAAGGTGCTAGCGCTCTGCACCGGCAGCCAGGGTGAGCCCCGCGCGGCGCTGTCTCGCATCGCCAACAACGACCACCCGCAGGTGACGCTGAACAGGGGCGACAGCGTGATCTTCTCTTCGCGCACCATTCCGGGCAATGAGAAAGCGGTCGGCGCCATCATCAACGGCCTGGTGTCGCAGGGGGTGGAGGTCATCACCGACCGCACGCATCTGGTCCACGTGTCCGGCCACCCGCGGCGCGACGAGCTGCGCGACATGATCTCCTGGGTACGGCCGCAACTGCTGATCCCCGTGCATGGCGAGGCGCTGCATCTGTCGGAACATGCGCGGCTTGCGCGCGCCGCCGGCGTGCCGAAGGTGCTGACCTGCCGCAACGGCGACCTGATCAAGCTCGGGCCCGGCGATCCCGCCATTATCGACGAATTGCCGGCGGGCCGGCTCTACAAGGACGGTACCATCCTGGAGGACGCCAAGTCGCGCGCCGTGGTCGAGCGGCGGCGGATGGCCTTTGCCGGCTGTGTCTTTGTCGCGATCGCCATGACCGAAAAGGGCGAGCTGGCCGACGATCCCGAGGTTGATCTCGTCGGCATCCCCGAGAAGAATAGGGCCGGTGAGGAGCTCGACGATATCGTGTTTGATGTGGTCGTCTCGACGGTGGAAGGCCTGCCGCGGGCACGGCGGCGCGACCCGGATGCGCTCGCGGAATTGGTGCGGCGGGCGGTGCGGTCGGCGCTAAACGAGCAGTGGGGCAAGAAGCCGCTCTGCCTCGTTCATGTGCTCGAGGCATAATCGGAGGAAGCGATGTTGGGCCGGCTCAATCATGTCGCCATCGCCGTCAAGGATGCCGAGAAGGCGGCGAAGATCTATGGCGCGGCGTTCGGCGCGGAAATCTCCAAGGCCGTGCGGTTGCCTGAGCACGGCGTCATCACCGTGTTCGTCACGCTGCCGAACACCAAGATCGAATTCATCCAGCCGCTGGGCGAGGCCTCGCCGATCGGGAAATTCCTGGAGCGCAATGCCGACGGCGGCATTCATCACGTCTGCTATGAAGTTGCCGACATCATCGCTTCGCGCGATACCCTGATCAAGGAGGGCGCACGGGTGCTCGGCGACGGCGAGCCGAAAATCGGCGCGCATGGCAAGCCGGTGCTGTTCCTGCACCCGAAGGATTTTTCCGGCGCGCTGGTCGAGATCGAGCAGAGCTAGAAGATGGCCTACACCATCTCAACCATGTTCGCGATCTACTTCGTTCTGTGGTGGCTCGTGCTGTTCCTGACGCTGCCGTTCGGGGTGCGCAGCCAGCATGAGGACGGCGTCGGCGCGCCCGGCACCGATCCCGGCGCGCCGATCGCGACCCGGATGGGCCGAAAGTTGATCTGGACCACGATCATCTCAGCCGTGATTTTCGCAATTGCATTACTCGCCTATAATGCCGGTTATCTCTCCATCGAACGGCTGTCGAAGCTGATGGGGATGCCGTTCTAGCCGATCAATCAATGTTGGCTGCACCGGGGGAAAACCATGACCATGTTTGAGCGAATCGTAATCGGGCTTCTGGTGCTGATCATCGCAGGCCTGGGTGCAGCTTTCTACACCGACTGGAAGCTCGCGGTGCAGGTCCGCACGCTGAAATCCTTTGCCGAAAGCTATGTCTTCGCCGAAGCGGTGGCAGCTTGCGAGAAGGTGCAGAGCTCGACGCCGTTCAAATGGAACGGCGGCACCAACACCTCGATCGTCGGCCTCAACTCGGTCAAGCTCGACAAGTTCACGGTGAGTTCGAGCTACACGCTGGTCGCCGACGGCGTCTATTGCGACTACGATCCGATCAAGCACAAGGCCAATATCGGCAACAATTTCCTGGAACGGGAAGAGTTCTAGCCACCGGACGCAGTGTCATGACGTCACAGCACCGACCGGCCGGCGATCTCCGCTCTCATCAATATCGAATCCTGAAGGAAGCCGATCTTCGCGATTACCTGTCCGCGCTTCCCGAGGTCGCCGGTCGGCTGGGTGGCGCTCCGGAGAACTGGACCGTCGGCGAGGTGGGGGACGGCAACCTCAACCTCGTCTTTATCGTGAAGGGCGCCGAACGTGGCGTCGCCGTCAAGCAGGCGCTGCCCTATGTGCGCCTGGTCGGCGAGAGCTGGCCGCTGCCGCTGTCGCGTTCGCACTACGAATATCTGGCGCTGACGCATCAGTCCCGGCTCGCGCCCGGCCTCGTTCCGGCCGTGCTCCACCACAATGAGACGTTGGCGCTGGTCGTCATGGAGTTGCTCGAGCCCCATGTCATCATGCGCAAGGGGCTGGTGGCCGGGACCGCATATCCGCGCTTCGTCGACGACATCACGACCTTTCTGGCGCGGACGCTGTTTTTCAGCTCCGATCTCGCTTTGCCGGCAGCGGAAAAGAAGGACGGTATCGCCGCCTTCGCCGGCAATCATGCGCTGTGCAAAATCACGGAAGATTTGATTTTCACCGATCCCTACCGTGTCGCCGAGCAGAACCGCTGGACTTCGCCCTGGCTCGACGCCACGGCAGCTGGATTCCGCGAGGACCTCGACGCCCATGTCGCGATCTCCCGTCTCAAGCTGAAATTCCTGGCTTCGCCGGAAGCCCTGATCCATGGCGATCTTCACACCGGCTCGATCATGGTGACGGGGAGTGAAACGCGGGTGATCGACCCGGAGTTCGCTTTCTATGGTCCAATGGGATTCGATATTGGCGCGGTGATCGGCAATCTCCTGATGAGCTATCTGGCCTCGCCCGGCCATGAAAGCTCGGCGGGCGAGCGCCGCCAATTCGAGGCGTGGGTGCTGGAAACGATCGAGCAGGTCTGGACCGGGTTCGCGCGCAAGTTCCTCGAACTGTGGCGCAGCGCTGCCAAAGGCGATGCCTATCCCGCGACCCTGTTTGCCGGTCACGCCGGCGCGCAGCGGCTCGAGACCGAACGGCAGATCTACATGGCCAGGCTATTCGCGGACACGGTCGGCTTTGCTGCGGCTAAGACCATCCGCCGTATCCTGGGGCTCGCGCACAACATCGATTTCGAATTGATCGAAGACGAGAAGCTTCGCGCCACATGCGAGGCGCGGAGTCTCAGGCTCGCACGCGACATGCTGGTGAATACCGGCGCGTACCCGTCCATTGGTGCGGTAACCAAAGCCGCCCGCGCGGCGCGCGATTGGGTGCCGGACTTCGCCCGGTAAGGCCTAGTCGGCGGCCTTGGCCCGCAACCGCTGTGCATAGACATTGATCACGAGAGCGGCGAGCAGGATGAGCCCGCGGATCAATATCTTCAGGAAACTGTCGATGTTGACGTGGTCAAGCCCGTTGTTGAGCACGCCCAATACGAACAGGCCGACAATGGTGTTGCCGATGCCGCCGCGGCCGCCGAACAGGCTGGTGCCGCCGACCACGACGGCGGCGATGGAATCGAGCAGATAGGTGTCGAACTCGTTCTGCTGGGCGCTGCCGAAATGGGCAACGCCGAGCATGCCGCCGATCCCCGAGCAGACTGCCGCGATTACCATGACGCTGCCGAGGATCAGATTGACGTTGAGGCCCGAATATTCCGCAGCCTCGCGGTTTCCGCCGACCATGTAGACATAGCGGCCGAAGCGCGTGTAGGTCAGGACGAGATGGCCGGCGAGCAGCATCACGGCCGCGACAATCACGATCCAGGGAATGCCGCCGATCGAGCCCGATCCGAGGGTGGAGATCAGCGGCGGTATCTTGTAGGCGATCTGGCCGCGCACCAGCAGCGCGGAGATGCCGGCTGCGATCTGCATCATCGCGAGCGTCATGATGAAGGAGGGGATGCCGATCAACGTGAGCCCGAGCGCATTGACGAGGCCGAGCAGGGCGCAGAGCAAGAGCGCGAGCAGGATCGCTGCCCATCCCGGCATCGGGATGTTGGCGATGTTCACATAGGAGTCCTGCAGCGTGAAATAGGCGACCGCGATGCCTGTGACGTTGGCGATGCTGGCGATCGAAAGGTCGATCTCGGCGCAAAGGATGACGAAGGTCAGCCCGACCGCGATGACGCCGGTTACCGACACCTGGGTCAGGATGTTGCCGATGTTGTCGATGGTGGCAAAGGACGGGCTGGCGATGGCGAAGAAGGCAAACAGCAGGATCAGCGTCAGGAACGGCGCGATATTGCGCATCTGGGAGCGCAGAAAGGGGGCGAGGCCGCGTAGCTTGCGATCCACTGGTACTGTCTCACTGCTCGCCATCGTGCTTCTCCGTCACGCCGCTTCCAGCAGGCGATCTTTGCTCACCACCTCATTGGCGAATTCGCGCACCACCGCCCCGCGCTTGAGCACGAGGATGCGATCGGCCAGGGACAGCACCGTCTCCGGTTCCGTCGACAAGACGATGATCGCCAGCCCCTTCTCGCGGAGGTCGCGGATGATGTTGATGACGTCGTTCTTGGCGCCGACATCCATGCCGCGGGTCGGTTCGCACAGCACCAGAAGCCGCGGCGGATAGGTCAGCCATTTCGCCAGCGCCACCTTCTGCTGGTTGCCGCCGGAGAGCATGCCGAGGTCGAGGCCGACCACCGGCGGCCGGATCTGCAATTGCTCAACCTGCCGCTTCGCAATTGCCCGCTCTCGGGCGGGCTTGAGCAGCAGTGCCGAGATGCGTTCGAGAATGCCGATCGAGATGTTCTTGTAGACCGGCTCCTGATGAAACAGCATCGCGCGCCGGCTCTCCGGCACCAGGGCGACGCCGGCGCGCCGTGCGCCAGCCGTGCTGGAAAAGCCCTTTCTGGTGCCGCCCATCGCGATCGTTCCGCTGTCGGGCTTCAGCTTGCCGAACAGGATTCGCGACAGCTCCTGCTGCCCGCAGCCCATGAATCCATAGATGCCCAGTACTTCGCCCGAACGCACCTCTAGCGAGACGTCATGCAGGCTGCGGGCCAGCGAGAGTTGGTCGACCTTGAGAACCACCGATCCGGCGTTGGGCGGCGGGAGCGTGAGGTCGTCGGTATAGCTGTGCTCCAGCGCCTCGCCGCCGCGGCCGATCATGGCTTCGATCAGCGCCCCCTTGGTTGTCGACGCGGCCGCCGTTTCGGCGACCTTCCAGCCGTTGCGAAAGACCGTCACCGTGTCTGACACGCGCAAAATGTCCTCGATGAAATGTGAGATGAAGACGATCGCGGTGCCTTCGTCCCGGAGCCGCCGCAAGGTCGCGAACAGCCGCTCGACCTCCGGCGGCGACAGCGCCGAGGTCGGCTCATCCAGGATGATGATGCGGGCGCCCGAGAACAGGACACGCGCGATCTCGATCAATTGCTGCAAGCCGATCGGCAGGTCGCCGAGCCGCGACAGGGGGTCGACATCGATCCCGAAGCGCGCGAGCTGCTCGCCGGCTTCGCGCGCCATGCGCCGCCATTGCACGAGGCCTATGGCGTTGGTCGGCTGGTTGCCGAGAAACACGTTCTCGGCCACCGTCAGATCAGGCGCGACGCTGAGCTCCTGATGCACCATGGCAATGCCGGCGGCACGCGCGTCGCGCGCCGACCGGAAGCGGGTCTCCTGTCCGTCCAGCAGGAAGCGGCCGGAAAACTCAGGGTGCACGCCGGCGATGATCTTCATCAGCGTGCTTTTGCCCGCGCCGTTCTCGCCGACGAGACCATGGATCTCGCCGGGGAGAAGCGCGAAGTCGACCCCACGCAGCGCCTCGACGCCGCCAAAGGTCTTGCCGATCCCCTTTAGTTCGAGGAGGGGGGAGGAGCCTTCCGCCATGGCCGGCTCAGATCAGGAAGTGATCCTCCATCCACTGCATCCCCGCAGCGTTGGCCTTGGTCACGACCGGGCCGTCGGTGACGACGCTCTTCGGAATGCCCTGGCCGCTCTTCTCGCCGGCGACGACCGCGGCGACGCCCGCGACGATGGCGCCGCCATGGATGCGGCAGGAGGGATTGCGGACGGTTGCGTACATCCGGCCTTCGCTCACCGCCTGGATCGCCGGCGGCATGGCATCGACCCCGCCGATCAGGATGTTGGTGCGGTTATGTGCCTTCATGATGTTGGCGGCGGCGAGCGCCATGTCGTCATTGTGGAAGAAGGCGGCATCGATCTGCGGATATTTGGTCAGATAGGTCTCCCACAGCCGCGCCGTCTTGGAGACGTCCCAATCGGCCGGCTGGGTATCGAGCACCTCGATGTTGGGAAACTGCTTCACGACCGAGTTGAAGCCTTTGGCGCGGCCCTGCGCACCGGTGTGGCCGAGGGCGCCCTGGGTCATGATCACCTTGCCCTTGCCGCCGATCGCGTTGCAGAGCGCCTGCGTCACCGAAGCGCCCATGAACTCGTTGTCGGGAGCGAGGAAGGAGTGAACGTTGATCTGATCGAGCGGCGCGATCAGGGTGTCCATGTCGATCACGGCGGTGCCGGCGTCGATCATCTTCTGCACGGGCTGGGTCAGGGTGCCGATGCCGAAGGCCTGGATCGCGACAAAGTCCCACTTCTGCGAAGCCATGTTGTCGATGGCGGCGCGCTGTTTGACGGCATCGAGCTGGCCGTCGAACCAGGTCACCTCGACATTGAAAAGCTTGCCCCACCATTCGGCGGCCTGCTTGCCCTGGGCACACCAGGTGGCCTGCAGGCCGGCGTTGGAGAAGGCAGCCTTCAGCGGCTTTTCCGATCGTCCTACCTCCGCTGCAAGCGCCGCTGTGCTCATGCCCAATCCGCCGAGCAGGGCGCTTGCGGCGCCGGCGGTCGCCACCGCCTGCAGAAGGTCACGCCTGGTGGTTGAGGATTCGTCATTCCCGGACATCGCTCACTCCCTTGTTGCTGTTTGTCGCCGACGGCGTCGTTGCTCGCGCCGCGGATAAAGCGAGTGTCTCACAATCGGAATGTTCCCGCTACGGGGCTGCCGATGTTGCAGAGCGAAGGAGGAAAGCGGGGCGTCAAGCGTCGCTTTGTGCGACAACGCCTTCAATCTCGGCCAATAATTTCTGCCACGCCGCATCGATCTCGCCCGACCAGTCGGCGCCCAGCACCTCGCGCAAGGTCGCGGCGATCACGCCGAAGAACGCGATGAACAGATCGCGCGGCGTGCCATAGGCGTCGTGCGAGGACACTTCACATTCGATCATGCGGAATTTGCCGCTGCGCTCGCCGGAAAAATCCAGGATCAATTCGATCGTCATCGAGAGCATCGAGCCCTTCACGAGTTCGCTGCCCTCGGTGCGAAACATCGCGCGCGTCTCCGGATGTTCGCGGTGCAGGCGCGCATAGACCAGCGGCGTGAGATCGTCGCAGCGTTCGGCGGCGAGTTCGAAGCTCAGTTCAATCGGATTTGCCGATGACATGATTTGCGATCGTGATGATCGGCCTCAACAAAAAAAGAGCAGGGCGCCAAGCCCTGCTCCAAACATTGTGTCGACCCTGTTTTCCCGCAAATTTGGATTTGGTTTTGATTTGGCGGGTTGACGCTGCTTGTGCGCGTCAGGGTTCCTCCCGAGACTTGGACCACCAGACTTTGACCTTGCGGCGAGCCTGAGGCCGAATTCCTAGACTATCTTTTTGATCTTGTCACCATTTTCAGCAACGAATGTTCAAACTTCATGCAATTTTGGAAATGATTGGAAATTGTCCACCTTGAACTGCGCCTGTATGCACACATTTGCGTTAAGGTATTATAGTAAGGAGTTCGCCTGCCTCCGGGCGGGCAAATACCCCTGCGGTGGCCCGATATTTCCGGTCCGCGATCAAAGAAATTGGTCGTTTCCGTCATTTCGTTCTTCATCTGTGGCGCGGATGTCCTCGACTCAGTTTGAGGCCGGTGATTACCTAGTTCCATCAAGTGGACGGTTCCCACGGATGCAGCGGCGCTACCAAAGATTTCTTCCGATCGTCCTGATCGCGCTGATGGTGCAGATTTTTGCGCCGGTCGCCGCGTGCTGGGCGGCCGCGATCGCCGCTTCCGACCCCCTGGGCGCGGCTGCAATCTGCCACGACACCTCCGATACAGCAGGCCAGCCAAGCGACCAGAACGGCCCACACCGCGAGCACAGCAACGCCTGCTCGATCTGCTGCCTCGCCGGCGCGAGCGCTTCCGTCGATACGCCGAAGCCGATTACGCTGGCCACTTCTTATCGCGAATCGGCGCGCGTGATCTGGCACGAGCAGGCGCGCGACTTTTCGGGCGCGCGCATCGGCTCGAACGCGAAAGCCCGCGCACCGCCTTTCCCTTCCTGACCGAACCTGAACCGGCCGGCGCGGCGTCACATGCGCGCTGGCAGATGCTCGTTTAGCGGCGGACGTTTGGAACGTCGTCACCAGGAAGGTATTTCAGGAATGTCCCGTGTTCATGCCATTTGCGGCACGAGCGCTATTGCCATGGCGCTGGCGCTGGTCGCGCCCTTAAGGATGGCCATAGCGCAAGGCGGCGAGGCGCTGCCTCCGGTTACGGTGGAGGCGCCCGCGGCGGTCCGCGCCAAACCCGCCGCCGCCAAGTCGGCAAACCGCACCGCCGCGGTTCGACGACAAGCGAAGCCGGCGGCCGTAAGCCCAGCGGCCGTCACGACGGCTCCTGCGCCGAGCGCCACGCCAACTGTAGCGCGTGACAGTCTCAATCAGGCGCCAGCCGGTCAGACGGCGACCACGATCGACCGAAGCCAATACGAGGAAAGACCTGCATTCTCGGTGGCGGATGTCTTGCGCGATAGTCCTGGCATCTCGATCAAACAGGGCAACGGGCCCCGCGATATCGGCATTTCCATACGCGGTTCCAACGCGCGCAACGGCTTTGGCATTCGCAACCTGGTAATCTTCGATGACGGTTTCCCGGTCACCCAACCCGACGGTCTTTCACGCAGCGACCTGATCGATCCGCGCGCCTATGGCGCAATCGACGTCATCAGGGGTCCATCATCGGCGCTGTATGGCAACTACGCGACCGGCGGCGCGCTGAACTTCCGCACGCGGCCGGGCGGCACCATCAACGGGGCCGAATATGGCACCGAAGGCGGAAGCTTCGGTTATCTCAACAATTATATGACCTACGGCCAGAAGGTCGGCAATTTCGAGGCTGCGCTGTTCGCCAGCGACGCGCGCGGCGACGGCTTCATCCAGAACAGCTGGTTCAACACCCAGACGGTGAACTTCCTCGCGACCTTGAAGGCCACGCCGGACGATCGGTTGACGTTCAAGCTCATCAACAATGACCTGTTTACGCGGCTGCCGGTAAGGCTCTCGCTCAACCAGTACTTCCAGAACCCGTTCCAGTCCGGCTGCGAAGTTCCGGGCACGCTCGGCTGCGGAACACAGTCGCTCTTCATCAATGGCTTCAACGGAGCCAAGACGCCGGAGACGGCGATCGTGGCGGGTTTTGGCCGCAACGACCGGCGAACCATCGTCGGCGGGCGCTGGGAGCACGATTTCGACAACACGACCACCTGGCGCAACCAGTTCGTGTTCGACGATCGCAATATCAACCAGCCGACCGGCGCAACCAGCGCGATCGGTGATTTTCCCTCGTACAACTACATGAGCGACGTGACCAAGCGCGGCGAATTGTTCGGGATGGACTCCACGACATTTGTCGGCGGTTGGTACAACACGCTGACCACGACCAGCGACACGCGCAATGTAATGCCCGGGGGCAACGCCGCGCTAGGCCTATTGCAAAGTAACCAGTTCCAGTCGACGACCAACTACGGCGTGCGCGCGCGGGAAGAGCTCAAGCTCGTTCCCTCGGTGACCGCGATCGCTGGCATCGGCTGGGAAACGACGAATCTGAACGGCATCAATACCGCCTTTGGCTATCCAGTAGTCAACAATCCGTTCGTCGTCGTCCCCACCGTCACGGCTGCTGCGCCGCAGTTCCGCAACACCGCACCCGAACTGGCGCTTGTCTACAAGCCAGACAATGAATGGCAGTGGCGCGCGCGCGTGGCGACCGGCTATGGCACCCCGCAAGTCAGCAATCTTTTCGTGCTGCCCAGCGGGCTCTCAGGCAACAACACCTCGCTCAAGACGCAGACCAATCTGGGCTACGATCTCGGCGCGGACTGGACCCCGAACAATGCCGTCAAGCTAAGCGCGACGGCCTTCTACGAGTTCTTCAGCAACGAACTGGTGACACAAGCAACGCCGATCGCCGGCGTCACCTACACCTTCAACGCCCCGAGTTCGGAACACCGCGGTGTCGAACTTGCCGCGCTCTGGCGCTTCTACGACGGTTGGCAGCTTACGGCAGCCTATACCTATCTGGACGAGATCTACACGGACTATACCGAAAGCATCGGTCTGTTCAGCTTCAACCGGGTCGGCAACAAGATCCCCGGTATCTCGCCGAACGAGCTGACGGCGCGGCTCGGTTACGACGAGCTTCACGGACCGTTGACCGGGCTTGGCGCCTTTGTCGAGCTAGTGTGGAAGGACTCCTTCTACATGGACAACGCCAATCTCCTGAAGGCGCCCGGCTATGACCTGGTCAACGTCAACCTGCACTACAAGACCGATCTCGTGTCGGACTATTTCCGGCAACTCAATCTGTTCTTCGAGGTCCGCAACGTCTTCGACAAGACCTATGTCGCTTCCGCCAACAACATCGCGAACACTGTGACTGCGGCCGGTATCCAGAATCCCGGCAGCGTTCTTGCTACGACCCAAACCGGGTCGATCTATGCCGGATCACCGCGCGCCTTCGTCGCGGGAATGAGGCTCGCCTTCCGGTGATCGAATACTGAGGAACCGATCATGTTGCATCGACCACTTATCCTCGCGCTGGCGCTGACGCTCTATCAGGGGAGCGCCTGGGCCCAGATGAGTCACAAGCATGTCTCGGAAGCGGCGTGCGAGACAACCGAATTGCGTTGTGCCACCAAGGTCACGCCGACCTTCGGCAAGGATGGGACGTTGTGGCTCGCATGGATGGCGGGAGGGCAGGTATCCGTCGCGAGTTCAGACGATGCAGGCCGGACCTTTTCGACCCCGATTCAGGTGACCCAAGGACAGCTCAATCTGGATTGGGGGCCCGACGCCCGTCCAAAGATCGCGCTTGATCGCAGCGGAAACATCGCCCTGGCGTTTTCGATCTTCAGGGACAAGGCGTTCAACGGCCAGGTGCTGTACACGCACTCGACCGATGCCGGGAAAACTTTCGCCCCGCCGCAACCGATTACCGACAACATCGAAAGCCAGCGTTTCGAGGCGCTCGCGTTCGACGCGGATGGCACCGTGTTTGCGGCATGGCTCGACAAGCGTAATCGCGTCCCAGCGCAACAGAGCGGCAAGAAGTATGATGGTGCCGGGCTGTTCTTCGCGACGTCGAAGGACGTCGGGGCTACTTATTCTCAGGCTCAAATGGCATTCGACAATACATGTGAGTGTTGCCGGCTCGGGCTCGCCTTCGACCAAGCCGGCCATCCCGTGATCGTGTTCCGGAACATCTTCGAGGGAGGCGTCAGGGACCACGCCATCGTGACGTTCACCGATTTGAAAACGCCGGGAGAACTGCATCGGGTCAGTAACGATGACTGGCAGATTGCAGCCTGTCCTCATCACGGGCCGAGCCTGTCAATCGCGCCGTCGGGAACGTACCACGTCACCTGGTACACCAACGGCAAGGTTCGCAAGGGTCTGTTCTACGCGCAGTCGCGCGATGGCGGCAAAACCTTCTCCGACCCGATGCCGGTCGGGCAGGCGGACAAGGCTCCGGCACGTCCCTATGTGATCGCCGGACCACAGGGAACGGCGCTGGTCTGGAAGGAGTTCGATGGAGAGAAGACTTCCGTCAAACTCATAATGTCCGGCGATGACGGAAGGACCTGGTCCCAGCCCAGGACGCTCTCCAGCACGACGGACTCGTCTGATCATCCGCTATTGGTATCGGACGGCCGGCAATATTACCTGTCCTGGATGACAAAGGCTGACGGCTATCGCCTGCAACCCATCGAGGGCGAACCATGAAGCGCCTGATACTTGCTGTCATTCTCGTTGTAGCGTTCCTTCCGACGGCGCCCGCTTCGGAGGGATCGCTCAAGCCGTTCGAGCGCGGAAGCTGGCAGGAGCTGCTGCATTCGCACGCGGGTCATCCAATGCTGGTGCATTTCTGGGGAGTGACGTGCGGGCCGTGCAAGGTCGAATTGCCAGAGCTCGGCGAGTTCATGAAGCAACACCCCAAGATCGACATCGTCACCATTAGCGCCGATCTCGTTCCCAATTTGGAGCTCGCGACAAAATCGATGCTGCAGAACGCCGGCCTTTCGTCCGCCGAGAACTGGATTTTCAGCGACGGCTTTGCGGAGCGGCTGCGGTTCGAGATTGATCCCGCCTGGCAAGGTGATATCCCGCGCACTATGCTGATTTCGCGCGATGGCGAGATCACGACGATTGAGGGATCGGCAGAGATCGCAGCCCTCGAGAAATGGTCCGACGAGCAGGCCGCGTCAACCAAATGAATCTGGCACCGCCAAGAAGAGAAAGGAAACATCCATGATTTCATTCCAGCGCACCGCAACTTTGTTCGCTATTGCCGCGGTCCTGATCGCCACATCCGCGCGCGCCGAGGACGTCAAGGCCGGCGACCTCGTGATCAGCCAGCCCTGGACCCGCGCCACGCCGGGCGGGGCCAAGACCGGCGGCGGCTTTCTCACCATCGAGAACAAGGGGAGCGCGCCCGACAAGCTGATCGGCGCCTCCGCCGACGGCGCCGGCAAGATCGAGGTGCATGAGATGGCAATGAACAACGGCGTCATGAAGATGCGCCCGGTCGAGGGTGGCCTCACCATCGATCCCGGCAAGACCGTCAAGCTGGCGCCGGGCGGCTATCATCTGATGATGATGGATCTGAAGGCCCCGCTCAAGCAGGGCGACAAGCTGCCGCTGACCTTGCAGTTCGAGAAGGCCGGCAAGGTCGCGGTCACGCTCGATGTGCAGGGCGTCGGCGCGCCGGGGCCGGGCGGCGGCATGGAGATGAAGAAGATGGACAAGGGCATGAAGATGTGAGGCCGCGATGATGATCCGCTTCTCACTCCCGATCGCCGCGTTGCTCGCGACAACACCTGCGAGCGCACATGTGTTGCTGGAAGGCAAGCAGGCCGCTATTGGCGCGGAATACAAGGCCGTATTCGTCGTGCCGCATGGCTGCGCCGGTTCGCCGACCATCAAGCTGCGCGTCCAGATTCCCGAAGGCGTGATTGCGACCGAAGCCGCGCCGGTCGTCGGCTGGAACGTGGAAACCGTCAAGGGCAAATACGCCGCCGAGTACGACTACAAGGGTGCCAAGATCTCCGAAGGCATCAAGGAGGTCGCCTGGAGCGGCGGCAAGCTGCCCGACAAGACCCGGCAGGAGTTCGCGGTTGCGACCTACCTCACCAGCGGCCTCAAGCCCAACACCACGCTCTATTTCCCGGTGGTGCAGGAGTGCGAGCAGGGTGTGAGCCGCTGGATCGAGATTCCGCCCGATGGCGCCACCCATTCGCATGAGGGCAAGTGGCCCGCACCCGGCGTCAAACTGACAAAACCCTGATGCGCTTTCTTGCAGCGCTGCTGTTGCTGGTGTGCTTTGCCGGCGAGGCGTCGGCACACGCCTCGCTCGCTTTCGCCGAGCCGCGTGACGGCACCGTGCTGGCGCAGCCCCCGAAGACGGTTCAGTTGCGCTTCAATGAAAGCGTCACGGCCGGCGCGGTCAATCTGATCGATGCCGCGGGCAAGCTGCGGTCCGATGCGGCGATTGAGGCGAAGGACGAGGCGATCAACGTTACGCTGCCGGCTGATTTACCCAAGGGCACACAGATCATCAGCTACCGCGTGATCTCGCAGGACGGCCACCCCGTGTCGGGGACGGTCACCTTTTCCATCGGCGAGCCGACCGCTAACAAGGCGCCGGAAAATGCCGATGCCGGGATCAATGGGCTGATCTGGCTCGCGCGGATCGGCCTCTATCTCGGCCTGTTCCTCGGTATTGGCGGGACGTTTTTTCTCAGCTGGATCGCGCGCGAGAGGGCAGCTCCGACGCTGATCGCGACCGCCCTGATCATCGGGATTGTGAGCGCGGTGGCCTCGCTCGGGCTTCAGGGCCTCGATGTGCTGGGCTTGCCGCTCGCGGGTGTCTTTGCCGCAGCGCCCTGGAAGATCGCGCTCGGCACCAGCCTTGGGCCCTCGCTGCTCATTGCAATCGCGGCGCTGGTTCTGGGCCTTGTCGCGTTGCAGAGCGCTTTGCCGACCCGCTCGCGCGCATTATCGGCACTGGCGCTCGCAGGGGTCGGCCTCTCGCTTGCGGCGAGCGGACACGCGGCCACGGCGCCGCCCGAAATTCTGACGCGGCCAGTGGTCTTCCTCCACGGCATCGGCGTTGCCTTCTGGCTCGGCGCATTCGCGCCGCTGGTTGCCATCCTCTGGCGACCGCAGAACAAGCCGCTGCCAGTCCTGCAGCGCTTTTCCAGCGTCGCCATCGTGGTGGTCGCCATTCTCGCGCTCACGGGCCTTACGCTCGCGACCATCCAGCTCGAAAGCTTTGCTGCACTGGTTACGACCAGATACGGCATCATCCTCTTGATCAAGCTGGCGCTGGTCGCCGCACTGCTCGGTCTGGCCGCGCTCAACCGCTTCCGCTTCACGCCGGCGCTGGCGCGCAACGCAAATGCCACGCAGGTTCTGACGCAATCGATCCTGCTCGAAGGCGTGCTCGCTCTCGGCATCCTCGCCATGGTTGCCGGCTGGCGTTTCACACCGCCGCCGCGCTCGCTGATCCCGGACGCGCCGCTCGCAATCCACATTCACAGCGACAAGGCAATGTTCCAGGTGCTGGTGTCGCCTGGCAGGGTGGGCTCCGACGATTTCGTGCTGCAGCTGATGAACGGCGACGGCACGCTCTTGCACGCCAAGGAAGCAACGCTGACCTTGAGTCTGCCGGAGCGCGGCATCGATGAGATCGAACGTCAGGGGACGTTGGGCCCGGATGGTTTCTGGCACGTCGCCAGGGTGCCGCTCACCGTTCCCGGACGCTGGCATGTCCGGATCGATGCGCTGGTGACCGATTTCGAGAAAATCACCATGGAGGACGATATGGACGTCGCGACACAGTAAGCGGCTACAACAAAACGCCAGAAATTTCGGCCGCTTAGCGGCTTTTCCTCCAGCCCGGTCTTGTGTTTTGGCCGTCAATCCGCTTTCACTGCGGCTCCCAATTTCGAATCCTTGAGCTTGCCCATGCGATTGTCCCGGTTTTTTCTGCCTATTCTGAAGGAGAATCCCAAGGAAGCAGAGATCGTTTCGCACCGGCTGATGCTGCGCGCCGGCATGATGCGGCAGGAAGCGGCCGGCATCTATGCCTGGCTGCCGCTCGGCTTTCGCGTTCTCAAGAAGATCGAGCAGATCGTGCGCGAGGAGCAGGACCGTGCAGGTGCGCTTGAACTGTTGATGCCGACGCTGCAGCTCGCTGACCTCTGGCGCGAAAGCGGCCGCTACGACGCCTATGGCCCGGAGATGCTGCGGATCGCCGACCGCCACAAGCGCGAGCTTCTGTACGGGCCGACCAATGAGGAAATGATCACCGAGATCTTCCGTGCTTACGTCAAGTCCTATCGCAGCCTGCCGCTCAATCTCTACCACATCCAGTGGAAATTCCGCGACGAGCAGCGCCCGCGCTTCGGCGTGATGCGCGGCCGCGAATTCCTGATGAAGGACGCCTATTCCTTCGACATCGACGAGGCGGCAGCACGGCGCGCCTACAACAAGATGTTCGTGGCTTATCTGCGCACCTTCGCGCGGATGGGGTTGAAGGCGATCCCGATGCGCGCCGAGACCGGTCCGATCGGCGGCGATCTCAGCCATGAGTTCATCGTGCTGGCGGAGACCGGCGAGTCCGGCGTGTTCTGCAACAGCGATGTGCTCAATTTGCCGATTCCCGATTCCAGCGTCGATTATGACGGCGATCTCACGCCGATCATCAAGCAGTGGACCTCGGTCTATGCCGCCACCGAAGACGTCCATGATGCCGGGCGCTTCGAGGCTGAAGTGCCGGCGGACAAGCGCGTGCACACCCGCGGCATCGAGGTCGGCCAGATCTTCTACTTCGGCACCAAATATTCCGACGCCATGAAGGCGCTGGTCGCGGGGCCGGACGGCGTAGATGTGCCGATCCATGGCGGCTCCTATGGCGTCGGCGTCTCGCGCCTGGTCGGCGCCATCATCGAGGCCTGCCACGACGATGCCGGCATCAAATGGCCGGAGGCGGTGGCGCCGTTCCGCGCCGTCATCCTCAACCTGAAGCAGGGCGATGCGGCCGTCGATGCGGCCTGCGAGAAGCTCTATGCCGAACTTTCGGCGAAGGGAGTCGACGTGCTCTACGACGATACCGACCAGCGCGCCGGCGCCAAATTCGCCGCCACCGACCTGATCGGCATTCCCTGGCAGATCATGGTCGGCCCGAAGGGGCTGGCCGATGGCAAGGTCGAGCTCAAGCGTCGCGCCGACGGATCGCGCGAGAATCTCGCCCCGGCGGACCTTCTGGCCCGCTTCTAGGGGGAACCAATTCGGAAGCCATGCCAACGGCTTCCCGGCGGGTCTTGCCGAGGCGCTGATCCCGCAAAAATGCTTCACAGGGTACGGCTAGAGTTTCCCCGACAGGGGAAACGAAAGCTTGGCCGATTTCAGCGATCTGCGCCGTCATCTTGCGGCGATCTTCGAGGACGAGGAGCCGCGCAGCCGCGTCACGTGGCTGTTCGACACCGCTTTGGCGTTGCTGATCGTCGTCAATGTCTCCGGCGTCATCCTTGAATCAGTTGAGCCGATCCGCAGGCACTTTGCCGCCGAGTTTGATTGGCTCGAGCACACGGCGACCATCATTCGCGCCTGATGGCTTATGGTCCCTGAAGTTCCGTTAATGTTGAACATGAACGAGTGCGGCCCGCGCGAGCGATGCGATTCGCGGCTGCAAGCGTGAGGAAAACTCATTGATTCGTTGGCCGAGGCTGACATACCACACTATGATCGCCCGGATTCTCGGGGGATTCGCGCGGCCTCAAAACCGACCCAAATAGTTCGTGGGAAACCTTTGAAGATAAACAAAAAACCATAATCATGGGATTATCGGGCGATGGATGAGACCATGAACGAACCGCTTCAAACCGCGCCTTTCGCAGCCTTCGAATGGATGCTGTCCGCGCGCTATTTGCGCGCGCGCCGCAAGGAGGGGTTCATCTCCGTCATCGCGGGCTTTTCCTTTCTCGGCATCATGCTCGGCGTCGCCACGCTGATCATCGTGATGGCTGTCATGAACGGCTTTCGCAAGGAGCTGCTCGACAAGATCCTAGGGCTGAACGGCCACATCCTGGTGCAGCCGCTGGAGTTGCCGCTGACCGACTGGAAGGACGTCACCGAGCGTATCAGCCAGGTCCAGGGCATCAGGCTCGCGGCACCGGTCGTCGACGGCCAGGCGCTGGCGTCCTCGCCGTTCAATGCCTCCGGCGTGTTCGTGCGCGGCATCCGCGCCGATGACCTCAACAACCTCACCTCGATCGCCAAGAACATCAAGCAGGGCACGCTCGAAGGCTTTGACGACGGTCAGGGGGTCGCGATCGGCCGCCGGCTGGCCGATCAATTGTCGCTGCATGCCGGCGACAGCATCACGCTGGTATCCCCGAAGGGCGCCGTGACCCCGATGGGGACCACGCCGCGCATCAAGCCCTACAAGATCACGGCGGTGTTCGAGATCGGCATGTCCGAATACGACTCGACCTTCGTGTTCATGCCGCTGCCGGAGGCGCAGGCCTATTTCAACCGCGTCAATGACGTCTCCTCCATCGAGGTCTTCACCACCAATCCCGACAGGGTAGCGGACTTCCGCAAGAGCGTGACCGAAGCCGCGGGCCGGCCGGTATTCCTGGTCGACTGGCGGCAGCGCAACTCGACCTTCTTCAACGCGCTGCAGGTCGAGCGCAATGTGATGTTCCTGATCCTCACCATGATCGTGCTGGTGGCGGCGCTGAACATCATCTCCGGCCTGATCATGCTGGTGAAGGACAAGGGCAGCGACATTGCGATCCTGCGCACGATGGGTGCGTCCCAGGGCTCGATCATGCGAATCTTCCTGATCACCGGCGCCTCGATCGGCGTGGTCGGCACGCTGACCGGCTTCTGCGTCGGCCTCCTGATCTGCCTCAATATCGAATCGATCCGTCAGTTCCTGTCCTGGGTCACCAACACCGAGCTGTTTGATCCCACGCTCTACTTCCTCTCCAAGCTTCCGGCCGAGATCGACTTTGGCGAGACCACCGCCGTCGTGATCATGGCCCTGACGCTGTCGTTCCTGGCGACGCTCTACCCGTCGTGGCGCGCCGCGCGCCTCGATCCGGTCGAAGCGCTGCGGTACGAGTGAGGGGCTGATGGCGGAGGGGGCGGAAGCGCAAGATGTACCGGTCATCTATCTGCACGAGATAAAACGCCAGTACATGCAAGGCGACGTGCCGCTGGTGATCCTTGACGGCGCCAAGCTTGCGCTGTGGGGCGGGCAGTCGGTGGCGCTGGTGGCGCCGTCAGGCTCGGGCAAGTCGACGCTGCTGCATATCGCGGGGCTGTTGGAGAGCCCCGATGACGGCGAGGTCTATGTCGCGGGCGCGCCGACCTCGCAGCTGTCGGACATGGAGCGCACCCAGATCCGCCGCACCGATATCGGCTTTGTCTACCAGTCGCACCGGCTGTTGCCGGAGTTCTCCGCACTTGAGAATGTCATGCTGCCGCAGATGATCCGCGGGCTGAAACGCTCGGAGACGATCAAGCGCTCGACCGAGATACTGGCTTATCTCGGGCTTGCCGATCGCATCCGGCATCGCCCCGCGGAGCTCTCCGGCGGCGAGCAGCAGCGCGTTGCGATTGCGCGCGCGGTTGCGAATGCGCCGCGGGCGCTGCTCGCGGACGAGCCCACCGGAAATCTCGATCCGAACACCGCCGACCACGTGTTCCAGGCCTTGATGCAGCTCGTGAAGGCGACCAACGTCGCCATGCTGATCGCGACCCACAATATGGAGCTCGCCGGCCGCATGGATCGGCGGGTGTCGCTGGTCGATGGCCAGATCGTCGAGCTCGAATAGCGCATGATCCGGAAAAGTGGGTACCGGTTTTCCCTCGCGACAAACGCGAAGCGTTTGCGCGGAGATCATGCGCCAATAATAAGCCTCAAGGTTTGATCACGGTCATCTTGAACGGTCCGCCATTGGCGGCGGCATGCGTCACCGCCTCGTTGGCGTGATCGAGGTCGAAGCTGACGGTTTCGAACTGATCGAGATCGATCAGCCCGGAGCGGATCAGGTTGATCAACTTGATCGCCGCCTCCGGCGGATACATCCAGACGCCATGGATGGTGATGCAGTTTCGCATGATCCAGGGGTAGGGCAGGTCGAGGCCTGTGCCGCCCAGCATCCCGACGCCGCCCATCAGCACGACGCGGCCATACGGCCGCACCGCCATGATGGCCGCACGTACCGCGGTGGTGGGTGCAGACGGCGGCAGGATGTCCATCACGCAATCGATGCCGCCCGATACAGCCTGCTTCATCCGCTCGCAATCGTCATTCTCATTGCTCGTCAATGCGACCGTGCGCAGGCGGTCGCCAAAGCGCCGCTTGAGGTCGGCCAGTACTGTCTTGTTGCGGCCCGGCGCTACCACGCAAGCCGCGCCCATCGCCAGAGCCACGGCGACCGCGCAACTGCCGAAATTGCCGGTGGCGCCGCTGACCAGCACCGTCTCGCCCGGTTCGAGTTTCGCGGCGAGGAAGCCGCCATAGGGCACCAGCAGCGTGCCGAGCGCGCACCATCGCACGGCCTCACGCTCATCCATCGGGCCAAGCCGTTTGACGTTTTCGGTCGGCACACGGATCTGCTCGGCGAACGAGCCGTGGCGGAAATATTGCTGCAGCTTCATGCCGCCCGCGCCGCGCGCACTCACGCCCTGCAGCGTGATGTCGGGGGAGACGACGTCGTCGCGCGAGCGCACGGTCGGATCGCAGGCCACCCAGTCGCCGATCTCAAGATGCGTCGCGTCAGGACCGATGGCGCGCACGCGGCCGATGCCGCCTGCGCCCGGGATGACGGGCAGTTCGAGGGCATATTTGCGCTCGCCGCTTAAAACCTCGCCGGTGTAGGACAGCACGCGGGTGGCGACGACATCGACGATGACCTCGCCTGTGCCGAGCACCGGATCGGGCGCGCTCTCGATCGCAAGCGGTGTTCCGAATGATTTGAGGATGGCTGCTTTCATGGGGCTCACTCCGCTGGATGGCTGGCCCATTTGCCGGCTCTATCGCCGGCGCGGAAGGCCTGGTATTATCCTAGGACTATTGCGTCCCCTGATCGCGCTTTCGGAGCAAACCATGGCTGATCCCCGCCGCGTCGAGTTCGGTGACTTCCTGCGCTCGCGGCGCGAGAAGCTGAGCCCGAAGGCGATGGGCTTGGCGCGCGGCCGAAGGCGCCGCACGGCGGGCCTGCGCCGCGAGGAGGTTGCCGAGCTCGCCGGCATCGGCGTCGACTGGTACATCCGGCTCGAACAGGGGCGAACGGTCAGCCCGTCCGTGACCACCATCGATGCGCTGGCCCGCGCGCTGCGGCTGTCCAGGGCCGAGCATACGCATTTGCGCGCACTGGCGCGCGATCCCGATCGCCGCGCCTTTACGGTCGAGACCGTGCCGGATTCGATCCGGCGCCTGCTCGATGGTCTCAATCAGCCGGCCTATGTCACCGGGCGCCGCTGGGATTTGCTGGCGTGGAATGCGGTCGCCGAGGATGTTTTCAGTTTCAGCCGGATCGCCGAAGAGGATCGCAATATCCTGGTCGGCATGCTGACCAACCCCGGCACGCGAAAGCTGTTCGGCGCCGGCTGGGCCGATGAGGCGAGGCGCATGGTGGCGCAGTTCCGCGCCACCCATGACATCTGGGCCGGCGATCCCGCGTTCACGTCGCTGTTGGAGCGGCTGCGGCACGGCAGCCCGGAGTTTGCCACCTGGTGGGGAGCCCATGAGGTGCGCAGCACAGCCTCAGGCCGGAAGGTCCTCAATCATGCCACGAAGGGCCGGCTGCATTTCGAATATGCGAGCTTCCAGGCCAATGATGATCCGGCGCTGAAGCTGATCATCTACACGCCGGTCGAGCCACCCAGCACTCGCCAAACGTGACGGTGCCGCCGGTGACGGTCCGGCGGATCGGCAACGCCCGCGTTCGCGACGTAGGGACTGACCACGCATTGCGCCGCGCGGCCCGAGGCGCTCATGTTGCACTGGGCGATCGACGAATAGCTGCAATCGTAATAGCTGGCCCTGCCGTAGACGTGCAGGCAGACGGGATAGCCGGGGGCATAGGTTTGCGCTTGCGCTGGGGCCGTTGCCCAGAATGCACCCAGCGCCAGCGCGATCAGAGCCGGATGACGCATCGGAGCTTCCTGCACTCAATAGGCGCGGCGATGATGACGATAGCCAACCGGCGGCTCATCCATCCCGGCGTTTGCGGCATAGGGATTGACGACGCATTGCGCCGCGCGTCCGGAGGCGGTCGCATTGCACTGGGCGATCGACGAATAGCTGCATTCGTAATAGGTCGCCGGGCCATAGACGTGCAGGCACACCGGATAGCCGGAGCCATAGGTCTGCGCTGACGCGGGAGCCGCCGCAAACGACATGCCGAGGGCGACAGCCGCCAGAGCGAGATGGCGCATCAGAGTCTCCTCTTGGAGTAGCGGGCATGCGCGGGTTGCTGCACGTCGCTCACTTGATGGAAATAGGGGTTGGCTTCGCACCAGGCGGTGAGGCCCGACGCGCTCGCCTGGCACTGCGCGTAGCTGGAGAAGGTGCAATTGCTGTAGCCGAAATCGCAGCCGCGCAAACAGAACGCCGCGTTCTGCGCCGCCGCCGGGACAGTATTGAGGAGGCAAGCCGTCGCGATGGCGAACAGGGCAACAAGGATCTTCATGATCGTTCCCTCCAACCATTGGTTGCCGGCATACCAACAGTGTCGCCCAACGCGGTCAACTCACGTTCGCGCGCGTGTTGAGCCGATCAGTAGCGCGGAGAGGCGTTGGGCGGGACGGGAATATAGTTCGGCGGGAATGCACGGCTACGATTCCGGTAAGCGTAGGGATGATCGTCCGACGGGCCGTCATAATAGGGATTGGCCAGGCACTGCATGTTCTGGCCGGATGCCGTCGCCTGACACTGCTCATAGGTGTCGAAGGTGCAGTTGTTCAGTCCGACATAGAACTCGCCGCCCTGCAGGCAGAAAGCGTGGCGCGTGCCGTAGGCGCGCGCAGGCGTCGTGCCGGCAAGCGCGAGCGCGCTAACGACGAGCGCGGCGACAACAATTCTACCCATGAGAACCTCCCCGGCGATTTCTTGCTCGCGCCGCGCCACGCTTTTGTCTCAATTGAGAAGCGCGTGTCACACTTGTGTGTAATTTGGAACCGACAGTTCCACAAGTGCCTGCAGCACAACATTAATTTGAGTTTAGGCGCGCGCCTTGTTTCTCGTCAGGTGTTGCGGTCGAGTTACAGCAATTCGCGCTCACGCTGTTAAGAGGCACGCGGCGGCTTTGGGGGCCACCGTAAATAACTGGAACTGGAATCAAAGAATGAAGAAGTTGATGCTCGTTACTGCAAGTCTCGTCGCGCTCGGCGCGGCGGCGCCTGCGGTTGCGGCTGATCTCGCGGCGCGTCCTTACACCAAGGCGCCGCCGATGGTTCAGGCTGCGTATGACTGGAGTGGTTTCTACATCGGTATCAACGGCGGCGGCGGCACCAGCCGCAATCGCTGGGATCTCGTCGGCGGCCTGTCGGAAGGCAGCCATGACGCGACCGGCGGCACCGTCGGCGGCCAGGTCGGCTATCGCTGGCAGCAGGGTCCCATCGTGTTCGGCGTCGAAGCGCAGGGCAACTGGGCCGACTTCACCGGCGACAACATCAGCCAGGTGTTTCTGGCGGACCGCAACCACACCAAGATCGACGCGTTCGGCCTGTTTACCGGCCAGGTCGGTTACGCCTGGAACAACGCATTGCTCTACGTCAAGGGCGGCGCGGCTGTCGTCGATGACAAGTACACCATTCTCGGCGCGGCAGGCGGCGGGCTGGTCGCCTCCGCCAACACCGACACCCGTTGGGGCGGCACCGTCGGCGTCGGCTTCGAATACGGCTTCGCTCCGAACTGGTCGTTCGGCGTCGAATACGACCATCTGTTCATGGGTTCGCAGACTGCCAACTTCGTCACCCCGGCGGGTGCGTTTGCAGGCTCCGACAACATCAAGCAGGACGTCGACCTCTTCACCGCCCGTGTGAACTACAAGTTCGGCGGCCCGTTGGTCGCGCGCTACTGAGTTTGCGCATGATCCGGAAAAGTGGATACCGATTTTCCGATAAGATCATGCTCGGTTAAAGAGCAGCTTGACGGCGGATCGAAAAGCCCCGGCTTCGGCCGGGGCTTTTTATTTGGATTTCGGCCTGGAGGAGGGACGCAAAACGGGCCCATTAACCAATCGTCGGAGGTCGGGTTAGATTCTTTGAAAGGTCCTTCGGGTTAGATCGACCTAGGTGTGGCGGTTCCAGGCTGGAAACGAGCCGCCGCCAGCGGATATGAGCGATGGCCAACAGCATCTGGACGACCGAAGAGTTCGCCTGCCCGAGTTGCGGGATGAATTACACCGCGACAAGAGAGGAACATCAGGACAAGCGCTCTGGCAGTTTCAATTGCCGGGTCTGCGATACTGAGGTTCACGCCTGGTCCGGCTACCACGAGTTCTTCAACTGGGAGGGGATCCGGTCGAAGTCGCCCGTCTTTGGGAAGAAAAGGTACTAGGAACGCGCCCCGGCGCCTTACCGCCTCCTGACGGCTCCTGCCAAAGGCTTGCCCCCATTAACCAAGGACTTCCTTTCAACCGCAGTTTTCAGGACTGACCTATCGGCGCCTCTTGCTTTCAGAACAAAAAAGGAACATTGTTCTCTCTATGTTCTAGACCCAAGGAGACGGTGATGTTGAGGATTTTCGTGGAAGAAGCAGCGGCTCTGGCGTCGCTTACACTGTTTGTCGGGATGGTGGCGGTCTGGGCGCAACTGATCAGTCAGTTCTAGGATTTCATGGGTTTTGACCTCGGCCTGGGGAAAAGCCGGACGGCGCGGCGAATTGATGGCTTCTGCGTGGACTCCGCCGGCGTGAGGCATCACCATATTGCGGCTGAGTCGGCCTTGAGGTCGCTCCGATCTCCTCAAACCTCTCGCCGCAACACGCATGTCCAACGCCGGATTCATCCATCTTCACGTCCACTCGGCCTATTCGCTGCTGAAGGGCTCGATCAAGATCGCCAAGCTTGGCGAACTCGCCAAGGCTGACCGCCAGCCGGCGCTGGCGCTGACCGATACCGACAACATGTTCGGGGCGCTCGAGTTCTCCGACAAGATGGCGGGCTATGGCATCCAGCCCATCGTCGGCTGCGAGCTCGCGGTCGATTTCGGCGACCAGGACCCGAATGCGCGCAACGCCGCGCCGCCGTCGCGGATCGTGCTGCTCGCCGCCTGCGAGCGCGGCTATCGCAGCCTGATGCGGCTGAACTCGCGGGCGTTCCTGGAGACGCCGGTCCATCAGCTCCCGCATATCAAGTTCGACTGGCTGGACGGCGAAGCCGAGGACATCATCGTGCTGACCGGCGGTCCGGATGGGCCGATTTCGCTCGCGCTCGCCGCGGGGCATGCGGAGCTGGCGGCAACACGCTGCGAGCGGTTGGCGAGCCTTTTCGGCGACCGCCTCTATGTCGAATTGCAGCGCCATAACATCGACAAGGAGCGCCGCGTCGAAAGCGGCCTGATCGATCTCGCCTATGGCAAGGGCCTGCCACTGGTCGCGACCAACGAACCCTATTTCGCCTCCAACGACGACTACGAAGCCCATGACGCGCTGCTCTGCATCGCCGGTGGCAGGCTGATCGCCGAGACCGACCGCGAGCAGCTGACCGCCGATCACCGCTTCAAGACCCGCGCCGAGATGGCGGTGCTGTTCGCCGACATTCCGGAAGCGCTGGCCTCGACGGTGGAGATCGCCGAGCGCTGCTCGTTCCGGCCGATGACGCGCAAGCCGATTCTGCCGCGCTTTACCGTCGGCGCGGGTTCGGGCTCGGATGCGGCGACCGAGGAGGCGGGCGAGCTGAAGCGGCAGGCCGAGGAGGGGCTCGCGCGGCGGCTCGAGGTGCACGGCCTCTCGCCGGGCACGGTGGACGAGGATTACCACAAGCGGCTCGCCTTCGAGATCGACGTCATCAACCGCATGAACTATGCGGGCTACTTCCTGATCGTCTCCGACTTCATCAAATGGGCCAAGGGCCATGACATTCCGGTCGGTCCCGGCCGCGGTTCGGGCGCGGGCTCGCTGGTGGCCTGGGCGCTCACCATCACCGACCTCGATCCGATCCGCTTTGGCCTGCTGTTCGAGCGCTTCCTCAATCCGGAGCGCGTGTCGATGCCGGACTTCGACATCGACTTCTGCCAGGACCGCCGCGGCGAGGTGATCGACTATGTGCAGCAGCGCTACGGCCGCGAGCAGGTCGCGCAGATCATCACCTTCGGGACGCTGCAGGCACGCGGTGTACTGCGCGACGTCGGGCGCGTGCTGCAGATGCCTTATGGACAGGTCGACAAGCTCACAAAATTGGTGCCGCAAAATCCCGCCGCGCCGGTGACGCTGGCGGCCGCCATCGCCGGCGAACCCAAGCTGCAGGCCTTCCGCGACGAGGATCCTGTGGTGGCGCGCGCCTTCGACATCGCCCAGCGCCTCGAAGGCCTGACCCGGCATGCCTCGACCCACGCCGCCGGCATCGTGATCGGCGACCGTCCCCTCAGCGAATTGGTGCCGCTCTACCGCGATCCCAAGTCCGACATGCCGGTGACCCAGTTCAACATGAAATGGGTCGAGCCGGCCGGTCTCGTCAAATTCGACTTCCTCGGCCTGAAGACGCTGACCGTGCTCGACGTCGCTGTGAAGCTGCTCAAGCAGCGCAACATCCATGTCGATCTGGCAACGCTGCCGATCGAGGATCCCGCCAGTTACCAGATGCTGGCGCGGGGCGATGTGGTCGGCGTATTCCAGGTGGAAAGCCAGGGCATGCGGCGCGCGCTGGTCGACATGCGCCCCGACCGCTTCGAGGACATCATCGCCCTCGTTGCGCTGTACCGGCCGGGCCCGATGGCGAACATCCCGACCTATTGCGCGCGCAAGCATGGCGACGAAGAGCCGGAATATCTGCACCCGATCCTGGAGCCGATCCTCAAGGAGACCTTCGGCGTCATCATCTACCAGGAGCAGGTGATGCAGATCGCGCAGCAGATGGCGGGCTATTCGCTCGGCCAGGCCGATCTCCTGCGCCGCGCCATGGGCAAGAAGATCCGCGCCGAGATGGAGAAGCAGCGCGCGGTGTTCATCGAAGGCGCGGTCAAGAACGGCGTGCCGAAAGGGCAGGCCGACACCATCTTCGAGCTGTTGGCGAAATTCGCCGACTACGGCTTCAACAAGAGCCACGCCGCCGCCTATGCGCTGGTGTCCTTCCACACCGCCTACATGAAGGCGCATTATCCGGTGGAGTTCCTGGCGGCGTCGATGACGCTGGAATTGAACAACACCGACAAGCTCTCCGAATTCCGCTCGGAGGCGCAGCGGCTCGGCATCAAGGTCGAGGCGCCCAACATCAACCGCTCGGGTGCTACCTTCGAGGTCGGCGAGAACACGATCTATTACGCGCTCGCGGCGCTCAAGGGCGTCGGCCCCCAGGCGATCGAAATGATCGTCGAGGAGCGCAAGAAGGGCCTGTTCACGTCGCTGGCGGATTTCGCTGCACGGGTCCATCCGCGCGCGATCAACAAGCGCGTCATCGAGAGTCTGGCCGCCGCCGGCGCCTTCGATACGCTCGAGTCCAACCGCGCCCGCGTCTTTGCCGGCGCGGATGCGATCCTCGCGGCCTGCCAGCGCAGCCATGAGGCGGCAACAATCGGCCAGAACGACATGTTCGGCAACGCGGCCGATGCGCCGACCATCATGCTGCCGAATATCGAGCCATGGCTGCCGGCCGAGCGGCTGCGCCGCGAATATGACGCGATCGGCTTCTTCCTGTCCGGCCATCCGCTGGACGACTACGCAACCGTGCTCAAACGCCTGCGCGTGCAATCCTGGGCCGAGTTTTCGCGCGCGGTGAAAACGGGGGCGACCGCCGGCAAGGTTGCTGCCACCGTGGTCTCGCGCATGGAGCGGCGCACCAAGACCGGCAACAAGATGGGCATCATGGGCCTGTCGGACCCGACCGGCCATTTCGAGGCGGTGTTGTTCTCCGAAGGGCTCGCGCAATATCGCGACGTGCTGGAGCCGGGCGCCGCCGTGCTGCTGCAACTCGGGGCCGAATTGCAGGGCGAGGACGTCCGCGCCCGCGTGTTGCATGCCGAGCCGCTCGATGATGCCGCCGCCAAAACGCAGAAGGGCCTGCGCATCTTCCTCCGCGACACCAAGCCGCTGGATTCGATTGCCAAGCGGTTGTCGGCGCCGGCGGGGCAATCCGGCAGCGGCGATATCGCCATCGTGCTACGGCTGGACATGCAGACCGAAGTGGAATTCAAGCTGGAAGGCCGCTTCCAGGTATCGCCGCAGATCGCCGGCGCGATCAAGGCGGTCACGGGCGTGGAGATGGTGGAAACGCTCTGACCGCCGTCAAAAAACTTTCGGAAGCTTCTGATCCAATCGGAGAACTGGCAGGGAGAGTTTTCGATGTGCGAGAGATGCGGACAGTCCTCACTTCCTGGTTTTGTGCCGACGCGGCGGCGCTTCCTGCTTGCGGCTTCGGCCGCGGGGTTGTTGTTCGCGGCACCTGCGGGCGCCAAGGAAACCAAGGCCCCGCCAAAGCCGCAAAACGTGCTTTCGCCGGACGCGTCGCTGAAACGGCTGATGGCCGGCAATGAGCGCTATGTGGATGGCGTGGCGCAGCGGCATGATTTCCGGCATGAACGTGAGGCGCTGGTGGGCGGCCAGAATCCCTATGCCGCCATACTGAGCTGCGCCGACTCGCGCATTGCGCCGGAATATGCCTTCGACAGCGGGCGCGGCGATCTCTTCGTCTGCCGCGTCGCCGGCAACTTCGCCACCGACGAGACGGTGGCGAGCCTGGAATATGCGGTGGCGGTGCTCAACGTGCCCCTCATCCTCGTCCTCGGCCATGACGCCTGCGGCGCTGTTGACGCCACCATCAAATCGTTGAAAGACGACAAGCCGCTGCCCGGACATTTGCCCCTGCTGGTCACGGGCCTGTCGCCTGCGGTTAAGGCCGTCGCGCAGCAGCCCGGTGATCAGCTCGACAATGCCATCCGCCAGAACGTGATCGATAATGTCATCAAGCTCAAATCAACCGCGCCGATCCTCAACGCCGCGGTCGACCAGAACAAGCTCAAGGTGGTCGGCGGCATCTACCGGCTGAAGGATGGCAACGTCGATATGATCGTGTGAGGGCCGAAAAACCTGGTTCGAGGGACAAATAGGCCCCAAAACCGGCCTTATTTCCTTGCGTATCGCCGAAAACCGGCTATATACCGCGCCATCTCACACGGAAACATGGCTTAAAAGGCCGTCCGGTGGCAACCGGGCCTACAGGCTCGTTTGCTCACACGTTTCCGGAGGAACCAACCGGAGAACTGAACTCATGGCGCTACCCGATTTCTCTATGCGTCAGCTGCTTGAAGCTGGCGTGCACTTTGGTCACCAATCGCACCGCTGGAATCCGAAAATGTCCGAGTACATTTTCGGCGCTCGCAACAACATCCACATCATCGACCTCGCCCAGACCGTGCCGATGCTGCATCGCGCGTTGCAGGCGGTCAGCGACACCGTTGCCAAGGGCGGCCGCATCCTGTTCGTCGGCACCAAGCGGCAGGCGCAGGACGGCGTCGCCGAAGCGGCCAAACGCTCGGCGCAGTATTTCGTCAATTCGCGCTGGCTCGGCGGCACGCTGACCAACTGGAAGACGGTGTCGGCCTCGATCAAGCGGCTGCGCCAGCTCGACGAGATGCTGGGCTCCGGCGAGGGCGCGCATTACACCAAGAAAGAACGGCTGACCTTGCAGCGCGAGCGCGACAAGCTCGACCGTTCGCTCGGCGGCATCAAGGACATGGGCGGTCTGCCCGACCTGATCTTCGTGATCGACACCAACAAGGAAGACATCGCGATCGCCGAGGCGCAGCGGCTCAACATCCCCGTTGCCGCCATCGTCGACACCAATTCCAACCCCAAGGGCATCACCTATGTGGTGCCGGGCAATGACGACGCGGGACGTGCCATTTCGCTGTATTGCGATCTGGTCGCGCGCGCCGCGATCGACGGCATCTCGCGCGGACAGGGCGATTCGGGCATCGATGTCGGCGCTTCTGCCCAGCCGGTCGCCGAGGAAATCCCGACCGCGCCGGTCGCGAGCGGCTTCCAGGGCCTTGCCGGTCCGCGTGGCACCGCCGACGACCTCAAGAAGCTCCCGGGCGTCTCGGGCGCGATCGAGAAGAAGTTCAACGACCTCGGCATCTTCCACTACTGGCAGCTCGCCGAGCTCAATCACGACACCGCGCACAAGATCGGCGAAGAAGTCGGACTTCCGAGCCGCGCGGATGCCTGGGTCGCCAAGGCCAAGGCGCTCACCGCCGAAGCGGAATGATTTTTGGACGGCCGGCCTTGTGCCGGCTGTCATCTCCACTCGATATCAGAGTACCTGATGGCCGGCGCGTGCGAGGCGGCAAGCGCCGTGCCACCGTCAGCACGGACAGGCAGAAGGACGCTAAGCAATGGCTACAATCACCGCAGCGATGGTCAAGGATCTGCGCGAGTCCACCGGCGCTGGCATGATGGACTGCAAGGCCGCGTTGACCGAGAGCGGCGGTGACATGACGGCCGCCCAGGACTGGCTGCGCAAGAAGGGCCTGTCGAAAGCCGCGAAGAAGGCCGGCCGTGTTGCCGCGGAAGGCCTGATCGCCGCCGTCACCAAAGCTACCAAGGGCGTCGTGGTCGAGGTCAATTCCGAGACCGACTTCGTCGCGCGCAACGAGCACTTCCAGGGACTGGTCAAGATGGTCGGCCAGGTCGCGCTCGACGTCGGTGCCGACATCGAGAAGATCAAGGCAGCCAAGGTCGGCCAGATCACGGTGGAAGCCGCGATTGCGGACGCGATCGCCACCATCGGCGAGAACATGACGCTGCGCCGCGCCGCTTCGCTCGAAGTAGGCCACGGCGTGGTGTCGAGCTACATCCACAACGCCGTGATCGAAGGCGCCGGCAAGATGGGCGTGATTGTCGCGCTGGAGTCGACCGGCAAGACCGACGAACTGGCCGTGCTCGGCCGCCAGTTCGCGATGCATGTCGCGGCCGCCAATCCGCAGGCGATCGACCCGGCCGGCCTTCCCGCCGACCTCGTCAAGCGCGAGAAGGACGTGCTGGCCGACAAGTACCGCCAGCAGGGCAAGGCGGAGAACGTGATCGAGAAGATCGTCGAGTTCGGTCTGAAGACCTTTTACAAGGAAGTCTGCCTGCTGGAGCAGGCCTTCATCCACGACAGCGGCAAGTCGGTCGCCCAGGCCTTGAAGGAAGCTGAGGGCAAAATCGGCGCGCCGGTGAAGATCACCGGTTTTGTGCGCTATGCTCTCGGCGAGGGAATCGAGAAGCAGGAATCGGACTTCGCGGCTGAAGTCGCGGCTGCCAGCGGCAAGAAATAACAGCTGGCTCTTGGCTTCCGGCGCGCCTCGCGCCGGCGAAGCGGCCGCGCGGGACAGGGAAGCAATTCATCGATGGCTGAGCCGGTCTATCGTCGCGTGGTGATCAAGATTTCCGGCGAATATCTCGCCGGAAGCAATGGGGCCGGGATCGACCAGGCCACCGTCGACCGGATCGCCTCCGAATTGATCGCCGCCCAAAAGCTGGGCGCCGAGATCGCCGTTGTGGTCGGCGGCGGCAACATGGTCCGCGGCGTCGAAGTCTCCTCCCGCGGCGTGTCGCGGCCGACCGCCGACACCATGGGCATGCTCGCCACCGTCATGAATTGCCTGGCGCTGGAAGCGGCGATCGAGCGCAAGGGCACGCCGGCGCGGACGCTGTCGGCCTTCGTGATGCCCGAGATTTGCGATCTGTTCACCCGCAGTGCAGCGCACAAATGCCTCGCCGAAGGCCGGATCGTGCTGCTAGGCGGCGGAACCGGCAATCCCTTCTTCACCACCGACACCACCGCCGTGCTGCGGGCGGCTGAAATCGACGCCAAGGCAGTCCTGAAGGCGACCAATGTCGACGGGGTCTACAGCGCCGATCCCAAAAAAGACCCCTCCGCCAAGCGTTTCGACCGGCTGACCCATTCGCAGGCGATCGAAGGCGCCTACAAGGTCATGGATGCGACTGCATTCGCCCTTGCCCGCGAGACGTCGCTGCCTATCATCGTCTTCTCGATCGCCGAGCCCGGTTCGATCGGCGCGATTCTGCGCGGAACAGGCCATGGGACCATCGTCGCCGGCTGAGCCGTTCCGGCCGGGCGCCTCGACAAGAAGCTTTTGTGCAATGGGAGAGCGTTATGCCCACGGGTAATTTCGACATCAACGAGTTGAAGCGCCGCATGCAGGGCGCGACCCAGTCGCTCAAGCATGAGCTCGGCGGTCTTCGCACCGGCCGCGCCTCGGCCTCGATGCTGGAGCCGGTACAGGTCGATGCCTACGGCACGCACATGCCGCTGAACCAGCTCGCAACCGTCAGCGTGCCGGAGCCGCGAATGATCTCGGTGCAGGTCTGGGACAAGTCGATGGTGAAGGCGGTCGAGAAGGCGATCGTCGATTCCAATCTGGGTCTTTCGCCCGCGACCGAAGGCCAGGTGCTTCGCCTGCGTATTCCCGAGCTCAACGAGGAACGCCGCAAGGAGCTCGTCAAGGTCGCGCACAAATATGCCGAAGCAGCCAAGGTCGCCGTGCGTCACGTGCGCCGCGACGGGCTCGATACCGTGAAGAAGCTCGAGAAGAATCACGAGATCTCCGAGGACGATCAGGAGCGCTTCGCCAACGACGTGCAGAAGGCGACCGACGGAATCATCGCGGAAATCGACCAGTTGCTTGCGGCCAAGGAAAAAGAAATCCTCACCGTCTAAGGATCGACCGATGTCGAATGCCGTCCCAGCCAGGGAAGGACAGGACCGATCCGACGGTCCGCTGCACGTTGCGATCATCATGGATGGCAACGGGCGCTGGGCGGCGTCGCGCGGCCTGCCGCGGGCCGAAGGCCATCGCCGCGGCGTCGAAGCACTGCGCCGCGTGGTGCGCGCGTCAAACGAGCTTGGCATCCTCTATCTCACCATCTTTTCTTTCTCTTCGGAAAACTGGTCGCGGCCGGCGAGCGAGATCGGCGATCTGTTCGGCCTCCTGCGGCGCTTCATCCGCAACGATCTCGCGACCCTGCATCGCGACGGGGTGAGGGTGCGCGTGATCGGTGAGCGCAGCGGGCTCGAGCCCGACATCTGCGCGCTCCTCAACGAAGCGGAAGAGCTGACGAAGCAGAACAGCAAACTCACCCTCGTCGTCGCCTTCAACTACGGGTCGCGGCAGGAGATCGCGAACGCCGCGCAGCGGCTCGCCCGCGAGGTCGCCGAGGGCAAGCGGGATCCCGCTTCGATCGATGCCGACACGCTCGGGCAATATCTCGATGCGCCCGACATTCCCGATCCCGATCTGATCATCCGCACCAGCGGCGAGCAGCGGCTGTCGAATTTCCTGATGTGGCAGGCGGCCTATAGCGAACTCGTGTTCGTGCCGATCCATTGGCCGGATTTCGACAAGGCGGCGCTGGAGGGCGCAATCGCCGAATACGGCAAACGCGAGCGCCGCTTCGGCGGGCTCGTTGCGAAAACCGGATCGTGAGCGAGCACGAAGCCGCGCCGGGTGCGGTCGCCGGACAGGACCAGCGCAATCTCTTGATGCGGGTCGCGGCGGCGTTGGTCATGGCGCCGGTTGCGATCGGAGCCGCTTATGCCGGCGGCTGGTGGTGGATCACGCTGGTGACGCTCGCGACCATTGGCCTCTACATCGAATGGATGGCGGTGGTGGGGGCTGCGCGCAATAAAGGCGCCGTGATCGCGGGCGTCGGCGCGCTGACGCTTTCCGGCTGGGGACTGGCGTTCGACAGGATCGAGGCTTCGCTGCTGATGCTCGCGATTGGATTGGTGAATGTCGGCGCGTTGTCGGGCCAATTGCGTCGCTGGACCATCGCCGGATTTCTCTATGCCGCCATCGCGCAGCTGGCCTCGATCGTGGTGCGGCTCGATCAGACGCAGGGACTGGCCGCGCTGATCCTGGTGTTGCTGGTGGTATGGGCGACCGATATCGGCGGATATTTCGCCGGCCGCGCCATCGGCGGCCCAAAACTCTGGCCGCGGGTCAGCCCGAAAAAGACCTGGGCCGGCGCGCTCGGCGGTTTTGCGGCGAGCCTCGTAGTCGCGGCGGGCTTTGCCGCGTTCGGTTTCAATATCTGGCTGATGCTGCTGCTCGCCGCGGTGCTGTCGATCGCCTCGCAATTCGGCGACCTGTTCGAATCCGCCGTGAAGCGCCACTTCGGCGTAAAGGACTCAAGTCACATAATTCCCGGCCATGGCGGGCTAATGGATCGTCTGGACGGCTTTGTTGCCGCGATCGCGCTGGCGGCAATTTTCGGGTTTTTGCCGCATGGCGTGGATGGCGTCGGCCGCGCTCTTATGGTTTGGTGAGCACATGAGCGCAGTTCCCTTGCGTAACAACAAGTCCGCGGCGTCAGTCGTGCGCAGCGTCACCGTTCTCGGGGCCACCGGCTCGATCGGCGACAGCACGATGGATTTGCTGCGCAGCGCGCCCGAGCGCTACCGGGTCGAGGCGCTGACCGGCAACAGCAATGTGCAGGGACTGGCCAAGCTCGCGAAGGAATTCGACGCGCGCTTTGTCGCCGTTGCGGATGCGAGCCGGTTCACCGAGCTGAAGGAAGCCCTGGCCGGCACCCGCACCGAATGCGGCGCCGGCGAAAGCGCTGTTATCGAAGCGGCTGCACGGCCTGCGGATTGGGTGATGGCGGCGGTGAGCGGCGCGGCGGGCCTGAAGCCCGCACTCGCAGCGGTCGATCGTGGCGCCACCGTTGCGCTCGCCAACAAGGAATGCCTGGTCTGCGCCGGCGATTTCTTCATGCAACGCGCGCAGAAGGCGGGTGCCTGCATTCTCCCTGCGGATTCCGAACACAATGCACTGTTCCAGGCATTGAGCTCGGGAAACCGCGACGAACTCGTCCGCGTCATCATCACGGCTTCCGGCGGACCGTTCCGCACCTGGGCGCCGGCCGATATCGAGCAGGCGACGCTGGCGCAGGCGCTGAAACATCCGAACTGGAGCATGGGCCAGAAGATCACCATCGATTTCGGCATCGATGATGAACAAGGGCCTCGAGGTGATCGAAGCCGCCTATCTGTTTTCGCTGACGCCCGACGAGATCGACGTGCTCGTGCATCCGCAGTCGATCGTGCACGGCATGGTCGAGTTTTCCGACCGCTCGGTGGTGGCCCAGCTCGGCGCGCCCGACATGCGCATCCCGATCGCGCATTGCCTGGGCTGGCCCGACCGGATCGGCAAGGGGCCGGCCGCGAGACTGGATCTCGCCAAGATCGGCCAGCTCACCTTCGAGGAACCCAATTTCGAGCGGTTCCCGGCGCTGCGACTCGCTTACGAATCCTTAAGGACCGGTCGCGGCGCAACTACGGTATTCAACGCCGCCAACGAGGTGGCGGTCGCGGCCTTCATCGCCGGCAAGATCAGATTCGGCGCCATCGCGCGGCTGGTCGAAGCGACGCTCGAGGCCTGGATTCGCTCCGGCAATCTGGCCCCGCTGGAGTTGGCCGACGACGCCATCGCTGTTGACCATAACGCGCGAAATAAGGCCGCCTCCCTATTGCCTCAAATTGCCTTAAAGGCATCCTAGAGGGTTGGGGCGGGGCCTTTCGGTTCCGGTTGAGGGGATTCGAATGGCTGAGTTTTTTCTTCACAGTTTCAATAACTTGAGCCATCTGCTCATCGGTTACGCGATCCCCTTCCTGTTCGTCCTGACCATCGTTGTTTTCTTCCACGAGCTCGGCCACTTCCTGGTTGCCCGCTGGGCCGGCGTGAAGGTGTTAACGTTCTCGCTCGGCTTCGGTCCGGAACTCGCCGGTTTCAACGACCGCCACGGCACCCGCTGGAAGGTTTCGGCGATTCCGCTCGGCGGCTATGTGAAATTCTTTGGCGACGATACCGAGGCTTCCACGCCTTCGACCGAAGCGCTCGCCAACATGAGCGCGGAAGAGCGCGCCGGCAGCTTCCACCACAAGAAGGTGGGTCCGCGCGCGGCGATCGTCGCCGCCGGCCCGATCGCCAATTTCATTTTGGCCGCGCTGATTTTCGCCGGCATGGCGCTCTATTATGGCAAGCCGAATTCGATCGCCCGCGTCGACGGTCTGCAGCCTGACAGCGTCGCGGCGTCGGCCGGCTTCAAGGTTGGCGATGTGGTCACCTCGATCGACGGCCACGTCATCGAAAACTTCAACGACATGAAGCGGATCGTGGCAACACATCCCGGTTCGTCACTGGTTTTCCGCATCAAGCGGGACAGCGAAACCATCACGCTCACAGCGACCCCGGCGCTGACAGAAACCAAGGACCTGTTCGGCAATCGCCATCGCGAGGGTGTGCTTGGGATTCAGTACAATGCCAAGCCGGGCGAGGCCAACACCGTGCCCGTCGGCTTTTTTGAGGCCCTCAAGATTGGTGGCGAACAAGTCTGGTTCATCATTTCGGGCACGTTCACGTTCATCGCAACCCTGTTTGTCGGAACGGGCAGTTCGGGTGATCTGGGTGGCCCGCTCAGGATCGCCCAGCTCTCGGGACAGGCGGCAAGCCTCGGCTTGCAATTCGTTATCCAGCTGTGCGCGATGCTTTCCGTGTCGATCGGATTGCTGAATCTGTTTCCGGTTCCGCTGCTCGATGGCGGGCACCTTTTGTTCTATTCGGTGGAAGCCTTGCGCGGGCGGCCTTTATCGGAGCGGGCGCAGGAGGTTGGGTTTCGGATCGGATTGGGTCTGGTGCTGATGCTGATGGTGTTCGCGACCTACAACGACATCCTGCATTTCGCGACCTCATGAAGCGAGGCTTTTTTATGACGTTGCCTATCGGCAACGTCTTGGAATGAAAATGGAATTGGACTGAGATCGTAAGTTGCTGCCTCGGCGAATTTGGCTACAACCGAAGGCAACAATGGGAATCTGCCGGCTCGTGGGGGTGCGATGCCGGTACGGAATGACGAGGGCGCGTCGCGCATGAAGTTCGGAATGCGAGTGCGGGGGGGCTTGTCGGCCGCCCTGATCATGTTCGTCGTGCCGGTGGTTGCCCCGCTGGCGCTGTCGCTTGTCTCCACGCAGGCTGCCGCGCAGACGCTGAGTTCGATCGAAGTGGTCGGGAACCGGCGCGTCGAGATCGAGACCATCCGTTCCTATTTCAAGGCGGGTCCCGGCGGCAGGCTGGATAACGCCGCCATCGACGACGGCCTGAAGGCGCTGATCGAGACCGGCCTGTTCCAGGACGTGCGGATCAGCCGTCCGGGCGGCAGGATCGTGGTCACCGTCATCGAGAACCCGGTGATCAACCGCGTCGCCTTCGAGGGCAACAAGAAGGTCAAGGACGATCAGCTTTCTGCTGAAATCCAGTCCAAGCCGCGCGGCACGCTGTCGCGACCCATGGTGCAGTCGGACGCCCAGCGCATCGTCGAAATCTACCGCCATTCCGGCCGCTATGACGTGCGCGTCACACCCGAGATCATCGAGCAGCCAAACAACCGGGTCGACCTGATCTTCACCGTCGAGGAAGGCCAGAAGACATCGGTCAAATCCATCGAGTTCGTCGGCAACAGCTACTATTCGTCCTATCGCCTCAAGGACATCATCAAGACCCATGAGTCGAATCTGCTGAGCTTCCTCGGCGGCAACGACGTCTACGACCCCGACCGCGTCGAGGCCGACCGCGATCTGATTCGCCGTTTCTACCTGAAGCACGGCTTTGCCGACGTGCAGGTGGTGGCCGCGCTCACCGAATATGATCCGGACCGCAAGGGCTTCCTGGTCACTTTCAAGATCGAAGAAGGCCAGCAATATCGCGTGGGCTCGGTCGACTTCCAGTCCAGCATTGCGAATCTCGACGTCAGCTCGCTGCGCATCTATTCGCGCGTCGGCGTCGGTTCGCTTTACAACGTCGAGGCGCTCGAGAAGTCCGTCGAGGAAATGCAGATCGAGGCGTCGCGGCGCGGCTATGCTTTCGCCGTGGTGCGCCCGCGCGGCGACCGCAATTTCGAAGCCCACACCGTCTCGGTGGTGTTCGCCATCGAGGAAGGGCCGCGCACCTATATCGAGCGAATCAACGTCCGCGGCAACACCCGCACCCGCGACTATGTCATCCGCCGCGAGTTCGATATTTCCGAGGGCGACGCCTATAACCGGGCCCTCGTCGACCGTGCCGAGCGGCGGCTGAAGAATCTCGACTTCTTCAAGAGCGTGAAGATCACGACCGAGCCGGGCTCTTCGAGCGACCGCGTGATTCTCATCGTCGATCTCGAGGAGAAATCCACCGGCGACTTCTCGGTCTCGGGCGGCTATTCGACCACCGACGGCGCGCTTGCCGAAGTCAGTATCTCCGAACGCAACTTCCTCGGCCGCGGCCTGTATGCGAAGGCGGCGGTGACCTACGGCCAGTATGCGCGCGGCCTCTCGCTGTCCTATATCGACCCCTATGTCCTGGACTACCGCGTGGCGCTCGGCCTTGACGCCTATTATCGCGAGCAGCTGCCCAACAGCTTCATCTCCTACGGCACCAAGACCATCGGTTTCAGTCCGCGGCTCGGCTTCCAGCTGCGCGAGGACCTGTCGCTGCAACTGCGCTATTCGATCTACGAGCAGGACATCTCGCTGCCGAGCTATCTGGCCAATTGTAACAACAACCCGACCAACGGCCTGCTCGCCTTCAATCCGTCGCCGGCCTGGGTGGCGGCGAATGCCCCGGGTACTCCGGCCGGTGGCTCGGTAACGTCAGGCGGGCAAACCGCCACCGACGCCTCGGGCTTCGGCCTGTGGTGCTACAGCGATGGCGAAGCTTCGCTGCCGATCCGCAAGGAGCTCGCGAGCGGTCATACCCTGACCTCCGCGGTCGGCTATTCGCTGAACTACAACACGCTCGACAACAACAAGAACCCGACCGACGGTCTGTTGATCGACTGGCGCCAGGATTTCGCCGGCGTCGGCGGCGACGTCACCTATCTGAAGAGCACGATCGACGGCAAATACTACACCCCGCTGGTCTCCGATATCGTCGGCCTGATCCATGTGCAGAGCGGCATGCTGAACAAGGTCGGCAACAACGAGCTGCGCATGCTCGACCAATTCCAGATGGGCCCGAACCTCGTGCGCGGCTTCGCTCCGAACGGTATCGGTCCGCGCGACATCAATCCGTTCGGCACCATGGACGCACTCGGCGGCACCAAATACTGGGGTGCGTCGTTCGAACTGCAGATGCCGTTCTGGTTCCTGCCCAAGGAAGTGGGCCTGAAGGGCGCGGTCTACGCCGATGCCGGCGGGCTGTGGGACTATCAGGGGCCGACGACCTGGGCTGCGACCGGGGAGTTGACCACACCAGCCAATTCGAACTGTATCAAGCCGACGGTGACGCCTGCGACATCCGGGACCTGCACGGGCTTGGTCTATGACAATGGCAATGTCGTTCGCTCGTCCGTGGGTGTGGGCCTGATCTGGGCCTCGCCGTTCGGTCCGCTGCGCTTCGACTATGCGATCCCGCTGACCAAGGGGCAGTACGACCACGTCCAGCAGTTCAAGTTTGGCGGCGGTACGTCGTTCTAATTTACTGGCCAGCGCCGCCGGAACACGGCAAATAGGGACGGAAACGCGGCTCCGCTTCGCCGGAGCCGCCTCGTTGGTTCGGATCGTAGGTGGATTGCGACGGGGGAATGGCGCAACCGACATTCTTTGCAACACCGCCTTCGTCAACGCTGGCCGATATCGCCGGGCGGACGAAGGCGCAATTGGCTGATCCCTCCCGGTCCGGCCAGGAGGTCAGGGGACTGGCATCGCTCGACGAAGCCGGCCCGATGCACCTGACCTTTTTCGACAATCTGAAATATGCCGACCAGCTCGCGGCGACCAAAGCCGGCGCCTGCCTGGTCAGCGAGCGCTTTGCGGGGCGCGTTCCCGCCCATGTCGCGGTGCTGCGCGCGGCCCAGCCTTTTCGCGCTTTCGTGCAACTCGCCCGCGAATGGCATGGCGATGCGCTGCGGCCGGCATCCTGGTTCGGCTCCCACGGGATCGCGCCATCGGCGATCATCGATTCCACGGCGCATCTGGAAGACGGCGTGATCGTCGACCCGCTGGCGTTGATCGGCGCCGATGTCGAGATCGGCGCCGGCACGGTGATCGGCGCAGGCAGCGTGATCGGGCCAGGCGTCAAGATCGGCCGAGACTGCAACGTTGGGGTACGAACAGCCATCCAATGCGCGCTGATCGGCAACAATGTGCTGATCCATCCCGGCTGCAGCATTGGGCAGGACGGCTATGGCTTTATTTTCTTCGGGCCGGAGGGGCATCTGAAGGTCCCGCAAACCGGCAGGGTCGTGATTCAGAACGATGTGGAGATCGGGGCGGGCACCACCATCGACCGCGGCAGCCTGCGCGATACCGTGATCGGCGAGGGCACCAAAATCGACAATCAGGTCCAGATCGGTCACAATGTGACCATCGGCAGGCATTGCCTGCTGGCGGCGCAGATCGGGCTCGCGGGCAGCCTGACGATTGGTGACAATGTGGCTTTGGGAGCAAAGGTCGGCATCAACAACCACCTCAAGATCGGCGACGGCGCACAGGTCACGGCCATGAGCGCGGTGAAGGACGACATTCCTGCGGGCGGCCGCTGGGGCGGGCATTTCGCCAAGCCGACCAGGCAGTGGTTCAGGGAGATTGTCGCGGTGGAGCGTCTGGTGCGTGATCAAGCGGCCGATCCGAAGGGTGAAGGGCAGGAGTAATGGCGGAGGAGTCACCAGTCAGGTTTGCGGTCGTAGACATCAACGAGATTCTGAAGACGCTGCCGCACCGCTATCCGATGCTGTTGATCGACAAGGTGCTCGACATCCGCGCCGACTACAGCGGCATCGGCGTCAAGAACGTCACCTTCAACGAGCCGCCCTTCCTCGGGCATTTTCCCGACCGGCCGATCTATCCGGGCGTGATGATGATCGAGGCGATGGCGCAGACCGCCGGCGTGATCGGCATCAAGTCCGTCGAGGGCACCGAGAAACCGCGCGCGGTCTATTTCCTCACCATCGATAAGTGCAAGTTCCGCAAGCCCGTGATGCCCGGCGATACCGTCGAATACCACATGCGCTCGCTCGGCCGCCGCAACACCATGTGGTGGTTTCACGGCGAAGCCAAGGTGAAGGGTGTTGTCATGGCGCAGGCCGACGTCGGCGCCATGCTCACCGACTGACAGGACGACACTGACAACATGGCCAAGATTGATCCCACTGCGCGGGTAGAGGACGGCGCTGTGATCGGCGACGGCGCGCTGATCGGTCCCTACTGCATCGTCGGTTCGAACGCCGTGATCGGCGCGAACTGCCGGCTGATCTCGCATGTGCAGGTGATGGGCCACACGACCGTCGGCGCCGATTGCGTGATTTCGCCGTTCGTGGCGCTGGGCGGCGCGCCGCAGGATCTCAGCTACCGGGACGAGCCGACGCGACTCGAGATCGGCGCGGGCTGCACGCTGCGCGAAGGCGTGACCATGAATATCGGCACTGCGAAAGGCGGCGGCCTCACCAAAGTCGGCGACCGCGGCTTCTTCATGAACAACAGCCATGTCGGCCATGATTGCTTTGTCGGCGATGACGTGATCTTCGCAACCTCGGCGACGCTCGGCGGCCACTGCGAGATCGGCGATTTCGTCTATATCGGCGGGCTGTCGGCGGTGCACCAGTTTACCCGGATCGGGCCGCAGGTGATGGTCGGCGGCGTCTGCGGCGTGCGAGGCGACGTGATTCCGTTCGGCCTCGTCAACGGCCAGTATGCCGTGCTGGAAGGCCTCAACATCATCGGCATGAAGCGGCGCAAGTTCACGCGGGAGCGGCTCGCCGCCGTGCGCGCCTTCTATCAGAGACTATTCCATGGACCGGGCATCTTTGCCGAGCGGCTGGAAGGCGTGCAGAGGCTTGCGAACGAAGATCCCGCGATCGCGCAAATCCTTGACTTCATCGGAGACGGCAAGCACCGGCCGCTGTGCCTGCCGGCCGAGAACGGCAGCCGGCACTGACCATGGCTGCGCCGGCGCAAGACAATTCTTCACCCGTCGGCCTGATCGCTGCAGGCGGCGCCCTGCCGTTTGCGGTCGCGGATTCGCTTGAGCGCCGCGGCGTCACGCCGGTGCTGTTCGCGATCAAGGGCGCCTGCGATGCGAAACAGGCGGAACGCTTCCGCCATCGCTGGATCTCGGTCGGCCAGCTCGGCCGTGCCACAAAACTGTTCCGCGACGAAGGCTGCCGCGACCTGCTGTTCATCGGCACGCTCGTGCGCCCGGCGCTGTCGGAGGTGCGGCTGGACTTCGGCACGCTGCGCGCGATCGGAAAAATCTGGGCTTCCTTCCGTGGCGGCGACGACCATCTGTTGTCGGGCATCGGACGCATCCTGGAAGGGCAGGGCTTTCGCATGGTCGGGATCAAGGATGTGGCGCCAGACCTGCTGGTGCCCGAGGGCTGCCTGACCGGCGCGAGGCCGGATGAGCGCGCGCAAGCCGATATCGCCAGAGGGCGGGACGTGCTGGCCGCGCTGAGCCCGTTTGACATCGGGCAGGCGGCGGTCGTGATCGACGGCCATGTGGTCGGGGTCGAGGACATCGAGGGCACCGACGGGCTTCTGGGGCGCATCGCGCGGCTGCGCGAGCAGGGGCGTATCCGTGTCCCCGCAGGCCGCGGCGTGCTGGTCAAGGCGCCCAAGGCCGGCCAGGACCTGCGCTACGACCTGCCGACCATCGGCCCGCGCACCGTCGAAGGTGCCGCGAATGCAAAGCTCGCCGGGATCGCCATCGTCGCCGGCAACACCATCGCAGCCGACCCGCAAGGAATGATCGAAGCCGCGGACAAGGCCGGCCTGTTCATCACGGGCGTCGCCGCGTGAGCCCGGCGCGCGCGACAACGAGCGTCGGGCGACGGATTTTCCTGGTCGCCACCGAGGAATCCGGCGACCGGCTCGGGGCGGGCCTGATGAAAGTGCTGCGCCAGCGGCTCGGCGGCGCCGTCGAGTTCGAGGGCGTCGGCGGCCGCGCCATGGCGCGGGAGGGATTGACCTCGCTGTTTCCGATCGAGGAGCTCTCGATCATCGGGCTCGCCGCGGTGGTCGCGCAATTGCCGAAAATCCTGCGGCTGATCCGGCGGACGGTCGATACCGTGCTGGCAAGCGCACCCGATATTCTCGTCATCATCGACAGCCCGGATTTCACCCATCGTGTGGCGCGCCGCCTGCGCGCGAAGGATGATTCGATCCCGATCATCGATTATGTGTCGCCGACGGTATGGGCCTGGCGGCCCGGCCGGGCGCGGGCCATGCTCCGCTACGTCGACCATGTGCTGGCGCTGTTGCCGTTCGAGCCGGAGGCCTATCGGCGCCTGCGCGGGCCGCCTTGCAGCTATGTCGGCCATCCCTTGACCGAGCAACTCGCCTCGCTCCGGCCCAACGCCGAAGAGCGGGCGCGCCGCGAGGGTGATCCGCCGGTGCTCCTGGTCCTGCCTGGCAGCCGCCGCAGCGAGATCAGGCGCCATATGGCGGTGTTCGGCGCGGCGCTCGGCAAATTAACCGCGGATGGCGTGGCGTTTGACCTGGTGTTGCCGACCATGCCGCATCTCGTCGACGCGGTCCGTGAGGCCATGAAGAAGTGGCCGGTCGAGCCCAAGATCGTGGTGGGCGAGCAGGACAAGCGCGCGGCCTTCCGGATCGCGCGCGCCGCGCTCGCCAAATCCGGCACCGTCACGCTCGAGCTTGCGCTGTCGGGCGTGCCGATGGTCACGGCCTATCGCGTCGGCTCCGTCGAGGCCGCCATTCTCGCGCGCGCGATCAAGGTGCAGTCGGTGATATTGGCCAACCTGGTGATGGGCGAGAATATCGTGCCGGAATTCCTGCAGAAGGATTGCACGCCGGAAAACCTCGCGCATGCGCTTCGTCCGCTGTTGTCGGATACGCCGGAGCGCAAGAAGCAGCTTGACGGCTTTGCCAGGATCGACGCCATCATGTCGACCGGCAACACGGCGCCGAGCGTGCGCGCCGCCGACATCGTGCTGGCCACGATGCGCAAGGGAAGGCGGGCCAATTAGCGCGATGTCATTCCGGGGCGCGCTGAAAGCGCGAACCCGAAATCTCGAGATTCCGGGTTCGATGCTGCTGCATCGCCCCGGAATGACGGCGTATCAACCCGTGCTTGGCGGTTGCCGGTGAACGTAACCCTACTTGCGCTGGCCGATGTCGACATAGTCGCGGCGGCCGACGCCGGTATAGAGCTGGCGCGGACGGCCGATCTTCTGCTGCGGATCCTCGATCATCTCGCTCCACTGGCTGATCCAGCCGACGGTGCGGGCGACCGCGAACAGCACGGTGAACATCGACATCGGGAAGCCCATCGCCTTTAGCGTGATGCCCGAATAGAAGTCGACGTTCGGGTAGAGCTTGCGGCTGACGAAATATTCGTCGTTCAGCGCGATCTTTTCCAGTTCCAGCGCCACCTTCAGCATGGGATCGTCGCCATGGCCGGTCTCCTTGAGCACGGCGTGACACATCTTCTGCATGATCTTGGCGCGCGGATCGTAGTTCTTGTAGACGCGGTGGCCAAAGCCCATCAGGCGGACTTCGCTGTTCTTGTCCTTCACCTTCTTGATGAAGTCCGGAATCTTGTCGACCGTGCCGATGCCGTAGAGCATGTTGAGGGCTGCTTCATTGGCGCCGCCATGGGCCGGGCCCCAGAGGCAGGCGATGCCGGCCGCAATGCAGGCGAACGGGTTGGCGCCGGAGGAGCCGGCGATGCGCACCGTCGAGGTCGAGGCGTTCTGCTCATGGTCGGCGTGCAAGATGAAGATCTTCTCCAGGGCATCCGCCAGCACCGGATTGACCTTGTACTCCTCGCACGGCACGGCAAAGCACATGTGCAGGAAGTTCTCGGCGAACCCGAGCGAGTTCTTCGGGTACACGAAGGGCTGGCCGATGGTGTATTTGTAGGCCATCGCCGCCAAAGTCGGGACCTTCGCGATCATCCGCATCGAGGCGATCATGCGCTGCTGCGGATCGTTGATGTCGGTGGAGTCGTGATAGAACGCGGCGAGCGCGCCGACGGCGGCGACCATGATCGCCATGGGATGCGCGTCGCGGCGAAAACCCTGGAAGAAGCGCGCCATCTGCTCGTGCACCATGGTATGGTGGATCACGCGATGGTCGAAGTCTTCCTTCTGCGACTTCGTCGGCAATTCCCCGTAGAGCAGCAGGTAGCAGGTTTCCAGGAAATCGCCCTTTTCGGCGAGTTGCTCGATCGGGTAGCCGCGGTATTCGAGGATGCCGGCGTCGCCGTCGATATAGGTGATCTTGGACTGGCAGCTGCCGGTCGAGGTGAAGCCCGGGTCGTAGGTGAACATGCCGGACTGGGCGTAGAGCTTGGCGATGTCGATGACATCGGGCCCGACGGTGCCGCTCAGAATCGGGAAATCATAGGTCTTGTTGCCGACCGTAAGGGTCGCGGTCTTGCTTGCGGATTTTGCGTCCATCGTTCGTCCCCGATGAGATCGTTAGCGGGCTGACCGGAAGCCATTTTTTCAGATGGCGAGGCAGGCCGGAATTGTCCAGGAAACTGGCTAAACAAATGGGTATCGTATTGCCATGTGCGCTGCAAGATGGACGCCGCTGGTGCGCCTTGGCTATGCGGTAGCCCGATCCCCGGCCTGATCACCCAGGCGCGCCAGGCATTCGTCCCGGCCCAGGACCGAAAGCACTTCGAAAATGCCGGGCGAGGTAGTTTTTCCGGTCAGCGCCACGCGCAGGGGCTGGGCGACAGCGCCAAGCTTGAGGTTGTTCGCCTCGGCAAACGCCCGCATCGCGGATTCCGTGGTCTCGACAGTCCAGGGCGAAACCGTCTGCAGCGCCGCGCGCAGCCGGCCAATCAGTTCGTGGGTTTCCGGCGTCAGCACGGCTTGCGCTTTTGCCTCGATCTGCAGCGGCCGGTCGGCGAAGATGAAGTAGGACGCGTCGATCAGCTCGATCAGCGTCTTGGCGCGCTCCTTCAGGCTCGGCATCGCGGCCAACAGCTGCGCGCGGGTGGCCTGGTTCAGCTTGGCCTTCACCGCCGCGCCGTTGGGAACGTAGTCCAGCACGCTCTCGAACTGTGTCACGAGGGATTGATCGGAGGCCGTGCGGATATAGTGGCCGTTGAGGTTTTCGAGCTTGGCGAAGTCGAAGCGGGCGGCGGAGCGGCCGATTGCGGGCAGGTCGAACGCCTTGATCATCTCCTCGGTCGAGAAGATCTCCTGGTCGCCATGGCTCCAGCCGAGCCGGACCAGGTAATTCCGCACAGCGGCAGGCAGATACCCCAGGGCGCGGTAGGCGTCGACGCCGAGCGCGCCATGCCGCTTCGACAGCTTTGAGCCGTCGGGGCCGTGGATCAGCGGGATATGCGACATGTTCGGCACGTCCCAGCCGAGCGCGTCGTAGATCTGCTTCTGGCGGGCGGCGTTGATCAGGTGATCGTCGCCGCGGATCACATGGGTGACGGCCATGTCGTGGTCGTCGACCACGACCGCCAGCATGTAGGTCGGCGTGCCGTCGCCGCGCAACAGCACGAGGTCGTCGAGGTTCTCGTTCTGCCAGACCACGCGGCCCTGCACCTGGTCCTCGATCACGGTCTCGCCGGTCAGCGGCGCCTTGAGGCGGATGGTCGGCTTGATGCCGGCGGGCGCCTGCGACGGATCGCGGTCGCGCCACATCCCATCGTAGAGCCTTGTACGGCCCTCCGCGCGCGCCTTCTTGCGCATCTCGTCGAGCTGTTCCGGCGTGGCGTAGCAATGATAGGCCTTGCCCTCGGCAAGAAGCTGCTCGGCGATCTCGCGGTGGCGCGCGGCGCGGTTGAACTGGTAGATGACGTCGCCGTCCCAATCGAGCTCGAGCCATTTCAGCCCGTCGAGGATGGCGTCGATTGCCTCTCGGGTCGAGCGCTCGCGGTCGGTGTCCTCGATCCGGAGCAGCATTTTGCCGCCGCGGCCGCGGGCGTAGAGCCAGTTGAACAGCGCAGTGCGGGCACCTCCGATATGGAGGAAGCCGGTCGGCGAGGGGGCGAAGCGGGTGACGATGGAATCGGTCATTGAGCGGGGCAGGGATAGCGGAAATTGCGGTGGTGTATAACAGGATCGGTGCATAACTAAAGCCTTCACCCGGACAAAGCGGGCTTGGCGTGGGAAAGCGAATTTGGCAGAAGGGCCGCTGAATTCGGCTAGGACTTCATAATGACGATGACAGAACCGGCGGCGGCAGAGGCGGGGCGCGACTTCATTCGCGACATCATCCAGGCCGATCTCGACACCAAAAAGCACAAGGAGATCGTGACCCGGTTCCCGCCGGAGCCGAACGGCTATCTGCATATCGGCCATGCCAAGTCGATCGCGCTCAATTTCGGCATCGCGCAGGAATATGGCGGCCGTTGCCATCTGCGCTTCGACGATACCAATCCGACCAGGGAAGAGCAGGAATATATCGATTCCATCCAGGCCGACGTGCACTGGCTCGGCTTCGACTGGGGCAAGAACCTGTTCTATGCCTCCGATTATTTCGAGCGCCTGTATGACTGGGCGGAGGGCCTGATCAAAACTGGCCTCGCCTATGTCGACGACCAGAACCAGCACGATATCCGCGTCAACCGCGGCACGCTGACCGAGCCCGGCAAGAACTCGCCGTTCCGCGACCGTTCGGTGGAGGAAAATCTCGACCTGTTCCGCCGCATGAAGGCGGGCGAGTTTCCGAATGGCGCGCGGGTGCTGCGCGCCAAGATCGACATGGCCGCCGGCAACATCAACCTGCGCGATCCCGTGATGTACCGGATCCTGCACGCGCACCATCCGCGCACCGGCGACAAATGGTCGATCTATCCGAGCTACGACTATGCCCACGGCCAGTCGGACGCGATCGAGGGCATCACCCATTCGATCTGCACGCTGGAGTTCGAGGACCACCGGCCGCTCTACGACTGGTTCATCGAAAAACTGCCGGTGCCGTCAAAGCCGCACCAGTACGAGTTCGCGCGGCTCAACCTGACCTACACGATCCTGTCGAAGCGCGTGCTGACCCAGCTCGTGCGCGACGGCCATGTCGCGGGCTGGGATGATCCGCGCATGCCGACCATCGCCGGGTTGAAGCGCCGTGGCGTGCCGCCGGCGGCGCTCCGCGAATTCGTCAAGCGCATTGGGGTCGCCAAAGCCAACAGCGTGGTCGATGTCGGCATGCTCGAGTTCTATATCCGCGACGAGTTGAACCGTACGTCGCTGCGGCGCATGGCGGTGCTCAAGCCGCTGAAGGTCGTGATCGAGAACTATCCGGAAGGGAAGAGCGAGGAGCTCGAGGCGATCAATCACCCCGACAACCCCGAAGCCGGCACCCGCAAGATCGCTTTCGGCCGCGAGCTCTATATCGAGCAGGACGATTTCATGGAGAACCCGCCGAAGAAGTTCTTCCGGCTGTCTCCGGGCAACGAGGTGCGGCTGCGCTATGCCTATTTCATCAGATGCACAGGCGTGGTGAAGAACGCCGTCGGCGAGGTGGTGGAACTGCGCTGCACCTATGATCCCGCAACCAAAGGCGGCAATGCGCCCGACGGCCGCAAGGTCAAGGCGACCATGCACTGGCTGCCGGCGGCGCAGTCGAAGCCGGCCGAAATCCGCATCTACAACCAGCTCTTTGCCAAGCCGAGCCCGGATGCGGCGAACTTCGCCGCCGACCTCAATCCGCAGTCGCTGGAGGTCCTGAAAGACGCCCGGATCGAGCCGGCGATCGCAGAGGCCAATTCGGCCGAACCGATGCAGTTCGAGCGGCAGGGCTACTTCGTCCGCGACAAAGATTCGACGTCGGACCGGCTGGTTTTGAACCGAACCATCGGTTTGCGCGACACCTTTGCGAAGGAAGTCGGGAAGGGCTAGATCCCTCCCGATCGCGCGCTTCCGTGATGTAGATCACAGGCGCTCCGAGATAAGCAGATCATTTCGGCACTTTCACTGAAAAGCAGGGGGCTCACTTGAAGCAGCTCGCCATCGCAATCGTATTGCTGCTGCTGCCGGCTTTTGCCGCAGATGCGGCCAGTTCGCTCCATCGCAAGCACACGGCGCAGCCGGCGCAAAAGGCCCGCACGGCGGACCCTGCCGCGGTTCCGTCGTCACCGCCGGTGACGCGGCTGCCGATCGCGCCCGATACGTTCCGGGCGTAAAAAGGCGCGCCGGCCATTCTGCATCCGTTCACTACCGCCTGCCGCAACTTCCGCTAGCCTGACGACCCTGAAGTAGCAGGGTCTGGCCGCATGGCAGAGCGGGACGGGTCGCCCCACCGCACACAGGGCATTGCAGGGGGCATTGCGGGGACTTGGCCGCCACGCGGCGCCGCGCAGAGCGGGGCTTTCGCGCCATCGCCTTCCTCGATCTGGTCGTCGCTGCTCGAACGCCTGCGCGCCCGGGCCCGCGCCGAGGCCGGTGCGGGGCGCCTCCTGCCCTGGGTGCCGGTCGCGTTCGGCACCGGCATCGCGCTCTATTTCACCGCTTCGCACGAGCCGGTTCTATTCGTCAGCATCGGCACCGCGATCGCGCTGTGCGCCGCCGCTTTCCTGCTGCGGCGAAGCCGGTTCTTTGCGGCGGCGGTGATGGTCGCGGCCGTCGCGGCCGGCTTTGCCACCGCGACCTTGAGGACCGCACACCTCGCCCACACCGTGCTGGCGCGGCCGCTTTATTCGGTCGCGCTCTCCGGCTTTGTCGAGACCCGCGATATCCGTGAGCGCACCGACCGCTTCGTGCTGCGGGTGACCGGGATGGACGCGCCGCGGTTTTCAGGAAAGCTCGAGCGTGTGCGGCTGTCGGTGAAGAAGGGCACCGCGCCCGACGTCGGCAGCTTCGTCGAGCTGAAGGCGCGGCTGTTGCCGCCGCTTTCGCCGTTGCGGCCCGGCTCCTACGACTTCTCGCGCGACCTGTTCTTTCAGGGTATCGCCGCCTCCGGCTTCGTGATGGGCGCGATCAAGACCGCCGAGCCGAAGGATGGCGGCGGGCTGGCGCTGCGCTAGGCAGCCTTCATGCAGGGCTTGCGCGATGCGATCGACGCGCGCATTCGCAGCCGCCTCGACGGCGACGAGCGCGCCATCGCCACCGCGCTGCTCACCGGCCGCCGCGATGCGATCACCACGCCCGTCAACGACGCGATGTTCATTTCCGGGCTCGGCCATGTGCTGTCGATCTCGGGCTATCACATGGCTGTCGTCGCGGGCGTCGTGTTCTTCGCGGTCCGCGCGCTGCTCGCGTTGATCCCGGGCCTTGCCGTCAGCACGCCGATCAAGAAATGGTCGGCGGCGGCCGCGCTCGTCGCCGCGGCGTTCTACCTGCTGCTGTCGGGCGCGGAAGTCGCGACCCAGCGCTCGTTCTTCATGACGGCGGTAGTGCTGATCGCGGTCATGGTCGACCGCCGCGCCATCACCTTCCGTACGCTCGCGGTTGCCGCCATGATCGTGCTGGTGATGGCGCCGGAAGCGCTGGTGCATCCGAGTTTTCAGATGTCGTTTGCGGCGACACTTGGGCTGGTCGCGCTGGTGCAGATCGGCATGCCGCGGCTGTTCGCGACCCCGATCATTCGGCGACCGCGCGCGTCGCGCTGTGGGGCGGACGTGAACTCGTGACGCTGCTGCTGGCCTCGCTGGTCGCGGGGCTTGCAACCACGCCCTATGCCGCCTTCCATTTCCACCGCGTGACGCCCTACGGCGTGCTGGCCAATCTGGCGGCGATGCCGGTGGTCTCGGCGCTGGTGATGCCGGCGGGGCTGATGGGGCTCGCCGCGATGCCCTTCGGCCTCGACGGCTTCTTCTGGTGGCTGATGGGCATCGGGATCGACTGGATGATCGTGGTCACGGAGTGGGTCGCGAACCTGCCCGGCGCGATCGGCCGTCTCGCCGCCTTTGGCATCGGGCCGCTGATAGCTTCGAGTGCCGGCATCATCCTGCTGGGGCTCTTGCGCACGCCGCTGCGCTGGTCGGGCGCGCTGGTGCTGGCCGGCTCGATCGCCTGGGTGCTGGCGGCACGGCAGCCGGATATCCTGATCTCGGGCGATGGCCACACCGTCGCGGTGCGCGGCAGGGACGCAAGACTGCATCTGATGCATTCCGGCAAGGATGCGTTCCTGCAGAAGGAGTGGCTCGCCGCGGATGCCGATGCGCGGGCCGCAGGCGATGCGTCGCTCGCCGACGGCGTCTCCTGCGACGACGCCGGATGCGTGATGGAGATGGCAGGAGGCGGCCTGGTGGCGCAGTCGTTCCGCAGCGATGCGCTGGCGGATGATTGCGAGCGCGCGGCGCTGGTGGTCAGCGCGCGGCAGCCGCCAAGGGATTGCGCTGCGGCAGCGATCAATCCCGCGCGGTTGCAGCGTCAGGGCGCGCTGGCGCTGTGGCGGAAGGGAGATGAGTTTGCGGTCGAGGCGGCGAGGCCGCGCGGCTTTGACCGGCCCTGGTCGCCGGCGATGGCCGGCGAGGCAGAAGGCGACACCGCGATTGTCTCCCGGCCGGCGGCGCCCCGCGCACGTGACGCGACGCCATCGGAAGCCGACCTGCAGGCCGAGGAGTAACGGCACAGAAAAGCCCCGGCGTGAACCGGGGCTTTTCGTTGCGAAGCGTTGCTATCAGCGGCCGGCAGGGGCCGAATAGCCACCCGAATAGTACTCGGGGTACACTTGCGGGGTGCTCGGCTGAACCACGACAACGGCGTTGTTGGCGTTGCGGAACTGCTGGACCCTGCGGGCATGATGATTGTCGGCGGCCGAAGCGGCCTGGACCGTCGCAAGCGCGATCAACGCGGCACCGACGGCGGTCAAAATGGTCTTGCGCATGGTAGTCTCCTCTTTTTGCTTGGCGCTCGTCGCGAAGCGATTGGCTTCGCCGGCTTGCGTGCAGCGGACATAGGTCTGCGCAGCAGATTTGATAATTCACGAAAGACCCGAAGGACCATCAACTCATGGTGTATAATCGGCCCTTGCGGCGGCGCAGGCGTTACCTAGTGCCCTGCGTTTATGAAAAGATCGTGCGCCTGGAAAAACTTGAAGCGCTGCGATAATTCGAAGCGCTTCGATAATTCAACGCGTCGCCGTCGCGCTTTAGTGGTCGAGCCGTTGCGAAGGTGGCGGCGGAAGCTCAAACGTGCCGAGGTGGAATTCCTCGGCGTGAACTTCCTCCGGGCCGTCGCCGGTCTCTCCGTGCACCGGCAATTCGACCAGCGTGAAGGCCGCATCCGGAAACTGGTTCCAGACCTTGAGATCGTCCGACGTCACCGTCAGCCAGCCGAACGTGAACATGTAACGGCCGGGCTCGGTCACGCCGCCGGCTCTCTGCCACGTAATCTTGTTGACCATCCTGGTGTCCCCCTTGCGCTGGTACTTCACGGGAAGGCCCCGCCGGTAGCGCGACCGGCGGGACCATCCGCAGGGCTAACCTCAGTCGACCGGAAGCGTCCGTGGCGCTACCGGCGCGCTGGTGTCGGTGTGCACGGCCGGCTTAACGGGCGCAGTCACCGGCAATTGCAGCACGGTCGCCCGCTGTCCTTCGCACAGCTGCGTCACCAGCACGTAGTTTCCATCGGGAAATTCGATGGCGTCATGATGGCGATCCGGCACATGCGGGTCCATCTTGCCGAACTTGCCCACACGGGAATTGATCGAGCGGGTCCAGATCCAGCGGTTGTCGTACTTCACGTCCTCGTCGAAGGCGAGTTCGGTTCCGGGCAACATGCACACCGCAACGCCCGGGTCTTTTTCTGATGCGAAGCCGCGGGTCGAGGTGCCGCGGAAAGTCGTCGTAACCAGCGTCTCTCCGACCACGGCGGGGCGCGAGGTCACGGCATGCAGACTATAGTCACACATCGGATTTGCTCCTCATTCGAGATAGCCAACCCGCGCACTCTCTTGTCGTCTGAGCGTGATCTTTTCTGGCTCACGCTCGAGAGGCGAGGGCCTCTATCAGAGTGAACACCAGCCCAAACCGTCTGCCCGCTTGTGGGCAAATGTGCGGCTCGTGGCGGCGAACCTTGATCACAAATCCGTTTGGGGCGGCCGGTTCCTAAAGAAATCAAAAGCCGCCGGAGCGGGTCCGGCGGCTTCGACAAAACGCGGCTAGGCGGGAGGTCAGTACTTGCGGTACAGCCCGATCAGCTTGCCCTGAATCTTGACCCGGTTCGGCGGCAGGATGCGCACCTCATAGGCGGTGTTGGCGGGTTCCAGTGCAATCGAGGCGCCGCGGCGGCGGAAGCGCTTGAGCGTCGCCTCCTCGTCGTCGATCAGCGCCACCACGATGTCGCCGGTGTCGGCTGTCTCATTGCGCTGGATCAGCGCCATGTCGCCGTCGAGGATGCCGGCATCGACCATGGAATCGCCGCGCACTTCGAGGGCGTAATGCTCGCCGGAGCCGAGCATGTCCGGCGGCACGCTGATGGTGTGGCTGCGGGTCTGCAGCGCCTCGATCGGGGTGCCGGCCGCGATCCGGCCCATGACGGGAACCGAGACCGGACGCTCGCCGTCATCGGCGCTGGCGCCGCTGCGCACCTTGCCGAGATTGCCCTCGATGACGCTCGGCGTGAAGCCGCGCCGGTTGCCGCCGCCAGCGCCGGGCGAAAGCTCCGGCAGCTTGATCACCTCGATCGCGCGCGCACGATTGGGCAGCCGCCTGATGAAGCCGCGCTCCTCGAGCGCGGTAATGAGGCGGTGGATGCCGGACTTCGAGCGCAGATCGAGCGCATCCTTCATTTCGTCGAAGGAGGGCGGTACGCCGGCTTCTTTCAGCCGTTCGTTGATGAAACGCAGAAGTTCGTACTGTTTGCGCGTGAGCATCTCGAGCAAGTCCCCCGGTTGGTGGTGTCGTTCGATTCCGAGAATTAGATACTAGAACTCGAAACAAATCATGAACGGACACTATATGTTCGATATGTGTTCCGCAACCACTTAATTTTGGGTGAAGGCGACAAAGTTCGGTCAGCGAGGCTGGCGCAAGCGCTAGTTCGGCAGCCGAAAAATCTCGCAAGGCTCGCCTGCCTTCGCGGCGTGCGCAAACGGCGCACGTATCAGAAGTGCCTGTGCCGCAGCGAGATTCGCAAGCAGCGAGGAGTCTTGGTGATTGACGGGCGTCACGATCACGGTGCCGTCGCTGCGCTCCTCCAGGCGCGCGCGAAGATAGTCTTCGCGGACGTCATTGGCGCCGACATCGCGGCCGAGCAGGGCGCTCTCACGCGTGTGGTGAATCACCTTGCGTCCCGACAGCGCCCGAATCAACGGCACCACGAACAGCCAGGTGCAGACATACGACGAGACGGGATTGCCGGGCACGCCGACAACTCGCATCGCACCCAACCGGCCGTGCATCATCGGCTTGCCCGGGCGCATCGCGATCTTCCAGAACGCGATGGTGACTTTCTCGGCTTCCAGCGATTCCTTGACGAGGTCGTGGTCGCCGACCGAGGCGCCGCCGGTCGTCACCAGGATGTCGGCGCCGAGGTCGCGGGCGCGGCGGATGCCTGATGTGGTGGCCTCCATGGTGTCGGCGGCAATCCCGAGGTCGACCGTGTCGGCGCCTTCGGCCCGCGCGAGCGCCCGCAGCGCATAGCCGTTGGAATAGACGATCTGGCCGGGGCCGGGCGTCGAGCCTGGCATCACCAGTTCGTCGCCGGTCGCAAGCAGCGCGACCTTGGGCCGGCGGCGCACCGGCAACTCCGGATAGTTCATGCTGGCGGCGAGCGAGAGGTCGCGATCGGTCAGTCGGCCACCGGCCGACAGGAGCACATCGCCTTCCCTGAAGTCGACGCCGGCGGGGCGGATATGCCGGCCGGTGACGGCGGCCTCGTTGATGGTGATGCAGTTGCCGCTGGCGAGCGTGTCTTCCTGGATCACGACGGCGTCGGCGCCTTCGGGAATCACGCCGCCGGTGAAAATACGCGCCGCTTCGCCCACGCCAAGTGCCCGATCGAAGGGACGGCCGGCCGCGACTTCGCCGATCACCTTGAGTTTTGCTTGCACCTTGGAGGCGTCCGCCGCGCGCACCGCATAGCCGTCCATCGCCGACATCGCCTGCGGCGGCTGCGTGCGCCGGGCGGCCACATCGCGCGCCAGCACGCGGTGATGGGCCTCCTCCAGCGCCACCATTTCTTCGCCCATCGGCTGGCTGCCTTCGAGGATCGCGGCAAGGGCATCGGCAACCGGCATCAGCGCCACGGCAACACTCCACATTTACGACGGACCCGCCTTTTAACCGAGAGCGGCTGCAGAGGCAAAACCATGAGGACGGCGATGCGACACATGGCCGTCGTTCACTCCGCCGAAAGATAACGCTAAGCTCGCCCGCGTCCAGTGAGAAAAACTCCGCAATGAACCCGCTTCATGAAATCCGGCAGATCGATTACACCGTCATCTTCGCGCGCGACATGGCGGCGATGCGCCGCTTCTATGAAACTGTGATGGAGTTTCCGCTCCAGCGCACGCTGAGCGACAAATGGATCGAGTACCGCGTCGGCGGCAATACGCTGGCGCTAGCGGCCTATGGCGGGCTGTTCAACGACGCGCCGCCGCCCGCGGGCGCGCTCTCGCTGCAATTGGCATTTCGCGTCGCGCCGGACCTGGTGGTCAAATGCGCGTCTTATCTGGAAGAGAAGGGCATCGAACTCGCACATCCGCTGACCGATCACGCCTTCGGCCATCGCACCATCTTCTTCCGCGATCCCGACGGCAACGTGATCGAGATTTATGCCGAAATCTGAACATGCGAGGTGGAGCGGCTCGCCGATAATTGGTAGGCTCTCGACGCGAAATGGTATTGCGAGGCGACATCGTGCACCGGAGAGGGTTTTTAGCCTCAGTCGTCGCGTTTGCTTCCGTGCCCAACGCTCTGTCTGCCCAACAATCCCCCAGACGTGCCCGTATCGGCTGGCTGACCGCGCAGCAGGAGTTGAGCCTGACACCTTATCTGGCAGCGGTGCGCGCCAGTTTGGCCGACCTGGGCTATGTCGAAGGACGCAACCTCACCATCGAGTATCGCTTCGGCAATGACGATTTGGAGCGTGTCCCTGCGCTTGCCGCGGAATTGGTGAAGCTTCCCGTCGAACTGATCGTCGCGCAGGGCGAGGCCGTGTCCCTGATCAGCAAGCTCGGCCTTCCCGTGCCCGTCGTCTATGTGTTCAGCGGCGACCCGGTTTCTGCCGGCTTTGCCGACAGCCTGGCTCGGCCCCGCGGAAACATGACCGGACTCACCTTCATGGCTGCGGAGTTCAACGGCAAGCGCCTGGAGATGCTCCGCGACATCGTGCCGGATCTTCGTCGCGTCGCCATCGTGGCCAATTCCGAGCATCCGGGATCGAATCTCGAATGGGCTTACTCGGAAGTGGTGGCGCGCAGGCTCGATATCTCGCTAGAACATTTTCCGACGAGGTCGCGCGACGAACTCAAAGGTGCCTTCGACAAGATGGCCGACAACCCGCCTCAAGCGATTCTGCTGTTTGCGGACGGCTTCGCCGTGCAGAACCGTCAAAGCATCATCGAGTTTGCGACAGCCCACAAGGCTCCGGTTGTGTCAGGCTGGCCGGTATTCGCCCGCAGTGGCGCGCTTTGCACGTACGGGCAGCGTCTCGTCGATTCCTATAGGAGACTGGCTGGCTATGTCGACCGTGTGCTCAAGGGGACGAAACCCGCCGATCTCCCGATCGAGCAACCGACGACTTTCGAGACCGTGATCAACCGGCGCGTTGCAAACGCGCTCGGCCTCACCATCCCGGCCTCGCTGCTGGTGAGTGCCGACGAGGTGATCGAGTAGGAGCGCCACGACTGAGTTGTAGCGGCTAGATCCCCAGTGCGTCGAGCGCGTCCGCAACGTCGCGGCTCGAGGTGACATGCACCGCCTTCAGCCCGCACGCCCGTGCGGCTTCAACATTGTCGGCGAGGTCGTCGAAGAACACGATGCGGGAAGCAGGCTTGCCGATCGCGCCTACGACGTGATCGAAGCCCGCCGCGTCCGGTTTTCGGTGGCCGATGCTGGAGGAGTAATAAAGCTCGCGGAACGGTTTCAGCGTATGCGCGTGGGCCCGCGTGAAGTAGGCGATGTGCGGCCGGTTGGTGTTGGAATAGACGTAGAGCGGAAAATGTTTCGCGGCGCGCTCGAGCAGCGGCGCGATGCCCTCCATCTCGCCGGCGAAGATCGCGTTCCAGCCTTCGAGGAACTGTTCGTCGGCGATGGCGATACCGAGCGAGCGGCGCAGATTGTCGAAAAAGGCCTCGTCGCTGATCGTGCCTCGCTCGTGATGATGGTATGATTCGTCGACCACCCAGCGCGCGGCGATAGCGGCCGGCTCGCATCCGGCATGGCCTGCCCAGCAGGCGAGCGCCCTGGGGAAATCGATATTGAAGACGACGCGGCCGAGATCGAACAGCAGCGCGTCGGCGTCTCCGGGGCAAAGGCGGGGAGGGGTCATGGCGGAGAGATATATAACGGGAAGTGGCGTGACAATGATGACACGCCACCCGCTTCGCCAGAATCTCAGTAGCGATACGGCTCGATGTCCAGCAGCGGATAGGCCGAGAACACGCTCGGCATGTTGGTCGGCGTCGCCGGATGCAGGTGGGACTTTTCCAGCTGCGCAAAAGAGGTGACGCCAAGCAGCCCGAGGCTGCGGATCACTTCGTCCTCCAGCAGCTCCAGCATCCGGAACACGCCGGTTTCACCGGCGGCCGCCAGTGCCCAGCATTGCAGCCGGCCGATGCCGATAATGTCGGCGCCCGACGCAATCGCCTTCACGACGTCGGCACCGCGGCAGAAGCCGCCATCGACCATGACCTTGGCGCGGCCCTTCACGGCGTCGACGATCTCCGGCAGCACATGCATGGCGCCGCGGCCGTGATCGAGCTGGCGGCCGCCATGGTTGGAGACGTAGATCCACTCCACGCCGTGATCGAGCGCGATAAGGGCATCCTCCGCGGTCGCGATGCCCTTGAGGATCAGCGGAATCTTGTACTTGTCCTTGATCAGCTTGACCGTGCGCCACTCCAGTCCCTTCTGGTAGTCGCCGCCACTCGAGCGCGCGCGGCTTTCACGCACATAGCGCTTGGCGATGTCGCGTTCGCGCCGGCTGTAATGGGCGGTGTCGACGGTCAGACAGAAGGCGGTGTATTTGGCGGCAATGGCGCGGGCGACGTGGTCCTCGACGAAGGCGTCATCGCCGCGCACATAAAGCTGGAACAGCCGCATCGCGTCCGGGGCGGCCTCGGCGGTTTTCTCCAGCCCCGGCTCGGACACCGAGCTCAGCATATGGGCGGCGCCGAACTTGCCGACGCCGCGCACCACGGCGGCCGCACCCGCGGGATCGAAGATTTCCAGCGCGCCGACGGGGGCGAGCATCACCGGCAGCCGCATCTTGCGGCCGAAGCGTTCGACCGAAGCGTCGACCTTGGCGACGTTGCGCAGCACGCGCGGCCGGAAGGCGATCTCATCCAGCGCCATGCGGTTGCGCCGCATCGTGGTCTCGGTCTCGGCGGCGCCGACGATATAGTCCCAGGCGTTCTGGTTGAGGTTGGCGCGGGCCTTGCGCACGAACTCATGCAGGTTCTGGAACGGCTCGGCGCTCGCCCCGAGCTCGACATTGCGCGTTGGCCGGATCGCTTCGTTCATGGTTTCTCCCCCGATCGTCGTTCGGCTGTTGTTGCTCACTCGCCTATCGCTTCCCGAGGCTTCACGCCATCCCAAATTTGCATGGCTTGCGGGCGGTGCTCGCTTGCCGCGCGCGGTATTTCCGGCTTTGCGGCCCAGGCCGCGCCCGATATCGTCGGCCGCAACCAGAACATTTGCGCGAGGGAGTGGTTCATGTCGGGGTTGATGCTGTTTTCGCCTTTCTCGATCCGGGACGTGAAGCTGCGCAACCGCGTCGTGGTGCCGCCGATGCATCAATATTCGGCCGTGAAGGGCTTTCCGACCGACTGGCACCTGATGAATGCGGGCAAATTCGCCGCCGGCGGTGCCGGGCTGGTCGTGGTCGAATCGACCAAGGTCGAGCGGCGCGGCTGTGGCACCGTCGGCGATCTCGGCATCTGGGACGACGCCTTCATCGAACCGCTCAGCCGGCTGGTCAAATTCATCAGGGAGCAGGGCGCGGTCGCCGGGATCCAGCTCGGCCATTCCGGGCGCAAGGCGCGCGCCAACCGGCCCTGGGAGGGCGACGGGCCGCTGAAGCGCACGCCTGAGGTCGACGACTGGGACGCCTGGTCGCCGGTGGCGCCGAGCGCGATCGGCCACAGCGAGAAGTGGCCGGTGCCGCGGGCGCTGGAACGCCAGGAGGTGAAGGACCTGGTCAAGGCCTGGGGCCACGGCGCGCGCCGGGCGCATGAAGCCGGCTTCGAGGTGTTGGAGCTGCATGGCGCCCACGGCTATCTCGTGCACGAGTTCCTGTCGGAGCGCTCCAACCAGCGCAGCGACGAATACGGCGGTTCCGAAGCGAACCGGATGCGCTTCATCATCGAGGTCGCCGAGGAAGTCCGGACCCATTGGCCCGATCATAAGCCGTTGTTCGTGCGGCTTTCCGTCCAGGACAATGCCGGCTGGGGGCCGGAACAGAGCGCGCGGCTCGCCAAGGTATTGAAAACCAAGGGCGTCGACGTGATCGACTGCTCGTCCGGGGGAATCACCGACCAGGCCCCGATTCTCGGCAAGGAGATCAAATACAGCTACCAGGTGCCGCTGTCGGAATATGTCCGCCGCCACGCCGATATCATGACCATGGCGGTCGGTTTGATCATCCATGGCGACCAGGCTGAACAGATTTTAAGGGACGGTCAGGCGGATTTGATCGCAGTCGGCCGCGAAATACTCAATAATCCGAACTGGCCGATGGATGCTGCCCTGAAATTAGGCGTCGATGGTCCCTTCCGTAGCGTGCCACCGCAGTTCGGCTGGTGGCTCGGCACTAGGGCCAAGCGCGGGTTCGGGACACAACCATCGACTTGGCAGGTCGGGTTACAAGCCGGCCTGCAATCCGGCCTTGAAGAAACCCGAAAGGTATTGTGAGTTTTTGGTTTCGACCTTATTTGGGGCAACAAATCCAGCGCGGAAGGCGGCGGACATATGCGGAAGAATTTCCTATTTCTCCTTGGTTCTGTGACGGGTGTGTGCCTGACGCTGCTGGTCACGGGGCCGGGCGAAAGCATCGTTGCCAGGGCCAAGGCCGCCGCGAATGCCGGCGACACCTATTCCCAGCTCAACCTGTTCGGCGAAGTCTTCGAGCGCGTCCGTTCCGACTATGTCGAGAAGCCGACGGATACCAGCCTGATCGAAGGCGCCATCAACGGCATGGTGACTTCGCTCGATCCGCATTCGCGCTACATGAATGACAAGGCCTGGCGCGAAATGCAGGAGACCACCTCCGGCGAGTTCGGCGGTCTCGGCATCGAAGTCACGATGGAAGACGGCCTCGTCAAGGTGGTCTCGCCGATCGACGACACGCCGGCAGCCAAGGCCGGCCTCCTGTCGGGCGATCTGATCAGCCAGATCGACGATGAGAATGTCCAGGGGCTGACGCTCGAGCAGGCCGTCAACAAGATGAAGGGCGCGGTCAACACCAAGACGCACCTGAAGATCCTGCGCAAAGGCAAGGATGCGCCGCTCGACATCACGCTGACGCGCGAGATCATCCGCGTCAAACCCGTGCGCTATCACACCGATAATGGCGACATCGGCTATATCCGCGTCACCTCGTTCAACGAGCAGACCACGGAAGGGCTGCGCAAGGCGATCGCGGACATCCAGAAGGAGATTCCGCAGGACAAGCTCGTCGGATACGTCGTCGATCTCCGCAACAATCCGGGCGGCCTGCTCGACCAGGCAGTGTCGGTGTCGAGCACGTTCCTGCAGCGGGGCGAGGTCGTCTCGACCCGCGGCCGCAACCCGGAAGAGACCCAGCGCTTCACCGCCCGCGGTGGCGACCTCATCAAGGGCAAGCCGATGGTAATGCTGATCAACGGTGGATCGGCGTCGGCGTCCGAAATCGTGGCGGGCGCGCTGCATGACCACAAGCGTGCGACGCTGATCGGCACCCGCTCGTTCGGCAAGGGCTCGGTGCAGACCATCATTCCGCTTGGCACCGGCAATGGCGCGCTTGCGCTGACCACCGCGCGCTACTACACGCCATCGGGTCATTCGATCCAGGCGCTCGGCATCAAGCCGGATATCGAGGTGCTGCAGGATGTGCCGGACGAGCTGAAAGGCCGCGTCGACATCAGGGGCGAGGCCTCGATGCGCGGCCATCTCTCCGCCGAAGCCGGCGAACAGAGCGGCTCGCAATCCTACGTGCCGCCGGAAGAGAAGGACGACAAGGCGCTGGCCGCGGCCTACAACCTCCTGCGCGGCGTCCAGGTCAACGCCGACGTCCGGCCGCAGCCGAAGGCGGCCGTGCCGAACTAGGTTTGGAGATCGAGATTTGAAAAATGATTAGGGCGGCCTTTTGGCCGCCCTAATGCTTTTAGCACCACTGTTTCTGGTTTTCCGTTACGCCGTCTTCGGCCGCCGCTTCCGGCTCTCTTTCACCGGCGCAGTGCCTTCGCGCTGGTGGGAGGCGAACAGCTGCCTGATCTCTTCGGCGGGCTTGGCCGCGCTGAACAGCCAGCCCTGCATCTCCGAGCAGCCGAGGGTGCGCAGCGCCTGCCGCTGGGCTTCGGTCTCGACGCCTTCGGCGGTAGTCGTCATGTGGCGGGCGGTGGCGATGTTCACCACGGCCTGCACGATGTGCGACGAGCCGCCACCGGCCTCGCTGATGTCTTTGACGAAGCTGCGGTCGACCTTGATCTTGTCGAAGGGGAAGCGCTGCAGGTAGCTCAGCGACGAGTAGCCGGTGCCGAAATCGTCGAGCGCGATGTGCACGCCGATGGCGCGGAGCTGATGCAGGATGGCGAGCGCCGCCTCGTCGTCCCGGATCAGCACCGCCTCGGTGATTTCGATCTCGAGCCGGCTGGCGGCAAGGCCCGACGCCGCAAGCGCCGACATGATCTTCAGCGCCAGCGTGCCGCTCTTGAACTGCACCGGCGACACATTGACGGCGAGCTTGATGTCGCCGGGCCAGGTCGCAGCCTCGGTACAGGCCGTGAACAGCACATATTCGCCGAGCTGGTTGATCAGTCCGGTCTCTTCCGCGATCGGGATGAATTCGGCCGGCGAGACCATGCCGCGCTCGGCATGGCGCCAGCGCACCAGCGCTTCGCAGCCGGTGATGCGGTTGTCCTGCAGGCTGACGCAGGGCTGGTAATAGACCTCCAGCGCGCCTGACGTGATCGCCTGGCGCAGATCGACCTCGAGCTGGCGGCGTGCGCGCGCTTGCGCGTCCATGCCCGGATCGAAGAAGCGGTAGGTCCGCCGTCCCGCCGCCTTGGCGGCATACATGGCAAGATCGGCGTTCTTCAGGATCTGGTCGAGCTCGGTGCCGTGCTGCGGCGCGAGCGCGATGCCGAGGCTGGCATCGGCGGTGAGCTGATGACCAAGGCACTCGAAGGGCGTGCGGATGGCGTCAAAAGTCCGCGTCACGAGATCGATGACATCTTCGGTGGTCGTGACCCCGGTCTGGACGATGGCGAACTCGTCGCCGCCGAGCCGGGCCACGAATCCGGCCGTGCCGACGCATTGGCTCAGGCTGACGGCGACCGATTTCAGAAGCTCGTCGCCGATCAGATGGCCAAGCGAGTCGTTGACGCTCTTGAACTCGTCGATGTCGATGTAATAGACGGCAATCTGCTGCCGATGCGGGATCTGCCCCAGCTCCTGCTTGAGCCGTTCGTGGAACAAGGCCCGGTTCGGCAAATCGGTCAGCGCGTCGTAATGGGCGAGATGGGTGATGCGCTGCTCGGTGCGCCGGCGCTCGGTGATGTCCTCATGCGTCGCCACCCAGCCGCCGTCGGCCAGCGGCTCGTTGAGGATCTGCACGGCGCGACCGTCGGGGGTCTCGATCACCATGACCTTGATCTTGCCGATGTCGCGCATGGTGGACTCGATGTATTCATCCACGTTGCCGGCAAACGAGCCCGTTTCCTTTCGATGCGTGATGATTTCGCGGAAGCTGGCGCCCGGTTTGACGATCGCGCGGGAGAGCCCATACATCTCGATGTAGCGGTGATTGCAGACGACGAGGCATCTGGAGGAATCGAAAAGCAACAGACCTTGCGTCATGTTGTTGATCGCCTTGTCGAGCCGCTGCTTTTCCAGCGTCAGGCGGCGCTGCGATGCCCCGTGATCCCGCGACAAACGGCGCACGACGAGGTAGAGCAGGACCGCGATCAGCACCACGGAGGTGGCGCCGACGAAGATCAGAAATCGCATCTGCTCCTGCCAGTCGGCGAGCGCGGCAGCCTCGGTCGTGGTGGCGACGATGACGATCGGAAAATCGGCGAGCGCCCGTGACGACAACAGGCGATACTCGCCGTCGACCGGGCTCACCAGCCGCGCGGTATACTGGTTCAGCTCGAACACTTTCTGCTGCTCGGCGGGACCTCGCTTGAAGTTGCGTCCGATCATGCCTTCCGTCTGCGGATAGCGCGCGAGCAGCGTACCGTCGCGATGGTGCATCGAAATCGCCGCGCCCGGCGCGAGCGACACCGAGCCAAAGAATCTTTCGAAGCTGGACGGCATGATCGCGCGGGTCACAACGCCGAGAAACTCGCCATTCGGCCCCGTAACCTTGCAGGCCACGACCGTTGCCCAGCCCGGCTGGAAGCGTCCCTGCACCAGCTCGATCCGGAAGCGTTCGAAGGGCGAACCCGATTTGAACGCCTTGAAGAACTTGCGGTCGGCGATCCTCACATTGGGGACAGGCCAGTTTTCGGAGGAATTGATCAGCCGGCCGTCGGCATCGAACACGTTGACGCCGGCGACGTCGGTGAAGGCGCGAAGCCGCAGCCGCAGCACGTCGTGCCACTCCGCGCTCGACAACTGCGCCTTGAAGACGTCGGGCGAAGACATCCGGGAGTTCTCGATCTGCGCGACGATGTCGCGCTGGATGCCCATGAAGTCTTCGAGCTGCTGATCGAAATGACGGGCCATCAGCAGCACGGTGTTTTCCAGCTGCTGCTCGCTGCTGCGCAGCGCGCGCTCGCGGAAAGTGCCGGCCATGATGGTGGTGCCGGCCGTGATCGCCGCGATCAGCAACAGGCCGCCGAAGACAAGCCAGCGGATCGGCCCGCCACGAACGGAAGTCTTCACGTCGATGGAGGCGCCGGCGTTGCTCATGCGTGGATCTTGATCGTTGCCCGAGGCTCGGTGGCCGGGCACGTCTTTCCCCGCGCCAGCCCAGCCAAAAGCTACGACGGCGGTATGGAGTTGACGTTAGCAAGGTGGGTTAACGCGCGGTTAAGTCATCCGCGCAAAGTCCGCGCGAAGGCGCTGATAGGGCCATTCGCGATCGACAAATCGCAGCGCTCGCCTAACGGGCGCTACATCCGCGCCGATGCGTTCGACGACCGGCGGGTCTTCTTCGGCGCGGTGGTGGTATCGACTGCATAAGGCGCCGGGCCAGAACTCTGGCCGCCGTTACGGCGATAGTTCGGATCGGTATAGGGATTGCCCGGTCCCTTGTTCTGGCAGTTCGCATTTGGATAGAAGAAGGCGCAATAAGCGGGCTCGGACATCACCTGCTGGGCGGGCACAGGCGTCGTCGAAATGGCCGACAGAACAAGCGCCGCGCCAAAAATCCTGACAATCGACATTGGCTTTCTCCCGTTGGATCAAACATCGAGGAAACCCAAGAACCAACACCGGAGCCGCAACGCTCTTCCATTGGTGTCCATCACGCCGTCGTGAGAGCATATGTCTCAGGCGCGATAATGCCCGGACTTGCCGCCCTTTTTCTCAATGAGATGAATGCCTTCGATGCGCACGCCGCGCTCGACGGCCTTGATCATGTCGTAGATGGTGAGGCAGGCAACCGAGACCGCCGTCAGGGCTTCCATCTCGACGCCGGTCGGACCGGTCACCTTCACGCTGGCGCGGACGATGCAGCCTGGCAGCCTGGCGTCAGGCGCAATATCGACGCTGACTTTCGACAGCGCCAGCGGATGACAGAGCGGGATCAGCTCATGCGTCCGCTTCGCCGCCATGATGCCGGCGATGCGCGCCACGCCCAGCACGTCGCCCTTCCTGGCGTTGCCCGAGACCACCAGTTCGAGCGTCGCCTTGCTCATGATGACGCGGCCTTCGGCGACCGCGGTGCGTTCGGTCGCCGGCTTTTCCGAGACGTCGACCATGCGGGCTTCGCCGCCCGCACCGATATGGGTGAGGGCAGCGCCGCCCTTGGACGCCTTGCGCGCCATCAGCGCGTGCCCGTCGCACTGACGGCTTCGCTGCGCGTCAGCAGCGCCCGGGTAGCGGCCGTCACATCGGCCTGCCGCATCAGGCTCTCGCCGACCAGGAAGATCGACATGCCGACGCGCTCGAGCCGCGCGAGATCGGATGGCGCGAAGATACCGCTCTCGCCGACCATCAGGCGGTCCTTAGGGATCAGCGGCGCCAGCGCCTCGCTGGTCGCAAGCGTGGTCTCGAAGGTACGCAGGTTGCGGTTGTTGACGCCGATCATCGGCGAACGCAGTTTTAAGGCGCGATCGAGCTCGGCGCGGTCGTGGACTTCGAGCAGCACGTCCATGCCGTAGGCGAGGCTCGCATCCTCGATATCTTTCGCTACGGCATCATCGAGCGCGGCGAGAATGATCAGGATGCAGTCGGCGCCATGGGCGCGGGCTTCCGCCACCTGATAGGTGTCGAACATGAAATCCTTGCGCAACACCGGTAAATTGGTGGCCGCGCGCGCCGCCACCATGAAATCGAGATGGCCCTGGAACGAGGGCGTGTCGGTCAGCACGGACAGGCAGGCGGCGCCGCCGGCCTCATAAGCCCTGGCGAGCGCCGGCGGATCGAAATCGGCGCGGATGAGCCCCTTTGACGGTGAGGCTTTCTTCACCTCGGCAATCAAGGCGTATTCGCCCTTCGCGAGCTTGCTGCGGATTGCGCGGACAAAGCCGCGCGGCGCGGAGGCCGCCTTCGCCCGCGCCTCAATTTCGGACAGCGGATGCGCGCGTTTGGCTGCCGCGATCTCCTCGCGCTTGTAGGCTTCGATCTTGGTCAGGATATCCGACATCGTCAGCACCTAGTCGTTGGATACCGCAATCAGATGTTTCAGCCGCGCCGAAGCGGCGCCGCTGTCGAGCGACTTGGTGCCGATCGCGACACCTTCCTTGAGCGTCGCGGCTTTGCCGGCAACGACCAGCGCGGCGGCGGCGTTCAACAGCGCCACGTCGCGATAGGCGCTCGGCTTGCCGTCGAGCACGCCTCGCAGCGCGACCGCATTGGCATCGGCATCGCCGCCCTTCAGCGCTTCGCCGCCGACGCGGCCAAGCCCGGCCTCGTCCGGCGTCACTTCGAAGGTGTGGACATTGCCGTTCTCTAGCGCCGCGACAAAGGTCGGACCGGTGAGGGTGATCTCGTCCAGCCCATCGGAGCCGTGCACGACCCAGACCGACTCGGCGCCGAGATTCTTCAGCACCTGCGCCAGCGGCTGCACCCATTGCCGCGAGAACACGCCGACCATCTGGCGCTTGACACCGGCCGGATTGGAGAGGGGGCCCAGCAGGTTGAAGATGGTGCGGGTGGCGAGCTCGACCCGGGTCGGGCCGACGTTCTTCATGGCGGGATGGTGCGATGGCGCGAACATGAAGCCGATGCCGGCTTCTTTCACGCAGCGGCCGACTTGGTCGGGCCTGAGATCGATCTTGACCCCGAGCGAAGCCAGCACGTCCGCTGCACCCGAACGCGACGACAGCGCGCGATTGCCATGCTTGGCGACCGGCACGCCGGCGCCTGCGACAATGAAGGAGGCGCAGGTCGACACATTCACCGAGCCCGAGCCATCGCCGCCGGTGCCGACGATGTCGATGGCATCGGCCGGCGCGCTCACCCGCAGCATTTTCGCGCGCATCGCCGACACCGCGCCGGTGATCTCGTCGACGGTTTCGCCGCGGACGCGTAGCGCCATCAGAAGCCCGCCCATCTGCGAAGGCGTCGCTTCGCCCGACATCATGCTGTCGAAGGCGGCAGCGGACTCCTCGCGCGACAGCGTGGCGCCGGTAGCGACTTTACCAATGATCGATTTGAGGTCGTCCATCGCGGGCCTTTGATCGTGCCTTGGGATCACTCAGTTGCTGCTGGCGCCGGTCACTTGCGCGAAGGCGGTCTCGTTGATCGAGGTACCGATATCCTTTTCGAGCTTCGCAACATAGAGCGCGAGTTGCTCGTCGCTGAGCGCGCGCACCAGCTGCTCCTTCAGTTTCTTCATGTCGTCGGAAGCAAGATCGATCGGCGGGTCCATGACGTCGGTGACGCGGAAGACGATCCATTCGGTGCCGGCCGAGCCCGGCGTCTGTCCGGCGCCGTCCTTGGCCGTGCGGAAAGCCGCCGCCACCAGGCCCGCGGGCACGCCGGGAGGAGAGTCCTCCCGCTTGAAGCCGGTGGCGGTGTCGACTTTCGCGCCGACGCCGGCGGCTTCGTCGGCCAACTTGCCGCCCTGTTCGAGCTTCTGCACCATCTCGGTTGCCTTGGTCTTCAGGCGGCTGGCGATCTGGTCGTCCTTCCAGCGCGCCTCGACCTGGTCCTTGACCTCGTCCAGCGTGCGGTCGCGCGGCGGGGTGATGCCGAGCACGTCGTACCAGACATAGCCGCCGCGGTACGAAATCGCGTCATTGTCGACGCCGACATCGCTGTTGAAGGCCTGCGAAACCACGTCCAGTCCGGGCGGGATGTTGGTGGCCGGCTGGCCGCTCGGCGTCTTGCCGGAGCGATCGACGGCATCGATCGTCACCGGCGCAAGCCCGAGCTTCTGCGACGCCTCGACGACACTGGCGCCGCCGCCGCGCTCGTCTTCCATCTTGTCGCGCAGGCTCGCGACCTGGTCACGGGCGCGGCCGACCGCGATTTCCTTCTTCAGATCGGGTGCGACGCTGGCATAGTCCGGCTCGATCGCGGGCTGGATCACACCGACCTTGACCAGCGCCACGCCGAACTTTCCCTGCACGGGCTGGCTGATCTCGCCCGATGGCAACGCGAACGCGGCGTCAGCGATCGCAGAATCGAGAATGCCCGACTTGGTGACGAGGCCGAGATCATAATCGGCGGGGCTGAGATTGCGCTCCTTGGCAAGGTCCTCGAACGAGGTGCCGGAGGTGATGCGGCCGCGTGCGGCCTGCGCTTCGTCCACATTCGGGAACACGATCTGCGCGACCTGCCGCTTCTCCGGCGTGCCGAGCTTGTCCTTGCGCTGCTCGAACAGCTTTTTCGCGTCGTCGTCGGAGACGTCGGACCATTTGCCGATCTCTTCCGGCGTGACCGCGACAAAGGCGATCTTGCGGTATTCGGGCGCGCGAAACTGCGCCTTGTGCTCGTCGAAATAGCTCGCCAGCGTCTCGGGCGAGGGCGGATCGATAGTGCCGGCCTGTACCGCGCCCAGCCTGACATAGTCGGCAGAACGCTTCTCGTTCTGGAAGCGGCTCAGTCCGTCCAGCAGCGTATTCGAAGGCGCAAGGCCTGCGGCGAGCGTGCCCGACAGCTGCCGCCGCAGCGAGACTTTCTTCTGATCGGCGAGGTAGCGCGCTTCACTGTAGCCGAACTGGCGGATGATGGCCTGGAAGCGGGCCGGGTCGAACTGACCGTTCATGCCCTTGAAGGTCGGATCAGCCATGATCACGCGCAGGGTCTCGGCGTCGGACTGTCCCAATCCCAATTGGCGCGCCTTCTCATCGAGGGCTGCTTCGGCAAGCGTCTGCGTCAGCACCTGGCGGTCGAAGCCGAAGGCGCGTGCCTGTTCCTGGGTCAGGGGACGGCCGAACTGGCGTCCGATCTGCTGCAGGCGGTCGGTGTAGATCTGGCGGAACTCGTTGGTCGAGATCTCGGTGTGGCCGACCTTGGCCAGCGTCGACTGCCCAAAACCCCTGAAGATGTCGGCGATGCCCCAGATGCCGAAACTGACGATCAATACGCCCATCACCACGGCCATGATGGTCTTGCCGAGCCAATTTGATGAGGCTTTGCGTAATCCTCGAAGCATGGGTCCAACTTGTCTTAAGGAGGGGAGGGGCGCGCCTTATAGCGTAGTTCGCAAAAGAGCGTCACCGAGCTGATAAAGCATCATAAAGTGGCAGTCATCCCCCCGCAACCTTAAGCGGGGTCTGAAGCCGGGACCGAACGACGCGCGAAATCGTTAATGCCGGGCCCGTGATCTGGAACTGTTGGGCCGGCTCTGCTAGCGCTGCGCATTGAATTATCCGGGAATTGCACCATGACCGACACTATTCGCCCCTTGATCGCCGGCAATTGGAAAATGAACGGCCTCAAGGCCTCCATGGGCGAATTTGAAGCGATGCTTGCGGGTGCCGCATCTGTGGCGGCCAAGGCCGATCTCCTGGTTTGCCCCCCGGTGACACTGGTGGCGGCCTTCGCCGAAAAGGCCAAGGGAGCGAAGGCCTTCGCGGTCGGGGCGCAGGATTGCGACCCCAAAGCCTCCGGCGCGCATACGGGCGACCTTTCGGCCGAGATGCTGGCCGATGCCGGTGCCAAAGCGATCATTGTTGGCCATTCCGAGCGGCGCGCCGATCATGGCGAGAGCGACACGCTGGTGCGCCAGAAGGCCGAAGCGGCCTGGCGCGCCGGCCTCACCGCCATCGTCTGCATCGGCGAGACCCGCGAACAGCGCGACGGCGGCAAGACGCTGCATATCTGCGGCGGCCAGCTCCAGGGCTCGCTGCCGGATGCCTCGACGGCCGCTAATCTGGTGGTGGCCTACGAGCCGGTCTGGGCGATCGGCACGGGGCTGACGCCAACACCGCAGGACGTCGAGCAGGTTCACAGGTTTATTCGCGATTCCCTCGTCAGCCGCTTCAAGGGCGAAGGCGCCAAAATGCGCATCCTTTATGGCGGTTCGGTCAAGCCGTCGAATGCGGCCGAGTTGATGGCAGTCGCCAATGTCAACGGTGCGCTGGTCGGCGGCGCCAGCCTGAAGGCGTCGGATTTCCTGGCGATTGCCGCGGGCTGCTAGAGACGCTTCCAGTAGATCATCGTGCCGGTAAGGCCGCCATACGGCTTCAGCGCATAATCCGGAATGATGCCGGTCAGATTGAAGCCGAGACCTTCGTAGAGCCCCGAGGCGCCATCGTCGACGGCGGTGTCGAGCACGAGCAAGGTGCGGCCGAGCTCGATCGCCAGCTTTTCCGCCTCACGCATCAGCGCGGTCGCGATGCCGCGATGGCGATGGCTGATTTTGGTCATCATCTTCGCGATCTCGGCGCGATGTGGCTGGTTCGGCGGCAGGCCCAACAGCAGCGTGACGGTTGCGACCACGTTCTCGCCGTCAAAGGCGCCGAGCACGATGCGATCGCCACGGCCGGCTGCGGCCAGCGAGTCCCGCCAGAAGGCGTCAGCCGTTTCCAGCGGAAGCGGATGCATGAAGCTCACCGAGCCGCCGCTTGCGACCGTTTCTACCAGCAATTCGCTGAGAGCACCGCGAACATGCGGCTGATCGCTCAACGCTGCGATGGTAATGCCGTTCACGGCTAGCTCCGCGCCAAGGCGACAACGTAGACGCAGCTCGCATTCGTCTCGTTCGCAAACGTCGTGTCCGCCGGTGGACCGAACCCGAGACAATCGCCGGCGCCGAGTGCATGCCGTTCGCCGCCCTCGGTGATGACGAGATTGCCCGACTGAACCCAGACGAGCTGGCGGATGTGGGCGTAGGAAGAGGCGGGCAGGGTGACGTGCTGCCGCGCCGGCAATTCGACCCGCACGAGCTCGACGGGATGATCGGGGCGGCTGAATACCTGCTTTCGCACATAGCCGGTCTCGGGGTCGCGCCAGACCGGCTGGCCCGCCGCGCGCGAAAGCCGTTCGCCCTGGCCTTCCGCGCGGAGCATCAACCCGGCGAGCGTCAGGTCGAAGGCGCTGGCGAGCCGCACCAGCACCACCGCGGTCGGGCTGACCTCGGCGCGTTCGATCTTGCTGATGGTCGCCTTCGAGACGCCGGAGCGCTCGGCGACCTCCACCAGCGACCAGCCGCGGCTGTCGCGCTCCAGCCGCAGGCGCTGGGCGAGGCGGTGGCTGAGATCGTCTACTATAGTATCCATTCATCCATTATAATAGAAATAGCGGACGGCCCGCAAGATCGGAAAATGGTCCGCCAAAACGGCTTGCGAGCCGCGCCAACGCGCCTATGTCGGGGGTGACAATGCCCGGTGCAATCGTGTAACACCGCGCGACTTCACGAAAACCCTGCAAGTCCACGAGCCGGATGCCGGCCACGCCCGGCTTGTGACGGAAGGTAGAGATGCAGACTGTCATCATCGTCATTCACCTCATGATCGTGCTCGTGCTGATCGGCACGGTGTTGCTGCAGAAATCCGAAGGCGGCGGCCTTGGCATGGGTGGCGGCGCGGGCTTCATGTCGAGCCGCGGCACTGCCAATCTGTTGACGCGCACGACGGCGATCCTGGCGGTGGGTTTCTTCGCCACCAGCCTGCTGCTGTCCTGGATCGCCGGCTTCAATCGCCAGCCGGCCTCGATCATCGGCGCGCCGGCGTCGCAATCGCAGCCGGTCGGTGGCGCAACGCCGGTCGCACCGCCGACCAGCGGCGGCGTGCTGGATACGCTGAAGAAGGCGGATGAGCAGCAGAACCAGGCGCCGGCCGGGCCGCAGGCGCCGCGCTCGCAATAAAGCAGACGGGCCATGCAGGAACGCGGCTCGTCTCCTGCATCAGGAATACCCATTAGGGCACTGATAGCACTTTCATTTTTCTCCTACCCACAGCCTCGAAAAAACTTCGCAGGGTTGGACGAATCGTTTTGGCGAATCGAGCAGGTGCCCTTAAAGGTAAAGTCCCATGGCGCGGTATATTTTCATCACCGGCGGCGTGGTTTCCTCGCTCGGTAAGGGTCTGGCATCGGCAGCTTTAGGCGCCCTGCTTCAGGCCCGCGGCTACAAGGTCCGGCTTCGCAAGCTCGACCCCTATCTCAACCTCGATCCCGGCACGATGTCGCCGTATCAGCACGGCGAAGTCTTCGTGACGGATGACGGCGCCGAGACCGATCTCGATCTCGGCCATTACGAACGCTTCACCGGGCGGCCCGCCACCAAGGCCGACAACATCACCACCGGGCGCATCTACCAGGACATCCTGACCAAGGAGCGGCGCGGCGATTATCTCGGCGCGACCATCCAGGTGGTGCCGCATGTCACCAATGCCATCAAGGAATTCGTCCTTTCCGGCAACGACGACTACGACTTCGTGCTGGTCGAGATCGGCGGCACGGTCGGCGACATCGAGGGCCTGCCGTTCTTCGAGGCGATCCGCCAGCTCAAGAACGAGCTGCCGCGCGATCACGCTATCTACATCCATCTGACCTTGTTGCCCTACATCCCGAGCGCCGGCGAATTGAAGACCAAGCCGACGCAGCACTCGGTCAAGGAATTGCGCTCGATCGGCATCCAGCCGGATATCCTGCTCTGCCGCACCGATCGCGAGATCCCAAAGGAGGAGCGGCGCAAGCTCGGCCTGTTCTGCAATGTGCGCGAAAGTGCCGTGATCGAGGCGCGCGACGTCGACAACATCTATGCGGTGCCGGAGGCCTATCACAAGGCCGGCCTCGACGACGAGGTGCTGGCGGCGTTCGGCATTGCGCCGAGGATTCCACCGGCGCTGCAGAGCTGGCACACCATCAACGAGCGCATCCGCAATCCCGAAGGCGACGTCACCATCGCCATTGTCGGCAAATATACCGGCATGAAGGATGCCTATAAGTCGCTGATCGAGGCGCTCTCGCATGGCGGCATCGCCAACAAGGTGAAGGTCAATCTCGACTGGATCGAGAGCGAGGTGTTCGAGAACGAGGATCCCGCGCCGTTCCTCGAGCACGTCAACGGCATCCTGGTGCCCGGCGGCTTCGGCCAGCGCGGCGCCGAGGGCAAGATCAAGGCGGCGCAGTTCGCGCGCGAGCGCAACGTGCCGTATTTCGGCATCTGCTTCGGGATGCAGATGGCCGTGATCGAGGCCGCGCGCAATCTCGTCGGCATCGAGGAGGCCAACTCCACCGAGTTCGGCCCGACGCCTGAGCCCGTGGTCGGTTTGATGACGGAATGGCTGCGCGGCAACGAGCTGGAGAAGCGTTCCAGGACCGGCGATCTCGGCGGCACCATGCGGCTGGGGGCATATCCCGCCGTGCTCAACCGTGGCAGCCGGGTCTCCGACGTCTATGGCGGCGCGACGGAGATTTCCGAACGGCACCGTCACCGCTACGAGGTCAACACCGCCTACAAGGATCGCCTTGAACAGCACGGGTTGAAATTCTCAGGCCTCTCGCCCGATGGCGTGCTGCCGGAGATCGTCGAATATGAGGACCATCCGTGGTTCATCGGGGTGCAATTCCACCCCGAATTGAAGTCGCGGCCGTTTGAGCCGCATCCTCTGTTTGCGTCCTTCATTCAGGCCGCGATGGTGCAGAGCCGGCTGGTTTAAGCCGGCTCTCATCCGCCTTTGACGACGTCGCAATTTGTTGCGACAACACGCTCCCGCTACCGCAAGAACAAGACAATGGGCAAAACAATGGGAGTGTGTCGATGATCTACGAAATGCGCGTCTATCGTGCTCTGCCGGGCCGGCTGCCGGCGCTGTTGAAGCGCTTTGACACCATCACGCTGAAGCTGTGGGAGAAGCACGGCATCAAGCAGGCCGGTTTCTTCACCACCCTGATCGGTGAATCCAACCAGGAACTGACCTATTTCCTGGCCTGGGAATCGCTCGCCGACCGCGAAAAGAAGTGGGCCGCATTCCAGAGCGACCAGGAATGGATTTCCGCGCGCGCGAAAACCGAGGAAGACGGCCAGATCGTCGCCAATATCGTGAGCCAGCTCCTGGTGCCGACGCCGTTCTCGTCGGTGAAATGAAGCCGGGTGCGAACCCGGACATTCGGGGCTTGGCCGCCTTGTTCGTACGGCGCGGACCGCCATGGTCCGCGCCAGGCCCGCTGGTCAGCTACGAAGCTGCCGCAAGGGAGGCGTGGGGATGATCTACGAAATGCGGTTCTACCGATGTCTGCCGGGCCGGCTGACGGCGCTGTTGAGGCGTAACGAGACGGTCGTGCCGAGAATTTGGGAGAAGCACGGCATCAGGCAGGCGGGGTTCTTCACCACGCTGGTCGGAGAATCCAATCAGGAGGCGACCTATTTTCTCGCCTGGGAGTCGCTTGCCGAGCGCGACAAGAAATGGACCGCGTTTGTGACCGACCCCGAGTGGATCGCCGCGCGCAGCACGTCCGAAGCGGACGGCCCGATCGTCGCCAATATGGCGAGCCAGCTTCTGGTACCGACGGCGTTCTCGTCCGTGAAGTAATGGTGCCGCGCGCACGCGGCCGTCACGCAGCTCTACCGGCGCAACCCTGATATTCAGGCCCGAAATTGGGTTGATCCCTCCGGCGTTGACCTTATGGTCGCGCCGGAGAGGATAGCGCTTTGAACCCCGCAGCCCCCGTCGTCAGCGTCGGCCAAGTTCGGTTCGGCAATGATTTGCCGATCTCGATCATCGCCGGGCCGTGCCAGCTCGAGAGCCGCTCGCATGCGCTTGAAGTCGCAAGCGCGCTGAAGGAGATCGCGGGCCGGCTCAAAATCGGGCTGGTCTACAAGACCTCGTTCGACAAGGCCAACCGCACCAGCGCCTCCGGCGCGCGTGGCCTCGGGCTCGCGCAGTCGCTGCCGATCTTTGCCGAGATCCGCTCCTCGCTCGGCCTGCCTGTGCTGACCGACATCCACGAAGCCGGGCAATGCGCCGAGGTCGCGCAGGCCGTGGACGTGTTGCAGATCCCGGCCTTCCTGTGCCGGCAAACCGATCTTCTGCTGGCGGCAGCCGCGACCGGCAAGGTCATCAACGTCAAGAAGGGTCAGTTCCTGGCGCCCTGGGACATGGCCAATGTCGTGGCCAAGATCACCGGCGGCGGCAATCCCAATGTGCTGGTCACCGAGCGCGGTGCATCCTTCGGCTACAACACGCTGGTGTCGGACATGCGGAGCTTGCCGATTCTCGCGCGCACCACCGGCGCGCCGGTGATCTTCGATGCCACCCATTCGGTGCAACAGCCGGGCGGGAAGGGCACCGCCTCCGGCGGTGAGCGTGAGTTCGTGCCGGTTCTGGCGCGTGCCGCGGTCGCGGTTGGTGTGGCCGGCGTCTTCATCGAGACCCACCCCGATCCCGATTCTGCGCCCTCCGATGGGCCGAACATGGTGCCGCTGCGCGAGTTCGAACCGCTGGTGCAGAGGCTGATGGCGTTCGATGCGCTCGCCAAAGCCAAAGCGCCCTGATGCACCAGACCGTCGCACGGCCGCAAGATCAGCGCCTGCCGCCGGCGCTCAACATTGTCGCGTTGGGGTGCTTCTCGGCCGCCCTTTCGGGGCGCGCACTCGATCCCGTCCTGCCACATGTCGCCGACGATTTCGGCATCACTATCGCCGCCGCCGCGAGTTTTGCCGCGGTGTTCGCTTTCACCTTCGCCGCGATCCAGCCGCTGGTCGGCGCGGCCGCCGATCTGTTCGGCAAGGCGCGGCTGATGATCATCTGTCTTGTGATCCTCGGCATTGCCAATCTTGTCGGCGCTTGTGCCACCTCGTTTCCGCTGCTGTTTTTGTCGCGCATCATCGCCGGCGTCGGCGCCGGCGGCGTGTTTCCCGTTGCGCTTGGCCTCGCCAGCGACCTCGTCAGCTCCGACAAGCGGCAGATCGGGATCAGCCGGACATTGGCGGGCTCGATGAGCGGCAATCTTCTGGGCGCGACCTTCTCCGGCCTGATCGGCGATCTCCTGGGCTGGCGCGGCGTGCTGGCGATCCTTGGCGGACTCGTCGTCGTCGCGGCGGTCGCCGTCGCGGCCGGTTTTCGCGGAGCGCAGCTCAATCGTCCGCCGCGAACGAGCCTCGGCGCACTCAGGCACGGCTATCGTACGATCTTCGCCGACCCGAACGCGCGCGTTTGTTATTCCACGGTCTTCATCGAAGGCTGCTGCGTGCTCGGCCTGTTTCCCTTCATCGCGTCGTTCCTGTTCGATCTCGGCGAGAAATCGCTGTCGGTCGCGGGCATCGTCATCGCTGGATTTGCGATCGGCGGATTGTTCTATACGGCGACCGTATCGCGCTTCCTGCCGCGGCTCGGCATGAACGGCATGATGATCGCAGGCGCGACTTTGGTCGGATTGCAGCTGATCGCCACCGCTTTCGGCCCCGACTGGAAGATTCAATTCCTGTGCATGCTGATGATGGGCTGGGGATTTTACATGATCCACGGCTGCATTCAGGTCTTCGCCAGCGAGCTGTCCGTGGAAGCGCGTGCGACCGCGCTGTCGCTGCATTCATTCTTCTTTTTCATGGGCCAGACGGTCGGACCGATCGCCTACGGTTTTGGCCTGGAGCATGGCGGCAAGGTGCCGACCCTTGCGACGGCGGCCGCCTGCATGATCGTGCTGGGGCTGGTCTCCGCGCGGCTGCTGCGGCAACACTTGCCTGCGGATGCGGCGGCACGGCCCGACGTCGAGGCTTAACCGGCCGAGGCCGTCGCACAATAGTCGCGCCAGAACTGCCGATAACCCGCCTCGACATGTTGCGTATAGACCACGACGTTTCCAGCCGGCGAATCCGCAATCATGGCGGGAAGCTTTTCCCGCAGCTTCTCCAGATGGGAGGGCATCGACGCAAACCTCTCGGCAATCGCAACATAGCCATCATCGTCGGCGGCGACCCAGTCGTCGAGACCGACGGCTTTCAGGATGGCTCCGGTGATGCGCGATGACGCGCCATTGCCGAGCCGGGCCACGATCGGCACGCCCATGTAGAGCGATTCCCAGGTGCTGATGCCGCCGTTCTGCGGAAACGGATCGAGCGAGATATCGATGTTCTCGAAGGCCTTCAGATGCTCCGGGCGCGCGGTCGAGCCCATGCAGATGATCCGGTCCTTCGAAATGCCCTGGGCCACGAAACGACCGACCAGACCGTCGCGCACAAGCGCCTCGTCGAGGGCGAAGTTCTTGACGACGATCTTCGATCCCGTCACCGCACGCAGCAGTGTCGACCACACCGCCAGCACTTCGTCGGATATTTTGTCGACCCTGTTGAAGACACCGAAGGTGACGAAACCGTTGCGGAGCATGGGAAGCGCGGAGGGCCGGGCGTCGGACAGGGGCTCCACCGTGATCAGGGACGGCAAATCATGCACGCGCTCCGCAAACAAATGCCGGACGTCCCGGGGGACAGTCACCGGGTCTGCGAAAAAGTAATCCATGGTCGCAAGTCCGGTCCCCGTGGCGTGACCCCAGGCCGTGACCTGGACCGGCGCCGGCTTGCGCGCGAACACGCACAGACGATTGCCCGCGGTATGGCCGGAAAGGTCGACAAGCACATCGACGCCATCGGCTTCAATGCGGTCTGCCAGTTCGCCATCGGAAAGACCCACGGCGTCGACCCAGACATCAGCCAGCGATTGGAACACGGCGGTAACCGAATCGCGCAACGGCGAACAAGAGTAGCAGTTGACCTGGAAGTTCGCCTTGTCGTGGGAACGCAGCACCGGCAGGAAAGCATAGGCCGCCGAATGAGCCCTGAAGTCGGAAGAAACATATCCAACGACGATGCGTTTTTGCGGGTCGAGCGGCCGGGCCGCAAGCTTGCGTCTTGCGAGTTTGGAGCCGATCGCATCCCACCAGTAGCTTCGCGCCGCCTGTTGTGCCGCGAAATCCGCATGGGCAAGAAAATCCAGGCAGAAGATCTTCTTCATGATCGCGTCTTCGCAATCCGGCTTGATCTCCAGCGCCCGATCGAAATGCTGGATCGCGGCGGCGGTTTCTCCCAGCTTTGCGAGACAACCGCCGAGCAAGGTGAGGCCGATTTCGGAAGTCGGATTTTGCTCGAGCACCTTTTTGCAGGCGACCATCGCCTGCGCCACGTTGCCCGTGAGCATGCCGATCTGTGCCTTGCCCCGCCATGCCAGTTCGAGCGACGGCTCAAGCGCGACAGCGGCATCAAAATCGGCTTCCGCCCGGGCCCTCCGTCCCAATTGCAAATGCAGCCGCCCGCGGTGAGCCAGGAGTTCCGCCATGTCCGGCTTCATCGCGAGCGCGGCATTGAACACGGCTTCCGCCACCTCGAAGTGCCGGAGCTCGAGGTGCGCGAGCCCCTTGCCGACCAAGGCTTCGAAGTGTCGCGGCTGCAGCGCGAGCGCCTTCTCTGCGCTGATGGCGCCGGCTTCGTATCGCCCAAGCATCATTTCCGCGACGCCACGGTTGCAATAGGCGTCGGCGTCATCGCCCCTCAGTTCGATCGCGCGGGTGAAGGCGGCGATCGCCGGTTCCGCCAGTTTCAGACCCAACAAGGCATTGCCCAGATTTCTCAGGGCCAGCGGAAAATCCGGCTTCAGCGCCAGCGCCCTTTCATAGCAGGCGCGGGCTTCGTCATGGCGCTGGAGCTTGAACAGCGCAAAACCGAGATTGGAATGCGCATCCGCCGAGCCCTGGTTGAAAGCAACCGCGCGCTCCAGGATCCGCTTCGCGTCCTCGAACCGCCCGCAATCGAGGATCGACACGCCCAACAGATGCGTGGCGTCAAAGGAATTGGGTAAATCCTGAAGCACACGCCGGCAAAGCGACTGAACGTCCGCATGCCGGCCCTCACGATAGGCGGCGAACGCAGCCAGCAGCGCCTCCGCCTGCCTCATGAGTTTCTTTTGCAGCTTCGGGTTCTGGGCGGCGTGAGGGCCGGCGGCGCTTGGCAAGGATTTTTTCCGACGCGATTCTCTCGGGAGACTCTAGCAGAGGCGAACGGCAGCCCCTAACCCCGGCCGCGATAGGGCGCCACACCCTGGTCCGGAACCCAGAGCCCCTTCGGCAGGCGGCCGGTCTGCCAGAACACGTCGATCGGAATGCCGCCGCGCGGATACCAGTAGCCGCCGATGCGAAGCCATTTCGGCTTGATCTCGCCCGCGATCCGCTTGCCGATCATGACCGTGCAGTCCTCGTGGAAGGCGCCGTGATTGCGGAAGCTCGCGACATAGAGTTTCAGCGATTTCGACTCCAAGAGCCATTGGCCGGGCGCATAGTCGATCACGAGATGCGCGAAATCCGGCTGTCCCGTGACCGGGCAGATCGAGGTGAACTCCGGCACGGCAAACCGCACCATGTAGTCCGTATCCTCTTGCGGATTGGGAACGCGGTCGATTTGCGCTTCCTCGGGCGTCGCCGGCCATTCCACCGCGCGCCCAAGCTGTAGCTCACCCGACTTTGCCGGTTTATTGGGCTTCTTGGCCATCATCTTCTCCAGGAGCGCGACCAGCAAAAGTGGATACCGGTTTTGCGTCCGGTCGCGCTCCAAAATCAAAATTGGCGCATGATCTTGTCGCCAAACCGCTTACACTTTGGCGGATCATGCGCCCCGCCCTCATAGCCAATGTCATCAGCGCCGTCACGCGACCTTTTCCGCGGTCTTGCGTTGCGGTAGAAGCGGCGCCAATCGCCCGATCCTCAAAAATCCCAGAGAGGCACTCATGACCGCCATCGTCGACATCATCGGCCGCGAAATCCTGGACAGCCGCGGCAACCCCACCGTGGAAGTCGACGTGGTGCTGGAGGATGGGTCGATCGGCCGCGCGGCGGTGCCGTCGGGGGCATCCACCGGCGCGCATGAGGCCGTCGAGCTCCGCGACGGCGACAAGTCCCGCTATCTCGGCAAGGGCGTGCGCAAGGCGGTCGAGGCCGTGAACGGCGAAATCTTCGAGGCGCTGGCCGACCGGCCGGTCGAGGACCAGGTGCAGATCGACCAGACCATGATCGATCTCGACGGCACCGCGAACAAGAGCAGGCTGGGGGCCAACGCCATTCTCGGCGTGTCGCTGGCCTGCGCCAAGGCTGCGGCCAACTCCTTCGACATGCCGCTCTACCGCTATGTCGGCGGCACCTCGGCCAGGACCCTGCCGGTGCCGATGATGAACATCGTCAATGGCGGCGTGCATGCCGACAACCCGATCGACTTCCAGGAGTTCATGATCCTGCCGGTGGGGGCTGCGACCTTCGCCGAGGCGCTGCGCTGCGGCTCGGAAATCTTCCACACCCTGCGCGGCGAACTGAAGAAGGCCGGCCACAACACCAATGTCGGCGACGAGGGCGGCTTTGCGCCGAACCTGCCGTCGGCGGACGCCGCGCTCGACTTCGTCATGGCCGCGATCGGCAAGGCCGGCTACAAGGCGGGCGGCGACGTCATGCTCGGGCTCGACTGCGCCGCCACCGAGTTCTTCAAGGACGGCAATTATGTCTATGGCGGCGAGAACAAGACCCGCTCCGGCTCCGAGCAGGCGAAGTACCTCGCCGATCTCGCCGCTCGCTATCCGATCGTGTCGATCGAGGACGGCATGTCGGAAGACGACATGGAGGGCTGGAAGGAATTGACCGATCTCATCGGCAACAAATGCCAGCTGGTCGGCGACGACCTCTTCGTCACCAACGTGACGCGGCTCGCCGACGGCATCAAGAACGGCCGCGCCAATTCCATCCTGATCAAGGTCAACCAGATCGGCACGCTGACCGAGACGCTGGCCGCGGTCGAGATGGCCTACAAGGCCGGCTACACCGCCGTGATGTCGCACCGCTCCGGCGAAACCGAGGATTCCACCATCGCCGACCTTGCGGTCGCCACCAATTGCGGCCAGATCAAAACCGGGTCGCTGGCGCGTTCCGACCGCACCGCCAAATACAATCAATTGCTGCGCATCGAGCAGCAACTGGGCAAACAGGCGAAATATGCGGGCAGGGGCGCGTTGAAGGCGTTGGCCTGAGAATAAGATAAAGCCTGCGAAAAAAGCTAAATCGGGAGGAGAGTACCATGAGTGACGCCAAGAGCGGCCTGCAACTGCGTTCGCTGATCAAGAAGAGCGGTGAGCTCGAGATTTCGCTGCTGAGCGTGCCGACGCCCGAGCCTGGGCCCGACGAAGTGGTGGTGCGGGTCGAGGCCACGCCGATCAACCCCAGCGATCTCGGGCTGCTGACCGGCGCGGCCGATCTCTCGACCGCGAAGCTTTCGGGTACCAAGGAATCTCCCGTCATCACCGCAAAGGTGCCGGAAGCCGCGATGAAATCGATGGCGGCGCGGCTCGATGAATCCATGCCGGTCGGCAATGAAGGCGCCGGCGTCGTGATCAAGACGGGATCGTCGGATGCGGCCAAGGCGCTGATGGGCAAGACCGTCTCGATGATCGGCGGTGCCATGTACGCGCAGTATCGGACGCTGCGGGTCAACGAGTGTATGCCGCTGCCGGCAGGCACGACGGCGGCCGACGGCGCGTCCTGGTTCGTCAATCCGCTGACCGCGCTCGGCATGACCGAGACCATGCGGCGCGAGGGCCACAAGGCGCTGGTGCACACCGCGGCCGCCTCCAATCTCGGGCAGATGCTGAACAAGATCTGCCTCAAGGACGGCATCGGCCTCGTCAACATCGTGCGCAGCAAGGAGCAGGCCGATCTCCTCCACAAGATCGGCGCCAAACACATCGTCGACTCCTCCGCACCTGATTTCATGGACGATCTGACCGGCGCGCTGGTCGAGACCGGCGCCACCATCGCCTTCGATGCTATCGGCGGCGGCAAGCTCGCCGGCCAGATCCTCACCGCCATGGAGGTCGCGATCAACAAGACCGCCAAGGCCTACAGCCGCTACGGCTCGAACGTGCACAAGCAGGTCTACATCTACGGCGGCCTCGACACCGGCCCGGTCGAGCTCAACCGGGCCTTCGGCATGGCCTGGGGCGTCGGCGGCTGGCTGCTGTTTCCGTTCCTGATGAAGGTCGGCCCGGTCGAGGGCCAGAAGCTCAGGGAGCGCGTGGTCGGCGAGCTCAAGACCACCTTCGCCAGCCACTACACCAGGGTGGTGTCGCTGCAGGAAACCCTGGACCCGGCCAATCTCGCCGTCTACGCCAAGCGCGCGACCGGCGAGAAATTCCTGATCAACCCGAACAAGGGTGGATGAAGCACCTCTCCCCGGGGTCTAACGACCAAAGGAGGCTTGCCTTCTCCCGATAACGGGAGAAAATTCGCGGCCTCAACAAGAGCGGGAAAACCGCTGATGGTCAGACCCCAGGGAGAAACATCGATGACTGATCTAAATCGTCGCCAGCTTCTGGCGGGCGCAGCCTTGGCTGGCGCCGCCACTGCGTTATCGCCGCTCGGCATTCCGGCCGCGCAGGCCGCCGTCACGCCCGCCGGTGCCCAGGCGCCGGGCTTCTATCGCTACAAGGTCGGCGATTACGAATGCACCTCGATCAATGACGGGGCGCGCTCGTTCCCGATGCCAGACAAGTTCGTCGTCAATGCGACGAAGGAAGAGGCGCTCGCTGCCGCCGACGCCGCCTACATGCCGAAGGGCATGGTGACGGTGCCGTTCAACCCGCAGCTCATCAATACCGGATCGAAGCTGATCCTGATCGATTGCGGCAACGGCGTCTCCACCTTCGAGTCGAGCAAGGGCGCGGTCGGCCGCACGCTCGCCAATCTCGCCGCCGCCGGCGTCGATCCCAAGAGCATCGACATCGTGCTGATGTCGCATCTGCATCCCGATCACACCAACGGCATCCGCGCCGCCGACGGATCGATGGCGTTCCCGAACGCCGAGATCATGGTGCCGGCCAAGGATTGGGAGTTCTGGATGAGCGACGAGAACGCCGCCAAGGCCCAGTCCAACGAGATGATGAAGAACTACTTCGCCAATGTGAAGAAGATCTACGCCGGCATCGAGTCCAAGGTGACGAAGTACGACTGGGGCAAGGAAGTAGCACCCGGCATCACCTCGATCGCGACGCCCGGACACACGCCGGGGCATACGTCGTTTGCGGTGGCCTCGGGCAATTCAAAAATCCTGATCCAGTCCGACGTCACCAACATTCCCGAGCTGTTCCTGCGCAACCCCGACTGGCATGTGGTGTTCGACGTCGACGGCGACCTGGCGCAGCAGACCCGGCACAAATTCTACGACATGGCAGCGGCCGAGAAGGCGACGGTGGTCGGCTTCCACTTCACCTTCCCCTCGATCGGCCATGTCGAGAAGGACGGCAACAAATACCGCTTGATCCCGTCGGCCTGGAATCCGACGATCTGATCTGCCAAATGGCAACGGGCCGCCGGGAAGGGCGGCCCGTTTTGTTTGGGCCAATTTCCGAGAAACACTGTGTTTCCAAAATCGCGCGATGCATGCACTTGCATGTGTTCGCGATCCGGTCTTACTGAGGGACCTCGTTTTCCGCTTTTTGTTGAAGGACATCCCATGGCCACGCATCACATCGTCACCATCGTCGGCAGCCTGCGCAAGGAGAGCTTTTCGCTCAAGATCGCCAATGCGCTGGCCAAGCTGGCGCCGCCCTCGCTCAAGCTCGACGTGACCACGCTGCACGGCATTTCCTTCTTCAACCAGGACCTCGGAGGCGCAATCCGCCGGCCGACTGGACTGGCCTTCCGCGAGAAGCTGCAGAAGTCGCACGGCGTGCTGTTTGTCACGCCTGAATATAATCGCGCGATTCCGGGCGTTTTGAAGAACGCCATCGATGTCGGCTCGCGCCCCTATGGCAAGAGCTCGTTCCTGGAGAAGCCGACCGGCATCATCTCCAACTCACCGGGCCCGCTCGGTGGCGTCAATGCGGCCAAGAGCCTGCAGAACATCCTGCCGGGTATTTGCGGAACGATCATGGGCCAGCCCGAGACCTATCTGAACGGCGTCGGCGACGCCTTCAACGAGAAGGGCGAGCTGGTCAAGGAATCCCTGCAGAAGGTGCTGGAGCAGTATCTTACTGCCTTCGCCGCCTTTGTGGCGAAGCAGAATCTCTGAGGTCGAGCCGTCGGCCGTCCAGCGATCGGCGCACTTCGACCGCCGCGGTGCCGATCGCTTGGCCGGCCGGCAATTCGAACACTGAAGGCGTGACGGCCGCTGCCGAGCCCGGCCGCGGCCAGGTCCTCGCGAAAGCGGTTCGCCAGCACCTCGCCGAGAAAGCGTCCGCCGACGAAGATGTCGAGGCAGACCGGCGCTTCCGGTGCGTCGCAGTTCTGTGCCCAGCCCTCGATCGTATGCGCGCCGATCGCGTCGACATAGCCGCGCAGCGGCGCGGCGTGTTGCGCGTCGGCCGGGCGCGACAGGCCCGCACGCCGCTCGATACATTGACGCACGGCGTCGACCTCATAGCCGGCGTCGAGCCGCGGCGCGCAATAGTGTGCAGCGACGGCCGCCGCATCCGGATAGAGCGCACGGAATTCATGCGCGTTGTGGAACATGGCGCGGCTGTCGTCATCGAGAAAGGATTCCGACAGGGCGCCCTCAGCGACGATCACGTCATGCGTGTCGAGTTCGATGTGAAAATATTCGACCACCTCGACGCTTTCGGCCTGCAGAATCGAATGGCCGTTGACCAGGTCCTTGGCCTCGATCAGCACGCCGCCATGATCGGTCGCGATGCCGGCCCTGAAATACATCGCGTGATGCGGTGAAATCCAGAGATCGCGCCGCGGCACGTTGTCTTCGTGCGCGCCGGCCTTGATACAGATCGGCAGGATATCCTTGCGGCCAACCACGAAGCGTCCACCGAAGCTGCGCCGGCCGATCCATTTGATCGGCCGCGTCACGCCGGATCTGGTCATCACGTGGTCGCCGATCCCGAGATTCTCGACCCGCTTCCGCCCGCGCTGTGTCTGGATCAGCGTGCCGCGGCAGTAGCACGGCGTCCTGTTCTCGACGATGTCGGTGCCGCCGTCGGGATCGGCATGGAGATGGAAGAACTCGCCGGCGAAATCCTGTTTCGGATTGAGCTGGAGATCATAGCTCACGCCGTTCTCGGTCACTTCGAGCACATTGCCCGCCAGCAGATTGACGCTGCCGTGCTTGTCGTGCGCGACGTCGGAGAGAACGAGCTGGTCGCCATGCTCGAAGCCGGCGATCGTCCCTTGCATGTCCGGCGTATCGTCAAATTCCAGCGTACCGCCGGAGGCGTCAAAACGGATCGTCTCGTCGGCCGTCACCGCGCCATGGATCAAATAGGTGTCGCCGTTCTGAACAATCAACGGGCCTGTTCCGCGGAGATCAGACACGTCGATCTGGCTGGCACCGATGCTTGCGAGCGCGACGATCTCGGCCGGGCTGAGCGCCTCGATATTCGCCGCCGTATCGGCGACAATGATGGTTTCGACCGCCGGGATGGACGGCGGGTTGGCTCCGGCCGCTGCTGCTTCCGCCGCGATGGCTTCCGCCGCGGTGAGGACGGCGATGAAGGGCGTGTTGCCCAGTGCTGTGATTTGATCGTTCGCGGGGTCGTTGCCCTGCAGGAAGGCGATCGCGCCGTCGACGATGAATTCGCTGACGCCGATCGACAGCGCCTGTGTGATCTCGGAAGCGGTCAGCAATTCGATGTCGAAGGCGGTGTCGACGACGACATAGGAATCTCCTGGCGGCGGATCGACGCTGCCCGGATTGATCTCATCGAGGGTGAGATCCATCAGGAGTTGCCCGGCGCTGAGCGTGATGTCGGTCGAAGCCAGCGGGATCGGCGAGGCAGGCGCGCTGGTGAAATTGTAACCCAGCACATTCATCAAGGTCGCGTCGGTCGCCGTGAACGGATTGATGACGTCGGAATTGCTTTCGTCATTGAAGGAGTCCGGCGTGTGCTCGACGGTGCCGTTGACGGTCGTTCCCGACCAATCGCCGAGATCGCCATTGTCGCCGGTCTTGTAGTTGTTGAAATCGCCGAGATTGGTCACGCCATTGTCGATCGAGAAATAGGACGGATCGTCGTGCGGCCTTAGCGCGCGGTCATCCGCACCGCTGAAGCGATAGAGATCCATCAGCGAATATTGGTCGGTGAACAATTCGTCGCTGGAATTGCCGATGAACGAACCCCGGCCCAGAATCTCGGTAAGCTCATGCTCGACGGAGCCGATGAAATCCCACTCGCCCGCGACCGGCGTCTGGTTGGGGTCGGCGCTGTAATTCCAGGCGGTGTCGGAGGAAAGGCCGATAAAGCCGTCAGGATTGGCGGCAGAGCTGGTCCCGGCATTGGCAAAGCCAAGGGTCTGGGCCTGGGCCTGAGAAAGAAAAATTGTCCCGTTGACCGGATCGGTCGTGGGCAAAGTGGAAAGTGCCGCGAGCTGCGCCGGCGATGTCGCGTCCGCGGTGAGGTGCGATACAAGCGACGAATAGGATTCCTTCGGTGAGGTGAAGTACAGGCTTTTGCCGAGGAATCCGGGCCCCACCGCGTTGCCGCCAACCTCGCCATATCCGACGTGGTAATAGAGCGTTGCCGGCGAGGAATAGGTGTCCGCGAAGATCTGGAATACTTCCTGGACGTCCGTCTTGAACTCAGGCGGCGCCGAAGCCACCGAGGAATCCCAGGTGATGTCGAACGTCGTGCCACGGCCGGTGATGACCGTGGTGCCGTCGTTTTGGGCGGGATCATTGGGTGGCGCGACCACCGTAATTCCAGCCTCGTTTAGCGCGACAACCTGATTGGGCGTGTAGACGGCCGGTGTATCCGTTGCCGCGATCTGGATGACCGCGCTGTTGCCGGTGCTGTGACCGCCCGGACCCGCGGTATCGACGGCTGTGCCGAGATCAGACAGCTGATTTGGGGTCAGGGCCTGGAGATTGGCCGCGGTGTCGACCACGATCACGCTTTCGTCCGGCGGCACCAGGAGCGGGGATCCGCTCATATTGTATTGCACGTCGAGCGCAATCGCCTCGGACGCACTGACATAGGCGGTGATGGTGATGCCCGTGCTCGCGAGCGCAGCCTGCTCCGGCCCGCCGGGCGTGTACGTGACGGGGGCGTCGGTCGCAGTCATCGAAGTGACGCTGAGCAGCGACGACAGGTTCGAAATGTCCGACGCGGTCAGCGTGTCGATATTTGCCGCGGTGTCGACGATGTCGAAGACCGTGTTCGGCGGAATCTGCGAGGGGTCCTGTTCGAAGCTGAGCGCCTGGGCGACGGTGATCGAAGTCGTCATTGCCAAGATCCCTTGTACTCAGCCGCCCTCTCTGCCGCAGCCTTGTGAAAGCCGTGCAGACGTGCCGCGAGGGCGGTTACTTGCCGAAAAATTCAGTCGTCCCGCTATTTTCTCAATCGGTGCAACGCAACGCAAGCGTGCCCCATGCGCTGCGCTGACGTGGCAGATGAATTTCTTTTGATTGGCAAATTGCCCGGAGGGGCCAGCAGCGGCGCTGCTGTAGCCCGAGGGGCGGTCGCTGCCTGGAGTTAGCACTCCATTAACCGAGCCGTCGCATGCTCGGCCATGGTCTCCCGCTCGCGCCTGAAATCCTTCCTGACCGGGCTCGCCCTCTACACGATGGCGGCCGCCATGATCGGCTATTTCGGCGTCAACGCCTACACCGGCAAATATGGCCTGAACGCCCGGCTGGAATTGGACCAGGAGATCATTGCGCTGACATCCGAGCTTGCGCGGCTGAAGCGCGAGCGTGCGGAGGGTGAGCAGCGGGTGTCACTGCTCCGCTCCGACCGTGTCGACCCTGACATGCTCGATGAGCGTGCACGCTTCCAGCTCGACTATGCCAATCCGCATGATCTGGTGCGGATGATCGGGCCCACCGCGCAGTCCGATTCCAAAAACTGAACGATTCAATCGCGAAAGTTTCATGTCGCGTTGCACTGCGGCATAGCAATTCTTTCAGCCAGCAACGCAATCCTTTAACGGCCGTTTGAGTTGGGCTAGAGAGGGCTTATCCGTTCCCTCCAGTAGCCGGAATTGCCATGGCCACCTCACCCAAGAAAACTGACACCAAGGAAAAGGGGCAGGACAAGGAGCAAGGAAAAGAGCACGGCAAGGATGGCGGCTCGCCGCCGGAATTCACCAGGGAGCAGGAACTCAAGGCGCTGCGCGACATGCTCTTGATCCGGCGCTTCGAGGAAAAGGCCGGCCAGCTCTACGGCATGGGTGCGATCGGCGGCTTCTGCCACCTCTATATCGGCCAGGAAGCCGTCGTGGTCGGCATGCAGATGGCCCTGAAGAAGGGCGACCAGGTCATAACCGGGTACCGGGACCATGGTCACATGCTCGCGACCGGCATGGAAGCCAAGGGCGTGATGGCCGAGCTGACCGGCCGCCGCGGTGGCTATTCCAGGGGCAAGGGTGGCTCGATGCACATGTTCAGCAAGGCCGAGAATTTCTACGGCGGCCACGGCATCGTCGGCGCGCAGGTCTCGCTCGGCACTGGGCTGGCCTTCGCCAATCGCTATCGCGGCAACGATTCCGTGAGCGTCGCCTATTTCGGCGATGGCGCGTCGAACCAGGGCCAGGTCTATGAAAGCTTCAACATGGCCGAGCTGTGGAAGCTGCCGGTGGTCTATGTCATCGAGAACAACCGCTATGCCATGGGCACCTCGGTGACGCGATCCTCGGCGCAGACCGATTTCTCCAAGCGCGGCGTTTCCTTCAACATCCCGGGCGAGCAGGTCGACGGCATGGACGTGCGCGCCGTGAAGGCCGCCGGCGACAATGCGATTGCCTGGTGCCGCGCCGGCAAGGGACCCTATATCCTGGAAATGCAGACCTATCGCTATCGCGGCCACTCGATGTCGGACCCCGCCAAGTACCGAACCCGTGAAGAGGTCGAGAAAGTTCGCCACGACCAGGACCCGATCGAGCAGGTCCGCAACCGGCTGTTGGCCGCGAAGGTCAGCGAGCAGGAATTGAAGGATATCGATGCAGGGGTGCGCGAGATCGTCAATGCGGCGGCGGATTTCGCCCAGCACGATCCCGAGCCCGAGGCATCGGAGCTTTACACCGACATCTACCGCTGACGCAGGCGCGAGCTACATCCGGAGTTACCATGCCCATTCAAGTGCTGATGCCTGCGCTGTCGCCCACGATGGAAAAGGGCAACCTCGCCAAATGGCTGAAAAAAGAAGGCGACACCATCAAGTCCGGTGACGTCATCGCCGAGATCGAGACCGACAAGGCGACGATGGAGGTCGAGGCGACCGATGAGGGCAAGCTCGGCAAGATCCTGATCCCGGAAGGCACCGCCGACGTCGCCGTCAACACGCCGATCGCGACCATTCTCGCCGACGGCGAGAGCGCGGCCGACCTCGCCAAGGCGCCCGCACCGGCCAGGCAGGAGAAGCCCGCCGAGGCAGCACCGCCTGCGCAGGCCAAGGCCGAGCCGGTCCTGGAAGGTGGCGAGAAGAAAGCGCCGGCCGCGCCGCACAGCGTCGCCGAGCCCGATCCGGAAGTGCCTGAGGGCACCGAGATGATCACCCAGACCATCCGCGACGCCTTGCGCGACGCCATGGCCGAGGAGATGCGCCGCGATCCCGACGTCTTCCTCATGGGCGAAGAGGTCGCGGAATATCAGGGCGCCTACAAGGTCAGCCAAGGACTGCTGCAGGAGTTCGGCGCCCGGCGCGTGATCGACACGCCGATCACCGAGCATGGTTTTGCCGGCGTCGGCGTTGGCGCGGCGATGGCCGGTTTGAAGCCGATCGTCGAGTTCATGACCTTCAACTTCGCCATGCAGGCGATCGACCAGATCATCAACTCCGCGGCCAAGACGCTCTATATGTCCGGCGGCCAGATGGGCTGCTCGATCGTGTTCCGTGGACCAAATGGCGCGGCCGCCCGCGTCGCCGCCCAGCACAGCCAGGACTATTCGGCCTGGTACTCGCAAATCCCGGGCCTGAAGGTGATCGCGCCGTTCTCGGCCGCCGATTACAAGGGACTGTTGAAAGCCGCGATCCGAGATCCCAATCCGGTGATCTTCCTCGAAAACGAAGTGCTGTACGGCCATTCCGGCGAGGTGCCGAAGCTGCCGGATTATGTGATCCCGATCGGTAAAGCGCGCGTGGTGCGCAAGGGCCGGCACGTCACCATCATCTCCTGGTCGAACGGCATGACCTATGCGCTGAAGGCCGCCGACGAACTCGCCAAGGAAGGCATCGAGGCCGAGGTGATTGATCTCCGCACGCTGCGTCCGATGGACACCGAGACCATTGTCGCGTCCGTGAAGAAGACCGGCCGCGCGGTCTGCGTGGAGGAGGGCTGGCAACAGTCGGGCGTCGGTGCGGAGGTCGCCGCGCGCATCATGGAACACGCCTTCGATTACCTCGACGCGCCGGTGGCGCGCGTTTCCGGCAAGGACGTGCCGATGCCCTATGCCGCGAACCTCGAAAAGCTCGCATTGCCCTCCGTGGCCGAGGTGGTGGAAGCCGCCAAGGCCGTTTCCTATCGGTGAATCATGGCCGGTCCCAAGGAGCAGCCGCTGCCGCCTGACGTCATGGGCCGCGACGACGCCGTCGAGGTGTTGCGCGCGTTCGTCGTCGATGGCGGATTGTCGATCGCGTTCCAGCGCGCCTTCGAGGAGCCGGAAATGTGGGGCCTGCTGCTCGTCGACATCGCCCGCCACGCCGCGCGCGCCTATGCGCGCGAGAGCGAAATCACCGAGGAAGACGCGCTGGCCAGCATCGTCGAGATGTTCGAAGCCGAAATCGAGCGGCCGACCGACATTGGCAACACCAAGCCGCGCTCGCAACAAGGTCACTGACAATGCCGATCAACATCCTGATGCCCGCGCTGTCGCCCACCATGGAAAAGGGCAACCTTGCCAAATGGCTCAAGAAGGAAGGCGACAAGGTCAAGTCCGGCGACGTGATCGCGGAAATCGAGACCGACAAGGCGACCATGGAGGTCGAGGCGGTCGACGAGGGCACGATCGCGAAGATCGTGGTGCCCGAGGGCACGCAGGACGTGCCGGTCAATGACGTGATTGCGGTGCTCGCCGGCGACGGCGAGGACGTGAAAGCCGCCGGCGCTTCGACTGGTGGCGCAAAGCCCGCTGCGGCGCCAGCGCCTGCACCGGCAAAGGCGGAAGCGCCTGCGCCGCAACCGGCTGCGGCTGCTCCGACACCGGCGCCAAAGCCTGCCGCGGTGCCCGCGCCTCAGGCGGCGTCACCTGCGCCGCAAGCCAACGGCCAAGGCCGCATCTTCTCCTCGCCGCTGGCACGCCGTCTGGCCAAAGAAGCCAACATCGAGCTCGGCCGCATCAACGGCACCGGCCCCCACGGCCGCGTCATCGCCCGCGACGTCGAGGAGGCGAGATCCGGCAAGGGCCTGAAGGCTCCGGCGGCCGCGCCTGCCGCTGGTCCCGCCATTGCGCCTTCCATGTCGGACAAGCAGATCCTCGCGCTGTTCGAGCCGGGAAGCTATGAGATCATCCCGCATGACGGCATGCGGCGCACGATCGCGCAGCGCCTCACCGCATCGATCCAGAACGTCCCGCATTTCTATCTCACCATCGACTGCGACATCGGCAAGCTCCTCGCCGCGCGCGAGGAGATCAATGCCGCCGCGCCCAAGGACAAGGAAAAGAAGCCGCTCTACAAGATCTCGGTCAACGACTTCGTCATCAAGGCGATGGGCGTCGCGCTGCAGAAGATCCCGAACTGCAATGTGAGCTGGACCGAAGGCGGCATGGTCAAGCACAAGCATTCCGACGTCGGCGTCGCCGTGGCGATGCCGGGCGGCCTGATCACGCCGATCATCCGCAAGGCCGAGACCAAGACGCTCTCGACCATCTCCAACGAGATGAAGGATTTTGCCGCCCGCGCGCGGGCGCGGAAACTCAAGCCGGAGGAATACCAGGGCGGCACCACGGCCGTCTCCAACCTCGGCATGTACGGCATCAACCACTTCACCGCCGTGATCAATCCGCCGCATGCGACCATCCTCGCGGTCGGCACCAGCGAGGAGCGCCCGGTGGTCCGCGCCGGCAAGATCGAGATCGCGCACATGATGAGCGTGACGCTCTCCTGCGATCACCGCGCCATCGACGGCGCGCTCGGCGCCGAGCTGATCGGCGCGTTCAAGCAGCTGATCGAGAATCCCGTGATGATGATGGTGTGAAGGCGGGCAGCTAAGGGGGCGAGGGTGAATGATGCGCTGGCCCTGGATATCCCTGCTGCTCGCGGTCGTTGTCATCGTCAGTCCGCTGGGACGCGAGGTCATGCACGACGCGTTCTTCTCCGGCGAGGCGCTGTCGCGCAGCATCTCCCAGCCGCTTTTCTTTGCGGGCCTCGCCATCCTGGTCCTGATTGCTGTGATTGAATGGCTGGTCAGGATGATTATCTCCAGGCGCCGCGCCCGCGGCGCTGCGACTTGAGTTGAATGGGAGCCGCCATGGCCGACACATCCTTCGACGTCATCATCATCGGCTCCGGCCCCGGCGGCTATGTCACCGCGATCCGCGCGGCTCAGCTCGGCCTCAAGACCGCGATCGTGGAGAAGGCCTATCTCGGCGGCATCTGTCTCAACTGGGGCTGTATCCCGACCAAGGCGCTGCTGCGCTCGGCGGAAATCTACCACTACATGCAGCATGCCAAGGATTACGGGCTTTCGGCCGAAAAGGTCGGCTATGACGCCAAGGCCGTGGTGCAACGCTCGCGCGGGGTGTCAAAACGCCTCAACGACGGCGTCGGCTTCCTGATGAAGAAGAACAAGGTGCAGGTCATCTGGGGCGAGGCCACCATCGACGCGCCCGGCAAGGTCACCGTGAAGAAATCAGCGGTCGAGGGACCGAAGGGAGCGCTGGGCGAGGGCGCCTACCAGGCCAAACACATCATCATCGCGACCGGCGCGCGGCCGCGCGTGCTGCCGGGGCTCGAGCCCGACAAGAAGCTGATCTGGACCTACTTCGAGGCGATGGTGCCGGAGAAGATGCCGAAATCGCTGCTGGTGGTCGGTTCCGGCGCGATCGGCATCGAGTTCGCGTCGTTCTTCCACACCATGGGCTCGGAAGTGACCGTGGTCGAGGTGCTGCCGCAGATCCTCCCGGTCGAGGACGCCGAAATCGCCGGCCTCGCGCGCAAGCGCTTCGAGAAGCAAGGCATCAAGATTCTCACCTCGACCAAAGTGACAAAACTGGAGAAGAAAGCCGACAGCGTGGTCGCGACCATCGACGACGGCAAGAGCCAGCAAACCACCGAGTTCGAGCGCGTGATTTCCGCAGTCGGCGTGGTCGGCAATATCGAGAATCTGGGCCTGGAAAAGCTCGGCGTCAAAACCGATCGCGGCATCATCGTCATCGACGGCCTATGCAAGACCAATGTGCCCGGCATCTACGCCATCGGCGATGTCTCAGGTCCGCCGATGCTGGCGCACAAGGCCGAGCATGAGGGCGTGATCTGCGTCGAGGCAATCAAGGGCCTGCATCCGCACGCCATGGACAAGAACCTAATCCCCGGCTGCACCTATTGCAACCCGCAGGTCGCTTCGGTTGGCCTGACGGAAGCCAAGGCGAAAGAAGGCGGCCGCGAAATCCGCGTCGGCCGCTTCCCCTTTGTCGGCAACGGCAAGGCGATCGCGCTCGGCGAGGACCAGGGTCTGGTCAAGGTGGTCTTCGACAAGAAGACCGGCCAGCTCCTCGGCGCGCACATGATCGGCGCCGAGGTGACCGAGCTGATCCAGGGCTATGTCGTCGCCATGAACCTGGAGACGACGGAAGAAGAGCTGATGCACACGGTGTTCCCGCATCCGACCCTGTCGGAGATGATGAAGGAAGCCGTGCTCGACGCCTATGGGCGGGTGCTGAATATCTGATGCCGGTTGCCACAATTTCATCTCGTCATGCGCGGGCTTGACCCGCGCATCCATCCAGAGAAAGCATTTTTCAAAGTCGGTGGATTGCCGGGTCAAGCCGGCAATGACAGCACAGGAAGAACCAGCAGTGAAAGACAACGACAACCTCACCACCGAACGTCCGACGTTCGTGACCCATCTCGAATGCGCGATGGAAGGCGATCACTACACCGCCGACCAGATCCACAATCTCTCCAAGGCCGGCAAGCCGCTGCTGGTGCGCTACGACCTCGCCGGCGTGAAGAAGGCGCTGACCAGGGATGCGCTGGCGCAGCGCCCCGCCGACATGTGGCGCTATCGCGAGATGCTGCCGGTGCGCAAATGCGCCGATATCGTCAGCCTCGGCGAGGTGATGACGCCGTTGATCCGGCTGCCCAAGCTTGCGAAGAAGCTCGGCGGCGGCGAGATCATCGTGAAAGACGAGGGCCGGCTGCCGACAGGCTCGTTCAAGGCGCGCGGTCTGGTGATGGCGGTGTCGATGGGCAAGGCGCTCGGCATCAAGCACATGGCGATGCCGACCAACGGCAATGCAGGTGCTGCGCTGGCCGCTTACGCCACGAGCTGCGGCATCAGGACCACGATCTTCTGCCCGGCCGATACGCCGGAAGTGAATGTCAGCGAGATCGAGCTGCAGGGCGCGACCGTCTATCGCGTCAACGGGCTCATTGACGACTGCGGCAAGATCGTCGGCGAAGGCAAGGCCAAGGCCGGCTGGTTCGATACGTCCACGCTGAAGGAGCCGTATCGCATCGAAGGCAAGAAGACGATGGGACTGGAACTCGCCGAGCAGCTCGGCTGGGACGTGCCCGACGTGATCTTCTATCCGACCGGCGGCGGCACCGGGCTGATCGGGATGTGGAAGGCCTTCGCCGAGCTCGAAGCCATCGGCTTCATCGGAAGCAAGCGCCCGCGCATGGTTGCGGTGCAGGCAGCCGGCTGCGCGCCGATGGTGCGCGCATTTGAAGCAGGCACCGAGCATGCGCCGCGCTGGGAAGACGCGCACACCATTGCGTCGGGCATCCGCGTGCCGCAGGCGGTCGGCGATTTCCTCATTCTCCGTGCCGTGCGCGAGAGCAAAGGATTTGCCATCGCGGTGACCGATGAGAAAATTTCCTCCGCCTTGAACGAAGTCGCGCGCCAGGAGGGCCTGCTGCTGTGCCCCGAGGGCGCTGCGACCTACGCCGCCTATCAACAAAGCCTCGCCGAAGGTCGGGTTGCCAAGAGCGATCGCGTGATGCTTTTCAATTGCGCGACGGGCCTTAAATACCCGCTGCCGCCGGTCACGCGTACGCTCGATCGTTTCAAGCCGATCGACTACGCGAAACTCTAAGTCCTCATCCTGAGGAGCGGCGTCTTCGCCGCGTCTCGAAGGATGAGGCCCGTTCGGTGGCCTCATGGTTCGAGACGCGCTACGCGCTCCTCACCATGAGGGATGGGGCGGCAACAGCGGACTGGAGGACGATGATGCGAAGATCTTTCCTGGCCGCCCTGATCGCGATAGTCGCGCTGACGGCTCCCGCCTCGGCGGAAACCTATCCCTCGCATCCCATCACCGTCGTGGTGCCGTTCGCCGCCGGCGGCCCGTCGGATGCGATGATGCGCATCCTCGGCGAGCGCATGAAACTCTCGCTCGGCGAAGCCATCCTGGTGGAGAACACGACGGGTGCGGGAGGATCAATAGGCGTCGGCCGCGTCGTGCATTCGCCGCCCGACGGCTACACGGTCGGCTTCGGGCATCTTGGTACTCATGTTGCGAATGGCGCGATCTACAAGCTCAATTACGATCTCGTCGCCGATCTCGAACCGGTGGTGCTGCTGCCGAGCAACCCCATGGTGATCGTCAGCAAGAACGCCGTCGCCGCCAAGACGCTGCCGGAACTGATCGAATGGCTGAAGTCGCGGCCGCAGCCGGCGACCGCGGGCACCGCGGGCGCGGGCTCCGGCAGCCACATCGCGGGCCTGGCGTTCGAGAGCGCCGCCGGCATCAAGCTGCAATATGTGCCGTATCGCGGCACGGGTCCGGCGCTGAACGATCTCGTCGCCGGCCAGATCGACATCATCGTCGACCAGACCTCGAACTCCATCAACCAGATCAGGGCAGGGACCATCCGCGCCTATGCCGTGACCGACTCCAAGCGCGTCGAGCAGGCGCCGGACATTCCGACCGTCGACGAGGCGGGCCTGCCGAATTTCCACATGACGCTGTGGTCGGGCCTGTGGGTGCCGAAGGGCACGCCGAGGGAGATCGTCGAAAAGCTCAACAAGGCTACGCTTGACGCATTGGCCGACCCGCAGGTGAGGAAGCAGCTTGAAAACCTCGGCCTGCAGATGCCGCCCGCCGACAAGTCCACGCCCGAGGCGCTGGGTGATTGGCAGAAGGCCGAAATCGCCAAATGGTGGCCGTTGATCAAGGCCGCCAACGTCAAGGTCGATTGAGCCAATCGAGCGCGCTTCCGCCACTTTCGATTCCCCGGCAGGGCCGATACACTGGCGCCGGCCTAGGGAGCGAAAATGGCGCGCGATCCTCGAAAAGAGGACTCAACGAGCAACAGGCGGCGCGGCAAGAAGAGCGCCCCCAAGACCCGTCGCGTGCCCAAGCGTGCGCAGAAAAGCGCGGAGAAAAAGAGTGCCAATAAGAGCGCAGCTAAACCCGTGCGCCGTGGCGCCTCCGAGGGAGCCGAGGCGGAAATAGCCAGGCTCTCCCGCGAACTAAGCGAGGCGCTGGCGCAGCAGACCGCGACCTCCGAAGTGCTCCAGGTCATCTCGTCGTCGACGGGCGATGTGCAGCCGGTGTTCGAGAAGTTGCTGGAGAACGCCACGCGCGTTTGCGGCGCGGAATTCGGAATCATGGGTCTTTTTGAGGGGGATATCTATCGGCGGGTGGCGCTGTACAACGCGCCGCCAGCCTTTGATGACACCGCGCCGAAGGAATATCGCCCGGAACCAGAAGGACCGATTGGCATACTCTTGCGGACAGGACAAGTCGGCAAGATCGACGATCTGAGCCAGAGCCCGCTCTATTTTGCTCGGCACCCTGCAGTGATTGCGATGGTTGAAGTCGCAGGAGCGCGCACGCTGGTGATTGCGCCGATGCTAAGGGACAACAGGCCGATCGGAGCAATATCAATCTATCGCAAGGAGGTCCGCCCGTTCGGAGACAAGCAAATCGAACTTCTGCGGAACTTCGCAAACCAGGCCGTGATCGCGATCGAGAATGCGCGGCTGTTCAACGAGACCAAGGAGGCACTGGAGCGGCAGACAGCGACCGCCGACATCCTCAAGGTGATCGCGAGTTCGCCCGACGACGTGCAACCGGTATTCCAGGCCATCGCAGATCAATCGAATCGTCTGCTCAACGGCCTTGCGACGGCGGTGTATAGCCTGGTCGATGACATGTTTCATTTGATGTCATTTACGCCTGTCAGCTCGGCAGCCGATGCCCGTCTCAAGGCTAGCTTTCCGGTCCCGTCGGCGAGGGTCGTGTATGGTGATGCAATCGGCAGGGGAGAAATCTTTCGGGTGATCGACGTAGAAAACGAGTCCGTGCCGCGCGGGATGCGGGAGATCGCCCGCATGCGTGGCTGGCGAAGTGCGCTCTACCTGCCGCTTCTCAGGGACCAAAAGCCCATTGGCGCGATCGGTGTCACGCGCGTCGAGCCGGGCTCGTTTGCCGACCACCATGTTGAATTGCTGCGGACCTTCGCCGACCAGGCGGTGATCGCGATCTCGAATGTCGAACTGTTCCAGCAGGTGCAGGCACGTACCCGCGAGCTGTCGCAATCTCTCGACGATCTCCGCACGGCCCAGGACCGGCTGGTGCAGACCGAGAAGCTCGCCTCGCTCGGGCAGCTCACCGCCGGGATCGCGCACGAGATCAAGAATCCGCTCAATTTCGTCAACAATTTCTCGGCGCTTTCCGCCGAGCTGATCGACGAGCTCGACGCGGCGTTGGCGTCGGTCACGCTCGAGGAGAAGACACGCGCCGACGTCGGCGAATTGACGCAGATGCTGAAGGCCAACCTCGAAAAGGTCGTGCAGCACGGCAAGCGCGCCGATTCCATCGTCAAGAACATGCTGCTTCATTCGCGCGAGGGATCGGGCGAGCGGCGCAGCGTCGACGTCAACGCCCTCGTGGAGGAAAGTCTCAATCTCGCCTATCACGGCGCACGCGCCGAGCGCCCCGGCTTCCAGGTCACGCTGAAGCACGATCTCGACCCCGACGCGGGCACGATCGAACTCTATCCGCAGGAGATTACGCGCGTGCTGCTCAACATGATCTCCAACGGATTTTACGCGGTGACCAAGCGGGCGGGCGAGGCCGGCAACGGCTTTGAGCCGACGCTTCAGGCCGCAACGAAGGGGCTTTCCGACCGGGTGGAAATCCGTATCCGCGACAATGGCACGGGCATCCCGCCCGAGGTGAAGGACAAGATGTTCAACCCGTTCTTCACGACCAAGCCGGCCGGACAAGGTACTGGACTCGGCCTCTCCATGAGCCACGACATCGTCGTGAAGCAGCATGGCGGAACGATCAACGTCGAGACAGTGCCCGGCCGTTTCACCGAGTTCATCATCGTGCTGCCGCGCGCGGGCAATTTTCGGGGCAAGAGCTGAGGGCAGGGGGCCAGATGCCTTACGCAACGACGGACGACGGGGTGCGGCTCTATTTCGAGGAAACGGGCGCCGGCCGGCCCGTGATCTTCGTGCATGAGTTCGCCGGTGATCTGCGCAGCTTCGAGCCGCAGCTGCGGCATTTCGGCAAGCGCTATCGCGCCATTGCCTTCAATGCGCGCGGCTTCCCGCCGTCCGACGTCCCGGAGCACGTCTCCTCCTATTCGCAAGCCCGCGCCGCCGACGACATTCTCGCGGTGCTCGATCATATCGGTGAGACGCAGGCGCATATCGTGGGATTGTCGATGGGCGGATTCGCCACGCTGCATTTCGGCTTGCGTCATCCGCAGCGCGCGCGCTCGCTCTGCATCGGCGGCTGCGGCTATGGCGCCGAACCCGACAAGCGCGCGACGTTCCGCGCCGAGGCCGATGTCATCGCCAAGGCGCTGCGCACCGAGGGCATGGCGGCCTTCGCCGAGCGCTACGCCTTACGGGCCGACCCGCGTGCAATACCAGAACAAGGACCCGCGCGGACACGCCGAGTTCAAGGCGATGCTGGCGGAGCATTCCGCGGCCGGATCGGCCAACACGCAGGAGGGCGTGCAAAAGGAGCGGCCGTCGCTCTATACGCTCATCGAGGAGATGAAGCGCATCAGCGTGCCGACGCTTGTGATCCATGGCGACGAGGATTGGCCGTGCCTGCTGCCTGGCATCCTCCTGAAGCAGACCATTGCGTCGGCCGCGCTCGCGGTGATGCCAAATTGCGGCCATGCCATCAACCTCGAAGAGCCGGAGGCGTACAACCGCATCGTCGGCGATTTCCTGTCCCGGGTCGATAGCTCCCGCTGGCCGCAGCGCGATCCGCGCGCGGTCAGCGCGTCCATCACCGGGATGAAAGATTGATTGGGACGGGACAGTTCAGTGAACGCGCATGCCAAGCCTCCAAAAGTCCTGATCGCGGGCGCCGGTATCGGCGGGCTGGTGGCGGGATTGTCGATGCTGCAGCGGGGGATCGACGTCGAGATTTTCGAGCAGGCCAGCGAGCTTCGCGAACTTGGCGCCGGCGTCCAGCTCAGCGCCAACGGCACCCGTGTCCTGATCGCGCTCGGCCTCGAGCCGGAGATGCAGGCCATTGCCAGCGAGCCCCCGGGCAAGCAGATCAGGCTGTTCAGCACGGGGCGGACCTGGAAGCTGTTCGACCTCGGCGCCTCCTCGCGCGCGATCTATGGTGCACCCTACTGGATGGTCCATCGCGGCGATTTTCATCGCGTGCTGGTCGACGCATTCAATGCGCGGGCGCCGGGCCGGCTGCATCTCAACAGCCGCTGCGTCGGCTTTGAGCAAGACGGCGACGGCATCCGCTCAAGCTCGCGAGTGGCGAACGGCATCGCGGCGATGTCGTGGTCGGCGCCGACGGCGTGCACTCCGAAATCCGCCGCCAGATCGGCGGCGATACCAAACCGTTCTTCGCGGGCGTGGCGGCCTGGCGCGGCCTCGTACCGATGGAGCGTCTGCCGTCGAGCATGCAGCGCGACGTCGGCACCAACTGGGTCGGGCCCGGCGGTCACGTGATCACCTATCCGGTCCGCCGCGGCGAGCTGCTGAATTTCGTCGGCATCTTCGAAGGCGAGAGCTGGTCGGTGGAATCCTGGACGGAGCAGGGCACGCGCGAGGCCTGCAGTGGCTCCTTTGCCGGCTGGAACGAGGAGATCCACGCCATCATCGAAAACCTCGATGTGCCCTACAAATGGGCGCTGCTCGGCCGCGAGCCGCTCGATCGCTTTGTCGCCGGACGCGCCTGCGTGATCGGCGATGCCGCGCATCCGACGCTGCCGTTCCTGGCCCAGGGCGCGAACATGGCCATCGAGGACGGCATGGTGCTGGCGCGGTGCCTCGATGCGTTTCCGCCCGAGGAAGCGCTGCAGCGCTACCAGCAGGCGCGGCTGGCACGAACGACATCGATCGTCGTCAAGTCCGCTGAAAACGCCCGGCGCTTCCACAATCCGGCGCTCGCCCACGCCGAAGGCGCCGACGAATATGTCTCGCGCGAATGGCAGCCCGAGCGGGTGCGCGAGCGCTATGACTGGCTGTTCACCTACGATGCGCTGACCGTGCCGGTTTGAACCCAACGATGGGATAGCGTGCGGCTCCCTGAGGGCCCGGCGTACCCTTGCTGCGGAAGGGCTGCTTTGACCCGACGGGCAAATCACGCGCGAATTTTCTTCGTCGGACGCCGCATACAAGCCTCTTCGTGCTCGAAATCGCGCGCGCCGAAAAACTCATTTCATGAACCCTTTCAATTTGGTCGGCTGATCCAGCCCTGGAGGTGGAAAAATTTCTCTTCCGTTTTTCAGAAATTTGTGATTTCCTTCGCGCATCCCGTGCCCTCCAGGAGGGGCGTACGCGTCGTCACGAACGTTGGCGCGGGTTGCGATGGACGCCTTGGCATCACACGACGAGTGATGCCGCGGCGGACGGCGAAATCGTGTGGTCCTGATCTCCCGTTGCTGGGATCAACCCTTAGGGCTCAAGAGCCCGGGGGGACGGTGGCTATCAAGCCGGACACCGGGGAGATCACGTATAAGCCGTAAACCCGTTGCGCAGGGAAGGCCGGGTCGCTCCGGTTGAACCTGTGGTTTTCCTTGTGTGCGCGCTACCCCTGCTACCTTTGCACAAGGGGCCGCGGGTGCAACCGGCACCCGGTCTTCCCTGCGCCCTCCGCGTTTCGGAGGGAGAACTCCATCCAAAACCCCGGGCGCGATCCGCCGCGGGAGCCGCAGTCGTGTGTCTGGAACGGAGGGGTACGGCGCGCTCTGCTCGACGAGAGGTTGAGCATTTACGGAATGCCTCAGTCAAAATGGTTGCCGCAGTGCAACGATTGTGGCGTGGACGCAACAGCCTGTGAACATTTGGCGTCCGCCGCGGCTAGCTCTTGCTTGCGCCGCTTTTTAGCCACACCCCTCTATGAAATGATCTTTCGCCAAGGATTTTAGGCCCCGGCACTCGCGAGCGCGGGAACATTGCGGTTCTCGGATGCAACGACGAGATAGCTGGGGAAATGAGTTAGAAATGGACGCCAAGACCAACATCAAGAACAGGCTTCCAAGCCGTCATGTGACGGAGGGCCCCGCGCGGGCTCCCCATCGCTCCTACCTGTACGCCATGGGCCTGACCACCCAGCAGATTCACCAGCCTCTGGTGGGCGTTGCCTCCTGCTGGAATGAAGCCGCGCCCTGCAACATCGCACTGATGCGCCAGGCCCAGGCCGTGAAGAAGGGCGTCGCGGCCAACGGCGGCACGCCGCGCGAGTTCTGCACCATTACCGTCACCGACGGCATGGCCATGGGCCATGACGGCATGCGCTCGTCGCTGCCGTCGCGGGAATGCATCGCCAATTCGGTCGAGCTGACCGTTCGCGGCCACGCCTATGACGCCCTCGTTGGGCTGGCGGGCTGCGACAAGTCGCTGCCGGGCATGATGATGGCGATGGTCCGCCTCAACATCCCGTCGATCTTCATCTATGGCGGCTCGATCCTGCCCGGCAATTTCCGCGGCCAGCAGGTCACGGTGCAGGACATGTTCGAGGCCGTCGGCAAGCATTCCGTCGGCGCGATGTCGGATGAGGATCTCGACGAGATCGAGCGGGTGGCGTGCCCCTCGGCCGGCGCTTGCGGCGCACAATTCACCGCCAACACCATGGCGACCGTCTCCGAGGCGATCGGGCTCGCGCTGCCATACTCGGCCGGCGCGCCGGCGCCTTACGAGATCCGCGATGCCTTCTGCATGACTGCGGGCGAACGGGTGATGGATCTGGTCCGTGCCAACATCCGGCCGCGCGACATCGTCACGCGCAAGGCACTGGAGAACGCCGCTGCCGTCGTTGCCGCCTCCGGCGGATCGACCAATGCCGGCCTGCATCTTCCCGCGATTGCGAATGAAGTTGGAATCAAATTTGACTTATTTGACGTGGCGGAAATCTTCAAAAAGACACCGTATATCGCCGATTTGAAGCCGGGTGGCCGCTATGTCGCCAAAGACATGTTTGAAGCTGGCGGCATTCCGTTGCTGATGAAGACCCTGCTTGATCATGGCTATTTACATGGTGACTGCCTGACCGTCACCGGACGCACGATCGCAGAAAACCTCAAAGGCGTGAAATGGAATCCGCACCAGGATGTGGTGCGGCCGGCCGACAAGCCGATCACCGTTACCGGCGGTGTAGTCGGGTTGAAGGGTAACCTCGCACCAGAAGGGGCGATCGTGAAAGTCGCGGGCATGTCCAATCTGAAGTTTACCGGGCCAGCCCGTTGCTTCGATTGCGAGGAGGACGCCTTCGAGGCGGTCCAGAAGCGCACCTACAAGGAAGGCGAGGTCATCGTCATCCGCTATGAGGGTCCGCGCGGCGGCCCCGGCATGCGCGAGATGCTCCAGACCACGGCGGCGCTGACCGGGCAGGGCACCAGCGGTAAAATCGCGCTGATCACCGACGGCCGGTTTTCCGGCGCCACCCGCGGCTTCTGCATCGGCCATGTCGGGCCGGAAGCGGCCATCGGCGGGCCGATCGGCCTCTTGCAGGACGGCGACATCATCGAGATCGACGCCGTCGACGGCATACTTAACGTAAAATTGACTGAAAAAGAGCTTGCGGAACGCAAAACCAAGTGGCGCCCGCGCGAGACGAATCACACGTCGGGGGCTCTCTGGAAATACGCCCAACAGGTTGGGCCGGCGATGGATGGGGCCGTGACCCATCCGGGCGGCGCGCACGAGAAACAGTGCTATGCGGACATTTGACCGTACCATTGCTGCGTTGATGTTCGGGACGGCGCTGGTCGCCGCTCCTGCGTTTGCGTTCGATGGTGCACCGGTCAATCAGCGCGATACCGCAATACCCGTGCTGTCGGGACCGCCTGCCACTGTCAGCAAGAAGCCGTTACCGGCGACGCCGGAACAGGACTCGCTGAAAGCGCTGCAATATGCCGCCGAGGATGGTCATCCCGTCGCGCAGTGGAAGCTCGGGCGGATGTACGCCGCCGGCGACGGCGTTGCCCGCGATGACATGCGCGCCTTCAGTTACTTCAGCCGCATCGCCAAGGATCATGCCGAGGACAGCCCGTCGGCGCCGCAGTCCGCGATCGTGGCCAACGCCTTCGTGGCGCTGGCGCGCTATTACCTCAGCGGCATTCCGAATACCGACGTGAAGTCCGATCCGGATCGCGCGCGCGAGATGCTGTACTATGCCGCGTCCTATTTCGGCAGCGCGGATGCGCAGTACGATCTGGCCCGGCTGTATTTGAAGTCCACCAATGCGACGCCGAACGACTTCACCTACGGTGCCCGCTGGCTTGGTCTCGCGGCGCAGAAGGGGCAGCACCAGGCGCAGGCCATGCTCGGCCAGATGCTGTTCAACGGCGACCGCCTGCCGCCGCAGAAGGCGCGCGGCCTGATGTGGATGGCGCTCGCCAGCGACAGCGCCACCTCTGACGAAGCCTGGATCAAGGAGGGCTACGCGCAGGCGCTCACGCGTGCCAGCGAGAACGACCGCGCGATGGCGGCGCAGATGCTGAAGTACTGGCTGCAGGGCCAGCGCTGACAAGGCAGTGCTGACAAGGCTTGCGCTGATCAGATTTTCTTCGACATCGGATACGACGAACTGGTGCCGAACTTGCGCTGCGTCGTGCCGACAACGACATAACCGCGCGCCAGATAGAATCGATGCGCGGTTTCGGTCGAAAGCAGATTGCAGTTTGTATTGCCGCGTTCCCTGGCCCGGGTCTCCAGCGCCTTGAGCAGCGCTGAACTGGCGCCGCGAAATCGCGCCGCCGGAGAAACGTAATTCATCGTGATCTCGCCATCGTTCCGGACCGACCCCACTGCCAGAATCGCATCATCCTCCACCGCGAGCAGAAGCGACGCGCCGGGATCGGCGATCCAGGCCACCACGTTGTCAGGCGTCTTGTTGGCCAGCCACCACCCGAGGATTGCGGAATCGTTGTGATGATCGGCGACGCAGAGTTCGGTAATTGATGCGCGCAATACGCTGCAGGCGGCAGCCACATCGGCCGGCGTCGCGTCGCGGACTTTCACGCCGCTTCGAGATCGAGGTCCGCCCAGACCGGCACGTGGTCGGACGGCTTTTCCCAGGCGCGTACATAGGAATCGACGCCGACGTCGATCAGCCGGTCGCTCGCCTGCGGCGACATCAGGAGATGATCGATGCGCAGGCCCCAGTTCTTCTGCCAGGCGCCGGCCTGGTAGTCCCAGAAGGTGTATTGCCCCGGCGCGTCGGTCACCGCCCGCAGCGCGTCCGTCAACCCCAGGCCCAGCAGCGCCTGAAAGCTTTCGCGGGTGGCGGGGCGGAACAGCGCGTCATTGACCCAGGCCGGCGGGTTATAGACGTCCTCGGCCGCCGGGATGACGTTGAAGTCACCTGCGAGGATCAGCGGCTCTTCCGCTTTAAGGCGCTCTCTCGAATACTCGAGAAGCCGCGACATCCAGTTGAGCTTGTAGGGATATTTGTCGCTGTCGACCGGGTTGCCATTGGGCAGATAGAGGCAGGCAATGCGCAGCACGCCGCTCTTCAGCGGTACCACGCCTTCGAGGAAGCGGGCATGGGCATCCTCGTCGTTGCCGGCCAGCCCCGACTTGGTCTCGTCGAACGGCAGCTTCGACAACAGCGCCACGCCATTGAAGGTCTTCTGGCCGTGGGTGACGACGTTGTAGCCGAGCTCCTCGATCTCGAGCCGCGGAAACGCGTCGTCCGTGCATTTGATTTCCTGCAGGCAGACGACATCAGGCGAAGTCTCCTTCAGCCAGGCGAGCAACAGCTCGAGCCGCTGCCGGATCGAGTTGACGTTCCAGGTCGCGATACGCATCGGGGGAGATTAGATCGAGAAGCTGGTGCCGCAACCGCAAGACGCCGTGGCATTGGGATTATGCACACGGAAAGAGGCGCCGATCAGGTCGTCGACGAAATCGACCTCGGATCCCGCCAGGAACGGTACCGAGGCCGGATCGACCAGCACCACCGCCGAATCGCGCTCGATCACCAGGTCGTCCTCGGCCTTGGCGTGGTCGACGTCGAATTTGTACTGGAAGCCGGAGCAGCCGCCGCCCTCGACCGAGATGCGCAGCATGGCGCCACCGCCTTCGCCCTTGAGGATTTCGCCGATGCGGCGGGCGGCCCGCTCGCTGATGGTGACGGCTGTGGTCATGCGCTGGTCTCTCCGTTCGGCCGTCATACCCATTTCATTTGGTATGGCGACACCCCCATAGTTAAGTGCCCCCGAGGGCGGAATCAACTTGAAGGGATCAAACCACCGTGTCGGTCGGAATGGCAGCCCCGCGAGCGCTTTATGCCTGTGACCCCGACCGCAGCCGGGGCAGGCTCTTCCAGGAGCCGCCGAGCAAGACCCGCAGCCCGTTTCGAAGGGATTGCGACCGGGTGATCCATTCCACCGCCTTCCGCCGCCTGAAGCACAAGACCCAGGTTTTCGTGTTCCACGAGGGCGACCATTACCGCACCCGGCTGACCCATTCGCTGGAGGTCGCGCAGATCGCCCGCGCGCTGGCGCGGCAGCTCGGGCTGGACGAGGACCTGACGGAGACGCTGGCGCTGGCGCATGACCTCGGCCATCCCCCGTTTGGACACGCCGGCGAGCGGGCGCTGGATGCCTGCATGAAGGCCCATGGCGGCTTCGACCACAACGCCCAGTCGCTGCGCGTCGTCACCTCGCTGGAGCACCGCTATCCCGAGTTCGACGGGCTGAACCTGACCTGGGAATCGCTGGAAGGCATCGTCAAGCACAACGGCCCGCTGACCGATCGCGCGGGGGCGCCGCTCGGCAAATATCACGACAGCGGCGGCATTCCCTTCGTCGTCGCCGACTTCGTCAAAACCTACGACCTGGAATTATGGAGCTGCGCCTCGCTGGAGGCGCAGGTCGCCGCCGTCGCCGACGACATCGCCTATGACGCCCACGACATCGACGACGGCCTGCGCGCCGGCCTGTTCGGCGTCGACGATCTCAAGGTGATGCCGCTCACCGCGGACATGATCGCCGCGATCGACCGTCACTATCCCGGTCTCGATGAGGGCCGCCGCGGCGCCGAACTCGTGCGCGAGCTGATCTCCTATCTGATCGCCTCGGTCTTCACCGAAGCGCGCGAACGTCTCGCCGCCGCGCAGCCCCAATCGGTGGACGATGTCAGGTCTCATGGCGAACAGATGATCGTGTTTTCGCCGGGCGTCGCCGAGGCGGAAGCCGGCATCAAGGCTTTCCTGAAGCGGCATATGTACCGGCACAAGCGGGTAATGCGTGTGATGGGCGAGGCCGAGCAGATCGTGTTCGACCTGTTCACGCGCTACCAGCAACACCCCTCCGATCTGCCGGCCGAATGGCTCGAGGGTGCGGCGTACGAAAGCGAAACCGCGCGCGCCCGGCGGATCGGCAATTTCATCGCCGGGATGACCGACCGCTTTGCGCTGACCGAGCATCAAAGGCTTTTTGACTTGACCCCGGAATTGCGATAGGCGGCGCCCATGGCCGACAACCCCAAATCGCTCCATCTTTTCGCCGACGTGCTCGCGCGTGTGCACGCGATCTGTGCCGCGCTCGCGACTGACGGCAACTGGCCCGCCGGCATCGATTTTTCGCGCGTGGTGGTCGAGCCGCCGCGCGATGCCAGCCATGGCGACATGGCAACGAACGCCGCGATGGTGCTCGCCAAGGAAGCGAAGACAAAACCGCGCGACCTCGCGGAAGCGATCGCGACGCGCCTGCGCGCCGACCCGCTGATCGAGAAGGTCGATATCGCCGGCCCCGGCTTCATCAATCTCACGCTGAAGATATCGGCCTGGACCGATGCCCTGCGCACGGTGCTGCGCGAGGGCGAGGCGTTCGGCCGCGCCGTGGCGACTTCGACCGGCAAGGTCAACGTTGAATACGTCTCCGCCAATCCGACCGGACCGATGCATGTCGGCCATTGCCGCGGCGCCGTGTTCGGCGATGCGCTGGCGAGCCTGCTGGATTTCGCCGGCCATGACGTCACGCGCGAATACTACATCAACGATGCCGGCGCCCAGGTCGACGTGCTCGCGCGCTCGGCCTATTTGCGTTATCGCGAGGCGCTCGGCGAGGACATCGGCGCGATCCCGGACGGGCTTTATCCCGGCGATTATCTGAAGCCGGTCGGGCAGGCGCTTGCCGCCGAGCATGGCGACAAGCTGCGCGCCATGAGCGAGCCTCAATGGCTGCCGACCGTGCGCCACAAGGCCATCGCCATGATGATGGACGAGATCAGGGGCGATCTCGCCGCGCTCAACATCAAGCACGACGTGTTCTTCTCGGAACGCTCGCTGATCGAGGGTGGCAACAACCGGGTTGCCGAGACCATCGATTTCCTGCGCGACAAGGGCGACGTCTATGAGGGCCGGCTGCCGCCGCCGAAGGGCGCGCCGGTCGAGGACTGGGAAGACCGCGAGCAGACGCTGTTCCGCGCCACGGCCTATGGCGACGACGTCGATCGTCCGCTGCTGAAGTCCGACGGCAGCTACACCTATTTCGCCTCCGACATCGCCTATCACAAGAACAAGTTCGACCGCGGCTTTCGCGATCTCGTCGACGTCTGGGGCGCCGACCACGGCGGCTATATCAAGCGCATGCAGGCGGCGGTGAAGGCGGTCACTGCGGACAGGGCCGCGCTCGACGTGAAGATCGTGCAGCTTGTGAAGCTGCTGCGGAACGGCGAGCCGGTGAAGATGTCGAAGCGGTCCGGCGACTTCGTCACGCTGCGTGAAGTCGTCGATGAAGTCGGCAACGATGCCGTCCGCTTCATGATGCTGTACCGCAAGAACGACGCGGTGCTGGATTTCGACCTCGCCAAGGTGATCGAGCAGTCGCGCGACAACCCCGTATTCTATGTCCAGTACGGCCATGCCCGCGGCCATTCGATCTTCCGCAATGCGCGGGAGGAGGTGCTGCACGACCTGCCCGAGGAGGCGGGCGCCCGGGTGGCCTACCTCGCAACCGCCCCGGTCGAGCGGCTGACGGATCCTGCGGAACTCGACCTCCTGAAGCGGCTGGCGCTCTATCCCCGGATGATCGAGGGCGCGGCGGGTGCGCATGAGCCGCACCGAATCGCCTTTTATCTGTATGATCTCGCCAGTGAATTCCACGCGCTTTGGACCAGGGGGCGCGATTTGCCCTATTTACGCTTCATTATCAATAATGATGCAGAAGTTACCAAGGCGCGACTGGCAATGGTTCAGGGCGTCGTCTTGGTTTTGGCGTCGGGGCTAGGCATTTTGGGCGTCCACGCTCCGAACGAAATGCGGTAGTCTGGCCCCTGCCGGGGACGAGCGACGCCGCCATGTGGGACCTGTAGGGCCGTCCGGTGGGGGCCGGATCGTTCGTAGAGTTTGGTGGGGGCACCTTTCCCGAAGGGGACGCATCATCACGATGGCTGATCGATATCCGAACAGACCTTTTCCTGCCGACGACTATGGTCGTGGCGATCAGCATGGGTCTGGAGGCGAAAGCGATCCGCTCGCCGAACTCGCCCGCCTGATCGGCCAGACCGATCCCTTCGGCAGCACCGGCCGTGCCAATCCGGCGCCGCCGCCTCCGCGCGCGGCCGCGCCGCGTGCGCCGTATCAACCGCAATATCAGGCGCCGGCCGAAGACGACGAGCCGACCGCGCCGTCGGGCCCGCCGCAGTGGATCCAGCGCGCCAACATTCAGCGGCAGGCCGGGCAGGCGGCACCAAGGGAAACGCCAAGGGAAACGCAACGCGAGATCCGGCGGGAGATTCCGCCGGAGCTGCCGCGCGAGGTTGCGCACGAAATCCCCTACGAAGAGCCGGAGGAAGAATATCCGAGCGCTCCGAGCGCGGTGCATCCGCTGCACCGTTACGCCGCGCAGCAGCCGGCCTATCAGCAACCAGCCGCTTATCAGCAGCCACCGGCTTATCCGCCGCAGGCGCCAGCCTATCAGCAGGAATATCGCGAGCCGGCCTACGACGAGGCGGAAGAGCAGACCGATCCGTCGCGTTATGACGATGCGCTCTATGGCCAGCTGGAGTCCGGCACGCAGGACTTCCAGCGCGAGCCGGCCTATCCCGACGATCCCTATGCCTATCAGGACGGCTATGAAGAGGAGCCGGATGAGAGGCCGAAACGCCGCGGCGGCTTGCTCACGGTTGCCGCCGTGCTTACGCTCGCGGTTATCGGCACTGGCGCTGCGTTTGCCTATCGCACCTATGTCGGTTCGGCGCGCATCGGCGATCCGCCCATCATCAAGGCCGACAACAGCCCGACCAAAATGGTGCCGGCGTCGTCGGACAGCGCGGGCAAGACCCCGGATCGGATGCCGGCGGGCGATGGCACCGAGAAGATCGTGCCGCGCGAGGAAGCCCCGGTCGACGTCAACGCCAGGACCGCCGGTCCGCGCGTGGTGTTTCCGCCGCTGAACCAGAATGCCAATCCGCCGTCGCCTGCGAGTGTTGCGACCAACACGATGCCTCCGGCAGCTTCAGGCGTGACGCCGTCCAACGGCACCATGACAAACGGCGAGCCGCGCAAGATCCGGACCTTCCCGGTTCACGGCGATCAGCCGGATGGCGCCGCCGCCCCCGTGACAGCTGCTCCCGCGCCACCGCCGGGTTCACCCAAATCCGCCGTCGCGACGCGGCAGGTGCCGCCGGCCGCTGCCCCGCGCAACGCGGCGCCTGCGGCCGCCGGCAACGCGCCGCTGTCGCTCTCGCCCGATTCTGCCCAGGCTTCGCTGCCGCCGGCTCCAGCCGAGCCGCGGACGCGGATGGCCGCGACCGCGCCAACGGCGACTGCGCCAGCCGACGATGCTACGCCCGCGGCCGAAGGCCGGTTCCTGGTGCAGCTATCCTCACAAAAGAGCGAAGCCGACGCACAGGCTGCCTATCGGGCGCTGCAGAAGAAGTACCCGGATGCGCTCGGATCGCATAGTCCAGTGATCAAGCGCGCCGATCTCGGCGGCGAAAAGGGCACGGTATACCGCGCCATGGTCGGTCCGTTCGCTTCTCGCGATGAGGCCGTGCGGTTCTGCGTGAATTACAAATCTACCGGGGGCCAGTGCTTAGTTCCCTAAACGCCGTCCAGAGGAAATCATCGCGGTTTCCTTGACCCTTTTGCGCGCCACGGGCTATTGCGCGGCATGACCAAGGCATTCATCACTGGCCTGTCCGGAACCGGGCTCAGCGCCGCCGAACGCGATTTCATCCGCGCCGAACGGCCGTGGGGATTCATTCTGTTCAAACGGAATATCGAAACGGAGGCCCAGGTCGCCGCGTTGACGGCCGAACTCCGAAGCGTCTTGGGCGAGGCCGATGCGCCGATCCTGGTCGACCAGGAAGGCGGGCGGGTGCAGCGGTTCCGGCCGCCGAACTGGCCGCTCTATCCGGCGGGTGCCGTCTTCGCCCGGCTTTATGCCGTCGATCCCGCGCTGGGACTGAGGGCGGCGCGGCTGAGCGCCCGGCTGATCGCCGATGATTTGGCCCGGGTCGGCGTGACCGTGGATTGTCTGCCGCTGGCGGACGTGCCGATAACAGGCGCCAACGACGTCATCGGGGACCGCGCCTATGGCCATGACCCCAAGACCGTCGCTGCCATTGCACGGGAGGTCACGGAAGGACTGCAAGAGGGTGGTATTTTGCCGATCCTGAAGCACATCCCCGGCCATGGCCGGGCCCTGGCGGACAGCCATTTGAGCCTTCCGGTGGTGGATACGCCCAAGAACGAGCTGGAAAGCATAGATTTTGCCGCCTTCAAGCCCCTGGCCGACCTGCCGATGGCGATGACCGCACATGTTGTGTTTAGCGCATATGACCCCGCCCAACCGGCGACGACATCTGCGACAATGATCGAACGGGTGATTCGCGGCTTGATCGGGTTCCAGGGTTTGTTGATGAGTGATGATGTCGGCATGAACGCTTTGGCGGGATCGATCGCCGAGCGGACCAGCGCCCTGTTGGCCGCCGGCTGCGACATGGTGCTCGCTTGCAGCGGCGAACCCGAAGAAATGCACCAGGTCGCCCGTGAGACGCCTGAATTGTCGGGCAAAGCGCTGGCGCGCGCCAAGGCGGCGCTGGCATCACGCAAGCCTGCAAAACCCTTCGGTCGGGTGGCGGCGCGGGCGGAGTTGGATGAGCTGATCGATCGTCTGGGAGCGGCGAGCGCATGACCGCGGAGATTTTGTCATTTGAAACCGGCCGGCCGGCGGAGCTGGCCGAAGGCGAGCCGTCGCTGGTCGTCGATGTCGAGGGCTATGAGGGCCCGCTCGACCTGTTGCTCGCGCTGGCGCGGCAGCAGAAGGTCGACCTTTCCAAGATTTCGATCCTGGCGCTCGCTGACCAGTACCTCCAGTTCATCGAGGCCGCGCGAAAAATCCGGCTTGAGCTTGCCGCCGATTATCTGGTCATGGCGGCGTGGCTCGCCTTCCTGAAGTCGCGGCTGCTGCTGCCGGAGCCGGCGATTGCGGACGGTCCGAGCGCGGAGGAGATGGCGACCGCACTCGCCAACCGCCTGCGACGGCTTGAGGCGATCCGCGAAGCCGCCAACCGGCTGATGAACCGGCCGCAGCTGCAGCGCGAAGTGTTTCCGCGGGGCAATCCCGAACAGATCGCCGAGATTCGCCATCCGAAATACACTGCGACCCTGTTCGACCTGCTGACGGCCTATGCCGTGCAGCGCCAGCAGCGCGTGCTCGCGAACGTGCATCTCGCCAAGCGCAGCGTGTGGTCGCTGGCAGAGGCGCGCGCCTCGCTGGAGCGCCTGATCGGCATGACCGAGTCCGAGGATTGGGGCTGCCTCGACGAGTTCCTGCTCACCTACGTCGTCGATCCCTCACAGCGCGCGACCGTGTTTGCCTCCAGTTTCGCGGCGGCGCTCGAATTGGTGCGCGAAGGCGAAATCGAGTTGAACCAGAAACAGGCGTTCGCGCCGCTCTATTTCAGAAAGCGTCCAATGCAGGGCCCAGGCCCCGCGCCGGCGCCGGAATTGTAAGTGCAAGAAGGAGATGCCATGGCGAGCCTGGCGGAAAAACGCATGGATGAAGCCGAGGAAGCTCCAGCCAATCCCGAAACGCGGCCCGAAGAGCTGCGGCTGCTCGAAGCGCTGCTGTTCGCCTCGACTGAACCGCTCGACCAGGCGACGCTGGCCAAGCGCATGCCCGATGGCGTCGACATCAAGGCTGCGCTCACACAGTTGCAGGCGGAATACGCCCCGCGTGGCGTCAATCTGGTCCGCATCGCCAATAAATGGACGTTCCGAACAGCGGGCGATCTCGCCTGGCTGATGACGCGCGAAAGCACGGAGACGCGGCGGCTGTCGCGCGCGGCGATCGAGGTGCTCGCGATCATCGCCTATCACCAACCCGTGACACGGGCCGAGATCGAGGAAATCCGTGGCGTCGTCACCTCCAAGGGTACGCTCGATGTGCTGCTGGAAACTGGCTGGATCCGGCCGCGCGGCCGCCGCAAGACGCCGGGCCGGCCCTTGACCTTCGGGACCACTGAAACCTTTTTGTCGCAGTTCAGCCTCGAGGCACTCGGCGATCTGCCAGGCCTGGATGAGTTGAAGGGCACAGGACTGCTGGATTCGCGTTTGCCGACCGGATTCAGTGTTCCGACACCCTCCGACGATCCGCAATTGCGCGAAGACGAGGATCCGCTCGAGCCCGGCGATCTGGAACTGACGCTGGCGCCGCGCGTGGAGCCCGAAGAGGGCGGCAACGAGGGCGAAAGCTAAGCCTTTCGTAGGCTGTGCGCGGCAATCCAGGGCCGGTTAACGGTAGCAATATTACGGTTACGTCAACGGCGATTTGACGTACCGTAAGTCCTTGTTTTTGACAGCTCCCAAGCCTACTTTCCGACAAGATCAGGCTGGGTTACCGGCCATTCGTGTTGGAGGGTTGCAGGATGGGTTCACTTAGCATTTGGCACTGGATCGTGGTGATCGCAGTCGTCCTGCTGCTGTTCGGCCGCGGCAAGATTTCTGATCTGATGGGCGATGTCGCGCAGGGCATCAAGGCCTTCAAGAAGGGCATGAAGGACGACGACACCGCGCTCGACAGCAAGCCGCTCGATCCGGTCAAGTCGATCGATCACAACAGCGCGCCATCCACGCCTGCGCGGTCGGACGTCGGCAGCAAGGCTGTCTGAAGCCGGACGGTTTTTTGAAGACGCGGGCGGCCCCAACAGTTTGGCGCACTGGGGCCGGGGCTCGCGCGAGCGGAATCTTTCATGTTCGACATCGGGTGGAGTGAATTTCTCGTCATCGCGGTTGTCGCGCTGATTGCCATCGGCCCGAAAGAACTGCCGGGCGTGCTGCGCATGATCGGGCAATGGATGGGCAAGGCGCGCAAGATGGCCGCCGAATTCCAGGGCCAGTTCCAGGAAGCCATGCGCGAGGCCGAAATGGCCGACCTCAAGAAGAGCTTTGACGAGGTCAAGGAAGCCGCCGCGGGGCTCACGTCCGGCGGCGGCCTGATGACCTCGTTGCAGAAGGACGTCTCGGAGGCGATGCGGATCGACGACGTCGACAAGCCTGCCGAGACGCCGGCAACGCCGGCCATCGGGCCGCCTGCCGCTCCGACCACGCCGGAGGTGCCGACGCCCGAGACTTTTGTGGAGGCCACCACCCACGAAAGCACCGAGCCGCTCGCGATCACGCGTGAGGTTCAGGCAGAGGCCGCACCGCAGGACAACGCGCTGGCCGCGACCGACGCCCTCAAGGACGCCAAAGCGTCATGACCGATGCCGACATCGAGGCCAGCAAGGCCCCATTGATGGATCATTTGATCGAGCTGCGCTCGCGCCTGATCAAGGCGCTGCTCGCCTTCGGTATCGCCTTCATCTTCTGCTTCTTCTTCGCGAAACAAATCTACAATTACCTGGTCTGGCCGTTCGTGTGGGTCGCGGGCGCCGAGAATTCGAAATTCATCTACACGGCGCTGCTTGAATATTTCATCACCCAGCTGAAGGTCGCTATGTTCGGCGCCGGCTTCATCTCGTTTCCGATCGTCGCCATGCAAATCTACAAATTCGTTGCGCCTGGCCTCTACAAGCACGAGCGCAATGCCTTCCTGCCCTACCTGATCGCTACGCCGGTCTTCTTCTGGATGGGCGCGATGCTGGTCTATTTCGTGGTGCTGCCGATGCTGATCCGCTTCTCGCTCGGCATGCAGCAGACGGGCGGCGCCGAGACGGCGCAGATCCAGCTGCTGCCGAAGGTCGGCGAATATCTGTCGCTGATGATGTCGCTGATCTTTGCCTTCGGCATCGCCTTCCAGCTTCCGGTGATCCTGACCCTGCTCGGCCGGATCGGCATCGTCACCTCGAAGATGCTGCGCGAGAAGCGCCGCTATTTCATCGTGGTCGCCTTCATCATCGCGGCCGTCCTGACCCCGCCTGACGTCCTGAGCCAGGCCTCGCTCGCGGTGCCGCTGCTGTTGCTCTATGAAGGTTCGATTATCGCGGTGAGCATCGTCGAGAAGAAGGCCGCCGCGCAGAACTCTACCACCGGCGCTCCGCCGGCGGCCAATCCCGCCGAGTAGGGCGCCTCCCTTTTTGCGTCGTCATACCCCGCGAAAGCGGTATCCAGTACGCAGTAACCCCTCGATTCTAGCGTGCTCTCTGGAATACTGGATTGCCCGCCTTCGCGGGCAATGACGGGTGTGTTAGTGGATGCCCGCTGCAGGCCGGGCACGATTCAGGATAGCGATCCATGCATGACATCAAATCGATCCGCGACAACCCGCAGGCCTTCGATGCCGCGCTGAAGCGGCGCGGGCTGGCTCCGCTATCCGCGTCGCTGCTCGCGATCGACGAGCGACGCCGCGCCGCGATCCTGGCCTCGGAGCAGGCGCAGGCGCGCCGCAACGCGGCCTCGAAGGAAATCGGCGACGCCAAGAAGGCCAAGGCCGAAGCGCGCGCCGCCAAATTGATGGCGGAAGTCGGCGAACTGAAAACGCGCATGCCCGAGCTGGAGCAGGCCGCGAAAGCAGCCGACGAGGAGCTCGCGAAGGAGCTCGCCGCGATCCCGAACCTGCCGCTGCCCGCGCCGGAGGTGCCTGACGGTACCGATGAGCACGGCAATGTGCAGCGCCATGTGTTCGGCAAGGCGCACGACTACGGCTTTGCGCCAAAAGCGCACGATGACCTCGGTGCTGCGCTCGGTTACATGGACTTTGAGACAGCTGCGAAGCTCTCGGGCGCGCGCTTTGTCGTACTGAAAAAACAGCTCGCGCGGCTGGAGCGCGTGATCGGGCAATTCATGCTCGACCTTCACACCAACGAACACGGCTATGCCGAGATCAATCCGCCGCTGCTCGTGCGCAACGAGGTGATGTTTGGCACCGGGCAGTTGCCAAAATTCGAGGACGATCAATTCTGGGCGGTCAGGGGCGAGTTGACGATCGCTCCCGATGATCGATTGAAGACCGAGCGGCTCGGCCTGATCCCGACCGCCGAAGTCTCTCTCACCAATCTCGTCCGCGAATCCATCGTGGACGAGAAGGAACTGCCGATGCGGCTCACGGCGCTGACGCCGTGTTTTCGCGCCGAAGCCGGCGCCGCGGGACGCGATACCCGCGGCATGATCCGGCAGCATCAGTTCATCAAGGTCGAGCTGGTCTCGATCACGACGCCGGAAACCAGCAAGGACGAGCATGAGCGGATGCTGGCCTGTGCCGAGGAAGTCCTGAAGCAGCTCGATCTGCATTACCGCGTGATGACGCTGTGTGCGGGTGACATGGGTTTCTCGTCACAGAAGACCTACGACATCGAGGTGTGGATGCCCGGTCAGGGCGAGGGCGGCGCGTTCAGGGAAATTTCGAGCTGCTCGGTTTGTGGCGATTTCCAGGCGCGCCGCATGGATGCGCGCTCGCGCGGGCCGGAGGGCAAGCCGCGCTTCGTGCACACGCTCAACGGCTCCGGCACCGCGGTGGGGCGCGCGCTGATCGCGATCATGGAGACCTATCAGCAGCAGGGCGGCTCGATCGCCGTGCCCGACGTGCTGCAACCCTATATGGGCGGGCTCAAGACCATCGAAGCTGAAAAATAATTCGTTTCGCTTGCGAATTTTTCGTGCGCGCGGGCGTTCGATGTTGCGAACGCCGGGCGGCCCGCTATCTTCGCCGTCGCGCGCCTCAAGCGTGACGAGAATGTGTAATACCAATGGCCCTGCATCGCGACATCTACTGGGTGGGCAGACAATGGGCCGTGACCGGGATCGGCGTGCAGGCCGTCGATCAGCGGCTGAAGGGAGCGTTCGATATTGAAGTCGCGCGATTGTGGCAAGATGACTTGCCCCAACGGATGCGCGGTCTCGCCTGGCTCAATATCGACGACTTCAACAAGGCGCTCGAGGTCGCGCGCGCACGCTTCCCCGCGCCGCCGCGCAAAAACCTGCCGCTGGTGGAAAGCGTGATGGAATTGATTCAGCCGGCGGCGCCGGAGCCGGCGAAGACGACGGCGCCACTGCCGGCGGAGATCGGCTTGCGAACGAACGAAATCGCGCCGGTGGAATTGCCGAAGCCGAATATTCCGCTGCTGGCGCTGCGGATGGAACGGGCGTCGGCAAAATTCCTGCCGCAGTGGCGGGTCAAACGCTAACGCGAATTTCCCGTCAGTTCGGCCCCGTCATCCCTGGGAATTGATAGTTCCGGTAATATTGGCGCAGGCGTGACTCGTAGTTGTCCTGCGCGCGCCGGCGCGCCGGCACGCAGCCGGAACGAGTGTAGACCATGCCGCGTTCGCAGTGGTGGCGCGGCTCGGAATCGTCGGCCGTATCCTTGGTTTCCTTCACAGGCTTCGCCTCAGGCTCGGAGCTCAGCTGCGGCGATGGGCTGGCGACGCAGCGGCCGTCCCGCAACAGCGCCGCGACCGGGCAGCGCATCGGCAGGCATTTGCCGTTGGAATATTCGAGCAGATAGGTCTCGCCGTCCAGCGTGACCTGTCCGGAGCACATGCATTTGCCGCTGACCGTCAACTCGCCGCCGAGGCAGTTCTCCGCATTGGTGCGCACACAGGTGCCGCCGGCATTGCCGGCAGAGGGCATCAGGTTGAAGCCGGCAGGGCAGGCGCAGGTCCCGTTCGTCACGGTGCCGCCCTCGCAGACCATGGCGAGTTGAGGGGCAGCGCGCGTGGTGGGGTTCGCCAGCACAGGGGGTGGGGCTGCAGGTGGCGGCGGCGCAGCAACGACCGGCGGCGGCGCGATGGCCGGCTCGGCCGATTCCGGCAGGGCGGGCGGCGGCGCCTGCGCGGGCTTTGCGACGCATTGGCCATTCTTGAAATCCTGCCAGGGGAAACAGCCATTGTCGGTGGCCATGGTCCGGTTCGACTGCGCCTGCGCAGGCGAGAAAACAGAAAAAGCCAGACAAATCAAAAACGCGGCAGCGGCTGAAATGCGGGTCATGCAGAAACCCCGTCGCCTTCCAGAAATGGGGCGCAAAGCTGATCTCCATGTTACTGGCTCTGCAAGGGCGGCAAAAGCAAGGGCTGGCTTCACAATTCGTAGGTCAAAAACGGCTTTTTTACCCCCTTGTTTACCCCTTGCGCCCGGTTTGCCTCCATCGCCCTCAACGGTTAAGACGACCCCGTAAAAACGCTCAAAAGAATCGTTCGAAAAAAGGTTTTGGCGGGATGCGGATTCTCTGCACCAATGACGACGGCATCCATGCGCCGGGCCTGAAAATTGTCGAGGAGATCGCGCGTGCGCTCTCGGAAGACGTCTGGATCGTGGCCCCCGAGCTCGACCAGTCCGGCGTTTCGCACTCGCTGTCGCTGAACGATCCGTTGCGGTTGCGCGAAGTCGGCCCGCGCCATTTTGCCGTGCGCGGCACGCCGACCGACTGCGTCATCATGGGGGCGCGGCATATCCTGGGCGAGACCAGGCCGGACGTGGTGCTTTCCGGCGTCAACAAGGGACGCAACGTCGCCGAGGACGTCGTTTATTCCGGCACCATCGCAGGCGCCCTCGAAGGCACTATTCTGGGCCTGCAATCGTTTGCGCTGTCGCAGGAATTTTCCATGGAGACGCGCGAGAAGCCGCTGTGGGACACCGCGCTGAAATTCGGCCCGCCGATCATCCGCAAGGTGATTGAAGCCGGCATCCCGAAGAACACCGTGATCAATGTGAATTTTCCCGCGTGCACGCCGGAGCAGGTCGCCGGCATCCGCGTCACGCGGCAGGGCAAGCGCAATCTCGGCTTCCTCAAAGTGGACCAGCGCCGCGACGGCCGCGGCAATCCCTATTTCTGGATCGGTTTTGAGCGCGCGGCGGTGATGGATACGCCGGCCGAAGGCACGGATCTCGCCGCACTCGCGGCGCGCTATGTTTCGGTGACGCCGCTGAGACTCGACCGCACCGACGAGGCGTTTTCCGAAGAGCTGACGGAACTGTTGAGGTAAGCGCGCGCTAGACCGTTGCGCCGCGCAGTGTCGTCTCGATCATCTTGCCCAGCGTTTCCAGCTGGAACGGCTTCTGCAGCGCCGGGCGATCGCGGTACTCCTCGGGCAGCCCCGAAGAGCCATAGCCGGTCGCAAAGATAAACGGGCGATTGCGCGCCTTGATCAGGTCGGCGACCGGAGAAATCACCTTGCCGTTGACGTTGACGTCGAGGATCGCCAGATCGAAGAAAGTCGTTTCCGCAAGCCGCAGCGCTTCGTTGATCTCGCCGGCCTCGGCAGCGACGGTATAGCCGAGCTCCTCCAGCATGTCGGAAACCATCATCCTGATCATGACCTCGTCTTCAACGAGGAACACAGAGCCGCGCGGCGGCCGCGTCACAGTCATGAGGTCAAGTCCTTGCCCATCCGGATGTCAGGTTCGCAAAAATCGCCAATGGGTGCAACGCTTATGGAGGCGGCGCACGCCGCCGGAGCCCTGGCCGCAGCAGATTGAACGGTCTGCGCCTCAACGCCAAGCTATCATGGCAGGTTCCTAAGCGGGAACAGGGGATGGGACGAAAATGTTCCTTAGGGCATAGGTCAATATTGCTTCAAATGGAGTAGCGGGGTGATTCCCCGCAGTCAGGCGAGACCAGCATGTCCTCCAGACAGGGCCCTCCCGAGAAAATGATGTTTCAGCTGACCCTGCGGCGGCGCGGGATCAGCGATCAGGCCGTGCTGCGGGCGCTGGAGGAGGTGCCGCGCGAAGCCTTTGTCGCGGACGCCGACCGCGCCGACGCCTATCGCGACAGCGCGCTCGGGATTGCCTGCGGGCAGACCATCAGCCAGCCCTTCGTCGTGGCCTACATGACCGAGCAGCTGCAGCTGCAGAAGCACCATCAGGTGCTGGAGATCGGCACCGGCTCGGGCTACCAGGCGGCGGTTCTTGCCCAGCTCGCCAGGCAGGTGCTGACGGTCGAGCGCTTCCGCACCCTGGCCGATGCCGCCCGGCGGCGGCTTGAGAAGCTCGGCTATAATAATGTCGAGGTCATGCTGGGGGATGGCTATGACCTGCCTGCCAATATCGGCCCGTTCGACCGGATCATCGTCACCGCGGCGATGGTGCAAATCCCTGACAGCTTGATCGCGCGGCTGAAGGAGGACGGTATCCTGATCGCGCCGGTTGGACCGCATCATGGCGTGCAGACGCTGGTTCGCGTCATCAAAACGGCCTCTGGCATCGAGCGAAAAGAGCTGGTCGACGTGCGTTTTGTGCCAGCACTTCCGGGGATTGCGCGGGAGCTTTGAAGTAGGCAGTAAACTTCCGGATCGGCTTTCCCGCCAATGTCTTATTTGGGGGTTTAAGCGGTTATTTACTGGGGAGGTGTTTACTCAAAAACGTCGTTTGTTGCGTACCAGTGAGTAACCATGTCCTGTGCAGGCGCCTATTTTGGCTCGCGCCGCGTCCCGCCTCTGGCGGCGCTGGTGCTGATCTCGTTTGGGGTCGCAGGCTGCAGTGCCGACATGTCGTCGCGGCTCTCCAATCCCTTCAATTACCAGGGCGATTCGACCGGCGCCGTGCAGCAGCAGCCCGCGCCTCAGGCGCAGGTCGAGCGCCGTGAACTGCCGCAATATTCCCGTGCGGCCACGCAGTCCTCGTCGCTGCCGCCGGCGGTCGCGGCGCCGCAGTCCTATCCGGTCGCAAGCCCCGGCGTGTCCGGTGGTGGGCGAGGGATGGCCTCCTATGCTCCTCCGGCCCAGCCGAAGTTGGAGACCACCGCGACCGTGCCGCCGCGTTCGGTCGCAGCAAGCCGTCCGGTCGGCGGCACCACCATCATCGTCGGCACCAGTGACACGCTGGAAGTGCTGGCGCAGCGCTATCACGTCACGCCGGCCGCGATCCTTGCCGCCAACGGCTATAAGGGTCCGCGCACGCTCTCGCCCGGCCAGGCCCTGATCATTCCGCATCCGGGCGCTGTCGCCGCAGCGCAACCGATCGCAACCATGCCTGCGGCTGGTGTTCCGGCAAGCAGGCCGGTCGCCGCCGTCGCTGCGCCGCCCAGCGTTCACATCGTCAATCCCGGCGAGACGCTGGCCAGCATCGCCCACCACAATCACATCACGGTCGCCGAACTCGCCAGGGTCAACAATCTCGACCCGAGCGCGAAGCTCAAGCTCGGCGCCAGGCTGAACGTCCCGTCCAAAGCCGCGGCTGCTGCTCCGGCCGCGCCGCTCGGCGCCGTGGCCACCGCGCCCGCTATCACAACCATTCCCGCCGCGGGGACCAAGATCGCCAGCGCCGCGCCGCAGCAGAGCGCGCGGCTGGCTCAAGCCAATCCGCCGGTGGAGGAGCCGGCCGCGGAAACTCCGATCAAGCCGAGTGAAGCTACCGGCGCATTGCCGACCTTCCGCTGGCCGGTGCGCGGCAAGGTGATCACGGGCTATGGCGCCAAGACCAACGGCAAGTCCAATGACGGCATTAATCTCGCGGTGCCCGAGGGCACGCCAGTCAAGGCGGCCGAGGACGGCGTCGTCGCCTATTCCGGCAACGAGCTGAAAGGTTACGGCAATCTCGTCCTGGTTCGGCATTCCAACGGCTATGTCACCGCATATGCCCATGCGAGTGAGCTGTTGGTGAAGCGCGGCGATACCATCAAGCGTGGCCAGGTGATTGCCAAATCGGGTCAGTCGGGAGAGGTGGGGTCGCCGCAGCTCCACTTCGAAATCCGCAAGGGTTCTCAGCCCGTCGACCCGCTTCAATTCCTGAGTGGGGCGTAGACTCTTGTCATTGCCGGGCTTGACCCGGCAATCCATCATTCTTCGAAGAGGATGGATACGCGGGTCAAGCCCGCGTATGACGACGGTTGATCGCGGATGCAGATTACTTCCCGCTCAGCCTGACGCCCAATCGTCCCGCCAATTCCTGCACGAACTGCCAGGCGACGCGCCCCGAGCGTGAGCCGCGGGTGGTCGACCATTCCAGCGCCTCGCGCTCGAGCTCCTCGTCGGCGAGCTTGATGCCGAAATGGCTGCAATAGCCCCTCACCATGGCGAGATATTCGTCCTGGCTGCAGCGGTGGAAGCCGAGCCAGAGCCCAAAGCGATCCGACAGCGACACCTTCTCCTCGACCGCTTCGCCCGGATTGATCGCGGTCGAGCGCTCGTTCTCGATCATCTCGCGCGCCAGCAGATGCCGGCGGTTGGAGGTGGCATAGAGGATCACGTTGTCCGGCCGGCCCTCGATGCCGCCCTCCAGCACCGCCTTGAGTGATTTGTAGGAGGCGTCATTGCCGTCAAAGGAGAGGTCGTCGCAGAACACGATGAAGCGGAAGTGTGACGCTCGCAGCAGCTCCATCAGCGCCGGCAGGCTTTCGATGTCCTCACGGTGGATCTCGATCAGCTTCAGGCGATCCGCTTCCTTGCGGTTCATATTAATGGCCGCATGCGCCGCCTTCACCAGCGAAGACTTGCCCATGCCGCGCGCGCCCCAGAGCAGCGCGTTGTTGGCGGGCAGGCCGTTGGCGAAGCGCTCGGTGTTCTCCATCAGGATGTCGCGCATCCGGTCGATGCCCTTGAGCAGGAACAAGTCGACCCGGCTGACTCGCTTGACCTCCGTTAGCCGTCCGTTCGGGTGCCAGACAAAGGCGTCGGCGTCGGCGAACGACAGGGCGGCAAGGGGAGCCGGCGCGCTGGCGGAGAGGTGCGCGGCGATGGCCTCGAGCGCCCGCGCAATCCGTGCCGGCGTGTCGTCCGTGGGGCGTTTTGCCGCCACTTTCTGGGCCTTGCGTGCAATTGCCGTGGAGAGGGCGCGGGAGGCGGATTTACGGGGTTTTCTCGACATGGCTCAAGTTCCTGATGGCGCAGCCTTATCGGGCCTTGCTTGGTGTTACAAGCCGGGCCAATGAAGAAGCCCGCCAGCGTTGCAATTGGGACCGCGACCGCTATATTCCGCGCGAATTTGGCCGAACCGGCCCTTTCAGGCGCAAACCGGTTCACCCCCGTCTCACGAGGATTTCCTGATGTTCATCACTCCCGCCTATGCCCAGGCTGCGGCCGGCGGCGATACCAGCAGCATGTTGATGTCGCTTCTGCCGTTCGCGCTGATCTTCGTGATCATGTACTTCCTGATTCTGCGGCCGCAGCAGAAGAAGGTGAAGGACCACTCCGAGCTCGTGAAGAACATCCGCCGCGGCGACACGGTGGTGACCTCGGGCGGCCTGGTCGGCAAGGTCACCAAGGTGGTCGATGACGACCAGATCGAATTCGAGATCTCCGACGGGGTGCGCGTCCGCCAGATGCGCCAGATGATTTCCGGCGTGCGCGCCAAGGGCGAGCCGGCCAAGGAAGTCATCAAGGACGAGACGTCCGCGAGCTGATCCTTTTTGCGCGGCTTGGGGCGAGCCGCCACCTCTCACGCTGACGAGTCAACGCGATGTTGTATTTTACCCGCTGGAAGGCGCTCGGCATCATCCTGACGGCGCTGGTAATCTGCCTGTGCGCCGTGCCGAATTTCTTCCCGGAAGCGCAGGTCAAGACCTGGCCGGCCTGGGCGCAGCGGCGGCTTGTGCTCGGCCTCGATCTGCAGGGCGGGTCCTATCTGCTGCTCGAGGTCGATTCCAACGACGTCAAGAAGAGCAGGCTCAGCCAGATCCGCGAAGACGTGCAGCGGACGCTGCGAGCGGCCAGGATTCAATACACCGGTCTTGCAGTGAAGGGCGACACGGTCGAGGTCCGCATCACCAAGGATACCGATCAGGCGAATGCCCTTACCAAGCTGCGTGAGCTGTCGCAGCCGCTCGGCGGGCTGCTGGGTGGTGCAAGCCAGCGCGATCTCGATGTGGCGGACGCCGGCGGCGGCTTGATCCGGTTCACGATCCCGGAAGCGGCGATGAGCGATCGCCTCCGCAAGACCATCGAGCAGTCGATTCAGATCGTCGAGCGCCGCGTCAACGAGCTCGGTACGGTCGAGCCGCTGATCCAGCGCCAGGGCAATGACCGCATCCTGGTGCAGGTGCCGGGCCTGCAGGATCCCACACGTCTGAAGGAAATCCTCGGCAAGACTGCGAAGATGGAATTCCGCATGGTCGACACGAGCGTGCCGCCGGACCAGGCGCAGGCGGGCAGGGCGCCGCCGGATTCCGAAGTGCTGATGAGCACGTCCAATCCGCCGGTCGCCACTGTCATCAAGAAGCAGGTGCTGGTTTCGGGCGGCGACCTGACCGACGCGCAGACCGGCTTCGACCAGCGCTCCGGCGAGCCCGTAGTGAATTTCAAGTTCAATACCGCGGGCTCGCGCAAATTCGCGCAGGCGACCACTGAGAATGTCGGTCAGCCCTTTGCCATTGTGCTCGACAACAAGGTGATCTCCGCTCCCGTGATCCGCGAGCCGATCACCGGCGGCCAGGGCCAGATCTCGGGCAGTTTCACCGTGCAATCCGCCAACGACCTGGCGCTCCTTTTGCGCGCCGGCGCGCTGCCGGCACCGCTCACCGTGGTCGAGGAGCGCACGGTCGGTCCGGGCCTCGGGCAGGATTCGATCGAGAAGGGCGAACTGGCGGCTTACGTCGGCGCGATCATGGTCATCGTGTTCATGCTCGTGACCTATCGGCTGTTCGGCGTGTTCGCCAACATCGCCGTGATGATCAACGTAGCCATGATCTTCGGCGTGCTGTCGCTGCTGAACGCCACGCTGACGCTGCCCGGCATTGCCGGCGTCGTGCTCACCGTCGGCATCGCGGTGGACTCCAACGTGCTGATCTATGAGCGCATCCGCGAGGAGCTGCGCGGCGGCCGCAACGCGATCTCGGCGATCGACGCCGGCTTCAAGCGGGCGCTCGCGACCATCCTCGACTCCAACATCACCACCTTCATCGCCGCCGCTGTGCTGTTCTATATCGGCACCGGGCCGGTGCGCGGCTTTGCCGTGACGCTCGGCATCGGCATTCTCACCACGGTCTTCACCGCCTTCACCCTGACCCGCCTGATCGTGGCGTGGTGGGTGCGGTGGAAGCGGCCGCAAAGCGTGCCGATTTAATGCGGGGCCAAAAGTGACTCACTTCGTTCTCATCGGCCTCGGCATCTTCATCGTCGTTCTGACAATCGTCAGCGCGCTCGGCGTTTTTCCGTCGCTGCGCATCGTCCCCGACGATACGCATTTCGACTTCACGCAGTTCCGGCGTATCAGCTTTCCGATCTCGGCGACGCTCTCGATTGTCGCGATCACGCTGTTCTTCACCCACGGCCTGAATTTCGGTATCGACTTCAAGGGCGGCACGCTGCTCGAGGTGCGCGCCAAGTCGGGGGCAGCCGATATCGCCTCGATGCGGGCAACGCTGAGCACGCTCGGGCTCGGCGACGTGCAATTGCAGCAATTCGGCGGACCCGAGGAAGTCCTGATCCGCGTGGCGGAGCAGCCCGGCGGCGATGCTGCGCAGCAGGCCGCCGTCGGCAAGGTGCGCGGCGCGCTCGGCGACAGCGTCGACTACCGCCGTGTAGAGGTTGTCGGCCCGCGCGTGTCCGGCGAGTTGCTTGCTTATGGCATGCTCGGCCTGATGCTCGCGATCATCTCGATCCTGATCTATCTCTGGTTCCGCTTCGAATGGCAGTTCGCGCTCGGCGCCATGATCGCCAACGTGCACGACATCGTGCTGACCATCGGCTTCATGTCGATCAGCCAGGTCGACTTCGACCTCACCAGCATCGCGGCGCTGCTCACGATTCTCGGCTACTCCCTGAACGACACCGTCGTCATCTACGACCGCATCCGTGAAATGCTGCGGCGCTACAAGAAGATGCCGATGCCGCAGCTCTTGAACGAGTCCATCAATTCGACATTGTCGCGCTCGATCATCACCCACGTCACCGTGACACTGGCCTTGCTGGCGCTGCTGCTGTTCGGCGGCCAGGCAATCCACAGCTTCACCGCGGTGATGATGTTTGGCGTGGTGCTGGTCGGCACCTACACCTCGATCTTCATCGCCGCGCCGATCCTGATCTATCTGGGTGTCGGTACGACGCGGGCCGACGCGCCGGAAACGCCGGCCAGGAAGCCGGACGCAGCCGCGAAGAAGTAACTGATCATGGCTATCTCCTGGGCATGATCCCGAAAAATGGGGGCCGGTTTCCCGCCTGCGCGAAGCCCTAGACAGACCACTCGTGTGGCCCGACGCTTCGGCGGGCGATGCCAGGTCGGAATCAGATCATGCCCCAACAAGATGACGGACTGCATCTTCCGAGGTCGGCGCCGATCGAGGCCTATGGCAAGGGCGGCTTTGCCTTTGCCGACATGTCGCATCGGGGTTCGCTGTTGTGCCTGCCCGATGCGATCTGGGCCTGGGAGGTGACCCGGCCGGAGCAGATCGACAAATATTCGCTTGAGCGGATTTTCGCCGCCGCCAATGGCATCGACACGCTGATTGTCGGTACCGGCACCAATGTGTGGATACCGTCCGCGGACTTGCGCGCCGCGCTGCGCACCGTGCATGTCGTGCTGGATGCGATGCAGACCGGACCCGCGATCCGCACCTACAACATCATGCTGGGCGAACGGCGGCGCGTCGCCGCTGCGCTGATCGCGGTGCCATGAGCACCAGTGGCAAGGAGACGGCTGCGTTCTGCGCCGATCTCGTGCGCAGCCACGACTTTGCGCGCTACGCCTCGACCCTGTTCGTACCGTCGGTCCAGCGGCGCGCGCTGCTGGCGCTCTATGCCTTCAATGTCGAGATTTTTCGCGTCCGCGACCAGGTTAGCCAGCCCCTGCCGGGCGAAGTCCGGATGCAATGGTGGACCGATCTGCTTGCCGGCGCCGGCCATGGCGGCGTCGAGGGCAATCCGGTCGCGGCCGAGCTGCTGCTTGCGATCCGCGGTTTCAACCTTCCAGCCGAGCCGTTGTCGCGGCTGATCGATGAGCATCAATTCGATCTCTACAACGATCCGATGCCGACGCTGGCCGCGCTCGAAGGCTACGTGCACGAAACCTCGTCGGCGCTGTTTGCGTTGGCCGCGCGGATCATGGCGCCGCCATCCGCCGAGATCGAACATCTCGCGCGCCACGCCGGTTTCGCGCTGGGCTTTGTCCAGGTGATCGCTTCGCTGCCGCGCGATGCGGCGCGGCGGCAGCTCTTCCTGCCGCTGCAATTCCTGCAGAGCCACGGCGGCGGCATGGAGGAGGTATTTGCCGGCAAGCAGACGCCGAAGGCGCGTGCGGCGATCGATCAGTTGATCGGTGAGGCACGCCGGCACTTGCAGACGGCCTTCGAGCTGCTGGCGCAGGTGCCGCCACCGGTACGGCCCGTCTTCCTGCCGCTGGCGTTGGTACGCCGCGATCTCGTGCGAATGTCGCGGGCGGACCACGATCCGTTTGCACCGCGCGCGCGGTCGCGGTTTTCGATCCTGTGGACGCTGTGGCGGGCGTCGCGATCGAAGCAGTTCAAAGTTGGGTAATTGCGGTTACGCTCCGTAAACTACCATCCTTAAGGGAATTTTCCGGCAAGGCCGCTAGCCTGTTGGCGCAATTAGCATGCTTGCCAAATCCTTTAACCCCGGAATCATTGGCCCCGATGAGCCAGCGCCACCGCAGGAGAGCCCGCGCTCCCAAACCAGCGACCGAGGCGTTGCTGGCTCTGAGCGGCATCGCGCTCGACAGCGCGGCACAGGGCATCTGCGTTTACGACGCGGACAGCCGCGTGGTGCTGTTCAATCGCGCCTATCTCGAATTGTTCAACCTGTCGGCGGATGTGATCCGGCTCGGCCTCAGCTATCGCGAGGTGATGGAGCACAGCGCCGCGCGCGGCAATTTCGCGCCGGAAATGGTGGAGCCGATCTGCCGTGAGCGCGTGACCCTGGCTGCGGCGGGCAAGCGCGTCAGCGTGCAGCAACAGCTGCCGAGCGGCATCATCATGACCCTCGACATCCGGCCGCTGCCGGATGGAGGATGGATCATCATCTGCGACGACATCACGCGACGGGCCAAACTCGAGACCGCGTTGCAGGTTCAAACCGATCGCATCGAGCGCGCGGTCGCGCATATGTCGCACGGCTTGACGCTGTTCGGCGCCGACGAGCGCCTGGTGGTCTGCAACGAGCAGTATCTGCGGGTCTATGGGCTCGATCCCGATGTCGTCAAACCCGGCATCACCCATCGCGAGGTGATCGAGCACTTCGTGTCGCAAGGCAACGCGCCGGGGCGGTCGGCGGAAGACGTCTATACCCGCCGCATGAGCGAAATTCGCCATGGCGAGTCCACCATCGGTCACCTGATCCGCAGCGACGGCCACACCATCCAGTCGATATCGAGCCCGATGCCCGATGGCGGTTGGGTCAGCGCCTGCTACGATGTCACCGACCGGATGCGCCAGGAAGACGCGCTCAAGCAGCAGAACCTGCTGCTCGACGCCGCGCTCGAGAACATGGCGCATGGGCTGTGCGTCTACGACAAGGACATGCGGCTGGTCTGCCGCAATAGCCGCTATCTCGATTTCTACAAGCTGTCGCCGGATGAGGCGCGACCGGGCACGCATCTCTCCGAGCTGGTCGAGCGCACGATGCAGCATGGCGCCATGTCGAGCGAATACAGCGTCGAGCAAATCATGACGGTGGCCCGCGAGCGTATCGTCAACCAGGACCATGGGGTGCTGCAGCGGCGCATGTCGGATGGCCGCCTGATCGCGGTTCGCTACCGTCCGCTCCCCGACGGCGGATTCGTCGGCACCTATGAGGACATTACCGAACGGGAGCAGTCGCACGAGGAACTGAGCGAGCAGCATCGCCGGTTCGACGCGGCGCTCAACAACATGTCGCAGGGGCTGTGCATGCTCGACAGCAAGCTGCGCGTCATCGTCTGCAACAAGCGCTATATCGACATCTATCGCCTGTCGCCCGAGATCGTCCGGCCCGGCGTCAGCATGCGCGAGATCATGGAGAAGAGCTGCGCGATCGGCAATCATCCCGGAACGACCCCGCAGGAACTGTACGATGATTATGTCGCGAAGCTGAACGACGGCGCGCGCACCATCCATCGCCCTCTCGGCGACGGCCGCATCATAAAACTCCATCACAGCCCGATGGAGCAGGGTGGCTGGGTCATCACCTATGAGGACGTGACCGAGCGCCGCAAGGCCGAGGCCCGCGTGGCGCATATGGCGCAGCACGACGCGTTGACGGATTTGACCAACCGCGTGCTGTTCCGGGAGAAGATGGACGCAGGACTTGCGCGGGTGAGCGCGCAGGGGTCGTCGATGGCGGTGCTCTGCCTCGACCTCGACAATTTCAAGACCGTCAACGACCGTCTGGGTCATGCGATCGGCGATCGGTTGCTGTGCTGGGTGGCCGACCGGCTGCGCGAATGCGTCGGCGAAAACGATACGGTCGCCCGGTTGGGCGGCGACGAATTTGCGGTGCTGCAATCCGGCCCGCAGCCGGAATCCGCCGAGCGGCTGGCGCGGCGCCTGGTGGATGTCATCAGCCGCCCGCCGCCGTTCGACGATCAACGCGCGCATTCAGGGATCAGCATCGGCATCGCCATCGCGCCAACGGACGGGCTCGAGGCCGAGCAGCTGATGAAATGCGCCGACCTCGCGCTTTATCGGGCCAAGGAGAGGGGCCGCGGCACCTACGAGTTCTTCCGCGCCGAAATGGAGCAACAGGCGCGCACCCGGCATTTGCTGGAGACGGATTTGCGGGGCGCGCTGGAGGCCGGCGAATTCCACCTGGTTTACCAGCCCCAGATCCGGCTCGGCACCGGCGAGCTCACCGGCTTCGAGGCGCTCTTGCGCTGGAACAGCCCCAAGCGGGGCTCGATCGGCCCGGCGGAGTTCATTCCGATCGCGGAAGAGACCGGCCTGATCGTGCCGATCGGGGAATGGGTATTGCGGACGGCCTGCGCGACCGCCGCGCAATGGCCGAGCTTCGTCAGAATCGCGATCAACCTGTCGCCGGTGCAGTTCCGCTCCCGCGGGCTCGCGTCCATGGTGACGAGCGCACTGGCGGCGACCGGGCTTGCGCCGGATCGCCTCGAACTCGAGATCACCGAGAGCGCATTGCTGCAGGATGACACCGCGACCATTGCGATCCTGCACCAGCTTCGTTCGCTCGGCATCCGCGTCAGCATGGACGATTTCGGCATCGGCTATTCGTCGCTGAGCTATTTGCGCAAATTCCCGTTCGACAAGATCAAGATCGACCGCTCCTTCATCGGCACGCTCGGTGAATCCGCCGGCAGCGAGGCGATCGTGCGTACCATTGCGAGCCTCGGCGCCAATCTCGGCATGGAAACCACGGCCGAAGGTATCGAAACCCCCGAACAGCTCGAACTGGTGCGGCAGGCCGGCTGTACCGAAGCGCAGGGGTTCCATTTCAGCCGTCCCTGCGCCGCATCGGACGTGTTTCCCATTATCGAAAGACTAAATCGCGTCGCGCGCGTCGCTTGAACCCGGGCGGGAGATGCCGGACACTCCCCACATGGACAACCTCCCGGTCAAACTGGCCGACATCACAAGTGCGGCGAAGACCATCAGCGGCGCCGTCATCGAGACCGCCTGCACCGAGAGCCGGACGCTGGGCGAGATCTGCGGCTGCCGCATCTGGCTGAAATTCGAGAATCTGCAGTTTACCGCCAGTTTCAAGGAGCGCGGCGCGCTCAACCGCCTCAACGCACTGTCGGCCGAGGAGCGCAAGCACGGCGTCATTGCGATGTCGGCGGGCAATCACGCGCAAGGCGTCGCCTATCACGCCAAACGCCTCGGTATCCCCGCGACCATCGTCATGCCGCTCGGCACGCCCATGGTGAAAGTCGAGAACACCCGGCGGCATGGCGCCAACATCATCCTCGCCGGACACGCGGTGGAGGAGGCCGGACCCGTCGCACTCGATCACGGCGAGGCCCATGGCCTGACCATGATCCATCCCTATGACGACCCGCTGATCATTGCCGGCCAGGGCACGATCGGGCTGGAAATGCTCAAGGCGGTGCCGGCGCTGGATACGCTGGTCGTTCCCATCGGCGGCGGCGGGCTGATCTCGGGAATTGCGATCGCCGCCAAGGCGTTGAAGCCTGAACTTCGCGTCATCGGTGTCGAGGCCGGGCTTTATCCGTCGATGTACAACGTAATCAAGGGCGAGCGCCTGCCCATGCGCGGCGACACCTTGGCCGAAGGCATCGCGGTCAAGTCGCCCGGGAAGATCACCACCGAGATCATCCGCCGTCTCGTCGATGACATCCTGCTTGTCACCGAAGCCGAAATCGAGTGCGCGGTGGCGGCCTTCATCAATATCGAAAAGACCGTGGTCGAGGGGGCGGGGGCGGCCGGCCTTGCAGCGGTGCAGGCCAATCCCGCGCTGTTTGCCGGCCGCAATGTCGGCCTGGTGCTGACCGGCGGCAATATCGACACCCGCCTGATCGCCTCGGTCCTGACCCGCGAGCTCGCGCGCGAGGGACGGCTGACGCAGCTGTCGCTCGATATCGTCGACCGGCCGGGTCAATTGGCCGCGGTCGCCGCGCTTCTGGCGGAGGCGGGAGCCAACATCATCGAGGTTTCGCACCAGCGGACCTTTTCCGACCTGCCGGCCAAGGCGACCCTGCTCCAGCTCGTCATCGAGACCCGGGACCGCGCCCATCTCGACGAGGTCCTGACCAAATTGAGTGCATCCGGATTGGACGCCCGCTGCACGTGATGGAGGGGTGGGCAATATCCCCTTCCGCGAGGTGCCGAAGGGTGTGCCAAGGGCCCCAATAAGCCCCCTAATCCACTCGTTCCCTAAGCCTTTCTGTGCTCTGGACGTTGCAAGGCGAGGAGCGGTAGTCTGACGCCGCTGCCGCGATACGTCGGTGGGTCACGGGAGGGTTTCATCATGCAGGAGTTGACGCCGGAAACCATCACCGATGCCGTCCTCGAGCAGATGGCGACCACGTCGGACCCGCGGATGCGGGGAGTCATGGCGGCGGCGGTCAGGCATTTGCATGCCTTCGCCCGGGAAGTGAATCTGACCCCCGGGGAATGGATCAAGGGCATCGAATTCATGACCCTGGTCGGCAAGATGTGCACGCCGGCCCGCCAGGAGTTCATCCTGCTTTCGGATACGCTGGGCCTTTCGGCCCTGGTCAACGGCCTGCATGACAAGACGGCGCTGGAAGAGGGTACCCACACCAGCCTGCTCGGTCCGTTCTACCGCGAGGCGTCGCCAAAGCTGGCCGCCGGCAGCCAGATCGCCAGGCATGTGAAGCCCGGCACCGAATGCGTGCTCTACGGCCGCGTGTCCGACATCAACGGCAAGCCGCTGGCGGATGCGTCGGTTTCGGTCTGGCAAACCAGCGCCGACGGACTTTACGACATCCAGGAAAACGCCTCTTCGGTGGATTATCGCGGCGTGTTCACGAGCGACAAGAACGGGCTCTATGTCGTGCGCACGGTCAAGCCGCGCGGCTATTCCATCCCGATGGATGGTCCGGTCGGTGGCATGGTCAAGGCGCAGGGGCGGCACGGCATGCGGCCGGCCCATATCCATTTCCTGGTCGGTTCGCCCGGCTATCGCGAGCTCGTCACCGCGCTCTATCTGCGCGACGACCCGCATCTGGCCGACGACGTCGTGTTCGGCTCTTCCGACGATCTTGCCGTCGATATCGCGCCCAATGATCCGGAATGTCCGATTCCGGGCGTGCCGAGCATCCGCTTCGACCTGAAACTGTCGCGCGAGGGCGAGGCCGACAAGACCAGCGGGCGCGTCGGCTCCGACCCGTCGGCAATCCTGAAGGAAGCAAAAGTTGCTGCACCAGCGCCCGCGGCGAGCTAAAGGCTGATCAACAGGGCGGCGTCAATCACAAAGAACACTGTGTAGAGGGGAAAATATGAAGCGTAGAGTGCTGTTCGGCTGGGCAACGGCCGCGATTGTGTTCGCTCTGACGTCGGTCGCGAGCGCCGAGGAGCCGCCGATCAAGATCGGCATGTCGATGCCGCAAACCGGCGGCCTCGCCGGCGGCGGCAAGGCCTCGCTGCTCGGCATCGAGATCTGGCGCGATGATGTCAACGCCAAGGGCGGCCTGCTTGGCCGCAAGGTCGAACTGGTCGTCTATGACGACAAGTCCAGCGCCTCCGAGACGCCCGCGCTCTACGCCAAGCTGCTCGACGTCGACAAGGTCGACCTGTTGTTCGCGCCCTATGCGACCGTGCCGACAGCCCCGATCATGCCGCTGGTGAAGCAGCGCGGCCTGCTCTTGATGGGCAATTTCTCGTTCCAGGTGAACAGCAAGATCCACCACGACATGTGGTTCAACAATGCGCCGTGGGGACCGGCTGACAGCTGGGCAACCGGCTTCCTGACGCTGGGCCAGAAGGCCGGCGGCAAGACCATGGCGCTGCTTTCCGCCGACCAGGAGTTCGCCCAGAATCTCGCGGCAACGGCGCGCGATGTCGCCAAGAAGCTGAATATCCCGATCGTGTACGATCAGGCCTATCCGCCGAGCACGGCGGAATTTTCCAGCATCATTCGCGCGCTTGACTCGGCCAAGCCCGACATCGTCTTCGTCGCGTCCTATCCGCCGGATTCCGCGGCGATCCTGCGCGCCGTCAACGAGATCGGCGTTGGCGACAACGTCAAGATCTTCGGCGGCGCCATGGTCGGCCTGCAATTCGCCGCAGTGATGGAGAACATGGGGTCGCTGCTCAACGGCGTCGTGAACTACAACACCTGGCTGCCGGAACCCAGCATGAATTTCGACGGCACCAAGGAGTTTTTCGAGAAGTACACCAAGCGCGCGGTTGAAGCGAAGGTCGATCCGCTCGGCTATTATCTGGCGCCCTATGGCTATGCCATGGGCCAGATGATCGAGCAGGCCGTCAACGCCACCAAATCGCTCGACCAGAAGGGGCTCGCCAAATACCTGCGCGAGAATACGCACAAGACCATCGTCGGACCGATCACCTATGCGGAAGACGGCGAATGGAAACAGAGCGTGACGCTGGAAGCGCAATTCCGCGGCATCAAGGACAAGAACCTGGATCAGTTCCGCCAGGCCGGCAAGCAGGTGATCCTGTTCCCCGACAATCTGAAGACGGGCGAGCTGGTCGCTCCCTTTGAGGCCTCACGCAAATAGGCCACGAGGCGGCGGGTCTGGAGCATGATCCGGTTTTCCGCAAGGATCGTGCGCCAACGACAAGCCAGGGCGCGATGACGCTCACCTGAAGTCATCGCGCTTTGGAGGGGACGAGGAGGGCGAGTGTTCTCAATCGAATTGCTGCGCGACGCTGTCGTGCTCGGCGTGCTGCTCGGCTGCTTCTACGCAGCCGTCAGCGTCGGGCTGTCAATCTCCTTTGGGCTGCTCGACGTGCCCCATGTCGCGCATCCCGCCTTTCTGGTGCTGGCCTCCTACGGCGTCTATTGGCTCAATGAGACCTATGAAATCGATCCCCTGGTCGCGGGGCTCCTGATGGCGCCGCCGCTGTTCGTGCTCGGCCTGATCACCTACCGCATCTACCATGAAACGTTCGAGAAGCGTGGCACCGATGCCGCCGTGCGCGGCATCGCCTTCTTCTTCGGCGTCGCCTTCATCATCGAAGTGCTGATCATCATGCAATTCGGTGTCGACCAGCGTTCGGTTACCGCCTCCTATATCGGCAAGGCCTGGCGGGTCGGCGATCTGCGCATCCCGATCCGGCAGCTTGTTGCCTTTGCGGTAGCGTTGAGCCTGACCGTGCTGCTCGCCACCTATCTGTCAAAAACCTTCATGGGCCGCGCGATCCGTGCGGTGGCGCAGGACGAGGAGGGGCTGCGCCTGATGGGCGCCAACCCGGTCCGCATCAAGCAATTCGCGTTCGGGATCGCGACCGCCGTGCTGGGCATCGCCGGCGCGCTGCTGATCATCATTGCCCCCGTCGAGCCGACGCTCGACCGTGTCTATATCGGACGCACTTTCTGCGTCGTGGTCATGGCCGGCCTCGGCAGCATTTCCGGGACGTTGATCGCGGCGATCATCCTCGGCGTTTCCGAGTCGATCGTGCTGACCCTGTTCGGGGCGTCCTGGGCGCCCGCGATCTCGTTCGCGCTTTTGCTGGGCGTTCTGGCGGTGCGTCCGCAAGGCCTGCTCGGCAGATGACCATGCAGCGCAGCTCGATTGTCTTCTGGTCCGGTGCCGTGATCTTCCTGGCCGCCGTTCTTTTCATGACGCAGTACCTGCGCAACGAATATCCGTTCTTTGCCGGTTATGTGATTCTGCAATTCGTGGTGCTGTCGGTGGCCTGGACCATCCTCGGCGGCTATGCCGGCTACGTCAATTTCGGCACCAACGCCTTCTTCGGCGTCGGCGTCTACACCGCCGTGCTGCTGTTCAAGGCGCTTGATGCGCCGCTCGGGGTGCAGATCGCAGCCGCCGCCGTGGTCGGCGGCCTGCTCGGCTTCGGCGTCGGCCTGCTCACCTTGCGCATGCGCGGCATCTTCTTTTCGATCGCGACCATTGCGCTTGCGATCATCATCGAGACCACGATCACGAATTGGCGGTATGTCGGCGGCGCCGCCGGCATCCAGCTGCAGCGGCCGCCGGTAATGGCGCCCTTCGACAGCTATGTGAAGATGCTGTTCTTCGTGCAGGCGCTGCTGGTCGTGATTGCCATTGCAATCACGCGCTTCATCCAGAATTCGCGGATCGGGCGCGGCTTGCATGCCCTGCGCGACGACGAGCTCGCCGCCGAATGCACGGGGGTGCCGACGTTGCGGCTGAAGCTGGTCGCCTGCGTGGTCTCGGGCGCACTGATGTCCGCCGGCGGTGCGCCGGCCGCGATGTATCTGCAATTCGCCAATCCCGATTCGGCCTTCAACCTGAACTACTCGGTCTCCGTGCTGGCGATGTCGCTGATCGGGGGGACCGCGCACTGGATCGGCCCGGTGCTGGGCGCGATCCTGCTCGGCTCGACGCAGCAGCTCCTCGCCGTGACCATCTCCTCCGAAGTCAATGTGCTCGTGCTCGGCGTCATGCTGGTGCTGTTCGTCGTGGCCGCGCCAAAGGGTATTATCGGCCTCGTGCGCCGTGTGACAGGCAAGGGAGATCCTGCATGACCGGGGCCGCGCCCGAAGCGCCGCTGCTGCGGATCGATGCCGTGAGCAAGAACTTTGGCGGCTTTGTCGCGCTCGACAATATCAATGTCGAAATCCGCAAGGGCGAGCGTTTTGGCCTGATCGGTCCCAACGGCTCCGGCAAGACCACGCTGGTCAATTGCATTTGCGGCGCGCTGCGCCCGAACAAGGGCGCGGTGGTGTTCGCAGGTGTGGATATCACGCAGTTGCCGGCCAACCAGCGCTCGCATCGCGGCATCGCCCGCAGCTTCCAGCTTCCGCGGCCGTTCCGGAGCATGACCGTACTGGAGAACTTGATGGTCGCGCTCGACTTCGCCGCGCACCGCCACCTGTTTGAGACCGTCACGCACCGGCGTGACGCCGCCATGTCGATCCTGACCCGGATCGGACTGGCCTCCAAGGCTTTCGCGGCAACGGCGACGCTCACCCAGGTCGAGCTGCGCAAGATGGAGTTGGCGCGTGCCATGGCGACGGGCCCAAAGCTCCTGATCTCCGACGAAGCGATGGCGGGCCTGTCGCACTCCGAAGTCGACGAGGTGCTCGACCTCCTGCTCAGCCTCGGCGGCGAGGACATCGCCATCATCATGATCGAGCACATCATGCAGGCGGTGATGCGCTTCTCCGAGCGCGTGATATGCCTCGATGCCGGCAAGATCATCGCGATCGGCGCGCCGAAGGACGTCATGGCGAATCCGCGTGTCCAGGAGGCTTATCTTGGCACTTAGCCTGGCGATCGAGGGCCTGGACGCGGGTTATGGCGCGGTGAAGGCGCTCCGCGGCGTCTCGATGCGCGTCGAGACCGGCGAAACCGTCGCGCTGCTCGGCACCAACGGCAATGGCAAGAGCACGTTGATCAAATGCGTCATGGGCATCGTGCGCCCGACGCGCGGCAGCGTGGCGCTCACGATCGACGGCAAGGCGCATGACCTGACGAAACTGTCGACGGAGGATATCGTCGATCTCGGCGTGGCGCTGGTCCCGGAGGGGCGGCGGCTGTTTCCCAAGCTCACGGTGGTGGAAAATCTGATGCTGGGCGCCTTCCGCAAGGCCGCGCGCAGCGCCATCCAGCACAATCTGGCAATGGCCTTTGATACCTTTCCCGTGCTCAAGGAGCGCAAGAGCCAGCTTGCCGGCACCATGTCCGGCGGCCAGCAGCAGATGCTCGCCATCGCGCGGGCGCTGATGTCGTCGCCGCGGCTGCTTCTGGTCGACGAGCCCTCGGTGGGCCTCTCGCCGCTGCTGGTCTCGCAGGTGATCACCAAGATCAACGAGCTCAAGCAGAGCTTTGGCCTGACGGTGCTGATGGCCGAGCAGAACTTCAATCAGGCGATCCGCATCGCCGACCGCGGCTACATCATCGTCCATGGCGAGATCGCGGTATCCGCCGCCTCCGTCAACGAGCTGAAGGCCAACGACATCGTCAAGCGGCTGTATCTGGGCGGAGTGGCTTAGCGGATGATCCGGAAAAGTGTGCAGCGGTTTTCCGAAAAGATCATGCGCAAACAATGAGCTAAGTGCTCGCCGCTCAGCTCGTCGGCAGCTGCAGATCGCCGGCTTCGAAATTGAAGCGGTCACGCAGATTCTTGCGCTGCTCCAGGATGTCCTTCAGGAAGGCGCGGTCGGTGTCGTTCTTCATCATCGGCTCGATCAGGTCGAGCTGGTTCATGGCGACGAGTTGCAGGATTTCGGTGCGCGGCTTGCCGCTGGCATCGCGCGGCAGCGCGTGTACCACCTGGATGTGTTCCGGCGGCTTCGGGCCTTTGGCGGCAGCTAGCTCGCTGCGCAGCCGGCTCTCCAGCGCGGTCTGGTCGGCCTCGACAAAGGCATAGAGCCCGACGCCGGTGCGGCGGTCGGCAAAGGCAACGATGGCGGTGTCGCGGACGTCGGGATTCCTGCGGATGAGATCGACCAGCACCGGCGCGTCATTGACCAGCCGGCGGCCGCCACCCTCGCGGTCGGTGAAATTGAACAGGCCGCGGGTGATGGCGCGGTAAACCTTCTTGCCGGTCATCAGCCAGATGCGCGCGACCGCCGATTTGCGCGCCAGGATCTTCCGCTCCATCGGCGTCAGCGCCTCCGGCGCGTAGCTGCGCTTGTGTTTCAGCAGGTGGCGCAGATCCTCATAGGCGGCGATCCGGAACAGCCGGCTGCGCGATTTGAAGCAGGCGGCAAGCTGGAAATCCGTGAGGTAGCAGCGGCCGTCGGCGCCGCGCAGCCAGTTCTGCTCCTTGGCGAGATCGTTGTGGCAGATGCCGGCGCGATGCAGCCGGCGCAACGCGGCCTTGGCCGAGCGGAAATAGGCGACGTCGCCGTGCGGCTTGGCCAGATGCAGCGCGACGCCGTCGATGAAGCCGCGCGCCAGCGCGCGCCGGCCGGCCCATAATAATTCGGGGCCGACATTCAGTCCCTTGGCCAGGCTCAACGCGCGGCGTTCGCGCGCAAACAGATGCTGCGCCAGTCCGAACGACCACCACGGCACTTCATCGAGACGGCGCAGCACCGCATCGACCTCGCCGCTTGGACCGCGAAAGCGCCCGCGCTCGACGGTCGAGAACACGTCGCGCTTGAGCAGCACGCCTTCGGTCCAGCGCGCCGACAGGGCTGCGGCATCGTCTTTGGGCAAGCTCATGGGATGCTCACGCCGCCACTGGGGCGCGCAAATGATCCGATATCCAGCGGTCGAGATCGGACAGCGCCCGCGCGCTGATCGCCTGCCTCTTCGCCACCGTCTTCTCGCTGCCGCGGAGCCGGCTGCCGTCGGACTTTTTGGTCGGCGGCGAGGCGAGCGGCGGGAACAGGCCGAAATTGATGTTCATCGGCTGGAAGGAGCGGCTGCCGGGCTCGATGGTCTCGATATGGCCGCCGGTGATGTGGCCGAGCAGCGAGCCCAGTGCGGTGGTCGCCGGCGGCGGCGTAAGCCGCGTGCCCCGCGCGTCAGCGGCGGCGTAGAGGCCCGCGATCAGCCCGATGCTGGCGGATTCGACGTAGCCCTCGCAGCCCGTCATCTGGCCGGCAAAGCGCAGCCGCGACTGCGCGCGCAGGCGCAGCTGCGCGTCGAGCAATTTTGGCGAGTTGAGGAAGGTATTGCGGTGCAGCCCGCCGAGCCTTGCGAATTCCGCCTTCTCGAGCCCCGGGATGGTGCGGAAGATCTGCTGCTGCGGGCCGTATTTCAGCTTGGTCTGGAAACCGACCATGTTGTAGAGCGTGCCGAGCTTGTTGTCCTGGCGCAGCTGCACGATTGCGTAGGCCTTTACGGTCGGATCGTGCGGGTTGGTCAGCCCTACCGGCTTCATCGGACCATGCCGCAGCGTCTCGCGGCCGCGCTCGGCCATCACTTCGATCGGCAGGCAGCCGTCGAAATAGGGTGTGTTGGTCTCCCACTCCTTGAAGTCGGTCTTTTCGCCGGCCAGCAGCGCGTCGACAAAGGCGTCGTACTGTCCTTTGGTCATGGGGCAGTTGATGTAATCGGCGCCGGTGCCGCCGGGGCCTACCTTGTCGTAGCGCGACTGAAACCACGCCGCCGACATGTCGATGGTGTCCCGGTGCACGATCGGCGCGATGGCGTCGAAGAAGGCCAGCGCGCTCTCATCGGTCAGCGCGCGGATGGCATCGGCCAGCGGCGCTGAGGTCAGCGGCCCGGTCGCGACGATGACATTGCCCCAGTCGGCCGGCGGCAGGCCCGCGATCTCATCGCGGCGGAGTTCGATGTTCGGATGGTCGTTGAGCGCCTTGGTCACGGCGGCCGAAAAGCCCTCGCGGTCGACTGCCAGCGCGCCGCCGGCGGGCACCTGGTTGGCGTCGGCCGCGCGCATGATCAGCGAGCCGAGCCTGCGCATCTCGGCATGGAGCAGGCCGACCGCGTTGTTGGCGGCGTCATCCGAGCGAAAGGAATTGGAGCAGACGAGCTCGGCAAGGCCGTCAGTGCGGTGCGCTTCGGTCATCCGCGCCGGCCGCATTTCGTGCAGCACGACGCGGCAGCCGGCCTCGGCGACCTGCCAAGCGGCCTCGGAGCCAGCAAGGCCTGCGCCGATCACATGCACGATGTCGGAAGAGAAAGGTGTCCCGGTCATGGGGCGCAGGGTTAGCGCTTTTTGGAGCGAGGTGCACCTGCGGAAGCACGTTCTGACCCCAGATACGACAACGCCCGCTGCGAAGCGGGCGCTATCCGTTCATTCAGTCGGCTGAAGCATCAGCCGTTGTAGGTGCCAGCTGCAACGCGCGGAATATCCGAGCGATCGAGGCCGATGTCGGCCAGTTCGCGATCGCTAAGCTGGGACAGCTCGTTGACGTTGCGCTGATAATCCCGGAACGCCTGGATCATGCGGATGAGCGAGAGCAACATGGTAGTCTCCTTAAGTAGCAGCGATTCAGCCCTTGGAGGAAAGCCTCATCGTTGAAATGAATATAGATTGGGATTCCTTCGATCAGTAGTTCCGATGTTGCGGTGCAGCTAAGCATAAAACGCATAGTTCGAGTAAGAAGCGATTAACCTTGCGGCATGGCTGCCGCAAACCTCGCCGCGACCTTCAAGGAACGGTAAAAATCCCGTGAAATCACGGCATTGTCGTCGTATCGAAGGAATACCGTCAGCGAATAAGTGGGGCAAATCGGTGCATTTTCAATGGTCTGCAGCTTGCGCTGGACTGGCCGGCTTCGCTCCGCATCCATGCGTGATTCGCATGCACTTCCTGCCACCAAAATGAACTTTAAATCACTTCTATTTTGCAATGCACGCGCTTCGCTGTCCCCGATAGTCGCTGTGACACCGGCGACGGATCGCCCCCGCCGAAAGGGCCGGACCATGTCCAATCGGCGTGCCAAGCCACACTGCGCTGCGATTGGCTGATGCGAGACGACGCATGTACCGCCTTGATGGCGCGTCTTGACGAGCACGTCTCCGCGACGTCAAGCGCGCGCGGTAGCCCACCGACGACGCGAGCGTAAGCCGGGATAACCAAGCCCGCGATCGATCATTTGCGATAATCCGCATTCGCAGAATGCAAACAACACCACGATCATTACGCTGCTGTAATCCAAATGCGATGTTTCGCATGAGGCTCTGCAGCACATGCCGATCACGTTGATCTCGCGCGGAATTCATTCATCAGGGTGCGGCCGATCGGCGCACAATCACCTTCGCAGAATCCGGCAATGGCGTCGGATCTGCGCAAAAAGAAAAGGAAAACAACATGCTCAAGAAGTTACTCGGGGTTGCCGCGGTCGCGGCTGTTGCCTTCGCCGCGGTTCCCGCTCAGGCCGCTCATATGGGAGGCGGCTGCAGCAGCGCCAACCTCGCGAAGGCCGAATCCGCGATCGAAACGATGGCCGACGGCGAGCACAAGATGGCGGCTCAGAAGGAGATGGCGGCGGCTCAGGATGCCATGCTCAACGGCAAGGGCAGCTGCGCGGCGCATCTCAGCAAGGCCATGCAAGACACCATTGCGAAGTAACTTCGCCAGAACAGGTTTAGGGGCAGGGGGCCGGTCGCGTCGCGATCGGCCTTCTCAATTTCAGCTACGGCGCGCGGGCGAGCTGGGCCGCAAAATAGGCGACGGTCTTGGCGTAGACCTCGCTCTTGTTCCACTGCTGCAGCACCGCGAAGTTCGGCGCGCCGGGCTGATAGTCCTTGCCCTTTTGCCAGCCGTAATTGGCGAGATAATTGGCGGTCGAGGCCAGCACGTCGGGTACATTGTGCAGGAGGTCGCGGCGGCCATTGCCGTCGAAATCGACGGCATATTTGATCCAGGACGACGGCATGAACTGGGTCTGGCCGAGTTCGCCGGCCCAGGCGCCGCGCATGTCCTGCGGGGCAAGATCGCCGCGCTCGACGATGCGCAGGGCATCCATCAGCTCGGCGCGGAATTCATCGGCGCGCCGGCAATCGTAAGCCAGCGTCGCCAGCGAGCGCAGGGTCTGGAATTTTCCGGTATTGACGCCGAAATCCGTCTCCAGTCCCCAGATGGCGACCAGCACCTCGGCGGGCACGTTGTAGGCCTGCTCGATGCGGGACAGCACGGAGCCATATTGCTTGAGCATATTGGAGCCGCGGGTCATGCGCGGCGGCACCATGCGGCCCGAAAACTCCTCAAAGCTCTGGCCGAATACCCTTTGCGAGTGGTCGCGGTTGAGCACGGACTGGTCGAGCGTGATGCCGGTGAGGCCGGCATTGATGGCCTGCTGCGAAATGCCCTTGCTGGCTGCGTCGCTTTTGAAGCCCGTCAGCCAGGAATCGAAATTGCCGGTGCCGCAGGGAGCGGCGGCAAGGGCGGGCGCGGCCACGGAAAGCGCCGCGCCGAACGCGAGGGTCGCAAGAAGGCGGGGAGTTGCTGGTGCCACGAATGCTGGTTCCGACTCGATATGCTGATCCTGCAGCGCAATATGTCGATGTCAACCGCGGCCAAAACAAGGCTTCATTCTGGACGCCAAACCGCCGGGAAAACCGGCGGTTTGGTCTCAATCCAGCGGCCACTCCTGTCAGTCAGGTGTCATCCCGACGGCGCCATGGAAACAGATTGGCCGGAAAGTCGGCCGCGGGCTTGCGCTGGTGAGGTGGGCGCGGCGGAATCGGCTTCGCATTCGGGTCGATCGCCACGGCTTGGCGATAGAGGTGCCAGGTAGCGTGCCCGAGCAGGGGAATGACCACGGCAAGCCCCAGGAACAGCGGCAACGATCCCACGACAAGCAACGCTGCGACGATCAAACCCCACACTGCGATAGTCACCGGATTCTTGGCCGCGACCTGAAGCGAGATGGCCATCGCTTCACCTGCGCTGGCATGACGGTCGAGCATGATCGGGAACGAGACCACGCTGATGCAGAGCGCGACCAGCGCGAACAGGAATCCAATGCCGCAGCCGACAATGATCAGCCACCAGCCTTGCGAGGTCGTCAGCACGCGCGTGACGAAATCGGAGAAGCCCGTGGCGCCGCCATAACCGAACACCGTGACGTAGATCGCCTGTGCGGTTGCGACCCAGGTCACGAACAGCGCGAGCAGCAATGTGCCGAGCCCGAGCATGGCGCCGAAGGAGGGCGAACGCACCACGTCGAGGGCATCCCAGGCGGAAGCCTCTTCGCCGCGCTCGCGGTGACTGCTCAATTCATAGAGGCCAAGGGCGGCGAAGGGACCGAGCAACGCAAAGCCCGCAGCCAGCGGAAACAGCAGCGGGATCACCGCATAGCCAAAGGCCGCGCGCGCGAGCAACAGGCCGAGCACCGGATAGATCACGCAGAGGATGATGGCGTGGCTCGGCACCGCCTTGAAATCCTCCCAGCCGAGCTTGAGCGCGCGATGCAGGTCGGAAAGCCCGATGGTGCGGATTTCAGGCGCCGCTTCTACGGGCTGCACCTCGGTGGGAACATTGTCGTGGTAGGTTGTGGCCATGGTCGCTAACTCCCTTGCCTCAGGCGGCCGGAGTTCGCGCCTGGTCGGGGCGCGTGCGGCCGCCGATGGAACGATCACGATTCTTGGCCAGACGCGAAAACCTTCTTTCCTGGCCATGTCGCGAGCTGAACGATCAGCATACTCCTGAATCGTTCCGCCGTCGCTCACGCCTGGGTGAAAATAAATGCCGCAGCGCAAACGCTTGCATGTCATTCCGCCGTCATTTCGCCGCGGCTAAGCTCCACACGGTGTCCCAAGGGGCACATTGGCAAGCCTGATCGCGAGGTCTAAGGTTAACGGCGCGATCCAAACCGGTGCCGCCGGGCTACCAAGGCTGTTGAAGGCCGCACCACCGTCTCGATTTCCATTGGGGAGCAATCCATGAGCATTTTCGGAAAAATCATGAGCGCGATCTTCGGCCATTCGGCTGAAGCTACGCCTGCCGGCGGCGGTGCTGCCGGTGGTGGCGGTTCGTCGGCCTCGGCCGCACCTTCAACGGCGCCGACCTACACCGTCGATGTCGCGCCGATCCTGGACAAGGCGGTCGCGGCCAAGCACGAGAAGCTGGAATGGCGCACCTCCATCGTCGACCTGATGAAGGCGCTCGACATCGACTCCAGCCTCGCCGCGCGCAAGGAGCTCGCCAAGGAATTAGGCTACAGCGGCGACACCAACGATTCCGCAAGCATGAACGTCTGGCTGCACAAGCAGGTGATGGCCAAGCTCGCCGCCAATGGCGGCAAGCTGCCGCCGGAAATCAAGCATTAGTAGCGTAGATTTTTTCAGACGCCGACGTTAAAAGCCCGTGTCTCGGACACGGGCTTTTTTGCGTCCAACCAATAACAATCGAGGGAATAACGCCATGAACCCAGTCGATCGCCGCACCTTGCTCGCAACCGGCGCGCTGACGCTGACCGCCGTTGATGACCCGGCGCGACCTGCAGAACGGCATGGCCGCGGAGAAGAAGCCCTGGGAGATCGGCAAGAGCTTTGACCATGCCGCCGTGCTCGGACCGATCCATCCGGCGAGCAAAATTGGCCATCTTACCAAGGGCGCAATCTCGCTCGCCGTCAACGGCACGGTGCGGCAGGCTTCCGACCTCGACAAGATGATCTGGAGCGTGGCCGAGCAGATCGCAAAGCTCTCCGAAGCATTCGAGCTCAAGGCCGGCGACATCATCTATTCCGGCACGCCGGAGAATGTTGGCCCGGTCGTGAAGGGCGATGTGCTGCTGTGCAAGCTCGAGGGACTGCCTGACATGTCGATCCGGATCGTGTGATTGCGCTACGCCACCAGGTCCCGGTATTCCGGGTGCTTGCTGAGGTAATCCACCACGAAGCCGCAGCCGGCGATCACCTTGTGGCCGTCGGCGCGGATCGTCTCTAGGGCACCCTGCACCAGCTCCGAGGCGATGCCGCGGCCGCGCAGCGCGTGCGGTGTTTCGGTATGGTTGATGACGATCGCCTGCAGTGTCTGCCGGTAATTGGCAAAGGCGATCTGGCCCTCGACGTCGAGCTCGAAACGCTGTCTTGCCTTGTTGTCGCGGACGCCGGCCATGGTCTCATTCCCTGAAGCGGATCTACCGTCCTCATGTAGGTCAATGACCGCGCTGATGTAAGCCTCAGCTCTTCAGCAAATCCTTGTACTCCGCATGCTTGCCGACCCAGGCTTTGACGAACGGGCATTCCGCGATCACCTTCAGCCCGCCTTCGCGCACCTGGTCCAGCGCGCGCTGGATCAGCTTCGAGCCGACGCCGCGGCCGCCGAGCTCCGGCGGCACTTCGGTATGGACGAAGGTGATGACCTTGCCCTCGAGCTTGTAATAGGCGGCGGCGAGATGGCCGTCGACCACGAGCTCATAACGGTGATGGGCCGGGCTGTTGACGATTTCGCTCATGGCTCACCTCAATGCTTCAGGGAGTCCGTGAGCATGGCGCGGATCGACCACGCCTCGCCATCACTTGCGCCCTTGATGTCGTCGATCTTCCACGCGTTCGCCTCGCGCACGAAGTCATAACGGATGACCTGATCCGCAGGTTTGCGCGGCGGCGTGTTGCGGCCGGCAATGGTGACCGCGATCAGCGCCTTGTCGGCCTCGAGCTTCTCGGCAGCGACCTTGAACGACTTGACATCCGGCTCCTGCGAGTTGGTGACGGGATCAAAGTCAATGGGACCGACATCGCCCTTCGGCGTATGCGCGTCCGCTCTTGCCCACAGCGCGATCAGCGACTTCGAGAGGTATTTTGTCTTCGCCTGCTTGTTCTCGATGACGAAAGCACCCCCGCCGTCGCCCTTGCCCTTGGCCGCGCGGATGTAGATCGCGTTGAGGATCGCGACGGGATCGTCGGGCGAAGCGGGCTCGGCGCGGGCGAGCGGGGCTTCGGTAGCGACAAGCAGGCTTGCCAGGACCAGGCTGCGGCGTGTGATCATGCGGCTCCTCAAATCAAGGGTTGCTGCCGTTATAGACCGGAACATCCGCGCGCACTGCAGCGATATTTTTTCTGATGGCGCGAACCCGATCGCGGGTGGCGCGCACCAACGGCGATGGCTTTCGACAGCCGCCCGATCTGCGCAGGCCTTGCGGGGCCTTGGCCGAAGGCGATAAACAGGGCGCCAATCCACGCGGGTGTCTTCGAAATCCCCGGCCAAGAGAGGAAGCCCCATGAAGCTCGTGCTGACCCTGCTCGGCGTCGTCCTGCTCGTCATTGCCGCCGTCTATTTCCTGGTTCCCGCCGACCAGCTGCCGGGCTTCTTCCCCGGGCATGGGGACGGCGCGTCGCGGGTTCATATGAAGCATGGCATCGTCGCCGGTGTGATCGGTATGATCCTGATCGGCGCCGGCACCTTCATGGGACGCCGCTGAGGTGAGCGGCGCTCCCGTCAACGCCGAGAAGCCGCTGGGTAGAGAGGGGCGGATGTCGCGCCGGGTGATGAACCTCGCGCATATGCTGACCCAGAATGCACGCCGGCACGGCGACCGCGCCGGCTTCATCTGGGCCGACAAGAGTTTCAGCTGGCGCGAGATCGATGCCCAGGTCTCGGCATTGGCGGCTGCGCTCGCAGCGCGCGGCATCGGAAAGGGCGACCGCATCCTCGTCCATTCCAAAAATTGCGAGGAGATGTTCTTCTCGATGTTCGCAGCCTTCCGGCTTGGCGCGGTCTGGGTGCCCACCAATTTCCGCCTGATGCCGGACGAGGTGGCGTATCTGGCGACTTCTTCGGGCGCGAAGGCGTATCTCTGCCATGGCGATTTCCCCGATCACGCCAGGGCCGTCACGACCGCGACCTTTACCTGGCGTATCGGCGAGGAGGGGACTTTCGGCGAAGCGTCGCTGCGCGAGGCGATGGCGAAACATGCCGGTACCATTGTTGCAAACGTCGCAGTCGAGCATGACGATCCCTGCTGGTTCTTCTTTACGTCCGGTACCACCGGCCGCTCCAAGGCCGCGGTGCTGACCCATGGCCAGATGGCCTTTGTCGTCACCAACCATCTCGCCGATCTCACGCCGGGCACCACGGAAGAGGACACCTCGCTCGTGGTCGCCCCCTTGTCGCATGGCGCCGGCGTGCATCAGCTGATGCAGACCGCGCGCGGTGTTGCGACCATCCTGTTGCCGACCGAACGCTTCGACATCGCGGAAGCATTCCGGCTGATCCAGGAGCATCGCGTCAGCAATCTCTTCACCGTGCCGACCATTTTGAAGATGATGGTCGAACATCCCGCGGTCGACCGGTTCGACCATTCCTCGCTGCGCCATGTCATCTATGCCGGCGCGCCGATGTACCGCGAGGACCAGAAGTTCGCGCTGAAGAAGCTCGGCAAGGTGATCGTACAATATTTCGGCCTCGGCGAAGTCACCGGCAACATCACGGTGTTTCCGGCATCTCTGCATCAGGAGGAGGACGGACCCCTGGCCCGGATCGGCACCTGCGGCTTCGAGCGCACGGGCATGCAGGTCTCGATCCAGGACGACAATGGCCACGAGCTGAAACCGTTGGAAACCGGCGAGATCTGCGTGATCGGGCCGGCGGTGTTCGCGGGCTATTACGACAACCCCGATGCCAATGCGAAGGCGTTCCGCGACGGCTGGTTCCGCACCGGCGATCTCGGGCACATGGACGAGGAGGGCTTTGTCTACATCACCGGCCGCGCCTCTGACATGTACATCTCCGGCGGCTCCAACATCTATCCGCGCGAAGTCGAGGAGAAAATCCTGACGCATCCCGGGATCGGCGAGGTCGCAGTGCTCGGCGTGCCCGATCCGGTCTGGGGCGAGGTCGGGGTTGCCGTCTGCGTCGCGCGCGAGGGCGCGAACGCTCCGGGCGAGGCCGAGATGGCGGCGTTCCTCGCGCCAAAGGTGCCGCGCTACAAGATGCCGAAGCGGTTCTTCTTCTGGGAGGTGTTGCCGAAGTCGGGCTATGGCAAGATTCCGAAGCGGCTGGTGCGCGATGAGCTGGAAGCGCGCGGGCTGCTCGACCTTTCCAAATCCACCGGCAGCTGATGCGCAGAATCAAGCAGCCGGGCTCGCCGGTTTTCGAACGCATCCAGTGGGTGGAAGCGCGCGGACGGGCCTTCTCCTTCACGCTCGAAGCGGGATTGCCGTTGCTGGAAGCCGCGCGCCGCGGTTTTGCGGCGCAGGGCTTTGCCAGCGGCACGCTCAACATGAGCGGCGGCACGCTCGGTCCGTTCGGCTATGTCATGCCGGCGCTGTCGAAGACCGGCGAGAACGCCGCGTTCTACAGCGACACGTTTCGTCCCTCGGATATCACGCAGCTCAAGCTCGCGACGCTGACCCTGGGCGTGCGCGACGGCGCGCCGTTTTTCCATTGCCACGGCCTGTGGCGCGAGGCTGACGGCAAAATGAGCGGCGGCCACATGTTGCCGGAAGAGACCTTCGTTGCCGAGCCGTTTGCGGTCGATGCCTTCGGCATCGATGGCGCGGTGTTCGCGGCCGAGCCGGACCCGGAGACGAACTTCAAGCTGTTCGGGCCGGTGCGAGGAGAAATAAGGGGAGGCGAGGTGAAGGGAGCGACGACGAGCCGTGCCTTCGCGCTGCGGCTGCGGCCGAACCAGGATTTTGCCTCCAGCCTCGAGGCTTTTTGTCGCGAGCGGGGCATCGCGCGGGCCAAAATCCATGGCGGCGTCGGTTCGACCATCGGTGCGCGCTTTGCCGACAGTCGCCCGATCGAACCTTTCGCGACCGAATTGGCGGTCACCTCCGGTGCCGTCGCGCCCGGCGCAGGCGGGGCGCTGGAAGCAACCCTCGACGTAGGGCTGATCGACTACACCGGCGGCATCGGCGGCGGCCGGCTGATCCGCGGCGACAATCCCGTGCTGATGACCATGGAGCTGGTGCTCGAGGTGCTCTCGTAGCCGTACGCATTTGGCGAGCCGTTCGTGTGCATTCAATGTCAAACAGCAAACTCAGACATCGGGGGCCTCATGGTTCGAGACGGCGCGGAGCCTGTCATCGGGCCGCGCTTGCGCGGACCCGTTGGCGCCTCCTCACCATGAGGGTCTAATTCGCGCCGCTTGTTTCTCCTCATCCTGAGGAGCCGCGTAAGCGGCGTCTCGAAGGATGGGCCGCGACAAGATTGGAGCCACAACTTCACATCCCCGCGGCGCGATGGCGTCCGGGTGATGCCTGATCGTATCCCTCTGAAACTCAGAGGGCGCAGGGAGCACCGGATGCACCAGTCGCACCCGCGGCAACGCGCAAAAGGAAAACGCCGCAGGTACGCCGGAACATCGGCATTCCCTGCGCGATGGTTCACGGCTTATACGTGCTCTCCTCGGTGTGCCGGGCTTTTTAGTCACCGTCGCGCCCGCGAAACGTCTCGCGATGCGCTTGACCTCAGCGTCGGGAGGCCGGGACCACACGATTTCGCTCGTCCGCCTCGGCCGGCCATCGTCGCTGGCAAGCCAACACGTCCATCGCATTCCGCACCACGCTTCGTGACGATCGCGATACGCCCCTCTGTCGGCGCGGAACGACGCCACCATAAGCACGCTTTCTATTTCGGATAAAGAGAAATATTTTTCACAGCGGGGCTTGACGGAAAATCCGAAGTGACGCCCGACGGGCAAATCACGCGACATAAGTTCCTGTAATAGCAACAGTTTTGCCGCGACAAAAGGGTTCTTGTTATGTTCCTTTGGTTGTGCAAAAAAGATATGCGCGGCCTGGGATGTGCCATGAAACTGGTGGGTTTTCTTCTCTGTTTCCTGTTCGGAAGACATTCGCCCGACCCACGCGGCTATTGCAGGCATTGTGGCGTCAAGGCGCGGGACGACTGAGCGAAACGGCGGATCGGGGGGCGATCGCATGGCGAGACGACAGCGCGACATCAACCTGCCGGCGCCTTATCTCAAGCGGCTCTGGATCGACCCGACGCGCGTCAGCGACCGCGAGGCCTATCCGTTCTGCCTGCCGTTCCTGCGTGACGATTTCGAGCTTCACTTCGAGCGCGCCATCACCATCATCGTCGGCGAGAACGGCACCGGCAAATCGACGCTGCTCGAGGGCATCGCCGCGCTCGCCGGCTATGACGGTGCCGGCGGCGGCAAGGGCTACAGGACCGTCGATCACTCCGATGCGCTCGAAGTCATGGGTGGCGAACTGTCGGACGCGCTACGCGCAAGCTGGCTGCCCAAGGTTACCAAGGGCTGGTTCTTCCGCGCGGAGAGTTTTTTCTCGGTCGCGCGATACCTGGACAAGGCGGCACAGGACGATCCAATGGGTGGACCACCGCCCGACTTCCTCTCGCATTCGCACGGCGAGGGCTTCCTCCGTTTCTTCGAGGAACGCTGCCAGCGCCAGGGTCTTTTCATTTTCGATGAGCCGGAGTTTGCGCTGTCGCCGGTGCGCCAGATCGAATTTCTGAAGCTGCTGCAGATGATGGACAAATCGGATCGTATCCAGGTCATCATGGCCACCCACTCGCCGATGCTGATGGCCTATCCCAACGCGACGCTGCTGCGGCTGACGAAATACGGCCTGGAGCCGACGACAGTCGAGCAAACCGACCACTACAAGACGCTGCGGGAGTTTCTTGACGATCCGAGGGGATTTGTGGAGGCGGCGATCGGGGAGGGAGTGTAGCCCACCGTGATGTGAGGCCGATGGGTTTCGCGGCGCTCAACCCATCCTACGCGCTACGCTCGACCATCGTGCGCCCCACTAACGTCAATTCGTCGGTCGTCTCGGCTTTCTCCCTTTGGAGGCTCCAATATCCTTCGCTTCGCTCCCTGGGGTCGTTATTCCGAGTAATCTATCAATGGCGCGGAATAGACGCTCGATATGAATATTGAAATCTCTGCCTGGATCAACCTCAATACCTTGACGAAACGCGAACGCGCGCATGCTTGGAGGCAGCTCTTCCGGCCGCGGCATCGGAGACCTCTCAATTAGTAGCGGAACTACTGGAATCCCCTTCTGGAGTGCAGCCTCGATTTCAATTCGAACCCAGTCGGTTTCATCCATAATCTTCGAAGCGCCGCCATCAACCGTCCCAGCCCACATAGGACCTACAAGCGCTAGGAGTACATCACATTGTTCGAGAACCAAGCTGATGTGATCACGAAAATCGAGGCCAGCTGGCATATCCTCTATATCGATAAATATGGAGTCTCTGCCGAAGTGAGCCTCGAGCCGGTCAAAAATTCTTCCAGCGATCCAGCGCGTATCAGACCGTCGGTAAGATATGACAAGTTTAGGTCCGCTTTTATTCGACTGTGATCGCGGTGAAGAAGTGCCAACTGATTTGACCTTACTTCGCACTAACATGGACTCAGGACCGCCTTTGATCTTCAAAATTCGTTCGCTGTATTCTTCCGCTCTTCTCGATTTCATGGTGCGGGGGTCAGGCGTCTCGACCATCATATTCACATAAAGGTCGCCAACTTCCTGCGACCGCAGAACAGGCATCCCTTTTCCAGACAATCGGAGCGTTGTTCCGGATTGAGTAGCTTCCGGAATTTCCAGAGTAAAGACTTGACCATTGATAAGCGCGATATCTTGCGTACCGCCGTAGATCGCCATGTGCATTGTGATGGGGACGTCACAATGCAAATCCGATCCTTCACGCTTAAACACAGGATGGGGCGGGATCGTTACAAAAATATACAGATCGCCAGGCGGTGAACCGGCTTCACCTTCACCAGCGAGCCTTATTCTAGTTCCGTCTTCGATGCCGGCAGGAATGTTCACCCTGAGGTGACGTTGGGCAAAGCGGACCTCTTCAGTTTTTCCCGAATAAGCGTCTTCGAGTGAAATCTCGAGATTATAGCGAAAGTCGCTTCCTCGCACCTGCTCGAACCGCTCCTGCCACTATATTTGCTTCAAATCAATTCTAGATTGTATTAGCTTGGGTGTGCCGCGGCAATCGATCTTGTTCACTCCGCCGCCTCGCTCGCCCCGCCGCTCTTCTTCCGCGGCGCGTTCGCCTTCTTCAGCACCGGAGCCAGGAATTTCCCCGTATAGCTCCGCGGCGCCTTGACGATGTCCTCCGGCGGGCCCCAGGCGACGATCTCGCCGCCGCCGTCGCCGCCTTCGGGGCCGAGGTCGATGACCCAGTCGGCGGTCTTGATCACCTCGAGGTTATGCTCGATCACGACAACCGTGTTGCCCTGCGCGACCAGCTCGTGCAGCACTTCCAGCAGCTTCTTCACGTCGTGGAAGTGCAACCCCGTGGTCGGCTCGTCCAGGATATAGAGCGTGCGGCCGGTCGCGCGTTTTGACAATTCCTTGGCGAGCTTGACGCGCTGGGCTTCGCCGCCGGAGAGCGTGGTGGCCTGCTGGCCGACATGGATGTAGTCGAGGCCGACGCGATGCAGCGTCACAAAAGTCTCGCGCACGCGCGGCACCGCCTTGAAGAAGTCAGCGGCTTCCTCGACGGTCATGTCGAGCACGTCGGCGATCGACTTGCCCTTGAACAGGACTTCCAGCGTCTCGCGGTTGTAGCGCTTGCCCTTGCAGACGTCGCAGGTGACGTAGACGTCGGGCAGAAAGTGCATCTCGATCTTGATGACGCCGTCGCCCTGGCAGGCTTCGCAGCGGCCGCCCTTGACGTTGAAGGAGAAGCGCCCGGGCTCGTAGCCGCGCGCCTTCGCCTCCGGCAGGCCGGCAAACCATTCGCGGATCGGCGTGAAGGCGCCGGTATAGGTCGCGGGGTTCGAGCGCGGGGTGCGGCCGATCGGCGACTGGTCGATGTCGATGATCTTGTCGATATGCTCCAGTCCCTCGATGCGGTCGTGGGGCGCCGCGCCTTCGCTCGCGCCATTGAGTTTTCGCGCGATGGCCTTGTAGAGCGTGTCGATCAGCAAGGTCGACTTGCCGCCGCCGGACACGCCGGTGACGCAGGTGAACAGGCCCAGTGGAATTTCCGCCGAGATGTTCTTCAGATTATTGCCGCGGGCGTTGACGACCTTGAGGGTGCGGCGATGGTTCGGCGGCCGCCGCTCCGGCACTTCGACCGACAATTCGCCGGTGAGGTATTTGCCGGTCAGCGAATTGGGGTTGCGCATGATCTCGTTCGGCGTGCCCTCGGCGACGATATGGCCGCCATGCATGCCGGCGCCGGGACCGATGTCGAGCACGTAATCGGCCAGACGGATCGCGTCCTCGTCATGTTCGACCACGATCACCGTATTGCCGAGATCGCGCAGCCGCTTCAGCGTGTCGAGCAGGCGCGCATTGTCGCGCTGGTGCAGGCCGATCGAGGGTTCGTCCAGCACATAGAGCACGCCGGTCAGCCCCGAGCCGATCTGGGAGGCGAGGCGGATGCGCTGGCTCTCGCCGCCGGAGAGCGTACCGGATGAGCGCGACAGCGTCAGGTAATTCAGCCCGACATCGATCAGGAAGGAGAGCCGCTCGCGGATTTCCTTCAGCACCCGCGTGGCGATCTCGTTCTGCTGCGTATTCAACGCGGCCGGCACGCTCGCGAACCATTCGCCGGCGCGCTTCACCGACAGCTCCGAGATCTCGCCGATATGCTTGCCGTCGATCTTGACGCACAGCGCTTCCGGCTTGAGGCGAAAACCGTTGCAGGCGGCGCAGGGAACGTCGGAAAAATACTTCGCCAGTTCCTCGCGCGCCCATTCGCTTTCGGTCTCGCGATAGCGGCGCTCGATATTGGTGATCACGCCCTCGAACGGCTTCTTGGTGTCGTAAGCGCGGACGCCGTCCTCATAGGAGAACTTGATCTCGTCCTCGCCGGAGCCGTGCAGGATGGCGTTCTGCGTCTTCTTCGGCAGGTCTTTCCATTTGGTGTCGAGCGTGAACTTGTAGAACTTGCCGAGCGCGGTCAGCGTCTGCACGTAGTAGGGCGAGGACGACTTCGCCCAGGGCGCGATCGCACCCTTGCGCAAGGTCGTCTCCTTGTCGGGAATGACGAGGTCCTCGTCGACATGCTGCTCGACGCCGAGCCCGCCGCAGGCCGGACAGGCGCCATAGGGATTGTTGAACGAGAACAGCCGCGGCTCGATTTCCGGAATCGTGAAGCCTGAAACGGGGCAGGCGAACTTTTCCGAGAACAGGATACGCTCGGGCCCGCTCTTGTCGTGGATCTTCGCCACTTTCTTCTTCTCGTCATGGCCGGGCTTGACCCGGCCATCCATCTCTTTTGAAGAGGATGGATCACCGGGTCTCGCGCTTTCCAAGTCGGCTATAGCCGACTTGGATCTCGTTGATTGCCGATCTCGAGTAGACTCGAGATCGGTGCGGCCCGGTGATGACGAGGGGGGGCTATCGGCATATTCGATCACCGCCAGCCCCTCGGCGAGTTTTAGCGCGGTCTCAAAACTTTCCGCCAGCCGCTGGCCGATATCCGGCCGCACCACGATACGGTCGACCACGACGTCGATGTCGTGCGGGAATTTCTTGTCGAGCGTGGGCGCTTCCGCGAGCTCGTGGAAGGTGCCGTCGATCTTGACCCGCTGGAATCCCTTCTTGAGGTATTCCGCCAGCTCCTTCCTGTACTCGCCCTTGCGGCCGCGCACGACCGGCGCCAGCAGATAGAGCCGTGTGCCTTCCGGCAGCGCCAGCACGCGGTCGACCATCTGCGAGACGGTCTGGCTTTCGATCGGCAGGCCCGTGGCGGGCGAGTAGGGCACGCCGACGCGGGCCCAGAGCAGGCGCATATAGTCGTAGATCTCGGTGACGGTGCCGACCGTCGAGCGCGGATTCTTCGACGTGGTCTTCTGCTCGATCGAGATCGCCGGCGACAGTCCGTCGATCTGGTCGACATCCGGCTTCTGCATCATCTCCAGGAACTGGCGCGCATAGGCCGAGAGCGACTCGACATAACGGCGCTGGCCTTCGGCATAGATGGTGTCGAAGGCGAGCGAGGATTTGCCCGAGCCCGACAGGCCCGTGAACACCACGAGCTTGTCGCGGGGAATCTCGACGTCGACGTTTTTCAGATTGTGCTCGCGCGCGCCGCGAATGGTGATCGCGCGCAGGCTGGCGGATTGTTGGCGTCGCGCTTTCAGAATCTCATCCATTTACGGTTCTCTGGGCAATTCCAGGCGCGAGAGCCGCGCACAATTTGGGCGCGCCTCGCCGGAAGCCGGGAACGCCGCTGCTGTCGATCTCGGAACGTAGGAAGAACGGGCGGAGATTTCCAGTGTTGAGTGCGAATCATCAACGGTTTTGCGGACCGCATAGCGTTTTCAAGCGAAGTGGGGACCCGGTTCGCGTGAAGAAAACGCGTCAAAACAAAATTTGGCGGCAGCAGGCAGCAGTTCCGCCGCGCAAACAAAAAGGCCGGCACGAGGCCGGCCTTCGAGTTTGGAGGGAGAAAGTCTGCTGGCAGTCGCGATCAGTACTTCGCCACCACCGGGCCGCCGAAGGTGTAGTTCACGCGGACCGTGCCCATGTCGACATCCTGACGGATGTTGTCGATGCGGCTCGTGCCGACGATACCAAAGCCAGGGTTGAGGGCGAAGGTGTTGTTGTGGTTGCCCATGAAAAGGTGGTCGTACTCGAAGGCAACCGACCAGCCCGGCGAGAAGCCGATTTCGATGCCGGTGCCGACCACGCCGCCCCAGCGGGTCTCGCTGGCGGTGTCGAAGGTGAGGGCGGCGAAGCCCGGGGCAGTAGCGATGCCGCTGTACTTGTCGTGGGTCACGGCAGCGCCGCCCTTCACGTACCAGAGCACGTTGTTCCAGGCATAGCCGACCTGGCCGGTGAACAGGCCGATCGCATCGATCTTGGTGTTGTTGGTGAAACCGACGCCGAACGGTGCGAGGAAGGGTGCGACCAGCAGGCTGCTGTTGGAACCCTTCAGGTCAGCCCAGTCGCCTTGAGCTTCGAGGCCGAACACCCAGTTGGTGGTCTGCCAGCGATAACCGATCTGGCCGCCGGCCAGACCGCCGGTCGCGTCATGGCAGCCTTCGGACGTCGACGGTATAACAAAGCCGCCAATATTGTTGGCGTCCCAGCACTTGTGGGACGAGCCGCCGCCGCCGTTGAGGCCGATGTAGAAGCCACCCCAATTATAGATCGGCGCGACCACTGGGGGCGGCGCCTTGGTGTAAGTCCTTGCCGGAAGATCGGCGGCGAGTGCCGGAGCCGCGCCGAGCGCAACCAGACCGACCGCAGTCAACAGGAGCTTTTTCATGTCTTAAGTTTCCCCATTTCTTGTCGCCGGGCGAAGCGTGGAATGACTCTCATCGCCCTGCCAAACTGTTTCAGGCAGCCTGTTTTTAGCCGACTCCGCGCTGAAAAGGCGTAACCTCAAAGCCACAATCGCGGGGGAAAAGTGTCGGGAACTCAACCTTAGGCGTCATCTTCGTGTCATGACGGCGTAAACAAAAAGGCCGGCTTGAAGCCGGCCTTTTTCGGGAAACTGTTGCCGTTTTCAGTACTTCGCGATGACCGGGCCGCCCCAGCGGTAGTTCACGCGCACGCTGCCGATGTCCACGTCCTGCTTGATGTTGTCGGTGCGGGACAGGCCGCCCCCGTTCACGCTCGTTAGCGTCACGCTGTGGCTGCCCATGAACAGATGGTCGTATTCGAACGCCACTGACCAGCTTGGCGCGAAGCTGATTTCGATGCCGGTGCCGACCGTGCCGCCCCAGCGGGTGTCGTTGGTCTGATCGAACACGATGCCGGCCGCCGTCAAACCCTTGTACTTGTCGTCGGTGACCGCGGCGCCGCCCTTGACGTACCAGAGCACGTTGTTCCAGGCATAGCCGACCTGGCCAGTGAAGAGGCCGAGCGCGTCGATTTTGGTCTGGTTGGTGACCGCGGGGCCGAAGAACAGGCTGGTGTTGGAGCCCTTGAAGTCGGCCCAGTCGCCCTGCGCTTCGATGCCGAACACCCAGGCGGCCGACTGCCAGCGATAGCCGATCTGGCCACCGGCCATGCCGCCGGTCGCATCGTGGCAGCCCTCGCGGAAGGCCGGAGCAACGACGGCGCCGAGGTTGTTGTTGATGTCCCAGCACTTGCGGGCCGAGCCGCCGCCGCCGTTCAGACCGATGTAGAAGCCGCTCCAGTCGTAGATCGCAGCGACCATCGCGGGCGCCTTGGTGTAGGGCCGCGCCGGCAGATCGGCAGCGCTTGCGGGTGCCGCAAGGCTCAACGCAGCCACTAGTCCGGCCGCACCCAGCAAGATCTTCTTCATTTCTCTCTCCGGCTTCCCAGTCTCTCAGCGCTTCCGTTGGTCCCCAGAAGCACCTTGACCTCAAGCAGCGAACCGCCCAAACGACCCCAAAATTCAAGGCGACTATACGCGATTCAATTGTCTTGGCCGTCTCCGAAATGCAACACTCGGGCGGGAAGTGACGGCCGGAAGTTAATGATTTGTTAGGTATTTCCGACCGTCGGCCGACCACGCCAGGTTGCAAAAGGCCGGACTCCCCGGAGCAAAGCAGGTGACGGCATACCGGCAGCTCCAGCGACGAAGCGATTTCGCCTGGAACAAAACTGGAACGCTGGGGATTTCGGTGCTATATGTGGATAACGGCGCCGGCTGTACCGCCACACAGGCGGCAAGCGCATGGCAAGCGTATAGGGTCGCGCCCCAACATTCATTGGTCCGGGCTTGAGCTTAACAGAGTTTGAGCGGCGGCGTTTTCAGCGTGGAGAGTGGCGATGGCGGGAAGTGTGAACAAGGTGATTCTGGTCGGAAATCTCGGCAAGGACCCGGAGATCCGGCGAACCCAGGACGGTCGGCCGATCGCCAATCTGAGTATTGCGACGTCGGACACCTGGCGCGACAAGGCGACCGGCGAGCGCAAGGAAAAGACCGAGTGGCACCGTGTGGTGATTTTCTCCGAGCCGCTCTGCAAGATTGTCGAGCAATACCTGAAGAAGGGCGCCAAGGTGTACATCGAGGGCGCCTTGCAGACCCGCAAATGGACTGATCAGAGCGGTGTCGAAAAGTACTCGACCGAAGTGGTGCTGCAGGGCTTCAACTCGACCCTCACCATGCTCGACGGCCGCAGCGGGGGCGGTGGCGGCGGCTTTGCCGACGAGCCCGGCGGCGGCGATTTCGGTGTCGGCAGTCCCTCGAGCGCGCCGCCGCGTCGCGTGGCCGCCGCGGGCGCGCGCAACGGCGACATGGACGACGACATCCCGTTCTGATGCGGGAAGCGCGTCATCTCGCCTCGTCAATTTGCCTGAAACAGAATCCCGGCCGCCGCTGTGACCTGAACTCGCAGCGGCGGAGGAATGATCGCGCACACTCCAGGCGCGAGCCGAGCCTTGAAGCGCGAGCCGAGCCTTGCCGTTGGCCGATGTTAATGATATTAACATCGAAATAAGCCAAATTTACATCGACCCTTCGAAGTGCGCTTTCTCAGCCATGAGGCTCCCAATGGGTCTTGCAACATGAGTCTTGCGCCGCTCCTCGATGCCGCCCCCGCAATCCCCTTGCACGCCTTTGCCGCGATGGCCGCCTTCGCGCTCGGGCTGGTGCAATTCGCGGCGCCCAAGGGCACGTTGCCGCATCGGACCGTCGGCTGGATCTGGATCGCGCTGATGCTGGTGGTCGCGATCTCCTCGTTCTGGATCCATCAGATCCGGTTGCTCGGCCCCTGGAGCCCGATCCATCTGCTCTCGATCTTCACGCTGACCATGCTGCCGCTGGCGGTATGGAAGGCGCATAGCCATCAGGTGGGCGCCCATCGCCGCATCATGATTTCTCTGTTCCTCGGCGCGCTGGTGATCGCCGGCCTGTTCACGCTGGTGCCGGGACGGATCATGCACAGGGTCGTTTTCGGGAGCTGAAGCGGTGGCTTTTCGAGCCTCCGCAACGCGCCCTTCATGAGTTCGTCGCGCGAGGCGTAAGTCTCTGGAAAAACGAAGGGAAAAAGCGCCGCTTTTGACGGCCAGAGGGTGGTTTTGGAGGCTGCGATGGGCTATATGATTCCCAAGAAAAATCACCTGGATTTCCCACTTGGCTGATAACGACGACGAGAAGCCCGGCGAGCCGCCGGTGCTCTCAGATATTCGCCCCGTCTCCATCCTCGACGAGATGAAACGCTCCTACCTCGATTACGCCATGAGCGTGATCGTGGCGCGCGCGTTGCCCGATGCGCGCGACGGCCTGAAGCCGGTGCACCGGCGCATCCTGTACTCGATGTATGAGCAGGGGCATACGCCGGACAAGAAGTACGTCAAATCGGCGCGCGTGGTCGGCGACGTCATCGGTAAATATCACCCGCACGGCGATCAATCGATCTACGATGCGATGGTGCGCATGGCGCAGGATTTTTCCATGCGCGTGCCCCTGATCGACGGCCAGGGTAATTTCGGCTCGGTCGACGGCGATCCGCCGGCGGCCTATCGATACACGGAAGCGCGGCTGACGCGATCCGCCCTCGCGCTTCTTGCTGATATCGACAAGGACACCGTCGACTTCACGCCGAACTATGACAACTCCGAGAAAGAGCCGTCGGTTCTGCCGGCGAAATTTCCGAACCTTCTGGTCAACGGCGCCGGTGGCATCGCGGTCGGCATGGCCACCAACATCCCGCCGCACAATCTCGGCGAAATCGTCGAGGCCTGCATTGCGCTGATCGACAATCCCTCGCTCACGATCGACGAGCTCATCAACATCATACCCGGACCGGATTTTCCGACCGGCGGCATCATCCTGGGACGCCAGGGCATCCGCTCCGCCTATCACCTCGGCCGCGGCTCGATCGTGATGCGCGGCAAGGTGACGATCGACACCATCCGCAAGGATCGCGAGGCGATCATCATCTCGGAGATCCCCTACCAGGTTAACAAGGCGACCATGGTCGAGCGCATCGCCGAGCTGGTGCGTGAGAAGAAGATCGAAGGCATTGCCGATCTGCGCGACGAATCCGACCGCGACGGATTCCGGGTCGTCGTGGAGTTGAGGCGAGAGGCGATGGCGGACGTGGTGCTGAACCAGCTCTATCGGTTCACGCCCTTGCAGGCGAATTTCCCCGCCAACATGCTGGCGCTGGATTCGGGCCGTCCGCAGACGATGAACCTGAAGGACTTTCTGACGCTGTTCATCGCCTTCCGCGAGCAGGTGGTGACGCGCCGGACCAAGTTCCTGCTCAACAAGGCCCGCGACCGCGCCCACATCCTGGTCGGTCTCGCGATCGCGGTTGCCAATATCGACGAGATCATCCGCGTCATCCGTACCTCGCCCGATCCGAACACCGCGCGCGACACGTTGATGTCGCGCGACTGGCCGGCCCGGGACGTCGCCGCCATGATCACGCTGATCGACGATCCCCGTCACAAGCTCTCGCCTGACGGCACCGCGCGGCTGTCGATGGAGCAGGCCAAAGCCATCCTCGACCTGCGGCTGCAGCGCCTGACCGCGCTCGGACGCGAGGAAATCTCCGAGGAGCTCGACAAGCTCGCGCTCGAGATCGCCGACTATCTCGACATCCTGCGCTCGCGCGCCCGCATCCAGACCATCATCAAGACCGAGCTCGCGGAGGTGAAGGAAGAGTTTGGCACGCCGCGCAAGACCGTGATCATCGAGCAGGAAGGCGAGGTCGAGGACGAGGACCTGATCCAGCGCGAGGACATGGTGGTGACGGTATCGCACGCCGGCTACGCCAAGCGCGTGCCGCTGTCGGCCTACCGCGCGCAACGCCGCGGCGGCAAGGGCCGCGCCGGCATGCAGACCCGCGAGGAGGATTTCGTCAGCCGGCTGTTCGTGGCATCCACGCATACGCCGGTGCTGTTCTTCTCCTCGCGCGGCCAGGTCTACAAGGAAAAGGTCTGGCGGCTGCCGGTTGCTGCTGTCAACGGGCGCGGCAAGGCGCTGATCAACATCCTGCCGCTGGAGCAGGGCGAGCGCATTACCACCATCATGCCGCTGCCGGAGGATGAATCCTCCTGGGCCAATCTCGACGTGATGTTCGCCACCACCGGCGGCAATGTCCGCCGCAACAAGCTGTCCGACTTCGTCGATGTCCGCCGCTCCGGCATCATCGCCATGAAGCTCGACGAGGACGAGGCGATCGTCGACGTCCAGATCTGCACCGAGCGCGACGACGTGCTGCTGACCGCCGCCGGCGGCCAGTGCATCCGCTTCCCGGTCAACGATGTGCGCGTCTTCACCGGGCGCACCTCGATGGGCGTGCGCGGCATCGCGCTGCCCAAGGGCGACAAGCTGATCTCGCTGACCATCCTGCGCCACATGGAGGTCGATGCCGAGGAACGCGCGGCCTACCTGCGCCGGGCCAACGCGGTCCGCCGCGGCGGCGCCGAGGAGGAAGCCGGCACCGACGCCGAGGAGGCGTCGGGATCGATGGAACTCGGCGAGCAGCGCTATGTCGAGATGTCGGCGGCCGAGCAGTTCGTGCTGACCATCAGCGAGAACGGTTTTGGCAAGCGCACCTCGTCGTTCGAGTACCGCACCACCGGCCGCGGCGGCAAAGGCATCGTCGCCATGAGCGTGAACGACCGCAACGGCAAGCTCGTGGCCTCGTTCCCGGTGGAGGATTCCGACCAGATCATGCTGGTCACCGACAAGGGCCAGCTGATCCGCTGTCCGGTCGAGGACATCCGCGTCGCCGGCCGCTCGACCCAGGGCGTGATCGTGTTCGACACCGCCGAGGACGAGCACGTGGTCTCGGTCGAGCATATCGGCGAGGAAACCGAGAACGGCGAGAACGGCAACGGAAACGGCGGCTAGCGCTGGAGCCCGAAGTCTCTATCGGCCCGGGCGTTCCGTTGATCGAAGCAGAAATGAGAAAGGCCGCCCTCCGGGGCACCAGATGGCGGCCATTTCGTATAAGTCCAACGCTCATTCGCGCCTCAGCGGGCGTTCAGACGAATGCGATGGCTGTTTCCGCAGCGGCGCTGAGGGCAACGACGACTAGCGGAGGGGCGCGCCAGACGATCAAAAGGACGAAGCTGACCAACGCGATACCGAAATCTCGCGGCAACATCATATGTCCGTTGTGACAATGGCCATGAGGACAGTAGTCCCGAGAACGCCGCCCGCCGTATTATGGTGAAAAGTAAACCTCAGGCAGGGGTCGCAAATGGCTAGTCAACTGGAGCTTAGTGCGCGGGCTGCGCTATGCAGACAACTCGCAGAGCGTGAGCCAGCAAACCGGGTCTTCTGGATGGCTGAGGCGGAAAGCTGGTCGCGCCTGTCCAACGAGAACTTCGCGGCGAGCCAGAGCAGCAACGCCATCATCGTGTTGACGTCCTTGTGCCGGCTTCCAGACAGGTAGCCTGGGCAATCAATCAACAGTTTTCGACGTTCTATTGCCCCATGGGGCCATAGAAAATGCACTGCGCAAGGCTGCGCTGGACTCTGGGTGCATGGCGTTTCTGATCAAGCCATTTTCGTTTCAGGAGCTGCTAGAGCGGCTCAAGGAACAACTCGAAAAAAAGGAGGCCAAGGCGCCCGCCCGGCCTCCGATCAAGTCAACTTGGAGCTCTAAAAACTGGTTCGCCCTACGGGGTGCGGTCAGCGGTGACCAGACGGGCCTGGCGGACCTCGGTCTTGGTGCCGACGGTGCGCAGGCAGGAAGCCTCGAAATTCGGCCACGCGCGCTCCGAGCAGTCGCGTCCAACCGCGTGCACGTCGAGCCGGTCGCCTTTGGCGAGCGGTTGCGGGGTGGAGGCTTCGACCTGGGGGGCGAAGCCGGGAAGAACGGTGAGGGCTGCGGCGATAAGCGCAGCAACGGCGATAGCCGAAAGAGCTTTGATCATGACGGTCCCCTGTCAGTGGCCTTTTGGCCTGTCGTTTGGTTAATGCCTTGGTAACCAAAGGCGGTTTCGCGTTGCCTTCGCGCGAAGCGGAAAATGGTTTCGTCCGGCTCCTGCTTTGTTTCGTCGCGGCCATCCTGACGAAACAAAGCCGGTCATTTCAGGGGGGTAGACGCGGGAACCCGGCTCAGGGTTCGAGGCACGAGGGAAGATAAAAACCCGCGTGGAGGGGGAACCAGGCCCGCTTGCCCGGGCGGGCGGGGCAGGGTAGGACCGTTTCATGCCCCGTATCGCCTTCTATGCCGGCTCGTTCGATCCCGTCACCAATGGCCATCTGGACGTGGTCCGGCAGGCCGTCTTCCTGTGCGACACCCTGGTCGTCGCGATCGGCATCAATCCCGGCAAAAAGCCGCTGTTTTCGGTCGAAGAGCGCCTGGCAATGATCCAGGACGTGTTCGGCCCGCTTGCCGCCAAGGCCGGCTGCAAGCTGGAGGCCGTCACCTACGACAATCTGACGGTGGCCGAGGCGCAGAAGCGGGGGGCGACCATCATGATCCGGGGCCTGCGCGACGGCACCGACCTCGACTACGAGATGCAGATCGCCGGCATGAACGAGGCCATGGCGCCCGACGTGCATACGGTGTTCGTGCCGGCTTCCGTCGCGGTCCGCCCGATCACCGCCACACTGGTGCGCCAAATCGCCAGCATGGGCGGCAACGTCACGGCCTTCGTGCCGGCTTCGGTCGCGGCCAGCCTGAAAGCAAAGTTCAAGAGCTAGGCGTCATTCACCTACCACCTTCGTAAAAGTTGTAACGGGATTTGCGATAAACCTTGTCGCTGCCCGGAATGCTCCCACCCCCGAAGATATCATCCGGAGTTTCCATGACCCGTCTTACCGCTTTCCTCGCAGCGCTGCTGTTTGCCGTCCCCGTCTTTGCCCAGTCGCTCCCGGCCAATCTCGACAAGAAGAATGCGCTGGTGATCGACACCACCAAGGGCCGCATCGTGATCGCGCTTCGTGCCGACATCGCGCCGAAACATGCCGAGCGCCTCGAGCAGCTCGCGCGCGAGGGTTTTTACAACAACGTGCCGTTCCACCGCGTGATGGACGGCTTCATGGCGCAGACCGGCGACGGCCAGAATTTCAACGGCACCGGCGGCTCGAAATATCCGAACCTGAAACAGGAATTTTCCAACGTGCCGTTCAAGCGCGGCATCGTTGGCATGGCGCGCCGCGGCGACAGCGTCGATTCCGCCAATTCGCAGTTCTTCATCTGCTTCGACGACGCGTCGTCACTGAACAGCCAGTACACCGTGATCGGCACCGTCGTGCAGGGCATGGATGTCGTCGACAAGCTGAAGAAAGCGCCGCCGGGATCGTCCGGCGGCACGGTCACCGACCCAGACAAGATGATCAAAGTCCAGGTCGCCTCCGACATGAAGTAGGCAAACAGGGATGCGGCGATGACAGTGTGCAAACGATTGATCCAACTGTCCGCCGCGTTCCTCCTGATCGCTCTCGCGCCCGCCTCTGCGCAGGGGCAAGGCCAACCTCAAGCCCAGCCTCAACCGCAGGCGCAGCCCCGCGGTCCGGGCGGACCACCCGCCAACACCATCCAGGACGTGTTCGTCAAGCTGTTCGGCTGCTGGAAGCCGCCGTCGGCCTCGGCCGCCACCCCGATGGACATCACGGTCCGCTTCAGCTTTAACCGCAGCGGCGACATCCTGGGCAAACCCAGGATCACCTATAAATCGGCGACGGCCACCGACAACGACCGGCTGGCCTACCGCGTTGCGGTAATGGAGGCATTGCAACGCTGTACGCCGATGCCATTTACTGAGACGATGGCCGCCGCTATTGCCGGCCACCCTTTTGCGGTCCAGTTCCGCACCCACCTTCAAGCCCCAGAGAAAAGAGCATGGCTGCAACCGAAAATACTTTGATTCTTGAAACCACCCAGGGCCCCGTCACCATCGAGATGCGCCCGGACCTTGCGCCCAACCATGTCGCGCGGATCAAGGAACTGGTGCGCGAAGGTTTCTACGACGGCATCGTGTTCCATCGCGTGATCGAGGGCTTCATGGCGCAGACCGGCTGTCCGCATGGCACCGGCACCGGCGGTTCCGGCAAGAAGTTGAAGGCCGAGTTCAACAAGGAGCCGCATGTGCGCGGCACCCTGTCGATGGCGCGCGCCGCGAGCCCGGACTCCGGCGACAGCCAGTTCTTCATCTGCTTCGACGATGCCTCCTTCCTCAACGGCCAGTACACGGTCTGGGGCAAGGTGACCGACGGCATGGACAACGTCGACAAGATCAAGCGCGGCGAGCCGGTGAAGGATCCCGACAAGATCGTGAAGGCGCATATGGCTGCGGACGCGGCCTGATCAATTTATCGGCGCATTCGCGAACGAACTTCGGACGGCTCCCGGCGTTGGCCGGGAGCTGTCGAAGGAGTTCGAACGTGGCCCGTAATTTTGGCTTGAAATCGAGAACCGCCCCAACCCGGCCGAAGCGGGAAAACGAATTCGAGGGCCGGCAGGACATGGGCGGCAAGCATGGCGGGCAGGCGGGAGTGCCGAAATCGCCGCCGCATCCGCGCACAACCAAGCGTGATGAGGACGTCGTGCCCAAGCGATCCGACGTCAATTCGAAGCGGTAGCTTTCGGCTGTTTCGGGCTTTGCAGTCCCGGCGAAGACAGCCAGCGCTCGATCTTGGCGGCGGCTTCGCCTTCCCGTGCCTTTTGCAGAAGGTCACTGCGCTCCGCTCCCGGCGGCAGTTTTTTGGCGGCCGCGCGGGCCTCCTGGGCGAACTTGTTCAAGCGCTCCTGGAACGACAGCTCCGGCCGCCTGCGATTGCGTTTCTTGCTCATGGCTTGCCTCATCCGGGCCGAAGCCAATCATGCGAACGGCCAGGCGTCCTTAACCTTTGTTGGAACCGGCGCCCGGCTTGGCGGGTTTCCCCCGAGGTGACGCCATGCGTGTCACCGGTTCGGTTTTCTCGAAACGGGAATTTTGCGTGTCCAGCGAAAACATTTCCGCTGAGCTTATCAGACGCCTGCGTGTCTCCGATGATATCTCGGACGAAGACATTCAGACGGTCCGCGCGCTGCCGATTACGGTGAAGGAATACGCGGCGGATCGGCCCGTCGTGAGCGACGGTCAACGCGCCACGGAGTGCTGCCTGATCGCCGAGGGATTTTGTGCGCGGTCCAAGACCACATCGGACGGGAAGCGGCAGATCCTCTCCATCCACATTCCCGGTGAAATCCCTGATTTGATGAGCCTTTTCCTGCATGTGATGGATCACGATTTGTGCACATTGACGCCCTGCACGCTGGGCTTGATCAACCATGAGACCTTGCGTCAGCTACATCGCCACCGGCCGAATGTCGCGGAGATGTTCTGGCGCGACACGCTGATCGATGCCGCCATGTTCCGCGAATGGATCGTCAATGTCGGTCAGCGGCCCGCACCGTCACGGCTCGCCCACGTGATGGCCGAACTTCGCGAGCGGTTGAAAGTCATCGGCCGCGTCGAAGCGAACACATTCGAGATGCCGATGACGCAAGAGCAAATCGGCGAGGCGCTCGGGATTACCGCTGTTCACGCCAATCGTGTGATCAAGCAATTGCGGGAGGACGGAATCGTCGAGTTCCAGCGCGGGCGCGTGACGGTTCTCGACGAGGGAAAGTTCCAGGAACTGGCGGACTTCGACAATCGTTACCTGCATCAGTCGCCGGCGCTCTGAGAATTTATGCCCAGGTTCCACTTCCACATTCAGGAGAACGGCCGGCTCATCCGCGACGATGAGGGGCAGGAATTTGCGGGTGGCGCGGAGGCGAGGAAAGAGGCGGTCGAAACCGGAGCCTCCATCGCGCGCGACGCCTTCATCAGCGGCAGTGCATGCCGGGTGATCGTCGATGTGCACGAGGAGGAAGCGCCGTTCCTGAAGGTGTCGATCACGCTCGATGTCGAAGAGCCGACGAGCTAGGCGTGTACGCATCAGGTGACAGCTCTTTGCTCTTGGATATGCACTGTACTTGAGCTGCTTTCGTGCCTAGCGTGGCCGATATCGGGCGCTAAGAGTAAATACTATGGGCACTGATTTCGCGGCCGATATCGCTGCCGTTCAGCGTATCGACGCCGTTCCGCGTATTCTTGAAATTGTATGCCGTTCCACCGGAATGGGCTTTGCCGCCGTCGCAAGGGTTACGGAAGGACGATGGATTTGTTGCGCCGTTCGCGACGATGTGACGTCCGTAGACGGCGAAACCCGGTTCAGCTTTCGAATGCCGATAGCCTAGGGTCGATCGATCGCTGGTCTACCGTTCCGCTTCGGTTAGTTGACGCGATGCTGTGAGGCTATCGAGGAGTGACACGATGAACCCGCCGAGATCAGACACACGGTATTTCACTGCCTGGGTGGTTTCGCTGCTTACAATGGCATTGTTGCTGTCATCGCCGATAGCAGCCGAGCCGGGACAATTCATTGTCAGTCCGGTAGCGGAGAAAAAACTCAATGGACTGCCGCCGGGACCGCTTTATTGGCGGATCGAAAATTTCCCGACTCTCGACCAGGCACAAAGCGCGGCCGCCGCCAACCCGACGTCATTGGCTGCAGCGGTCTCGGGCAAGGTCTGGCTATTCACGCTCGGCCAGAAGGGCGGCACGACGCCCGGCGGCACCGAAGTCGCCGAGGTAGGCCCGGTGCCCGTATTCGCGGCGCCCGAATATCTGCTGCGGATCAATCACGCCGGCGGTCCGCCCGGCTCCAAAACACCGGTGCACTCGCATCCTGGCTCCGAGTCATTCTATGTGCTTACAGGTCAGGTCAGCCAAAGAACGCCGCACGGGATAAACCGCACGGAAGCTGGTCAGTCGATGGTCGGCCACGGCCCGGACATGCCCATGGAAGCGTCCAACAGCGGGACGGCCGACCTGGATCAACTGGTGATGTTTCTGTTGGATGCGACCAGACCGGCCTCGATGCCGGCCAAGTTCGAGTGAGGACCCGTCGCCTTTTGGGCACAAAGCAGATCGGCTGAAGTCCAGCCCGGATGTCCGCTTCCGGGGTAATGCGGACATAGCGAAGCTCCATGGGCGTTCCGGATTTATGAGCACACGCCCGCGCTCAACTGCCGTAGCGCGCCCATCCAGTCCTCGATGTGATAGGAGCGGATCATCTTGCCGTCTCGAAACGTGTGCACGTCGATCGACATCACCTTGAACGATTTGCCGGTATGCGGCGCGCCGAAGAACTCGCCCGCCGGCGTGCCGGTGGCTTCGCCGCGTACCGTGACCTGATTGCCGGATATCAGCACATCCTTGATTTGCCATTTCAGGTCGGGCACCGATTTCAACCGCGCGCCGACGCCGGCAATCACCTCGTCGCGGGTGTTGCAGATTTCGTTGCTGCGGCAGGACACCCATTCCGGCGCGGTGGCCTGCCGGATCAGATCGGCGCTGTCTTTGGCAAACTCGGCGTTCAGCGCCTGGTAGAACGGCGCCACCGCCGCGCGCGCGGCATCCGCGCTCATTTCGGCGCGGGCGGCAGTCGTGGCGAGGCTCGCGGCAAGAAGGGCGGCGGCGGCAATTCGTTTCATTTCGGCCTCGGTCATCCGGTTGTGAGGCCGCCGATATGGACGCAAATCGATAATCGATCTAATGAGTAATCACGGCTCATCATGAACCAGATCGATTTACGCCATTTCGACCTCAACCTTCTGGTTGTGTTCGATGTCTTGATGATGGAACGGAGCGTGACCCGCGCCGCAACCCGGCTCGGGCGTACCCAGTCGGCCGTCAGCCACTCGCTGTCGCGGCTGCGCGAGCAGTTCGCCGATCCGCTCCTGATCAAGGGCGGGGCGCGGATGCAGCCGACCACGCTGGCGCTCGATCTGATCGAGCAGGCCCGTCCCATGCTTTCCGGCATCCAGCGCGTGCTGTCGCCGCAGCATGTGTTCGATCCCAAATCCTCGCGCCGCGTGTTTCGCCTCGCGGCACCCGATTTCATGCTGGCGCTGTTCACGGAGCTCATGACACGGCTCTCCCGCGAGGCGCCCGGCGTCGCCGTCGAATGGACCGCGCCGCGCGAGCCGACCTTGCTAGATGTCGCCGAAGGCCTGATCGACATCGCGATCGTGCCGTCGGAATTGCGTTTGCCGCAGGGCGTGACCGGTGAAGCCGCCGGCGCGCTGGGCTGGCGCTGCTTTGCCCGGGCCAGGCATCCGGCGTTCCGGGATTGGAATGCCGAGACCTGGGCGCGCGCGTCGCACCTGATGGTGCGGGTCGGCGACGCCGTGGCGAGTCCCGTCGATATTGCGGCGTCGGCCGCGGGTCTGTCGCGGAGCATCGCCGGATGGGTCCCGAATTTCTGTGCGGCGGCGCCGGTTCTGGCCAATTCCGATCTGCTGTCGACCCTGCCGGCACTGGCCATGAAAGAGGCGCTGCGCGCCTATCGGCTGGAAAGCGTGGAAGTTCCATTTCCGCTTCCTCCACTGCCGCATGCGATGGTTTGCTGCAGCGGCAGAAGCCGCGATCCCGGCCTGAACTGGCTGCGCGATCGGCTGCGGCCAATCGTCAAACGCAACTTTGCGCGCTAGAACGCGGCATCATGCGAACCGATCTTTTCGACTTCGATTTACCTGCCGAAAACATCGCGCTTCGCCCCGCGAACCCGCGCGATTCTGCGCGCATGCTGGTGGTGCGGGGCGACGGCGTGCTGCGCGACGCCGCCATCGCCGATCTGCCGAAATGGCTCGAGGCGGGCGATGTGCTCGTCGTCAACGACACCAGGGTGATCTCCGCACAACTCCGCGGCCGCCGCATCACCCGCGCGACCGAGCCGAAGATCGAGGCGACCCTGATCAAGCGGCTCGACGGCTCGCGCTGGCAGGCGCTGGTCAAACCGGCGAAGAAGCTAACCGAAGGCGATCGCATCCGCTTCGGCAATGAAGGCAAGGTCTGCCTGCTCGGCCATCTCGATGCCGAGGTCGAGCACAAGGGCGAAGAGGGCGAGGTGACGCTGTCGTTCACCTTCCACGGGCCGGCACTGGACCAGGCCATATCAGAGCTCGGCAGCCCGCCGCTGCCGCCCTACATCGCCGGAAAACGCGCGCCCGACGAGCGCGACCTCGAAGACTACCAGACCATGTTTGCGGCGCAGGAGGGCGCGGTGGCGGCGCCGACCGCGGGGCTGCATTTCACGCCGGCGCTGGAAGCCGCCTTGCGCGCCCATGGTGTCGGGCTGCAGCGCCTGACGCTGCATGTCGGGGCAGGGACCTTCCTGCCGGTGAAGGTCGACGACACCGCCGGCCACAAGATGCATTCGGAATGGGGCAGCCTCTCCGCATCCACCGCCGTCGCATTGAACGAGGCGCGCGCCAACGGCGGCCGCATCGTCGCCGTCGGCACCACCTCGCTGCGGCTGCTCGAGAGCGCCGTGCGTGACGACGGCACGATCGCACCGTTCGAGGGCGAGACCGCGATCTTCATCACGCCCGGCTATCGTTTCCGCGCGGTCGATTTCCTGCTCACCAACTTCCATCTGCCGCGCTCGACCCTGTTCATGCTGGTCTCGGCGTTCTCCGGCCTGGAGGCGATGAAGCACGCCTATACGCACGCGATCGCGGCCGGCTATCGGTTCTATTCGTATGGCGATGCGTGCCTGTTGTTTCGTGCGCGCGGATAAGAAATGGAATCGTAGATGGGGTAACGGGCCCCGGTCTGCCCTCCAAGCAAGCCGCGCTTGCTACGGCACTATGATGGCGCGCTGCGCGCGGCTTGCTTGGAGGGCGGGCGGTCGTCCCTCACACTGATGGTGTGACGGAGTCGAGGGATGAGCCTCGCTCCAAGCATCGAGGAGAGACGACCATGAACCAGTATGCCGGAATCGACGTGTCATTGGAATGCTCGAGCGTGTGTGTTGTTGACGCAAATGGCAAGATTTTGCGCGAGACCAAGGTGGCCAGCGAGCCAAAGGACCTGATCGCCTGGTTCCAATCCTGCGGTTTCGACCTTGAACGGATCGGGCTGGAGGCCGGACCGCTATCGCAGTGGCTTTTTGCGGCGATGAAGGCGGCTGGGCTTGCCGTGGAGTTGCTGGAGACCCGGCATGTGCGCAAGGCGTTCGAGGCAATGCCGGTGAAGTCCGACCGCAACGATGCGCGCGGGATTGCGCAATTGATGCGGCTGGGCTGGTTCCGGCCGGTACACTGCAAGTCGACGAGCGCGCAAGAGACCCGAGCGCTGCTGACGGCGCGCAAGCTGGTGCAGTCAAAGCTTCGCGACGTCGAGAACAGCCTGCGCGGGATCCTGCGCGGCTTTGGGCTGAAGGTCGGCAAGACGACGGAGCGGGAGTTCGCGGGACGGATCAAGGATCTGGCTTCCGGGCAGCCACACCTTGAGGTGATCGCCCAGGCGCTGTTGGCGGTGCGAGCGGTACTGCGGAAGGAGTTTGCAGCCTTCGAGAAACAGACGCGCAAGATGGCGCAAACCGACCCGCAGGCACGGCTGCTGATGTCGGTCCCGGCAGTCGGCCCGATCGTGTCGCTGACTTATGCCAGCGCGATCGACGATCCGACCCGGTTCAAATCGTCGAAGCAGGCGGGAGCCCATTACGGGCTGACCCCGAAGAAGTATCAATCCGGCGAGACCGACTACACCGGCCGGATCAGCAAGATCGGCGACAGCTCGGTGCGGACTGTGCTCTACGAGGCCGCCCACATCATGCTGACCAAGCCGCTCAAGGGCTGCTCGCAATTGAAGAGCTGGGCGATGCGGATCGCCAAGCGCGCCGGCATGAGTAAGGCCAAGGTGGCACTTGCCCGCCGCCTCGCGGTGATCATGCATCGCATGCTCGCCGACGGAACACCCTTCAACGCCGCCGCCGCGGCAGCTTAACAGGGAAGAGACGCAACAGTTTTCGGGCGGGTCACGACACCAGGCCTTCTCGAAGCGAAGTCCCTTCGCCGGGACGATGGATCAGGTCAGGCCGTTGCCCACCAGGTAGCTTCCTGAGCACGCAAACGTAGATTGGTCGACCTATCCTCTTCCAACCCCATCAGGTGGCGGCCTCGCGCCGACCCCGTACAGAAGCGAGACCCCGGCGAGCGGACAACGCAAAGGGATTGACTATTCGAGGCCCGTTACAGAAGGGTGGGCAAAGGCGCTCTTGCGCCGTGCCCACCATGGTGCCGCAGGAGAGATGGTGGGCACGGCTTGCGCGCCTTTGCCCACCTACGATTCCTCACGCCATCGCACGCTCCGGCAGCATCTCCGCGATCTGCACGGCGTTGAGCGCCGCGCCCTTCAACAGCTGGTCAGCCGCCACGAACATCGAGATCGAATGACCGGTGGGATCAGAGAGGTCCTGGCGGATGCGGCCGACCAGGACGTCGTCCTCGCCCGACGCATCGACCGGCATCGGGAAGTAATTCCCCGTGCGATCGTCGACCAGCCGCACGCCCGGGGCGCCGGCGAGGATGTTGCGGACTCGCGTCTCCGAGATCGGCTTCTCGCACTCGAAGGTAATGGCCTCGCAATGGGCGCGCAGCACCGGCACGCGCACGCAGGTGACGCCGACCGCGATGTTCGCGTCCTCGAAGATTTTCCGGGTTTCGTGGATGACCTTGGTCTCCTCGCCGTTGTAGCCGGTCTCGGGATCGATCGCGGTGTTGTGGCTGAACAGGTTGAACGCATAGGGATGCGGCATCACCTTGGGCGGATAGACCTCACCGCGCAGGTTCGCCCGGGTGGATTCCACCAATTCCTCCATCGCCGCCGCACCGGCGCCGCTCGCAGCCTGGTAGGTCGCGATGATCACCCGCCTGATGCGGTTCTGGCGGTGGATCGGCCACAGCGGCACCAGCGCGGTGATCGCCGCGCAATTCGGAACCGCGATGATGCCCTTGTGGTCGCGGATGCGGTTGCCGTTGACCTCAGGGATCACCAGCGGCACGTTCGGGTCCATCCGGAACGCCGACGAGTTGTCGATGACAACGGCGCCTGCCTTCACCGCGATCGGCGCGTAGGTCTTCGAGACGCCGCTGCCGGCCGAGAACAGCGCGATATCGACGCCGGCAAAGGAGTTGGCGTTGAGCTCCTCGATGACGATCTCCTGGCCGCGGAAGTTGAGCTTCCGGCCGGCCGAGCGCGCGCTTGCCAGCGCTTTCAGCTTGCCCACGCGAAAGCCGCGCTTGTCCATGGTGGCGATGAACTCAGCCCCGACAGCGCCGGTCACGCCGGCAATGGCTACAACGGGATCGTCACTCACTTTGCTCTCCTTCGGGTGATGCTTCGGGCAATAAAAAAGCCCCGGACCTTCATCAGGCGGGGCTTCGGTTCGGATGGTATGCGCCGTTAACCTATGCGCGCACGACTCCCGAAGCCCCAAAAGGCTTGCCGGTTTTCGTGGTGGTTTTCACGGTCATCATGGCGCGGGACCATATGGGCCCGAAACAGGCGCGTCAACGGCTTTGGACACGCTTGATCTGCGGATCGAGGTTGCAATGAACGCAGTCCTTACGCGATAAGCCGCCCCATGAACCTTCCAAATACGGGCCTTCCCAACCACTTCGAGCTGCTTGCAACCGACGGCGCTGCCCGCACCGGCCGCCTGACCACGCCGCATGGCGTGGTGCGCACGCCCGCCTTCATGCCGGTCGGCACGGCCGGCGCCATGAAGGGCATGCACTGGCGCGACCTGCGCGCCGCCGGCACCGATATTGCGCTCGGCAACACCTATCATTTGATGCTGCGCCCCACCGCCGAGCGCATCGCGGCCCTCGGGGGCCTGCAGAAATTCACCGGCTGGAACGGCCCGATGCTGACGGATTCCGGCGGCTTCCAGGTGATGTCATTATCGGACCTGCGCAAGGTCGGCGAGCACGCAGTGACGTTCCGCTCGCATATCGACGGCGCCAAGGTCGAGCTGTCGCCGGAGCGTTCGATCGAGGTGCAGCGGTTGCTTGGCTCCGACATCGCCATGCAGATGGATGAATGCGTGCGGCTGCCGGCGGAGAAGGCCGACATCGAGCGCGCGATGCAGCTGTCGCTGCGCTGGGGCGAGCGCTCGCGGCGCGCCTTCGAAAGCGCACCAGCGGGCACCATGCTGTTCGGCATCGTGCAGGGCGGCGACGTGCCGGAGCTTCGGCACTTGAGCGCGCGCGGCACGGTTGCCACCGGCTTCCACGGCTACGCCATCGGCGGGCTCGCGGTTGGCGAGCCGCAGGCGGTGATGCTGGCGATGATCGAGGAGGTCGTGCCCCATCTCACCGCCGACCGGCCGCGCTACCTGATGGGCGTCGGCACACCGGACGATCTCCTGCAAAGCGTCAGGCGCGGCATCGACATGTTCGACTGCGTGATGCCGACCCGCAACGGCCGGCACGGCGTCGCCTTCACGCGCCACGGCCAGATCAACCTGCGCAATGCGCGCCACGCCGACGATCCCAGGCCACTGGATGAGACGAGCGACTGGCCTTCGACGCGCGAAACCTCGCGCGCTTATCTGCACCATCTCGTGAAGTCAGGCGAGGCGCTGGGCGCGATGCTGCTGTCCGAGATCAACATCGCGTACTACCAGCGCCTGATGGGTGACATCAGGGACGCCATCGCGCAGGGAAGTTTCGAAGAATTTTACGAAATCACGCGAGCGGACTGGGAACGCGGCGACATCGCGCCGCGTTAAGCCACCGGATTAGTTACACGCGAACCGCTTCAGCGCGTGCTTGGTCACGAAGCCGTAACCGCAGGTGTCGCAGGTCCAGAGATAACTGATGATGTTGTCCGAGAGGTAGGCGGACGCTTCAGCCGCCACCATCGAATCCGCGCAGACCGGACAGGTCGGCAGATCGCTTCCGCGCGGATGAGTGGTATGCGTGACGGTCGACAGGACTTCAGCAACTGCTGACATCGTGACCCTCCTTGCGTTCGAAACCTGAGGCTACCATACACTGGAATGTTTGACGATGCCGCAACATAAATGCGGTCCTTTTGCGCAATCGAGTCGATTAATGTTTTGCAATGCAGCGAGTTGTGATTTCTCGCGAGCTGCGCGTGGCTTGGCGACGAGTGACAAGTTGTCGCGTATTGCCGGCGATTTTCGTTACATTTGACTCAAGCGGCGGCGCAAGTTTCGTCGCGTGTGCAGTGCAACCGAAGGTCTCTGCTCGATTTCGTTCGCGCGCCATGCCGGGGAGAATGAAACACGCAATTGCCACTTGCGCGCCGGCACGGGCTGCCCCTAAGTCCTCGGGACCGACCAAATTCCCAGTACATTGCAGAAAGGGAGATCGCCATGAATGCGCCGTCCGCCACGCCTGTCGCGCACTGTCCCGGTCGCGGCCGGGTGTTCGACTCCATTGTCGATGCGATCGGCGACACCCCGATCGTGCGGCTGCTCAAATTGCCCAAGGCGCGCGGCGCCAACGCGACCATCCTCGCCAAGCTCGAATATTTCAATCCGGCGGCGAGCGTGAAGGACCGCATTGGTGCTGCCATGGTCATCGCCATGGAGAAGTCCGGGCTGATCAATGCCGACACCACCCTGATCGAGCCGACCTCCGGCAATACCGGCATCGCGCTGGCCTTTGTCGCGGCCTCGCGCGGCTACAAGCTGAAGCTCATCATGCCGGACTCGATGTCGATCGAGCGGCGCAAGATGCTGGCCTTCCTCGGCGCCGAGCTGGTGCTGACGCCGGCCGCCGAAGGCATCAAGGGCGCGATCGCCAAGGCCGAGGAATTGCAGCGCAGCACGCCCAATTCGGTAATCCCGCAGCAGTTCAAGAACCTCGCCAATCCCGAGGTGCATCGCCGCACCACCGCCGAAGAGATCTGGAACGACACCGGCGGCAAGCTCGATATTTTTGTCGCCGGCGTAGGCACCGGCGGCACCATCACTGGCGTCGGCCAGGCGCTCAAACCGCGCCTGCCGCAGCTCAAGGTGGTCGCGGTCGAACCGGAGGAAAGCCCGGTGCTGTCGGGCGGAACGCATTCGCCGCACAAGATCCAGGGTATCGGCGCCGGCATCGTCCCCGACATTCTCGACCGCTCCGTGATCGACGAGATCGTCAAGGTCAACAGCGCGACCGCGATCGAGACCTCGCGCGCGCTGGCGCGCATGGAAGGGATTCCCGGCGGCATCTCCTCGGGCGCGGCGATTGCGGCCGCGATCGAGCTCGGCAAGCGGCCGGAAAACGCCGGCAAGACCATTCTGGCCATCGTGCCGTCGTTCGCGGAGCGCTATATCTCCACCGTGCTGTTTGAAGGAATTTGATATGACCGAGCCACCGCGCCGCCCCCGGACGCTGCACGACGCCCGCACCGAGGCGGAGGCGGCATTCAAGAAGGTCACCGCCAAGGTCGCCGAGCCGCCGCCGAAGAAGGTTGCGGTACCCGGCGTCAAGGAGCAGGTGACGCTGCGGATCGACCAGGACGTGCTGGAATATTTTCAGGGCGGCGGACCCGGCTGGCAGGACCGCATGAACGACGCGCTGCGCAAGGCGGCCGGGAAATAGCCTAGCGGCGGCCTCCACAAACAAAAGAGCCCGGCACAAGCCGGGCTTTTTCGTATTCGTGGCTGGCTCGATCAGCGGCGCATCATGCCGCCCAACATGCCGCCGACCATGCCGCCCATGAAGGCGCCGGGGTTGCCACCGCCGCCACCACCGCCGCCTCCGCCGTGATATTGACGGCCGCCACCGCCACCGCCGCCACCGCCGCTGCGGCGGGAGGAGTGGCTGTCGGAGTCATCCGAAGTGGTCTGAGTGGTCGCAACGATCTCACTCAGCAGCGCCTTGTGCTGGAGCTTGTTGAGAAAGCCGGTCGAGGGATAACCGCGCGCGGCCTGCCAGCGCTTGAGCACGGCCCTGGTGTCGTCGTCGAACTTGCCGGTGACCTTGGTGTCGAAGCCAACCCCGGTGAGGCGGCGCTGCACGTCGCGGCGCTGGCCCTTGTCGAGTCCCATCTGGTCCTCGGTGAGTTGGGTTGCGTCCTCGGTGAAGGTCGCGGGATCGACAGCGACGAGGTTGCGGGTCATGTCCTTGCCGTTGGTGTCCTTGGCGGTGTCCTTCGGCGCGCCGCTCTGCAGCGAGGCGATGCGGGACAGCGCCAGCGGCTTGAACTGGCCGTTCGGATAGTTGGTGATGTAGGCGTTGAGCTCTTCCGGCTTGTTGGAGTCCTTGACCGAACGCCAGAACTCCAGCTCGACGTCGGTGCCGGGCGCGGCCGAGGGCGAAGCCGACGCATTCGCCGGGGCTACCGCCGCCGTCTGAACCGGCGCTGCGGGATTGAGATAGACCGAGCCGGTCAGGTTGGTGTGGCCCCAGGGCAATTGACCCTTGTTGGTCTCGTCATTGACCTGGGCCCGGACCTCGGTCATCGCCTGCTGGATTTCCACGCCGGGCTCGGCGATGTGCTTGATCAGCGCGCGGGTGAACGGCGAGTTCTGGCCGTCGGTGCCATCGAGCGCGGTCTGGCCGGGGCCGGTCGCGAACGCGATCAGGGTGCCTTCGCCGGATTTCATTTCGGCGAGACCCTGCCCGACCGAAACGCTGCGGGTCGCGGTCTGCTTGATCTTGGCGGCGAACGGGTTGTCGCGGCAGGCGTCGAGGAACACCAGCTTGACCTTGGCGTCGCCCATGGTCTGGTCCAGCGTCAGGTCGATATTGATGGCGGCGCCGAGCTTGACGTCCATTTCCGACTTGATGTCGGCATCGACCGGCAGCAGATAATTCGTCCCGGAGATCGCGATGCCGTGGCCGGCATAGAAGAATACGGCCACGTCGGCGCCTTGCGCGCGCTTGCCGAAGTCGAGCAGCTTCTCCGTCATCTTGTCACGGGTGAGGTTGGTGCCTTCCACGACATCGAAGCCGACATTGCGCAGCACGCCGGCCATCGCCTTGGCGTCGATCGGCGGGTTAGGGAGCTGTGCGACGTTCTTGTAGGCGCCATTGCCGACGACAAAGGCGACGCGCTTGTCGGCGAGAGCCGATTCCGCGCTGAACAGCATACAGAAGAGGGAAACAAGGAGGGTCAGGTAGCGCATCTGAAATCCTCAGCCAGAATCGAAAAGGTAAAGCAGCAACCGCTCTAAGACGTCAGTTTACACGAAAAAAGTCCTCGCCGCGCCACAAAAAATGAGCCGGTGCGCAACTCTTGAAGGATGTGGGTTTTTGTCGCGCCCCAGATTAAGAATTTCAGGTCTCGGCGCCGGCGGGAATTGGAGCATTCGGCTTCAAATTCAAGAGATTGCCCGTCAGGATCAGCGCCGCGCCGAGCACGGTGTAAAGATCAAGTCGCTCGGCGTAGAGCAGCCAGCCGACGGTCGCGGTGAGGGGAACCCGGAGGAAATCCATCGGCACCACGATCGTCGCGTCGGCATACCTCATCGCACTGGTGAGACAGTAGTGGGAGAAGGTGCCGCAGACGGCGATCACCGCGACCCAGAACCAGGCATAAGCCGACGGCCAAGCCCAGACGCAGAGCGCCGGAATGAAGCCCGCGACGCCTTGCACCACGATCATCCAGAAAATGATCGCGAGCGCGCTCTCGGTTCGGGTCAGCGATTTTACCAGCGCCATCGAGACGCCGAAGCCGACGGCGGCTCCGAGCGCAATCAGCTGGCCCGGATTGACCTCGCCGGCTGCGGGCCGGACGATGATGACGACGCCGACGATGCCGAGCACGATTGCGGCCGCCTTCCAGGAGGTAATGCGCTCGCCGAGAAAGCTCGCGGCGAGGATCGCGGTCCAGATCGGCATGGTGAACTCGATCGCCACGACCTGGCCGATCGGGATCAGGGTCAGTGCGAAGAACCAGCCGAGTTGCGCGGCATAGTGGACCAGGTTGCGCACGATATGCTGGGGCAGACGGCGGGTCTTCATCGTCGCGAAGCCGCCATTGCGGTAGACGAACGGCAACAGCAGGCAGAAGCCCAGGACCGAGCGGATTTCGGCCATCTCGAAGACGTTGAGCTCGCGCATGGCCTCCCGGCCCGCGACCACCACCACCAGCATCAGCGCCAGCCATCCGCCCATCCACAGCGCGGCCATCGGTTTGGAGGGGGTGGGTTGCATCTTGGGCTTGCCCGGAAGGGGATTCGGGGTGGGGACGGCCGCGGTATCGCGTCCCGCAAGGCAAGTTGCAATGCGCAATTTAGGGGGAACAGCGATGCGCAACGCCCGAAAATCGAGGTGGGAGGGTAGCTCCGATCGATGCTAATGGGGATCGCATCAAAGGGAGGAAACCAAGATGCGCATCCTGCAGCCGGCCGAATGGTCGAAACCGCGCGGCTTTTCGCATGGCGTCGAGGTCAACGGCCCCGGCCGCTGGATCGTGCTGGCGGGCCAGACCGGCGGCGACGAGAAGGGCGACTACCCGCCCGAGATGGCCGCCCAGGTCGGTTCCGCCTTGAAGCGGATCATCAAGCTCTTGGGCGAGGCCGGCGCCGGGGCGGAGCACATCGTGCGCCTGACCTGGTATCTCACCAGCCGCAGCGAATATGAGGCCGCCGGTCCCGGCATCGGCGCCGCCTGGAAGGAAACCCTGGGGCGCAACTTCCCGCCCTCGACGTTGCTCTATATCGATGGCCTCGTCGATGTCAGGGCCAAGGTCGAAATCGAAGTCACCGCCTTCGTTCCCGCAAGCTGAAGCGAGTTGAAAAGACATGACCGACCGCGCGACAACCGCCGATTTCGTCACGGGATTTGCCACCGGCTGGCCCGAGCACGATCCAAGCATCCTGGTGCTGTCACTGACCACGCACAAGGGTGTCCAGGATTTCGCCTTCAGCAAGGACCAGGCGCTGCTGGTGGCGAAGACCATGACGGAAACCGCCAAGCGCCTTGCCAAGCCGAAGACGAGCTAGCGCATGATCCGGAAAAGTGTGTAGCGGTTTTCCGAAAAGATCATGCGCAAACAAGAATCTAGAGCGCGATGACGATTCATCCTAATCTCATCGCGCTCTAGGCACAAAACGACAAAGCAACCCGGTTGCCCGGATTGCTTCGTTGTTCCCTGAAAGTTCGGGGGAGCTATTTCGACATCGAGATCGAGGCACCCCGGAACTGGCTGTCGGCCGACATGCTGATCGACTGCTTGTTGCCGGCGGTGCGCAGCGAGATGTTGGCGTTGAAGCCGGCGGTCGAGGCGACGACCTGGAAATTGCCGCCGCCGCCACGGCCCTGCAGCGTGCCGCTGATGGCGCGGCTAGCCTCGCTCCAGGTGCCCGTGACCGCGCCGCCCTGGTCGACGACATTGGCCGAGAGCTGGAACTTGTAGGCGTCGCTGGCGCAGGTCAGCGTCATGGTCATGTTGGCGCCGCCGACCTGGTAGGAGGCGCGGCAGCGGATGCGTTCCTTCGAGCCGTCGTCGAGGGTGATGACGCCGCCGCCGCCCCAGTTGCCGGCCAGGCCCGCGAACGGTCCCGACTGCGCCTGCGCGGGCGCGCCGAAAAGCGAGCCCACAAATAAAACGGCGGCCGCCATGAGCAGCCGCCGGATCACGACGAGGGCGTCGTTGAGCTTGTTCGAATTACTGCCGCGCTGCTTGCCACCTGCCGCTGCAAGGTACGCCACCTGATGCCCCATTCCACTTTCCCGATCCGGCATTGCCGCTGAGTTGTCCGTTTGCGTAAGCACCGTTGATGGAGACCCGAACAACGCCTTCACGTCCGATGCTGCCGGAGACGTTCGCTCCTGCGGCAGAAATCCTACCCTCGCTCACGGTCAACGTCGAGCTAGCGGTGTGCTCGCAGCTGCCGCTGTATGTCACAATAGTGACACTCCAGGTGCCGTCGTACGGCTGCTGGGCAAGGGCGGGCTTGGCGGCAAAGCCGGCAAGGGCGCAAACAACAAAAAACGTAGCAATGCGATTAAGGCGCATGAATCAGATCCCCGTTATGTGTGAGATGGGAACGGCTTAAATGGACCAATTGTGTCCAAAGTTTGCCGCACCGCAGCATCACAGTTTGTTCCTGAGGTTCCAAACACTTAGAGGTGAGTTTGGTTCCCGGCCCGGAACGCGATTTTGTTCCCGCGGGTTAGCTTTCGGCATCCCTCGGGGCAAGCGGGGATGGGATTAAGGATTAATGCGGGGCCAGCGCCGGGGCCTTGGTCGCGAACTGCTCGTCCTGGGGTTTTGCCGGCAGCACGTGGTGGGTTTTGGCGTAGTCGATGACTTCGCCGAGCAGCTTTTGTCCGAGCGGCGCCAGCGCCCTTTCCCACAGCTCACGCGCGGTCTCGCCCTTCTTCACGAAGCACCATTCCTGGGCGGCGATGGCGCCGGCATCCATGCGCTCGGCGAGGTGATAGACGGTGCCGCCGGCGATCGGATCGCCTTCCTTGATAGTCCACTCCACCGCCGCGAGGCCGCGATGACGCGGCAGCAGCGAGGGGTGGTAGCCGATACCCCCCAGCTTGGCCGCGGCCAGCGCGTCCCTGCCGACCCGGGCGTGGCTGTGGGCGGTGACGATCAGGTCGGTATCGGGCGCGATCTCGGCGGCGACGACCAGCTTCGGATCTTTCTGGACCACGACCTCGATGCCGGCGGCCTTGGCGGCTGCGGCGAGGCGGTCCTCGGCGTCGTGCACGACCACCCGGGCGATCTCCACGCCATGCGCCTTCAGCATGTTCAACGTCGTCACGCCGAAATGACGGGAGCCGACAAGGGTAATCCGCATGGTTTTCCTTTCCTCAGGCGACGCGGGTGGCCGAATGGCGCGTCGATACCACGAAGCCCGCCTCTCTGGCCCCTATGGCGCGAAAGCGGGAGGGTTATCAACAAGGCGTGGGCCGGACCGGCCTTGGCACGCCACGGATACGCCGAGGGCTCGTGGGACTAGCGCAGGTTCGCGGTGAAGAAATCGAGCGCAAGTCCTGTTGTCTCGACGTGGACGGCATCGCGGTCGCTACCATCCGGATCGCTGCACTGGCCTCGAAAGACCACGCTTCCCACGAGGGTGCAGGTACCAACAAATACAAAATGGCCCGCATGCTGAAACAGTTTCAGGGTCGCATGCGGGATCGCCCTGGCGAGAGCCTCAGCGGCGGAGGCTGGCGGCACGATCTCGTCGGCACTTCCGGCAACGATCGCGACCGGGATCGAGATGTTGCCGAGGCTCTCCGGTGTGAATATCTGGCCTGGCCCCGGCGCCATGGCGAAGACGGCGCGGACCCGTTGGTCGCGGTAGGACTTGTCGGCCGCGCTGTAGCGCTGCCGGAAATCGGGATCGGAGCTCAGGCGCGCCAGGCTCTTTTGGCGCATGTCGGAAGATGGCGGCGGCGGTCTGCACGACGCGTCGGCCGCGGGTGAGCGGCAGGACGCCTCAAGTCGTGCAGGATTGCTGATGCCGCCCGCAACCGTGATGACAGTGTAGCCGCCGAGCGAATGACCGGCGGCGCCGATGCGTGCGGGATCGATCTGGTTGCCGAAGTTCTGGTCGTCGAGCATCGCGTCGATGACGGCGCCGAGATCGACGGCACGCAACCACCACAGCGAGAAACCCTCGACCGTGAAATCCTCGAGCGCGTTGTTGCCGGGATGGTTGACTGCGGCGACGACGAAGCCGTGCGCCGCGAGTGCCGTGCCGAGCCACGCCAGTGAGGACGCCGTGCCGCCGTTGCCGTGGGACAGGAGAATGAGGGGACGCCGGGGACCCGCCGCGAGCGCCGCATCGCGCGCGGCGCTGCTGGCGCTGAAGAACGGAACGATGCGCGGCCCGATCCATTGCGGTTCCTCGTGCGCGTCGGCTGCGGCCGGGTACCAGATGATCACCCGCAGCGCATGCGTGCTGGCGCCGCGCCAATCGTAAGGCTCGGCGGGGATAAAATCCCGCGTGGTGACGCCGACCTTGAATACCGTGTCGGCGCGCGCAACATTCATGATCGCGAACAGGACCAGCGGCAGCGCGAGAAACCTCATCCGAGGCCTCGCTCGCGCGGCACGGGACGCGCTCGAGGCCAAAGCCGCCGGCGAACTCAATTGGCCTAAAAAGAAATTCGCCCGATTGTCCAAGAAAGTCCCCGTCTGCACCGTTATCGGCAGTCGATAACATGCGCCGCGGCAGGGCGGGAGCTAATCCGTAAAACAGTGCTGCTCGCGCAACAGCCAGCTATTGATGATGTGCCACTTGTCGCGCCCTCTGGACTGGAAATCCAGCAGCTCGGATTTGTTGTCCTGAAGTTCAAAATAGAATTTCAGCGTGTCACGCCCGGTGGCGCTGCCGGGGTCGATGGATTGCGTTTGCAGCCATTGCTCCCACTCCCGGCCGATCAGGATCTTCGCTTCCTTTTGCTTCATGTTACGCGCCCCATCTGCGAGCCCTGGCGGGCTCTGGTAGTCGCGCCGGTTTTGAAATGGGACGCCATGGGCGGCGCCGCTGGCACCACCCTGTTTACGCGCCCCGAACACTGCTGCTTGCGCAGCAGGACTGGATGCGGTCCCCTGAAGCCGCACCGGAAGTCTCAGGCTGCCGCCGCGCCGATTCCCCCTCACTCAAATCTGACAGCCAGAATTAAGCGTTGCTGAAACAATGCGACAAGAATTGTGGCAACAGTTCGCTCAAACGAGGGGACAGCGAACTATTTTGTTGGCGCGGCCCGTGGAGCTGTCGTGCCCTCATCCGTCGGGATGACGCGCGCCGACGGGGCAGCGCCGGGATACCGCTTTTCCGGCAGCGGCCCCTCCTCGCCCTCGAACAGGATCCGCGCGGCGGCTCCCTCCAGATCGTCGTATTGGCCGTTTTTCAGGGTCCACATGAAGGAGGCGAGCCCGACGAGGCCGAGCCCGATCGCGATTGGGACCAGGAAGAAGAAGTCGATCATTCGGCCGCTCCCGCAAGAGGCGCGGCGAGGCTGCTCGCTCCGGACCGCTCGCGCAGACGGCGGGCCGGCAGGCTTAAGCCAAGGCGGAGCGCATTGGCGACCACGATGACCGAGGAGGCTGACATGGCTATGGCGGCCAGCAGCGGCGTGACCTGGCCCAGCACGGCGACGGGGATCGCGACGAAATTGTAGGCGATCGCCAATGCGAAATTCTGCCGCACCAGGCGAGCGGCCTCCCGCGCAATGCTTGCTGCCTGCGGTACGGCAAGCAGGTTGTCGCGCAGGAAAACCAGATCGGCGGCATTGCGGCCGATGTCGGCGGCCGAGCTCGGGGCCATCGAAACATCGGCCGCGCGCAGCGCGGGCGCATCGTTGATGCCGTCGCCCACCATCAGGACGCCGTGGCCGGCGCTCTTGAGTTGCGCGATGTGCAAAACCTTGTCGGCCGGCCGCGCGCTGGCGGTGCAGGGCAGGCCGAGTTGCTTCGCAACATCGCTGACCCGCGCCGCATTATCGCCGGAAAGGATTTCGACGCGCATGCCGTCGTGTTTCAGCTCGGCTGCGGCTTCCCGCGCGCCGGCACGAAGCTGGTCCGTGAGATGGAAGGCGGCAACGCAGGCGCCGTTCTCCGACAGCACCACGGTTGCGTCCTGCGGCGCGCCGTTGCCAGGGCAGGCCCAGTCCGGCCGGCCCAGGCGATAGACGCTGGAGCCCAGACGCGCCTCCATGCCGGCGCCGGGATGCTCGGCAATCTCGTCGAATGCGATCGGATTGCGGCCATCGCCAGGCGTCGCCAAGGCCGATGACAAGGCCTGTGAATAGGGATGGCGTGAATGGGTCGCCATCGCAGCCGCCATCGCCAGCTTTCGTGCGTCGGCATCACCGTCAGTCCTGAGCTGCGGGCGGCCGGCGGTGAGCGTGCCGGTCTTGTCGAAGACGACGGTGTCGATGTTGGCAAGGCGCTCGAGCGCGCCGCCATCCCGGATCATGATGCCGAGCTCGAACAGCCGCCGCGCCGCCACCACATGCACCATCGGCACCGCCAACCCGAGTGCGCAGGGGCAGGTGATGATGAGCACGGCAATCGCAATGGTGATGGCGCGATGCGCGTCGCCAGTGGCGATGATCCAGCCGAGGAAGGCGAGGGCCGCGGTCGCATGCACGACGGGTGCGTAAAGCCGTGCCGCGCGGTCGGCGATGCGGCGATAGGCGGAGCGGCCGCTCTCGGCAGCTTCCATCATCGCGACCGTCTCGGCGAGGAAAGAATCCTTCGCCGCCGCGGTCGCGACAATGGTGAGCGGCCCCGTCAGGTTGAGGATGCCCGCCTGCAGCTCCGCGCCTTCGGTGGCCTCCTGCGGCGCGCTCTCGCCCGATACCAGCGAGCGGTCGAGCTCGGAGCGTCCCCTGACGACGCGGCTGTCGACCGGCACGCGTTCGCCCGCCGCGAGCAGGATGGTCATATCAGGCTCGATCTCGTCGACCGGGAGATAGATGATCGTGCCGTCGCAGTTCAGCACCTGCGCGCCGCGCGCGGCGAGCCGCGCCAGCCCGCTCACCGCCTGCCGTGCGCGCTCACGCATGACATGGTCGAGGGTGCGGCCGATCAGAAGGAAGAACAGCAGCGACACGGCCGCATCGAAATAGGCATGGGGGCCGTGCTGGATGGTCTCATACAGGCTCATGCCGAAGGCGAGCCCCACGCCGATCGAGATCGGCACGTCCATGTTGGTCTGGCCGTGGCGCAGCGCGCGCCACGCCGAGCGAAAGAAAACCTGCCCGGAATAGGCCAGCGCCGGCAGCGCGATCAGCGCCGATATCCAGTGGAAGAGGTCGCGGGTCGGCCCTTCCGCGCCCGCCCAGATCGAGACCGAGAGCAGCATGATGTTGCTGGCGGCAAAACCCGCCACCGCCAGCGCGCGCAACAGCTCCGACAACACGGGGTCCTGGCGGTCCGCGCGGGCGTCGTAGAGATGCGCGGCATAGCCGACCGCACTCAAGGCGGAAATCATCGGCGGCGGCGCACCGCCGCGCCAGAGCACCGCGACACGCCGGGCCGAGAGGTTGGCGCGCGCTTCCGCAACGCCGTCGAGCCGGCCCAGCGCTCTCTCGACCTTCTGCAGGCAGGCGCCACAATGCATGTCGGGGATGGAGAGATCAGTCCGCCGCAAGCCGTCGCGCACCGTCTGGCTCGCCAGCAGAATTTCCTCGGCCGAGGGGCCGCTTTCCCTGAGATCGAGTTCAGCGCCGGGCGCGCAGCAACTCATGATGGGCTCCGTCGCGCTTCTATCCCGCTTCCGGCCGCACCGCGCGATAGGCGTGCCAGGTGGCATGTCCGAGCAGCGGGTAGATCAGGATCAATCCGAGCATGCCGGTTGCCAAACTTAGCAGGAACAGAGCGAGCACGATTATGCTCCAGATCAATAGAACGCGCAGATTGTTCCAGACCAGCGCCATGCTCGAGCCCATCGCGGTCAAGGCATCGATCGGCTCATTGAGCAGCATCGGAATGGAGAAGACGCTGATCGCAAAGGAAAATGCCGCGAACAGGCCGCCGACGGCGGTGCCGACTACCAGCATCGCCAAGCCGGTATCGGTGGTGAACAGCATCTTTGCGATGTGATCGAGACCGAGGAACGGCACCAGGCCAAAGAACAGCGCGTAGATGAGGACGGCGGCGCGCATCCACACCATCATCAACAGGCAGAGCAGCACGCCGGTGAACAGGATCTGGCCGTCCGAACGTGGCTTGACGAAGAAGATGTTGGCCCAGCGTAGCGGCAGGCCCTCCTCGATACGGCGGCTCTTTTCGTAAAGTCCGACCGCGAGGATCGGTCCGACCACCATGAAGCCGGCGAAGGCCGGAAACAGGATGTAGTCGCGGCCCGAGCTGACCAGCACGGCGACAAAGGCCGCCGAGATCAGGAAAATGAGCAGCCCATAGATGATGCTCATCGCGGGCTCTGTCGTGAGATCGCGCCAGCCCTGCGAGAGCCATTTGAAGGGATCGCTTGAGGTGAGCGATCGCACCCAGCGATTCCTGGTTGGAAGCGGCGGCGAGACCGACGGGATGATCGTCATGACGGGGCTCCCTGCTTGACTGGTGAACAGGACGACTGCGCGGCGCTGAACTGGCCGCGCCCGGCGCCGCCTTCGCCCTGCCTGATATGATTGACACAGGCCGGTTGCGACGTGGTCGCGACATAGACGAGATGCGCGTTGGCGGCGAGGATGATCGCCATCACAAGCGCGGTCAGCAGCCAAAGCCCGACCGTCGACCGCTTTCGCTGTGACGCCTGGAGGACAGCATCGTTCATCAGTTCGCCATCCGCTTGTCGAGGAGGTAGAGCGTCAGGATCTTGCGATCGAGCTCGGAGAGGCGGCCTTCCCAGGTCGGCATGTGGCCCTGCCGGCCGCCCCAGATCGTGGCGTCGATGGTTTCCAGACTGCCGCCATAGATCCAGAACTTGTCGGTCAGATTGGGGGCGCCGAGCTCGGGATTGCCCTTGGCGTCCGGCCCGTGACAGGACACGCAATTGGCCGCGAAAAGCTTTTGGCCGGCTTCGACGTTCTTGGGATCGACTTCCTTCGAGCCCGGGTTGGACAGCGAATAGACGTAGCTCGCCACTTTCAGCACGTCGCCGCGCGGCAGCATCTGGTCGCGTCCGAATGCCGGCATCTGCGAGCTACGGCTGTCCTTGTTCGCGGAGTTGATGCCGACGCGGATGGTGGTGAAGATATCCTCGGGCTTGCCGCCCCACAGCCAGGATGACGTCGTCAGATTCGGGAAGCCGGGTCCGCCCGTGGCCTTGACGCCGTGGCAGGCTGCACAATTATCGCCGAACAGCGTGTGTCCGTTCTCCCGCACGATCGCCATCAGCGCCGGATCGGCCTGGATGGCGGCGTAGTCTTCGCTTGCGATCTTCCTGGTCCAGGTGTCGCGGTCCATCGCCGCTTCCTTCAGCGAGGCGGCGACGATGTTGCGCTGGTCGATGCCAAGCAGCCCTTTGGTGTAGGTCGTGCCCAGCGGCCAGGCCGGCATCAGCACCCAGTAACCGATCGAGAACAGGAACGCCGCGGCGAGAAAGAAATAGACCGCGCGCGGCACCGGCGTGTTCAGCTCGGTGATGCCGTTCCACTCATGGCCGGTGGTGAGATAGCCGGAAACGTCGTCGCGTTTCTGTTCGTGGTCTACCGCCATCGCTTGTCCTCATATGGCTTGTCCTCGTCGCGAAGGATCGACTGCGCCGCATGATCGAAGCGCTTCTTGTTCGAGGGCCAGAAGGTGTAGACCAGCACCGCGGCCGACAGCGCGAGCAGATAGAACAGCCCGAAGGATTTGGAGAAGCCGACCAGGAAGTCGTGATCGAGACTCATTTGTCCGCTCCCGCCTGCGCGACCGGCTTGTTGGCCGCATCTGTGAGGTGCCCGAGAATCTGCAAATAGGCCACCAGCGCGTCCATTTCGGTCAGACGGTCGGGCAGCCCGTCGAAGACGCGCACATCGGTGGCCTTGCCGTAGCGCTTGGACACGCCGTCTGCCTGCTGCGAATCCGGATTGGACTGCCCATAGGCATCCAGCGTCGCGTTCTCGATCATGTCGTCGGTATAGGGCACGCGGACCCTGCGCTGGGCCTTCAGATGCAGCGGCAGATCGTTGGTGCGAAGCTCTGTCGTGAGCAGCCAGCCATAGGCGGGCATGACCGACACCGGCACGACGTCGCGGGGGTTGTTGAGGTGGGTGACCTGCCAGGAATTGGAATATTTGTCGCCGACCCGCGCGAGATCGGGGCCGGTGCGCTTGGAGCCCCACAGCATCGGATGATCATATTTGGATTCGACCGCGAGCGAGTAGGGGCCGTAGCGGTCGACCTCGTCGCGCAGGGTGCGGATCATCTGCGAATGGCAGGCATAGCAGCCCTCGCGGATGTAGATGTTGCGGCCCGCCAGCTCCAGCGGCGTGTAGAGCCGCATGTCGGGTGCGTCCTCGACCGTCTGGTGGATGGTGAAGAGCGGCGCGATCTCGACGATACCGCCGATGCTAGCGACGATCACGATGCCGAGCACGAGGCCGATCGCCTTGCGTTCGAGATTGTAGTGAAATCCGAAGATGGACATGGCGCTTACTCCGCCGGCCACGCCGCGAGCCGGGGCTCGGGTAGGTCGCCGGTCTTCTCCACCGCCCGAAGCGGCGCGCGGATGGTCATCCAGATATTGTAGGCGCCGATGCAGCCGCCGATCAGGAACAACAGCCCGCCGAAGGCGCGGGCGATGTAATAGGGATGCATTGCGATCAGGGTGTCGACAAAGGAATAGGCGAGCGTGCCGGTGTCGTTGTAGGTCCGCCACATCAGGCCCTGCACGATGCCGGAATTCCACATCGCGAAGACGTAGTCGACGGTGCCTGATAGCGCGAACCAGAAATGGGCCTCCACGAGCCTCGGCGAATACATCGCCTCGCGCTTCCACAGCCACGGCACCAGGCAATAGATCGAGCCGAAGGTGATCATCGCCACCCAGCCCAGCGCACCGGCATGGACGTGGCCGATGGTCCAGTCCGTGTAGTGAGAAAGGGAATTCACCGAGCGGATCGCCATGAACGATCCCTCGAAGGTGGTCAGGCCGTAGAATACGGCGGCGACCATTATGAAGCGCAGGGTGGCGTCGTCGCGCACCTTGTTCCAGGCGCCGTTGAGCGTCAGCAGCGCATTGCCGGCGGACGCCCAGGACGGGATCAGCAGCATCAGCGAGAACGTCATGCCGAGCGTCTGCACCCATTGCGGCAGCGCCGTGTAGTGCAGGTGGTGGGAGCCCGCCCACATGTAGAAGAAGGTGATGCCCCAGAACGAGATGATCGAGAGACGGTAGGAGAAGATCGGCCGGCCCGCGCGCACCGGCAGGAAGTAATACATCATGCCGAGGAAGCCGGAGGTCAGGAAGAACGCCACGGCGTTGTGGCCGTACCACCATTGCGTCATGGCGTCCTGCACGCCGGAGAACAGCGAGTAGCTCTTGTAGCTGCCGAACGAGACCGGGACGGCGAGGTTGTTGACGATGTGCAGCATCGCCACGACCAGGATGAAGGCCATTTAGTACCAGTTGGAGACGTAGATGTGCGGCTCCTTGCGCCGCGCCAGCGTGCGCAGATAGATCAGGAAATAGGTGACCCAGACGATCACGAGCCAGATGTCGTCGTACCATTCCGGCTCGGCATATTCCTTCGATTGCGTGATGCCCATCAGGTAGCCGGTGACGGCGATGACGCAGAACAGGTTGAAGCCGATCAGCACGAACCACGGGCTGACCTGGTCCGGCAGCCGGGCGCGGGTGGTCCGCTGCAGCACGTAAAACGAGGTTGCGATCAGGCCGTTGCCGCCGAAGCCGAAAATGACCGAAGTCGTGTGCACCGGCCGCAGCCGGCCAAAACTTGACCAGGCCTCTCCGAAGGTGAGGTCGGGATAGGCGAGCTGCCACGCCACCCAGTCGCCGATCGCAAGCCCGAACACCGCCCAGACCATCGCCAGCACGATGCCGGCCCTGGTCGGGTCGTCGAAATAATGCGAAAGCCGCTCGTCCGACGGCTCGGGCGCCAGATAATCCCTGGCGATGAGCGCTATCACCAGGAGGCCGGTGACGCAGATCAGCGCGCCGTGGAGCCCGATCGGATCGTCCCGGCCGGCGAGGCCGAGCAACAGGCCGCAAATGGCCACCACGAGGCTGATCAGGATGCCGAGCTGACGCTCGTAGCGGGTGAGTTGGGCTATCATCGGAAGCCTGCGAGAGATGGAGAGACGGACGGCGTGCGCATTGATTCCACGCGGCCATGAAGCGGCGATGATCAGGATCGTCGATCGGGTTCCAGGACTATAGAACGATCGGCCCTATTTCGCTAACGGGACGCGAGACTGCCTTGTTTTGATCCAGGTCAAAGTTGCAAAAAAGCACGCCGGTCTTTGCGCTCGGTCAAGAAAGGTGCTGCCGCCCGGGGATAAAAGTTCGAGCGCCAAGATTTCGCTAACTTGTGGGTGTTAGCGAAGGCGGTTTCCGCCGGGCAGTTGCGCCGGCGGGTTTGGGATGAGGGACATGGCCATGGAACCGGCGATCAAGGGCATCATCGACACCTATTCGAGGCTCGGCAACCGGCGGGCCATCGAGGATATGCTGATCCATCGCCGGCGGCTGGCCGCCGATCTGAGGGGGCGGACCGGCTATGATTTCAGCCGGCCGATCGCCGAGATCGACGGGGAGATTGCGATCATCGAGGCCGCGCTCCAGAAGCTGGACCCGGTCGAGCGCACGAAGGCGACGCGCAGTTTGATGGGTTTCGCGGCGTCGTAGCGCCGGCGGGAACGCGCCAATCGCCGCATCGAGCTTGAAGAAAACAGCCTAACGGCCTGTGTGAAAGGCGGATTCCGTGGCGCCGCGACGCGTTGATAAGCCGCGCCGCGCTATTGACCGGCTCTCGCCCACCCCCTACACAGCGCCGTCTGGAGCATGCCCCTCGGAAAAACGGCGTTTCCCGCCTCTCGCATGGCGGGAGCGATGCCTGTTTCCGGTAGACCCATGCCCAGGCGAAAAGTGAGCGCGTAGCTCAGGCGGTAGAGCACGTGACTTTTAATCATGGGGTCGAGGGTTCGAGTCCCTCCGCGCTCACCAAAATATCCGCTAAAATCAACCTGTTGCGAAATAAGTCTTCCCATGCATCTTCCCAAAAAGCTCCATGGGAAGACCATGGGAAGACGCCGAAAATCTTCTGGGGATAGGCCGCCATTGGTTGGCAACGGGCGGCTTAAGCCAAAGAACTTCAGCGGCGAGCTAACCCAATCGTTGGACGCCGTTCCAACCGGAATTTGACAATTCACGGCACCCTTACATGCTTTTGGACCCAGGCCCGGGCTTGCGGATTGTAGATATCAATGATGCATATGCACGGGCGACTTTCATCACTCGGGGCGATGTCGTCGGGAAATCATTGTTTGAGGTATTCCCGGATAATCCAGGGGACGAACTCGCCGACGGCGTGAGTAATCTGTTCGCCTCACTACGCATCGTAGCGCAAACTGGCCACGCACATGCCATGGCGGTACAGCGCTACGACATACGGGACACTAGCTGCAACTTCATCGAACGTCACTGGCAACCTATAAATACGCCGATACACGACAGGGATGGGCACCTTATCTTCTTGTTGCACCATGTAGAAGACGTGACAGACCGAGTGCTGTTATCACTGCCCAACAAACGGATCGGGCAAGACCAATACCCACAATCTTGAACCGAACGCAGGACTCCAGCGGCTCGACCAGCCTTAGACGTCCCGGTGGCCCGCAGCGAATGGCTCATCTCCATTGCGATGATGATCGCCGAACGGAACGGTTATCCCCTCGACGCCTGGCGCCTGTTCGAAGCCGAGGCGGAAGAGATGGCGCGGGACCGAAGCCCCGCGCCGTTACGCTGAGTGGCCTGGAACTAATCTTCGCTCTCAACAGCTCGAGCGGATCGGGGCTGCGGCGGGTTTTCCCGATCCATGATCACAGCCTTTGCAGGTGGTTGCGATTGCAGCTCGTCGAAGCTGAGCTCAAGCCGCCGTTCGGTCCAAGGCGATCGATCGCCGTACCAGAAGTGGTTCACCGCTTTGCTCCGCGTTGGTGCGCCCTTAGCCCATGGCTTGGCTAACATCACCCACCGTTTCAGCGTGTACCGCGGTTGCCACACCTCACAGGAAATCGGGCGCGGGACGAATCAAAGCCCCGCGCCCTTGTTGTTCACCGCCCCAGCCGCCAGCGGTGGCTCGCCAGCCTAGAAATCAGCGGTGGCGAAAATCGACCCATACAGGCTGGCCGACGTTCTTACTAAATTTGTGATAGCATGCCATCTCCGCGGTAAAACGCTCAAAGAATGCATCCATGACGCGGTCAAAATGGCTGATATGAAGGCAGTTCCTCTCACTAAGTTCGCAGATCAACCAAGCAGCGCCACAACGCACGACGCGCAGTAGCTCGCCGCCGTTCCACATCCCATCCCCGCGCGAGCGCACTCAGCCCTTCTTCTTTTTCACAGGCGTCGGAGACGGTGTGCGGGGCGGCTCCGCTGCGGGCGTCGCTTCGGTTGGAGGCGGGCGGTAGTACGGGTTGTTCAGGCAGGTCCCGGCAGTACCCTGACCGCCTTGCTTGCACTGCTCCATCGACGTGTAAAAGCACTCCATACGGGAGCCGTCGCTGTCGACGACTTCCTTGCAAACTGGATAGTCCGGATCGTAGCGCTGAGCCCATGCCGGCGATGAGGCGAAGACCATCGCCGTTGCAATGATCAACCGAACCAGCCCACGCACTGTATCTCCCCCTTCAGAAACTTGGACGCGCATCGAATACCGCAAGCAGGGCCGGAACAAGTTACAAAACATCAATCGATAATCCACATCCGCGAGGTGCGGTAGGCTAGCTTCATCCATTGCCACAAGGGATTGATGATTTGCGCTCGCATCTGGTCCGCGGAGTCATGGGCGATGATCGTCCGACTGATCAAACACGAAGCCGTGCCGAAGTGCGAGAGCCACGAGGTTTGCTTCCCGGACGGAAGGCCCTCGCGCTATTTCAATTGGGACGATGAGCCAAGCCGCCGCCTCAGGCCAGAGCAGATGACCGGCGAAGAGGCCATGGAGGCGGCCAAGGCGTTCGCAAGGGACGCGCGTGCAAGATCATCGAGACTCGCCAATGAGTTCGAGCCGGCGCATTGACGGCCGCGCCCGTGGTGTTCATGATCCTTGGCTGCGCGGTCGCCTACTACGTAGTGCGCTAACCCCGTGGAGTGGCAGCGATGGTCAAGAACGTCGTAACCGGATGTGTCTTAGCGGCTTTGATTTTCATGTTCTTCCTTGCCTACGCCCAGAAACATGAAGGGTGCGTGCGCGGGCGCTCGATCGAGACCTTTGAACCTTGCGGATCAGTCGACCATTCAATATAGCGCTGGCCGCTCGGTATTGCGGCCAAGGATACGCGCCGCGTCGCAACGCACTAAACGTGACGTTTTCCAGATGGCCCTTCCAGGACTCCAGGAAGGCCGCTGGTGCGGGTTTCGCTGGTGGGCTCACTTCATCGCCCGGGCGGCCGACGCTGATTACCCCGCGCCGTGCAGGATGGACCTTTCAAGCTTCGTGGACGTTGAGGTCATAGCATTGGGGCAGGACCTCAAACCCGGAAGGTGGGTTATGTGCGAAATCCCTCTGGACCTTCAAAGAAGGTTCGAACAGCGATGGGCGGCCAGATTTGCGCGCCCGGTCCCTCCGAAAAAGCGAGAACTCGAAGGGCAGGATCAGCCCGCTGCCGCATCCGCCGAATCCAAAACAAAAACCCGCCGGGTTGAAGCGGCGGGCTCGAGGCCTTTATCGGCGGCGTGAGCGCGCGACCGAAGCCCCGCGCTCTTTGCCCTAGTGAGAACTCATCTCTCGCTTGAGTGCCATCACCCGCTTCTCAGCCTCATCGGAAAGGGCATTTGGCCCCAGTGGAGCAATCGTTGCGGCGGCGGTTTGGATGGCCTCTGCCTCCAGCGCAGCCAATTCAGACAACGACATCTTTTCAATATTTGCCGTCAAGTCGTCTTTCGACATCTTGTTCCTCCCTCGCTTCTGCATTTTTTCGCCCTGAATTGATTCTCCAAATGGACATCAATCAGGCGTTGAAGAATGATCTCAGACACTTCTGGCGGATTTGTGATCTTGGCGAATTGAGTGGAGGGGGCCATCCGGCCAAAGCTGGACGGCCCTGTCGTGTCGCTTACCGCCCCAGCCGCCGGCGATGGTTCGCCAGCCGCTGCCGACCTGTCACATCCGAAATGCAACACATTGCGAAAACAGCAACTACGTGGCGCGAGTTGCACTAAGGGAACCGCTCGACTCAATGTAACTTTTGAGGCGGGTGGGATTATTGGGGAATTGGGGAACTTTCGAATGCCATACTACAGCTTTGACCTCGTGATCGGTGAGGAATGCAGAAACCAAGGTGGTTTGATCCTTGAAGGTCTGGACGTCGCATCGGATCGCGCCCAACAACTGGCAAGCGAACTTCGTACGGTGCGGCCAGAGTTGAAGACCAAGGGCTGTGCTGTTCGAGTCACCGACACCGACAACAAGGAACTCTATCGAACGCCGCTCGATCCAATCCCGGTGTGGGTAAGACGCCAACTTCTGTAGGAATTGCCGACTGCGACGCCGCCGGAAAAAGTAGCGCCCGCCGGGGTTGCCCGGCGGGCATGTGGCCTTAGCCTTCTAGCGGGCGCCGGTTACGCTTCCGGAGATTGGCGCCGGAGCTTCATCTTTGCCCCGACAGAAGAGCTGCAACGATAGCCGCGGCCAGCTTGGTCTCCAACGTCGCAAACGAGTTGAGAATTGCGGAGTTCCACACCCACCGCGCGCTGTAGCCCGCCGCCGTTCCGCGCCAAACCACCGACCCCCGTAGCTCTCCCGAGGGAGAACGTGGTTCCCGAAAACGGCAAGCCCGCCGGCTGAGGGCCGGCGGGCCAAGGTTCGTTCGGAGTGCCGCAAAGGTACAAGCTCGCTACAGCTCAGAAAGCGGCGTTATTTCATCCCGGATTCGCGCTTGTTCTTGGCATACAGTTCTTTGTCGGCGCTGCTCACTGTGAACAAATTCGTCGGGGCGGGCGTGCTCGCCGCGGGCGCTGCATCCGGCTTCTTCGCGTGGTGAGTTTTCGCCGCCAGGGCAGCAGAAGTGGAGACAGTGAGGATAGCAAGACCGATAAGGATGTTTTTCTTCAAGCTCAGCTCCTCTGATGTGGAAAGACGCGCCAGTCCGGCGCTAAACTACCTCAGAGAGATTTCGTTTCCAACCGCCGAAACCGCACCATCTGCCCTTGCTACCACAATGCGCTGTAGCTCCGCGCCGTTCCGTGCTGACCTTCATGCTGCCTGCCTCGCGGTGGAGGCCGGCCTTAAAACGTTCCAACTAGCGCCGTGAAAAATTCGCGAATCGGGCTTGTCATCAGATCCGCGGGTTTGAGCGTTTCACCTGCGCAGGGAGATGTGCGCCGTGAGCTTTGGGTTTATTGCTTCGCTCATCATCGTGATCCTGGCGGTCCTCAGCGTATTCGTCGAAATACAGATCGTGACCAACTACGCCTTCTGGTTCGTAATTGGGGCCTACATCATGCTGGCAGGCGCGTGCTTCGATTGAGAAATGCGACGCAAGCCGCTAGCGACCTTTCCATATCCACGACCAGCCGTGGCCTGCCGTCGTTCCGAACGCCGACCTGCCGAAATCTTAACTCGCCTTAATTATCATTAACTCAATATTAACCATAAGCACGGACCATCAAGACGGTTGGGACGGGCCATGCCCGTCGTTTCAATCGCCTGCTTTTTGATCGTTCATCCTTTGGGCGACGAGCATTGCTCGTGGGGGCTCTCTGGAGTGCGTCATGTCTGGGCGTGAGTTTGAGACTGATTTGTTTTCAGCGCTTGTGTCGACTATCGGCACTTCCCTCAGCGTTGCTCTGCCTTTGGCGGTGTTGATCATTTGGGTCTGCTCATGACCTGCGCCCCAATCCCTAACGCCTTCACTTCAGCCGCGATCGAGCAGATGTTCGTCGAGATGAAGGACCAGGCGAGTCAGGTCAACCGCCTCCGAAGGTGGACGGGTCAAGAGTTCTAACCGCCTCCGGAGGTAAGGGCGGATAGCCTGGAAACTTGTAGCACACCGGAGGGGCGCACGTACCTTGGCTGGGCTGAATGGTGACATGCTGGCGCGCGCGGAAGTGATGCACCGTTTCGGCGTCGGCAGAAACACATAGGGCGATCAACAGGCCTAACGCCAAAGCGGAACGCATCCAAATCACTCCGTATCGAACAAGCTCCGATCATGTGCATACGAGCGGCCACGATCCCAAGGTGTTGCGGCTTCACGGTCGGTCAAATTGGCGGGATCAAAGATAGCGGCTCAATAGACCCGGCCGCACCGCGGGCAGCTCGCGCCGAGAGCGCAACGCTGCAGCCCGGAGTCGTTCCGTGCCCCAAGGGATTGACAATTTGTGCGCCGCGGCGAACAGCGCGAATTTCCTGATCGTTAAGAAAGAAGGCCGGACGCAACACGAGCTTTCCTTAATTCCCGTAGCGCCCTTCACGATCTGGCCCTTGGTGCGCCAGAAACTCCAGGCACCTTCGAGTTGCCGACAGCAATCGGCGTTGTACCAAGTAGCTCCGCTCCATCCTCAAGCCCCCAAGCCCCGATGGAGCGGAGCCGCTTTTGAAGTGAAGGACAGCGGCCACGCCCGCGAGCGTGGCGGGAGCCGTCCTGGCCGGCTGCCAAGCGACATCACAGGCTGAATGGCACGCACCTTCGCAAGCTTCGTCAGCTTTCCATGCCTCTTCGGAGTCATCGCCGTATCGAGTGTCCGCGGCATCCTGCGCTGTAATTGCCTCGCGCGCCTCCTCCTGGGCTTGGGGCTTCGATTCAGATTGTCCTGAAACACCGGCCTAACGTTTGCAAGACAGACCTCATTGCCGATACGACCGCCTTTTTGGCCCGATACCAAACAGCCCATAGAACCATTATGAAACAACTTTCCCTTCTGAGACATCCGAGCGACGACTCGCAACCATTATGGGAAGAATGCTTATGACGGTCGATGGTTTGAATATCGATATCGCCAACGAAGAGGAACTGACCGGCATCGAGGATATGGCTGATCCAGAATACTCTATTGTTGCTCGCACGCTTCGCGCCCGCCGAGATAATCTTACAGCGACGGTCGAGCTTCTCAGTAGGCGTATGCTGGCAAGCTCTCAAAGCTAAGCGCCGAACGCTTGGTTTGCCCGGTACGGAATAAGCCCTGATCCATGCCCCGAAAGCCCATCGAATTGCCGCCCGCCGTCGCGCGCGATTTCCTCGCCGACAAGAACGCGTTCTTTGCCGAGACGAGCAGCATCAAGAAAGACGAGATCGCAGCAAGACAGGCTAGGCTGCTCAACCAGCATCTGGGGCCGGGTGACAAGAAGCTGCGGGTTGCCGACGTCCGGGGGCTATTCCTGCAAATGAAGGATGACGCACGACCGGGTCCCTTTTCTCGATCGAGAAATGGGGCCGCTGTCGCCGCTCCAGAACTCGCTAGTACCCACTTTTCTTGGAACGTGAGTTGTGATTTAAGGTCGGGATGATACCCGAAGCAAGAGAAGTCCGCCTTTCGAGGACGGATCGCAAGGTGCTTGAGGCGTGTTGTCGCTCACCGATGACATTGCAGCGCGATTTGAAGCGGGCACGGATAGTGCTGTTGGCGGCGGACGGGCGCAGCACCCGGTCGATCGCCAAGGAAGTTGGGGTCCAGCCGCGGATTGTCAGCCTTTGGCGGCATCGCTATGCCGACCAAGGCATTGAAGGGCTGCAAGACAAGCCGCGGCCCGGCAAGCAGCCGATCTATACGAAGACGACCGACAAGCGGATTCTGAAGCTGCTGGATAAACCGCCCCCGCAAGGATTTGCGCGCTGGACCGGCCCTCTGCTGGCCGAGGCGCTAGGCGATGTTGACGTCCAATATGTCTGGCGGTTCCTGCGCAGCCACAAGATTGACCTCGCGGCTCGCAAGTCCTGGTGTGAGAGCACCGACCCGAACTTTACGGCCAAAGCCGCAGATGTCGTTGGCCTTTACGTCGCCCCGCCGGCGAAGGCTATTGTGCTATGCGTGGACGAGAAGCCCTCGATCCAGGCTTTGGAGCGAGCGCAGGGCTATCTGAAGTTGCCCAATGGCCGCGCCTTGACCGGCCAGAGCCACGATTACAAGCGGCACGGCACCACAACATTGTTTGCGGCGCTCGAAGTCGCCACCGGAAAGATCATCGCCACGCATTCAAAGCGCCGTCGCCGTGTCGAGTTTCTCGATTTCATGAACAGCCTCACCGCGGCCTTTCCGGGCCGAAAGCTTCACGTCATCCTCGACAACCTCAACACCCACAAGAAGAATGAGGACTGGCTCAAGGCCCATCCCAATGTGCAATTCCATTTCACGCCGACAAGTGCATCCTGGCTCAACCAGGTCGAGGTATGGTTCTCAATCTTGCAGGGGCAGTCGCTCAGCGGCACCTCCTTCACAAGCCTCAAGCAGCTTCAGGAACACATCGATGCCTACGTCAACGCGTACAACGACAAAGCCGAGCCCTTCGTCTGGACCAAGAAAAAGGTCCGTCAACGCCGTTTCAAAGGGCCGCCGTATCACTCAGCTCTGATTCAGGGTACTAGTCCACTTGACGCGAAGCCGCGCGTTGACTTGTGCTAATCGGTGCTCAAGCACTTTCTTCTGGGCTGCAATCTTTGCTTTGAGTATCGCCGTCACCTTTCGCTGCATGTCCCACAACTCCTCAGCTGACAATGACTCAAGGTCGATCTCGCGGTCGCTGCGCGTCATGACGGCCCCCCAATCATGATTTTCCAAACGACCACAATGCGCAGAAGGCGGGCGGTCGAACAGAGTATTCCGTCGAATTTTCCAAAAGTGGATATCTGCTGTCTGCTGAAGATCTACATCAACACCTGCGAAAGAGGTCGGCGACGTCGACCATCTCAAGGTCTTTGCCAGTGCGGATGCCGCCAATGCCTGGTTCGCCGAGAATGATCCGGAGGGCGTGGCGTTCGAATATCCGGTGACGAGCTGACGAACCCGCTTGCGCACTTCCTAAGGTTGTTGAAGCATATATCCTGCCCGGATTGAGAGAGAGAAAAATGGCTGACGAGCAAAATGAATTTGCGGTCGCTGTGGAGGCGCTCGACGGCGGGCATCAAAAGTGGACGATGAAGGATTCGGAGAGCACGCTATAGGCCCTCGAGACTCCATTGGCGAAAGGTTGCCGAAAACCTCCTTCTGCAGGACGACATGCGCAGAAGCCTTGCTGCCATGGAATGCTGGGAACGTCGCTTTGCTAATGCAGCTGATCCCGAGGATCGATTGATTCGTGCCAGCCTCTTCCGCGACTCGATCGCTCAATTCGTGGGATGATCCAAATGGCTTGGCGTCTTTTCAATGGTTCAAAGACACCAGAGATGCTTACTCCGCTCATAAGTTTGGAGCTCAACGTCAGTGTGTAGTTGGCATAGGGTGAAGGATGGTCAGAGGGGCCTCGGTCAGCTCGTTGCGAACTATCGCGGCCCAAAAAAGGAGGATGGATCGCTGCTACGGGTTTATGCAAACGGCGGCAAAACACCTCGACGTGCGTGTCGACACACTTTCGAACAAGCTCAAAGAGCAGATTATAAAGATGTCAGAAGAGGACATCGCGAAACTTAGCGAAGCTAGCGTTCGCACGCTGAAGATGGACGAGGCACGGCTCACTCGCGCGGACTTACAGAGGGATCAGCCAGCGCCCAAGCGCTGACCTCACAGCCGGCCGCAGATCTTCATGACGCCGCTGAAGGTGCCGGACGCTGCCTGCAATCTGATCTGGTCGACCCCCCTCCAGTGTTGGGATAAGACCCGGTGATCTGCCCGCCGGCGGCGCTATTCTGTCCGAATATCCCGTTGAACACGATCGCGTTGCCGCTGGTCGGTCGAGCGCATCAACGATCTCATTAAGTGGATGACAGCCGAAAAGGCTGCGCTTCATCCGGAGCGGGCAATGCCGGGCGCTGGGAACTCCTGATGCCATTATCGCGCCCGGACTGTAGAAGACGACGAGTAGTGGCGCTGAGAACAACCGGCCTGAAATGGATCCTTGTCGCGAAGAAGATCGGCCGGACAGAAGCGGCGGCGATCACGCGCGCCGGCATACTGAAGCAGGCCGCTGACGATAAAGAGTAAGGCCGCTCCGAAAATACGAGCGCCGCCCGCTTGAAATAAATGTGGGCGGCGCTATTCCAGCCCAGAGAGGGAACTAACAAAATCTCGGACGAGCATACCATGCATCATCCGCGCCGGCGGTCTGTTCACTAGTGAACACTCGCGGAAGGGGATCAGGCAGCAATATGAAGCCAATATCCGACGCGTCTTTGGTGGCCAGCCAGACCTGTTTCGATGAAAGAGGCGCCAACTGAGGCGGCCTCACTTCCCGCGTTGTTTGAGCTCGCTTATTTTGGCGTGAATGTCGCTCAATAGATCAGAGAGTTCGTCTATCGACATTTTTTCGATGGCTTCATGGAGCTGCCGCACGGAAGGCTCTTTCTGATCCGGTTCAGGTTCTGGGTGCTCCGACATTTGGGGGTATACGCACAACATCCCCTGAAGTTTCTAACTTAGGACACTCCCAAATTCTGTTTAGGACTCTGGGGCTTAAAAACGGACAGCACCCGGGGCTCGATCGTGCGATCGCCAACGGCTGGCTGGTGCTGCACGAGAGCGGTACTTTTGTACGGTTCACGCAGGCCGGCGCGGACCCGTTCGCCCAGGAACCACACAGGCGCCTAGGACTTGAATCCGTGCGCGGTCCATGTCTCCCCCCGACGGGACCGCGTGCTGCTGAGAGTGCGCCCCAGGCTTGGAAAAGTTGCTCCTGGGCCTGGGGTCTCTTTAACCTTCGAATTTAGCGTTGGATCGTTTGTTGCAATACCGTGACGGCTTTCAGGGGAGGCGCATTATGGCCAAGCGAATTGGAAAGACACCGCGCGAGCATTTCATGCGCACCGTCGAAGATGAATTGGCCAAGTTTGAACGCAGAGAGCGTGCTTTCCAGCGAGCAGATCGAGACGAACGTGCGGCGCGATTGCACTTTCCTCTCGCCCGCGAAAATCTGCCACGTATTGAGAACGACGAACTGAAGTAAACGCCATCAGCCCATGCCCCGCAAACCTATAGAACTAGCGCCCGCGGTCGCGGGCAGCTTCCTAAAGCACGTGCGCGCCTTCTGTGCCGAGAAAACAGCATCAAGAAAGACGAAATGGCAGCGCGACGAGTATGGCTGCTCAACCCAACATCTCAAGCCGCGCGAGAAGAAGCTGAGCCTGCTCGATGTCCGGGAGATATTTCTCCAGATGAGGGATCACGCATGACGAACGACAATCAGGCTGGTGACGATCGGGCGCACGCCATTCTTCTGCAGACGCTATCGGAGGACAAGACGGTTTGGATCTACATCAACATGGCGAAGGAGGTCGACGACAAAGATCACTTGAAGGTCTTTGGCAGCGAGGATGCCGCCAACGTATGGCTTGCTGAGAACGATCCGGAAGGTGTGGCATTTGAATATCTGGTATCGGAGTGATCCGCATCATGGTTGGCAAAAGACCAGGCCGCTTCACATTGAAAGATGAGCGTATGCTGATCGAGATGGCGACGAACGGAGCAACCCTGTCCAAGATTGCCGCAAAGTTCGGAAGGTCGCTAACAGCAATTGAGCGCAAGGCCAAAGCGCTCAGCGTTTCGATCAAGCGGAAGTCGAAGGGATAGTACCACGATGCTGGCCTCAGCCCTGAGCACGATCCGGAAGGCGTGGCCTTCGAGTATCGGGTGATGGCATGAATGCGCGCTGTCGCGCCCTTCGGCTATTTGGGAGAATCCCCCATCACCAATAATTTGCGCGCCGCTGCGGACCGATTGGGAGGTGCCAGCCTCGCTTTTCCCGCATGTCGCCGCGACAAACAGCACGAATTTCCTAATCGTTAAGAAAGAAGGCCGCACGCAACACGAGCTTTCCTTTAATTCCCGTAGCATCCTTCACGATCTGGCCCTTGGTGCGCCTGAAACTCCAGGCACCTTCGAATTGCCGACGGCGATCGGCGTTGTACCGAGTAGCTCCGCTCCATCCTCAAGCCCCCAAGCCCCGATGGAGTGGAGCCGCTTTTGAGCGAATTGCCAATACGAGTGCACATCAAGCACCGCTGAAAATCCACAACGCTGCCCCGCCTCGTTTTGATTGACTCCAGAACGAGGCGGTGCATTTTCAATCCCGCGACATCGCTGCGGGCCGTCGAAGTAGGCCGCGGTCAAGCAGCCGGCTCGCCGAGCGATGCCCGCGCTGCTTCATTTAACCAATGGGGCCAGGATTGCATGCGCTGAGGGTCGTCGCCGCAGTGCAGGGGGGCACCGACGGGTCAGCCGTCCTGTCGCTCTGATGTCCTTCGTCAAGTGGTTAGACGTGAGATATCGTCCCCCTGCGAGTTTCGCTGGAGTGTGCGATAGCGGTGATCGTGCAAGGGTGGAGGCGAAGCCTGAAGACGTCGGTGATCAAGCTCTGATACGCGGGTTTAAACCGCAGTTCCGAGATTTCGTCCGGGGCTTTCCGCTGTCTACGCGCGGGCGTCGATCGGCTGATCGGCCACAAAGCGACATCGGGAATTCCCCTGCCGTGGCTTCGCCCCCGCCGTTGCACGATATTTGTCCGGATCGCGGTCCGGTTGCTGGCTCCTTGTCGGGCTTGTCGATGTACTCAGGTCGCCGGCGTTGCTGACGCATCGACGGCGCGGCTGACCGCCCAGATGAAGCCCGACAGCTCACGCGCAATCGCGGTCACCACAAGTGTCGGCCGTTTGCCGCGCCGTGCCAATGCGCGGTAGCGCGCGGTCAGGCGCGCCTGCGCCTTCCAGGCGATCTCCTGGACGGCAGGTGGGGCGGCTTCAACCTTGGCAAGCTTCTTCTTGCCGACGCGCGGAGGATGACGATAGCTCCAGGAGCACTCCACCAGAATGCGCCGTGCCCGATGGTTACCGGCCTTGGTGATGCCGCCGCGCCAGACCCTGTCACCAGTCAATTCTTCGCCCGGCACCAGGCCGAGATAGGCCATCAATTGGCGTGGGCTGGCAAAGCGCGACAGATCACCGATCTCGGCGAGGAACACCGTAGCCGAAATGAGATCAAGACCGCGCACGGCCATCAGTGCCGTCACCACCTTTGCAAGCGACCAGTCCGGTACCGCCGCGGCAATCGCCTTCTCGAGCCGGATCACGCGCTCATTGGCTTGCCGCACCGCCAACAGCATCTCCTCGAATGCGATGCGCTGTTCGCGGTGGACGAGCTTCTGGCTTACCAGCCAGTTCATATGGGCCCTGGTCCAGGTTCGCTTACCCATAAAATGCCGGCCGAGCCGCAGCAGCAGCGACAAAACCTGCTGGCGCTTGGATTTGAGATCATCGACCGCAGCCTCGCGCGCCCGCACCAGATCCCGCATCGCCTCGTGTCGCGCATCCGGAACCCAGACTGCAGTCAGTTCGCCTGCGCGCAGCAGCTTCGCCAGGTTGAGCGCGTCGCGCCGGTTGGTCTTCACCCGGTCGCCCGGCTTCTTCGGGATCAGCGATGGCGCCACCACCACACACTCGTGACCGAGCGTCTTGATCAGCCGATACAGCCCATACCCCGTCGGCCCGGCTTCATAGCAGAACGTCAGTCGCCGATGCTGCGCCGCAAGCTTCTTCACCAGCTTGCTCGTTGCCGCCTCCGTGTTCTCGATCTCGCCGTGATACCGGACTTCGCCGTTCCGCCCACCTTCCGCAATAGCCACCGCATTGCGAAGCTTCGATGTATCGATACCTACAAAGACTTCGTTATAATCCGCCATGACTCGTCCTCCTTGCGTGAGGCTCTACCCGGCCTGTCCGGGCAACCCTCGCTTGCGCATCGAGGGCGAGTCGCCTCAATCTGGGAAGGACATACGGTCTTGCAAGATTTCTTCGCCACACCTGCGCCGCGACTCTGGATTTGGCTTGCGCTCGGGCCTGGGGGCTTGGTCACCTGACGACATACGGTCCCATACCGGGGGAAAAGCCATGAGGGTCCTTGCCGCGACACTTGCCTTGCCGGTTTCGAATGCCGCCGCCGCTCAGCAGTGCCAGACTTGCGCGATGGCCGACGCCTGCATCAAGGCGTACGCCAAGGCCGCGCTGGAGGCGCAAAGCGCCACCAAACTGGCAATCCGGGATTGGAAACAGAATCTGGACAAAAAAGCCTCCGCGGAATTGGCCAGCAGGGGCGCGAACGCATTGCAAGACGCCACGGAAACCCAAGTCCGTTCGAAGCTGGAACGCCTGAAGGCGTGCCTGGCTGCTATCAGGTAGTGATGGGGTGTCGATCGTGTCCTGATCGGGCTCTCCCGGTTTGCGCGACTCATCCGAAGATGGTGTTCTGGCGCCAGGGGTAGGTCAAAGCGAGCGTCCCGCTATGACCCGAAAAGAGATTGCCGTAGAGTTCGTCATCCCCACCGCGTTTGCTGTCGCAGTGGGTCTTGTGCTGGGGTTGTTACTTTCCGCCAGCCTTTTATCCGGCTGATAGCGACACGGAACGAAACCATTTCCTCGGTGCCGTGAAGCCATCCTGAAACAAAGCGGTGCCTATCCTCGTTTACCCAGGACGGGGAGTGTATGATGCAGTTCATTTTGGAGTTGATTTGGGATCATTCGCGCAGCAGATCCCTCGCGGCCTTGCCGCCGGAGGAGGCGCGATCATGATGTTGGTTGTAGCATTTCTGGTTTGTGCGAGCGCAGCCGTTTTTCTCGCGCACGCGATCGACGCCCATCAGGCAGAATAAAAAACCGCGACTTGTGGCCGGCAGGCTCGCATGACCAGGTTCTCACCCACTGGGCTGGGATTGCTCGCCAACGCGTTTGAGATTGCTTCGCGTGCTTTCGAGAACGGTGCCATCTCCTGATACTGTTGCCGCCTGGCAACTCCGTTTTGGTTCCTGCTCCGGAACTACAAATTTTCATTTACGCCCATTCCGGGCTGGTCCTAGAATTTCAAATCGCCGGGCTGATTCTCGTTTCAAGAACAGCACATTTCCGAACCCGGCGGTGCCCGATAATGCCTGCGGCTTTTTGCGGAGGCTTTTTGAAATGATCCTCGAGATCCTCACAATTTTTCTTCTGATTCAGTGCGTCAATATGCTTTCACGGCTGATCGAGCGCCGGCGCGACGTGTTCTTCTACGTTTCAAAGCCGGATCCTCGCTCTTAAAGAACGCCCGGTCCCGATCGGGCCAGAGTTCAGTCCTGAACGCTGCCTGTGCAAAACACCGTGATTCTACGGAATCCACAAAACTGTGGATTGCTGTAGTTTTGTCTTGCCTGGCGCGGGCTTTTTCATTCCGAAAATATTGGGGAAATGGGGGGCCGCTGATAATCTCAGCGGCTCTTTCCTTATGCTGCCGTCAGCGGCGCAGATGAAAAAGGCCCGCCGTTTGTCGACGGGCCAGTCTAGGGAGGAAACGCCGTGCAGGGCACGGCCACCGCCAACCTACGCCGATTTGCGCCGTGCCATTTGTGGTGTAGTTCACACTTGCTGCTAATTCAGCGCCCAACATTTGCCCCTTGGGGGCGGCGGCCGAAGGAACCGAAATATGACGACTCCCATCGAGGTTCTGCAAACGGCGCGCGAGCAGATGGTGAAGGCACGCCGCGAAGCCGCCGAGGCGCTCGCAAAGCCCTACGATCCGCAGACGACGCCCGCAGCGCGAACCACCTTCATGCAGATCCAGGCCACGATCGATCACATCGACAAGGCAATTGTTGACGAAAAAGATTGAGCAAGGGCGCGCGAGGACTCCAGTCCCTCCGCGCGCACCCATCTAACCCGCTTCGCGATGAACCTCCGAGGCCACCGGCTGCGACGAGGCGCCGACGCTGGGCAAAACGACGGGGCGAAGCCCGATCAGCTCGGCGGTGCGGATGCTGGTCGAGCGCCAGAACTCGAATGAATTGATCCGCGAGCTTTCCAGAATGGCGATCGCGACCGCCGCCAGGAACGGCAGGCTCTGCAGCACCAGCACGAAGGCGAAGATATAGATCTCGTAAATCTGCTTGCTGGCGTTGGTGACGACCAGCACGGCCGCGCCGGCAAGCAGCAATACGCCAATCACGGCCTCCCAGAACGCCTGGAATTCGATCGACATCCGCGTCAGACCGCCCTTCGAGGTACGGGCAAAGGGCAGATGCTCGGTGATCAGCCCCTGGGCGACCGCGCGCGACACCGTCCATTGCACGCTCATCGCGGCGACCATCGCCCAGAGCATCTGGCCCCATTTCACGGCGACCCGAAGCCGGTACATCGCGACGAAATGGACCAGCGACACCACGAAGGAGGCGATGATCGGTAGCGTCAGAATCTTGTCCGGGATCGCGATGTCGGCGAATGCCACGATCGGCACCCAGATCAGGTTGAGGATCGCCACGACGACGCCGAGGCTTTCGGCGCCGAGCCAGTTCAGCCAGCCCAGCGAAAACTCGCGCCTCTGGTCGCGCGACAGCCGGCTCGCGCCCGGCAGGAATCGCCGCCAGTGCTTCTTTACGATCTGGAAGCCGCCATAGGCCCAGCGATTGCGCTGCTTGCGGAACGCTTCGTAGGTGTCGGGCAGCAGACCGTGGCCGTAGCGGTGGTTGGTGTAATGGGTGAGCCAGCCGTGCTCGATGATCGCCAAGCCCAGATCGGTGTCTTCGCAGATGGTGTCGGAAGACCAGCCGCCCGCCATGTCCATCGCCGCGCGGCGGATCAGGCACATCGTGCCGTGCACGATGATGGCGTTCTCCTCGTTGCGCTGGACCATGCCGATGTCGAAGAACCCGGCATATTCGCCGTTCATCATATAGTGCATCAGCGAGCGGTCCTGGTCGCGATGCTCCTGCGGCGCCTGCACGATGCCGACGCGCGGATCGGCAAACACCGGCACCAGATCCTTCAGCCAGTCCGGCTCGACGACATAGTCGGCGTCGAGAATGCCGATGATCTCGGCATCCGCCGCCGTGCGGTCCATGGCGATGCGCAACGCGCCGGCCTTGAAGCCCTTGACCTTCTCGGCATTGATGAACACGAAGCGTTCGCCGAGCACGCGGCAGTGATCCTGGATCGGCTGCCAGAACGCCGGATCAGGCGTGTTGTTGATGATCACGATGCATTCGAAATTCGGATAGTCGAGCCGCGACACCGCATCGAGCGTCTGCTTCAGCATGTCCACCGGCTCATAATAGGCCGGGATATGGATCGAGACTTTTGGGAAGGTCAGGTCTTCGCCCATGGTCGCGGGCGCCAGCCCCGCGCTCTTGACGATCAGCCGCCGCGGCGGACTGCCGAAGGCGACCGCCGCGATCTCCTCGATCCGCGCCATCGCGATCAGGACCAGGGGCACCAGAAGGGTCACGCCCAGCGTCAGCGCGAAGGCCGAGCCGAACACGAAATAATGGCCGTCCCAGAAGGCGAACACGGTCGCAGCCCAGGCGCCGACGCCGTTCGCGGCCGCGGACAGCACCATCGCCTGCAGCACGGTCGGCTCGGCAAGCCGCAGGATCGGCAGCGACATCAGGATGCCGACCAGGAGCGCAATGGTGGCGAGCTTCCAGTAGTCGGGGTTCACGATCGGCCCGACCCACGAGAATTTCGGCTCGCGCGCGGCATTCAGCACGCCCCAATAGGGGCCGACGCCGCCTTCGAAGAACTTCCAGGGCTGGTCGATCGCCTCGACGATGTTGTAGTCCATGCCGATGGCTTCGGCGCGGACGACGAAGTTGCGCAGCACGGAGGCCTGCTGGAACGGACCCGGGTCGGCATTGGCCAGATTGTAGCCGGCACTCGGCCAGCCGAATTCGGCGATCATGATGCGCTTGCCGGGAAACTGGTCGCGCAGAAGGTTATAACGGTCGACGGCCTGGTCCACGGCCTGGTTCGAGGCGAAGTTCTCCCAGTAAGGCAGCACGTGAGCGGCGATGAAATCGACGTTCGAGGCGAGCGCCGGATGATCGCGCCAGATATTCCAGATTTCGCCTGTGGTTACGGGAACGTTGACCGACTTCTTGACCCGCTGGATAAGCTTGATGAGCCGCTGGACGTTATTTTCTGCAATCACCCATTTTATCGCTTCGGCCCTTTTGTCGTCCGGCTGGGCCTGTGCTTCCTGAATCCGCTGGGCTTCCTCGCGCGTTATTCGCGTGACGTCCTCCGGGTCGAGCCCGAGGTTCTCGAACGGGACCTGCTCGCCGCGGAAGATGGTTTCGTTGCCGACCACGATTCCGATGACGTTGCTGTTGCGCCGCGCGATGTTGATGGCGGCTTCGATCTCGCGGTTGTTGCGATTGCCGTCCTTGTCGAGCCAGACGCCGACCGTGACCTTCATACCGAACTCGGCTGCAACCGGCGGCACCAGTTCGGCGCCTTCCGTCGAGGTGTAGAGGCGGACCGCCCGGGTGAGCGTCGAGAGCTTCCTCAAATCGGCGCGAATCTTCTCGAAGTCGGCGGCGGGGTCGGCAACGGTGTGACCCGCCTCGAACGGCGCATAGGAAGCGCTCGGCAGGACGCCGCGGAAATCGGGGGCCTGTTGCTTCTCCTGAAGGGCTCCCCAAAGCGCTGCGTGGGCGGCGGTGACGAACAACAGAACGGCGACGATGGCACGCATCGCGAAGACCTGACGGGGCGTGATTGGCGAAAGCGAACCTGTCCCCTAGGCTCGACCGACACGGCGGCAGATGAAGGATAATACTGCCACGCCATTTCACAACTGGTATGACGCCAAGGCGTTTTAAGGGCGCCTACCTTGCTGGCGCATGAACGAGCCGGCGGTTCCGGCGCGTAACGTCGGCTATTTTGCCCCAGGTGACGGCGAGGCCGCTGGCGCCGGCGAGGCAGAGGGTGCAGGTGCTGCCGCGGCCGCCGGCGCAGCGGATCCGGACGTCGCCGGGGCCGCTGCCGCGGCCGCCGTCTGCGGCTGGGCGCCTGGGTTGATCCAGCAGGCGTGAACCCGTGTGTCCAGACTGCGCGGGACCTTGTCGTCGATCTGGCTGCCGAACCGGGTCAGGCAGCGGAACGCCGCCTGGATGTGGCCGCCGGGGCAACCGAAGCGGTCGTAGAGGTCGAGGTGGCGGAAGGCGGTATCGAGGTCATCCACCCACATCAGGCGGACCACGCGGCGGCCGAGCCAGACGCATTCGGGGTTGCCGGCCGGGCCGTTGAGCACCTGGGCTGCTTCCGCAAACTCGGCGGTCTTGCGCTCATTTTCCTTGGTGGCGTCGGGGGCGGCGGCATTGCCTTTGCCCTGCTGGTCCTGGGCATGGTTGTCGCCGCTTTGGGCAAGCGCGCTGCCGCAACCGAGGGCGATAATGAGGGCGGGGACCGCGAGATGGCGCAGCAGGGTGGACTTTAGTGGAAGCACCGATCGACGCATAGATTCCCCGATTTTGTTACCCGAACCAGCCCGCCGCCGCCTCGGTGATGCCGAGCAAATAGGTCCCCAATGCGGCGAACTCCTCTCCGGAATCCCATGACTGGATTTTGGGATTTTGTCCAGCAAGGTCACAACTTTATCGCCCCGCGGCAAGCCAACCGTGTCAAGCTGGGCGCCCACCTGCGCAAGCGCCGCTTTCGGCAGACCTCTTGGCAGAGCACGGTCCAGGCGCTAATCGACGGTCCCGCAAGCCGAAGGATGGAACCGATTTCTTTTCGTACGCCACTGGCGCTTCTTCTCATTTCCCTGATTGCCATTGCTGGCGTGTGGTGGTGGTTGGCCACGCCGATCACGCTTGTGCGCGCGCCGATCGATCCCGCGGCCAAGCTGCTTTGCGTGTCCTACGCCCCATTTCGGGGCGCGCAGACGCCGCTTGATCCCTCGACCTATGTCCCCGCCGCGCAGATCGAGCAGGACCTGACGCAGCTTGCGAAAATTTCCGACTGCGTGCGCACCTATTCGATCGAGAACGGCCTTGACCAGGTGCCGGCGATGGCGGGCAAGGTCGGGCTGAAGGTGATGCAGGGCATCTGGCTCGGAAGCGACCGCGCCAAGAATTTTGCGCAAATCTCGACCGCGATCCGGCTCACCAAGGAAAACCCCGGTGTCATCACCTCGCTGGTGGTCGGCAATGAGGTCTTGCTGCGCGGGGAGATGACGACCGCCGATCTCGCCGCCATCATCCGCGCGGTGAAAGCCCAGGTCGCCGTTCCCGTCACCTACGCCGATGTCTGGGAATTCTGGCTGCGCTCCCACGAAATCTATGACGTGGTCGATTTCATCACCATCCACATCCTTCCCTATTGGGAAGACGTGCCGATCCGCGCCAAATTCGCCGCCACCCATGTCAATTCGATCCGCCAGCGCATGGCGGTGGCGTTTCCCGGCAAGGAGATCCTGATCGGAGAGACCGGCTGGCCGAGCGAGGGGCGGATGCGCGAGGGCGCGCTGCCGTCGCGCACCAACCAGGCCCGCGTGGTCTCGGAAATCCTGCTGATGGCCAAGCAGCAGAATTTCCGCGTCAATCTGATCGAGGCCTACGACCAGCCCTGGAAGCGCCAGCTCGAAGGCACCGTCGGCGGCTATTGGGGACTGTTCAATTCGGCGCAGCGGGCCCTCAAATATCCACCGGACGAGCCGATCAGCAATTTCCCCTTTTGGAAATGGCAGATGGGCGCGGGGCTTGGCTTCAGCATCATCGTGTTCGTGTCCGCCTGGGCGACCACGCGGCGGCGGCCGTGGACGCCGCTGTTATCGCCCTGGATCGCGGTCGGCCTGATCGCGACGTCGGCCGGCATCCTGCTCGGGGTGGCCGCCGACAAGATGTTCTACGAGAGCTATGGCATCGGCGGCTGGGTGAAGTGGGGCGCGCTGCTGCTGGCGAGCCTCGTCGCCTCGGTGCTGGGCGCCAACGCCGTTGTCTCGGGCCGTTCGCTGCCGACCTTTCTCGACATGTTCGGGCCGCGCGGCGAGGCGGTCTCCAAACTCACGTTCTCGATGTGGTGCCTGGGCGCGAGCCTGGTGGTCACCACGCTGATCGCGACCGAGACCGCGCTCGGCTTCGTGTTCGATCCGCGCTACCGCGATTTTCCCTATGCGAGCCTGACCATGGCGGCGGTGCCCTTCGCCTGCCTGATGCTCAACCGATCGCTGGGAGGTCGCCGCCAGATCGCGGAGGCGGTATTTGCCGGGCTGCTCGCGGGATCGGCGATCTATATCGGTGTCAACGAAGGCCGCGACAACTGGCAGTCGCTGTGGACCTCGGCCGGCTATCTCCTGCTCGCGTTCACGCTGTGGCGGGCGCGGGGCGCGCAAAGCCTAAAATAAACAGCCCGATCGCCAGCCCCGACAGCACGATGTTATAGAGCACGATGCCGAGGCAGGCGGCGATCAGCCCGCCGGTCAGAAGCACGATCGACGGGCGGATGAAATTCAGCACCGCGATCACCAGCGCCACGCTGCCGAACACCGAGTTCTTGAACAGCACGGTCGCAAGCGAGCGTGCCTTGCAGGGCAGGGTCTGCAGGCCGGCGTCGCAGGCCAGCGCCACGGTCGAGAACTCGACCACGAGATAACGCACATAGAGCGCGTAGCCGAGGGTGACAAAACCCACGACCATCAGCCACTGCACCTGATAGGGGGTGAGCCGGAACGGTTTCTTCGTCATGGGCGCAATATGCCCTGCGAATGAGCCTGCGGACAAGGCGTCAAACGCGCGGCCAAACGGCTTGAAAACAAGCTCTCAAGCCACTGTTTTAATTGTATTTGTTATTTCTTGCCGCTACCGAAAAGCGACGAGAAGGTCGAACTTTCCTTTGGCGGCGTCGCCGGCGGATCGTCCTTCTTGGAATGTTTGGGCGCATAGCGCCGGTAGCCCTGCGACTTGGCCGCCGGCTGTGGCTTAATGCCTGGAGCCGTCTGCTGCTCGTCGGCGCTCATGGCGAGCCGCTGGCCGTCGAACACCGTGGTCTCGCAAGCTCTCTGGCTCTCGACCAGCGCGGCACAGATTTTCGCTGCTTCGGCGGCGTCATGCAGGGGCCCTGCGGCAAGCCGCAACTGCATCCCGAGCCCGGTATTGCCTTCGCGCAGCACGATGATCGGGCGCAGCTCGGCAAGCTCGGCATTGTTCGATTTCAACAGCCCGCGCCACAGCGCGCGCAAGCCGGGAATCGAATTGGCGCCGCCGAGCTCGACCGCGAATTCGGTGCGCTGGATGGTCGCTGCGGCATCCGCATCCAGCAACGGCTTCTCCTGATCCTTCTCCCTGGACTTGTCTTTGGCGTCGAGCGCGACCGACGCGGAGGCCTCGGGTGCGGGCGCGGAAGCCGGTGCCGGTGACGGCACGGGATTGGCTGTTGCGTTCTTTGCGGGCTCAATCAGTTTCGGCGCTGCCGGATCGGGCGGGCCCATCATCGATTTCGCCGGTCCCATCGCAGGGGCCGGCGGAGCAGGCGCCGCCTGCGTGGGTGGCAGCGGGACAGCCGGTTTCATGGCGGCAATCTGCGGCAGCGAATTCGGCGCAGGAGCCGGATCAGGCTTGGCCGCCTCGGCCTTCGGCTTCTCGGGCGCGGGTGCTGCGGCGGTTGTCGTGGCCTGCGGAGCTGGAGCTTGGCCCGGAGCCGTAGCTGTCGGATCGACCGCAACGGTCTGGGGCGGCGTCATCATGGCCGGCATAGCAGACGCGGCCGGCGACGGTTTTTGCGGAGTGGCCACGGCATTCTGCCTGGCGATGGCGCCGGTCACGGAGTCGAGCCCCTGCTCGACCACGGTGACGCGCGAAAACAGCCGGTCGCGGTCGCCGTTCAGCGTATCGATGGCGGAAGCGAGCCTGCGCGTCTCGTTCTGGCTTTCCTTTGCCAGCATCTGGATCTGCTGCGCCTGCCGCGCCAGATCGACGGCCGCGACTTGCTCGCGCCGCAGGCCCATCGACCACTGGTTGGCGGTGACCGCGAGCACCACGGCGCCGACCGTGGCGAACCCCCATGTTCCGATCCGCCAAAGCGAACGGCGGTCGAATTCGTTCTCCTCGGCAAAGAGGCCCGACAGCATCCCGCCGGTCTTGTCAGCCTCATAGGCGCCGGCCAATTGGTCGGATTTCTTTGCCACGACTTCCCCGAAAGCCCCGAAACCTTAACGAATCACAGGGGAACATTATCAGGATTTGGCGGCCCAACTTGAATCCCGGGCGTTTGCGGTGAACAGAAAACGCTTTATGACGGCGCGGGGCGGAACTCACGCCTCGCGCTTTAGGGAATTGGATGAACTCGATCGAGCCTGACAGTGGTGCTTGCGGCCGGTGAGGGCACGCGCATGCGCTCCTCGCTGCCCAAAGCGCTGCATCCCGTGGCGGGCGAGTCGCTGCTCGCCCATGTGCTGCATGCCGCGCCCAATGGGCCGCTTACGCGGCTTGCCGTCGTGATCGGGCCCGACCACGCGGCGGTGGCCGGGGAGGCGCGCCGCATCCGTCCCGACGCCGAGACCTACGTCCAGCGCGAGCGGCTCGGCACGGCGCATGCGGTGCTGGCGGCGCGCGAGGCGATTGCGCGCGGTGCCGACGATCTCCTGATTGCCTTTGGCGACACGCCGCTGATCTCGGCCGAGACCTTTGAGCGCATGCGCGCGCCCCTGAACAACGGCGCGGCACTCACCGTGCTCGGCTTCCGCGCCGCCGATCCGACCGGTTACGGCCGGCTCCTGATGCAGGGCGAGAAGCTGGTCGCGATCCGCGAGCAGGCCGACGCCAGCGAAGAGGAGCGCAAGGTCACGCTGTGCAATGCCGGCGTGATGGCGCTCGACGGCAAGAGTGCGCTGAAAATTCTCGACAGGATCGGTAACGCCAACTCAAAGTGCGAATATTATCTGGTCGATGCCGTGACCATTGCGAGAGACTTAGGACTGGAGGCCGTCGTGATCGAAACAAAAGAAGACGAAGTGCGCGGCATCAACACCAAGGCGCAACTGGCGGAAGCCGAAGCCGTGATGCAGGCGCGGCTGCGGAAAGCCGCAATGGACGGCGGCGTCACGCTGATCGCGCCCGAAACAGTTTTTCTCGCCGCCGACACCCAATTCGGCAAGGACGTCACCATCGAGCCGTTCGTGGTGATCGGCCCCGGCGTCACCATCGCCGACGGCGCGGTGATCCACTCCTTCTCGCACATCGTGGAGGCCTCGATCGGCAAGAAGGCCTCGGTCGGCCCCTATGCGCGGCTACGGCCCGGCACCTCGCTCGGCGACGGCGCCAAGATCGGCAATTTCGTGGAGACCAAGGCCGCCAAGCTCGAGGCCGGCGTCAAGGTCAACCATCTCTCCTATATCGGCGACGCCGAGGTCGGCGCCAATTCCAACATCGGCGCCGGCACCATCACCTGCAATTACGACGGCTTCGCCAAGCACAAGACGCTGATCGGCGAGGGCGCCTTCGTCGGCACCAATTCCTCGCTGGTGGCACCCGTCAGGATCGGCGCCGGCGCCTATATCGGCTCGGGCTCCGTCATCACCAAGGACGTGCCTGACCATGCGATGGCGGTCGAGCGCAGCCAGCAGAGCATCCGCGAAGGCGGCGCCACCCGCTACCGCGAGATCAAGACCCGCGGCAAGAAGCCGAAGGCGTGAGCCGCTTCGCCCGACCGCGCAGCGAAATCCACGGCGCAGCCGAGCGTTCGCACCTTCGGGGTAGGCGAAAGGCGCGGCGCTCGACTGCCGGCCGCTCGGCGGGGGCGGCCGCGTCGATCAAAGCCCCTTCATGTGCAATCGACAGTGCTGTAGCGCACGCAGGGGCGCGAGCGGATGCCGGCTTCGATAGGGAGTGGGCAGACGGCTATTCCTCGTCGTCGGCAAACTCCGCGAAGATGGCGCGCGTCAACTCCCAGCCACGCGGCTTCGCCCGTTTGGCCGGTTCGCCGCGCGCGTGCTTCATCATGATCGGCGTGGTTTCGCGCTCGTAGCGCGGCGGCGGCCAGTGGGCGAGATGCGTACCCCTGGTCTCGCTTGGCGGCACGTACATGAAGACGATGTCTTTGTTGTCCGAGGATTTGTTTTTCTTGCCGCTCATGGTCGGTCTCCTGTGACACCAAGCCTTCGCCAAAAGCGTTGACCGGAGGTTAAGGCAGGCCTCCGGTCGTTTCCCTAGGTGATTCACCGGAGGAAGGAGTTCGAAAGCGCATCGACGCAGCCCGGAAGAGCAACTTCCACCGGCGCGAGTCCCTCGAAGGCCGGAAGCCGTCGATGAAATCGAATCTGTGAAAGAGGGGAAGAGCGCTCGGAATGACGGCGGAGCAGGCCAAGTCTGCCCGACGGGCAAATCAGATTTAGAGCGATTTTCGTCTGTTCACATCTCGAAGTGACTCTGCGGCGCGCGAATTCTCTTCGCCAAAAATCTTATTTTGCGAGCCTGCTCAAGCCGATCGGCGCGGCGACCCTGCCGCTTAAAAAAATAGCTTCCGTTTTTCAGAAATATGTGATTACCTTCGCGCATCCGCTCCCGATAAGAGGGACGTATCGCGATCGTCACGGACGTAGGGAGCGAGATGCGATGGACGTAGCGGCCGCAAGACGAACGCGGCCGATGCGGACGGCGAAATCGTGTGGTCCTGATCTCCCGACGCTGAGATCAACCCTTAGGGCTCAAGAGCCCGGGGGGACGGTGGCTAACAAGCCCGGACACTGGGGAGATCACGTATAAGCCGTAACACCATTGCGCAGGGAAGGCCGGGTCGCTCCGGTTGAACCTGTGTTACTCGTGTGCTTTCTACCCTTGCTTCCTGCACACGGGGCCGCGGGTGCAACCAGCATCCGGTCTTCCCTGCGCCCTCTGTTTCGAGGGTTGTCCATGCAAGCCTCGGGTGCTAACCGCATCGCGAAGACGCGCCGGGCTGCGTGGTAGCCTGGGATCATCGAAATCGTTAAGCTTCACGCTTAACCCTGTCGCAATCCGCAATAATTATTGAGTATCAGGCCACCTCCGATTTTCGTTAAGGAAGTCGCGGGCGTTCGAGATTCCATTTCGATTTGGGGGAGCCAACCGCATGTGCGGGATCATCGGCATTCTGGGGCGCGGTCCGGTCGCGGAGCAACTCGTCGATTCACTCAAGCGGCTCGAATACCGCGGCTACGATTCCGCCGGTGTTGCGACGCTGGAAGGCGACACGCTGGAGCGCCGCCGCGCCGAAGGCAAGCTGAAGAACCTGGAAACGCGGCTGCGCGAAGATCCGCTCACCGGCTTCACCGGCATCGGCCACACCCGCTGGGCCACCCACGGCAAGCCGAACGAGAGCAACGCCCATCCGCATGCGACCGAGAACGTTGCCGTCGTCCACAACGGCATCATCGAGAATTTTCGCGACCTGCGCCTGCAGCTTGAAAAGCAGGGCGCCAAGTTCGCGTCCGAGACCGACACCGAAGTGGTGGCGCATCTCGTCAATTCCTATCTGCTGAAGGGCCTGTCGCCGCAGGAAGCGGTGAAGGCCTCGCTGCCGCAGCTCCGCGGCGCGTTCGCGCTGGCCTTCCTGTTCAGGGGTCACGAAGACCTGCTGATCGGCGCGCGCAAGGGCTCGCCGCTCGCGATCGGCCACGGCGAGGGCGAGATGTATCTCGGTTCGGATGCGATCGCGCTGGCGCCGTTCACCGACACCATCAGCTATCTCGACGATGGCGACTGGGTGGTGCTGACCCGCGAAGTCGGCGTGATCTACGACGTCAACGGCGCGGTGGTGAACCGCGAGGTGATCAAATCGGGCGCGTCGTCCTTCCTGGTCGACAAGGCGAATTATCGCCACTTCATGGCCAAGGAAATCCATGAGCAGCCGGAAGTGGTCGGCCATACGCTGGCGCGCTATGTCGACATGGCCGCCGAGCGCGTGGCGCTGCCGATCAAGCTGCCGTTCGATTTCAACGACATCCAGCGCATCTCGATCACGGCCTGCGGCACCGCGAGCTACGCCGGCTATATCGCCAAATACTGGCTCGAGCGGCTCGCCCGCGTTCCGGTCGAGCTCGATGTCGCCTCCGAATTCCGCTATCGCGAGGCGCCTCTGCGCAAGGGCGATCTCGCCATCTTCATCTCGCAATCCGGCGAGACCGCCGACACGCTGGCCGCACTGCGCTACGCCAAGTCGCAGGGCACGCACACGCTCTCGGTCGTCAACGTGCCGACCTCGACGATCGCGCGCGAAAGCGAAACCGTGGTGCCGACGCTGGCGGGCCCCGAGATCGGCGTCGCCTCGACCAAGGCCTTCACCTGCCAGCTGATGGTGCTGGCGACGCTGGCGATCGCGGCCGGCAAGGCGCGCGGCGAACTCTCCGACGCGGACGAAGCCAAGCTGGTGAAGGGCCTGATCGAAATTCCCCGGCTGATCGCCGCGGCACTCGCGACCGAGCCGCAGATCGAGAAGCTCGCACGCGAGATCGCCAAATGCCGCGACGTGCTCTATCTCGGCCGCGGCACCTCGTTCCCGCTGGCGCTAGAAGGCGCGCTGAAGCTGAAGGAAATCTCCTACATCCATGCTGAGGGCTATGCCGCCGGCGAGCTGAAGCACGGGCCGATCGCGCTGATCGATGAAAACACGCCGGTCGTGGTCATCGCGCCGTATGACCGGGTTTTCGAAAAAACCGTTTCGAACATGCAGGAAGTCGCCGCCCGCGGCGGCAACATCATCCTGATGACGGATGCCAAGGGCGCGGCGGAAGCCACCGTGGAATCGCTGGTGACGATCGTGCTGCCGGACATGGCGGCGACGTTTACGCCCATGGTCTACGCCGTCCCCGTGCAACTTTTGGCCTATCATACCGCCGTGGTGATGGGGACCGACGTCGACCAGCCGCGCAATCTCGCGAAATCGGTCACGGTCGAATGAGGCTGATGGCCGAATAGGCAGGCGAGGGGGCTTGCGCGCCGCCCCTCGCCCTTCAAAAATCTGCTAGAATACCTAGCTAATGCCTTGCCCCCCGCTTGGAACCCGAATGAGCGCCCGCGACAATCTGCCCCCGACTGACGTGCCGCCGCCCGAAAGCGCGCCGGAGACCGCTTCTCACGGGATCATGGCGCGGTTTCGGAACTATTTCCTGACCGGCCTTGTTGTGGCCGGCCCCGTCGCAATCACGCTTTATCTGACCTGGTGGTTCGTGACCTGGGTCGATGGCCTGGTGCGGCCCTTTGTCCCGATCGCCTATCGGCCCGAAACCTACCTGCCGTTCGGCCTTCCGGGCTCGGGCCTGATCGTGGCCGTGTTCGCGCTGACGCTGCTCGGCTTCCTCGCGGCCAACCTGATCGGCCGCACCCTGGTTGATCTCGGCGATCGCCTGCTCGGGCGCATTCCGGCCGTGCGCGCCATCTATCGCGGCCTGAAGCAGGTGTTCGAGACGCTGTTTTCAGGCCAGGGCTCGAGCTTCCGCCGCGTGGGCCTGGTCGAGTTTCCCTCGCCCGGCATGTGGTCGATCGTGCTGATCTCGCAGGCGCCGAGCGCCGGCGTTGCCCGCAGCCTGCCTGGGCAGGAGGACCACATGTCGGTGTTCCTGCCTTGCGCGCCGAACCCGACCACGGGCTTTTTCTTCTATGTGCCCAAGAGCAAGATCATCGAAGTCGACATGAGCACCGAGGACGCCGCGACCCTCATCATGTCCTGCGGCGTGGTGCAGCCGGGATCCAATGATCCGCAGAAAAAGGCGGCGGCCCTCGCCGGCATGGCCAACGCCGCACGCATCGCGAACGCGTCGCTGCAGCCCGAGACGGCGAAAGTGGAGTGAGGCGATGAGCCCCGGAACGAAGGCGCTACTGGAAAGAGTTGAGACCTGGCCTGTCGAGGATCAGGAGGAACTTGCGGAATTGGTTCGTGAAATAGAATCGCGTCGTACGGGCGTTTATAGACTGTCCGACGATGAACGAGCCGCAGTTCGCGCCGGGTTGGAGGATGCTCGCCAGGGCAATTTTGCGACCGAACTGGAGATGGAAGAGTTTTACCAGCTCCATCGACGTGCATGAAAGTTCGCTTCACGCGAACGGCGCAGCGAGATCTTGCTCAAATACACGCTTATGTCAGCCAAGATAGAATAGTCCGGTCATTGCGTCGCGTTTTATCGCTCGTCTCATGGAGCGAGCCCGCGAGATCGGTGATCACCCTTTAGCGGGAAGGGGGACCGATGAGCCGGATGTGCGAGTCCTCGTGGCTCCTCGCCTGCGCTATTTGATTTTTTACAAAATTGAGGCGGATGAAGTCCAAATTACCCACATTAGGCATACCTCACGTCGTCGCCCCGGAAATTGGGGTCGATAAATCAATAGTCGCTAGCCCGCGCCGATCAGCGGAATCGCCTCGTCGCGCTCGAACAAATAGAGCAGGCAGCGCAACGCCTCGCCGCGCTCGCCCTTGAGTTTTGGATTGTCTTTCATGATGCGCAGCGCCTCATCGCGGGCCTGGGTAATCAGCTGAGCGTGCACCTCCGAGCGCGCGATGCGATAACCGGGCAGGCCGCTCTGGCGGATGCCAAGCACGTCGCCTTCGCCGCGAAGTTTCAGATCTTCCTCCGCGATCCGGAAGCCGTCGGTCGTCTCCCGGATCACCTTCAGCCGTGCCTTCGACATTTCCCCCAGCGGCTCGTGATAGAGCAGAAGACAGGTCGATGCCTCCGCGCCGCGGCCGATCCGTCCGCGCAGTTGATGGAGCTGTGCAAGCCCAAAGCGCTCGGCGTTCTCGATCACCATAATGGATGCGGCCGGCACGTCGACGCCGACCTCGACCACGGTGGTCGCGACCAGAAGCTGGATCTCGTGGGCGGCGAATTGCGCCATGATGCGGTCCTTCTCCGTGCCCTTCATCTGCCCGTGGACGAGACCGACCTTGTCGCCAAAACGCTTCTGCAGACTCTCGAAACGCTGGGTCGCGTTGGTGAGATGGTCGGTGCCCTCGGCCTCGCTTTGCTCCACCAGCGGACAGATCCAGTAGACCAGCTTTCCAGAGGACAGGGCGCGGCCGACGCCGTCCATGACTTCTTCCAGCCGGCTGTCGGGCAGGGTGCGGGTGTCGATCGGCTGGCGTCCGGCGGGCTTTTCCCGCAGTTCGGAAATGTCCATGTCGCCGAAATAGGTCAGCACCAGCGTGCGCGGGATCGGCGTCGCGCTCAGGACGAGGACATCGACCGCTGCGCCCTTCGAGGTCAGCGCAAGTCGTTCACGGACGCCAAAGCGGTGCTGCTCGTCGACGACGGCCAGCGCCAGCGACTTGAATATGACGTCGTCCTGGATCAGCGCATGCGTGCCGACGAGCAGATCGATCTCGCCGGCTTCGAGCCGGGCGAGCAGCTCGCGCCGCTCCTTGCCTTTCTCGCGGCCGGTGAGGATCGCGACCTTCATGCCGGCACGCTCGGCCAAAGGTGCGATGGTCTTGATGTGCTGGCGCGCCAGAATTTCGGTCGGCGCCATCAGCGCCGCCTGCTTGCCGGGCTCTGCGACGGCAGCGGCCGCCAGCAGCGCCACCACGGTTTTGCCGGAACCGACATCGCCCTGCAGCAGGCGCAGCATACGGACCGGCTGTTTCAGATCATCCGCAATCGCCGCCGCGGCCTGCCGCTGCGAGGTCGTGAGCGCGTAGGGCAGCGCGTCGATGATCTTCTTGCGCAAATGGCCGTCGCCGGCGTGGCGGTTGCCGGCCGGGCGGCGCAACTGCGCGCGGATCAGCGCCAGCGCCAGTTGGCCGGCCAGAAGCTCGTCGAAGGCGAGCCGCGACCAGAAGGGCTGGTCGGGCAGGATGTCGGTTAGTTCGACCGGCTGATGCACCCGGCTCAGCGCCTCCCGGATTGGCGGGAAGTGGCAGCGGCGGATCACCTCGGGGCTGATCCATTCCGGAAGGTCAGGCAATTTCGTCAGCGCCTGCGCGACCGCGCGCTTCAGCGAGCCGAGTGCGAGGCCTTCGGTCAGGGGATAGACCGGATCGATCCCCGACAATTGCGCAAACGCCGCCTCATCCACCACGCGATCGGGATGCACGATCTGCGGGATGCCGTCATACATCTGCAGGGTACCGGAGACGTAACGCTTGGCTCCGACCGGCAGCAGTTTCTCGACATAGCCCGGCAGGGCTCGAAAATAGGTCAGCACGACATCGCCGGTGTCGTCGCTGGCGTAGACGAGGTACGGCGCGCGGCGATTGCGCGGGGGCGGCGGGCGATGCCGGTCGACCGTCACCTCCAGTGTCACCACCGTTCCCTGCGCCGCATCGCGGATTTTCGGCCGCGCGCGGCGGTCTATCACCTGGCTTGGCAGATGCAGGAGGAGATCGACCAGCCGCGGCGTCTCATCGCGGCCAAGCAGATAGCGGAGCAGCTTGTCCTGCTTGGGGCCGACGCCGGGAAGGCTCGTGACCGGGGCAAACAGCGGATTGAGGAGAGCAGGGCGCATCGCGGGAATCTAGGACCGTTTGTCCTCGTCTTGCCCGGCTTTGCTCCGCCCATCCACGGCTTTTTTCCGCGAAGTGTGGCTGACATCGGCACAAACCATGGCTATATCCACCGCGCCCGGCACGTCCGGGCTTTTGGCGTTGGATTGGATTGTTGGAAATGACGGGATCGACACGATCGAGCCACGGGCTCGATGACCGCCGCAAGCGGCTATTGTTTCGCTGCTGGCACCGCGGCACGCGCGAGATGGACCTGATCCTCGGCCGCTTTGCGGATGCCGAGATCGGAACGCTCGCCGATAATGAGCTGAGCGAGCTCGAGCGACTGATCGAGGTTCCCGATCCCGATCTCTACGCCGCGCTGATCGGCGACAAGCCGCTCGCGCCTGAATATACCGGCGCCCTGTTCGAGCGCATCAAGGCGTTCCGCGCTGTGGATCACGGCACATGAAACCGCTGGTGAAATCGCCTGCGGAGTTGCTCGCGCCCGGCCGCGCGCTGACGCTCGCCAATGTTGCTGAGGGTGCCGAGGGTCTCGTCATCTCAGACCTCGCCCGCGCCATCGCGGCGCGGCCGAAGAAGCCGGCGATCAGCCTCGCCGTGGTCTGCCGCGACGGGCCGCGCATGCAGCAGCTCGCGCGTGCACTGGAATTTTTCGCGCCCGATTTGCCCGTGCTGCAGTTTCCGGCCTGGGACTGCCAGCCCTATGACCGCGTCTCGCCGCATGGCGGCATTCTCGCGCAGCGCCTCACCACGCTGGCGCGGCTCGCAATCCTGACCGGCAGCGAAAAGCCGCTGATCGTGCTGACCACGGTCAATGCGATCGTCCAGCGCGTGCCCGCCCGCGGTGCGGTCGCCGCACAAGCGCTCTCGGTCGCGCCCGGCCAGGTCGTGCCGATGGATTCGATCGTCGCCTGGCTCGAACACAACGGCTATACGCGCTCCTCGACCGTGCGCGAGCCCGGCGAATATGCCGTGCGCGGCGGTATTCTCGATCTCTTCCCGGCAGGCCTGGACCAGCCCGTGCGTTTCGACTTCTTCGGCAATTCGCTGGAATCGATCCGCTCCTTCGACGCCGAGACCCAGCGAACGCTCTTGGACATGCGCTCGCTCGATCTGGTGCCGATCTCGGAATTTCAGCTCGTCACCGAAACCATCCGCCGCTTCCGCATGGGCTATGTCGCCGAATTCGGCGCGCCTTCGCCGGATGACCAGCTCTATGAAGCCGTCACCGAAGGCCGCCGTCATCCCGGCATGGAGCACTGGCTGCCGTTGTTCCAGGAGCGGATGGACACGCTGTTCGACTATCTCGGCGATGCGCCGGTCGCGATCGAGGCGCAGGGCGAGGACGCCGCGCGCGAGCGCTTCAAGCAGATCGCGGATTATTACGAAGCGCGGCGCCACGCGATGGATCATCCCGGCGGCGGCGCGATCTACAAGCCGCTACCGCCCGATCGGCTCTATCTGACCGAGGACGAATGGAAGAAGCGGCTGGATGAGGGCGCGCTGGCGCGGTTCACGCCGTTTGCGGTGCCCGATAGCACCAACGTCTTCGACGCCGGCGCGCGGCAGGGACGCAACTTTGCGCCCGAGCGCAACGACAGCAACGTCAACGTGTTCGAATCCGTCGTCGCACACATCCATGCGCTTCAGGCCCAACGCAAGAAAGTCGTTGTCGCGCTGTGGAGCGAAGGCTCGCGCGACCGCATGCGCAGCATGCTTGGTGACCACAAGCTGGTGAATCTCACCAGCGTCAACGCCTGGCGCACCGTGCAGGCGACCCCGCGCAACGAGGCGATGCTGGCCGTGCTCGGCATGGAATCGGGCTTTGAGACCGACGATGTCGCCATCATCAGCGAGCAGGACATTCTGGGCGACCGCCTGGTGCGGCCGCGCAAGGCGAGCCGGAAACTCGAAAACTTCATCTCGGAGGTCACGAGTCTCGCGTCCGGTGACCTGGTGGTCCATGTCGAGCACGGCATCGGTCGCTTCATCGGCCTGCAGACACTCGAAGTTTCCGGCGCGCCGCATGACTGCCTCGAGCTGCATTACGCAGCCGAGACCAAACTGTTTCTGCCGGTCGAGAACATCGAGCTGCTGTCGCGGTATGGCTCCGACAGCGCCAATGTCGAGCTCGACCGGCTCGGTGGCAGCGGCTGGCAGACACGCAAGGCGAAACTGAAGAACCGCATCCGCGAGATCGCAGGCGAGCTGATCAAGATCGCGGCCGAACGGATGCTGCATGAGGCACCGAAATTGCCGGTACAAGCCGGCATCTACGATGAGTTCTGCGCGCGTTTCCCCTACGAGGAAACCGAGGACCAGCTGACCGCGATCACTTCGACATTGAAGGATCTCGAGCTTGGCCGGCCCATGGACCGGCTGATCTGCGGCGATGTCGGCTTCGGCAAGACCGAGGTGGCGCTGCGTGCGGCCTTTGCGGTCGCGCTCGACGGCAAGCAGGTCGCGGTCGTGGTGCCGACCACGCTGTTGGCGCGCCAGCACACCAAAACCTTCTCCGAGCGCTTCAAGGGCTTTCCGGTGCAAGTGGCGCAGGCTTCGCGGCTGATCGCGAACAAGGAGCTGGCGCAGGTCAAGAAGGGGCTGACCGACGGCTCGATCGACATCGTGGTCGGCACCCATGCGCTGCTCGGCAAGGCCATCAAGTTCCGCGATCTTGGCCTGCTCATCGTCGACGAGGAACAGCACTTTGGCGTCAGTCACAAGGAGCGGCTGAAGCAGTTGCGCGCCGAGGTGCATGTGCTGACGCTCAGCGCGACGCCGATCCCGCGCACGCTCCAGCTTGCTCTCACCGGCGTGCGCGAGCTCTCGATCATCGCCTCGCCGCCTGTCGACCGGCTCGCTGTCCGCACCTTCGTGGCGCCGCACGATCCCCTGATGATCCGCGAGGCGCTGCTGCGCGAGCGCTATCGCGGCGGGCAGGCCTTCTATGTCGTGCCGCGGATCGAGGATCTGGCGGGCGTCAAGGATTTCCTCGACAAGAACGTGCCGGAGATGAAGGTCGCGGTCGCGCACGGCCAGATGCCGCCGACGGTGATCGAGGACATCATCTCGGCATTCTACGATGGCAAATACGATATCCTGCTCTCGACCACGATCATCGAATCCGGGCTCGATATTCCCAACGCCAACACGCTGATCGTGCATCGCGCCGACATGTTCGGCCTGGCGCAGCTCTATCAGCTGCGCGGCCGGGTCGGACGCTCGAAGCTGCGCGCCTATGCGCTGTTCACGCTGCCGGCGCAGCAGAAGATCACGGCACAGGCCGAGAAGCGGTTGACCGTGCTGCAATCGCTGGAGACGCTGGGCGCCGGCTTCCAGCTCGCGTCCCACGACCTCGACATCCGCGGCGCCGGCAATCTGCTCGGCGAAGAACAGTCCGGCCACATCAAGGAAGTCGGCTTCGAGCTCTATCAATCCATGTTGGAAGAGGCGATCATCAACCTCAAGGCCGGTGTCGCCGAGCCGGCTGCCGACCGCTGGTCGCCGCAGATCACCATCGGCATGCCGGTGCTGATCCCCGAGGATTACGTCGCCGATCTGTCCGTACGGCTATCGCTGTACCGCCGGCTCGCCGACCTCGAAACCGACGATGCGATCGACAATTTCGCCGCCGAGCTGCGCGACCGCTTTGGCGTGCTGCCGGACGAGGTGCGCTATCTGTTCAAGGTGGCGGCGATCAAGGCCTATTGCCGGCGCGCCAATGTCGAGAAGGTCGACGCCGGACCTAAGGGCGCGGTCATCACTTTCCGCGACAACAAGTTTGCACATCCGGACCGGCTGGTGTTCTTCATCAAGCAGCACGGCCAGGCCGCGAAGGTGCGGCCGGACATGAAGGTGGTGTTCTTGCAGGATTGGGAAACGCCGGAGGAGCGGCTTGCCGGCACGACGGAGATTTTGCGCCAGCTCGCCAATCTCGCGGAGAACAGGAAAGCGGCATAAACGAAAACGACCGCCGGCATGGCTGCCGACGGCCGCTTTGAACGATTGTGCGTTACTTCGAGGGGTACTTGAATTCCGGCGCGGCCTTCAGCGCCTCCTTGGTGGTGTTCATCGACGCCAGCCACTTGTCGTTCTTCTGGTCATAGCGGACGTTGACCGACGACGGCGACACCGCGACGTAGTGCTCGCCCATGCCGAGGAATCCACCGACCGACAGGATCAGCGCGTCGACTTCATGGTTCTTGAGCGCCAGATCGGTGATCTCGCCGATGGTCTCGTCCTTCTGGTTGGTGACCGAAAGGCCCTTGATTTTCGACGAGAACATCTCGTCCTTCGCGACCGTCGAGTACTTGGCCTCGGCCGGCGCAGTGCCGGTCGTGGTGGTCTTGGCATTCTCGGCAAAGACGGGGCTCGCGAGAATCGCCAGCGACGCGGCAACCAGTGCAATTTTCTTCATGTTGTCCTCCAGTGAAGCATTGTCGTTGGTCAATGCGACGGTGGAACGATTGTTCCTGAGGAGGATTGGAAATCAGGACGCCGCGCGCTGTGCGTCGCCAGTGAGCCGCGCCAGCAGCGACCTTGCGGAGTCCTCCGGAGCCAAGGTCGCGACCGTCACCGCGGGATCCGAGCGGCCACGCTTGCCGGTCGAAGTATGGCGCATGACAGCGGAGAGCCGGCGCGCGATGCCGTGGGCGTTGCGCAAATCCGTGTCCGCAAACACCACGATGACGGAGCCATCGCCCTGGGCGGCGCCAAAATCCATCTGCCGCATCAGCCGGCTGATGATGCGGGCGCCATCGAGTTGCGCGCGGGGATTTGCGGCATCGAAGGCAAAGCGCGCAACCGACAGGCCGCCGCCGCCGGCAAGCGCCTGCTGGACCGCATTGGCAAAGTCGCGGTCGAACACGGCTCGCGCGAGTAGGCCCGTCTGGGGATCGAGCAATCCCTCCGCATCGATCGCACGCAGCGTGCGGCTGAGCCGGGCCTCGAAGGCGTGCTGGCGGATCAGCGGCAGCGCATTGGCGGCGACATCGCCCGGCTCGCCCCGGATGATCTCGAGATTGGGCAACTCGTAGGCTGGCGTCAGATCGTCGGAAGTCAGCACCACAGGCAGATTGCGGAATCGGGCATCTTCGGACAGCACGGTCAGGAACGCATCGACCACGCGCGCGGAAAAGCCTTCGCCGAGCACGACGCCGTTGATGTCGCGGGTGTTGAGGTGGTTGGCGGCGGCCTCGATCGAGAACGCGCCGACGACGCCGAGCCGTTCGCCGAGCGCGACCGACAACGCAGGGTAGGCGCCGCCGCGGCCGATCAGGAGAACCGTCGCTTCGCGCACCGGATCGGTATCGGGCAGCCGTGTCGTCGGCTCTTCGCTGAGGCGGCGCAGCACGGTGACGTGCAGGGCGCGGATGCGGAGCGCCGCGCGCAGGCGCGGCGAGAGCCGATCGTACTTGCCGCCCTGTGGCGAAAACGGAATGGCGTTTTCCGGCAGTGCGCGTTCGGGCCCGATCGCGATCAGCGGCAGATAGGGCGTTCGCGCGGCGATCTGCGTCGCCAGCGCGGCAAACTGCGCGGGATCGGCGCCGGGCATATCAGCGAGGACCGCCGAGGGCTGCACCTGCGCCACCGCCTTCGCCGCATCGGCGAAGCTCATCTCGATCAGGGGGAACATCTGCGCTTCATCCAGCGCCGAGGCAAGGGCCGGCCGCCCGGCACCGGAGACGACAAGGAGCGGGCCCTGAGACATGTTTCAACTCGATCGACTGAAGCGCTGGAGCCAAAAGCCTAAGGCCGCCCCCTTAATGCGCGGTCAACGTCGCCGATGAACCGTCAGGCGGCACCGGTGCGGTCCCGAAATGCCTCCACCATCAAAGGGTTGAGGCCGAGTTCTGAAAGCGCCTCGCGGGCGCGGGCATTGTCCTGGGCACGGCCTGCGAGCCGGTGGCCGCTGAGGCGATCGGGAAGTGCGGTGAGCAGCGCGCCCTGGCCGAGGCGCCGGCCCCATTCCTGCAGATCGGAAGCGAGGAAACGGTAACCGCCGACCGCCATGACGCCCGACGGCGGTGCGGTGATGGAGATGGCGCCCGTCGCGCGGTCGAGTCGCGCGGCAAATTCAGTATCGACATAGTCGCGCGGGGCTTGCGGGGTCAGCGAGTCCGCTGGCGGCGGGGGCGGCGCGTAGGACGCGACCGCTACCATCGGTCCGCGCAGGCCCAGCGTGCCCTTCGGCGTCAGCAGGATTTCGCCGGCAATGGAGGAGCCCGGCAGTTCGCGCGGCGCGCCATGCATACCCGGCTTGACCAATGCAGGTGCGCCATCTTCCGCGGTCCGCCGAGCGCCGAACAGGCCGGCCTCACCGAACAGATAGACGTCGGTCATCGAAGCACGCGTCGCGGTCCAATAGGGACTGGAAGCCACCTGTTCCGGCGCGCGCCACAGGCCGATCACATTGCGCAGGCTCGGCATCCGGCTCGCAAGATCAAGCTCGTCAAGCCGCAGCGCCAGCGGGGCTGGTGCGATCAGCGTGTCGCAGGCGAGTTCGCCGATCTGTTCCTCAAGCACGTCGCCGTCGAACGGATGGTGCAGCACCAGCGTGCCGCCCGACAGCAGCCAGACCACCATCGAGGAGGCGAGCCCGGCGAAAGAGGAGGGCGCGAACGCCGACATGACCGTTGCGCCCTGCTCGATATCGCTTTCCAGCGACAGGGCAAGCGCCCCGGCAATGACGCTCAGATGCGTGCGCGGCACCGCGCGAAAACCGTCGCCGGTCACGTCGAACGAGATGATCGCGGCCTTGCGGCCATCCTGGATGATCGCGCGCTGGCTCGCGGAGGGCTGCGCCAGCGCATCGTCCAGCGAGGCCATGCCTTCCGGCAGGTCAGAGCCAAAGCCGCAGACATGGCGAATCGAAAACGCTTCGGCCGCGGCATTCATGGCGAGATCGGCATGAACCACGCCGTCGATCCTGGCCGTCGTCACGATCGCCCGTGCGCTGGTGCGGTTGAGAGCGGCGACCAGTTCCGCCTGGCGCCACAACAGCGGGAACAGCGCGACCACGAGGCCGGCGCGGTGCGCGGCCAGCACGGTCAGCGCGAATTCGACCGTGTTCGGCAATTGTACGGCGATCACGGAATGGGCGGGCAGGCCTGCGTCGATGAAGTGTGCGGCGAGCGCGGAGATGGCGCGGTCGGCCTGCGCGTAGGTCAGCCGTTTCGGCGGCTGGCCGGTGATCCGCAGCTTGTTCTGCGGGTCGACCAGCGCGAGCGCCTCGCCCTTGCGGGCGCGGATGCGCTGGAACAGCGCATCAAGCGTCGGCGACGTGTTGGGTTGATTCACCGCGTGCCCCGTTCCGAAGTCCCACCTATTCACTTCGCCGGCGCGTCCGGCCGCTGCCACCAGCTCTCGGGCAGATAGCCGACCAGAGGGGTGTCCTTGGGCCGTTCTATCCGATTCCACCGGGCAATCCATTGGTCGCCGAGGTTAAACACCGGAATAGCGTAGAAACCGGACATCATGACGCGATCGAGCGCCCGCACCGCCGAGACAAAGTTTGCGCGGTCGCGGGCGCGCAACAGCTCGGCGATCATGGCGTCGATGGCGGGGTCCCTGGCCCCCATATAATTACGGGTCCCCTGGGTCGTGGCGGCCTGGCTGCCCCAGTAGAACGACTGCTCGTTGCCGGGCGACAGCGACTGATCCCAGCGGTTCTGGATCATGTCGAACTCATAGGCGAGCCGGCGTTGGTCGAATTGCACGGCATCGACCGACCGCACCGTCACCTGAATGCCGGCGCGCTTGAGGTTGTCGGCAAAGTTGAGCGCGATCCGCTCCTGATCGGTCGTGGCCGCCATGATCTCGAAGGCCAGCGGTGCGTGGCTCGATTGCTGCCGCAATATAGTGCCCTCGAGCTCGTAGCCGGCCTCCTTGAGCAGCACTAGGGCCGCGCGCAGCGTGTTGCGATCGCGGCCCGAGCCGTCGGTGACCGGAAGCCGGAAGCTGCCGTCAAGGATGTCGGGCGCGATGCTGGCGGCGAAGGGTTTCAGCAACGCCTGTTCGTGCTCGTCGGCGGGCCGGCCATAGGCCGACAGTTCGGAGCCGGGGAAGTAGCCGCCGCTCCGGCTGTAGAGACCGAAGAAGTAATTGCGGTTGATCCACTCGAAATCGAACAACAGCGTCAGTGCGCGGCGCACGCGGATGTCGGAGAACACCTCGCGGCGGGTGTTGAACACCAGATATTCGGTCGGCTGCGGCAATCCGGTCTTCAGCGTCTCGCGGATCACCTCGCCGTCCTTGGCGGCGGAAAAATCATAGCCCTCGTGCCAGCGCAGCGGCTCGGTCTCGACGCGATAGTCGTAGAGGCCGCGCTTGAAGGCTTCGAAATAGCCGTTGGCCTCGCGAAAATAATCGAACCTGATCTCGTCGAAATTGAACAGGCCCTTGTTGATCGGCAGATCCCGGCCCCAATAATCGGGATTGCGCGTGAAAGTGACGCTGGCGCCGGGCTTGACCGCCGTGACGCGATAGGGTCCGGAGCCGATCATCGGCGTGAGCGAGGTCTCCTCGAAGGTTGCGACGTCGATGGCGTGTTTGGGCAGGATCGGCATCAGGCCGAGGATCAGCGGCAGCTCGCGGTCATTGGCACCGGCGAGATCGAAGCGCACGGTCAGGGGATCGGGCGCCTCGGCCTTGGCGACCTTGGCGTAATACTGGCGGTGGTTCGGCCGGCCGTGGTCGCGGAGCAGTTCCCAGGAAAACAGCACATCCTCCGCGAGCACCGGCTTTCCATCCGAAAAACGGGCCCGGGGATCGAGACGGAAGGTGACGAAGCTTCGTTCGTCATCGGTCTCGACGGTCTTCGCGAGCAAGCCGTAGAGCGTGAACGGCTCGTCCTCGGCGCGCGCCATCAGGCTTTCGATCGTGTAGCCGCGCTCGGCGCCGAAGGCCCTGATCTGCTGCAGCGCAATGCCCTTGACGATCATCGGATTGAGGCTGTCGAAGGTGCCGAGTACGCCCCAGGTCAGGCGTCCGCCCTTGGGGGCGTCCGGGTTGAGGTAGGGCAAATGGGTGAAATCGGCCGGCAGAGCAGGGGCGCCATGCATGGCGATGGCATGACTCTCGCCGGCCAGAACGGGGCCGGCGCCGATGACCGCCGCCATGCCGAGCGCAACCGCCAGGCGGGCAATGATCAAAGCGGCTATGCGCCGAAAAGCCAACATGAAAACGCGCGGATTTGATTCGGAACGGGACACCTGCAGGTTTTAGCATAAAGGCCTGCATCCAGCGGATTACATACATATTCCCTGGTGTTTCCTTGGCTTATTCCTTGGACCAAAAGCTGCCGGCCGGCATTGATCTTTCCGTCCGCCCCTGTATGAAAGCGGGCGATTGAGGAAGGGGACCACAACTGTCACGTATCCGCCTCAATTGACTAGGAGACAGCCGCGCGAACCGGCTTGGTGGTGGGCGTCACCGGCGTTTCGGCCGTTCCCGTTCAGAAAGGGTTTTCCGCAATGAATTTCCGTATCTTGGCCACGTCGGTCGGGCCGCGTGGGCGACTCCTCGCCTTGTTGGCGGCCACCGTGCTGGCGGCGCCTTTCGCGTTCGACGGTCAAGCCCGGGCCCAGGCGCCGGCCCCCGCCGCGCCCAAGAAGGCCGCGCCCAAGGCTGCGCCGAAGGCTGCCCCGGGCGCGCCGGCTGCTCAAGCGCCTGCCCAGCAGCCACCGGCCGCCCAAGCGCAGGCCCCGGCCCAGCAGGGCGGAGCCGCCCAGCCCCAGGACCAGCAGATTCAGCTGATCTATGCGCCCTGGACCAAGTTCTGCCTGAAGGGCCAGGACGCCAACGCCAAGCAGGTCTGCTTCACCGGCAAGGACGGCCGTATCGAGTCCGGTCAGCCGGTGGTTGCCGCCGTCATCATCGAGCCCGAAGGCGAGCCCAAGAAGATCCTGCGCGTAACGCTGCCGCTCGGCATGCAGCTCGTGCACGGCACCCGCATCATCGTCGACAGCAACCAGCCGCTGCAGTCGCCCTACGTGATCTGCTTCGCCAATGGCTGCATGTCCGACTATGAGGCGACGCCGGAATTGCTCGCCAACATGAAGAAGGGCCAGAACCTGGTGGTGCAGGCCATCAATGCCAACGGCGCGCCGCTGACGCTGCCGCTGCCGCTCGGCGAATTCGCCAAGGCCTATGACGGCCCGCCGACCGACCCGAAGGTATTCGAGGAAAACCAGAAGAAGCTGCAGGAAGAGCTGCAGAAGAAAGCCGAAGAACAGCGCAAGAAGCTGGAGCAGGCCAATCCCGGCAGTGCGCCGCCGCCGAATCCGGCCGCGAAGTAAGCTCATTGCAAGACAGCAAAAAGGCGCTCGCGAGAGCGCCTTTTTTGTTGGGTCCGATCGGTCAGGCTGATTTTTTATTTGCGCATGATGCGCTAGTTCAGCGACGGATTGCGCGGGCGATAGCCGCCCGACTTGTCCTTCACAAAAATCTCGGCGACCTGGGAATGGCGGATCGGCTCGCCGGAATCGTCGGGCAGAAGGTTCTGCTCCGACACATAGGCGACGTATTCGGAGTCGGAATTCTCCGCCAGCAGATGATAGAACGGCTGATCCTTGTGTGGGCGCACCTCCTCCGGGATCGACAGCCACCACTCCTCGGTGTTGTTGAATTCGGGATCGATGTCGAAAATCACCCCCCGGAATTTGAACACCCGGTGGCGCACGATCTGGCCGATCTGGAACTTGGCGGTTCGCGCTTTGATCATCTCTTGTCGATAGACCATCATGGCCGTCGATGCTAGTGCCCGCCCTGACGAATTAACCTTTCCTTCAGCATGAACGGCGGGTAACGCCGCAACTCATCCCTAAAAAATGATCGATGTTCTCAACCTTGCTGTGCCGTATTTCGGCTTGATCTTCATCGGCTTTGCCTGCGGCAAGGCCAAGGGTCTGCCGGAAGCGGGCCTCGCCTGGATGAATTTTTTCCTGCTCTATGTGTCGTTACCGGCGCTGTTGTTCGTCATCATGTCGAAAACGCCGTTCGCCGAGCTGAACAACCCGCCGTTTCTGATTGCTACGACCTTGGGCACGATGACCGCTTTTGTGGCGGCCATGATGATCGGTAAATTTGCAGGTGGGCTATCGCTGCGCGAAGCGACGCTGGCCGGTCTTGCTGGCGCTTACGGCAATATCGGCTACATGGGACCCGGACTTGCGCTTGCCGTGCTCGGGGCGAAAGCGTCCGCGCCGACCGCGCTGATCTTCTGCTGCGACAGCATCTTCCTGTTCACCGCGGTGCCGCTGCTGATCGAGCTCAGCGACCGCGACCATCCTTCGCTGCTGCACGCCCTCGGCGTCGTGTTGCGGCAGATCGTGTTGAACCCGTTGATCATGGCGGCCTGCGCCGGCGCGCTGGCGGCGGCCTTCCATATTCACCTGCCGGCCGCGATCGACCATACGCTCCTGTTCCTGCAGAATGCGGCGGCGCCGACGGCGCTGTTCGTGCTCGGCGTGACGGTGGCGCTGCGTCCGTTCGAGCGCGTGCCCTGGGAAGTTCCCGGCGTCATTGCAATCAAGCTTCTGCTGCATCCGCTCGCAGCACTCGGATTGATGCTGCTGTTCGGGCCGTTCGCGCAGCCCTGGGCGGCGACGGCTGTGCTGATGGCGTCACTGCCGCCGGCGTTGAACGTGTTCGTGATCGCGCGTCAGAACGACACCTGGATTGAGCCCGCTTCCGTTGCGGTCCTGATCGGGACGTTCGCGTCCGTGGTCACGTTGACGACGGTGATGTGGCTTCTGCAGACGGGCCGGTTGGTGTTTCCGTAGGCGGTTTCCTCGTACGCCAGGATGGCGCGAGCCCCTCGCTCATGGCGAGCCGTCGCAACGGACCGACCGAGCCGAGCAGATGCATTCCAGCCGCACGCAGCGACTGCACGGGCAGGAGGTCGCTCAGCAGCGAGCGGTTGACGATATCGATGGCAAAGGTGCGGCTCAGCACATCGGCGCGGCGCTTGAAGTCGTAACGCCGCAACGCCGGCGGCGCGCCGGGATCTTCGCCTGCCGTCACAGTCTCGCTCACGATGTCAGCGATATCGGCGGCGTCCCGCAGTCCGAGATTGAGCCCCTGCGCGCCAATCGGGGGAATGACATGCGCGGCTTCGCCGACCAGCACCACACGCTTGCCCGCGAATTGCCGGGGCCGTTCGATGGCGAGCGGAAACAGGTTGCGGCCGGCCTCGACCTTCACGCGGCCGAGGATCGAGTGCGATCGTTTTTCGGCCGCATCAGACAATTCCTCGTCGCCGAATGCTTTCAGCCGTTCGGCTTCCTTAGGGCTTGCGACCCAGACCACGCTGCAGCGATCACCCGGCAACGGCACGAACACGCACGGGCCTTCCGGCGTGTGAAACTCGGTCGAGATATTCCGATGTGGCCGGGAATGGCTGATGTTGAAGGTCAGCGCCGATTGCTTCAATTCGCGTGTGACAATCTCGATGCCGGCGGCTTCGCGGCACAGGGAATGCCGGCCATCCGCGCCAACCACCAGCCGGGCGGAGAGCGATCGGCCGCTGCCGGTCCGGATGACGACGGCCGCACCTTCCGGGGTGACGGTCTCGGCTTCGTCGTCGAACCGCGCCAGGTTGGAAAGCCCGGCGGCGCGCTGTTCCAGCGCGGCCACGAGCGTGCGGTTTTCGATGTTGTAGCCGAACGCCTCGAGCCCAATCTCCTCGCAGGAGAATTTCACCTCGGGCGCGCGGATCAGCCGGCCGGTGTCGTCGACGAGCCGCACGGTCCTGAGCGCCGCCGCCTGGTCCCGGCAATGCGGCCAGACCTCGAGTCTCTCCAGGAAATCGACGGAACTGCCGAGCAGGGCCGTGGTGCGGTTGTCGGCATAGGGCGCGCGGCGCGCGATCAGCGCGGTGTTCGCTCCGGCTTGCGCGAGCGCGATCGCCGCCGAAAGCCCGGCGGGACCGCCGCCGACGATCGCTACGTCATAAAAGATCGACCCGTCGCTCATATCAGGACAATTGACGTTTCTCCGCGGCATTTTCAAGCCTGCGACCATGGTCCTGCGCGGCAGGAGGCCGCAACCGTGCATGTACAAATCGCGCCGATTCCTGATAGCACTGCGCCATTCATGGAACAGACCGACCCACCAGCCGCTTCACTTGCCCCGCCGTCACGGCGGGCCGCCGCATTCGGCGTGCATATTTTCACTGCGCTCGGCGCCGGCATCGCCTTGCTGGCGCTGCTGGAGGCCGTGCGCGAGCACTGGGCCGCGATGTTCGCCTGGCTCGGGGTGGCGCTGGTCATCGATGCCGCCGACGGTCCCATGGCGCGGCGGCTCGATGTGGTGCGGCTGCAGCCGAACTGGTCCGGTGACATCCTCGATCTCGTGGTCGATTTCGTCACCTATGTGTTCGTGCCGGCCTATGCCGTCACGGCGAGCCGTCTCTTGATGCCGGTAGCCGCGCCGATCCTCGGCATCGGGATCGCGGTCTCCGGCGCGCTCTATTTCGCGGACCGGCGGATGAAGAGCGACGACAATCATTTCCGGGGCTTTCCAGGGCTGTGGAACATCGCGGCCTTTTATCTCTTTCTGCTGCACTGGCCGCCGGTGCTGTCGAGCCTCGCGATTGCGCTGCTGATCGTGGCGACGTTTCTGCCGTTCCATGTCCTGCATCCCGTGCGCGTGGTGCGCCTGCGCTGGCTCACGCTGACGCTGATGATTGCGTGGGCCGTGCTCGGACTTTATGTGCTGATCCGCGACTTTGACGTCGAATGGCCGGTCACCGTCGCGCTGTGCCTGATCGCAGTCTATGTCGTGGCGAGCGATGCCGCATTCAGGCTGTTGAGGTCATTTAAATCATGATCGAGCTATTGACCAGCGCGGAAGCCTGGGCGGCGCTGCTCACGCTGACCGCGCTCGAAATCGTGCTCGGCATCGACAATGTCATCTTCCTCTCGGTCATCGTGTCGCGGATTCCGGAGCCGCAGGCGACACGGGCCCGGCAGATCGGTCTCGCGCTCGCGCTGATATTCCGCATCCTCTTGCTCAGCCTTCTGGTCTGGCTGATCGGCCTGACCGAGCCCGTCATTACCCTGCGCGGGCTGTCGATCTCCCTATCGATCTCCTGGCGCGACATCATCCTGATCGGCGGTGGGCTTTTTCTGATCGCCAAAGCGACCCACGAGATTCATGCCGAGGTGGAAGGTGACGAAGCCGGCGAACGCTCCGGCGGCGCCAGCGCCTTCTTCTGGGTGATCCTGCAGATCATCGTCATCGACATGGTGTTCTCGCTCGATTCCATCATCACCGCGATCGGCATGGCGCAGGATCTCGCCATCATGATCGCGGCGGTCGTGATCGCCTGCGTGATCATGTACGCATCGTCGGGGCCGGTGGCGCGGTTTGTCGCGGAGCATCCGACCACCAAGATGCTGGCGCTGGCGTTCCTGGTGCTGATCGGGGTGGCGCTGGTCGCCGACGGATTCAAGTTCCACATCCCGCGCGGCTACATCTACTTCGCGATCGCGTTCTCGGCCGCGGTCGAGTTGTTCAACGTGCTGGCTAAACGCAACCGCAAAAACGCGCCGCATTAGGCTGTTGGGAGGAGGCGAGTTGACAACGCCGCCTCAATAGCCTTGGTTTTGCTCATTGATTTGCCTGCAGGAGATTTGGCAATGACCAAGGCCGTGCGCGTGCACAAGGTGGGAGGACCGGAGGCGCTGGTTTACGAGCCCATCGACCTGCCCGCGCCGGCCGCCGGCGAGGTGCGCATCCGCCAGCATGCCGTCGGCCTCAACTTCATCGACGTCTATTACCGCACTGGACTCTACAAAGCGCCGGGCCTGCCTTTCATCGCAGGCAATGAGGCGGCCGGCGAGGTCGTGGCGGTGGGACCGGGCGTGACCAACTTCCATCCGGGCGACCGCGTCGCCTACTACCACAACCTCGGCGCCTACGCGACCGAGCGCAACATTCCCTGGGAGAAGCTCGTCAAGCTGCCCGACCACATCACCTATGAGCAGGGCGCGGTCCTGATGCTGAAGGGACTGACGGTCTGGTATCTCCTGCACAAGACCTTCAAGATCGAGCCGCATCATCGCGTGCTGATCCATGCCGCGGCCGGCGGCATCGGTCTGTTGGCCTGCCAATGGGCGAGGGCGCTCGGCGCGCATGTGATCGGCACCGTCGGCTCGAAGGCCAAGGCCGATCTCGCGCTCGCCAATGGCTGCGACCACGTCATCAACTACAGCGAGGAAAACTTCGTCGACCGCGTCAAGCAGATCAGCCGCAACGAGCTCTGCGACGTCGTCTATGACGGCGTCGGCAAGACGACCTTTCCGGGCTCGCTGTCCTGCCTGAAGCAGCGCGGGCTGTTCGTCAGTTTCGGCAATGCCTCAGGCCCGGTGCCGCCGTTTTCGATCGCCGAGCTCAACAATCACGGCTCGCTGTTTGCGACCCGGCCCAAGCTCAACGACTATATCGGTACCCGCAAGGAATTGCTGGAAGGCGCCGACACGCTGTTTTCCGCCGTCATCTCGGGCAAGCTGCATGTGCCGATCAACCATGCCTATGCGCTGAAGGATGCAGGCAAGGCGCATATCGATCTCGAAAGCCGCAGCACGACGGGCGCGTCGATCCTCAAGCCGTAATCTTCACCACGTGTAACGCACGACCGCCTTGCCGCCATACGATCTGGTGACGGACGAGAACTCGCCCTCGAAGGCCGCGCCCGCCGACCAGCCGTTCAGCCATTTCATCTCGGCGGAGACGGTGGTCAGCGCGGAGTCATGCGCCTGCGCCGCGCCGTTGACGACGAAGCTCGCGCCCGGCAGCGTCTGGAAGGTTGCCGCCGCAACGCGGCTGGGATCGAAATCATGCGCCCAGGCAAAGCGGCCGCGCAGCGTCAGGACGCCGTCGGTCATGGCGAATGATTTGTCGGCGCGCACGCCCAATTCGCTGCGCGGATCGGTCACGCTTTTCGCGCCGTAGGCGAGGGGCAAGTTGCCGCCGCCGGCCAGCACCTGCTCGGCATAGGCGGGCAGGTCGAAGGTCGTGAACTGGCCTGCCGCATAAGGCGTGATTCCCATCCACGGCGTCGCAAAGCGATAACCGCCCTCGACGCGGCCAGCATAGGCATTGGCGTTGAACTCGGCATGCAGCCGGTCGAAACCTGCGATGTTGACGGTGCGGTCGGTCGTGATGTCCTGCCAGCCATAGGCCAGCGCGGCGTTGATATAGGCGTTGCCTTCGTGGTGCTTGATATAGGCGCCGGCCTGGAACAGGTCGGAGCGCCCGAAGCCGGAGTTTGCGACATTGAAATTGGTGCCGCCGCCGGCGAGCGCAAACCCGGCGACCGTGTTCGGCGAGAAGCGATAATCGGCGCCGACTGCGGTGGCAAAGATCTGGCTGCCCATGTTGTTGGAGCCCAGCGCCGCGTTGCCGTCGGTGGTCTGCGAGCCGCCGTAGCCGGCCGCCCACACGCTCCAGCGCGGTTCGTAGACGGAAGCGGGCGGCGCCTTGGTGTACATCGCGGCATAGGCGTTGCGCTCACCGGTGCTTCTTGCCGCGCTGTAGGACAGCGCCTGCTCGCTGACATATGGGATCGCGCCAGCCGAGGTCGACGTGGGATTGCCGCCGCCGAAAGGATCGGTAAGCAGGCCCAGGAATTTGCCCATCGCGTCGAAGGTCGTCTGCTGGGTCGCTGTCGAAAGCTCGCCGGAGGCCTGGGTCAGGCCCGCCGGTGTCAGCATGGCAAACACGCTCGGAATGCCGCCATTGCTGTTGAAGAAATTGGTCAGCGCGTTGGCGACGTTCTGCTGGTTGACATTGAGCCCGCCGGGCACCGCGAAGTTCAACTTCACGTTCAAAAAGACATCGTTGGCGTCATAACTCAGCGTGCCGCCCAGCGCCGACATGTTGCTGACAATGGTCGGATTGAAGGTGCCGCTGACGCCGCCGGTCGCGCTCAGGATGTTGTAGGTGCGCTGCGTGTACGAGCCCGGGCTGAAGGCCACACTCACCGTCGCGCCGCCGAGCGTTGCGCTGCCGTTGACGTTCGTATGGCCGGCATTCGCAGGCGAGACCTGGATCATGTAGGTCGACGCGGCGGTGAAGGAGAGATTGCCCTGTACGGTGAATGGGGAAAAAGGATTGGCGGCGTTGCCGGGAGCAAACACGCCGCCCGCGACGTTGGTTGCGCCGACCGTGCCGATACCGAACAGCGTGGCGCCGGCGTTCACCGTCGTCAGCGAGGAGGCCGCCGTGGAGCCGTCCACTTCCAGCTTGCCGCCGTTGACGTTGGTCGCGCCGGTATAGGTGTTGATCCCGGAAAGGGTCAAGGTGCCGCTGCCGACCTTGGTCAGCGAGCCGCCCACGGCGCTGATGACGCCACTCACACTGGTGGACAGATTATTGCTGCCGACCGTGAGGCTCTTGCCGCCGAGGACGTAGCTTCCCGCACCCGCGATCGAGCCGGCGGTCATGCCTGTCGCGGTCAGGCCGGACATATCGAAGGTGCCGCCGGCATTGGTGATGAACTGCGCATTGCCGCCGGTGCTGCTGTCGAAGAAGAAGACATTGCCGCCGCTGTTGGTGGTGATCACGGCACTGCCCGCGGTGGTCAGCCCATTGAAGCTGACATTGCCGCTGTTGTTGATGGTGGAATTGCCGGCCGTGGCGGTCGAGGCTCCGGCACCGGAATCGCCGAACTGCAGGAAGCCGCCGATCTGGTTGGTGATGGTGGCATTGCCGGCTGTCGTTGCCGCAACGAACTCGGTCGTGCCGCCGGCGTGGTTGGTGATATTGGCATCGGCGGCCGTGGCGGTGTCGGTGCCGACGAGCGGCACGCCGAATGTGGTTGTGCCGCCGTTGTTGTTGATGATGGTGGCGTTGGCCGCGGTGCTCTGATCTTGGAAGTTGGTGCTGCCGGTGGTTGTGTTGCCGTTGGTGATGGTCGCGTTCTTCGCCGACGTGTTGGCAAGGAAGCTCGTGGTGCCGCCATTATTGAGAATGTGCGCGGTGCCGGCGTCACTGGTGTCGGTGCCGCCGAGGGATCCGAACAGGATCTGTCCACCTGCGCCAATGCCTGCAACCGTCGTCAGCGTCGCATTCCCCGCGGTGCTGGAATTGAGGAAATTCAGCGAACCGCCGACGCCGAGCGATCCGATCACGGTGATGTTGGAATTGGCCGCGGTGGTCGTGTCGTTGAAGGTGATGGTACCGGGATGGGTGGCATCCGGCATCGTGATCGTGGCGGAGCCCGCGCTCGCCGAATTGTTGAAGCCGAGGTTGGACTCCTTCAGCACGATGTTGGCGTTAGCCGCCGTGCTGGTGTCGTTGAAGGTAATGGAGCCGCCGACTAGCGCCGAATTGATGGTAGCGCCGGCCGCGGTGCTGGAGTTGTTGAAGGCGAGGGTGCCGGTGCCCTGCAGCGTGATGACCGAACCGCCGGCCGTGGCATTGCTGTTGAAGTTCGTCGCCGAGCCGGTGGCGCCGGTGATGTTGGCGCCGCTGGCCGTGGTGGAATTGTTGAAGTTCAGCGTGCCGCTGTTGTTCAACGTCGCGGTTCCGGCCGAGGAAGTGTCGAAGAAGTTGACGATCTGTCCGGCGTTGTTTGTGATCGTGGAAGCGTTGGCCGACGAGGTGTTGTTGAAATTCAGCGTGGCATTGTTGATGATCTGCGCGGTGCCGGCGTTGCTGCTGTCGCTGAATTCCAGATCGCTGTTATTGGCGATGATCGCGTTGCCGGCCGTGCTGGTGTTGAAGAACAGCATGTTGGCGCTGTTGTTGTAGGTGACCGCCGCCGTGCCGCCGCTGGCGCTGCTCGAATTCTCGAATAGCGTGACGGAGGTGACGTTGAAGGTCTGCGTGTTGGTCGAGTTGTTGCTGACGCCGGCCCCGGTCACGATGAAGATGTCGTTCATGGTGATGGTGTAGGCGGGGGCGTTGTTGGGCGCGGCCGTGAAGGTGATCGCGCTGAGGTCGACGACGCCGTTGGCCTGAACCGTCGTGGGCGCGCCGTTGTTGGTGAACGTCGCTGTGCCGTCCGGCACGACCGGATTGGACGACCAGTTCGCGCCCTCGACCCATTCGTTGGGATCGCCGGCATTGTTGCCGATCCAGGTGCCGTCGACCGCGTGGGCGGAGATGGTGCCAAGCGCCGTGCTCGCCAGCAGAACCGTCGTGGCGAGCAATGAAGAGCGAACGCGCCGTGGCGCGTTCCGGACCGGATGCTCCGGCAATCGCAAGGCGTTATCGCCTGAATTGAGTGCCGCCGAATCCACGCCCTAACCTCACTAGAAGATGGAAGATTTTTACCGTTACAACCGCCGATCAACAATCAGAACGGCATCGAACCTGCGGGTCGGCGGACGTTTGGGGCGGGATTTCCGGGACATGTCGCTCGCGAGCCACACGCTGCCTCCGATCGAGGCAGCGTGTGCGCGTGCTGGGTAAAGATGGCTGACCTTGTTGCTCAGGCGACCCGGCGCGCGGCGCCGGTTTTGGTCAGGATCTGGTCGAGGCCATCGATCATGACGCCGATCTCTTCCCGCGTCACATTGAGCGCCGGCATGAAGCGGAGCGCATCCGGTTGCGGCGAGTTCAGCAGCAATCCTGCCTCGAACGCCTGCGTCACGATCGCGGCGCCGAGCGGCAGCTTGAGATCGAGGGCAAGCAACAGCCCGCGGCCGCGCACTTCACCAAGGCCATGCCGCGCCGAGAGCTTTTGCAACTCGCTTTCCAGATAAAGCCCGGCCTCCGCCGCCGACTTCAGGAACGAGGGCTGGCTGACTTCCTCGAGCACCGCGAGACCTGCCGCGCACATCAACGGATTGCCGTTGAAGGTGCCGCCCTGGTCACCATGCTCGAAGCAGGAAGCGTGCTCGGTCGCCAGCAGCGCCGCCAGCGGCACGCCGCCGCCGATGCCTTTGCCCAAGGTCATGATGTCGGGCGCAATGTCGGTGTGCTCATAGTGGAAGAGCTTGCCGGTGCGTCCCATGCCGGTCTGGATCTCGTCGAAGATCAGGAGCAGGCCGTGCTCCTGCGTCAGCGCACGCAACGCCTGCAGGAATTGATCTGTCGCGGGCCAGACGCCGGCTTCGCCCTGGATCGGCTCCAGCATGATGGCCACGGTGTTGTCGCCGATGAGCTCTTTGACGGAATCGAGGTCGTTCAGCCGCGCCCTGCGAAAGCCGGCAACCTTGGGCTCGAACAGGGGCTCGAATGCCTTCTTGCCGGAAGCCGACATGGTCGCGAGCGTGCGGCCGTGAAAGCCGCCCTCGAAGGTGATGATCTCGAAGGCGCCGCCCCTCTGCCGCGCGCCAAATTTGCGCGCGAGCTTGATCGCGCCTTCATTGGCCTCCGCGCCGGAATTGGCAAAGAACACCTGGTCGAAACAGCTCGCGTCGACCAGGGCCTTCGCCAGCTTGAGGCTCGCTAAATTGTAATAGGCCGGGCTCGGCGTGATCAGAAGTTTGGCCTGCGCCGCAACGGCTTCCGCGACCACGGCCGGCGCGTGACCGAGGCAGTTCACCGCCCAGCCCTGGATGAAATCGAGGTAGCGCTTGCCGGTGTCGTCCCAGAGCCACGCACCTTCGCCCCGGACGAACACGGTTGGCGGGCGCGCGGTGATGTCCATCAGCGCATCATAGGGATGGGTGACCTTGAGCATGGAAAACTCCTTGTGGGTTGGATGGGAGGGGGCACAAACGCAAGAAGGCCGCGCTTTGTCGGGCGCGGCCTTCTCGAAAACTAAGCTGATCTAGCTATTCAGCGTGGTCGTCGGACATGGCGCAGCCCATCATCGTCGCTGGTGCGACGACGGAAAGCTGCGCGGCGGTTGGTCCGGTTCGAAATCATGGGGCGCGCTGATACAGCCGAAGGGCGGGGGTGTCAAGTGCGGCAAGTGGGCCGCGTGCATTCAAACGAACGCGACGCGCTGATAGGTTGCTGCGGCATGCAAGAGACGCCAGACGACCGCCTGAAATCGAGACCGTCTTCGGCGCCGCTTGAAGAGCGGCTTGTCGCTCTCGACATTCTGCGCGGCGTTGCCTTGTTCGGCGTGATGGCCATCAATCTCGTCTTCGAATTCCGGGTTTCGATCTTCGAACAATTCCTTCCCTCTCGCCAAGTCGCGTCGCTTGACCGCATCATCGCAACATTTCTGGATGAGGCGATCGAGCTGAAGGCCTTCGCACTGTTTTCGCTGCTGTTCGGGGCAGGGCTTGCGATCCAGTTCGACCGGCTGGCGGCGAAGCCGCGCGCCGCTCTCTTGTTGCGAAGGCTGCTGGTCCTGCTGGCCTTTGGCGTCATCCATCTGACTCTGATCTGGAACGGCGACATCTTGACGGAATACGCGCTGGCGGGCCTGCTCGTGTTGCCGCTGCTCTACGGACCGCGTTGGCTGGCGGCAGGGTGCAGTCTGGCGTTGCTGGCCGTCTACGCCAGTTCCTGTCTGATACGACTGATGCCGCTTCCCGACGCAAGCTGGCTCGCCTACCAAGCCCGCCAAGTCTACGCGACAGGCAGCTTTTCCGACATCCTCCGGTTTCGCGTTCACGAGATCGCGGCCATCGCGCCCCTTCATGTCTGGGTGTTTCCGCGCACCCTCGCGCTGTTCCTGATTGGCGCCCTCATCTGGCGGACGGGAATAGTGCGGCGCGCCTCGGATCACCGCTGGCTGGTGTTCGGCGCGGCGCTGGTGGCCGGGCTGTCGACGGCGTTCGTGGGCAGCGTACTTGCAACGGTCACGCTGGCCCTTGCCTACGGTGCGTTCATCATCGGGCTTGCAAGCACGGCGGTGGGGGCGAAGCTCCTGGGGTGGGCAGCACCGCTCGGACGGATGGCCTTCACCAACTACATCGTCCAGTCCCTGATCTTTGGATGGGTATTTTATGGATACGGGCTCGGATTGTTCGGAAAGCTGAATGTCTCAACCGCGCTTGCCTTCGGCGTGGCCGTCTATGCGGTGCAAGTGTTCTTCAGCCAATGGTGGCTCCGCCGCTACCGCTTCGGTCCCATCGAATGGCTGTGGCGATCGCTGATGTACGGCCAATCGCAGCCGATGAAACGACAGATGGCCGCCTGAACAGGTAAGCAGCGGCGAATTTTACGAAAATTTTAGGCATGTTCCGTAGCGTCACCGGACTGGCTTAGAACAGCCGTTCGAGCGCTCAGGACGAGCGATGTCACAGCAAAATCCCTCGATCGCCGACGAAGTCGAGACCGCGATTGCCGCGGGCTCCACGGAAAGATGCGCCGAGACCGCCGAGCGGGTGACGGCGCTGTTTCTGGCGTCCGCCGGCAGCTACAGCGGCGAGCAGATCGAGCTGTTCGGCAACGTCTTCGAGCGGCTGGTCAACACCATCGAGCTGCGTGCCATTGCCGACGTCAGCGCCCGCATTGCGCTCGCCGAATTGAGCAGCCAGTTGGCGTCGATTGCCCAGGCGCCGGCCTCCCTTATCAGGCATCTCGCCCGGCACGACGATATTTCCGTGGCGGGACCGGTCCTGATGGAATCGCCGATCCTGAAGAGCGACGACCTGCTCGAGATCGCCAAGACCAAGGGCGAGAAGCATCTGATCGCGATCGCCGGCCGCTGGTGGCTGCAGGAAGTGGTGACCGACAGCCTGCTGACCCGCCGTTTCCCGAGCGTCAGCCGCCGGCTCGTCACCAACCCCGGCGCGCGGATTTCCGCGGCGGGATTTGCGATGATCGTAGCGCAAGCGGCAGCCGATCCCGAGCTTGCCGTCGTGACCGGGATCCGCGCCGACTTGCCGGCCGGGCTTCGGGCCCGTCTCCTGAAGAGCGCCACCGATGCCGTAAAAACCCGGATGCTGTCCCGCGCTCCACCTCATCTCTTCGAGGAAATACGGGCGGCGATTTCGGCGGCATCGGCCGACGTCGACCGTGAGATGTCGCGTGACCACGACTTCAAATCGGCGGGAGCGGCAATCGCAAAGCTCAAGAAAGAGGGCAGGCTGAACGAGAAGACGTTGCGCGAACTTGCCTCGCAGCGGCGCTATGAAGAGATGCTCGTCGCACTGGCTGAGCTCGCGCGCACCAGCGTCGAGATTGTCCGTCCGCTGATGCAGAGCCTGCGCAGCGACGGCATCCTGGTTCCCTGCAAAGTCGCGGGCCTCGGCTGGGAAACCGTGAAAGCAGTGCTCGATTGCCGGTTTTCCAGGGGCATCACCGCTGACGATGAGCTGTCAAAGCTCAAACGGCAATTCGCCGAGTTGACCACCGAAGAGGCCGGCCGACTGCTCAAACTCTGGCATGTCCGCTCGGTTTCGCCGTCGCCAAAAGCGCGCTGAAGCCGCTTAAAAGCCGGCCACGCTGCCGTGCAAATCATATTCGTCGGCGCGCTCGATCTTGGCGGTGACGATCTCGCCGACTTTCAGCGGACGGCGGCTGGTGAGATAGACCGAGCCGTCGATGTCAGGCGCGTCGGCCATTGACCGACCTCTTGCCACTGTCGGGCCGACCTCGTCGATGATCACCTGCTGCCTGGTGCCGAGCTTGCGCTTCAGCCGCCGCGCCGAAATCTTCTGCTGCCGCGCCATCAGCGCGTTGTAGCGCTGCTGCTTGACCTCATCGGGCACCGCGCCGGGGAGCGCGTTCGACGAAGCACCTGCGACCGGCTCATATTTGAAGCAGCCGAGCCGGTCGATTTCGGCTTCATCGAGCCAATCCAGGAGATCGGCGAAGTCCGCGTCGGTCTCGCCGGGGAAGCCCACGATGAAGGTCGAGCGGATGGCGAGATCGGGGCGCGCTTCTCGCCACTTCAAAATCCGCGCCAGCGTCTTGTCCTGCGCTGCTGGCCGCTTCATCGCTTTCAGGACTTCCGGGCTTGCATGCTGAAAGGGGATGTCGAGATAGGGCAGGATCTTGCCTTCGGTCATCAGGCCGATGACCTCGTCGACATGCGGATAGGGGTAGACATACTGCAGCCGCACCCACGCACCGAGCTCGCCGAGCTCTTTGGCAAGATCGAAGAATTTCGCGCGCACCTGGCGATCCTGCCACAGGCTCTCGGCATATTTCAGGTCGATGCCATAGGCCGAGGTGTCCTGTGAGATGACGAGCAGTTCCTTGACGCCGGCCTTCACCAGCCGCTCCGCTTCGCGGAGCACGTCGCCCGCCGGCCGCGACACCAGATCGCCGCGCAGTTTCGGGATGATGCAGAAGCTGCAGCGGTTGTTGCAGCCTTCCGAAATCTTCAAATAGGCGTAGTGCCGCGGCGTCAGCTTGATGCCCTGCGGCGGCACCAGGTCGAGATGCGGATTATGCGCCGGCGGCAGCGCGCGATGCACGGCATCGAGCACGCTCTCATATTGCTGCGGGCCCGTGATCGAGAGCACGCCGGGATAGGCGGACGAAATCTGCTCGGGTTCGGCGCCCATGCAGCCGGTGACGATGACCTTGCCGTTCTCCGCCATCGCTTCGCCGATCGCGGAGAGCAATTCCTGCTTGGCGCTGTCGAGGAACCCGCAGGTGTTGACGATGACGATGTCGGCGCCGTCATGCTTGCGCGCGAGCTCATAGCCCTCCGCGCGCAGGCGCGTGATGATCCGCTCGGAATCCACCAAAGCCTTGGGGCATCCAAGCGAAACAAAGCTGATTTTCGGCGCGGCAGCCTCTGACATGTTCCAAACTGTGTGATTGATGGCCCGTGAGCTAGTCCTAATTGCCCAGAAATACAAGACTTTGTGCTGGCCGCTCGCGTGCTATGGATATGCGTGCCGGACACCGAGTAAGCGATGGGCGCCGAGTCCTCTCCCAAGATCGTCATTGTCGACGAAAGCCCGATCCGTGCCGCGATCCTCGAGGAGGGGTTGCGGGAGGCCGGCTATACCGAGGTCGTCCATATCAGCGAGATGCAGAGCCTGCTCGCCCGCATCTATGCGCTCGACCCCGACATCATCGTCATCGACCTGGAAAACCCCAGCCGCGACAGCCTCGAGCAGATGTTCCAGGTCAGCCGCGCCGTGCGCCGCCCGGTCGCGATGTTCGTCGACCAGAGCGATGCGGCCTCGATCCAGGCTTCCGTCGACGCCGGCGTGTCCGCCTATATCGTCGATGGCCTGAAGAAGGAGCGGATGAAGCCGATCCTCGATCTCTGCGTGTCGCGCTTCAACGCCTTTGCCAAGCTGCAGGACGAGCTTGACCGCACCAAGAATGCGCTGGAAGAGCGCAAGGTGATCGACCGCGCCAAGGGAATCCTGATGAAGCTCAAGGGCCTCACCGAGGAGGAGGCCTATGTGCTGATGCGCTCCACCGCGATGCGCGAAAAGAAGAAGATCGGCGAGATCGCGCAGTCGATCCTGACCGCGTCGGAGCTGCTGAAATGAGTTCACCGCTTCACATCGGCTTTATCCCTCTCGTCGATGCCGCCGCGCTGATCGTCGCCGTCGACAAGGGATTCGCCGCCGAGGAGGGGCTCGACGTCACCCTGGTGCGGGAAGTGTCGTGGTCGAACATCCGCGACAAGCTCACCATCGGCATGTTCGATGCCGCGCATCTGCTGGCACCGGTTGCCATCGCCTCGAGCCTCGGCATCGGCCACGTCAAGGTCCCGATCGCCGCACCCTTCAATCTCGGCCTCAACGGCAATGCGATCACGGTGTCGCCGCTGCTGCATGCGGCGATCATGGCCGAGCTCGATGGCGACCGGTTCGATCCGATGGCGACGGCCAAAGCGCTGGCGCGGGTGGTGGTGGCACGGCGCAAGAGCGGCGCGGAGCCGCTGACTTTCGCCATGACCTTTCCGTTCTCGACCCACAACTACCAGCTTCGCTTCTGGATGGCGGCCGGCGGCGTCGATCCCGACGAGGACGTGCGCCTGGTCGTGCTGCCGCCGCCCTTCATGGCGGAAAGCCTTGCCGGCGGGCAGATCGACGGCTTCTGCGTCGGCGCGCCCTGGAATTCCATCGCCGTCGACCGCGGCGTCGGCCACATCCTGCACTTTGTCTCGGACATTCTGGTGCGCGCGGCGGAGAAGGTGCTGGCGGTCCGCCAGATCTGGGCGGAGAAGAACGCCGACCGGCTTGCCGCGCTGATCCGCGCCGCTTCGCGCGCCGCCGACTTCATCGAGCGGACCGAGAACCGCGCCGAGGTCGCCCGCCTGCTGGCGCAGCCGGAACGGATCGGCGTCGACGCCGAAGTCATCCAGCGCACGCTCGACGGGCGGCTGAAGATTTCGCCTGACGGCACGGTCCGCGAGAGCGGCCGCTATCTGCTGGTCGGACGGGAAGGGGCGGGACGCCCCGATCCGGTGCAGGCGGCCTGGCTCTATGCGCAGATGGCGCGCTGGCGGCAGACGGCGGTCAGCCCCGAGGCGGTTAAGACCGCCATGGCGGTGTTCCGGCCCGACCTCTACGACGCGGCGCTGGGGCAAAGCGCGAGCAAAGACCAGCCCTCCGCGCCGTTCCGCGCCTTCGCCGGGCCGGCCTTCGATCCCGCCGACATCAATGGGTATTTGGCCTCGTTTTCCGTAGCCCGGCGGACGCCATAGAGGGCGCCGAACGCCGCCAGGTCAAAGATTAAGCACACCGATTCGAAGCTTATTATTTGTGCTCATGCCTTTGGAAAAGGCATGAATATCAATCCACTTAATGCACCCCAAAACAGCTAATATACTGAATTTATTTGACTTTTCAGACCATGCAGCGCTGGCACACGTTTTGAATAGAGGGTGTCAGGCCAGCCGCCGGTGATGCCCGCTGGCCCACATCCACGATGGATTCCGCAGCAACGAGGCTGATCGGATCGCTCGCACAGAAGCGGGCGACCACGCACCTCCGTTCCCTCGTTGTGACCACGCAAGACGCGCGGCAGCTGGAGCTTCGACATGGATTACATCAAACCTACAGACGTCGTTGCCGCGATGATCGATTCCAGCCTCAAGAAGCTGGCGCTCGGGCCGCGCGATATCCTGATCCGCGGCGCGCTATCGGGCGCACTTCTGGGCGCTGCCACCGCGCTCGCCCTTACCGGCGCGATCACGACGGGCCAGCCGCTGGTCGGCGCGCTCATCTTCCCGGTCAGCCTCGTGATGATCGTGCTGCTCGGCCTCGAACTCGTCACTGGCAGCTTTGCGGTCGTGCCGCTGGCGCGGCTCGAGGGCAAGGCGAGCTGGAGCGCCGTGATCGCCAACTGGTCCTGGGTGTTCGTCGCCAACCTGCTCGGCAGCGTCGCCTTCGGCATCCTGATCGCGATCTCGCTCACCAACATGGGCAAGGTGGAGGTGGCCGGCGTCGCGGCACGCATCGTCTCCGTCGCCGAAGCCAAGACGATCGGCAATGAAGCGCTTGGCTTCGCCGGCATGGTCAGCGTCTTCGTCAAGGCCATTCTCTGCAACTGGCTGGTCTGCCTCGGCGTCGTGATGGGCATGACCTCGACTTCCACGGTCGGCAAGATCGCAGCGATCTGGCTGCCGATCTTCCTGTTCTTCGCGCTCGGCTTCGAGCATGCCGTGGTCAACATGTTCGTGATTCCGACGGGCATGCTGCTCGGCGCAAAGGTCTCGGTCGTCGACTGGTGGCTCTGGAATCAGATCCCGGTCACGCTTGGCAATCTCGTCGGCGGCTTCGTGTTCACGGGGCTCGCGCTTTACGCGACCTACAAGCCGGCGCAGCCGCCCCTCGCCGCCGCGCCCGTCGCCATTCCGGCCGCTGCGGAATAAGGGCGCATGGCAATCATGAAACTCGAAAATCTCCCCGTCGATTTTACCGACGAACAGAAACGCTACTTCGAAGGCTTTGCCGCCGGCGTGCAGATCATCCGCCGCGGACGAGGTCTCGGCGGCGACGCCAGTGCCGGCAAGGGCAATGCCGAGCCTGCTGGCCCCGACGCCGCGCACATCAAGGCGCAGGACAAGGTCACGGAAGCGGGCAAGAAGCTCGCGGACCAGGAGAAGTTCAAGCGCGAAGAGCATCCCTTCGATGCCTATCCGCGCCTGAAGCAGCAGGCGCTCGACAACGCGCCGCCGTCGCCGGCCGACAATTTCCGCTGGCGCTATCACGGGCTGTTCTATGTCGCGCCGGCGCAGGATTCCTACATGTGCCGGCTGCGGATTCCGAACGGCATCATGAAGCACTGGCAATTCTCCGGCGTCGCCGATCTCGCCGAGCGGCTGTGCGGACCGTTCAGCCATGTCACCACACGCGCCAATCTGCAGCTTCGGGAGATTCCGCCGAAGCATGCCGTCGAACTGATCGAAGGCATCCAGGACCTCGGCCTGTGCTCGCGCGGCTCGGGCGCCGACAACATCCGCAATGTCACGGGCACCCCGACTGCAGGCATTGATCCGCAGGAGCTGATCGACACGCGTCCTTACGCGCGCGAGTGGCACTATCACATCCTCAACGACCGTTCGCTCTACGGCCTGCCGCGCAAGTTCAACGTCGCCTTCGACGGCGCCGGCAAGATCGCGGTGCTGGAAGACACCAATGACATCGCGTTCTCCGCGGTCGAGGTGAAAGACGGTTTTGGCATCGAACCCGGCGTGTGGTTCCGGCTCGGCGTCGGCGGCATCACCGGACACCGGGATTTTGCCAAGGAGACCGGCATCATCGTCAAGCCGGAGGATGCGACAAAAGTCGCTGACGCCATCGTGCGCGTGTTCATCGATACCGGCGACCGCACCAACCGCCTGAAGGCGCGCCTGAAATATGTGCTCGATAGCATGGGTGTCGACAAGTTCATGGAAACCGTCGAGGAACGGCTCGGCCGCAAGCTGACCCGCGCGCCGGCAGATGCGATCGCGCCGCGCCCGGTCTTCGACCGCATGGCCCATATCGGCGTACACAAACAGAGGCAGGACGGGCTGAACTGGATCGGCGTGCTGGTGCCGGTCGGCAAAATCACCTGCGATCAGATGCGGGGGCTTGCGAAGATCGCGCAGGATCTTGGCGATGGCGAAATCCGGCTGACGGTCTGGCAGAATTTTCTGATCTCGGGCGTGCGTGACGACAATGTTGCGTTGGCCACCGCCGCGATCGAGACGCTGGGTCTTGCGACCAAGGCCTCTGAAATTCGCGCCGGCCTGATCGCCTGCACCGGCAATGCCGGCTGCAAGTTCGCGGCGTCCAACACCAAGCTGCATGCCGCCGACATTGCCGACTGGTGCGAACCGCGCGTCAACGTTGACACGCCGCTCAATATTCACTTGACCGGCTGCCACCATTCCTGCGCGCAGCACTACATCAGCGATATCGGCCTGATCGCCGCCAAGGTGCCCGTCGGCGACGGCGACGACACCGTGGAAGGCTATCATCTGTTCGCGGGCGGCGGGTTCGGACCGCAGGCCGACATCGGGCAGGAGGTCTATCACGACCTCAAAGCCGAGGAGGCGCCGCAAACCGTCGAGCGCCTGCTGAAAGCCTATCTCGCGCATCGCGCTTCACCAGAAGAAACCTTTCTTGCTTTCGCCCGCCGCCACGACGGCGAAACGCTCCGCAAGCTCGCGGATGCTGAGGTGTCCTCATGAACCAGATCACGCCGCTTCCGAAGATCGAGATCATTCCGCCGACCGCGCCGTTCTCCGAGGCGCAGCGTTCCTGGCTCAACGGCTTTTTCGCGGGACTGTTGGCCGACAACGGCGCGGCGGCGCGGTCGCCCGATCAGGGCGCGGTCCTGCTGCAAGGTCCGGCCGGCGATGGCGATGACGGCGAAGCGCCCTGGCACGACCAGACCATGCCGATCGCCGATCGCATGAAGCTCGCCGAAGGCCGACCCTTGCGGCGGCGGATGATGGCCGCGATGGCGCAGCAGGACTGCGGCCAGTGCGGCTATAATTGCAACGACTATTCCGATGCGATCTCGAGCAAGAGCGAGGCGCGGCTCAATCTCTGCGTTCCCGGCGGCAAGGAGACCGCGCGGATGCTGAAGTCGCTCTATGAGGAGATCGACAAGGTACCGGCCGCCGCGCCGTCTTCGGCGATCACGCCGGCGGTCGCAGTGACCACCACGATCAGCGAGCCCGGCCGCTCCCGCGACAATCCGGTCGCCGCAACGTTTGTCTCGCGCCGGTTGCTCAACAAGCAAGGCTCCGAGAAGGAGACCTGGCACATCGATTTCGATCTTTCCGGCGCCGGCCTCGATTATGTCGTCGGCGACTCCTTCGGCATCTTTGCCAAGAACGATATTGGTATGGTCGACCAGATCATCGCGTTGCTCGGCGCCTCCCACACCACGGAGGTCCGCGGCAAGACGCTGCGCGAGGTGCTGATCTCGGACGTCTCGCTGTCGCCCGCGCCCGACAGCCTGTTCGAGCTGTTCTCCTATCTCACCGGCGGCGCGCAGCGCGAGAAGGCCCGTGCGCTGGCACAGGGCGAGGACCCCGATGGCGATGCCGCCACGCTCGACGTCATGGCGGTGCTGCAAAAATTCTCCAATGTCCGTCCGCATCCGGAATCCTTTGTCGAGGCGCTGGAGCCGCTGCAGCCGCGGCTCTATTCGATCTCGTCGTCGCACAACGCGACGCCCGGAAAACTCTCGCTGACGGTCGATTGCGTGCGCTACGTGATCGGCAAGCGCAGACGCCTCGGATTGGCATCGACCTTCCTCGCCGAACGCATCAATCCCGGCGACGAGCTGAAGGTCTATGTGCAGAAGGCGCATGGCTTTGCGCTGCCGGCGGATCCGAAGACGCCGATCATCATGATCGGGCCGGGCACCGGCGTGGCGCCGTTCCGCGCCTTCCTGCTCGACCGCAGGGCGACCGGCGCGCCCGGCAAGAACTGGCTGTTCTTCGGCCACCAGCGCAGCGATTGCGACTTCTTCTACCAGGACGAGCTCAACGCCTTGAAGACCTCGGGCCTGCTGACGCGGCTGTCGCTCGCCTGGTCGCGCGATGGCGCCAAGAAATTCTACGTACAGGACCGCATGCGCGAAGTCGGCCGCGAATTGTGGACCTGGCTTGCCGAAGACGCCCACGTTTACATCTGCGGCGACGCCAAGCGCATGGCCAAGGACGTCGAGCGGGCGCTGGTCGACATCATCGCGCAATTCGGCGCGCGTTCGACCGACGAGGCCGTCAGCTTTGTCGTGGATCTGAAGAAAAAGGGCCGGTTCCAGCAGGACGTGTACTAAGAGCATGATCGGGAAAACCGTGCCGCGGTTTTCCGAATAGATCGTGCTTAATCGAGAGGTTCCGGAACCGGGCAAAGCGCCTCAAAAGCGGCCGAATAAATTTCTCGGCGGAGGCCGTGGTGGAGAAGTTCTCACTGCGACGCGAGTTTTGCAGAGCATGCCATCACCATTTGCGGCACGATCTTGCGAAGCACCATGAACGTTTCTTAACTTGTGCGCATGGGGCGATGGAGAATAGCTATGCGCGAGATATCAGCGGAAGCCCGCCTGCATTTTTATGCGCGCTCGCTCAGGCGGGCCGGCAACGGCTTTCATCTCGCGGCGCTCTATGGAGCGTTTGCGGTGATCGCGGCGGTGGTGTTCGGTACGCTCTCTGTACATCCCTTCTGATTTTGTGGAATTCGTAGGGTGGGCAAAGCGAAGCGTGCCCACCAATCCACGTTGCGCTCCGGATAAATGATGGGCACGGCGCAAGAGCGCCTTTGCCCACCCTACGACTGCGTTATGCCGCGCGCTTGAACGGAGCGACGTCGATGCCGTTGTCCTTGAGCGCTTTCCGCACGCCGCGCGCGATCTCGACCGCGGTCGGATTGTCGCCATGAATGCAGACGGTGTCGATGCGCATCTTCATCACCTTGCCGGTCACCGAGACCACCGCGCCATCCTGCACCATGCGGATCACCCGCTCGGTGATCTCCCTTGGATCATGCAGCACCGCGCCGGGCTTCTTGCGCAAGACCAGATTGCCGTCGTCCTCATAGGCGCGGTCGGCGAAGACCTCATGCGCCATCGGCAGGTTGGCGCGCTCGCCGGCCTTGACCAGTTTGGAATTGGCCAGCACCACGAACACCAGGTTGGGATCGACCGCCTTGACCGCGTTGGCGATCGCCCGCGCGGTCATGTCGTCCTCGCAGGCGACATTGGAGAGGGCGCCGTGCGCCTTGACGTGGGTGACCTTGTAGCCCGCCGCGGTCGCAATCGCCTGTAGCGCACCGATCTGGTAGGCGACGAGGTTCTCGATCTCGGAGGATTTCAATCCGGGCACGGGCCTGCGGCCAAAGCCGTGCAGGTCGCGATAGCCGGGGTGGGCGCCGATGGAAACGCCGCGCGCTTTGGCGAGCTCCACCGTCTGGCGCATGATGTCGGCATCGCCCGCGTGATAGCCGCAGGCAATGTTGACGCTGGTGGCGAGCTCGATCATCTCGGCGTCATGGCCCATTTCCCAGAGGCCGAAGCTTTCGCCGAGATCGCAGTTGAGATCGATGGTCTTCATGTCCTTCCCCGCCTCGTTCAAGGGTTTAACCCCTCCGCCTGCCACGTTCCGGCGTCGACCGCGCTGACGGCGCTGCCCGCAACGTTGGCATCCTGCAACGCTTCGAGGTTGAGCTCAAAGCCCTCCAAATTGCGAAGGAGATCGGGCAGGGCGCGGAGCAGCTCTGCAAATTTACGGGCCTCCGCCTGGGCTTCCTTCACGCTGACCGCCTTGAAGCGGAAAGGCGTTCCGGCCGGCGTCTGTGCGAAGCGGCCGAAATCGGCTGAGATCACGGTCGCGATCTTGGGATAGCCGCCGGTGGTGTTGCGGTCCGGCATCAGCACGATCGGGGCGCCATTGCCGGGCACCTGGATGCTGCCGTTGACGGTGCCGTCGGAGACGATGTTGTGGCCGTGCAAATGCCTGATGACGGGGCCTTCGAGCCGATAGCCCATGCGGTCGCTGGTCGCCGAGATCTTCCATTCGCTGTCGAGAAACAGCGCCTTGGCCTCGTCGTCGAACTCATCGTCCTGCGGACCGAGCACGACACGGATCGGCCCGGACACAAGTGGAAGCTCGATCCGGCGTTCGGCGGCGCCGCTCGCCGTTTTCGCCGGCAGTTCGTCGCCCGCCTGCAGCGGCCGCGGATAGGGACTGCCGAGCCCCGCGCGCTGATTGACCGCGACGCTGCCAAAGGTCTCTTCGCCATCGATGCCGCCTTCGATCGCGAGATAGCTGAAGGAGCCGCCCTTGGCGAAACCGAGTGTCAGGGTCTCGCCCTCAGCGAGGGTCATCGACGAATCCATCGGCACCGGCCGTCCGGCGATCTCGGCGCTGCGGGCGGCACCGGCGAGCGCAACACGCACCGCGCCGTCATGCGCCGTGAACGCAGCGGTGAACGGGCCGATCTCGACACAACCTGCGAACGGCTCGTTGCCGAGCAGCGTGTTGGCGGCGCCAAGCGCGAGCCGATCCATCGCGCCGCTCGGCACCAGCCCGTAGCGCTGCACGCCGGGGCGGCCGCGATCCTGGACGGAGCTGGCGGGGCCGATCGCGGAAACGACGAGCTTGCTCATGCGGCCACAAGTTCCGCGACGATCGCGCCGGCTTCCGCGGCGCGGGTCTGCTCGGCAAAAATCTTCTCATCGACCCGGTAGAAGGTCACGCGATCGCCGGGCTGGGTCAGGAACACGGGATCGCGATGCAGCTGAAAGGTCCTGACCGCCGTGCGCCCGAGCAGATGCCAGCCGCTGGGAGCCGCCAGGCACTGGATGCCCGCCTGCACGCCGCCGATCGAGATCGTGCCCGCCGGCGTGAACACCCGCGGATTGGGCCGCCGCGGCATGTGCAGCGACTTGTCGAGCCCCGAGAGATAGGACCAGCCCGGCGTGAAGCCGATCATGGCGACGCGATAGTCGCCGCCGGCATGCCGCCGCACGACCTCGTCAGGCGTGATGTTCAGGCTCCTGGCGACCTCCTCGAGGTCGATGCCGTTCTCGCCGCCATAGGCAACGGGAACGCGCCAGCGCCGTGCCTTGCCGGCCGGCGGGACGGGCATCTCGGCCAGCGCGGCCAGCTTTGCGCCCAGCGTCTCGAAATCGATCCGGTCCGGATCGTAATGCACCAGCAGCGAGCGGTAGGTCGGCACGGCCTCTGTCACGCCCTCAACGGCCGCCGCCGCCAGCACCTTGTCCAGCGCCAGCACGCGCTGACTGGCGGCATCATCGATGTTGCGGGCAAATTCCACCACGAGGGCACTGTCGCCACTCGGTAAAAGGCGGGGCGGAGGGAAGGGCGCTGCCATGTCATGCGTTTTCGCTCAAACTCTCGTGCTTGTCACGCCCTTGACGCGCTGCCTCCGCCCCGCAAGATGCGCCCCGCCAATCCACCCCTACCGGAGCCCGCTTTTTCGATGTCTTTGACCCCCGAAGCGATCAAAATCCTGTCGCACGTCACCACCGCCACCATCACCACGGTCCTGCTCAAGAAGGGCCTGCGGAACATCTGGATGCGGGGCGCACGTCCGCTGAAACCGGGCATGCCGCGGCTGGTTGGCCCGGCCTTCACGCTGCGCTTCGTGCCGGCGCGCGAGGATCTGGCGACGCCGGAATCCTGGTCGTCACCGGTCTCGACGCGAACCGCGATCGAGGCCATGCCTGCCGGTTGCATCACCGTGGTCGACGCCATGGGCATCACCGACGCCGGCATCTTCGGCGACATCCTGTGCGCCCGCATGGTCAAGCGCGGCGTGACTGCGCTGATCACGGATGGTGTGGTGCGCGATGTCGAGGGTGTGCTCGGCACCGGCCTGCCGGTCTGGTGCGACGGATTCGCCGCGCCGCCGTCGGTGGCGGGCCTCACCTTTGTCGGCTGGGGCGAGCCGATCGGCTGCGGCGGCGTCGCGGTGTTTCCAAACGACGTGGTGGTCGCCGACCAGGACGGCGCGGTGCTGATTCCGCAGGCCCTGCTCGACCACGTGCTTGCGGAAGGGCCCGAGCAGGAGCGGATGGAAGCCTGGATCGTCAACGAGGTGAACAACGGCGCGGCACTGCCCGGCCTCTATCCCATGAACGCCGACACCAAGGCGCGCTACGCGGCCTCGAAGAAATAGCGTCATCTACCCTGCGTAGGGTGGGCAGAGCGAAGCGTGCCCACCATTCACGCGAACGCTGGATATGGTGGGCACGGCGCAAGCGGCTTTGCCCACCCTTCTGTAACGGGCCTCGAATAGTCAATCCCTTTGCGTTGTCCGCTCGCCGGGGTCTCGCTTCTGTACGGGGTCGGCGCGAGGCCGCCACCTGATGGGGTTGGAAGAGGATAGGTCGACCAATCTACGTTTGCGTGCTCAGGAAGCTACCTGGTGGGCAACGGCCTGACCTGATCCATCGTCCCGGCGAAGGGACTTCGCTTCGAGAAGGCCTGGTGTCGTGACCCGCCCGAAAACTGTTGCGTCTCTATCCCTGTTAAGCTGCTGCGGCGGCGGCGTTGAAGGGTGTTCCGTCGGCGAGCATGCGATGCATGATCACCGCGAGGCGGCGGGCAAGTGCCACCTTGGCCTTACTCATGCCGGCGCGCTTGGCGATCCGCATCGCCCAGCTCTTCAATTGCGAGCAGCCCTTGAGCGGCTTGGTCAGCATGATGTGGGCGGCCTCGTAGAGCACAGTCCGCACCGAGCTGTCGCCGATCTTGCTGATCCGGCCGGTGTAGTCGGTCTCGCCGGATTGATACTTCTTCGGGGTCAGCCCGTAATGGGCTCCCGCCTGCTTCGACGATTTGAACCGGGTCGGATCGTCGATCGCGCTGGCATAAGTCAGCGACACGATCGGGCCGACTGCCGGGACCGACATCAGCAGCCGTGCCTGCGGGTCGGTTTGCGCCATCTTGCGCGTCTGTTTCTCGAAGGCTGCAAACTCCTTCCGCAGTACCGCTCGCACCGCCAACAGCGCCTGGGCGATCACCTCAAGGTGTGGCTGCCCGGAAGCCAGATCCTTGATCCGTCCCGCGAACTCCCGCTCCGTCGTCTTGCCGACCTTCAGCCCAAAGCCGCGCAGGATCCCGCGCAGGCTGTTCTCGACGTCGCGAAGCTTTGACTGCACCAGCTTGCGCGCCGTCAGCAGCGCTCGGGTCTCTTGCGCGCTCGTCGACTTGCAGTGTACCGGCCGGAACCAGCCCAGCCGCATCAATTGCGCAATCCCGCGCGCATCGTTGCGGTCGGACTTCACCGGCATTGCCTCGAACGCCTTGCGCACATGCCGGGTCTCCAGCAACTCCACGGCAAGCCCAGCCGCCTTCATCGCCGCAAAAAGCCACTGCGATAGCGGTCCGGCCTCCAGCCCGATCCGTTCAAGGTCGAAACCGCAGGATTGGAACCAGGCGATCAGGTCCTTCGGCTCGCTGGCCACCTTGGTCTCGCGCAAAATCTTGCCATTTGCGTCAACAACACACACGCTCGAGCATTCCAATGACACGTCGATTCCGGCATACTGGTTCATGGTCGTCTCTCCTCGATGCTTGGAGCGAGGCTCATCCCTCAACTCCGTCACACCATCAGTGTGAGGGACGACCGCCCGCCCTCCAAGCAAGCCGCGCGCAGCGCACCATCATAGTGCCGTAGCAAGCGCGGCTTGCTTGGAGGGCAGACCGGGGCCCGTTACCCCATCTACGAAATCCAAAAGAAAACAGGAGGCACCCCCATGGAAATCTATCCCGCCGGCTCGCGGCCGACACGCCGCGCGCCTGCCGAAAACTTCACGGGCACGGTCTGGCAGGACCCGGTCATCGCTGCACCCGCGCCGGCGCGGGTCGTCATCAATCGCGTCGCCTTCGAGCCCGGCGCGCGGACCGCGTGGCATACGCATCCGTTTGGACAGACACTCTATGTGATTTCGGGCGTCGGCCGCTTCCAGACCAAGGGCCAGCCGATCCGCGAGATCAAGGCCGGCGACGTGATCTGGATCCCGCCGGACGAGAAGCACTGGCATGGCGGCGCGCCCACCACGGGTATGGTCCACATCGCGACGCAGGAAGCCATGGACGGGAAAACGGCGAACTGGATGGAGCACGTCTCCGACGCCGAATACGGCGCCGCGGTCGGCTAGCGCGAGGCGATCAGTTCCGCGAAGCGGTCCAGGTGCCCGAGCACAGGGCGCCGCGCCAGGTGCCTGAACCTGATGTCGCCGAGAGGTGACCAAAGCCGGTCGCGCGCTTGATGCCGTTCACCAGCGTGACGCTGATGCTGCCGGCGTCGGCGACATGGCCGGAGGCCTTCACCATCGAGCTGGAGACATTGCCGTTGTTGATGCCGATCGGGACGGTCTGACCGTTTCCGCATTCGGAACTGGAGGCGGCGATATGAACGCTCCATTCGCCGTCGAACGTCGTGGCCGACGCCGCGGTGGCGAATGAGGTGACTGTCAGCAATGCGATCGAAGTGGCGATGATGGTTTTACGAAGATATTTCATGGCGAGCCCTTTTCGTGTTTTGATGCACGATAGTCGCTGCTCGTGTCTCCCGAAGATGTGATGGCTGTCACGTCAGGCCCTTGGGCGTGATTTGCGGCACAAAGGCTTGCGCAAATGAAAAGGCCCCGCGGTTTGGCGGGGCCTTTTGCGTAAGATGTGGCGAAGCGTTAGTTCACGCGAGTCCAAGTCTGGCCGCCGCAGAACATGCCGCCGAAGGCGCAGCCCTGCACACGCAGCGTATCCGAGCCCTTCAGCGCAATCGTCGAATCATAGGTGCTGCCGGTGCTGGGATCGAGGATGCGGCCGCTCCACTTGCCCTGGGCAGGCTTCATGTTGATCAGCACCTGCTCGCCATTGGCGTTCGACTTGGCATCGACCGAATAGCCGCAGAGATTGGCGCCACACTGCTCGATGCGAACCTTGCCTTCCTTCTCTTCCGTCAGCCAGACGCCGAGCGGCGAATTGGGATCACCCGGCCGCTGCGCAGATGCGGGCGGAGAGGGCGGCACGGCGGCCACTGCAGCAGGGGGTGGTGCGGGAGCCCGCTGCGGCGCGGCGTCCTGGATCGGCGGTAACGGCGCCGGAGCCGGGGGGGCCGGCGGCGGCTGCGCCGCGCTGTCGGCGGGTGCATTGTTGGCCGTCGCAGTCGGGGTGTCCTGCGCGGCTGGAGGCGCGGGAGGAGCCGGTGGCGCCGGCGGAGGTGCCGCAGCCGTATCAGCCGGCGCGGGAGCCGGTGCCGGTGCCGTTTGTTGATCGGCCTTGGCGTCCTGCGAACTCGGCTTGCTGCGCGAGCTGTCCGGATCAGTCTTGGCGCGCTTCGATTTCCTGCCGGTATTGTCATACACGCCGGGTATGGAAACGGTACCGCGGTCCGGATCGATGCGAATGGTGCGGCCGCCATATTCAAACTGGTATTGCGCCTGCGCGGCGCTGCTAGCCAGCAGCAAAGCGGCTATCGCCAATAGCCTTTTCATCCTGACCTCCTGTGCAGCGGATCCCCAAGCCGTCAGGCTATGCTGCGACCCTTCGTAGCATAGTGATCTACATCACGTTCATGACGTAAGTCGTGCGCTAGCCGCTTTGGTTCAATCGCAGCCCGTCACACTAATTTGGCCGCAGGCGTCAGGTCAATTTGGGACAAAAGGCCGCGTCAATTCTCGAAAATCAGGCACGTGGTCGTGCCGTGCGCGAGCAGACGGCCGCGATCGTCCGTGATCTTTCCCTCAGCGGTTCCAATCCGCCGGCCACGATTCAACACGGTGCCTTCGGCCTTGATCAGCCCCATGCCCGGCGTGATCGGGCGGATCAGCGAAATCTTGAATTCGAGCGTGGTCTGGCCAAGGCCCTTTTCAAGCGTCGACCAGATTGCAAGCCCCATGCAGCTGTCGAGCAGCGTCGCGGCAAGGCCGCCATGCACGGTGCCGGCCGGATTGAGATGCGCCGCACGGGGCTCCGCCGTGACGACGACACGTCCGCTCGCGGCCTCGGTGACGTCATAGCCCAGCGTCTGCGCGATGGTGTTGAGCGGCAGCGTCCCGTCGGCAAGCCCTTGCACGAAGGCAAGCCCGCCCATCCCGTTGCGCTGCTCGGCGCTGACCGTGCCATAGTTCTTGTTTGCCATGGCGCGAACACTATCGGCCGTACGAGGCCGACGCGAGCGTCGTTTGATGATCAGGTCCGAAAACGGCTACTCGAACCAGGCGGCGTAGATTTTCTTGAAATTGCCGTCCTCCATCGCGATGTGCAGCCATTGATCGACGAAGGCTTTCAACGCTTCGTCGCGCTGCAGCCAATAGGCCTTCTCGGCAAAGTCGAAGGGCTTGTCGGGGTGCACGGCGCAGAGCACGCTGGGATGCAGTTTTTGCTGGTACCGCGTCTCCGAGGCGTCCGTCATCATCAGGTCGGCGTCACCCCTGGCGATCTCGTCGAAGATGGTGACGTTGTCGCCATAGACCTTGATCTCGGCCGATTTGATATTGGCGCGCGCAAAGCGTTCATTGGTGCCGCCGGGGTTGACGATCACGCGCGTGCCCGGTTTGTCGATATCGGCTAGCGTCGCGAACTTGTCCTTGTCCGCGCAGCGCGCGATCGGCGTCTTGCCCTCGCGCATGATCGGCGTCGAGAACAGGCCCTTCTTCTGCCGGTCGAGCGTGATGGAGACGCCGCCCATCGCGACATCGAACTTGTCGGCTTCGAAATCCTTCATCAGTTGCGGCCAGGCGGTCTGCACGAACTCGACCTTGACGCCGAGGGCCTTGCCGAGTCCCTCCGCCATGTCGACGTCGAAGCCCGAGAATTTCTGCGTTGCCTTGTCGAAAGAGGTGAACGGCCGGTAGTCGCCGGTCATGCCGACCCGCAGCGATCCGCGGCTGATGATTTCGTCGAGACGGGACGGTTGCTGGGCATGTGCCGAGACGGCGACGGCAAGCGCTGCGAACAGGCCGATAAAAGTACGAAACATCTTGCTTCAAAGTCCGGTTTCAATGACACGATGCCGGAGCATTTACGCCAAGCCGGGGAAATCGCAACCGTGACTATTTCGATGTATGAGGCTTCGATCGGCGTGTTCGTGCCGTTTCTCGGGAATTTGTCCGACCTGCTGGACCGTGGGGCGGCTCACGCCGGCGCGCAAGATCGATGCTTCGGTCCTGCTCAACATGCGGCTCTATCCCAACATGTATAGTCTGAGGCAGCAGGTCGACGAGGCCAACCGCCACGTCATCCTGGCGGGCGCGCTGTTGGCGCGCTGCGATCCGCCGACACCGCCGGCCGGCGAGACCGACATCGCCGGATTAAAATCGCGCATCAAGCAGGTGATCGATTTCGCCGAAAGCCTGCCGCACGCCGAAATCGACGGCGCTGCAGACCGGGAGGTCACCTTTACCTTCAAGAACGGCAACCAGCGGAAATTCACCGGACGCTCGCTGCTGCTCACCTTCAGCATGCCGCAGTTCTTCTTTCACGTAACGACGGCCTACGACATCCTGCGGCATGCCGGCATCGATCTCGCGAAGAAGGATTTTCTGGGACCGCCCCGCGGGTAGGGGACCGGCGCTCAGGCCTCACCGGCGCCCTTGCGGACGAGATCGGCGGTCGCCGCACGGCCGGTCATTTCGTGGCGCAACTGTTCGAACCGCTGCCGCGCTTCGACCTCGCGCTCGTCGACCATCCTGACCGCCGCGTCCCTGGTCATCGGACCTGATGTGATCGGGGCCGAACTCTCGCCGATGGTTTCGTCGACAAAATATTCGTCGTCGGCGCCACGGCGCGCGGTCCATTTGAAGCGAATGGCGGCGATTGGCCCGGGGCCGAGCTTGGAATAGTCGTCGCCGACGGTCGAGGCCATCGCAGGTGCAAGCGGAGGCGGCGGCACATTCAAGGGCGGAGCTGTAGGGATCGGCGGCGGCGCGGCCGGCTTGCTCTCGGCCGCGGGCCTTTCCGCCTCGCGAGGCGCTTCGGCGGGTTGATCGAGGATGCTTGCGATCGCCGCAAGCGCATGATCCGTCGGGTCGCTTTGACTCAAGGTCCCAGTCTCCGCATTTGAAAGATGAGGCGCAGCCGATTCCACCCGCGCGCCATTTGGAAAGCTTGATCGCGATTGAGGCTGAGTTTTGTCAAGTCCGTGTCCCGAAAAGGGACATGCCAGCAATGATTTAAGCGCAGACCGGCGGTAACTTGGTCCGCCACGGCCGCTCCTGCTCGAGCTGTGCCGCCAGGCGAAACAGGGTTCCCTCGTCGCCGAAGCGGCCTGCGAACATCATGCCGAGCGGCAACCCGGATTTGCTCCAGGCGAGCGGCACCGACATCGCCGGCTGGCCCGACATGTTGAACATCGACGTTCCCGGCATGTAGCGACGCAGCGCCGGCCCCAGATGCGAGAGGTCCTGCGTCATCGTGTTGAGTTCGCCGAGCCGCACCGGCGGCATGCACAAGGTCGGCGACAGGAACACGTCGCAGGTCGCCATGAACTCGTAAAGCGAACGCGAAATCTGATAGGCCGCGAACTGGGCCGCCACATAGTCGGTCGCCGTGACCCTTTGCGCGTTGTGCGTCATCGCCAGAGTCAAAATCTCGAAATCCTTCTCCGTCATGGCGCGGCCGAAACGTTGTTCCGACTGCCGCACGGTGAGCGCGGTGTTGGCGCTGACGATGTCCTGCATCACCACAGCCGGATCGGCCGGCAGCTTCGGCGCGCGTTCCTCGACGTGATGGCCGAGCGTCTCCAGCATGGCGGCAACATCGCGCACGGCGGCCGCGACCTCGCCATCGATGGCCTCGCCATAGGGCGATTTGTCGGTGAAGGCGATGCGCAGGCGCCCGGGCTCGCGCCTGACCTCCTCGGCAAAGGGCCGGTCCGCCGCTGGCGCGTAATAGATGCTGGTGAGCTCGGGTCCTGCTGTCGCGTCCAGCATCGCGGCACTGTCGCGCACGCTGATGCTGAGCACGTGGCCGCTGGAAAAACCGCCCCAGCCTTCGCCGCGGTCGGGACCATACGGATTACGCGCCCGCGTCGGTTTCAGGCCGAATAGGCCGCAGGCCGAGGCGGGAATGCGGATGGAGCCGCCGCCGTCGCTCGCATGCGCGACGGGAAGGATTCGCGCGGCGACTGCGGCGCCCGCGCCACCGGACGAGCCGCCGGAGGAGTGCGCAAGATTCCAGGGATTTCTGGTTGGCCCATACAGGCGCGGCTCTGTCGTTGGCATCAGGCCCCACTCCGGACTTGCGCTCTTGCCGAAGATCGTGAGGCCCGCATTGAGGAAGCGCTGGGCGAGCGTGCCGTTATGATCGGCGACATTGTCGCGGTAAACGCTGGCGCCGAACGTCGTCCGCGTCCCATCGAGAAGCTCGAGGTCCTTCAGGAGAAACGGCACGCCAGTGAAGGGACCTTCGGGCAGGCCTTTCGCGATCTGCCCCTCGGCATAGTCGTAGTGTTTCACCACGACTGCGTTGATCTCGGGATCGACCCTGGCCGTGCGGGTGATCGCTTCGTCCAGCAGCTCCTTCGGCTTCACCTGTTTCTTGCGGACGAGTTCGGCAAGGCCGACGGCATCGTAGTTGCCATATTCCTTAAAAGCCATGGCCCAACCTGCTGATATTGATTGATGAACCGGCGCGCGGCCGCCCGACGGAAGCCGCGCGAAAAGTTCAGAGCACGTCCTGATTG